>CAVSXQ010000061.1:0-174966 GCA_963731915.1 uncultured Alphaproteobacteria bacterium
GCGGACATACCCATCCGGCAGACCAATGTCCGCTATTGGGGTAAGAGCAGACATTGTTGGCGCCATCGTCATTGATCTCTCTTCAGCTTCCGCTTGCCCCAGTGGTGGTCCTTGCGATCGGGGTTGAACACCTGCCCGACGTTACGATTGATTGTCCTTAGTCCGCTTGGAATGGATTCTGTGAATGACATCGTCTAACTGCCGACGCAGCGCATCGGCCGCGGCTTCCCAAATTTGATCTGAGTAATCGTTGACCGGACGCGTCACGTTCTGCAATGAGGCCAACATCGACGATTTCATCCGTGTTGCAGCTTCTACTGGCTGGTCGGTTCGGTTGACTGCTTCGGCCAAAAGACCTCTCACCAAAAGCTCCAGTGCAATTATGCGCCCCTGCATTTCTACATCGAAGGATCGACTCATTTTCGTTTCGCTCCGGTCATAGGTCTCTCGTTAGCTTCAGCTTGCCCCACTGGTGATCCTTGCGATCGGGATTGAAGACATATCTCGTCGTTCCTGTGGATCGCCCGTAGCGTCGCAGCGCGGGCAAAGTACATGGGATAGTTCTGCTCGGCAGCGCGCGTTAGGTGGAAGCCGCAGCCATCTCACCAAACTGTGAGGGAGTTGCCCCTGTAAACAGCCCAACCGTTGCCGACGTTCTCATTGTGTCGCCGCATGACGTGGAGAGCTCAAATGAGATTGTTCGGATTACCAATGGTAGTCACGCTATTGGCGTTGCTCGTGGGCCCAGCGGCGGCGCAGGACGTCGGCCGTCATCAGGACGGCTTTTATTCCGGTGAATCGGATGGCCAGTATAGCGGTCAATGGTCCGGACAAGTGAACCCTAGAGTAGATGGGCGACCGAACCGAACGAGGGCCTTCCGCCAAGCGCGGCGGACAAGGACAATCGACGATTTGACAACCCCATCGATCCTGGAGATTGCGCAGAGGCCGAAATGCTAAACCCGGACGCGCGCCGCGGATGGCAAAGGCGCGTGGGCAGGGCGTGCCAGTAGCCCGTTTGTCACAAGCAAAAAGATGCCCGAAGGCGGTCTCTCTGTACGACTTCACAGGATAAGCGAAGGCACCATGCTCAGCAGCTGCGGCCTCGCTGGCAAACGCCTTGATGTGGTCCTTGTCGCCAACCTGCTTGCGGGTATCGATGTAAATCCAGACGATCGTCATCATTCGTCTCAAAGGGTACAGAAGTAGCGCTCCAAACAAAAAGACCGCCCGAAGGCGGTCTCTCTCAATTATCTGACGAGACTAGCCACCGGGGCTCGAAGTTTTTGCAGCGCACAAACCGTTTGTGCCATGAACAAGCCCGATTCTTTACAGCATTCTCAGCCAGCGACATGTCATTCGGGGATGAGCATGGACGTTGTAGAGATCGTAATTTACGGCTTGCTGGCTATGTGGGGGCCGCCTTTGCTGTTCGTGGCGTTTTTGATGCGGCCAATCAAATAAGCTGCAGTACGACCCAGAGGATCAGCCAAAGCCATCCGGCCATCGCTATTGCGGCGGCAATGAAGTAGTTCACTTTCAGCCACAGCTCGCGACCGGCCTTCGCCAACTTCTTTGCTCAGGCCCAACGATCCTCTTCGCGTTGTGCCTCTTCTGAATTCAAGCGGTCCGCAACGTCTTCGGCGATTTTTGTTGTCTTAGCTTCAGCTATCTCTTTGCCGTCGGTTTTGACGATTTTCTTTTTGTCGATGTGCATTGGAAAATCGTTCGGCTTGAGTTGATCGTTGTCGGCCATAGTGAGCCTCCCTTGGCTGGGAGGATAACGGACCATCCCCTGATATGATCCCGGCGCCCGTCGCAGATTTGCTCTTATCTATCTATCCAATCCATCGGTTATTAGTCTTCAGCTGCCTTGCGCTGCTCATTGCAGGCGGTTGAACTTGCTGTAGTGGAGGGAGGCCTAGAGATTTAAGCCGCATCACGGCGGACGCAATGATTTCGCGGCCGGCGACGTCGTGCAAATTATCTTTCCCTTGGGGATCGGAACGGGGGCGGGGATACAGCGGGTCGGAGACGAAAAAGCCCCGGACGATGCCGGGGCTTTTGAATTGTCGTAGAGAGGCTGTCGATCAGTACGCCGCCACGACCGGGCTTTTACCCCAATTGAACTTGTAGTTCACGCCGACCTTGAAGGTCGACAGGGTGTTCCGGAGGTCTGCATTGACATTGACCGCGAAGGGAATGCCGGCCCCAAGATTGAGGGGGAACGCGTAGTTCTTCTTGTCGAAGTCGTAATAGTTGTATTCGACGAACGCGGTCCAGTTCGGGGTGATCATCCACTCGGTGCCCATACCGATGGTCCAGCCGAAGTGGGTGATTTCCCTGCTGGTGAGATCCTGACCTCCGACGCCGCCGAAGGACGGCAGCGTGACGGTGTGGGTGGAGTTCTGCCAGGCAGCGCCGCCCTTGACGTAAACAAGACCGCGATCCAGAACCACGGCACCGAGGCGGCCAGTCACACTCGCCAGCCACTGGGTGTCGGTGTTGCAGCCGAGAACGACGAGGCAGGGGCTTGTGCCCTTGATATTGGCACCAGCGATGTCACCCTGGATGCCGAACACAGCCCAACCGGCCTGCCAGTTATATCCAGCCTGCACGCCACCCAGGAACCCGCTCGTGCTGGTCTGGGAGAAAGGCAGGTTGAAGGCGAGCGGCGGAATGATCGGAGGCACGATCGCGACGCCCGTGAGGGTCGATTCCGTGGTTCCCCAGCCGGCGCCGACATGGCCACCGAAGTAGAAGCCGGTCCAGGACCAGACTACCGGCAGCGGCTGCGCCATCGGGCGGGCCTTAATTGCCATGTCCGCGGCGGAACCGACTGCAGTACCGGCCAACAAAAGCGCGGCGGTCGCCGCGGCTGTAAGAACTCTTTTCATCATGAAACCCCCTGGGTTTGACCCCGCACGCGAAGCCGTTGGTTAAAATCGTATGAATAAGTCTTCAGTAGAAATACCGGAATTGGGGGATAAAACTATTGCTGGAAAGACACAGTCACCAGTAAACACACAAATGCGGGATATCATGGGGTTTTTCTGCGCTTCTCCACATAGCTTACGTGCAGCGAAATCGGCGTTTTGCGCCCCTCAATCAATACACGTATGACGTTTCCCCCGACTTCCCGTATGACGACCCCAAGGTCGCTCTTTAGCCTCGGCGAGTTTTTGATACCCAGTTTGGTAAGGCGGATGCGATCCCCCGGCTTGAATGCCGGGGCTTTCGTTTGCGTGGATAGCTTGCTTGCGACGTGCAGTCTGTATCCTTCGGAAGAATGTATTGTTTACGAAGTTCGGCTTCGACAATACCCATCTTGGCTACGCACTCGGGTCTGTACTTCCTCGCCTCGGCGCTGGTTTGAGCTGACCATCTGTCACCTACCCGAACGATAGCTATTGGAATTCGGTGCCCGCAAATATCGACAAGTCGTTCTTGAAAAACGAACGCCAATTCTTCAGCTGCAATCGGGTTTTTTGCCAAACCCGAACCAGCGCCTCCACGCTTGATCGAACTTAACTGTCCCTTCTTCCGGCGCTTCACTGAGCGAACTTCGTGCGGCCTGGCTGGTGGGTTTCTTGGCCGAACTCCGAACTCTGCGGCTTTATGTAGGATTGTTTCTGGCGACGAGCTGAACTTGGCGACCGCCTCTTCCACGCTCGCGCCGGCAGAGAACATCGACATCAACTTGCGATTCTCCTCTAAAGGTGAACCGGCCTCGGCGCCGCAGCATGATGTGTTTTACCTCCGTGACATATCTAAGCGCGGATGCCGCGGAGTCGCAAATTATCAACGTTGGCCGCATGGTTGGCCAAAGTACGTGCCTATAGGCGAGGCATCCAGATTGATGCGCAGCCGCGCGGACGGCAGGACTGTCGTTCCCAGTTATGTAGATGACCGGCACTGAATATGGCCAGCCGCCTTGAGACGGTGCCTCAGGTCTTCCCCTGGAACGAACAGCGTCACCCGATCGTCTGTCGTGGGATGCCTGACGCAGTCGCGCCGGTACTGAGCTTGACACCTACTCCGGTAAGCGGAAACTCCCACGGCTCCGTACCCCTGGGGATTTTTAGTTTGGAGGTAGTTATGGCGGAGCTGGATCGCCTTTGGTCAATAGCCGACGAGGCGCTGGCGAAAGCGTGTGCGCTGCCTTGGGGTCCCGAACGAATTGATGCGCTTAAGGCGGCCGCCCGACTGCGAAATGAAGCAGCAAACAAAGAAGCAGAAACCGGGCAGTGGCGAAAAGACCCATCAAAGAAGCGGCGCGCGGCGCCATAGCCCGCTTCATGGCGTCAACAAGTAAGCGTCATTGACCACCCCGATCAGCTGTAGCTCTCCACCCCGAGGCATGAATGGTCGGGATTGACTGCGAGGCATCCGGGCCAGTTCGAGAGGGAGCTGTGATTCCCAAGGGCTACTCGAAAAAGCCTCTATCTATCAGATGTTTGGCCACAATTCGTTTTGTGCGAACTGTGGCCATTTGGTTACGGTGCTTTCCGTGGGACCCGACTATTCCTTAAGGCGTGATTTGGGGCGCTCGCGCTTTTCTATACCCGCTCTCAGCGGATCCAACGGGAGACAAATAAATGAAGAAGTTTTTGCTAGGTACGGTCGGTCTCGTTGCACTAGGCATGGCCGCTCCCGCGGTTGCCGCCGACATGGCTGTCAAGGCAGCGCCGGTGCCCTACATCGCCCCGATGTACAATTGGTCCGGCTTCTATATCGGCATCAACGGTGGCTGGGGATCGAGCCGCAACAGATACGAGTGGACAGGTCCGGGAGTGCTCGCACTCGCATATGGGGCTGATGCAACCGGCGGCACCATTGGCGGGCAGATTGGCTACAACTGGCAGGCCGGTTCGTGGGTGTTCGGTCTCGAAGCTCAATACAACTGGGCCGATCTGAGCAAGGCATACTATGGCCCGGCTGGTACCTGGTCCGTTGGTTCAAAGGTTGATGCTCTTGGCTTTTTCACCGGCCGCATCGGTTACGCCGCTAACAACGCTCTGTTCTATGTCAAGGGCGGTGCCGCTGTCGCGAACAACGACCAATGGGCCGCATGGAACGGCGTGAATTTCGTCACGGCATCCAATACGCGCTGGGGTGGTACGGTCGGCGTTGGCTTGGAATACGGCTTTAGCCCGAACTGGTCGTTCGGCGTCGAATACATGCACGCTTGGCTGGGCAACAACGACTACGCTGTGGGTCATCGCCAACGGATGGAACAACCTCCATGCCAGTCAGGATATCGATGTGGTCACCCTCCGGCTCAACTATCGTTTTGGCGGGGTGGGTAAAAACCCCGTGGTCGCTAGGTACTGAGGTCTGATCTGATCAGGTTTATCTCCGCAAACTAAAAGCCCCGGCGATGCCGGGGTTTTTTTGTTGATTGCAATCTTCGCCGGAGTTGTGAGGCTAGATTGCGTCCGCTGCTGCGGGAGCAGAGGCTTGCCCTTCCCGCTTCGCCATCCGCCTCTTCAGTATCCTGAAGTATGTGCCGGGCAGGATGCGCTGCAGCCGGTCCAGCATGCGAGCGTCGCCGCCGATCAGGATCCGGGGCGCGTTCTTCTCGATGCCGGCGATGATTGCCGTCGCGGCTGCCTGGGCCGTGGTCTTGGCGAATTCCTTGTCAAAGAACTCGAGTTGTCCGGTGCGACCAGAGATAGCGCGCCGGGACGGCGCGCGCGTTCGCTGCTTCACACGCGGTGGCCATGACTGAGCCGACCGACCGGCCATCGTTGAGGCTGCCTTCGGCATCAAGGCGTCGTCGTTCCGGATCGATGGCAAGGTCGTGAACGGATAATCATCGACCGGCGAAGTGTAGTCGCTCCGCGATTATCTCAATGATCGATCGGCCATTGCGAGTGCGCCTGCGTCGGGTTCCTGTCGAAGCACTCACTGTCCACTTGTCCGAAACGTTGTTGATCCACTGGACGGCTTCGGCTTCGCTCAGAAAGCCGCCGAGTTGTTCAGTCCGGGCATCAGGCCACGTCACATGAATTTGCCAGCCACCGTTGCGAGGAACTGGACGAAAGTTTGGTTTTGCGTTCATCCCTGCACCCTTCAAAGTATAGGACTTTAGACTGAGACTAAGTTTGTAAAATTCGATTAGCCAACTGCGTCTAAATTTAACTTGTTGGTGCTGCCCGTCAGCGGTGCGAGCCTTTTTTGGTCGCGCCCGCGGGCCGTCGAAGGCGTGGCTCCAGATGAAGAACCTGGCCAGCGGCCGGGCGGGGAGAGCGTGAGGAGGATTGGGCCGTAGCGTTCACCAAACGGACAACAGGACGACGGCGAGCACAGGCCCCTCTTCAAGCGCTGCGATCTCCAGATTGGTTCGAGGGCATTTGAACTATTGATTTAACTCTGATGCAACGAGGGGACTACTATGAAACACCCTCCTCGCATCACTAGGGGCTACAAATGTCTAATCTTTTTGCGCGTTTCGTGAAGGATGAGTTCGGCGCCACCGCTATCGAATACGGCTTGATTGCCGCCGGCATTTCCATTGTCATTGTCGTTGTCGTCAACGGCCTCGGCTCCAACCTCAACACGAAGTTCACAGACATCAACAACTCGCTGAAGTAATCTCTAACCCGACTTGGCAAGCCAGGGGTTGCAGCGTCGCCAAAAATGGAAAAACTTGTCGCTTTAATTGGTGTCACGACAATCGTAGTGTTCGCGGTAACGTACGCACTAACGACTTGGAGCGGCAAAGCGAGCAGGAAAATAAACCCCAAGCGCCCCGCGACGCGGGCCTAACCAGCACGCCGCTGAGTTAACGTATTGAGAACACCGAGACCGCCTTTCGGGCGGTCTTTTGTTGAAGGCGCACGCTCTTGCCATCGAATCGACCAATCGTTGCGCTTTGATGATGGCTGGTAGGGGGTGCATCATGAGATCATCAGGGCCACGGTGGATAAGCTTGGTGCTCGCAGTGCTTGCGTTTTCAATCATCACCTATATCGCGGTGCCACCAGATGTGATCAAGCAAGCGACCGCGTTGTGGGGCGGGGACTGAAGGCGAGTAATTCACACCCTCTCCCGCTGTAGCTTAGCGCCATTCCTATCCCCAAGGGGTTTGCAGAGCGGTGCCGCCCGCGGAATCATGCGTCCGCGGTGACGCGGCCTAAATCTCTAGGCCCGCGCTCTTCTAATTGGCGGAGTCGTTCGATTTGCATTCTGAAGCTCGCTGGTATCTCGCGATCTTCTTTGAATGACGGCCGTAGTCTTTCGCCAATCTCTCGCGCAATCGCGCGGCTATGTGAGGATTTAATGTCAATCGGGTTTCGCATAACGGTATTCTCTGGACCTGCGCAAAAACTCACCAAGGTCGATAGCTTTCCAAGTTCAGCAGACCAAATGGAGGCCGAGACCGTCGCCTTTGGCTATCCTGCGCGAGCGCTTGTTTTTGAACAGCGAGTCCGAAGACCTTTGGCTATCCGCGACATGCGCCGTTTCGCAACGGCGGGCGACGGTCTCGCACACCAATTCCCCCGCGAGGACTTTCGTTCCCGGTTCAAAAAATGGTCGTCCAAGTTTCTTTTAGGGAACCGCAGGCCAGTTCCGTCCATACGCTGGATGACGGTAGCCAGCAGCATTTTATTTTGGTGGTTGAAGCCCGGGTGCGTTGAAGTGAGCCGCCGTGTCGGCTTGTCGCGCCTTGCGGAGCAGTTCGCCTTCCGGTTTAGGAACATCCGCTTTTCAGAGAACTTAGCTTCATGTCGCGGTCTGGGGCCGCCAATTCCTAAAGACCGTTGCACTATGGACGGAAAACTATTCAACAGTGATGGCCAATACGTTGCCTACATCCGGGCAAACGTAATTTACGACCTAGCCGGCAATAAGTTGTACGACCTCCGAGGCCAAAAGAATTCACAAGCCAACGGGCGAATTCATAGGTCACCTCGATTTGGGAGGCGGCGACATACGCTTAAATAAATCGACCGATCGATTATTTCTCAAGTCGGATCCCATGAGACAGGAGCTGAAGAAAGAACCATGAACCGACTCCGCAAGTTCACTCGAGCGAATGCCTGACGGCCAAGAAGCTCGTCCGTTGAAGGACCGTGGTTGGCGGGCAATCAAATTGAAAAGGTCTGTAACTAAGGCCAGGCCTGCCCACGCCATAACCCCGCGAGATCACCGAATAAAAGTCGCATATCTCCCCTGTCCCGCGCGGTGCCGATCACGATCATCGAGAGCGCTGCGACTAGCACCGGCCTCAATCGGCCAATTAGGAACATTTCGGGACGCCTCACATTGAGGCTCCGGGCAAGGGCGGCAAGGAGTGAGCGATGGCAACTCAGATCGTTATGGATCACAGTGGCGACACTCGATACTGGTTCGATCAGCAAGACAGCGAGTCCCTGTTAAAGGCCGAAGAGCGGTTTCGGCAGCTCACCGGTCTCGGCTATACCGCTGCGGTGCGTAATGGGTCCGGTGACCCCACAATCGCACGCAATTTCGATCCAAAGGCGGAGGAAACGCTGTTCTTCCCTCGACTGGTCGGTGGCTGACTGTTGTCGGTGGTCATGAGCGGCTTGGGCCTCGTACGAACCGTCTGGGACTGGTTCCGTGAACTCGGTCATGCGAATGAACCGGAGCAACGAAGCCGTAGGCTTCTGCGAGACTGGTTGTCGGTCGAACAGCGCGCCCAATACGACAAGTACAGATATTTCGAGGTGGTCGGTTCCCACAGCGGAAGGCGCTACCGGATACAGCACGGCACGGCTTCAAACATAACCGAACTGGATGAAAACGGCCGTCCGATCTTGGGATGGTGCTTCGTACCCAGAGACAATCTTGCCTCTGGCGACGTCATGCTCGCTCAAAAGATCGCCCTTGAGACTGATGAAGTAGGCGCGCTTAAAATCGCTCGGAATTTTACCAGGTGGTAACTACCGCTCGCCCGGCCACCATGTCGACGCTGGCTCGTTCGTCGTGATCTTCGTCGGCCGTAGCGCAACCCGGTGGCTGCGCTTGGCGTAGCCGCGTACCGACGAACAGTCCTTGCAGCGCAAGGTACCGCTCCAGTTTGTGGATCGGCGTCGTCTTCGGTCGTCGATCCATGGGCGCAGGCTGGCGACATGCCGCGTCCTGGATGGCGACCGTGACTGTCTGTGAAATGTTAGAGACGCGTCATGATCGTCTGGCGTGATCCGGCTCCTCTCGTAACGCGACCGTTATGTGATCCGATCAAGTCCCCGCAGGCGCGCGAGTTCGAGGATGACCCCTTCGGGCAAGACGACACTAGGCAACGGCGGCCGCGGCGCTGTGTGGATTTCGTACAGGTGACGCACGGAAGTCGGCTTGGCCATCAACTCCCGCAAACACTTATCAAGGGTGCTGTCGACGAGGAGATATGGTCCGGTGCCCTCGGCACGACGTTCGTTCCGGAGTGACGGCCATTTGCGAAGGACCGCCCTCGCATCGAAATCAACTTGAGCGCCTGTCGGTCCTGCCTTTGCGAGAATGGCCGCCATCGCGTTGCAGGCGGTTTTAGCTTCAGCCAGCGTCTCGAAGGGTGATCCGCCAACACGAACGGCGGACCTATTCTGGTCGATCGGGCGCCAAGACACTGCAAAGCCGGTTTTTCCATGAAAACCAGGACCGTTTTGACTCTCGTAACTGATCACGAACGAGGCGGCATCGCTGCTGGCATTCCATACTTCCATTTCCTCGATGGGATTAATCACACGGGTGAACTGCATGGCTATTCCGACGCGCCCGGATTATCGCCTGCGCGCAGTAGGCGAGATGGACAATATAGAAGCTTCGCTTGGTCATCGGGAGAAAGTGGCAATTGGGAGTTCCTGTGTCGCCCGGCGGACAGACGCCGGTCCCGCTTTCAATTTTATGCTGGCAAAGGGGTTTTCGCTTGTTGGAGGCCTCGCGATGGGACAAGCATTCCACGTTTCGAAAACCAGGCAAAAGAAGCGGCAAATTACGCCGGACCTCACGGAGCGAATGCTGGAGGTTCGGAAGCTGCGGCAACAAGTGCGACTAGCTGAAGTCGCGCCCCGTTCTAAGGCCGCGCGATTGGCAAACTTTACAATCCCAAGATAAGTGACGTGCGGACCAAGTGGATGATCGCGAACTATCACCACGGGCGGCGGAGGTCCCAATGCGTCTCCTCTCCTGGCTGCCAGTTCTGAATTGCCCATGCCCATCCTTAACGATACAGGACTGCCTGATCTCGTGGGGGTGGGGGGAGGCGAGAAAACGAAATGACTATCAACCCCATGCAAAGCGCTCACGACGCACCTCGTTGCAAAGCGAAATCAAAACGAACAGGGAAGCCGTGTCGCGCGCCTGCAATAAGCGGCTGCCGCGTCTGTAGGATGCATGGAGCGAGAGGCGGCGCACCGGCCGGCAAACGGAATGGCAATTATCGGCACGGCGCACGCACAAAGGAGACCATCGAAGCTGTCAGATTAGTCAGTTTGATCTCACGTCTGGCGCGGGAAATCCTGAGTGGTCTGCACCGTTAGGCAGCTCGTGGTGCTCCATCGATATTGGGCTGCCTTGCCCCGCTCAGAACAGGTCCGAGCGCGACACCCTGTTGAGGACGGTTAGATAGGCTTGAACTCGAAATTTTTCGACATCGCTGTGGCGATCCGTTCAACCAAACGATTTTCACTTCGATCTACAGCGTTAGCAAAGACTGCCATTTTGGACCGGGCTTCATCATGCAACTTGGCCGGTTGGCGGTCATTCGATATCGGGCGCTCGCCGATAGAACGCTCGAACTCTTCGAACAAGCGTAGGAGGCTAGCAATGTCGTCGGATAGCGGATTTGCCGGCATGATCCGATCCCCCAAACTGGCTCCCCTCATCTATCCAGCCCGGCCAGTACTCTCGTGTGAAGCCCAAAAGTTGTTTTGCGGATTAGAAACTTGGGAGCCGTTGCTCGCGCGCTACAACGGCTGGCGACTTCGCAAACAAAAAGACCGCTAGGCGGCGCTTGGCGGCTGGCAACCCTTTATCGGCGCCGGCCTGACGAACTTCATGACGTATTGGGTTCGTCATCCCCCCACCGCCCGAGCAAATGCCTTGGCCTGCTGCAGGGCTTCTTCGCGCGTGAGCAGCCGCGGCCGCCGGCTCGGCAGATCGTCCCAATAGAAGAACCTGGATGCCCGGCCGTCCGGGAAGTAAACCTCGAAGCTACCGCATTTACTCCGGAACAGCTCATGCCCAACGATGCGGTTGTGGTCTGTCATCGCGTCGCGCGGTCGTGCTCGTTAGTGAAACAGGTTGCGCGAGACAACCCGAATCGACCGCGCAAAAGTTCCATCCGCTGGGTGGTTTACTGATGTGCCCCCAAAGCCGAAGGACGGTGGGCCATGATGATCCTCGGCTTTGCCGGCGTTGGCTTCATGGCCTATCGCCGTCGCAATCAGATGGCGCTGAGCGCCGCTTAATCCGATCAGTCTGGAGTTGAGTTGAGGGGCCGCCTCAGTTGGCGGCATCCTTCGTTGTTGACCACGCGAACAGCCCGCCTGCTAACGTTAGCAAATTGTTCCCAACAGGAACACTTGGCTGCGGCCCCATCCGCCGTCGAGCCGGCGTTTTAAACTCGCAATACGGTCAAAATTGATTTTAACTCAAGTCACTCCCGAATTTCTCATACCGGAACTTCCGCGCTAACCGGTTGGGAGTGCCAGGTGTTGGGGAGAACGACGCCGTGCTAAAGCTTACAGCGCTATTCGATATGTTGACGGTTGCTCTTCTCGTTGGCGGCTTGCTGTTACTTTGGCTAAACCTGAGACAACCCAAGCAAGACGTTCTGCCCGCCGGTACGAATCTCTTTCATTCTGAGGCGGTGCAAACAGTTGATCCGGTGGCTGAGCGCAGCCCGAGAGAATTCGCATTCAAAGCCGAAGAAGAATCTGAGCCGGGCGCCAATCGCGGAGCTGGTGTGTCAGACGCTGCTCCGGTGGAAGTGGATACACATTCGGAACGCGCATCGATTGTCGGAAATCACTATGCAAGCAGTGTGTCGGCTGCGATAGCAAAGTCAAGAAAAGCGTCTGCTCGCGTTTAGACTTCGGATCGGGAAGGGGTGCGTCAGCTTCAATTGGGAGAACGGGATGCGTCAACCGATCGAAACCGTACCGAAAGACGGAAGAGCCGTTATCCTTGAAGATGACTCCACTGGCACCTATGAACTCGCGCGGTGGTCGGAGCATGCCTGGGTCGGGGAAAATGGGAAGCCGTGCAACATTACGGCAGGTTATTGGCACGCAATGCGGCGTGCTGAACATCTCGAAAATGAGTGTCAACCCAACAACCCGTTGCAGCCGAGTGCCAAGGTCGCGAATATGAGTGGCCCCGAGTCCGAGCGGACACCTGCGGCCTCAGAGATTTTGGCGCTACGTCCGAAGTCGAACTCGGACACAGTGAGTGTCACGAATAGTTACAAACCTAACTCGCCAAGGAAAGCGCACCTCAGCCAAGCACGGCGTCGATTTGCGATCTCCTGCGGCGCAGCCATGGTTGCTGCGTCACTTACCTGCATGTATTTTCGCGAAGTCGTCACCACCCACCTGATAGAACATCAGGGCGAGAAGTCAGGTCTACCGAGCGTGTCACAAGGCGCCCCGCTGCCCATCAAGCAGTCGCCTAAGACTACCTTAGCATCCACGCCTCTTGCGGAAGCTGATGAGGCCAGCGTGGTTGTTTGGTCTGAGCCGATTGCTAATTCGGTTACACGAAGTCCCGAGAATGAGCAACGCCGAGGTGCTGCGGGAGATAAGCTCGCAAAGCCGCTAGAGGAGATGGTAAGCAACGCGGGGGAATATTCCCGAGGGGGCGCCGAAGCTCGGGAAAAAGAGACGCGACTAAAGGAGCCGCTCGAGACTGACATCACGGAACTGCGGCGATCTTTGCAACATGCTCAGGATAAGATTCTGACCTTAGAAAACGAACTGGCACTACTCCGACAACACAACGCCCAGGCGTCACTATCTCCGCGGCAGGCCCGCATTCGTCAACGGCGACTAAGGAACCCCAATCCGCCATTGTTTTTTGGTGCTTTCAACTCAGTCCCGTATCGCGCGCCCCTCCAACGCTCCGCGCGTCAGCGATAAGCAGCGTCGTGGCCTATCAGAACAAGCTGCCCTGGTTCGGCACTGCCCGGGGTCGCATCAACTCCGCGCCGGCGGAACGCTCGCTGCTCTATGTGACGGGCGTTCTTGCTTAGGCCGAGGTGACCTCTTAGGTACTCATAAGCTCGGATGGAAAGTGGGCGCTGGCTTTGGAGACGGTCATCCTCGACGGATGGACCGTCAAATTCGAATACCTCTACATCAATTCTGGAAGCGTCGGCGACACCTTAGCCGCTGAAACAATGCGGCGTTTGGTCTTGGTGGTCTTGCGACCCTTTGTTGGATTTGCGTTGCGGGCTTTCGCCTCGCTCCTCTCGCCGCCCTTTTGTTTAGTTCGGAATGGCAAAATAGCCGATGGTGCAAATGGCGGCGAATATGAGACCGGTGCTGATCCAGTCTCGGCGTGTGAGTTTCAGCAAGCTTTCCGGGGTTCCAGGGGTCACGACAATGTCCTTTGCTTTAGTATTCGGCGTGAACCGTAAACGAAAGTTTAGTGATCAGCCGAGCAAGGCTACCCGATCTTCTTTGCCCGAGCTGCCACGCTGCGGTACATCGAGCAGGTGTTCAATCCTGATCGCAAAGACCACCACGGGGAAGCGCAAGCTGAAGCGAGATCTCCCGTGAAAGAAAAATGCCCGCCGGAAGGGACCGGCGGGCGGGCTGAGTTTGGAGTTGCGGACCGACTTACTTGAGCGAGTTGTTGATGTCTGTGAACTTCGTGTTGAGGGTGGTGCCGAGCCCGTTGACCACCGCGATGATGGCCAGCGCGATGCCCGCGGCGATCAAGCCGTATTCAATGGCGGTAGCTCCAAACTCATCCTTGACGAAACGCTTAAAAAGCTTGGTCATTCTGAACCTCCTGGTGATGCGAGGGGACCTGTTTCATAGCAGCCGCGCGTAGCGCCCGGGTTAAGCAGATCGACTAAATCCCCTTAACGAAATCTGAAAAGTCACCGTCAGAATTTACGCGGGATCTTGCCCGGCTTTCGGGGTTGAGCTTGGATAGACCCGTTCCGCTTGGAGGGCCACATGACCACCGTTGGCATTTCCGATCTAAATCCATACCACGATACGACGAGCACCCTTGTTGTCACTTACGAGGGTAAAGCAGCTCTAATAGAACTAGAGGGACTAGCGCATCTATACCCGCAAGAACCTCGGCAAGAGATTTGCCGACGAGCGATGCTTGAATTGATTCAAGCGCTTTCGGAATGGAAGAAGTCCGGCGCAGCGATAACCTGGCATGTTCTTGATCGTGGAACGTGACACTACAAATCGTGTCACACTCCCGCAAAGTCGAGGGATGCCCGCCCGCCATCGCTACGTATCAGAGCACGACAAGCACGTAACCGGCCACGAACAAAATGGCGAGTATGGCCCATAAAATGAAAACAAGGGGCATGGCCGTTCTCCTGCAGGAGAAAGGACGGCCCCGAACCCTTCCACTGGCTCGGGGCCTCAGTCACCGTCTACAGTCAGTGCGCCCACGGAGGCGGACGCGCCTCTATGACGCTCAGCCGGCGGATTGGTTCCTATCGGCCTCAAGCGAGGTTTAGCGGCATCTAGAGCGGCAGACCGGACTAAGAGGCATGATCCCCGCTCCTCTTTTCCTGGCCCACCAAGCTTCCCCGCTTCTGCTTCATTCTGAGGGAGATTTGCAGCGAGTGCGCCTTCACAACAACTGCGAAAAGGCCGCGCCCCAGCACGCGCGCGATGTATGGGGTTGGAAACTTCCCCGCCATGCTTTGCAGCTTCGCCACGTCCTCCGGCATCCAGCGTTTGCGCTCCATGTCCCATCTCCAAGAACTGCCCGGGAAAAACTAGAAGGTTCGGCGAGCTACTGCCTCTTGCGAGAGTTGAGGATCGGCAAAGCCGGCAGATCGATCGGCTCTTCTGGAGGTGCATCAACCTCGTGCGCCTTCCCTCCGCTGGCGAGGACGCCAACAAAGCCCGCGCCCACCAGTAAGGCCCCTGCGATCATCAGCCAATGCGGTAGTTCAAAAGACATCGGTTCGAAGCCGCGTGTCAAAAAGCTAGGCCGGCCGGCTGGAAATACAGCGTCTTGGCGGACCCTGAAATCTGCTTAGCAGCTCAACGGTGAAGGAACCGTATAAGGCGGTTCACAGAGGGCGGTTTGGCCATTTGTTGTTCTGGTCTGAAACCGGTCTCGCTTGCTTAAGCAACAAGCGAAGTCGAACGAAACTGCCAAATAGCCCCGGGTGGTTACGCGGTGGTTCCTATGCAGAGATTCGCGGTGGCGCGCTAAATCATGCGCATAAAATTAACAATAGTTTCAATATGATATATGGTGCCGCAAGAGGGACTCGAACCCCCGACCCCGTCATTACGAATGACGTGCTCTACCAACTGAGCTATTGCGGCGGACCAAAGCCTTTTAGTCTGACGCGTTTTCTTGACGCGAACCGGTACCCACTTCGCTTGAAAACGCTATCGAGAATCGCGCCCGGAAAACAGGCCGAAACGCGTGCGCACCTGATATCGGGCAGGGCCCGGATTGGCAAGAAAAAGCACCCCTGCCCGGCGCGCCCTAGCTGCCCCAGCGGGACAAAAACCCGCGCCAGCCGCCGGCTTGCGCCGTTGGCGGGCCGATTTGCTCCGAAAACTCGTCCGGGGCTGCCCCGTCATCGACGCCTGGGTCATCCGGGGCGCGGACGATGGGAATGACGGCGGGAATGCTCGCCGGCGGCGCCTTCGGGATGTCCTGGCGGGCGCGGAACAGCGGCGCCGCCACGACGGGCGCCGGTTCCGGCTTTGGCGGCGGTGCCGCGGGCTCGGGCGCGGCGGCGGCCGGCTCCGTGGCAGCCGCTGGCTGTGGCGAGTTGTCCTGTGCGGCGGGAGGCGCCGGCTCGACCGGTGCTGCGTCGACCGGCGGTTCCGGCAAAACCTCGCCCTGCGGCTCGACCAGACCCCTGACTGGCGCCTCGACCCGCTTCGGCGGCGGTGCGGCCAGCATGGCATCCTCGAAGGCCGAGGATTCGATCGCAGCGCCCTTGTCCGACGGCAGGCTGGCGACAGGCGTCTGCCACTGGAAGGCATCGAGCCGTCCGGTGACCGGCGACACCGGCCGCCAGCGATCGCTGACATACCCGTCCGCGGTCCACGCCGGATCGTGCAGCGCGCGCACCGCGCGCAGCGTCCACGCCCGGGCGCGGCCGGAATCGCCATGTTCGATGCGCTCGATCTCCGCCATCAGCACGGCGACACGCTGCGTCGGCCGTTCGATGAACGGCGCCAGCGCTGCGCGGGCACGCGCGAATTCCGCAGCATCGATCGCGGCACGCGCCACCGCCAGCGCGCCTTCGATACTGCCGGGCGTTTTTGCCGCGAGAGTCTCCATCCGCACCAGCCGCTGCCGCGCGGAGTCGCCGAGTTTTACATGCGCATAGGCATCCGCAAGGTCGGGATGCGGTTGCGCCAGCCATGCGGTCTCGACCAGCCGCATCGCGCGGCGCACCTGATGCGCCTCGCTCTCGAACTTGCTGGCGAGCACCGCGGCCGGCACCAGCGTCGGCGCCAGCTTGACCGCTTCCATGATGCTTTCGCGCGCGAGATCGCGATCGAGCTTTTCCAGCTCCAGCGCACGCGCGGTCAGGAGCACGCCGCGCTGCCGCCGGAACGTCGCCTTGTCGATCAGGCCGGACGAGTGATTATTGTCGAGGATCGACAGCGCGCCGTTCCAGTCGCCCCTGGCGCAGCGGAAGCCGAGCACCGCATGCGAGGCCCAGGTCGACGACGGCGACAGTTTTAGCGCTTCATCCGCGATCATCACGGCGGCAACGGGATCGTCGGCGCGCTGCGCTTCGACGAACAGTCCGCGCAAGCCGAGCAGCCTTGTGTCCTCGCGTTCGGCCATGGCACGGAACGCGCGTTGCGCGCCCTCGCGGTCGCCTTCGAGCTGCGCCGATTGCGCAGTCAGCAGCAACGCCAGCGGATCATGCGCGGCGTGGCGCCGTGCGTCGTCGGCATGGCGGCGCGCGGTGGTCGAATCGCCATGACCGATCGCCAGCAGGCCTTGCGTGATGGCGTGACGGCCGCGGGCGTGGCGGCGTTCCTGACGCTTGCGCCGCATCCGCGCCGGCGTTCGCCACAAGCCGCGCAGGATCGACCAGACGGCGACGGCGGTGACAATGGTGAGGCCGAGCGCCAGCGCGAACACCGGCACCGTGGTCTCAATGCGCCAACCGCCCCACGACAGCGAAACGTCGCCGGTCTGATCGGCAATCCAGGCCGCGCCTGCGGCGGCGAGCGCGATCAGGCCCAGAAACAGAATGATGCGAATCATGAAATCCTACTGCCTGGCTTGAGCGAGCGCGGCCATGGCTTCGCTGGCGAATTTGCGTGACACGGCGAGCGCCGCATCGCGGGCGTCGGCCTTGTCGAGCCAGGCTTGCGCCGGAGCGCGATCCGCAGGCGGCAGCGTATTCAATTCGCGGCGCGCTTCCGCCAGATCGTTGCGCAACCCTGCCGCCGTGACCCGCGCGACGATGCTGCCGCGGTCGTCGCCGGTGGCATCGGCGCGCTGGACGCGCACCAGCTTGGCGGCGCCCGCCTGCAGGCGGTCGACGATGCCCGTGCCTGTCGTCGCCGCATTGTCCGGCGCGGGCGGCGCCAGCTTTGGCACGATCGTCAGCAGTTCGCGGCACAGCGCGTTCGCGTTCGGCACGCCTTTCGCCGCAAAGGCGTCGAGCGGCTTCAGCGCCTCGGCATCCGGGGTGAGCGATTTCGTCGTCGCCAGCGCCGTAACATAGGGATCGCCGACCCGAACCAGAACGTCGAGCAGCGATGCCGCCACCAGCCGCCGCAACGGCACATCATCCGCAGGCTTGGCCTCCGCAGGTTTTACCGCGGCGATCTTGCCGGCTTGCTGCGTGATCTCGGCGGCCTGGGCGCGGGTGGCGCGTTCGATCTCGGCAATGCGCGCGTTGATCGCGGAGAGATCGATCGCCGGCGTGGTGCTGGCGCCCGGCGCCGGCTTCGCGTCGTTGATGGCGGCGGCAAGCTTGTCCGCTTGCGCGCGCGTGGTGGCGATTTCGCCGCGCAGCGCCGCTAGCGATTTTTCTATTCCCTCGATCCGCGCGGTGGCGGCCGGATCGGCGAGCGGGCTTGCCGGCTTTGGTTTCGAGACCCGCGATGCGCGCGGTGAGCCCGTCGATCGCGGCGGCATTGAGTTGCGGCGCGGGTGCCGGCGCCTGCACCGCAGGCCAGCCCAGTGCCCAACCGACCGCGATCACCAGCGTCGCTGCCACCGCGCCGGAAATCGGCGCAATCGCCCAAGGGGAAATTGGCTGAGAAATCGGCTGGGAGACCAGCTCGGGAGTCGTTTCAGAAACCGGTTCCGGCGAAGGCTCGGGCGCCGTTTGCTCGGCCTGCGCAACTTCCTCGGCCTTTGCCGTTTCCTTCGCGGCTTGCTTTTCCGATTCCTTGGGCGCCCCGGAGACTGGCGCTCCGGAGACTGCGGTCGCCTTCAGTTCGATGGTCGGCGGCTCGCGCCTGGGTCGGCTGGAATCGCCAAGCGGTCCATTATCTTCGGGCCTGTCATCGACCATCGCAAAGTTCCTCGATTTCGAAAGCCGACCTTACCAGAATCGGCCCGCCGACTTAGAGCATGATCCGGAAAAGCCGGCACCGGTTTTCCGCCCGCATCCGGTTAGACCATAGCATAGAGGCCAATCAGGCCCGCAACGCCCGCGCCAGGGCCTCAAACAGGGCATTTTCGTCCGGAGACGCCGCGACCGCGACCTGGCTGGCGCCGGCTTCGCGGACGATGGCGGCGACACCAGCCGAAAGGCAGCATTGCGGCAGCGCCAGCGCCGAGATTTCGACGCCGCCGTCCCGCGCCGCGTCGAGAAACGCCCGGGCGCTGCGGCGGGAATAATGCAGCACCGCCTCGATCTCACCGGCCACGAAGGCCTCGCAGACCTCCCGCGGCAGCGCCCTTGCCGGAACCATTTTGTAGGTCGTGTGGGTCACCACCGAAAACCCTTTCTCGCCCAGCTCGCCGACGAGATCGCGCGCCAGATCTGCGCCTGCGAGATAGAGCAGCGGGCTGGCCTTCCTGAGCATTTTCGTCTTGACGCTCTCGGCCACAAGATCGCGCAGCGTACCGGCGTCGCCTTTGGCGGTGATGATCTTTGCAAAACCGGCCTGGCGCGCGGCGGCGGCCGAATGCTCGCCGACGGCAAACAGCGGCAATTTGAGCAGGGCGCTGCCGGCGAGTTGGGACTCGATACCGCGCAGCGCGTTGGCGCTGGTGACGATGACGCCGCCATACTGCATATCTTCCTCGTCATGAAACGGCAGCGGTTCGAACCGTAGCATCGGCGCCGACAAGGCCGAAAATCCCCGCGCGCGCAGGCTGGCCGCAGTGGCCTCAGCGTCGGGCAGCGGGCGGGTAACGAGGATGGCCATGGGTCAGGTCTCGGCAAACGGGGTATTGCTGGTTCCGGACGATTGCGCTTTGCGACCTCGCAATGGTACCGAAACAGGTAAACGCTGGCTTAGCACAAGGACATCCATTGGATAACGACAAGCCGATGCTGGTATTGGGGATCGAGACCACCTGCGATGAAACCGCAGCCGCCGTGGTCGAGCGCCAGAGCGACGGCAGCGGAAAAATTCTCTCCAATATCGTGCGTTCGCAGACCGACGAGCACGCCCGCTTCGGCGGCGTGGTGCCGGAGATCGCCGCGCGCGCCCATGTCGACCTGCTCGACGGCATCGTCGATCGCGCGATGAAGGAAGCCAATGTCGGTTACGCGCAATTGTCGGCGGTCGCGGCCGCCGCAGGCCCCGGCCTGATCGGCGGCGTGATCGTCGGGCTGACGACCGCAAAAGCCATTGCGATGGTGAACGACACGCCGCTGATCGCGGTCAACCATCTCGAGGCCCACGCGCTGACGCCGCGGCTGACTTGCGCGCTCGCATTCCCCTATTGCCTGTTCCTCGCCTCCGGCGGCCACACCCAGATCGTCGCTGTGGTCGGCGTCGGCAAATATGTCCGGCTCGGCACCACCGTCGACGACGCCATGGGCGAGGCGTTCGACAAGGTCGCCAAGATGCTGGCGCTGCCTTATCCGGGCGGGCCGGAAGTCGAGCGCGCCGCGCGCGGCGGCAACGCCACGCGATTTGCATTTCCGCGGCCGATGCTCGGGCGCGCGGATGCGAATTTTTCGCTGTCGGGATTGAAGACCGCCGTGCGCAACGAGGCGAGCCGGCTGACGCCGCTGGAGCCGCAGGACATCAGCGATCTCTGCGCCGGCTTTCAGGCCGCGGTGCTGGAATCGACCGCGGACCGCTTGAGTGTGGGCATCAAACTGTTCCACGAGCAGTTCGGCCCGCCGCGCGCGCTGGTCGCCGCCGGCGGCGTCGCCGCCAACCAGGCGATCCGCGGCGCACTGCAGGATGTCGCGGCCAAAGCCGAGACCACGCTGATCATTCCGCCGCCAGCGCTCTGCACCGATAATGGCGCGATGATCGCCTGGGCCGGCGCGGAGCGGATGGCGCTTGGAATGACCGATACGATGGACGCGCCGCCGCGGGCGCGCTGGCTGCTCGACGCCAATTCCGCGGCGCCCGCGGGATTTGCCAACAGCCGCGCGGGATACTGAGATGCCGCCGTATAAATCCGTCGCGGTGATCGGCGCGGGCGCGTGGGGAACCGCGCTGTCCAACGTCGCGTCGCGGGCCGGACGTCACGTCGTGCTCTATGCGCGCAGCGCCTGGAGCGCGTCGCGGATGAAGGCGACGCGGGAGAATTTGCGGCTGCCCGGCATCCGCATCGAGCCCGGCATCGAAATCACCGGCGACATGGCGCAGGCCGCGCGCGCCGATATCATCCTGATCGTGACGCCCGCGCAGCATCTGCGCGAGGCCGCCACCGCGCTGGCGCCGCATCTGAAGCGGCCGACGCCCGTCATCGCCTGCGCCAAAGGCATCGAGCGCGGCACGCACAAATTCATGACCGAGATCATTGCCGAGACCGTGCCGAACGCGATTCCCGCAATTCTCTCCGGGCCGAGCTTTGCCGATGACGTCGCGCGCGGCCTGCCGACCGCGGTGACGCTGGCGGCAAAGGACGAAGCACTCGCAAGCGCTTTGGTGCAGGCACTGGGCTCGGCGACCTTCCGGCCCTATCACACGACAGATGTCCGCGGCGTCGAGATCGGCGGCGCGGCAAAGAACGTGCTGGCGATCGCCGCCGGGATCGTGGTCGGGCGAAAGCTCGGCGCTTCCGCGCTGGCCGCGCTCACCACGCGCGGCTTTACGGAACTCGCCCGCCTCGGCCGCGCCTGTGGCGCGCGCAGCGAGACGCTGTCCGGCCTTTCCGGCCTGGGCGATCTGCTGCTGAGCTGTTCCAGCCCGCAATCGCGCAACTTTGCGCTCGGCATCGCGCTCGGCCGCAATGAGGCGCCGCAGCAGGGCAAGCTCGCCGAAGGCGCGTTCACCGCGCCGGTGCTGATCGAACTGGCGGCTTCGCAAGACGTCGATATGCCGGTATCACAGGCGGTCGCCGCCATCCTCGGCGGCAAGATCACGATCGATGCCGCGATCGAGGGCCTGTTGACGCGGCCGTTCAAGGCGGAGGAATGAAGATGGCGTACTGGCTGGTGAAATCGGAACCGTCGGCCTGGTCCTGGGACCAGCAGGTTGCCAAAGGAGCCAAGGGCGAAGCCTGGACCGGCGTGCGCAATTTCACCGCGCGCCAGAACCTCGTGAACATGAAGAAGGGCGACAAGGCGTTCTTCTATCATTCCAACGAGGGCAAGGAGATCGTCGGTATCGCCGAGATCATCAAGGAGGCCTATCCCGATCCCTCCGACAAGACTGGCAAATTCGTCTGCGTCGACATCAAGGCCGACAAGCCGCTGCCGAAGCCGGTGACGATGGCCGCGATCAAGGCCGACAAGAAACTCGCCGCCATGGCGCTGGTGAAATATTCGCGGCTGTCGGTGCAGCCGGTGACGGCGGACGAATGGAAGATGGTCTGCAAGATGGGCGGGCTTTGACTAGCCGCACCGCGTAGGGTGGACAAAGGCGCACTGCGCCGTGCCCACCACCTCACCGAACTCTTTCTTGCAAATGGTGGGCACGCTTCGCTTTGCCCACCCTACGACTGTGGTGACTTAAGCCGCCGCCGCGGTCACGACCTGCGCCAGCAGCGCTTCGCGCTTGGCCTGCGTGCGGTAGCCCTTCATCGTCGCGGCAAAGCGCTCGAGGATACCGTCCTGGAAGGCCGTCACGATGGTGTCGTGGACATAGCTCTTGCGGCAGATCGCGGGCGTGTTGGAAAGCTCGTCGGCCGCAGCGCGCACCGCTTGCAGCACCTGCTTCCTGCGGCCGCGCTCGCTCGCCGCCGGCGAAATCCGCGACAGCGATTCCAGCACGACCGCGGATGCCATCAGGGTGCGAAAATCCTTCAGCGAAATCTTGATGCCGGCGATCTCGCGCAGGAACGTATTCACCGTCGTGGTCGAAACCGTGCGGACGGTGCCGGAATTATCGCGGTACTGGAACATGCGCTTGCCCGGCACGGTTTGCAAAATGCCGATGGCGCGAACGAGCTTGGCCGCGTCGCATTCCTTGCGCACGGCCTTGCCGCCCTTGGCCTTGAAGGTGAGCACCAGATTATCGTCTTCCAGCGTGACGTTGGACTTCAACAGCGTGGTGGCGCCGCGGGTGCCGTTGAGGCGGGCGTATGATTCATTGCCGGGACGGATCGCGGTGCGCGCGATCAGTTCGATCACGGCCGACAGCGCGAATTCGCGCGTCGGCTCGTCACCCGAAAGATGCGCCGAAACGTTGCGGCGGATCTTTGGGAGTGCCGCGACCAGCTTGGCCAGCCGGTGCGCCTTGCGATGCTCGCGCACCTTTTCCCAATCGGCGTGGTAGCGGTATTGCAGCCGGCCCGCGGCATCAATGCCGACGGCCTGCAGATGCGAATCAGGGTCGGGCGAATAGCGCACATCGCGATAGGCCGGCGGCATCGCCATCCGGTTCAGCCGGCGAATGGTTCCGGCATGACGGATCGCCGTGCCGTTGGCGCGAATGAATGAATAGCCCTTGCCACGCTTGATGCGTCGGATGGTCAGCTCAGTCTGTTCGCCGAGCTTCAGTCCCAGTTCCTGGGCGAGCGCTTCGACCGATATCGGCGGCGTGGCAATTTTGGACAACCTTGGCTTCGGACCTTGGCGACCGGCGCTTTGGGCAATTGCCCGAGCGCTTCCGCCAGAGCAACGGCAGGATCGGCGGAAACGGGCCGCGTAGCCTCGAAATTCACCTGATCCATCATTGCTCTAGACGCCTTGCTCCGCCTGTTCGTCCGGTAATGCCAATTGTTGTGGCTTGGTTCCGGAGGCCGTCCGGCCCCGGGGTCGCCATTTAGGGGGTAACCGCGGCTATTGCGAGTCCCGAATCAGCCATTGATGGTTATTAGATACCGATCATAGGACCCATTCGCCCGATAACGTTGATTTTGGGCTGCCGCAAAACGCGAACGTGATCGGTCCTGCAGGCCAAGAGCCGGTCGGGAGCGCCCGAGCCAACCAAGGTCGCAGAGACGGTTCCACCTTGTCCGGCTATCACCCGGCGAAGCATAATCGCCGGAACAATTGAAGACGGCCAGCGTCGCCATGCGCAACCGTGCCGCAGTTGAGTGGAGGGGAAGATGTCCGAGAAGATCTACGACGTGTCGGCGGATTGGTCGAAGCGCGCCTGGGTGGACGACGCAAAATACCGCGAGATGTATGCCCGCTCGATCTCCGACCCCAACGGCTTTTGGGCCGAGCAGGCCAAGCGCATCGACTGGATGAAGCCCTTCCACAAGGTCGAGAACGTCTCCTTCGCGCCCGGCAATATCTCGATCAAATGGTTCGAGGACGGCGTGCTGAACGCCGCATGGAATTGCATCGACCGCCACCTCGACAAGCGCGGCGACCAGACCGCGATCATCTGGGAGGGCGACGATCCCTCGCAGTCCAAGCACATCACCTATCGGCAGCTGCACGACGAAGTCTGCAAGATGGCCAACATCCTGCGCAACCGTAACGTCAAGAAGGGCGACCGCGTCACCATCTACCTGCCGATGATTCCGGAGGCCGCCTACGCGATGCTGGCCTGCGCGCGGATCGGCGCCATCCACTCGGTGGTGTTCGCCGGCTTCTCGCCCGACAGCCTCGCCCAGCGCATCACCGACTGCCAATCGAAGATCATCATCACCGCCGACGAAGGCCTGCGCGGCGGCCGCAAGGTGCCGCTGAAAGCCAATGTCGATGCGGCGGTCGCGAAAGCCGGCGGCGTCGACTGGGTCGTCGTGGTCAAGCGCACCGGCGGTGCCGTCGACATGAATCCGACGCGCGACCTCTGGTATCACGACGCCGCCGAAATGGTGACGACGGAATGCCCGTGCGAGCACATGCATGCGGAGGATCCGCTGTTCATCCTCTACACGTCGGGCTCGACCGGCCAGCCCAAGGGCGTGCTGCACACCACCGGCGGCTATCTGGTGTTCGCGGCGATGACGCATCAATACGTGTTCGACTATCACGACGGCGACATCTACTGGTGCACCGCCGACGTCGGCTGGGTCACCGGCCACAGCTACATTCTCTATGGGCCGCTCGCCAACGGCGCGACCACGCTGATGTTCGAGGGCGTGCCCAACTATCCGGACAACTCCCGCTTCTGGAACGTCGTCGACAAGCACAAGGTCAACATTTTCTACACCGCGCCCACGGCCATTCGTGCCCTGATGCAGAGGCGGCGACGCGCCGGTGAAGAAAACCTCGCGCAAGACGCTGCGGCTGCTCGGCTCGGTCGGCGAGCCGATCAATCCGGAAGCCTGGGAATGGTATCACCGCGTGGTCGGCGACGAGCGCTGCCCGATCGTCGATACCTGGTGGCAAACTGAAACGGGCGGCATCCTGATCACGCCGCTGCCCGGCGCGACCAAACTGAAGCCGGGTTCGGCGACGCGGCCGTTCTTCGGCGTGGTGCCTGAAATCGTCGACGCCGACGGCAAGGTGCTGGAAGGCGAAACCTCCGGCAATCTCTGCCTCGCAAAATCATGGCCGGGCCAGATGCGCACGGTCTATGGCGATCACGCCCGCTTCGAGCAGACCTACTTCTCGACCTACAAGGGCAAGTATTTCACCGGCGACGGCTGCCGCCGCGACGCCGACGGCTATTACTGGATCACCGGCCGCGTCGACGACGTCATCAACGTCTCCGGCCATCGCATGGGCACCGCCGAAGTCGAGAGCTCGCTGGTGGCGCATCAAGCGGTGTCGGAAGCCGCCGTGGTCGGCTATCCCCACGACATCAAGGGCCAGGGCATCTACGCTTACGTGACGCTGATGACCGGCACCGAGCCGACCGAAGCGCTGCGCAAGGAACTGGTCGCCTGGGTGCGCAAGGACATCGGCCCGATCGCCTCGCCGGACCTGATCCAGTTCGCGCCCGGCCTGCCCAAGACGCGCTCCGGCAAAATCATGCGCCGCATCCTGCGCAAGATCGCCGAGGACGAACCGTCCAGCCTCGGCGACACCTCGACGCTGGCCGATCCCGCCGTGGTCGACGATCTCGTCAAGAACCGGCAGAACAAGAAGGGCGCGACGGCTTAGCCCGACACCCAAAAGTCACAAACGCCAAGGCTCCGGAGCGATCCGGGGCCTTTTTCGTTAGCCTTTTCAGGCTCCCTCACGCAGCCGTGTCCGCACTGTGTCTTTTTCGGGACAAGTGTTGTTTTCAAGTCATTTACTTTGTTCCCAACATTTCATTTCTAGAGCCATCAAAGCGCGTCTCGCGGCCGGCGTGGAAACCATCCGGTTAAGGGACGCGGTTAAAAATGCGTGGGTAGCGGGCGTTTGCCGGACTTATTGGGGCCCCGGAAGGGGCGGCTGAGGAAAGTGGAGAGTTTGATGTCGGTGCGGATTGCGGTGGCGCTGGCCGCCACCATCGGGGCAGGGGTTTTGATGTCGAGCGTGGCCGAGGCGCGGCCTGCCGTCGTCGGCTTCAGGGGCGATTATTCGCCGGGCACCATCGTGGTGAAGACCAATGAGCGCCGGCTTTATCTCGTGGTCGAGCAGGGCAAGGCGGTCGCCTATCCCGTCGGCGTCGGCCGCTCCGGCAAGCAGTGGTCGGGCACCACCCGCATCGACGGCAAATACCAGAACCCGGCCTGGTCGCCGCCGCGCGAGGTCAAGCGCGACAAGCCCAACATGCCGGACGTGATTCCCGGCGGCTCGCCGCGCAACCCGATGGGCGTCGCCGCGATGACGCTCTCCGGCGGCGAATACGCCATCCACGGCACCAACGCGCCGGGCTCGGTCGGCGGCTTCGTGTCCTATGGCTGCATCCGCATGCTGAACGCTGATATCACCGATCTCTATCAGCGCGTGTCGGTCGGCACGACCGTGGTGGTGACGCGCTGATCTCTGCGAAAACTGTTTCAAGGCAAAGAGCCGCGCTGATGCGCGGCTCTTTCTTTTTCACGGCGCAGCGTTCGCGCACCAGCCATTGCGGTGGCCGCCATTGTAGCTGCGCACATAGCCGCCGGTGATCAGCGCCGCCGAAACATTGCCGGTGCGTTTGGTCGCAACGTCGGCGACGACGCGGCCCGGAATATTTGTCCGGGCCGATATGGTAGATCGCAACCTCGCCCTGCCCGAGCAGATCGCGCAAAGCGCTGCTTGCGGCTTCCGCCATTCGCAGTTCCTCGGGACAGGCCGCCTTGAGTTCCGGCGCATCGATGCCGCGCAGGCGGACGCGTGTCGTCACGTCCTGGCCGGGTGCCAGATGCACCCGCGCCTCAAACGTGTCGCCATCGATGGTGCGGATCACGTCGACGGGATGATGCTGGTTGAGGTTGCCGGCATGCCGCCAGATCGTCTCGAATTCCTGCGACCGGCTGTCGTTCCAGGGCGGCAGCGGCAGCCCATTGCCGGATCGGCAGCATGGCACCCGCCACGATCCCGAACACGACAATCCACGGCAAGACGCGCGGAAAACCGCCTCCAGGGTGAGCGCGCAATTCCCCTGCGCCCGGCATCGGCCGATGAAATTTGATCTCTCAAAGGACATCGCGGGGAAGCTGGACTGAGTTCGGGCAAACCCGACAAGAGTCTATCCGGCTTCAAAAATCCGATGCGATGCCCTTGTTCTCCCAATCGCCGTAACGCGTGGGTTCCGGGCCCTTCGGGACCCTGGAATTCCTTTTCCATCGGTTTTGCGTTGGCCTCGGCGAGTTTTCGGCGCTCTTCGGCTTCGGCAAGCGCGCGCTGCGCCGCCGGGGTGAGTGGCTTTTTCGTCGACGGTTTTCGAGGGATCGTCGGTCATTGCAAACTTCCCGCGTTTTGGCCCGTATCTATGGGCTGACCGCACCGGCACAATCACAATCGCGAAATCGCAATCCCGAAAGGGTACGCGATTCTTACATTTGGCATATTCCCATGCCACAGATGTTTTTCAGTACGATGGCATGCGCCACGATATTACACCCGTCCCCGCCGAAAGAACATTTCCGCTCCATGCCTCCGCAACGATTCGCAGTACCTTCCGAAGTGCCTGGTCTTGCGGCACGGCGGATCGCCGCGGACATTCTGGACGGTGTCCTGCACAAGCATCGCACGCTTGACGATCAGCTCGACGGCGCCGGCGCGCATCCGGCCCTGAAAACGCTTTCCGATCGCGACCGCGCGCTGATGCGCCGGCTGGTGGCGACGATTCTGCGGCGGCTCGGCACGCTCGGGCATTTGCTGTCGCGATTGCTCGACCGCGGCATTCCGACCGACGCGCCGCGCGCGCAAAGCGCACTGCTGATCGGCGCCGCGCAGATCCTCTGGATGGACGTGCCCGATCACGCCGCGGTCGATCTGTCGGTACGGCTGGTGCAGTCGGACCGGCGCGCCGCCAAATATGCCGGCCTCGTCAACGCGGTGCTGCGGCGCTGTGCGCGCGAGGGGCATTCGCTGATCGATGATGCCAAATCGCAAACGCTCGACATCGCACCATGGCTGCTGGCGCGCTGGATCGCGCATTACGGCGAGACCACCGCAAAACAAATGGCGATCGCGATCGGCCATGAGCCGTCGCTCGATCTCACGGTGAAATCCGACGCCGAGCAATGGGCGGCGCGTCTGCACGGCGAGACGCTGCCGACCGGAACCGTGCGCACGCTTGCTGCAGGGTTCGGTGACGATGCTGCCGGGCTTTTCCGACGGACAATGGTGGGTGCAGGATGCCGCCGCCGCCTTGCCGGCCCGCCTGTTCGGCGACATCGCGGGCAAGAACATCGCCGATCTCTGCGCCGCGCCCGGCGGCAAGACCGCGCAACTCGCCCAGGCCGGCGCACGCGTCACCGCGATCGACCGTTCGCCGGCGCGCGTGGCGCGGTTGCGCGATAATCTCGCCCGGCTGTCGCTTGCGGCCGAGACCGTCGTCACGGACGCCGCCGAATGGAAGGCCGGCGACGGGTTTGACGGTATTTTGGTCGACGCGCCCTGCACCTCCACCGGCACCATCCGCCGGCATCCCGACGTCGCCTGGCTGCGGCAGGAGGCCGATATCGCGCCGCTGGTAGCCTTGCAAAAGCGCCTGCTGGAAAAAGCGGCGGCGCTGCTGAAGCCGGGCGGGACGCTGGTCTATTGCACCTGTTCGCTGGAGCCCGAGGAAGGCGAAGCGGCGATCTCGGCGCTTCTGGCCGCGGACCCGGCCATGCGGCGGGCGCCGATCGGGACGGGCGAGGTCGCCGGCCTTGCCGAAATCGTCACCAAAGAGGGCGATTTGCGCACCCTGCCCTGCCACCTGCCACACCCCGACCCGCGGCTCGGCGGGCTGGACGGGTTCTATGCAGCCAGGCTAGTTAAAGCCTGATTTTGCATCGGATTTTCCCCTGCCCGGCTGATTCGCGGCCTTTCAAGATAGTGTCTTGGCCGCGTTTCCGGATTAATAAGGATTCGCGAGAATCCCCCTCCCATAAGGCACGGCGTGTCGGTCGCTCAACGCAGACGAATCTCGACGCTGATCATGGGCCGCTTTGCGCGGAACGTGATGGCGCGCGCCAGCGGCAGCACGGTCGCGCTGTCGCGGCTGTGGCCGGGCCGCACCGACCGGCTGATCATCGCCCCGCATGATTTGCGCACCGCCGACGCCACCCGTGCCGCCGAAATCTATGCCGGGCGTTTTGTGTTCGCCGGCAAGATCGTCACCTGCCACGGCCGCTCGATCTTCGACCTCGAGCCGCCGTCGGAAGACTGGGAAGTGGCGCTGCTCGGCTTTGGCTGGCTGCGCCATCTGCGTGCGGCCGATACCGCGCTGACCCGCGCCAATGCGCGCTCGCTGGTCGACGACTGGATTTCCAATCCCGCGCGCAAACGGCCGCTGGAGCGCCGCGCCGATGTGATGGCGCGCCGCGTGATCTCGCTGTTGTCGCAGGCGCCGTTGGTGCTCGGCGACACCGACGGCAAATTCTACCGGCGATACCTGCGCGGACTGACGCGCGAGATCCGTTATCTGCGCTACGCCATGCTCGACATCGCCGACGGCGTGCCGCGGCTGCAGGTGCTGGTCGCGTTGTGTTACGCCTCGCTCTGCCTCGCCAACCAGGCAAAACATATCCGCACCGCCACGCGAAAACTGTCCGACGAATTGCAGCGGCAGATCATGCCCGACGGCGGGCACATCTCGCGCAATCCCGGCGCGCTGGTGGAATTGCTGTCCGACCTGCTGCCGCTGCGGCAGACGTTTGCTGCCCGGAATATCGCGCCGCCGCCGGCGCTCCTGAACGCGATCGACCGCATGATGCCGATGCTGCGCTTCTTCCGCCACGGCGACGGCAGCTTTGCGCTGTTCAACGGCATGAGCAATGCGCCGAACGATCTGGTGGCGACCTTGCTCGCCTATGACGACACCCACGGCTCGCCGATGGCGAACATGCCGCATACCGGTTTTCAGCGCCTCGATGCCGGCGCGATGACCCTGATCGTCGACACCGGCCCGCCGCCGGCGCCGAGCGTCAGCCATGACGCGCATGCCGGCTGCCTGGCGTTCGAGCTGTCATCCGGGCCGAGCCGGATCGTGATCAATTGCGGCATGCCATCCACCGGCCGCGACAACTGGCGGCCCTTTGCGCGCGGCACCGCGGCGCACTCGACGCTGACCTATCACGACACCTCGTCCTGCCAGTTCGTCGAATTGTCGGCGATGAAGAAACTGCTGCAGGGCGCGCCGATCGTCTCAGGCCCGGTCAATGTCGAGAGTTATCGCGAGGTCGTGCCCAACGGCGAATTGCTGACCACCTCGCATGACGGTTATCTCGGCCGTTTCGGCGTGGTGCACCGGCGGGTGTTGATGGCGGCCCAGGACGGCACGCGGCTCGATGGCGAGGATACGCTGTCGCCGGCGCCGGGCGCGCGCATCAGGGGCAGCGAGACCGACTATGCGCTGCGCTTTCATCTGCACCCCGCGGTAAAGGCGAGCCGGCTGTCCGACGCGCGCGGCGTCATGCTGGTGCTGCCGAACACGCGACGTCTGGACCTTCGAGGCGCTGGACGACAAGGTCGAACTCGAGGACAGCGTGTTCCTGGCCGGCAATGACGGCCCCCGCCGCACCGCCCAGATCGTGATCCGCCAGGACTCCCGCCACGCCGCCTCGATCCGCTGGAGCTTTGTCCGCTCGACCACCTCGCCGGCCCAGACCAATGCAAAGCGCAACGCCCGCCGCGAGCCGGAACTGCCGCTGTAAGCGGCGCGGCTTCCATGCCATTACTTGACAGATGTAAGCTGTTTGCTTACGCGAGCCCGCCGCGTCGATTTCGAACAATACCATTGAGGAAGCAAGCATGGCCTACGCAGCCAAGCGCAACAAGAACCGCTGTCCCACCCACCCGGGGGCGCTGCTTCGCGATGACATCATTCCGGCCACCGGACGGACCAAGGCGGAGATCGCAGGGTTGCTCGGGATTTCGCGCCAGCATCTTTACGACATCCTGCAGGAGAAAAAGCCGGTGTCCCCAGCCATCGCCGTTCGTCTCGGCAAGCTCTTTGGCGACGGTGCGGGCATCTGGACACGGATGCAGGCCGCTTACGATACCTGGCATGCGGAGCGGACCGAGGATGTCCGTCACATCCCGACCATCAAGGCAAAGGCGGCTTGAGCGCCAGCGAGCCGGAACTGCCGCTGTAAAACCCGCAGGGCCGCGCTGGCGCAAAGTGCGTACCGGTATTCCGAAAAGATCATTCCAACAAAGATAAAGTCTTACACAGACGGCTATCTGCCCCGGTTGAGAATGCCGCCAAAAGCTGCTAACCAGCCGCTCTCGCGCGACTGGCGACTTTGGATGGAGCACCATCGGGAAGCGCGAGAATAATTGCCGCGCGCCTGGGCAGAAGAATCCCTGACAAAGGACCTTGCCCATGACCGATACCACCCGCCGCGTTTCCCGCGCCCTGTTGTCCGTTTCCGACAAAACCGGCCTGATCGACTTCGCCAATACGCTGGCCGCCCGCGGCGTCGAGTTGATCTCGACCGGCGGCACCGCGAAGGCGATTGCCGCCGCCGGCCTGAAGGTAAAGGACGTCTCGGACCTCACCGGCTTTCCTGAGATGATGGACGGCAGGGTCAAGACCCTGCATCCGAAGGTGCATGGCGGCCTGCTCGCGATCCGCGGCAACAAGGAACATGCGGCGGCGATGAAGAAGCACGGCATCGCGCCGATCGACCTGCTGGTGGTCAATCTCTACCCGTTCGAGGCCACCGTCGACAAAGGCGCCGGCTTTGAGGAGTGCATCGAAAACATCGACATCGGCGGCCCCGCGATGATCCGCGCCGCCGCGAAAAACCATGACGACGTCGCCGTCCTGGTCGATGTCGGGGATTACCAGGCCCTGCTCGACGAACTCACCGCCAACGATGGCGCGACCACGCTTTACTTCCGCCGCCAGCTCGCCGCCAAGGCCTATGCCCGCACCGCCGCCTATGATGCCGCGATCTCGAACTGGTTTGCCGCGCAGAACGGCACCGACGCACCGGACTTCCGCGCCTTCGGCGGAAAGCTGATCCAGTCGCTGCGCTATGGCGAGAATCCGCACCAGAAGGCCGCGTTCTATGCGACGCCGGACTGGCGCCCGGGCGTCGCCACCGCGCGGCAGGTGCAGGGCAAGGAACTGTCCTACAACAACATCAACGACACCGATGCGGCCTATGAATGCATCGGCGAGTTCGACGCCGAACGCACCGCCGCCTGCGTCATCGTCAAGCACGCCAACCCCTGCGGCGTCGCCGAAGGCGCCGATCTGCTCGGCGCCTATCGCAAGGCGCTGGCCTGCGATTCCACCTCAGCCTTCGGCGGCATCGTCGCGCTCAATCGCACGCTGGATGCGGAAGACCGCGCGCGCGATCACCGAAATCTTTACCGAAGTCATCATCGCGCCCGATGCGACGGACGGAAGCCATCGCCATTGTGGCTGCGAAGAAAAATCTGCGGCTGCTGCTCGCCGGCGGCCTGCCCGATCCGCGCACGATCGGCTTGACCGCAAAAACCGTGGCCGGCGGGCTTCTGGTGCAGAGCCGCGACAACGCCGTGGTCGAGGACATGGCCTTGAAGGTCGCGACCAAACGCGCGCCGACCGATGCCGAGCTGCGCGATCTCAAATTCGCCTTCCGTGTCGCCAAGCACGTGAAGTCGAACACCATCATCTACGCAAAGGATCTCGCGACCGTCGGCATCGGCGCGGGACAGATGAGCCGGGTCGATTCCGCGCGCATCGCCGCGCGCAAGGCGCTCGATGCCGCAAGTGAGTTGAAGCTTGCCGAACCCCTGACCAAGGGTTCGGTGGTCGCCTCCGACGCGTTCTTCCCCTTCGCCGACGGCATGCTCGCCTGCATCGAAGCCGGCGCCACCGCGGTGATCCAGCCCGGCGGCTCGGTGCGCGACGACGAAGTGATCAAGGCCGCCGACGACCACGGCATCGCCATGGTGTTCACGGGCGTCAGGCATTTCCGGCATTGAAGCTGCCGTCCCTGCGAACGCAAGGGACGACGGCGAGACTACCTCTCGTTCTCCTTCACCATCATCAGCAGCACCATCCCCGCCGTGAAAAACACGATCAGCACCGCCATGCCCGCCTTCTGGCTCTGGGTCACCGCGGTGACCACGCCGATCAGGAGCGGGCCGATGAACGACGTGACCTTTCCGGTCAGGGCAAACAATCCAAAATACTGCGCGATGCGGTCCTTTGGCGCGAGCCGGATCAGCAGCGTGCGCGCGGCCGCCTGCAGCGGGCCGCCGGCGCCGCCGATCAGGCATCCCAGCACGAGATAGGCGCGCTCCGACGCGGCGGCGAACAAGCCGCCGCCGGGCACCGGCGGGGCGACCTTGATGAAGAAGATCGAATCCTTGTCCACCAGCAGGATCGCGATCACGGCCGCCAGCAGCACCATCATGCTGGCCGCGATCACGCGCTTCGGCCCAACAGATGTCGTCGAGCTTGCCGCCGAGCCAGGCGCCGAACGTGCCGGCGATCGCAAGGAGAATGCCGAACGTGCCGATCTGGATGGTGTGCCAGCCGAACGTGCTCGCGGCATAGATGCCGCCGAAGGCGAACAGCGACACCAGCCCGTCGGTATAGATCATGTTGGCGAGCAAGAAAGGTCGCCATCGATTTCTGCTTCGGCAGTTCGCCGAGCGTCTGCTTCAGTTCGAGCAGGCCCGCGCGCAGCGCTGTGCGTACCGGGCGCTTGGCCGGATAATCCGGCGTCAGCAAAAACATCGGCAGCACGAAGATGATGAACCAGACCGCGGTGAGCGGCCCGGTGATGCGGTCGCCCTGATGGCTGACCGGGATCGAGCCCGAACAGCGGCGCAAAACCAAACAGCGTGCGGCCGCTCTCGGGGTTGGCGGCAAGGAACCCGAGCACCAGGATCAGGCTCGACGATGCCGCCGATATAGCCGGTGGCCCAGCCGGTGCCGGACAGCCGTCCGATCCGCTCCGGCGGCACCAGCGTCGGCATCATCGCATTGTTGAACACGATGGCGAATTCGACGCCGACGCTGGCAACCGCATAGGCGATCAGCAGCGGCAGGATCACGCTGGGATCGCCGGGTTTGCCGATCCACATCGCACTGGCGCCGATCACCAGCAGCACGCCAAAACCCGCGATCCACGGCTTGCGCCGGCCGCTGGCATCCGCGATGGCGCCAAGCACCGGCGACAGCAGCGCGATGGTGAGCCCGGCCGCCGCGGCGGCAAAACCCCACAGCGCCTGCCCCGTGGCCGGGTTCGGCGCGACGAAATTGGCGAAATAGGGCGCGAACACGAACGTCGTGATCAGCGTGAAATAGGGTTGGGCGGCCCAGTCGAAGAAAATCCAGGCGATGACGGCGGACCGGCGCGGATAAACGGGCTTTTCTCCCGCGCCATTTGCCGCCAAAACCGTCGTCGTCATCGAAACCCGCTCTCTGGATCACAAACAGGCGTTTTGCCTGCCGCATCGAAACCCATATAGCATCCCTGGGAACGATGACGCTTCACGTTGTCGCATGGCTCTCATGACAGGCATTTGATGGCATTCCCAGCAACCCATTGGTGCAAATTTCTCGCCGCCGCCCTCGTCATCGCAAGCACGGCATGGGCAGGCTCCCAAGGACAGGGTCAAGCACAAGCTCAGGAGCAACGCCGCGTTTACGCGCCGCCAGCAGCTGATTCGGTCCGGGCCGCCTTCGCCGAACACGGCATGGTGGTGGCGCAGGAAAAGCTCGCAACCCAGATCGGCGCCGATATCCTGCGCCAGGGCGGCAATGCCGTTGACGCCGCGGTCGCCACCGGCTTTGCGCTGGCCGTGAGTTATCCGCGCGCCGGAAATATCGGCGGCGGCGGTTTCATGGTGATCCATTCCGCCGAGCGCGGTCAGGATGTCGCCATCGACTACCGCGAGACGGCGCCTGGCGGCGATGACGCGGGATATTTTCCTCGGCCCCGATGGCAAGCCCGATCCCGTCAAGTCGCGCGATTCGGCGCTCGGCATCGGCGTGCCCGGAACGGTCGCCGGCCTTGCGCTGGCGCTGGAAAAATTCGGCTCCGGCAATTTCACGCTGGCGCAGATCATGCAGCCGGCGATCGAACTTGCGCGCGACGGTTTCGTCGTCACCGACGACACCGCCGACACACTGGCCAGCATGTATCGCCGGATGGCGCGCTGGCCCAATTCGGCAAAGTCGTTTTCGCGCCCCGACGGCTCGCCGTTGCGCGAGGGCGACAGACTGATTCAGAGCGACCTCGCCGCAACGCTGACCGCCATCGCCGAGCAAGGTCCACGCAGCTTTTACCAAGGGCCGGTCGCGGAAAAGCTCGCGAAGGCGATCGGCGACGCCGGCGGCATCATGACGGTGGACGATCTGAAATCATATCAGGCCGTGATCCGCGCGCCGGTGCGCGGCAGCTATCGCGGCTACGACATCGTCTCGATGCCGCTGCCCTCCTCGGGCGGCACCGTGCTGGTGGAGATTCTGAACATCCTCGAAGGTTTTCCGCTTGGCGACATGAAGCAGGGCTCGCCCGCCTCGCTGCATGTGATGATCGAGGCGATGAAGCGCGCCTATGCCGACCGCGCGCGCTATCTCGGCGATCCCGCCTTCGTCGACGCACCGACCAACGTGCTGCTGTCAAAGGACTACGCCGCCAGGCAGCGCGCCAGCATCGATCCTTCGCGCGCCACGCCGTGGGCCGACGCATCGCCGGCGGTGCCGAAGCGCGAGGGCGAGAACACCACGCATTATTCGGTGGTCGACTCCCAGGGCAATGCGGTCAGCAACACCTACACGCTGAATTTCCCCTATGGCGTCGGCCTCGTCGCCGAGGGCACCGGCGTGCTGCTCAACAACGAGCTCGACGACTTCACCGCCGCGCCCGGCGCCGCCAACGCCTTCGGCCTCGTCGGCTTCGAGGCCAATCTGCCCGGCCCGGGCAAACGACCGTTATCGTCGATGTCGCCGACCATCGTGCTGAAGGACGGCAAACCGGTATTGGTGACGGGCTCGCCCGGCGGCAGCCGCATCATCTCGGCGGTTTCTCAGGTGATCGTGAACGCGATCGACTACAAAATGGACATTGCGGCTGCGGTCGCAGCACTCCGCATGCATCACCAATGGCAGCCCGAGGACGTGCGGTTCGAGCACGGCTTTCCGGAAGAGGTGCTGGCGGAGCTGAAGGCCAAGGGCCATAAGGTGATCGATCAGCTTGGCCAGACCTCGGCCAATTCGATCGCGGTCACGCCATATGGTTGTGCTCGGCGCCCCCGATCCGCGCACGCGCGGGGCATGGGCGGAAGGGCAATAGCGCGGTAGATTGCGTCTTGCTCCGTCGTTCCCCTCTCTCCCTGCGGGAGGGAGCCTAACCAGCGTCCGTCCCTCACAGGAGAATCCCCATGTCATCCCTCAAAGGCAAGACGCTGTTCATCTCGGGCGCGAGCCGCGGCATTGGGCTGGCGATTGCGCTGCGCGCCGCGCGCGACGGCGCCAATGTCGCGATCGCCGCCAAGACCGCCGAGCCGCATCCGAGACTGAAGGGCACCATCTACACCGCGGCCGACGACGTCCGCGCCGCCGGCGGCAAGGCGCTGCCGGTGCTGTGCGACATCAGGGATGAGGCGCAGGTGATGGACGGCGATCGAGAAGACCGTCGCCGAATTCGGCGGCATCGATATCTGCGTCAACAATGCCAGCGCCATCAGCCTGACCAATTCGCAAGGCACCGACATGAAGCGGTTCGACCTGATGATGGGCATCAACACCCGCGGCACCTTCATGGTCTCGAAATATTGCATCCCGCACCTGAAGAAGGCCGAGAACCCGCACATCCTGATGCTGTCGCCGCCGCTCGACATGAAGCAGAAATGGTTCGAGCACTCCACCGCCTACACCATGGCGAAGTTCGGCATGAGCATGTGCGTGCTCGGACTGTCGGGCGAGTTGAAGGGCGCCGGCGTTGCCGTCAACGCGCTGTGGCCGCGCACCACGATCGCGACCGCCGCGGTCGGCAATCTCCTCGGCGGCGATGCCATGATCCGCATGAGCCGCACGCCCGGAGATCATGGGCGATGCCGCGCATGCGATCTTCACAAAGCCGTCGCGCGAATTCACCGGAAACTTTTGCATCGACGACAAGGTGCTGTACGCCAGCGGCGTGCGCGATTTCGAGCCCTACCGGGTCGACAAGTCGTCGCCGCTGATGTCGGACTTTTTCGTACCCGACGACGACGTGCCCCCGCCGGGCGTGACCGTGCAACCGATGCCCTCGGTTGGCGCGGCGCAGACCTCGCGCTAGAAACGGACACTTCGCTCAACGCCGGAGTACCGCGTGACTGTCTGGAAGTGGACCCTCGCCGCTGTCGTCGTGGTGCTGGCAGCGCTCACGGGGCTTGGCGCTCACCTTCCGGCCCGACCGCGCCATCCGCGTTGGCACCGGCGGCGTCGCCCATATCGTCTGCTCCAAGACGTTCGTTTCCGGCCTCGATCCGCAGACCGTATTTGCCGAGACCCTCGAACGTCCCGGCTTCCGCCGCCTGCGCCACGTTCTCCGGTTGAAGGTCGATCCTGTCGCTAAATATGTCGACGCATCGGTGCTGGGGCGGTTCAACAGCCGCGCCTACTTTCACGATGGCCTCGGTTGCGTGGAGTTGCTCGGGTCCAGGCGGCCTTATCTGCTGAAGAACGACGTCGAGGCGTTGAGAACGCCGAAGACGCCGCCATTGCTGCCGGAGATTGCCGGCCCCGCTGTGGTCGAACCATCGAATCCCGCGCTGAAGGCTGCGCTCGATCATGCCTTCGAAGAGCGCACCGAGCCGCCGTTCCGGCGCACCAGGGCCGTCGTCGTCGTGCATGACGGCAAGGTGATCGCCGAGCGTTACGCGCCCGGCATCGGCATCGACACGCAGCTGTCCGGCTTCTCCATGACCAAATCTGTCATCAACGCGCTGATCGGCGTTCTCACCCAGCATGGCCTGACCTCGCCGTCGATGCCGGCGCCAATTGCGGAATGGCGCGGCGCTGACGATCCGCGCCGCGAGATCGAGATCGAACATCTCATGCGCATGACGACAGGCCTTGATCTCGACCAGACCGATACCGGCTTCGATCCGTCGAACCTGATGTATCTCGAGGAGGACATGTCGGCCTACGCGACAAGGGCGAAGATGATCGCGCCGCTCGGCACGCGCTTTCATTATTCCGGCGCCACCACGCAGATCCTGGCGCGCGTCGTTCGCGATCTGACCGGCGGGCCGGAGCAGTCGCTCGCCTTCGCCTGGCGCGAATTGTTCAACCCGCTCGGCATGCGCCACGTCACGCTGGAATTCGACGGCGCCGGCACGCTGCAGGGTGCGAACTACATGCTGGCGAGCGCGCGCGACTGGGCAAAGCTCGGCGTGCTCTATGCCAATGACGGCGTGGTCGGCGGCAAGAAGATCCTGCATCCGGATTGGGTGGACTTTTGCGCCGCCGCGACGCTCGGCACCGACTACGCCGCGGGCTTCTACACCAACCGCAGCGACCATCCCGACGCCAAGGGCCGCGTGCTATCAGGCATGCCCCGCGACTCCTTCTTCGCGTCAGGAATTTTGGGCCAGCGCATCGTGATCGTGCCGTCGCACAAGCTTGTCGTGGTGCGGCTGGGCGATACGGTCGAACCGACCGGCGACATCAAAGGCGTGGCGCGGCTGGTAAAGGAAGTGATCGCGGCCACCGCGCATTGAGAGGGTGCGATCCATCCACCGTCATTGCGAGGGGCGAAGCGACGAAGACTACTACCGCCCGATCTCGTACGGCCCGCCCTTTTCCAGCGCCTTCTTGTAGGCCGGCCGGGCATGGATTTTCTCCAGAAACGCCATCGCCCTGGGGTGGCCCTGCTCCAGCCCGCCGCGGGCCGATGCTGCTTCCAGCGGAAAGCTCATCTGGATGTCGGCGGCGGAAAATTCCTTGCCGGCGAACCACTCGGTCTTGCCGAGTTCGTCTTCCCAATAGGCCATGTGCTGCTTGAGCTGCGGATTGACCAGCGTCGTCAGGGCCTGGTTGCAAACCTTGCGCACCAAAGGCCGCAACAAAGCGGGCGCGCGCCGCGGCATCAGCGTGAACAGCAATTTCAGCAGCAGCGGCGACATCGCGGAGCCTTCGGCATAGTGCAGCCAATAGGTGTAGCGCAGCCGCTCCGGGGTATTTAGCGCCGGGATCAGGCGCCCATTGCCGTAGGTGGCGACGAGGTATTCGGCGATCGCGCCCGACTCCGCGATGGTGTTGCCGTTGTCGGTGATGACGGGTGATTTGCCGAGCGGATGGACAGCGCGCAGTTCCTTTGGCGCCCGCATGTCCGGCTGGCGCTGGTAGCGCGTAATCTCGTAGGGCACGCCGAGTTCTTCGAGCAGCCACAGCACCCGCTGCGAGCGCGAATTGTTGAGATGATGAACGGTCAGCATGTTGCGTCCCCCGGCATGACAAGGCTCCTGACCGATCCCGTATCAGGCCTTGGCGGGATTAGCGACCGGCCTGTCCGCCGTAACTCGAGGAGCGAAGGCGGACCCGCCTGGCGGCGAAGGAAATCGCCCTGAGATAATTCATCCGGGTAATATTGACTAATTTCTATCCGGGTATTATTTATCTGCAACAGTCAAACTCCGGGATAGCTTCCAATGAGCCAGATCTTTACCGCCTTTGAGGGCCAGCGACGCCTCGCCTCCGGTCCCCTTGCCGAGGTGGCGCTTGCGGTCAAACGCGCCGGGCCGGCGGCCCAATCCATCCTGATCTTCAGCGACGGCAGCGGACGGGCCATCGATCTCGACCTTCGCGGCAGCGACGACGATGTCCTGGCGCGGCTGCCTGTCACCGCACCCGTCGAGGCGCAGGAAGCGGTCGCCGCCAACGCGCCGCGCGGCCGCGGCCGGCCAAAACTCGGCGTGGTCGCGCGCGAGGTCACGTTGCTGCCGCGGCATTGGGAATGGCTCAATGTGCAGCCCGGCGGCGCCTCCGTGGCGCTGCGCAAGCTGGTTGACGAAGCCCGCCGCACGAGCGGCGACCGCGACCGTCAGCGCGCCGCGCGCGATGCCGCCTATCACTTCATGTCGGCGATGGCGGGCAACCTGCCCCATTTCGAGGAGGCCTCGCGCGCGCTGTTCGCCGACGACCGGCGCCGCTTTGTCGGCCAGATCGCCGGCTGGCCGGCCGACATCCGCGATCACATCGTGAAACTCGCCTACAGCGATCAGGCAGCCTGATCCCGAAAAGGCAGGGATAGAGCGGGATGACCAAGTCATTCCGCTCTATCGGTTGATCCCGCAAAACCGACCCGCTAGGAATGACAGAGATCATATAAGAAACCGCCGGGAGAACGCGCCGTGAGCCAAAATCCGCAATTCCTGTTCGATTTCGGCAGCCCGAACGCCTTTCTCAGCCATGAGGCGATCCCGGCGATCGAAGCGCGCACCGGCGTCAAATTCGAATACGTCCCGGTCCTGCTCGGCGGCATTTTTAAAGCCACCAACAACAAATCGCCGGCCGAGACGCTGGCCGGCGTCAAGAACAAGCGCGAGTTTCATGCGCTGGAGACCGAGCGTTTTGTGAAGCGCTTTGCCGTAAAACCCTACGTCTGGAACCCGTTCTTCCCGGTCAACACGCTGAACATCATGCGCACGGCGGTCGCCGCGCAATTCGAGGGCGTGTTCGAAAAATATGTCGAGGCCGCGTTCCATCACATGTGGGTCGAGCCGAAGAAGATGGACGATCCCGAGGTGGCCGCGAAGGCGCTGTCATCGTCCGGGCTCGATGCCGCAAAACTGTTCGCCCGCGCGCAGGACCCCGACGTCAAGGCCAGGCTGATCGAGAACACCCAATCCGCCGTCGAGCGCGGCGCGTTCGGCTCGCCGACCTTCTTTGTCGGAAGTGAGATGTTCTTCGGCAAGGAGCAGTTGCGCGAAGTCGAGGAAATGGTTTCGGGGAAGTGACGCGAAGCGTCATCCCGGGGCGATGCGCAGCATCGAACCCGGGACCTCGAGATTCCGGGTCTGGCGCTTGCGCACCATCCCGGAATGACTGCGCAGGGATCGGAGAGCCACCATGCAAAAGCGAAACGCCACCTGCGCCGTGATCGGCGCCGGCGATTATATCGGCGCCGAAATCGCCAAAAAATTCGCGGCCGAAGGCTTCACCGTGTTCGCCGGCCGCCGCAACGGCGAAAAGCTCGAGCCGCTGGTGAAGGAGGTCGAGGCCGCCGGCGGCACCATCTTCGGCCGCTCGCTCGACGCCCGCAAGGAGGACGAAACCACGGCCTTCCTCAACGACGCCGACAAGCACGCGCCGCTGGAAGTCTGCATCTTCAATATCGGCGCCAACGTCAATTTTCCGATTCTCGACACCACCGAGCGCGTGTTTCGAAAAGTGTGGGAAATGGCCTGCTATTCCGGCTTCATCGCGGGCCGCGAAGCGGCGCGGCTGATGGTGCCGCGCGGCCAGGGCCATATCTTCTTCACCGGCGCCACCGCGAGCTTGCGCGGCGGCACTGGTTATGCCGCCTTTGCCAGCGCCAAATTCGGCCTGCGCGCGGTGGCGCAGGCGATGGCGCGCGAGCTCGGCCCCAAAAACATCCACGTCGCGCATCTCATCATCGATTCCGGGGTCGACACCGCCTGGGTCCGCGAGCGCCGCGCGCAAATCTGGGGCAAGGAAGCGCTCGATAATCCGGATTTGCTGATGCCGCCGGCTTCCGTCGCGGCATCCTACTGGCAGCTCTACCAGCAGCCGCGCAGCGCCTGGACGTTCGAGCTGGAGATCAGGCCGTTTGGCGAGAAGTGGTAGTTGACTATCTATCCGTCATTGCAGCCATCCCGAGATGGGCGTGGATGCCCGGATCAAGTCCGGGCATGACAGAGCGGAATTTGTAGCAGGAGATAAACAATGCGCGTTCTCGTGGTCGGCGCCGGTGCCATTGGCGGCTATTTTGGCGGAAGGCTGCTGCAGGCCGGCCGTGACGTGACTTTTCTGGTGCGGCCGAAGCGCGCGTCCGAACTGGCGGGCGCCGGTCTCGTCATCAAGAGCGCAAGCGGCGACGTCACGCTGAAAAACCCGCCGACCGTGCAGGCCGACAAGCTCTCGGACAAATTCGACATCGTGCTGCTGAGCTGCAAGGCGTTTGACCTCGACGACGCCATCAAGTCGTTCGCCCCGGCGGTCGGACCGCAGACCTCGATCATCCCGCTGCTCAACGGCATGTCGCATCTTGGCGTGCTCGACAAGAAATTCGGGCGCGAGCGCGTGCTCGGCGGGCTCTGCGCCATTGCGGTGACGCTGAACGAGAAGCGCGAGGTGGTGCAGCTCGCGCCGATGCAGTCGCTTGGTTTCGGCGAGCGCGACGGCGGGATGTCGGACCGCGTCCGCGCCATCGCGGAGGTTTTTGCCAGCGGCAATTTCAACGGCGCCCCAAGCGAACACGTCATGCAGGACATGTGGGAGAAATGGGTTTTCCTCGCCTCGCTGGCGGCCGCGACCTGTCTGATGCGCACCTCGGTCGGCAACATCATGGCAGCGCCCGGCGGCCAGGACTTCTTGCTCGGCATGCTCGATGAATGCAGCGCGGTGGCATCCGCCGAAGGCCATGCGCCGGCCGGACCGTTTTTTCAGCGCACCCGCGGCCTGCTCACGACAGAGGGCTCCCCGATGACCGCCTCGATGTTCCGCGACGTCAAGGCCGGCCTGCCGGTCGAGGCCGACCATGTGATCGGCGATCTCGTCGCACGCGCCGATGCGGCAAAAATTCCGGTACCTAGACTTCGCACCGCCTATACCCATCTGAAGGCCTACGAGAAGCAGCGCGCGGGCTAATCGGACCAGCATGAAAATGTCAGCGACAGAGGCGAAGCGCAGCGCGATTCCGCGTGCCGATTTCGGACGCGTCACGGTGTTCTTCGGCGACAAGAACGGAAAATATCCCGATGCCAATCAGGTCATCGTGCGCGGCTCCGATACCCAGGCCGCCTTCGATACACCCGTTGTCGCCAACCACATCGGACCGGAGTTCGACGCCACCGATCTCGTGATCCTCGGCCATGTGCATGAAGACCATATGGCCGCGCTGCATCGCCTGCCCAACGCGCCCGTGCATGTGCACGAGGCCGACCTGCGCGCAGCGCAAAGCTGGGAAGGCCTGTTGACCGCCTACGGCATCAACGAGAGTTATGCCGACAAGATGCTGGCAAAACTTCGGCGCGAGTTTTTCTACGCGCCGCGGCCCGACGCCATCGGCTACGCGGACGGTGCGGTCTGGGATCTGGGCGGATCGCACGTGCGCGCGTTCCATGCGCCCGGCCATACCGCGGGACATTCCGTGCTGCTGGTTGAGCCGGAAGGCGTCGCCTTCATCGGCGACATCGACCTCACCGGCTTCGGTCCCTACTACGGCGATGCCTCGTCGAGCCTGAGCGATTTTCGCCAGACGCTGAAGCGGGTCGCCGGCATTCCCGCAAAAGTGTGGGTCACCTCGCACCACCGCGGTGTCTACACCGACCGTGAGCATTTTCTGCGCGACCTCGCCGCCTACACCAAAACGCTTGAGGCTCGCGAGCAGCGCCTGCTCGAATTGCTGCGCGCATCGCCAAAGACGCTGGAACAACTGGTGGAATGCCGTCTGCTGTACCCTCCCGGCTATCAGGAATTGTGGGTGGTCGACGCGGAAACCCGCTCGATCTCGGCGCACCTCGGCGAAATGCTTGCCGATGAGCGCGTGAAGGCAGACGAAAACGGCGTCTATCGGCCCGGCTGATACAGGCTTCACTCCACCAGCGTGAACTGCAGCAGCAGGTTGCGCTGGATCATCGAAAAATTGTCGTCGGAGACCATGGTGATCACGGTTTCGCCCTCCGGCGTCACATGCGAATCGATGCCCTCCATATTGTCGACCTCGTTGCCGAGATCGGCCGTAAAAATCACGGGTCCATCGATCACCGCGCCCGGCGTCACCGATTTCAAGGGAATGCTGCGGATGCGGATGCCGACGCCGCCAAGCCAGGAAAATTTCCGCTCCAGCACCAACAGCTCGCCGGAAGCCAGGAGCGTCGCGTCGCTGACGTCGAAATTGGCGCTGCGGCGCAGGCTGAACTGGCCAGGCGTCTTGCCGCCGATCAGAAAACCCAGAATGTTGCCCTCCGTATCGAGCCCGCGTTCCGAGAGCGCGATCAGCGTGCCCGCGAGCGGCTGGCCTTTCGGCACCATCACCAGCCCCTCCAGTCCCTTGTTGAAGGGCAGCCTGCGCGCCGCCGGCGGCAACGGCACGATCTCGCCCAGCGCGCGGGTAAAACCCTTGGAAAAATCGTAACGCAGCAGCTGGTTGACGCGCTCGATGCCGACATAGACGAGGGAGCCATCGAGCGCGAGCGACTCCGAGTTCGAACCAGCCGCGCGCGGTGATCGGTTTGCCATCGGGCCCGAGCATCGGCGAGGCCTCGACGTCGGTGACGCCGGTCATCTCCCGCCCGCGATAGACGATGCGGCCGGTGAACCAGCCGCCCTTGTCAGCAGATAGCGATGAAACGCTCGCCCTTGGGGTCGAGCCGCAGGCCCGACAGGCCGCCAAAGCCACGAAACGGCGAGGTCAGGATCAGCCCGCTGCGATATTCGAGCGAACCGAACCGTACCTGCGAACGGTCGCGGCTGCTGAACGAAGGCAGCGGCCTGGCGTTGACCTCGATCGAGACCGGCGTGGTGACGGAGTATTCGTCGGGCTTTGCCGGTTTCGGCGGCCGATCGAGCGCGCTTTGCGCCGATGCCATCGCAGGCCAAGCCAGCGCCGAAAGCCCCGCCGCCGTCGATGTCAGAAAACGGCGGCGGCTGAAATGCCCGCCCCTCATGGTGAGGAGGCGCGTTTGCGCCGTCTCGAACCATGAGGCCCGAACGCCCCGCCCTTCGAGACGCGGCGAAGACGCCGCTCCTCAGGACGAGGCATTCGGGATCTGCGTCGCGTCATCTCATCGTCTTACGAGTGCAATCGCCGCGGCCGGCCGGACGCGGGTGGAGCGCCATGGGTCTCGCTGAACAGTTCAGCGAGCTTTTCGGTGATGGCGCCGCCAAGTTCTTCGGCGTCGACGATGGTCACCGCGCGGCGGTAGTAGCGCGTCACGTCGTGGCCGATGCCGATCGCGATCAGTTCCACCGGCGAGCGGGTCTCGATCTCCTCGATGATGTGGCGCAGATGCCGCTCGAGGTAGTTGCCGGGATTGACCGACAACGTGGAATTGTCGACCGGCGCGCCGTCGGAAATCATCATCAGGATGCGGCGCTGCTCGGGGCGGCCGAGCAGGCGTTTGTGCGCCCAGTCCAGCGCCTCGCCGTCGATGTTTTCCTTCAACAGCCCCTCGCGCATCATCAGCCCGAGATTTTTCCGCGCGCGACGCCACGGGGCGTCCGCCGATTTGTAGATGATGTGGCGGAGATCGTTGAGCCGGCCGGGATTGGCCGGCTTGCCGGCGGCAAGCCACGCCTCGCGCGACTGCCCGCCCTTCCAGGCGCGCGTCGTGAAGCCGAGGATCTCGACCTTGACGCCGCAACGCTCCAGCGTGCGCGCCAGGATGTCGGCGCAGGTCGCCGCCACCGTGATCGGGCGACCGCGCATCGAGCCGGAATTGTCCAGCAGCAGCGTGACGACGGTATCTCGGAAGGTCGCTTCCTTCTCATGCATGAAGGACAGCGGATGATAGGGATCGGTGACCACGCGCGACAGCCGCGCCGGATCCAGAATGCCCTCTTCGAGATCGAATTCCCAGGCGCGGTTCTGCTGCGCCATCAGGCGGCGTTGCAGCCGGTTGGCGAGCCGCGCCACGATGCCCTGCAGATGCGCGAGCTGCTTGTCGAGGTAAGAGCGCAGCCGCTCCAGCTCGTCATGGTCGCAGAGATCCTCGGCGGCGATCACTTCGTCGAATTTCGGCGCAAAGGCGTGATATTCCGGTCCGCGCGGTTCGTTGGCGCCGCGGGAATTCGGCCGCGTCGCCTCGCCCGGCGTCTCGTCATCGCCGAGTTCGCCGTCGTCAAAGGTGTCCGAGGTGGAAGCCTGCGCGCTTTCCATCGCGCTCTCCGACATTTCGTCGGTCGTGGCCTGAGCCTGATCGGCGCTCATCTCCTGCGCGGCGTCGGAATCGGGCGAGCCCTCGGCGCCGGACTGGTCGTTCTCGCCGTCGCGGTTCTCGTCCTGATCGTCGTCCTCGTCCATCTCGGAATTGCGGTCGTCGCCGAGGTCGAGCGCCGTCAACAAATCATGCACGAGGTCGCCGAACTTGGCCTGGTTCTCGGTGACCTTGGAGAGCTTGTCGAGCCGCGTGCCGATCTTGTCTTCCAGTACCGGGCGCCAGAGGTCGACCATCTTCTTCGCCGCCTGCAGGCGGCGCCTGACCGGTCAGCCGTTCGCGCACCAGCATGGCCAGCGCATCGGACAGCGGCGCGTCGGCGCGGTCGGTGATTTCGTCATACTTGCCGCGATGAAAATGATCGTCGAGCATCGCGGTGAGATTCTTGGCAACGCCGGCCATCCGCCGCGCGCCGATCGCCTCCACCCGTGCCTGCTCCACCGCCTCGAACACGCCGCGCGCCTGCGGATTGCCCGGCATCAGCTTGCGATGCACCTTCGGATCATGGCAGGCGAGCTTCAGCGCGATCGAATTGGCATGGCCGCGCACGATCGCGGCGTCGCGCTTGGTCATCTTGCGTGCCGGCTCGGGCAGACGGGCCTTGCCCGGCGCAAGCCCGGGACGTTCGGCGGCAAAGCTCACTTCCAGTTCCGGCGCCTTGGCGATCGCGCGCAGGCACGACGTCACCGCGCGCTTGAACGGCTCGGTCGGCGCTTCCTTGGAGCTGCGGAATTTGGAGTTGGATGTGCTCATAGCGCTTTCGTAAACCAGTGCCGCGTGACGCCGCCGGGATAACCCTTGATCGAACCGAACTCTTTATAGCCGCAGGAGCGATAAAAACCCGGCGCCTGAAAGCTCATCGTGTCCAGATAGGACCGCGTCGCCCCGAACTTCCGCGCCTCGTCCTCGATCGCCTTGATCAGCTTTGTGCCGAAATCCTTGCCGCGATATTTTTGCTCCATCCAGAAGAACTGGATAAACAAAACCGTAGTCCAGACTTCGCCTACAATCCCACCGACGATCTTGCCGCGTTCCCGCAGCGAGATGGCGAAGCGCTTGTATTTCTGCTTGCCCATCTTTTCGGTGTTGTAACCGATCAGCCCGCCGAGCACCGCCTTCTTGGTCTGGCCAATGGTGCGCTCGACGGCAATGGACGGCATGGTCTAGCTCAGCGCCACGTTCACCGAGGATTCGGCGAGTTCCTGATTGAAGCAGCGCTGATAGAATTCCGCCACCAGTGGCCGCTCCAGCTCATCGCACTTGTTGAGGAAGGTGACGCGGAACGCAAAGCCGATGTCGGAGAAGATATCGGCGTTCTCCGCCCAGGTGATCACCGTGCGCGGGCTCATCACCGTCGACAGATCGCCATTGGAAAACGCGTTACGCGTCAGGTCCGCCAGGCGCACCATCTTGTTGACGATGTCGCGGCCTTCCGTGGTGCGGTAGTGATGCGCTTTCGCCAGCACGATCTCGACTTCCTCGTCGTGCGCCAGATAATTCAGCGTGGTGACGATCGACCAGCGGTCCATCTGGCCCTGGTTGATCTGCTGGGTGCCGTGATAGAGGCCCGAGGTGTCGCCGAGGCCGACGGTATTGGCGGTCGAGAACAGCCGGAACGCCGGATGCGGCTTGATCACCTTGTTCTGGTCCAAAAGCGTCAGGCGGCCGGAAACTTCCAGCACGCGCTGGATCACGAACATCACGTCGGGACGGCCGGCGTCGTATTCGTCGAACACCAGCGCGATGTTGTGCTGCAACGCCCATGGCAAAATGCCGTCACGGAATTCGGTGACCTGCTTGCCGTCCCGGACGACGATCGAATCCTTGCCGACCAGATCGATACGGCTGATGTGGCTGTCGAGGTTGACGCGCACGCAGGGCCAGTTCAGCCGGGCGGCGACCTGCTCGATATGGGTCGACTTGCCGGTGCCGTGATAGCCGGTGACCATGACGCGGCGGTTGTTCGAAAAGCCGGCGAGGATCGCCAGCGTGGTGGCGCGATCGAAGCGGTAATCCGAATCGACTTCCGGCACATGCGGATCGACTGCGGAATAGGCCGGCACTTCGAGATCGCTGTCGATACCGAAAACCTGCCGGACCGACACCTTCATGTCGGGCAATCCGGCGGGCTCTTCCTTCTTGGTCATGGCGGCGGTCGTCATTAATCCTCCGAGGTCTCGGACGCTTTCCGAAACCGAATTGCTGAATGGCTGCGGATGGGGGCTGCAGCGAGCCTAGCAGAGTGCACGGGCCGGCAGAAGCCCGCCGCGCAATCAAAGTTCCCTTGCTTTATCATTGAGATAGGGGCTGATCGCAGTTTTTGGAAGGCTGCCCTGCGAATCACGCCGCACTTTTGCCCTATGGTGCCGCAGCAGGGCTTTTGGCGCCATCGGCGAGTTGTTAGGTCTTGACCGCGCGCACCGCGGCCGAAACGGGAAATCTGTGACCGACCTCCTCAACTCACTGATTGCGTTCGTCTCGGCCCATGCCTGGCTGGCCTATCTGACGCTGTTTCTGGCCGCCTTTCTCGAGGCGGTCCCGGTGGTCGGTTCCGTCATCCCCGGCTCGACCGTGATTTTGGCGCTGAGCGCGCTGGTGCCGGGCGGCGACTTGCAGCTTGTGCCGGTGCTGGCGGCCGCGGTTGCCGGCGCCGCGCTCGGTGACGGCCTGGCGTACTGGACCGGGCATCGCAGCCAGCGCGAAATCCTGGCCACCTGGCCGCTGTCCAATTATCCGCGCGTGATCGCGCAAAGCGAGGCGTTCTTTAACCGCTGGGGTCTGCTCGCCGTGTTCTTCGCCCGCTTCGTGCCGCCGATCCGCGCCTTCGTCCCGGTCACGGCGGGCGCGCTCGGCATGCCTCCGACAAGGTTCTACGCCGTCAACATTCCGGCGATCCTGCTCTGGGCAATGGCGCATGTGCTGCCCGGCGTGCTCGCGGTGTCAATGCTGCATCAATATGCCGGCCTGCTGCATCACGAGCACAAGGGCAAGCATCTGTGGATCATCGCCGTGCTCGGCGGCGCGCTGATTCTGGCGCTTGTGGTCTGGATCGTCCGGCGCCGCCATGGCGGCAACGCGATCGAGCCAGGGGTGAAGAAGCCGCGCTAGCTTTCAAGCCTGCGCAGGCTTCGAGGCTGTGTTAGCCTCGCATGGGACGGCCGGACATGATCGGCCGCCGGGCGGAAAGCCATGTTGAAACGCCGTGAGTTCATCACGCTGCTGGGTGGGATGGTGGGCGCGGCGGGGCCGTTGGCTGCACGCGCGCAGCAGCCGGCGCTGCCGGTGATCGGCTTTCTCAGCAACGCCTCGCCGGAATCCTATGAAATCCGGCTGCGTGCGTTCCGCCAGGGATTGACGGAGACGGGTTTTGTCGAGGGGCAGAACGTCGCGATCGAATATCGCTGGGCAACCGGAGACAACGAAAAACTGTCGACGCTTGCGGCCGAGCTGGTTCGCCGCCAGGTGGCTGTCATCGTATCGGGCGGCGGCACTCCTTCGGCGCTCGCGGCCAAGGAGGCGACGCCGACAATCCCGATCGTGTTTGCGGTGGCGGCGAACCCGGTCCATGTCGGGCTTGTCGCGCGGTTGAACAAACCCGGCGGCAACCTGACCGGCGTGACCAATCTGAACGCCGAGGTTGGCCCCAAGAGACTGGAGATTCTGCGCGAGTTGCTGCCGGCCGCGACCAACATCGCGGTCCTGATCAACCCGACCAGCCGAGGCACCGCCGATCTCTTCCTGCAGGACCTTTCCACGGCGGCGCGCACCATCGGGATGCAGCTCCACGTTGTGCAGGTCAGCACCGACGCCGAGCTGGAATCGGCTTTCACGGAATTGTCGAAGCTTCGCGCAAATGCGCTCGTCGTCAGTCCGGATGTGTTTTTCAATACCAGGAGCGATCGGTTGGCCGCGCTGTCGCTTCGCCACGCGATCCCTTCAATCTACCAGTACCGCCGGTTCGCTGCTGCCGGCGGCCTCGTGAGTTACGGCAGTGATGATGCCGACTCCTATCGCCTGGTTGGCATCTATACGGGGAAAATTCTCAAAGGAGACAAGCCCGGCGATCTCCCGGTGCAGCAGTCCACCAAGGTGGAATTGATCGTCAACCTCAAGACCGCAAAGACGCTGGGCGTCACCGTGCCGCTCTCGCTGCTCGGCCGCGCCGATGAGGTGATCGAGTGAGGCGCCGAACGTTCGTCACCGGATTAGGCCTCACCGCATTGTGGCCGTTGGCGGCACGCGCGCAGCAGGCGGCGATTCCGGTGATCGGTCTGCTCAGCAGCGCGTCTTCGCACAACTATGAGCCTATGATCGCCGCATTCCGGAAGAGCCTTGGCGTGGCAGGTTTTGTCGAGGGCCGGAACGTACGGATCGAATATGTTTGGGGCGACGAGCAGTATGACCGCCTGCCGGCGTTGGCGGCCGATCTGGTCCGTCGTCAGGTGACCGTGATTGTTGCGGCCACGACTCCGGCAGCGCTGGCACTGAAACCCGCGACGACCACGATCCCGATTGTCTTTGCGATCGGCGGTGACCCGGTAGCAGTCGGGGCTCGTTGACAGCCTCAACCGGCCTGGCGGCAATCTCACGGGCGCGGCCCACGTCAGCGTCGAGACCGCACCAAAACGTCTGGAATTGCTGCACGAATTGATGCCGAAGGAGAAGGTCGTCGGACTCCTGGTCAACCCGACCAATCCGTTGGCTAAATCCGTCGAGTCGGCCGTTCAGGCGGCGGCCGGCTCGCTGGGACTTGAGCTACAGGTCGTGAGCGCACGCAACGACGAAGAGCTGGATGCCGTGTTTGCAAGCCTGCCTCGCTTGCGCGTCGGAGCTCTGGTCATCGGCACGGACCCCTTCTTTACCAGCCGGGGGGAAAAGCTGGGCGCGATGTCGCTTCGCCTGGCCATACCCGCTATCTATCAGTACCGCCAATTCACCGCATCTGGCGGCGTGATGAGCTTTGGCGGCAGCATTCTTGAGTCCTATCATCACGCCGGTCTCTACGTCGGGCGAATTCTCAAAGGCGAGAAGCCCGGCGACCTACCGGTGCAGCTGTCCACGAAGGTGGAGCTAATTTACAATCTCAAGAGCGCAAAGGCGCTCGGCCTTAATGTCCCGCTGTCGCTGCTCGGCCGCGCCGACGAGGTGATCGAGTAAGGCCGCCCCCGGATTTACCGGCTCTGCGAAGCCGCACCCCGCCCCGGCGACGGGCCGACATAACGCGCGCGCGGGCGGATCAGCTTACCGTGCTGCAATTGTTCGCTGGCATGCGCGATCCAGCCCACCGTGCGCGCCATCGCAAACAGGGCGAGCTCGCTGCCCGCCGGCATCCGCAAGGCCTGCACCAGCACCGCCAGCGCATAGTCGATATTGACGAATTCGCCGGTCGCCTCCGCGATCCGCTCCGGAATTTCCCTGGTGAATTTTCGCGGCGCGCCGGCGCGCGTCAGCGCTTCCAATAGCGACATCGCGCGCGGATCGCCGCGCTTGTAGACGCCGTGGCCGAAACCCGCAAAACGTTCGCCGAGCGCGACGCGCTCGCGCACGACGGGCGCGACGTCCTTGTCGACCAGCGTCTTGACCAGCTGCGAGGCCAGCACGCCGGCGCCGCCATGTTTGGGACCCTTCAGCGCCGCAAGGCCGGCGATCACAGCGTCATAGAGATTGAGGCCGGTTGACGCCGCGCAGCGCACCGTAAACGTCGAGGCGTTCAGCTCGTGATCGGCGAGCAGCACCAGCGCGCGGCGGACCAGATCGGCGGCGTGCTTGTTGTCCGGCGCCCATGCGCCGGCGATCTGCAGATGCAGCGGCTCGGCCGACGGCGCACGGTTCAGCATCGTCGCCACCACGAGCCGCAGGATGCGCGCGCCTACCATGGCGCGCCCGTCGGCGGCGCGGGTGAAGGCGCGCGGATCAGCGCTGGCGGCGAGCGCCAGCACCGCGATGGCCCGATCGATCGGCGCCGCGCGGCGCGCCGCTTCCGCAATGGCGCGCATTTCGTCCGACACTTGCGGGCAATTATCTGAAGCGAACGGATCGACCCCGGTCACGTCCCACAGCAATGTCGCGGTGTGCTCCAGCGTATCGGTCTGCGCGAGATCGACGCAGTTGACGCCGCGATAGATCGGCCCGTCCTCGGTGATGGTCGCAATCGTCGAATCCAGCACCGGCAAATCGGCGTCGAAACTGCGCAGGCCGCGCGGCTCCGGCGACGGCGTGCGGCGCTCCTTCAAGCCCCTGACATCCTCGGCCCGGTAGCGATGGGTCCGTGCATCCGGCGACGGCTCCGAGCGGATCAGGCCGCGGCTGACATAGGCGTAGAGCGTCGCCGGCGAGATCGCCAGTTCGGCCGACGCCTCGCGGGCGGACAGGTAAAGCGCGCCGGATTTTTTCATATTGATTTATATAATCAAGATTGATCAATCTGTCGAGTTGGCCGACCTTTCCAGCCAGTGCCTTCAAAGCCCCAGAGGAGATTTCGGCCATGAATATCCAGGTCACCAAAAGCGGCCTCGACGGCGTTCCCGCCGCCGAAACCGTGTTGAGCCACGTCGACGGCGAGCTCGGCGAACTCATCATCGCCGGCGAGCACGTCAAAAACCTCGCGGGCCGGACCAGTTTCGAGGGCGTCACCGCCCGGCTCTGGAACGGCGCAACCGGGGGCTCGCTCCATGAAGCCAATGTGCGCGCGAGCCTGGGCGCCGCCCGCGAGCGCGCCTTCGCCCGGCTGCCCGATTTGCTGACGCCGGCGCGCGGCATGTCCGTCGTCGACGGTTTTCGCGCCGCGATCGCGGGCCTGCGGGCGGAGAGCGGGCTCGAACACGAAGCGACGATCCTCGGCGCATTCCCCGTGATTGCGGGCGCGCTGGTGCAGCGTGCAAGGGGCAATGACCCCGTCGCACCCGATCCGACTGCGGGCCACGCCGCCGATACGCTACGGATGATGCTCAACTGCAAGGCCGAGCCGCGCGAGGCCACCGCACTCGACACTTATTTTGTCACGGTGTGCGATCACGGCATGAACGCCTCGACCTTCACGACGCGCGTCGTGGCGTCCACCCAGGCCGATTTGTTCGCCGCCGTCACGGCCGGCTACTGCGCGCTGACCGGTCCGCTGCATGGCGGCGCGCCGGAGCCGGTGCTGGAAATGCTCGATGCGATCGGCACGCGCGAACGCATCCAGCCCTGGGTCGACGATGCGCTGTCGCGCGGCGAACGCCTGATGGGATTTGGCCACCGCATCTATCGGGTGCGCGATCCCCGCGCCGACGTGTTGAAGGCCGCGATCGGGCGGCTTTCCGCAGACGGCGCCGACCTTCCGTTCGCCGGTGAGGTCGAGGCCTATATCCGATCGGCGTTGCGCAAGAAGAATCCGAACCGGCCGCTGGAGACCAATGTCGAGTTCTTCACCGCGATCCTGCTCGATGCGCTGAAGATCCCGCGCCAGGCCTTTACGCCGGTGTTCGCGATCGCCCGCGCCGCGGGCTGGACGGCGCATGCAAGGGAGCAGCAGCGCACCGGCCGGCTGATCCGGCCGAGTTCATCCTATGTCGGGCCAAAGCCCGCCGGCTGACGCCCGTGTGATTGGCCGGCAGCACAAACCGCTGCCGGCTGAATGGTTGCCGATCAGGCCCAACCGTACTAGTTACGGTTGGGCATAACAAAATCTGATCGATGATCTCGCTCAAGCAACTCAGATATTTCGATTCCGTGGTCCGGCTGAAGCATTTCGGCAAGGCGGCGGAGCATTGCGCCGTCACCCAGCCGGCGCTCTCGATGCAGATCCAGGAGCTGGAGAAGACGCTCGGCGTGCAATTGATCGAGCGCAGCCGCAGCGGCATCATCCTGACCGAAGCCGGCCGCGATGTCGCCCGCCGTGCCGCCCGCATGCTGGGCGATGCCCGCGACATCGTCAACTCCGCCCGCCGGCAGGCCAATTTGCTGTCGGGGCCGCTGCATCTCGGCGTCATCCCCTCGATCGCGCCCTATGTGCTGCCGGCGCTGCTGCCGCTGGTGCGCGACAAATTTCCCGATCTCGATTTGCACCTGCGCGAAACCCAGACGCACACTCTGGTCGACGAACTGCTGGATGGCGCGCTGGATCTGCTGCTGCTGGCGCTGCCGGTGGAAAGTCCTGAAGTCGAGACCGCAAAACTGTTCGACGATCGTTTTCTGCTGGCGATGCCGAAATCGCGGCAGCTCTCCAACCGCATCCGCGCGACGCCCAAACTGCTGGAGCACGACCGCCTGCTGCTCTTGGAAGAGGGTCACTGCCTGCGCGATCAGGCGCTGTCGTTCTGCAATCTGCGCCGCGTCGACAACATCGACACCTTTGGCGCCTCGAACCTGTCGACCATCGTGCAGATGGTGGCGAACGGCCTCGGCATGACGCTGCTGCCGGAATTGAGCATCAAGCTGGAATGCCGGCACGATGACATCAAGCTGATGCGCTTCACCGACCCGCAGCCTCGCCGCACCGTCGGCCTCGCCTGGCGCAAGAGCTCGCCGCGCAAGCGCCATTTCGTCGAGTTCGGAAAGCTGATCACGGCGGCGACGTCAGGGCAGATGCTGGCGTCGGAAGCGGTGTAGTTGAATGTCGTCCCTGCGAAAGCAGGGACCCATAACCACCGGCCCATATTGTTACGAAGGCAACTAGCTCCAGCGCATCACGGAGAAGCCGCGGCGTATGGGTCCCCGCGTTCGCGGGGACGACCAATCAGGCCCCGCGCACCACGGTCTTCAGATAATTATACGCCTTGATGATCTCGATCAGGCGATCCTCGGTGGAGCGGTCGCCGCCATTGGCGTCGGGGTGGTGCTGCTTGACCAGCGCCTTGTACTTTGCCTTGACGGTTTCGAGGGTCGCGCCCGGACCGAGGCCCATCACCAGCAATGCCTTGCGCTCGGCGTTCATCACCTTGCGGGTCTCGGCCTTGGCCTGCGCACCGGCACCGGGACCCGGGCGCCAGCTGCCGCGGCCGTTGAGCTCCGAGAACATGTGGAACGGATCGGCGGCGCCGTCGAACTCTTCCGCCGCGCCGGTCTTGCCCTTGGCGCTGGTGTTGGCGCCCATCTTCCAGGTCGGGCGATGGCCGGTCAGCGCGTCCTTCTGGTAGCGCGCGACGGCATCGGCATTCATGCCCTGGAAGAAGTTGTAGGACTGGTTGTATTCGCGGACGTGGTTGAGGCAGAAGTGAAAGTATTCCTTCGAATTCTCGCGGCCCTTCGGCGCGCGGTGCGGGCCCTTGTTCTGGCAACCCGCCCACTCGCACATCGCCGATTCCTCGGCCGCACGCGCCTGCGCCTTCGCGCTCACCTTGTTAGGCTTGATGCGAATGGAATCGAAGAACTTTGATGAATCGATCGGCATGACTGACTTTGACTACGCAATGCCCAAGGCTTCAAGTCTTGACATTGCGATTCCTTCGTTTCCCGATGCATCATTGACGAAATCAGGTCACGGACGTAATGCCGCAGCCATGAGCACCAGGGACATTATCATACACAAGTTGCGTGAAGCTTTCTTGCCGGAAAGCCTCGACGTCACGGACGAATCACATCTGCATGAGGGCCATGCCGGCCACAGGCCGGGCGGCGAGACGCATTTCAGGCTTTATATCGTGTCTCCGGCCTTCAAAGGGAAGAGCCGGGTCGAACGTCACCGCATGATTAACGCGACGCTGGCTGCGGAACTGGCCGGCTCGGTGCACGCGCTGGCGATCAAGGCGCAGGCGCCGGGCGAAGGCGGGGCGTAATATTCGTGCAAAATGGGGATTGTCCGAGATCGAAAGGGACGCGAAAGCCCTTTTGATCTATGTAAGGCTGTTGCCGAGGCGACGGACCAGTTTCACTAGAACACGGCCGGGTTGACCCTGCTTTCGTCGCCAATTGATGGGGACGTTCCGATGGCTCTTTGCACACCAATCCGCCTGATCGCGGCTTTTTTTGTGATGGCCGCCGTGAGCGGCGCATCGGGCGCTGCCACCGCGCAGGGCATGCCGAGCCCGTTCGTGCAGGAAGTGCTGATCAAGAGCATTTTGGTGACGCTCAGCGATGCGGTCGCAGCCGATAATTTCACGGTCATGCACGCCAAAATCTCAAAACCGTTCCGCGAGCAGTTTCCGCCGGAAAAGCTGCGCACGGTGTTCAAGGATCTGATCGAAAAGCACGCCGTGTTCGACGCCGTGGTGGCCAAGCCGATCGTTCCGGATGCCGAGGCCCAGATCGACCAGAACGGCGTGCTGCGGCTGAAGGGGCATTTCGAGACCACGCCGAAACAGGTAAAGTATCAGCTCGGCTTCATCGCCTCGGACGGGCTGTGGAAGCTCAGCGGCATCACCATCGATATTGAATGATCTTTGCGGGAGAGACCCAATGCGTTTGGCACTGATTGCATTGTTCGCGCTTGCTTCATGCGCCGCCGCGCAGGCAACGCCGCTTTCGCCCGCGGACAAGGACGCGCTGACCAGGGGCACCAACAATTCCTGCCTCGAAAACCAGGTCAAGGACGCCACCAACAAGGCGATCACGGTCGGTCAGCTGCAGAGCTATTGCGACTGTTATGCAAAGGCGTTCGCCGAGGTCATGACGGTCGAGGACCTCGACAAGAACAAGGACAGCCTGACGCCGGAGATTTCAAAGAAGGCGAGCGAATTTTCGCAACAATGCGCGGCGAGTTCGCTGAAGAAGTAGCAGCATCTCCCGCTCCGGGCTTCATCCTTCGAGACGCGGCGAAAACGCCGCTCCTCAGGATGAGGTCTTAGACCCTCATGGTGAGGAGCGCGGCAACGCCGCGCGTCTCGAACCGACGAGGCCCCGGTTTCGCTGCTAAGGCTTCCCCCTAAAACGCCGTCCCCGCCCGCTTCGGTTTCGGATCTTCCTTCTCCGCCTCGCGCGCGACCGCGACGATGCGCAGCGCGGTGATGCGGTTGCGCTCGCGGCGCAGCACGCGGAAGCGGAAGCCGTGGAAGGTAAAGCTCTGGCCGCGGTCGGGAATCGAGCGGGCTTCGTGAATCACGAGGCCGGCGACCGTGGTCGCCTCCTCGTCGGGCAGGCGCCAGTTCATGGCGCGGTTGAGGTCGCGAATCGGCACCGAGCCGTCGACCACCACAGAGCCATCCGGCTGGGCGCGCACGCCGGCCACCACCACGTCGTGCTCATCCGAGATGTCGCCGACGATTTCCTCCAGAACGTCCTCCAGCGTCACCATGCCTTCGACCTCGCCATACTCGTCGACGACGAGCGCAAAGTGGGTCTTGCGGCGGCGGAACGCCTTCAACTGTTCGGACAGCGGGCGCATTTCGGGCACGAACCACGCCGGCCGCATGATGGTGTCGACGTTGATGCGCGAGGTATCGCCCTCGGACGCGCGGATCGCGCGCAACAGATCCTTGGCGTGCAGGATGCCGATGATGTTTTCCGGCTTGTCGCGCCACAGCGGGATGCGGGTGTATTCGGTGGCCAGCACCTCGCGCACCAGATCATCCGCCGGCAGGTCGGCGTTGATCATCATCATGGCGGTGCGGTGGACCATCACATCCGACACCGCCAGGTCGCCGAAGCGGAAGACGTTCTGGATGTATTCGGCCTCGCCGCTTTCGATGCCGCCGTGGGTGGCCGATTCCTCCACCAGCCCCTCGATCTCGGAGTCGGTGAGGATATCGTGCTGCGATTCCTGCACGCCAAACAGGCTCAGGATCGCGCGCGAGGCGGTGTTGAGCAGCCAGTTCAGGGGATAGAACACCAGATAGGACAAATACAGCGGATAGGCGATCCATTGCGAGACCGGCGTCGGCTGTCTGATGGCGAGCGTCTTCGGCACCTGCTCGCCGATCACGATATGCAGCGAGGAGAATATCAGGAAGCCGGCCAGGAACGAGGTGAAGTGCAGCGCATGTTCCGACATGCCGAGCGGCAGCAGCAGCGGACTCAGCAATTCCGAGACGGTCGGCTCGCCGACCCAGCCGAGGCCGAGCGAAGCCATGGTGATGCCGAGCTGGCAACAGGCAAGATAGGCTTCGATGTTACCCATCATGCTTTGCAGCAGATGCGCGCCGAAACGGTTCTGCTCGACCATCGCCTTGACGCGAAAGCCGCGGCTCTTCACCAGCGCAAACTCGGCCGCGACGTAGAACGCGTTGGCTGCAAGCAGGAGAATGGCGAGCAGCAGGTTGACCGAGATCGAACTCATCCCGACAGCTTCTGTTGAAGGAAGGCGCGTACAAGCGACGGCTCGACATCGCCCGCGATGACCGCGCGGCCGACGGCCTCGAGCAGGATGAACGTCAGCTTGCCGCGCTTGACCTTCTTGTCCTGCGCCATCAGCGCCAGCAGCGCGTCGGCATCGGGCAGGCCCTTCTTGCGAAAAGCCCGCGATGTCCTGCAACCGCGTCGGCAGGCCGACGGAGGCCAGATGATGTTTGACCCGCGCCGCATCCGCCTCAGCGATCATGCCGAGCTGCGCGGAAAATTCCGCCGCCAGCACCATGCCGACCGCAACGCCCTCGCCGTGGAACAGCCGGTCGGAAAAGCCGGTCGCCGCTTCCAGCGCATGGCCAAAGGTGTGGCCGAGATTGAGCAGCGCGCGCTCGCCGGTCTCGCGCTCGTCGCGGGAGACGATCGCCGCCTTGGCGCGGCAGGAGGTCGCGATCGCGTGCTCGCGGGCGGCGCTGCCGGAAAAGATGTCGGCGTGGTTCTTTTCCAGCCAGGTGAAGAACGCCTCGTCGCCGAGCACGCCGTATTTGGCCACCTCGGCATAGCCGGCGCGGAACTGGCGCGGCGACAGCGTGTCGAGCACGGCGGTGTCGGCGATCACCAAAATCGGCTGATGAAACGCGCCGAGCAAATTCTTGCCCTGCGGCGAATTGATGCCGGTCTTGCCGCCGACGGAAGAATCCACCTGCGCCAGCAGCGAGGTCGGCACCTGCACGAAATCGACGCCGCGGCGCAGGATCGCGGCCGCAAAGCCGGCGAGATCGCCGACCACGCCGCCGCCGAGCGCGATGACGAGATCGTTGCGCTCGATCTTGGCCGCGATCAGCGCCTCGCTGACCTGCTCCAAACCTGAATAGGTCTTCGAGCCCTCGCCTTCCCCGACAACCACGCGCGAGGCCGGAACCCCGGCTTGCGCCAGCGAGGCCTCGGTCGCCTCCAGCCAGTGCTTTGCCACCGTGCGGTCGGTAACGATGGCGGTGCGGACGCCCGGCCGCAGTGCGGCGACGCGGCTGCCCAGCGATTGCAGCACGTCGCGGCCGATGACGATGTCGTAGGCGCGGTCGCCGAGCGCGACGTCGACGGTGATGGGGTCGGAATGCCGGAGCGGCGCGGTCATGGCGTAACGCTTACCTGATCTGGTGTTTCGGTGGTGGGCGGCGCGCCGCCGCAAAGTCTGGCGTGGAGCGCCTCGATGCATTCATCGACGATCTTTTCGTGCGGCACGTCGCGCGACCAGATCGTGATGTCGGCCTTCTCATAGACCGGCTCGCGTTCGCCGAGCAGGCGGTCGACGGTGGCGGCGGGATCCGGGGTATGCAGCAGCGGCCGGTCGGCGCGGCGGCGCACCCGGCGCATGATAATCTCGGCGTCGGCCTTGAGCCAGATCGAGATCGCCTTGTCGCGGATACGGTTGCGGGTTTCCTCGCGCATGAAGGCGCCGCCGCCGGTGGCGACCACTGCCGGGCCATTCTCGAGCAGGCGGGCGATCACCCGCGCCTCGCCATCCCTGAAATGCGGCTCGCCATGGGCCTCAAAGATGTCCGGGATCGACATCCCGGCCGCCGTCTCGATTTCGGTATCGGCGTCGAGGAACGGCAGCCGCAGCCGGGTCGCCATCCGCCGGCCGATGGTGGATTTGCCGGCGCCCATCATGCCGACCAGCACGATGCAGCGCGCGCCCAGCGCCGCCGCGAGGGCGGCGTCCTGGGGGCTGGCTTGCGCCGGTGTGGCTGTTTCAGGCATCGGACCAAATCGCTCGAAAAATTGCCGTGTTCCGCGCCACCTATACTACCCCCGGAGAGGCCGTTGCCAGAGACTCTTGCAAGGAACGGGGGAACATGTTGGTACTCAGGGCCAGTGCCTTGGCTTGATTTGAATGGTTAATTCGCCGCTATGCCCAGTCTGTTCCGCTTTCTGACGGTTGTCGGCATCATCGCCGGGATCGGCTATGGCGTGCTCTTTGCGCTGGCGAATTTCGTCAATCCAAAGCCCCGGGAAATGACCGTCACCATTCCGCCTGACAAGTTTCTGAAGAAGTAGGATCCCTCGAGGAAGAGGGTTCCTCAAGAAATGGGCGCTACGTTCGGGGCATGCGGGCAAAGCCATCAGACAACAAGCTGATCAACCTGTTCCTCGACATGCTCGCGGCGGAACAAGGCGCGGGTGACAACACGCTGCAGGCCTATCGCCGCGACCTCACCGATTTCTCTGAATTCCTGGCCCGCTCCAGGCAAAGCTTTGCCGCCGCGGATACGCAAAAGCTGCGCGACTATCTCGCCGATCTGGACACGCGCGGCTTCAAATCCTCCAGCGTCGCGCGCCGGCTGTCGGCGATGCGGCATCTGTTTCGGTTCATGCTCAACGAACGCGTCCGCAAGGACGATCCCGCCGCGATCCTGTCCGGCCCCAAGCGCGGGCGTGGCCTGCCAAAGGTGCTGTCGATTGCGGATGTCGACCGCATGCTGACCCGGGCGAAGGATCTGACGCAGGACGCCGAGGCATCGGCCTCGGAGCGGCTGCGCGCGATGCGGCTCTATTGTCTGCTCGAAGTGCTCTACGCCACCGGCCTGCGCGTCTCCGAATTGGTGTCGCTGCCGATAACAGCCTCGCGGCGCGATGCCCGCATGATCGTGGTGCGCGGCAAGGGCGACAAGGAGCGGCTGGTGCCGCTCAACGACGCCTCGCGGCAGGCGATGGCCGATTATCTCGCCGCGATGGAAGCGCTCAAATCGGGCAAGGCCAAGGGTGCGATAGCGTCGAAGTGGCTATTCCCGTCGTTCGGCGAGAGCGGCCACCTGACGCGCCAGCATTTTGCCCGCGACCTGAAGGAACTTGCGGCCGCTGCCGGCCTGGCGCCGCGGCTGGTGAGCCCGCACGTGCTGCGCCACGCCTTCGCCAGCCACCTTCTGCATAACGGCGCCGATTTACGCATCGTGCAGACGCTGCTCGGCCACACCGACATCTCGACCACGCAGATCTATACCCATGTGGTGGAAGAGCGGCTGAAGAGCCTCGTGCGGGATTTGCATCCGCTGGCGGAGAAGTAACTTACTTCAAATTCGCGAGGTAATGCGCCAGCGCGACGATCTCTTCCTCGTGCAGCGGATACGCCACTTCCGCCATCGCGGCCTGGCCGCCGCCGGAGCGCTGGCCGGACTTGTAGTCGCGCAGCGCCTTCAACAGATAGTCCTCGCGCTGGCCGGCGACGCGCGCCACGCCTTTGGTCCCTGCATAATTGTCGAGGTGACACGACGCGCAGCGCCGGCCGGCCGCGGACTGCGCGCCTTTCTTCGACAGCTCGGGATCGTCATCCGGCTTTTCATTCTTCGGCGGCGGCAGCGACGCAAAATAGGCGCCGAGGTTGCGGATGTCCTCGTTGGTGATCTGCTCGACGATCGGCTGCATGTCCTCGTTCTTGCGCGCGCCGGCGCGGAAATAAACCAGCTGCCACTGGATGAACTGGTCGGGCTGGCCGGCCAGCGAGGGAATATTTTCCATCTCGGAAATGCCGTTCTCGCCATGGCAGCCGACGCACAGCTCGGCCTTTGCCTTGCCGGCGGCGATGTCGGCGGCGTGGGCGGAAACGCCAGCGAGCAAGACTGCGACAAAAGCGAAGACAGAATCGGGTGGGCATTTTCTGCATTCTCTCGCGCGCTCGTCATTCCGGGATGCGCCCGCTTGGGCGCAGACCCGGAATCCATAACCACGATCGGGAGTATGGCTTCCGGGCTCGTGCTTCGCACGCCCCGGAACGGTTAAAACAAAGAGGCCGCGGCTGCTTCTTCAAGCAACCGCAGCCTGTTCCGTTCGTTCCGCGCCTACTTGCTGTAGCTGATGCGATAGATCGCACCGGCCCAGTCGTCGGCGACGAGGAGCGAGCCGTCCTTGGCGAGCACGATGTCCGCCGGGCGGCCGAGATAGCCGGTATCGCCCTCGATCCAGCCGGAGGCAAAGATCTCCTGCTTGGCGTTCTTGCCATCAGGCCCGGCGATCACCCGCTTGATGCGCGCGCCCTGGTACTTCTTCCGGTTCCAGGAGCCGTGTTCGGCGATGAAGATGTTGTTCTTGTACTCGGCCGGGAACATGTTGCCGGTATAGAACTTCATGCCGAGCGGCGCGACGTGGGCGCCGAGATTGAGCACGGGCGGCGTGAATTCCGAACACTTGTGACCCATCGCGAATTTCGGGTCCGGCATGTCGCCCTGGTGGCAATAGGGATAGCCGAAATGCTCGCCGATCTTCGTGATCATGTTGAGCTTGTCGCTCGGCAGGTCGTCGCTGATCCAGTCGCGGGCGTTTTCGGTGAACCATAGCCGGTTGGTGCGCGGATCGACGTCGCCGCCGACGCTGTTGCGTACGCCGAGCGCATAGATTTCCGCGTTGCCGGTTTTTGGATCGACGCGGCGGATCTGCGACACGCTGGTCGGCGGAATGCCGATATTGAACGGAGGTCCGAACGGCAGATAAATCAGCCGTCCTTGTCGACCGCGATATATTTCCAGCCATGCGCGGCGTAGGACGGCATGTCGTCATACACCACCTTGCCGGTGCCCAGATTGTCGAGATTGGCTTCGGCGTTGTCGTATCTGATCAGCTTGTCGACGGCGATGACGTAGAGCGCGCCGCCCTGGAAGGCGAGGCCGGTCGGCATGTTGAGGCCCTTGAGGATCGTCTTGACCTCTTTCTTGCCGCCATTGTCCTTGATCGCATAGACATTGCCGAGGCCAAAGGAGCCGACGAACAGCGTGCCCTTGTCGCCCCAGGCCATCTGCCGCGCGGCGAGCACGCCGGAGGCGTAGACTTCGATCTTGAAACCGGCCGGCAGCTTGATCTTCTTCATCATCGCCGCGAGTTCGGCGTCCGATGCGCCGGTCGGCGGCCCGGAGGGCGGCGCCTGCCCCTTCTGGGCTTCGGTCTCGTCGCCGAGGAACCAGTCGGGCGGCGGATTGGTCCAGAATTCCTTGGTGCCTGACTCGTATTTCTTCAGTGCCTTTTGCTGCGCGACGGCGGGTCCGGCCATCGCGACCGCAAAAGTCGCCGCAAGCGCAAGTACACATCCATTGAAAGCGGATTTCATCGCGTCACTCCCTATGCAGGCGCGAGGCCTGCGTATGTTATTTTGTTTTGAAGAGCCGAGAGACGAGTTTGGTGGTCTGCCCTGAGATCAGGCCGCGAAAACCTATCACATCCACTGCGCGTGAGAAGCGCGCACTACGCGCCTCTGGCAGATCAAAAACAAATTGAGAGAAAAATTTTGCGGCGCGATTTGTTTGGGACGAATTTGTGTCGCGCACCTTGCAGCGCAATATTGCAAGCGCCCACTCCATCGAATGGCTTTCTTGATGTGGGCACGCTTCCACAAAACGACGGTGGCAAGTTTGTGAGTTCGCGGAGCGAGCACGAGCGCGCCGCCCGTGCGGCAACAGCGGAGCGACGAGGCGCGGCGATCGGCGGCCGCCCCAAAACGAAAAGCCCGCCAAAGCGGCGGGCCTTCGTCAGACTTCACGATGCAGAGAAAATCTGGAGCGGGCGAAGGGGCTCGAACCCTCGACCCCGACCTTGGCAAGGTCGTGCTCTACCACTGAGCTACACCCGCATCCGGATGGCGGCGATTGGCTCGCCGACAACGGCGAACCTATGCCAAATGCGAACAGTGAATGCAACACTTCTGCGAACCGTTAAAATCCGCACCCCATGCGGCGATTTATCGCGAAATCGGTACCAATATCCCGGAAATCCGGCTCGCCAACTCGGTTCCCGGCGATTGAAAATGGCGCCGCCCGGCTCCAATTAGGGCAAATCGACCCCACACGGAATTCGCACCCAGCCGTGCTAGAAGGGGCCCACTTTCGAGACACCAGGCGAGGATATCGTGACCATAGTCGAGCAAGGCGGCGGACCGGCGCCGCAGGCGGCCCCCGACCTCATCAAGGAAACCACCACCCAATCCTTCATGAAGGACGTCATCGAGGAATCGAAGCGCCAGCCGGTGCTGATCGATTTCTGGGCGCCGTGGTGCGGCCCGTGCCGGCAGTTGACGCCGATCCTGGAAAAGGCGGTCCGCGCCGCCAAGGGCCGGGTCAAGCTGGTCAAGATGAACATCGACGAGCATCCGCAAATCCCCGGCCAGATGGGCATCCAGTCGATCCCGGCCGTGATCGCCTTTGTCGGCGGCCAACCCGCCGACGGCTTTATGGGCGCGGTGCCGGAGAGCCAGGTCAACGCCTTCATCGACAAGCTGACCAAGGGCGTGCCGGCCGCGGGCGAGCCGAACATCGCGGAAATTCTGCAGGAAGCCGAAGCGGTGCTGGCCGAGGGCGATGCCGCCGCCGCCGCGCAGATCTATGCCGAGGTGCTGGCGCACGATTCCACCAATATCCCGGCGCATGCCGGCCTCGCCAAATGCTACGTCACCTCGGGCGCGATCGAGCAGGCGAAGCAGACGCTGGCGATGGTGCCGGAATCCAAGCGCAACGATGCCGCGGTCAAGGCCGTGCAGGCCGCGATCGAGCTGGCCGAACAGGCCCAGGCGGTCGGCCCCGTCACCGAGCTGGAACAGAAAGTCGCCGCAAACCCGCTCGATCATCAGGCCCGATTCGATCTGGCGACCGCGCTCAACGCGCAAGGCAAGCGCCTTGAGGCAACCGAGCAATTGCTGCAAATCGTCAGGCGCGACCGCAAGTGGAACGACGATGGCGCCCGCAAGCAACTCGTGCAGTTCTTCGAGGCGTGGGGCGGCGCCGATGAAGCGACCGTCGAGGGACGCAAGCGGCTGTCGACGATTCTGTTTTCGTAAACTTCAGCATGCCAAGCGCCGGGACCGCCCATGCCGATCAATGCCGAATATCGCGGACCCGGCGAGCTTCCCGAAATCATCCCGGTGTTCCCGCTGCCCGGCGCGCTGCTGCTGCCGCGCGGCCAGATGCCGCTGAACATTTTCGAGCCGCGCTATCTCGCCATGGTCGACGATTCCTTTCGCGACGGCCACCGGCTGATCGGCATGATCCAGCCCGATGTCGCGCATTCGCAGAGCGAGACAAAACCCTCGCTGTTTCGCGTCGGCTGCGTCGGACGCATCACCCAGCTCGCCGAATCCGGCGACGGCCGCTACATTCTGGAGCTGACCGGCGTTTCGCGCTTCAGGGTGATCGAGGAACTGACGGTTTTGACCGCCTACCGGCAATGCAAGGTGGATTATTTCGCCTATGCGGACGACTTCACCGCACGCAAGGGCGAGGAAGCCGTCGATCGCGAGGCGCTCCTGGAAGTGCTGACGGATTTCTTGAAAGCCAACAATCTGAAGGTCGACTGGGAAGGCGTCGAGAGCGCCCCCAACGAGGCGCTGGTCAACGCGCTCGCCATGATGTCGCCCTATGGCCCCGCCGAAAAGCAGGCCATGCTGGAAGCGCCCGACCTGAAGACCCGCGCGGAAATCCTGATCGCGGTGACCGAGATGGATCTCGCCAAGAAGCGCACCAGCGGCGAGCCGGGGCTGCAGTAAGGATTGACCGCAGTCGGCGTTCGCCGGTCGCGCTCCCGTCGTTCACATGCAATCTCTGAACAGGATTGTCTCTGCAATTCGCAAAATAGCAGACAGCAAGACGGAGAAGACCATGAAGATCGTCGTCATCGGAGGCACCGGCCTCATCGGAGCCAAGCTCGTCGCGATTCTCAGGCAGAAGGGCCATGAAGCCCTGGCCGCCTCCCCTCGCGTCGGCATCAACACCCTCACCGGTGAAGGTCTCGCCGAAGCCCTGTCAGGCGCGCAGGTCGTCGTCGACGTCGCGAATTCGCCCTCGTTCGAGGACAAGGCGGTGCTGGAATTCTTCGAAAAATCCGGCCGCAATCTGCACGCGGCTGAAGCTGCAGCTAGCGTCGGGCACCACGTCGCGCTCTCGGTCGTAGGGACCGACCGCCTGCCCGACAGCGGCTATTTCCGGGCCAAGCTGGCGCAGGAGAAGCTGATCGAGGCCGCCAAAATTCCTTACACGATCGTTCGCGCCACGCAGTTCTACGAATTCGTCGGGCCCATCGCCCAATCGGGCGCTCGTCGGGCAAAGCGTTCGGCTGCCGCCTGCCATGATGCAACCCATCGCCTCGGATGACGTGGCTGCGATCATGGCGGACTACGCGCAGGGAAAGCCGGTGAACGGCATGGTCGAGATCGCAGGCCCAGAACCTATTCGGATGGTGGATCTCGCGGCGCGCTTCCTGCGCTACAACAGCGACGACCGCGAGGTTATTGCCGATCCCGACGCGCGCTATTTCGGCGCCAAAGTGGACGACAAGTCCCTTACGCCGGGCGCAGGCCCGCGGCTCGGCGCGGTTCGTTTCGATGACTGGCTGAAACGAACCGCCGGAGGCAACAAGGCGGCTTGAGTTCGGCGCCGCTTCGCCAGTTACGCCGCTTCCCGATTCTCGCTGAACCGCTGTTCCAGCCACGCCGACCATTTGAGGCTTCCGCGCACGCCGTTGCTGACGACAAAGCCCATTCCGCGGGCCCTCTTGTCCGAGAGATGCACCGGCAGGATCGTGCGGTTCATGCCGCGCGCCCGCTGATACTGGCGGGCGAACTCGGCGAGGCTCAGGTCCTCGGGGCCGCCGATCTCGGCACGCATGCCGCGCTGCCCGTCGAACGCGCACTTCACCAGATAGTCGGCGACATCGGATGTGTCGACCGGATTGAACACGGTCTTCGGCACCGGCCATACCGGAAGCCAGGCAAGGCCGGCGAGCATGCCTTCAACGAGATAGTAAAACGGCATTGCGCGGACCACCGACCACGGCAACGACGATGCGCGCACCATCCGCTCGCCAGCGAGCTTGACCCGACCATAGGGCAACGACGCGTCGTCCAGTCCCACGATCGAGACATGGAGGAAGTGCTGCACCGGCGCCTGCTGGCAGAGGTCGAGCAGACGCAGCGTTCCATCCGCGTCCACGTCGGCAGGCGATTTGAAGAAATCGATGGGCCGAATGCTGCCGCGTTTTGCGATCGGCGAATGCGTCGCCGCATTGATCACGGTATCCACGCCGCGCAGCGCAGCCGGCAAACCCTCGCCGGTGGCGAGATCGCCGATGGCCCATTCGACATCGGTCCGGGGCTTTCGCGATCTCGCGAAGACACGTACCTGGTGTCCGTCCTGAACCAGCCGGTCCACGAGGTCCTGCCCGAGATGGCCTGTTCCTCCGGTGACGAGAACAAGGGTCATTTTATCAGCTCCTTCTGTTCCCAGCCGCCAAGAGAAGTGAGATGGCCTATCAACCGATGGGAACGAGAACGGTTTCGCCGGTGGCGACCAGCGACGTCTCTCCCTCCTCATCTTCGGCAAACAGTTCCGCCCTCGCGAACACCTGCCTGCGCCCGGCGCGCACCGTGGTTCCCTTTGCCACAAAGCCGCGGCCGACAGCCGGCCTCAAACAGTTCATCGAGAAATGCGACGCAGTGACGGAGCCGGCGACCGTCGCGGCGGCGAATCCGCAGGCGGTGTCGAGCAAGGCGGCGATCATGCCGGCGTGGAGATGTCCGGCATATTGGGTGAAGCGGTCGTCCCACTTCATCCGGATTTCCGACACGCCATCCGCGGCCGCGACGACTTCGAACGCCGCCAGTCTGTTGAGGCCGGCTGCCGCGTTCGCCGCGATGAGATGCTGATGATCGAGTACGGCATTCGGCATCACGGATGGCTCCAGTTCGGCGCGCGCTTTTCCAGATTGGCCATGACCGCCTCGACATGATTCGGCCGGCCGAGAAGACCCTTCTGTTCGGCCGTCTCGGCCGCGAGGCCGGTATTGGCATCATATGCGACCGCCAGGTTGAGCAGCCGTTTGGCGGCACGGATCGCGTCGGGGCTGCGGCTCGCGATCTCTCTGGCCGTTGCCATGGCTTCCGCGAGGGGATCTGACGCCAGCCGCGTGGCGAACCCGTAGGCAAGCGCGTCTTCGGCGGAAAAGATCCGTGCGGTGTAGGTCAGTTCGCGAACCACATCTTCGCGCGCGAGGTGGCGCATCAACTGGGTTCCCGCCATATCCGGCACCAGACCCCATTTGGTCTCGATGACGGCCAGCCGCGTGCCGGGCGCGACATAGCGAAGATCCGCGCCGAGCGCGAGTTGAAAGCCGCCGCCGAAGGCGATGCCGTGCACGGCGGCGATGACTGGCACCGGAAGTTTTCGCCAGAGCCAGACGATGTGCTGGGCGAAATTGGCGACGCCGTGGGTCCGTTTGCCGAGATCGGCGAACGGCAGGATCGATTCGCCGCGGGCCGCCGCCATCAGCCGTTCGACATCGAGGCCGGCGCAAAACGCCTTACCTTCACCGGACAGCACCACGGCGCGCACGCTTGAATCATCCTTGAGGCGCACACCCGTTTCCGCAATGGCCTCGAACATGGCCGGATCAAGCGCGTTCATCTTGTCCGGGCGGTTCAGCCGGACATCGGCAACGCCATTTTCGATGCTGACCTTGATCCGGTCGTTCATGGCGCTTCTCCTTCTTCCGACCCAGAACACGGCGGTGCCGGTGCATCGCGCGCTCTAGTATCCGGCGGCCGCCATCGCCACCACCGCGCTCAGCGCCATCCAGCCGAAGTGGCGGCCTCGCGTCGCCCAGGCATTGGCGAACGCGGCGAAGCCGAACACGGCAACCAGCGTCAGCACGATCCAGTGCCGCGCCGGCTCCGATGCCATGAAGGGCGCGGCGATCAGCAGCACGCCGCCGCCGATCCATGCCACCGTGCCGGCCTGCCACACCAGCCGGATCAGCGTGCGCAGCCGCGGCGGCTCGATGGTGGCGCGGGCAAACACTTTTGTTTCGCCGAGCACGCCGTGGATCAGCGCCACCGCGATCGCGGCCACGCCGGAACATTGCAGCAGGATATCGCGCATCGGAACCTCCATACACTTGTGTATGGTGATGTAGGCCCGGCGCTGGCGCCTGTCAATACACTAGTGTATGGTGGGATGTCGCAGGCGAGGCATGACCGATCAACTTTCCGCAAAAGACTGGCTCGACCAGGGGCTGAAAGCGCTGGCGCAGCGCGGTTTCACGGCGCTGAAGGCCGAACCGCTGGCCAAGGCGATGGGCGTGTCGCGCGGCAGTTTCTACTGGCATTTTGCCGATATCGGCGCGTTCCACGCCGCGATCCTGAAGCACTGGCGCGAGGTCGCCGCCGAACAGGTCATTGCCGGGCTCGAAATCTACCGAAGACAACCCGCTCTCGCTGCTGCTGCGCGGGGCATTCGGCAGCAAACAGGCGCTTGGAAAGGGCGGTCCGCAGTTGGGCCACCGTCGACCCCAAGGCGCGTTCCGCCGTGCAGGCGATCGACCGCCGCCGGGTGGACTATGTCGCGCACATGCTGCGGCAGGCCGGCGTGGAGCCCGGCCTCGCCGCCGCCCGCGCGCAAATCCTGTATTGGGCATTTCTGGGCTACGTGCTGTCGGACCAGCCGCTGCCGCCTGCGAGGCAAACAATCATCACCGACGAATTGATGCGGATGGCAACGCGCGCCTGATATGCTACAGCACGGCGGCCAAGCCGGAGAACAATGCGGATGAATGCCACGCCCGAACGCCTTGAAGGCACCGTCGACCCAAAACTGCTGGAAATCCTGGTCTGCCCGCTGACCAAGGGCCCGCTGGAGTTCGACGCGACGAAGCAGGAACTGATCTCGCGCTCCGCCAAACTTGCCTACCCGATCCGCGACGGCATCCCGATCATGCTGCCGGAAGAGGCGCGGAAGATCGATTGATCCCGTCACGTTATTGACGCGTTGCGCGCCTCCTCACCGTGAGGATTGCGAAGCCCCCGAGGTCTCGTTCAGCCCGGCCTTGCGCATGCCCTCCAGGAATCGCTCCATCAATTCCGGCGTCTGGTAGGGCACGCATGCCCTGATCCAATCCACCGAAAGCTGCGGTTGCTCGCGGCGTATCATGGCAAGAAACGATCGCGCTTCATCGATGCGCCCGGTCTGGGCCAGGCTCGCGCAACGCAGCCGTTGTGCGCCCTGAAACCCCGGACGCGACCGCAACGCTTCTTCGGCATGCCGCAGAGCCTCCGCGTATCGCCCGGCGCCATAATGCGCGACCGCGATCGCGCCGAAAAACAGCGCCATGTCCGGATCCAGCGGGCTGAGCCTGATCGCGTCTTGCACCTGCGCAATCGCCTCGCGATCATGCCCCGCAAACGCCAGCCCCCGCCCGAGTTCGCCATGGGCCTTGGCGGAATTCGGATTGAGTTCGACCGCGCGGCGGAACGCCGCGATCGACGCTTCGGTGCGCCACTCCATCATTCCCAGATAGCCAAGCGCGGCCTGCCCCCATGAATCGCAATCGTCCAGTTCAACGGCGCGGATGGCGTGCCGGCGGCCGATGAGCAATCCGTGCTCGCGATCGATCCAGCCCATATGCGCCGAAAACAGCAGGCGGAACGCAAGCCGGCTGCGCGCCGGCGCGTAGTCCGGATAGATCTCGACCGTTTGTTCAAGGCCCTTGATCGCCGTCGCGTAGTCGGCCCGCGTCAGGCGCCACACATCTGTTTCAGCGCGCGCGACCCGTTCCCAGGCGCCAAGATCATCCGGCGATCGCGAGAGGGTGCGAATCCCCTCCGCCGCCATCAGTCGGGGTTCGATCGCCGCAACCACGCTGCGCGGTGATTTCGTCCTGCATGGCAAAGATATCACCGAGCTCGCGGTCGTAGCGTTCCGCCCAGTGATGACCGCCCGTGACCGCGTCGACAAGCTGCGCATTGACGCGAATTCGTTTTCCGGCCCGGCGCACGCTGCCTTCCAGCACGTAACGCACGCCGAGTTCACGCGCGACCTGCTTCACGTCAACCGCGCGGTTCTTGTAAACGAACGTCGAGTTGCGTGCGATGACGAACAGCCAATGGATGCGCGACAGGCCGGTGATCAGGTCTTCCGAGATGCCGTCGGCGAAGTGTTCCTGATCCGGATCTTCGCTGATATTGGCGAACGGCAACACCGCGATCGAGGGGCGGTCGGGCAGTGGCAGCGCGCGGGCGTTGCGCTCGACGGCCGCGTTGGGCGGGGCCACCGCGATCTTGCCGACAAACCGGTAACCCCGGCGATGCAATGTCTCGATATAGCGCGGACGCCTTGCATCGTCCTTCAGCGCGCGCCGAAGTTCCTGGATGCAGGTCACCAGCGCGGCGTCGCCCACGTTGACCTCGGGCCAGACCGCGTCGAACAGCTGATCCTTGGTGACCACCTCGCCGGGGCGGTCGGCAATGAAACTCAGCAACGCAAGGGCCTTCGGCGTCAGGTGCACGTTTCGGCCTCCCGACATCAACCCGCCCTTGGGCTCAAGTCGATAGCGTCCGAAGGTAAGTGTCCGCTCTGACATGCTTTTCTCCGGCTTCGAAGTTAGCACAAACCTCCCCATAGAAATCCCGTTTCTCGCTTATGACTTCCGGCCGGCCGGTTCCTACGCTCGGCAGTTAAATTCGGGATTTTGTCTTTTGCCGGGTCGGGCAATGCGAGAGGCGTTGCCTGATTCGAAGCAGCCAACAGGGAGAAGCGCGATGAGAACAGCCGTTGCAATTGCGGTGACGCTTTCGGCCGGCATGTTGCTGGCGCATGCGCAGACCGACGGCGAAAAGCAGCTTGGCACCGTCAATTTCGAAACGTCGTGCAAGCCGGAGGCGCAGAAGCTCTTCAACCAGGGAATGCTGTATCAGCACTCGTTCTGGTACCGCGCGTCGCAAAACGTATTCGAGGACGTATTGAAAGCCGATCCCCAATGCGGCATCGCCTATTGGGGGATCGCGCTCAGCATGCTCTGGAATCCCCACGTCCCTACGCCTGCGAAAAATCTCGCCGATGGCGCCGTCATGATCGCCAAGGGCAAGAGCGTTGGCGCCGGGACCCAGCGCGAGCGCGACTATCTGGATGCGCTTGCCGTGATGTATCTCGACTTTGACAAGGTCGACCATCGCACCCGCGTCGTGGCCTATGCGAAGGCGATGGAGCAACTGGCGCAGCGCTACCCGAACGACGACGAAGCGCAGATCCATTACGCGCTGGCGCTCAATACCTCGGCTTCGGCCGCTGACAAGACCTATGCCAATCAGATCAAGGGTGCGGCGATTCTCGAGCCGATTTCAAAGCGCCAGCCGCAACATCCCGGCGTCGCCCATTACCTGATCCATTTGTACGATTATCCCTCGATCGCGGAGAAGGGCCTCGATGCGGCGAGGCGCTATGCCAAGATCGCGCCCGCGGCCGCGCATGCCCAGCACATGCCGTCGCACATCTTCACCCGCGTCGGCTATTGGGATGAATCGATCTCATCGAACATCGCGGCGGCGCGCGCCGCGAAAGCGGCCAAAGACTACCACGACCAGCTGCACGCCATGGACTACCAGGTCTATGCCAATCTGCAGCTGGGGCAGGACGCCAAGGCCAAGGCGCTGCTCGACGAGATGACAGGAATTAGCGGCTTCGCCGAGACCTACTTGCCCGGACCCTATGCACTGGCTGCCTCGCCGGCGCGCTATGCGCTGGAACGCGGCGACTGGAAGGCCGCGGCCGACCTCCAGGTCCGTCCCAGCCCATTGGCGCATGTGCAGGCGATCACGCATTCCGCGCGTGCGCTCGGCGCCGCGCGCTCGGGCAATCCTGAAGCCGCCAAGGCCGATATCGCCAAGCTTGGAGAACTGCGCGACAGACTGCGTGAGGCCAAGGACGCCTATTGGTCCGAGCAGGTTGATATCCAGTCGCAGGTCGCCTCCGCCGTGGTGCTGTTTGCCGAAGGCAAGCGCGACGAGGCGCTCAAGGCCATGAGTGCCGCCGCCGACGCCGAGGACAAGACCGAGAAGCATCCGGTGACGCCGGGCGTGCCGAAACCGGCGCGCGAATGGTACGGCGTCCTGCTGCTGGAGAGCGGCAATGCTACCGAAGCGCTCTCCGCCTTTGAGGCAACGCTGAAGAAGGAGCCCAACCGGCTCGCCGCTTACGTGGGCGCGGCGAAGGCCGCCGAAAAGGCCGGCGATGCCGCCAAGGCCAGGGAATACTACAGGAAGGTCGTTGCCATCGCCGGCGACGCCGACAAGAGCCGGGTCGAGGTCGGCGAGGCGCGTGCGTTCCTGACCAGGAAGTCGTGAGGCCTCGGCGCCCAGCATTCCCGGAGAAGGCCATGAGAGCACTTTTGCCCCTGTTCGTGCTGGGTGCTCTCCCGGCTCTGGCGCAAGCCGAGCCCCGGCAAGTCATCGGCTATGCCGGCGCGCTCGGAGAGTGGGAGCTGACGGCCACCGTCAACGAAAAACAGCACTGGTGGAGCAGGGAATTCTCCGGACCGCTGTCGATGAAACACGTCGGTATCTGCACGCAGGATGGACCGGAGCAGAGGAGCGGACAAATCCGTTTTCAGATATCGGCACTGTCGTCGCGGCTGGATGCAACGTTGCTGATTGATGGCCAGGCGTGCACCTACAGCGCGCGGTTGTCGGCCCCCTATAGCGGTGTGATGACGTGTCCCGATCGGGAAGCCGTTCCGCTCAAGCTGTGGCTAAGATAGTTCGCCTGCCGTCACCTGCTCATGCGCAGCAAACAATTCGGGCCGGCCCGGACGCCAAGCGCGGGTGAGAATAACCGATCATTAATCATAAAAGCGCATGATTTAAGCTGAGTTCGGGTGGGAAATCGCGCGAGTTGTCGCTGGATCGTCCACGCGACGGCTCTTTTTTGTTCTGCCGGCCGGCGATGGGGAAGAATTTTGCGACTGGGCTAAGACGTAGGGAACACAGGTGGGTGAAGCACTAGCTAAGGTAACGCAAGGAGACAGACAGCCCGCAGCTGCACAGCAGGTGGCTTCGAGCCGGGTGCCGGTGATAGCTGTGTCGCTGGCCGCCTTGGCGGTCATTGGTGCCGCCACCGCCAATTCCCTGCCGAGTTTCCATCGCTTCCCTTTGCCGGATTTCAATCACTTCTCTTTGCCTTTGCCGAATTTTGATCGTTTCTCCTTGCCGGACTTCAGCCGCTTCTCCCTGCCGAATTTCGGTCGGGTCGCGGCACAGCCTCCGCCCAAGCCGGCTCCAGCTCCACCCCTGATACCTGATCCAATCGCCAGGGCGGCGCTGAGGGATATTCAGATGTCGCAGCAGCAAAACGCGGATGTGTTGGCGTCGCTGACGGAGAGCTCCGCAACGCATCAGGCGGATTTGAAAAGAATATCCCGTCAACTATCCTTGCTGACGGCGCAGGTAAACACCCTGCAGAATCCAGCGGCGCCGCTGACGACTTCCAGCATCCCGCAGTTGACGACTTCCAGCATCCCACCTTCAAATCCTCGCGCTCGGGTCGTCCGGACGACGCGAAAAGTAATTCCTGCGCTGCAAGTAATTCCTGCGCTGCCCAAGCCTGCCGGCCCCGTTTCGGTAGGAGGCGCCCCGCTAAGTCCTGCGCCGGCACCTGGCTCGAGCACGAGCTAGCTCTTCCCGGCACCAAACGGACAACGCTTCCGCTATCTCCGATGTCGGATCTTGGGAGCAAAGCGGACATAGCGACGGATCGCCTGGAACCGTGATCATGATCACGACTTGTTGCGCATTATGATCGTTAGCTTCGATGTTAGTGTCAGCCTTCATTGCCGATTGAGGGCTTTCCGATGCGAGCCTTGCTGGGCATTCTCCTGACGCTCTCGCTGACCCCGCTGGTTAGCCATCCCGCCTTTGCCGAGAAGCGCGTCGGCAGATCCGAAGCAAAGCAAACTATCGCCCCGCGTCCTCAAGAGCCGGCATCACCGCCAACGGCTGCACGTCCATCGCTTCCTGCCGGAGAACGTGAGAAGGGTTGCACCGGAACGGCGGCCATCGTGACGGGACGACCATGTGACTGACTAGATCTTGCGCGTGAAGGTGCAGCATGCAGGAAGTTTCCATGACCAACTTGATGATCAGGATTGCGACGCTGGCAACGTGCTCGATTGCGCTGATCGCTGCCTTTTCGGTCACTCCGGTTGTTGCGGCCGGCAGCGATCCAGGTGGCGGTGAAGCAAACTATGGCGGAACGGACCAACGCTCCGCTTCTCCGCCTTCGTCAAACCCGAAGCAGTCGGGCACCAAGGCCACTAACGCTCCCAAGTCCAAGAAAGCCAAGCAGTCCCTTTTCGACGACCCCGCCTTCGTTCATGGGTACCGCGCTGCCTATTCGACGATCTACCATCGCCATGACCATGCCTCTGCGATCGAGCAGTTGAAATCGCTCGGCCACGACGATGATCCGAATGTGGCCAATCTGATCGGCTATTCCTATCGCAAGCTCGGCGACTACAAGCTTTCGCAAGTCTGGTACGAGCGCGCCCTGAAAGCAGATCCGAGCCATGTGCTGACCTGGCAATATTACGGTCTGTGGCAGATCGAGCAGGGCAACCGCGACCAGGCGCAATATCATTTGGATCGGATCGCAGCGATTTGCGGGACGGGCTGCGAGGAGTATCGGTCGTTGGCCGCCGCACTCGAGAAACCGCCCGGCACTGGCCTGGTTTATTAGGGCCGGACGGCTGGCGAAACCGATGAATTTGGAAATCCGGTGACCGGCCCTAATCCACCTTGATGCCCGCGAACTTGATCACCTTCGCCCATTTGTCGGTGGCCTCCGAGATGACCTTGCCGAATTCCGCAGGCGTGCCCCCGGCCACCGTGCCGCCCAGCTCGACGATCCGCCCCTTGACCTTGGCATCGGCGAGGCCGGCATTGAGCTCCTTGTTCAAGAGATCGATGATTTCGGCCGGGGTGCCCCTCGGCACGCCAATGCCCGCAAAACCGCTGGCCTCATAGCCGGGCACGAAGTCTGCCACCGTTGGCGTGTCCGGCAACACGTTCAACCGGGTCGCGGTCGTTACCGCGAGCGCGCGCAGCTGGCCGGCCTTGATCTGCTGGATCGATTCCGACAGCGGGGCGAAAATCGCCTGGATCTGGCCGCCGATCAGATCGGTGATCGCAGGCGCGCCGCCGCGATAGGGGACGTGGACCAGTTCCACCCCGGCCATCATCTTGAAGAGTTCGCAGGCAATGTTTTGCGGGGTGCCGGGGCCGGCCGAGCCGTAATTGATCTTGCCCGGGTTGGCCTTGGCGTAGGCGATGAACTCGGGGATCGTCGTGACGGGGACCGACGGATGCACCACGACGACGTAGCCCAGCCGCGCGGATAAGATCACCGGCGCGATGTCCCGGATGAAGTCGAAACTGAGATTGGAGTAGAGCGCGGCATTGATCGCATGCGGGGTCACGATCTGCAGCAGCGTGTAGCCATCGGGGGCTGCCCTGGCGACCGCCTCGGTGCCGATGTTGCCGCTGGCGCCGGAGCGGTTTTCGATGATGAATTGCTGGCCGAGGCGATCCGACAGCCATTGACCCATCAGGCGCGCCTGGATGTCGGTGGCCCCGCCGGGGGGAAAGCCGACGATGATGCGCACCGGCCGTGACGGATAGGCTTGTTGCGCTCGCGAAATGCGGGGCACGGCCGGCAACGCGGCAGCAGCCGCGGCCAGACGCAAAAATGCGCGGCGGGGAAATTCCATGATGCTTCCTCCACAGTCGCGCCACGTCGCGGACTTGCAATCCAACTGGACGCGCTGCGGGAACAGACTACACCGATCTTGTGAGGACGTGGAAGAGGCCAAGCCGCCTCTTGGCACCTGGCAGACTTGCATCTATCTGCCACCGCGGGCGTAGAAGGATTCCATGATCTTCGCTGATCTGTTTGGTGATCTATCTCATAGTGATCGGCGTCAGTGATCCGGTTACTGACACAACCTCCAGGAACAGACATCGCCAGCTCAGCCGGCGTGGTCTACACGCCTAAAGCGGACATCGAACGTTCGATTCCCGAGGTCCGCCTTTAACCCGAAGCGGACATCGGCCACCGTCAGAACGAGCTGTATGAGGTCATTTTCCGCCGCTCAAACGTGTTAACTTGAGTTGGAGCGAAAGCGTCTCCCTGAGGCCCGCGGGTGGATACACATTGAGGCGTCGCGATTTTATTGCGTTGTTCGGCGGCGCGGTGGCTTGGCCAGCGATGGCGGGAGCACAGCAGGCCGAGCGGATGCGCCGCGTCGGCGTGCTCCTGCCCGCAGCCGCGGACGATGCGGGAATGCAGGCCCGCATCGCGGCATTTCATCAGGGCCTGGAGCAATCGGGCTGGACCATCGGCCGCAACGTGCGCATCGACACCCGCTGGGCCACGACCGATGCCGCCGAGATTCGCAGGCACGCGGCGGAATTGGCCGCGCTCGCGCCCGACGTCATCCTGGCCCATGCCGCCACGACCGTGGGGCCGTTGCTGCAGGCGACCCGCACCGTGCCGGTCGTGTTCCCGGCCGTCGTCGATCCGGTCGGCGCCGGCTTCGTCGACAGCCTGGCGCGGCCGGGCGGCAACGCCACCGGTTTCATGAACTACGAATACAGCCTGAGCGGCAAATGGCTGGAACTGCTCAAACAGATCGCGCCAAACATGACGCGAGTGGCGGTCCTTCGGAATGCCGCCACAGCCTCCGGCCCAGGCCAGTTCGCCGCCGTCCAGGCCATGGCGCCGTCGCTCAGCGTGGAGGTGAACCCGGTCAACGTGCGCGACGCCGGCGAGATCGAGCGCGACGTCGCGGCCTTCGCGCGCACTCCGAACGGCGGGCTGATCGTGACGGCGAGCCCATTGGCGCAGCGTCATCGCGATCTGATCGTCGCGCTGGCGGCCCGCCACAAATTGCCCGCGGTCTACTTCGAACGCCTCTTCGTCGCCGCCGGCGGCTTGATCGCCTATGGGCCTGATCAGATCGACATGTATCGCCGCGCGGCCGGCTATGTCGACCGCATCCTCAAGGGCGAGAAGCCCGCCGATCTCCCGGTACAGGCACCGACCAAGTACGAACTGGCGATCAACCTCAAGACCGCCAAGGCGCTTGGCCTCGCTGTGCCGCAGACACTGCTCGCCAGCGCCGCCGAGGTGATCGAGTAGCGCTTCTGGTTGCTGCATCTGCTCATGGCAGCACGAAGCGGACGTCGCAGGGGTTAGCTGAACGTCTGCTATTGGCTTTTTGACACGCGGCCGTCGCGGCGCTTGGGGCCCGGTTTTTAGCCCCGGTTTACCCGACGGCCGCGTCCGGCGTAGCCCTTCGGCGAAGCCGGAGCAAATCCGGCTTCTGATTTTCAGAAATGGTCAAGCCCCGGAAGCAAAAATATTCCGCTTATCACGTCGGGCAAATCACTGATTTAATCTTGCGCATCCCGGCCCACACGAGGGGGCGTTTCGCGATCGTCACGATGCGTTGGGCCGGGGATGCGATGGACGCTTTGGCGTCAGGCGTATTTTTTGCGCCGGACGAAAACGCCGAAGCGTACGGCCAAGTCGTGTGGTCCTGACGCCGCGATGCTGGCGTCAAGTCTTGCGGGAAGTTTTCCGCAGGTGACGGTGACAACAAGCCCGCTCCACCGGGGAGAGCACGAAGTAAGCCGTAAAGCCATTGCGCAGGGGATGTCGGAGTGTTTCCGCTCACCTGTATGCTCGTGTGCGCCTTTCTTTGCGCTATTGGCACACGAGACCGCGGGTGCAGCGCGCACCCGGCATTCCCTGCGCCCTCTGTTTCGAGAGGGGCAACGAATTTGCATAACTCGGGCGAAATCGCGCCGCGAGATCGCGGACGCACATTCCACGTCGTCCCTGCGAAAGCAGGGACCCATACGCCGCGGCGGAAGTGGCTGAAAAAGATGGTCGACGGCTTTGCTTCAACAATAGCGTCCTGTGGTTATGGTCCCTGCTTTCGCAGGGACGACATAGCGACGCTACAACGCCTCGCCCTTCAAGAGCCGCGGCACTTCGCCGGACAGCCCCGCGGCCTGGCGGATGAACAGGCTCTTCAGCGGCGGCGCGCGGTCGACCAGGCCAAGACCGATATCACGCACGGTGCGCAGCAATTTCGATTCGTTGGAGAACAGCAGATTGAGCGAATTGGTCGCAAGCCCCATCGCCATGGTGTCAAAACGGCGCCAGCGCTGGTAGCGGTCGAGCACGTCGGCTTGTCCCAGATCGATGCCGAGGCGCGCGGCGTCGACGACGACTTCGGCGAGCGCGGCGACATCCTTCAGGCCCATATTCAGCCCCTGCCCCGCGATCGGATGAATGACATGCGCGGCATCGCCGACCAGCGCCAGCCGCTCGCCGATGAAGGAGCGCGCGACGAAATAGCCGAGCGGAAAGGCGCGCGGCTTGTCGAGCGCCTTGATCTCGCCGAGGTGCAGCCCAAAGCGCTTTTCCAGTTCGCCGTGAAATTCCTCCTCGCTCAGGGCCACGATGCGCGCGGCCTCGCGGCGCGTCTCGGTCCACACCAGCGACGAACGCTTTCCCGTCAGCGGCAGAATCGCAAACGGGCCGGCAGGCAAAAAATGCTCTTCGGCGCGGCCGTGATGGTCGCGCTCGTGACCGACGGTGACGACGATGCCGCTTTGATCGTAATCCCAGCCATGGGTGGCGATCCCGGCGCGCTCACGCAATTTCGAGCGGGCGCCGTCGGCGGCGACCAGAAGGCTCGCCGCAACCGTGCTGCCGTCCGCCAGCGTCACATCGACGCCATCGGCGCGGGAATCAAAACTGCTCACGGCGGTGGCGCGCAGCTCGACGCCGGCGGCTTCGGCGCGCGCAGCGAGCGCGTCGATCAGATGGCGGTTCTCCACCATATGCGCAAAGGGTTCACCGGGCTCGACATCGCCGGCAAAGGTGAGGAACACCGGCCGGGTGGCGTCTTCCAGTTTGGAATCGGTGACGACCATGTCGAGGATGGGCTGCGCGTTGGCCGCGACCTGACCCCAGACGCCGAGCGCCTCGAACAGCCTGCGGCAGGCGGCGACGATGGCGGTGGCGCGCGGATCGCGGCTCGGCCGCATCGACAGCGCCGGATCGGCCACGATCACGGGAATGTCGGGCCCGAGCCCCTGTCGGAAGGCCAGGCCCAGCGCCAATCCCGCAAACGCCCCGCCGCAGATGACAATGCTTCGCTGTGCCGACATACCGCTTACTCACACCCTTGCTACCTCTGTATAGCTGGGCGAAACAGGTTTGAGAAACAAGCCCCTAACCGTCATTCCGGGGCGCGACAACGTCGCGAGCCCGGAATCCATAACCACGATTGGGAGTATGGATTCCGGACCTGCGCCTGGCGGCGCATCCCGGAATGACGGCCGTTATGGAATTCGAACAATTTGAAAGCGCCGAAATGTCCAAAAGCCTGATTGACCTGATTTCCATCCTCGATCTCGAACAGCTCGAGGTGAATTTGTTCCGCGGCAACAGCCCGAAGACGAGCTGGCAGCGGGTGTTCGGCGGCCAGGTGATTGGACAGGCGATGGTGGCGGCGTGCCGCACCGTCGAGGGCCGGCTGCCGCATTCGATCCATTGCTACTTCATTTTGCCCGGCGATACCCAGATCCCGATCATCTACCAGGTCGAACGGCTGCGCGACGGCAAGAGCTATTCGACCCGCCGCGTCACCGCCATTCAACACGGCAACGCCATCTTCTCGATCATGGTGTCGTTTCATGCCGAGGAAGAAGGCGCGTTCAATCATCAGGAGAAGATGCCTGACGTGCCGCCGCCGGAAAAACTCACGGCGGAAGAGGTCTCCAAGCAGCCGATGTTCAAGGAGATGCCGGACTTCATCCGCCGCTATTATGAATTGGACCGGCCGATCGAATTGCGTCCGGTCGAACTCGGCCGGTACTTCGGCCAGAAGGTCGATGACGGCCGCATCCATGTCTGGATCCGCACCGCCGCCAAACTGGCCGATGATCCGGCGTTGCACATGTGCGCGCTCGCCTATGCGTCGGACTTTTCCCTGCTCGACGCCGTGATGGCGCGTTACGGCCGCACGCTGTTCGACCGCCGCATGATGCCGGCGAGCCTCGATCACGCGATGTGGTTTCACCGCCCGTTCCGCGCCGACGAATGGCTGCTCTACGCGCAGGATTCGCCGAGCGCGCAGGACGGCCGCGGGCTGACCCGCGGCCTGATCTTCAAGCCCGACGGCACGCTGGTGGCGTCCGTGGCGCAGGAAGGCTCGGTGCGCCAGCGGAAGTCTTAGCGATCACGCGTTGGCGTAAGCGCCGCGCTCGACCAGCGCGAACTGCGACATGTACCACTGGGCGTACCAGCGCAGCATCCACGGGATTGGAATGATGAATTCGCAGGCGATCGCGAACACAATGGTGCGCCACAACACGTCGAAACCGCTGGCGTTGAAGACGATCTCGCGGCGCGTGCCGGAGATGTTGCGGCAAATCCAGCGCATCCAGGCGGTGGCGACCCAGGCCCAACCGATGATCGTGATGAAAGAGATCATCAGCAGGATTTGCCAGCCGATGAAGGTCAGGATGCTGCCGTTGAAGGCGAGCGGCAACGGCTGCCCGTTCGAACTGAGCTTGCTGACGAGCCACGTCAGCAGCAACCATGACAACACGGCCTGCAACGGAATGGTGAGGAGCTGAAGGGTGCTGTCGTAAACGCCCAGATAGCCCATCAGGCCCATGATGACGAACACGTACCAGCGATCGCCGACCTGGCCGGTGAACTCCAGATTGGGCCGGCCCGGAACGTGAAGGCGAGACACCAGCCAGCGGTAGAGGCTGGTGCCGACCCAGGGCGCCGGGATCACGAGGAAGATACCGATGACGTACAGCAGGGTTCTGCCGAGGAGACCCCACAATGGAAGGTCGGCCGAGACCGCGTTACCGCCGACACCCTGTCCGCCGGTGAAGACCGGCGGCCCGCCTGCCCGCGGCATCGCCGGCGGGCCCGGCGGCATCGACATCAGCCCCGGGATTTCGGCGACCTTCTGCCAGCCGGCCATTCCCTCGGACCAGACCAGCGTATCCGCCCGAACCGTCCCGCGGGCGATCAGGTCGCGCAATTGCTCCTCGGGGAAAGGGCCCTGTTGCTGGCCGTTGGCGGCATAAAACCAGGATCGGTTCGGCATTGTCGTCCTCGGCTGTTTCCGGCGGTCTTATGGGAGGCGCGGGGATGTGGCGGGCGGTCGGATTCCCCGGGCGGGCGAAGTGGCATTCTGGCGGAGGTTCCTGTCGCCTGTACAGACGCCACGGCACCCCAACCGAAATGTTTTCCCTTAAACCTGCAAGTTTTTTGTGCCATTTGCACAGAAAGATGCCAGATTTGGATTGGCATCCACTGCCCGGCAGGCAAACTGCCCACTGCTCACGGAAATGAAGGCCGGTCCCATGAAACTCGTCGTCGCAATCATCAAACCGTTCAAGCTGGACGAGGTGCGCCAGGCCCTCACCGCCATCGGCGTCCACGGCATGACCGTGACCGAGGTCAAGGGCTACGGCCGCCAGAAGGGCCACACCGAAATCTATCGCGGCGCGGAATATGTCGTGAACTTCCTGCCAAAACTGCGGATCGAAATCGCGGTGGCCTCCGAGATCGCCGACAAGGCGGTTGCCGTCATCACGTCAGGCGCGCGCACCGGGCAAATCGGCGACGGCAAGATCTTCGTCACGCCGATCGACCATGCGCTGCGCATCCGCACCGGAGAGACCGACAGCGACGCGCTCTGAGATTTTCTACTGCCAAAAGACTGCGCAGCGCGGCACCGACGCCGACGCTGCGATCAACAAGATTGTAATGCCGGGGGAAATATCATGGGGGCTCACGCGCGCGCCGCGACATCTGCGGCCGTAATCGGATCGGTAACGCTGGCAACGCCGGCCTTTGCCGACACGGCGGCGATCAACGCCGCCGACACTGCCTGGATGATCTCCGCCACCGCGCTGGTGCTGATGATGACGATCCCGGGACTTGCGCTGTTCTATGCCGGCATGGTGCGCAAGAAGAACGTGCTCGCCACCATGGCGCAAAGCCTCTCGGCCGTGGCGCTGATCTCGATCCTCTGGGTCGCCTACGGCTATTCGCTGGCCTTTGTCGGCGACGGCCCGTGGATCGGCACGCTCGACCGCTGGTTCCTCTCCGGCATGACCATGGAGTTGGTCAATCCGGCGGCCAAGACGATCCCCGAGTTGCTGTTCATGATGTACCAGATGACGTTTGCGATCATCACGGTGGCGCTGGTGGCAGGCGCAGTTGCCGATCGCATGCGGTTTTCGGCCTGGCTGTGGTTCGCGGCGGGCTGGTTCACCTTCGTCTATGTGCCGCTGGCGCATTGGGTGTGGGGCGGCGGCTTCCTCGCCACCATGGGCGTGCTCGATTTCGCCGGCGGCCTCGTCGTGCATCTCTCCGCCGGCATCGGCGGTCTGGTCGCGGCAAAGGTGCTCGGCAATCGCCAGGGTTATGGCGCCGAGAACCTGGCACCGTACGACCTCTCGCTCGCGGTGATCGGCACCGGCATGCTGTGGGTCGGCTGGTTCGGCTTCAATGGCGGTTCGGCGCTGACAGCTAGTCCGCGCGCGGTGATGGCGATTACGGCGACGCATCTGTCGGCTTGCGCGGGTGCGCTGACCTGGGCCGCGCTCGAATGGTCGACGCGCCGAAAACCGTCCGTGCTCGGCATGATCTCCGGCGCCATCGCAGGCCTCGGCACCATCACGCCCGCCTCCGGTTTCGTTGCACCATGGGCCGGCATCGTCATCGGCGCGGTGGCGGGCCTCGTCTGTTTCTGGGCCTGCACCTCGCTGAAGGTGCGTCTCAGGTACGACGATTCGCTCGACGTGTTCGGCGTGCACGGCATCGGCGGCATCACCGGCACGCTGTTGTGCGGGGTGTTTGCGGCGACAGCGATCGGCGGGACATCGGGGCTGATCGAGAACAACCCGCAGCAGGTGTTGCTGCAATTCTACGGCGTCGGCATCACCCTGGTCTGGACGGCGGTCGCCACCTTCATCCTGCTCAAGCTGGTCGGCGTGTTTGCACCCTTGCGGGTGTCGATGCAGCAGGAGCTCGAGGGCCTCGATATTTCGCAGCATGGCGAGGCACTGCAGTAGTTTTACGTAGTCGCCTTGATCTAAATACCTTTTTCCTGCCCTCGCCGTGGGCACGAATATGTCGGGAGCCTGACGTGCTCACGAAACGAGCACGCTTGATTAGACATTAGGCGCGACGGAATGGCGCAGTTTTGGCCAAACCGGGAAAAGCCCGAAAACGTCCGGATTTATAAACCGTTAGGGAATGCCGCCGATCTGGCACGGCATTTGATTCTACGGGGCAAGGCTGTGCCCGCGTAGTGAACCTCTCCGCGTGGTGAACCTCAGTCGAGAACGCCCGGTCTGTCTGAACCGGGCCCAAGCGGGGATAGGACCCATGAAAATTGTTATGGCGATCATCAAGCCATTCAAACTCGAAGAAGTCCGGGACGCCCTGACCGCCATTGGCGTTCACGGTCTCACGGTGACGGAAGTCAAGGGATATGGCCGGCAGAAAGGCCATACGGAAATCTATCGCGGTGCTGAATACGCCGTGAGCTTCCTGCCCAAGATCAAGATCGAGGTCGCGGTGGCCTCCGATCAGGTCGACAAGACCATCGACGCCATCACGACGGCGGCCAAAACCGGACAGATCGGCGACGGCAAGATCTTCGTCATCAACCTCGACCATGCGGTTCGCATCCGCACCGGCGAGGCCGATGCCGCGGCACTCTGATTTCGCGCTCAACCTTACCACTCAGGAGTAATTCAAAATGACGTTCAAACGTCCCTATAGCGCGGGATTGGCGGCCCTCGCAGTCGGCCTGCTCGCCGCAACCGCGGCGTATGCAGAGCCAACCGTCAACAAGGGCGACAACGCCTGGATGATGACCTCGACGGTGCTGGTGCTGTTGATGACGATCCCCGGCCTCGCACTGTTCTACGGCGGCCTGGTCCGCGCCAAGAACATGCTCTCGGTCTTGATGCAGGTGTTCTACACCGTCTGCATCGTCACGATCCTCTGGACGGTGTACGGCTACAGTCTCGCCTTCACCGGCGGTTCCGACTTCATCGGCGGCTTCTCGAAGGCCTTCATGATGGGTGTCACGCCCGACACCAAGGCGGCAACCTTCAGCGTCGACGCCAACATCTCGGAGATGATCTATATCTGCTTCCAGATGACGTTCGCGGCGATCACGCCGGCCCTCATCGTCGGCGCCTTCGCCGAACGCATGAAGTTTGCGGCAGTCGCGCTGTTTGTCCCGCTCTGGGTCACGCTGATCTACTTCCCGATCGCGCACATGGTCTGGTATTGGCCGGGCCCGGACGCGATCCAGGACGCTGCCAAGGCGCTCGCTGCCGCGGCTGACGGCGCGGCCAAGACCGCGGCGCAAGCCAAGCTTGACGAGATCAATGCCGACGCCGGCTGGATCTTCAAGAAGGGCGCGATCGACTTCGCTGGCGGCACGGTGGTGCACATCAACGCCGGTATCGCGGGCCTCGTCGGCGCGCTGCTTGATCGGCAAGCGCGTCGGCTACGGCAAGGAGCTGATGACGCCGCACTCGCTGACATTGTCGATGGTCGGCGCCTCGCTGCTCTGGGTCGGCTGGTTCGGTTTCAACGCCGGTTCCAACCTCGAGGCTTCGGGCGGCGCTGCGCTCGCCATGACCAACTCCTTCGTTGCAACCGCAGCGGCGGCGCTGGCGTGGATGTTCGCGGAATGGATCATCAAGGGCCATCCCTCCATGCTCGGCGTGATTTCCGGCGCGGTGGCAGGTCTCGTCGCGGTCACGCCCGCGGCCGGTTTTGCCGGTCCGATGGGATCGATCGTGCTGGGTCTCGTGGTCGGTGTGGTCTGCCTGTTCTTCTGCACCGTGATCAAGAACGCTCTCGGTTATGACGACTCGCTGGACGTGTTCGGAGTCCACTGCATCGGCGGCATCGTCGGCGCGCTCGGCACCGGCATCCTGGTCAATCCCGCGCTCGGCGGCGCCGGCGTCATCGACTACACCGCCATTCCGCCCAAGGTCGCCGACTACGACTTCATCGCCCAGATGACCTCGCAGCTATGGGGCGTCTGCACCACGCTGGTGTGGTCGGGCGTCGGCTCGGCGATCCTCTACAAGGTCGTCGACGTCATCGTCGGCCTGCGTGCCACCGTGGAAGTCGAGCGCGAAGGCCTCGACATCACCGAGCACACCGAGCGCGCTTACAACATGTAAGTTCTCCCGGGGCGCGATCCCACGGGGTCGCGTCCACAACTCCGGTTCGGGCACATACCCGGCAATGCCCTGACCGTTGAGGGGCTCCAGCGCAAGTTGGAGCCCCTTTCTTTTTCCATAGCGTTTTCGAGCGAAGTGGTCGCCGGTTCGCGTGAAGAAAACGCGTCAAAACAAAAGTCCTCCCAAATTGACAGCCCTGCCTCCGCCGCGCGCGTGTTGACGCGGAGGGAAATGAACTGTTTGTTTCGGTCTCCGTCGCGAAAGGCGGGCAGACTGCCGGCGCGGGGCGGAATTCCGCCTCCCGCAAAAACAAGAAGCATCAAGGGGTGAGAAACGCGTATGGAAGCCCACGCCAGCAATGCGTCCGGCTCGGCCGGCAAATGGTCCCCCGCCCCCGACGCCAGCGATATCGTCAAGAGCATTCATGCGATGCTGCACCCGCGCAACATCGTGCTGGTCGGCGCCACCGACAAGCCCGGCAATTATGCCGAGCGGATCTGGAACAATCTGATCAAGTACCAGTACGAGGGCGGGCTGTTCCCAATCAACGCCAAGCGCGAAACGATCTGGGGCGTGCCCTGCTACAAGGATTTCACCAGCCTGCCGGAAAAACCCGACCACGTGCTGGTGCTGGTGCCGGCGCGTTTTGCGGTGCAGGTGATCCGCGACGCGGCCGCGGCCGGTGCGCGCTCCGCCACCATCGTCACCTCGGGCTTCAGCGAACTGCAGGACGAGGAGAGCCAGCGGCTCGCCGTCGAACTGAAGCAGGCCGTGAAGGAAACCGGCCTCGCCGTCACCGGCCCGAACTGCCTCGGCAATCTCAGCGCCGGCGAAAAGCTTTTCACCAATATCGACGACCGCATCGTCACCATGGAGGCGGGACCGGTGGCGATCGCCGGCCAATCCGGCGCGATCGTGATGGCGATCCGCCAGACGCTGGAGGATCGCGGCGTCGGCGTCGGCTACATGGTGACGACCGGCAACGAGACCGGCCTGGAGACGCCGGATCTGATGGCCTATTTCGCCGCCGATCCCTCGATCCGCGTCATCGTGGTGTATCTGGAGGGTGTGCGGAACACAAAAGTGTTTCGCGAAGCCTGCAAGGCCGCACGCGCCGCCGGCAAGCCGGTCATCGCGCTAAAGCTCGGCGCTTCCGAAGGCGGCCGGGCGGCGGCGATGGCGCATACCGGTGCGCTGGCCGGCTCGATCGAAACCTTTGACGCGATCTCGACCCGCGAAGGCGTGATCCGTGTCCGCGGCCTCGACGAATTGATCGAAACCACCGAATGTTTCGTCCATGCCGATCCGATGAAGAGCGACCGCCTTGCCGCGGTGTCGCTGTCCGGCGGCAAGCGCGGCCTGTTGATCGACGCGTTCTATTCGGCCGGGCTGAATTTTGCGCCGCTCAGCAAGAACGCCAGCGCGCAACTGGCCGAGATGCTCGGACCCGGCAGCATCGTCGGCAATCCCTTGGACGCCGGCTTTGCCGCGGTGGTCGATCCCACCGTCTACATGAAGTCGATCAAGATCATGATCGACGACCCCGACACCGATATCGTCATCATCGATGCCGAACTGCCGAAGGCGCCGCATGAATTGCGCGAGCGCAATCTGCGCATCGTCAACGACATGGCCGGCGCCGCCAGCAAGCCGGTGGTCTATATCAGCGCGATGTCGATCGGCTTTACCGAGTTCACCAAGGCCCTGCGAAAGTCGCTGCCGAATATCGCGGTCATGCAGGGGCTGGATCGCGCGGTCGGCGCCATCAAGTCGCTGATCGAATATTCATCGCTGCGCAAGGAAGTGCCCGACATCGTCTCGAACTCAAAGGCCTCCGCGCGCGCCATGCTGGAGAAGACCCTCAAGAGCGCCAATGGCGCAGCCGCGCTCGACGAGGTGGCCTCGAAGAAGCTGTTGAAGGCCTATGGCATCCCGGTTTCAAAGGAAGAGATCGCGCAGACCGCGGCAGAGGCCGTGAAGATCGCCAAGAAGATCGGCTTTCCCGTGGTGGCCAAGGTGGTCAGCGCCGACATCCTGCACAAATCCGACATCGGCGGCGTGGTGCTGAACCTCAACAGCGCGGCCGAGGTGAAGAAGGCGTTCGACGACATCACCAAACGGGTGAAGAGGCTCAAGAACAAGCCGAAACTCGAGGGCATTTTGATCGCGCAGCAGGTCAAAGCCGACCTCGAACTGGTGGTCGGCGCTTCGCTCGATGCCGAGATGGGGCCGGTGGTGCTGTTCGGCACCGGCGGCGTCGATATCGAATTGATGAAGGACGTAGCACTCGCCGGCGCGCCGCTCGATGCGGCGGAGGCAAAGCAACTGATCCACAAGACCAAGGCCGGCGTGAAAATGAAAGGCTATCGCGGCAAGCCCGCTTTGCACGAGGCCTCTGCGGTGAAGGCGCTGGTTGGCCTGTCCAATCTGATGGCGGATGCCGGCAGCCGCATCGCCTCGATCGACGTCAATCCATTCCTGATCAACAGCAAGGTCGGCGTCGCCGTCGACGGGTTGATCGTCCTCAACAATGAAGCGGCAAAGAGCGCCGCGAAGCACTAGATTCGAAGCAACGCCAACAATGGGAGGATGCCATGAAGCTGACAGGTGGATGCTATTGCGGCGCCGTGCGGTATGAGGCCGAGGGCGAACCCATGATGAAGGCGCAATGCCATTGCCGCGAATGCCAGTACATCACCGGCGGTTCGCCCAACATGTTTGTGGCGATGTCGCCGGACGGCTTCAAATACACCAAGGGCGCGCCGAAACAATTTGCCCGCAAGGATCTGGAGAAGCCAGTGACGCGCGAGTTTTGCGCCGAATGCGGCACCCATGTCGTGACGCGGCCGCAGCGGCCGGTCGTCGTGATCAAGGTCGGTACGCTGGACGAGCCTTCACAGATAATGCCGCAGGTCGCGATTTTCACCGTCGACAAGCAGCCGTTCCACGTGATCCCGGAAGGGATGCCGGCGTTCGAGCGTAGGCCGCAATAGTGGCCGCGGTTTCTCTTTGAGCATGATCTTTTCCGAAAACCAGTTCCCACTTTTCGGGATCATGCTCTAGGCCGCCGCGAGTGAAAACTCGTCGGCGCGCTCGACGCGGTCGCGGCCGCGGCGTTTGGCGGTATAGAGGGCCTGGTCGGCCACACGCATGATCTTTGCCAGTTCGGCTTCGCCGCGCGAGACGGTGAAGCCGATGCTGATCGTGACGCGCTCGGAGATTCCGCCGCTGGAGATTTCCCTGACCGAACAGGCCTTGCGGATGTCCTCCGCATAGGCCTCGGCCTGCTCGCGGGTGATGCCGATCATCAGCGCTGCAAACTCCTCGCCGCCATGCCGCGCCACCAGTCCGCCGCGCGCCCTGGAAAACTGGCGCAGGACGTCGGCGATCTCGACAAGGGCCTTGTCGCCGAATTCGTGGCCGAAGCGATCGTTGATCGATTTGAAGTGGTCGATGTCGCACATGAAGATCACGGCCGGCAGGCCGGCATGATGCGCCGACCGCAACGCCGTCGTCGCCGCGTCATCGAAACCGCGCCGGTTCATCAGCCCCGTGAGCTGATCGGTCTGCGAGATGCGCGACAATTCGCTGCGGGTCAGCGTCAGCTCCTGCATCAGCAGCGCCGACCGGTAGGTCATGATTCCCGAAAGCACAGCCGAGATCATGGTGGCTGCGCAGATGCTCATGATCATCACGTCGCCGACGCGAACGAGGGCTGACGGGTTGGTGCCGAGATGCATCAGCGTGATCGCCGCCGTCAGGACGAGCGTAAGGCCTACCGCGACGGAAACCCGTCTCGCGGTATGGCGCAGCACGTCTCTGTGCGTGGTGATCTGAACAGTCATCGTCGGCCCTGTTGGGCGCAAGACCTAGCATCCGGATCGATTGCGAATTGCTAAGGCGCTGGTTGTTCCATCGACCGGGGTAAACGGTATCCGAAGCCATTCGCTAAAATGCATCGCATCCGGCCTTTGACCCCCGCCGCGGCGGGCCTTCGTACTCCCGCCCATCGTCCTGTTTTTGATGGATTTCAGGAGTCTGGACGGGCGGCGCGGCCGATGGTTAATCGCGTCTTAACCTCGCCGTATCTATGGTGGTTTGATCCGTTTTCGGCCGCTCAAAACCGTCCCTCGGCCGCTTCGAAAGTGCTGGCGTTTCAGACATGGCAATGACCGCCTCTTCCGGCGTGGCGCAGGGCGCCGGCAGCCACAGCGCTGCCGGTCAGGCCGAGCGTTCGCCGTTTTTGCGGACCACCGAATTGCTGGCGCCCTATCAACCCTCTAAGCCATTGATAACATTATCATTAGGTGAGCCGCAGCACCCCGTTCCGGCCTTTGTCGGCCCGGTGCTGGCCAAGCACATCGCCGATTTCGGCCGCTATCCCCTCGCCAAGGGCATCGAGCCGTTCCGGCGGGCGGTGGCGAACTGGCTTTCGACCCAATTCCGCCTGCCGCGGCCGGTCGATCCCGAGAGCGAAATCCTGGTGCTGAACGGCAGCCGCGAAGGGCTGTTCTTTGCCGCGATCACCGCCGCCCGTTATGTCGGCCCGCGCAAGGGACGTCCGGCGATCCTGATGCCCAATCCGTTCTATCCGGCCTATGGCGCCGGCGCGCGCGCGGCGGGCTGCGAACTGGTCTATCTGCCGACCACGCCCGCCAACGGATTTTTGCCCGATCTCGATTCGCTCGACGACGCGCTGCTGGCGCGCACGGTTGCGATCTTCATCGCCTCGCCGGCCAACCCGCAAGGCGCCGTCGCCTCATCGGAATATTTTCTTCGCCTGAAACAACTCGCCGACCGCTTCGGTTTCATGATCCTCAGCGACGAGTGCTATTCGGAAATCTACACCAGGCAGGCGCCGGGCAGTGCGCTGGAATGCGCCGGGCCGGACTTCACAAACGTGGTCGCGTTCCAGTCGCTGTCGAAACGTTCCAACCTGCCGGGCATGCGCGTCGGCTTTGCCGCCGGCGACAAGAAATTCCTCGCCGCGTTTCATGAGCTGCGCAATGTCGCCGCGCCGCAAGTGCCGGTGCCACTGCAGCATGTGGCGGTCGCCGCCTACAGCGACGAGGCCCATGTCGAGGAAAATCGCAGGCTGTACCGGATCAAGTTCGATCTTGCCGACCAGATCCTGGGCAGCCGCTACGGCTACGCGCGGCCCGCCGGCGGTTTCTGCGTCTGGCTCGACGTGTCCGAACGCGGCGGCGACGAAGCGGCCGCGGTCAGGCTCTACGGGATGCCGGCGTGCGCGTCATCCCCGGAAGCTATCTGGCGCGTCTGCAGGACGACGGCAGCAATCCCGGCGCCGGCTATATCCGGCTGGCGCTGGTCTCAGACAGTGAATCAACGGCCGAGGCGTTGCATCGGCTGGTCGAAATTCTCGAATAGTCGCAGGGCCCAGCATCACCATGCCAGCGATCGAACGTGTCATTCCCCTGGTCAGCCATCTGCCAGCCTCGATCCGCGAGGCCCTGGGCCGGCGATTGCGCGAACTCACGGGCCTCGGCCTGATCGCGCTGTCGAGCATCGCTGCCGCAGCGCTGATGACCTGGTCGGTGCAGGATCCGAGCCTCAGCCATGCCACCTCGCGCATGATCCGCAACGTGCTCGGCTATCCCGGCGCGATCGGCGCCGATCTCCTGATGCAGATTTTGGGACTTGGCTCGATCATGCTGATCATGCCGGTCGCGGTGTGGGGCTGGCGCATGCTGACCCATCGCAGCTTCGATCGCGAAGCGCTGCGGCTCGGCTGCTGGATTCTCTGCACGGTGATCGCGGCCGGCTTTGCCAGCTGCTGGCCGCATGGCGGCGCGTGGCCGCTGCCGACCGGGCTCGGCGGCGTGGTGGGCGATGCGCTGGTGCGCGCGCCCGCGGTGGTGTTCGGTCCGGCCGGCTTCGTCTATCGTCTCGTGCTTGGTGTCATCCTGTTCGGCGCCATGGTGGCGGCGTTCCTGTTCGCCAGCGGCTGGGGCTCGCGCCCGCGCGAGGACCAGGAACTGACGCCGATCGAGGACGACGATGCGCCGTTCGTCGAGGAGGATGAAGGCCGCGGGTCGGTCTCGCTGGGCTGGCTGTTCCACGCCATCATGAGCGCGAAGGCGCGGATCGGCTGGTTCTTCGCCACGGCCTATCGCTCGCTGGTTTCCTCTAGCCCGGCGCCGCGCCTTTCGTTCGACCGTCAGGAACCCAATCTCGACGGCCGCCGCGCACCATCGCTGGCGCCGCAGGACGAAGAGGAATACGAGGAAGAGGACGAAGAAGAAGAGCCGGTCGCGCGCGCGCCGCGCAAGAAGGCCGCGCCCCGCGCCGCCGCGCGCAAATCGTCCGACAAGTTCGAACTGCCGTCGCTGTCGGTGCTCACGGCACCAAAAGCCTCGGACCGGCAACCCCTCAGCAAGGCCGAGCTAGAGGCCAATTCGCGCGCGCTGGAAAGCGTGCTCGGCGATTTCGGCGTCCGCGGTGAAATCGTCAAGTCCAATCCCGGGCCCGTGGTGACGCTGTATGAACTCGAGCCCGCGCCGGGCATCAAATCGTCGCGCGTCATCGGGCTCGCCGACGACATCGCACGTTCGATGAGCGCGCTGTCGGCGCGCGTCGCCGTGGTCCCCGGCCGCAACGCGATCGGCATCGAACTGCCGAACGCGCACCGCGAAAAGGTCTATCTGCGCGAACTGCTCAACGCGAGGGAGAGCGGCAAGTCCGTCGCCAAACTGCCGCTGTGTCTCGGCAAGACCATCGGCGGCGACCCCGTCATCATCGATCTCGCGCGCACGCCGCATATGCTGATCGCCGGTACCACCGGCTCCGGCAAATCGGTCGCCATCAACACCATGATCCTCAGCCTGGTCTACCGGCTGCGGCCGGACCAGTGCCGGCTGATCATGGTCGATCCAAAAATGCTCGAACTCTCCGTCTATGACGGCATCCCGCATCTGCTGACGCCCGTCGTGACCGATCCGAAGAAGGCGGTGGTCGCGTTGAAATGGGCCGTGCGCGAGATGGAAGAGCGCTACAAGAGAATGTCCAAGCTCGGCGTGCGCAATATCGACGGCTACAATCAGCGCCTGCTGGAAGCCAAAGGCAAGGGCGAGGAACTGAGCCGCACCGTGCACACCGGATTCGACAAGGAAACCGGCAAGGCGATCTACGAGGAAGAAAAGCTCGATCTCGATCCGCTGCCCTATATCGTCATCATCGTCGACGAAATGGCCGACCTGATGATGGTCGCCGGCAAGGACATCGAGGGCGCGGTGCAGCGCCTCGCGCAGATGGCGCGCGCCGCCGGCCTGCATGTGATTCTGGCGACGCAGCGTCCGTCGGTCGACGTCATCACCGGCACCATCAAGGCGAATTTTCCGACCCGCATCGCATTCCAGGTCACCTCGAAAATCGACAGCCGCACCATCCTCGGCGAAATGGGCGCCGAACAACTGCTCGGCCAGGGCGACATGCTCTACATGGCCGGCGGCGGCCGCATCAGCCGCGTGCACGGACCTTTCGCGTCGGACGAAGAAGTCGAGAAGGTGGTGCGCCATCTCAAGACGCAAGGCTCGCCGGAATATCTCGAAGCGGTCACCGCGGAAGAGCCGACCGACGAAGACGGCGCGGTGTTCGATGCCACCGGCATGGGCGGCGATGGCGGCGGCGATTTGTTCTCGCAGGCGGTTGCGATCGTCAAGCGCGACCGCAAGGCTTCGACCAGCTACATCCAGCGTCGTCTGCAGATCGGCTATAACCGTGCGGCCTCGCTGATGGAGCGCATGGAACTCGAAGGCATCGTCGGCCAGGCGAATCACGCCGGAAAGCGTGAGATTCTCGTCGAGGAAGAAGAGCGGCGGATTCTGAGAGGCCTGCTTTTGCATCAACTTTTCACGGAAAAACGATACCTCATCGGGCTGAAATCGCGATAAAAGAGCCGTTAGCTGCGGGACGGCGCGTCGAACGGAAGTCTTGAAATTCGAATGACAAAGCAATTCATGATTAGCAAACTCCGTGCCGCCTCGGCGCTGCTCGTCGCCGCCTCCGTGGCGGGTGCGGTGACGGCGTCTTCCGCGCAGACCGTCCCGGTGCCGAAGCCGGCCCCGAAGGCGCGCGACAATACCCAGATGAGCGCGTCGGACCAGCAAAAGGCTCCGCTGACGACAGGCACGACGCAAGCGCCGCCGAACCCGGTGATCCCCGATCCGCGCCGCAATCTGCCGGCCAATATTTTCTCGTCCTTTGACGCGAATCAAAAGGCCCAGGCTGCCAAGGTGAGTTCGTATCTGTCGTCGCTGCAGACGCTGGTCGGAAATTTCGTCCAGGTCGGGCCCGACGGCAGCAAGACCAAGGGCGATTTCTACATCATGAAGCCGGGCAAGGTGCGCTTCGAATATGATCCGCCGACCCCGATCGCGATCATCGCCGACGGATCGTCGCTCGCGGTGCGCGACCGCAAGCTTGCGACGCAAGACATCTATCCGCTGTCGCAGACGCCGCTGCGTTTCCTGCTGTCCGATCGCATCGACCTGTTAAAGGACACCAACGTCGTCAGCGTGACTGCGGACGACGTGTTCATCAGCGTCACCATCGAGGAAAAGCAGGCGCTGATCGGCACCAGCCGGTTGATGCTGATGATCGGCACCAAGGACGGCCAGCTCAAGCAATGGACGGTGACCGACCCGCAGGGCTATGACACCACGGTCGCCGTCTACAATCTGGATTCGTCGAAGAAGGTCGATCCCGGCCTGTTCAAGATCGATTTCACGAATTATTCGGTCCCGCCGGGCTAGCCGCTGAATGCGGAATTCGTAGGGTGGGCAAAGCGACAGCGTGCCCACCATTTTTATCGCGCGCTCGGAGAGATGGTGGGCACGGCGCAGCGCGCCTTTGCCCACCCTACAGAACTCTGTGGACAATCGGGCGGACCGCAGCTGCATTGTGCTAGAACGCAGTCCCCATGCGTTTCTCCCTGACAACCTGGAACATCAATTCGGTGCGGCTGCGCATCAACCTCGTCGCCAAGTTCATCAAGGCGGTGCGGCCGGACGTGCTGTGCCTGCAAGAGACAAAATGCATCGACGACGCCTTTCCGCTGAAGCGGTTTCGCCGGCTCGGCTATGACCATGTCGCGCTGAACGGGCAGAAGGGCTATCACGGCGTCGCCGTGATTTCGAAACTGCCGTTCGAGAATACCGACATCCGCACCTTTTGCGACAAGGTGGATTCCCGCCACATCTCGGTTTCGTTCGGAGAAAAGGCGCAGCTTTCAAAGCCGCTGGTGCTGCATAATTTCTATGTGCCGGCCGGCGGCGATATTGCCGACCCCGCGCTCAATGAAAAATTCGATCACAAGCTGCGCTTCCTCGACGAGATGAAGGCCTGCGAGCCCTTGCATCCGCGCGGTGACGACCGCCACATCCTGGTCGGCGATCTCAACGTGGCGCCGTACGAGAACGACGTGTGGTCGCACAAGCAGTTATTGAAGGTGGTGTCGCACACGCCGATCGAATGCGAGAAACTGCTCGCCGCGCAGACCCACGGCGAATGGTTCGACGTCGCGCGCGAGCGGATACCGCAATCGGAAAAGGTCTACACCTGGTGGAGTTACCGCGCGGCGGACTGGACGGTCGGCGATCGCGGCCGGCGGCTTGATCACATCTGGGTCTCGCGCGCGCTAAAGGACAATGTCAGCGATTTCCGGATCCTGCGCGATGCACGCGGCTGGGAACGGCCGTCTGATCATGTGCCTGTCACGGTGACGCTGGATGTGTAGGATGCGTCGAAGGCCGGACACAAAATAGCGAAAACAACCCCATGCAAAGTAGAGACTAGATGCTCAGCTTCGCGCCTGCCATCAAAATGTCGCTGGCGAGCTGACTGGTGCGGGTGGCGAATTCATCGCGCAGGCGGCGCGCGGCGGCGGGGTCGCTTTCCAGCACACGCTGAAACAGGCTGCGCGCGATCCGGATCACGGTCGAACGTTCCAGCGCCACCGCGGTGGAAGGCCGCCGCATCGCGACAACAAGCGCAAGCTCGCCGATCAAGGTGCCGGGACCGGCAACGACTTCGGCGCTGGCGCCGTCATCGATACGGAACGCACCGCGCTGAACGATGAAGCCGGAATCGGCTTCCTCGCCGGCCTGGAACAGATAATCGCCGCTTTCGAAATTGCGCTGTTCGGAACCGATCGCCAGCATGCGCAGCGACGACGAGCCCAACAGGCGCAGTGTCGGGACGCGCTCCAGCAGGGCTACATCATCTTCGATCGACATGCAGGACCGGTAATCGGTGTGCGTGAGCTACGAATCGTTGAGCCGAATCGTATCACGGCACCAGCTTGTAGCCACCGGCTTCCGTCACCAGGATCTCGGGATTGGCCGCATCTTTTTCGATCTTCTGGCGCAGCCGGTAGATGTGGGTTTCCAGCGTGTGGGTGGTAACGCCCGAATTGTAGCCCCAGACTTCCTGCAGCAAGGTCTCGCGCGACACCGGGAGCTGGCCGGCGCGGTACAGGAAGCGCAGGATCGCGGTTTCCTTCTCGGTCAGCCGCACTTTTCTGGCATTGGCCCCGGTCAGCATCTTGGAGCCGGGCCGGAACGAGTAGGGGCCGACCGAGAACACGGCGTCCTCGCTGGCTTCGTGCTGGCGAAGCTGGGCCCGGATCCGCGCCAGCAGCACCGCAAAGCGGAACGGCTTGGCGACGTAGTCATTGGCGCCGGATTCGAGGCCGAGGATGGTGTCCGAATCAGTGTCGTGGCCGGTCAGCATGATGATGGGGGCCTTGAAGCCGCCCTTGCGCAGGCTCCGCACCACTTCGCGGCCATCGGTATCGGGGAGACCGACATCCATCAGCACCAGGTCGGGCGAATCGGTCTTGGCGGCGCTGGCGCCCTTGGCGCCGGTATCGACCGCGGAAGCCTCGAACTCGTCATGCAGCGATAATTGCTCGACCAGCGTGTCGCGCAGATCGGTGTCGTCATCCACGATCAGGATCTTGCGGGCATTGGCCATAGGTACGATCCTCTTGGAGCTCAGGCAGCGGACACAAGCGGAAGCGCTTTGGCCGAGACTTGATAGATAAACCCGGGTCGTCGGGTCGTTCTTAGTCAGGTAAGGGGCTGTTACAGATTCACAAGCCGAGCCGTATTGTACTCCAGATTTTGCGGTCTTTTCCGGCGAATGTATTTGATTGGCGTGAAATAGAGCATTTGGGGGCGGTGAGGCAACCCCGGGAACCGGCCAAACGGATGGGAAGGTCCAGTATTTCAATCACTTATGAGACAAGTCCGCGTGATCGGCCGCTATCGGCCATAGCCGTCCACGCCGCCGCAGGTGACCCGCGCCGGGGCTGGCTGACCGCGGAAGGCTGGACCGTGCCGGTTGCGCTGGGGCGGGGCGGCATCAAGGCCAACAAGCGCGAAGGCGACGGCGGCACCCCGCGCGGCACGTTCTATCCGCGACGGCTGTGGTGGCGCGCGGACCGGTACCCCCGGCCGCAGACTTTTCTTCCGATTCGCCCGATTCGCCCCGAAGATGCCTGGTGCGAGAATCCGGCTGACCGCCATTATAACCAGCCGGTACGGCTCGATCGCGACCGCAGTGGCGACCGGCTGACGCGCGAGGATCACCTCTATGATTTCATCGTCGAGATCGACCACAATTCCGCACCGCGCATCGCCGGCCGCGGCAGCGCGGTGTTTTTGCATCTGGCGCGCAGCAATTTTTCGCCGACGGCGGGCTGCGTTTCGATGACGAGGTCGTCGATGTTGCGCTTGTTGCGGCGGATGGGGCCGCAAACGAGGATTGTTATTGAATGAACGTTATTTCGGGGATCGCTCATTATGCTGGAAAAGAATCAGATCACGTCCGCGTCGCAAATCTTGCATGATCACTGGCGCGCCGGCACCAAGTTTGCGGCGCTGGAGGAATGGCACCGCCCGTATAGCCGCGCCGAGGGCTATGCCATCCAGGCGGCAATCGAACGATATTCCACCACGCATCTGTTCGGCTGGAAGATCGCGGCCACCAGCGAGGCCGGGCAAAAGCACATCAATGTCCCCGGTCCGCTGGCCGGACGGATTCTGGCGGAAACGGTGATCCCCGACGGCGGCACGGCCAACATGGCGGGCAATGAAATGCGCGTCGCCGAGCCTGAGTTCGCCTTTCGCATGAAAGCCGACTTGCCGGCACGATCGGCGCCCTACACCATGCAGCAGGTGCTGGATGCGGTCGACACGCTGCATCCGGCGATCGAGATTCCGGACTCGCGCTTTGCGGATTTTGTCGGCGCCGGCGAAGCGCAGCTGATTGCCGACAATGCCTGCGCGCATCTGTTCGTGCTCGGCCCGGCGACGACGGCGGACTGGCGTTCGCTCGATCTCGTCGAGGAAAAACCCGTGATCACCATGCGTGGCCAGCAGTTCGTCGGTCATGGCAGGAACGTGCTCGGCGACCCCCGCATCGCCCTGACCTGGCTCGCCAATGAATTGCGCCAGCTCGGCGCGACATTGAAGGCCGGCCGCGTGGTCACGACGGGCACCTGCCACGCGCCGCTGCCGATTGCTGCCGGCGATTTTTTCGCGGCTGATTTCGGCGTTCTGGGAAAGGTGTCGGTGGGGTTTGCGTGACATGTCGTCCCGGGCGGGCCGGGACGACAATCACCTGTGCCCGAAAATCGCCGAGCCGACGCGCACATGGGTGGCGCCGAACTGAATCGCGGTGGCGAAATCGGCGCTCATGCCCATCGAAAGATTTTTCAATCCGTTGCGCGCGGCGATTTTGGCGGTCAGCGCAAAATGCGGCGCGGGCGCCTCGTTGACCGGCGGGATGCACATCAGTCCGGAAACCGGCAGGCCATATTTTTCGCGGCAGCTTGCGATGAAGGCATCGGCCTCCGATGGCGCGATGCCGGCCTTTTGCGGCTCTTCCCCGGTGTTGATCTGCACGAACATCTCGGGACGCCTGTCCTGGGATTTGATTTCCTTGGCTAACGCTTCGCAAATGCTCGGGCGATCGACCGAGTGGATGGCGTCGAACAGCGCGACCGCCTCTTTCGCCTTGTTAGACTGCAGCGGCCCGATCAGATGCAGCGCGATGCCGGGGTAAGCAGTCATTAACCCTGGCCACTTGGCTTTCGCCTCCTGCACGCAATTCTCGCCGAAAACGCGCTGTCCGGCCGCGATTACCTGCGAAATCGCATCCGCGCCGAACGTTTTCGAGACCGCGATCAACGTCACCGATCGCGCGTTCGCGCCGCGCGTCCTTGCAAGCGCGCGCAATTTCCTGCTCCACCGCGGCCAACCCGCCAGGTGAAGGGGAAATTGTCGGCGCGGTCGTCTCAGCCGCCATGTCATCTCCGAAGCCGTGGATTTTGGCCGGTTTGTTCTAATTTTACCAAGTCCGGGAAAGGGTTTTTGAACCCTTCCGACTACCTTGGCGCGGGGTCAGGGGACAAAGATGTCGCGCGTTACTTTCAGCCGCAAGAGGGTGAAACTCAAGAAGCTTCTTGGCATCCGCACGCGGCTCGCCTTGCTGGCGCTGATGCTGGTGGCGCCCTTGATGCTGGAGCGCGCCCGTTCCCTCGAGGAAACCCGCGCCAGGCAACTGGTGCAGGCGTCCGAGGATTACAAAAGCCTCGTCCAGCACAGCGCCGATACCCAGCGCGAAGTCATTTCCTCGGTCGAAACCATCCTGAAGTCGACGGCCTATATCCGCGCCTCCGGCGGCGTCAGCCGCAGTTGCGACGTGATGCGCGCCAGCCTGCCCAACAACCTGCCGTGGATCCGCAGCGTGATGATCGTCGGGAGCGACGGCCGGATCCAGTGCTCGACCACCAACATGTATGTCGGCGTCGACCTGAGCGACCGGCCGTATCTCATCAAGGCCCGCGAGACCCGCAATTTTGTTTTCTCGGATTTCCTGCTCGCGCGGCCCACCAACACGCCGTTGATCATGGCGGCCTACCCGGTGTCGGCCATCAATGCCGACGCTGATTCGGTGATTCTTGCCGCCATCGATCTCGACTGGTTGTCGAAGATGATGACCAACCTCGGCGGACGCACCGGCGTTTCTTCCGTGCTGGTCGACAGCGCCGGAACCGTGCTTGCCGCACCCGCCGACCAGGCCAGCAGGATCGGAAAGCCGCTGGATTCGGTGCCGCTGCTTTCGGCGATCGCCCACAAGGCGCTGGTCTCCGGCGCGGATTCGGGATCGATTTCCTTCGCGGCCGCCGACGGCTCGAACCGCCTGGTGAATTTTGCGCAGATTCCCGGCACGCAATCGCGCCTGATCGTCAGCATCGACGAGGCCAGGGTGACGGCGGCGATCAACCGCGACATCCGCACCGCCTATCTGCAGCTCGGTTTCGTCTGCCTTTTCGTGCTGCTCGGCGCACTGGTCGGCGCGGAGAAGCTGGTGATCCAGCCGATCGAGATGATGACGGGAATGGCCAAACGCTTCGGCGAAGGCGATGGTTCGGCTCGCGTGGCGAGCGGCCGGCTTCCTTCCGAATTCGTGCCGCTGGCGCGCGCCTTCAACGCGATGGCGGCACAGCTCAGCCAGCGCGAGCGCGAGCTGATCACGACCAACGACCGGCTGACGGTGATGGCCTCGATCGACATGCTCTCCGGCCTTGCCAATCGCCGCGGCTTCCAGAGCCGGCTCGATTTCGAGTGGATGAAGGCGCAGCAATATCACAGCGAGCTGTCGCTGCTGATGATCGATGTCGATCACTTCAAGCTCTACAACGACACCTACGGCCATCCCGAAGGCGACGCCTGCCTGACCCGGCTTGGCGAGACGCTATCGGGCATCGCCGCGGACACGTTCGGCTTTGCCGGCCGCTATGGCGGCGAGGAATTTTGCCTGTTGCTGCCGAATACCGATGCGGCCAAGGCGCTGGAGATCGGCGAAGTCGTGCGCGCCGCCGTGCAAAACCTCGAAATACCGCATGCGACCTCGAGCCACCGGACCGTCACGGTGAGCGTCGGCGTCGCCTGCACCTTGCCGAGCGACACCCACAGCCCGGGCGACCTGATCGAAGCGGCCGATGCCGCGCTCTATGCCGCCAAGCACCGCGGCCGCAACACCGTGGTCGAGCATGGATTTGTGAAGCTGGTGGACGAAGCCGGAATGGCGCTGGCGAGCTGAAGCCCTACCCCGCCGCCCGCTCGCGATCGAGTTCGTTCTCGGTGACGACCCTGTTGCGGCCGGTGCGTTTGGCGAGATAGAGCGCGCGGTCGCAGCGGTCGATCAAATCCGCCATCGCCTCGCCGGGCTGGAACTGGCCGACGCCGATCGAGACCGTGATGTTGGGCAGGATTTCTCCCGTCGAGCGGCGGGTGATGGTGCACTCCGCAATCGAGCTGCGAATGCGCTCGGCAACCGCCTGGCAGGCCGCGATATCCGCGCCGGGAAGCACGGCGATCAGTTCTTCCCCGCCATAGCGCGCCGGCAGATCGGTCTCCCGCACCCGATCCTGCAACACTTTTGCCATCAGCTTGAGCACCTGGTCGCCGACGCCGTGGCCGAAAGTGTCGTTGCAGCTCTTGAAGTGATCGATGTCGATCAGGAGAACGCTGAGCGGCTCGTCCTTTTCCATCGCCGCGATCTGCGCGACGCGGAAGAATTCATCGAGCGCGCGGCGATTCGGCAGGCCGGTCAGCATATCGGTTCTGGCGCGTTCCTCCGATTTGTTGAGGGAGTCGCGGATGGTATCGAGCTCGCGGCTCTTCTCGACGAAGCTCACCTCCAGCTTGGTGGCGCGGGTGGCGGCTTGCGCCAGTTCGCTCATCAAGCTCTCGATCAGAAATTTGGGATCGGCCCCCGCCTCGCCGGCTTCGGCGACGTCGCCGATGGCCTCCATGTGCGACCGGTTGTCGGCAATGGCCGTGGTCAGAAACTGCTTTGCCGAATTCATCACCGAATGCAGCTGCTGCGACGTCTTGTGCGCGGCCGCATCATCGGCGCCTTGCGACCCGATATAGGTTTCAAACAGACCTTGATTGGTGGCGGCGTCGAATTTGCGTTTGTTGCCGATCAGGATGTCGATGGTGCGCTTGAGGTCGGGCGGCATGCCGAGCGCGTATTTGAACCAGACCTGAAAATTGTTCGGCGTCGGCGGTACGCGCTGCTCGGCCATGGCGCGCGTGGCTTTTTCCGCGACAGACGTCGCGTACTCGAAATCGAGCTCGTCAAGGGCGCCGCCTGCCACGATGTCAAAGCAATCTCTGGGAGGGCCGGTTTCTTGTTTTGCGGCAATGTCACACGCAATGATTAAACTTGCCTCAAGACCGGGCACCGGGCCTGTCCGGGGGCATGCCGCAGCTACCTTCACGGGAGGACCTAGGCCTCGGCTATCCAGAATTGCGCCCTCCCGACAATGCCGGGCATGGCGCCGGCATCTGCCCAACCCGTTGACCCCCCAGCCGCTTTTGTGGCCTAGTCCGCCGTCCTTTGAAGGGACGGCGAATCCACAAAAAGCCCTGCGATTTCATGACCTCCGAACGCTACAACGCCCGCGAATCCGAGCCGCGCTGGCAACGCCAGTGGGACGAAAAGGCGATCTTCGCCTCCAAAAACGACGATCCGCGGCCGAAATATTACGTGCTCGAGATGTTCCCCTACCCGTCCGGGCGGATCCATATCGGCCATGTCCGCAATTACACCCTGGGTGATGTGCTGGCCCGCTTCATGCGCGCCAAGGGCCATAACGTGCTGCACCCGATGGGCTGGGACGCGTTCGGCCTGCCGGCGGAGAACGCCGCGATCGAGCGCAAGGTCGCGCCCAAGGCCTGGACCTACGACAACATCGCCGCGATGAAGAAGCAACTGCAGTCGATCGGGCTGTCGCTCGACTGGTCACGCGAGTTCGCGACCTGTGACCCCAGCTATTACAAGCACCAGCAAAAAATGTTTTTGGACTTTTTGCGCGCGGGGCTGGCCGAGCGTGAAAAACGCAAGATCAATTGGGACCCGGTCGACATGACCGTGCTCGCCAACGAGCAGGTGATCGACGGCCGCGGCTGGCGCTCCGGCGCCGTGGTCGAGCAGCGCGAGATGAACCAGTGGGTCTTCAAGATCACGAAGTACTCGCAGGAACTGCTGGACGCGCTCGACGGGCTGGACCGCTGGCCCGACAAAGTGCGACTGATGCAGCGCAACTGGATCGGCCGCTCCGAGGGCTTGTTGATCCGCTTTGCGCTGGATGCGGCGACCTCGCCCGCCGGCGAAACCGAGCTGAAGATTTTTACGACCCGCCCGGACACGCTGTTCGGCGCAAAGTTCATGGCGATTTCCGCCGATCATCCGCTGGCGACGGCCGCGGCTGCGAAGAATCCAAAACTCGCGGAGTTCATCGCCGAGATCAAACGGATCGGCACTGCGCAGGAAATCATCGACACCGCCGAGAAACAGGGTTTTGACACCGGCATCCGCGTGATCCATCCGTTCGATCCGAACTGGAAGCTGCCGGTCTATGTCGCCAATTTCGTGCTGATGGAATACGGCACCGGCGCGATTTTTGGCTGTCCCGCCCACGACCAGCGCGACCTCGATTTCGTCAATAAATACAATCTCGGCAATATCCCGGTGGTGTGCCCGCCGGACGTCGATCCCAAGACGTTCGTCATCACGGACATCGCCTATGATGGCGAAGGCCGCATGATCAATTCGCGCTTCCTCGACGGCATGACCATCGAACAGGCAAAGGAAGACGTGGCGAAGCGGCTGGAAGCCGAGGCCCGCGGCAACGCGCCGGTCGGCGAGCGGCAGGTCAATTTCCGCCTGCGCGACTGGGGTATTTCGCGCCAGCGCTATTGGGGCTGCCCAATCCCGGTGATCCACTGCCCGAAATGCGACGTGGTGCCGGTGCCGGACAAGGACCTGCCGGTCACGCTGCCGGAGGACGCGACCTTCGACAAACCCGGCAACGCGCTCGACCATCATCCGACCTGGAAGCACGTCACCTGCCCGAAATGCGGCGGCAAAGCCCAGCGCGAAACCGACACCATGGACACCTTCGTGGACTCGTCCTGGTATTTTGCGCGCTTTACCGATCCCTGGAACGAGAGGGCGCCGACCACGCCTGATATCGCGAACCGGATGATGCCGGTCGACCAGTATATCGGCGGTGTCGAGCATGCGATCTTGCACCTGCTCTACAGCCGGTTCTTCACCCGCGCGATGAAGGCGACCGGCCATATCGCCATGGACGAGCCGTTCGCCGGCATGTTCACCCAGGGCATGGTGGTGCACGAGACCTATCAGAAGGCCGATGGCGGTTACGTCACGCCGGCCGAGGTGAAGGTCGAGGTGATCGACGGCGTACGGCGCGCCACGATGATCTATGGCGGCGACGAGGTAACGATCGGCCCGATCGAAAAGATGTCGAAGTCGAAGAGGAACACGGTCGATCCCGACGACATCATCGCGACCTACGGCGCCGACGTCGCGCGCTGGTTCATGCTGTCGAACTCACCGCCCGATCGCGACGTGATCTGGAGCGACGAGCGCGTGCAGGGTGCCTCACGGTTCGTGCAGCGGCTGTGGCGGCTGGTGAACAAATCCGCCGGGATCGCCAAGTTGGCCCCCACCTCGCGGCCTGCGTCGTTCGGTCCGGAGGCGCTGGCCCTGCGCAAGGTCGCCCACGGTGCGCTGGACAAGGTGTCCGGCGGAATCGAACGGCTGCATTTCAACGTTTGCCTCGCCCATATTCGCGAATTCACCAATGCGCTGGCCGACCTGCTGGCCAAGGGGGACAAGCCGGCGTCCGACATCGCCTGGTCGGTCCGGGAGGCCGCGCTCATCCTTGTTCAACTGTTTGCGCCGATGATGCCGCATCTGGCCGAGGAGTGCTGGCAGGTTTTGGGCCGGGAAGGGCTGGTTTCGGAGGCCGATTGGCCGCAAATCGAACGCGATTTGCTGGTTGAAGACACCGTGACGCTGGTGGTCCAGGTCAATGGCAAGAAGCGGGGTGATGTAACCGTGCCACGGGGCGCCCAAAATCCGGAAATCGAGGGTGCCGTTTTGGCTCTCGATGCGGTAAAACTGGCCTTGGCCGGCAAGCCCGTCCGCAAAGTGATCGTTGTTCCCATGAGGATCGTGAATGTCGTTGGCTAGGACCCGGATCGCAGCTCGGCTTTTGGCCGTGGCCGCCCTGGCCGCGCTGACGGCCGGCTGCTTCCAGCCGATGTATGCCGAACGCGGCGACGGCACCCCCGGCCTGCGCGAAAAGCTGATGGGGGTCGAGGTTCCGCCGGTCGACAAGCCGAACGCCTCCCGTGAGGCGCGCATCCAGGTCGAGATCCGCAACGCGCTGGCGTTCAAGCTTTACGGCAACGCCACCGGCATGCCGCCGACCCACCGGCTGGTGCTGCGGTTCAGCACCTCGCGCTCCTCGCTGATGCTCGATCCCGCCACCGCGCTGCCCTCGAGCGAGAACTACGGCATCGACGCGCAGTACAATCTGATCGAGCTCGCCACCAACAAGTCGGTGATGACCGGCACGACTTTCTCACGCGTCTCCTACGACATCCCCGGCCAGATGCAGCGCTTCGCCCGCGCCCGCGCCTTCCGCGACGCCGAGGATCGCGCCGCGAACGAGATTGCGGAAAACATCCAGACGCGGCTCGCGTCCTTCTTCGTCGCCGGCACCTGACCGCCTTTGGTCGCGCTTCGCGGAAAAGATATCGACGCGTTTCTCGCCCGGCCCGATCCCGGCCGTCCCATCATCCTGCTTTACGGTCCGGACGCCGGCCTGGTGCGTGAGCGCGCCGATGCGCTGATGGCCTCCGCCGTCGACGACCCCAACGACCCCTTCTCGCTGGTGCGGCTCGACGGCGATGAACTATCCGCCGAGCCGTCGCGGCTGGTCGATGAGGCGATGACGGTGCCATTGTTCGGCGGCCGCCGCGCCATCCGCGTCCGCGCCGGCTCGCGCAATTTTGCCAGCGGTGTCGATACGCTCGCGGATTCGCCGATCCGGGATTGCCGCATCGTGATCGAGGCCGGCGAGTTGCGCGCGGAATCGCCGCTGCGCAAGGCCTGCGAGCGCGCCAAGACCGCGGTCGCGATCGCCTGCTACCCCGACGGCGAGCGCGATCTGGCAAAGCTGATCGACGAGGAATTGCGGGTCTCGAATTTGCGCATCGCGCCGGACGCGCGCGCGGTGCTGATGTCGTTGCTGGGCGGCGACCGCCAGGCCTCGCGCAACGAACTGCGCAAGCTCACGCTTTATGCGCATGCCGCCGGCGAAGTGACGCTGGACGACGTGATGGCCGTCGTGGCCGACGCGTCCGAACTGAAGCTCGATCCGATCGTGGACGCCGCCTTCGCCGGCAACCCGGCCGTCGTCGAAAGCGAATTTGCAAAGGCGATGGTCGCAGGCACCTATCCCGGCGTGATCATCTCGGCCGCACAACGCCAGGCGGCATGGCTGCACAAATCGGCGCTCGCCATTGCCGAGGGCACGCCGGCTTCGGCGGTGCTGGAGGGCGGGTACCCGCGGCTGCATTTTTCGCGAAAGGGCGCGGTCGAGATCGCGCTGCGCAATTTCAGCCCGGTTCGGCTGGTGACCATCATCGATCAGCTCGCCATCGCGGCGCTGGAGATGCGCAAACAGGCGGCGCTCGCAGCCGCCATCGCGCAGCGCACGCTGCTTGCGATCGCGGCAAACGCAAAGCGGCGGGCTTAGAGCGTTTTCAAGCGAAAGCCTGCCCCGGACTTGATCCGGGGTGGATACCGGTTCGCGTGAAGAAAACGCGTCAAAACAAAAAGGTAGCGATGCCTGTCTAGGCTGCGAGACGCGATATGGCCGCCGGCCATCCGTTCGTGAACGGCATCACGCTATCCGACGCCCAAAAGTACAAATTGTGCCGATCAGGATAGATCGTCTCGAAAACCGTGACATTCTTGAAATGCGGTTCGAAAAAGCGCGCCAGATCCTCTTTGGATTTGAATTCATATTCGTGATGCGGAAGCATCTTCTTTCCGTCGGCTTTCTCGACGATCGTAAAGCCGGACAGGATACCGTCCGCGGTAAGCCGGCGCTTGATATTGGCCATGATGTCGGCGATCTCGACCTCGGTGAAATGCTCGATGGCCGCATCCCAAATGACATTGTCGAAAACACCCTCGGGCATCTGGGTCCGGATGTCGGCAAGTCGATAAGTGACATTTTCGGCGTGGAAATGTTTCTGGGCGTAGGAAATTGCCTTCGGATCAAAATCTACCGAAAGCATCGACTTGACCCGGCAACTGTAAAAATAGTGGGCGTTGAACCCGTCGCCGCAGCAGAGTTCCAAAACCTTGCAGTCCGGCTTCATTGCCAGAAGCGAGAATATTCCGCGCTCAACCCAATGAGGCAGGCGATTGGCGCCCCACATCCAATAGAGGCCGACCTTGTGCTCAAAGAACTCCGGGACCGGAAGCAGTCCCCACTGGGCCAAAAACAATCGATGGTGCGCTGAAGACGCCCACCGGGCCGCCAACCTCGATTCAAATGAAAAAATCGCGCTGAGGAATGGCTTCATGAAGGCCAAGCGACTTCTCAGGGCATTAGTAACGCTCATGGTAGTTCCTTCGCTACGATCTTCGGCGAAGACGCAAACACCCTGCTGCGAAGGTGGCATCAACACCGATACGGAATAAACAAGCAGTTGGCGAAGACAACTGGCAAACTCACCGCGAAGGAGTCAACGCGTCCATTGCTATGGCTTGGACGCCAGTCGCCGCATCACCTCGTCGAGCTGCTCGAGGCTGCGGTAGCTGATCAGCACGCTGCCGCCGGGATCGCGGTGATTGACCGATACGTTGAGCCCCAGCGCGTCGCTGACGCGTTTCTCCAGCGCAAGGGTGTCGGCGTCCTTGGTCTTGCCGGCGGCGCCGCGCGCCTTCTGCGGCTTGCGCTCGGGCACGCCCTCCTCATGCGCCAGCGCCTCGGTCTGGCGGACATTGAGCCCCTCCTCGACGATGCGTTTGGCGGCACCAAGCGGATCGGGCACGCCGATCAGCGCCCGGGCATGGCCCGCCGACAATTTCCCTGACGCGATGTAGGCCTGCACCTCTGCCGGCAATCTGGTCAGCCGCATCATGTTGGCGACATGGCTGCGGCTTTTGCCGACGATCTTTGCAATGTCTTCCTGGCTGCGTTTGAATTCATCGGCGAGCGCGTGATAGCCCTGCGCCTCTTCCATCGCGTTGAGGTCTTCGCGCTGCACGTTCTCGATGATCATGATCTCGAGCGCGTCGGACTCGCTGACGTCCACGGGAACGATCGGAACTTCATGCAGGCCCGCGATCTGCGCTGCCCGCCAGCGGCGTTCGCCGGCGATGATCTCAAAGCGGTCCTGCGTCCCTTTGACCGGCCGCACCACGATCGGCTGGATCACGCCATGCTGCTTGATCGAATCGGAGAGTTCGTTGAGTTCGGTGTCGGCGAACGCACGGCGCGGGTTGCGCGGATTGGGTTTCAGGAATTCGATCGGCACCTTGCGCTGCGCGCGCGGGCGGTCGACATGGGCGGCCTCGCCGCCGACATCTCCGATCAGACTTGCAAGACCGCGGCCCAGTCGGGAACGCGCTTCGTCGGCCATCGCCAGCTCCCTTGGATTCACCAGCAGTACTCCGGAATCTGCGTGATTTCGGATCGTCGGGTGGGCAGGGCCCGAATCCGAGTATTGGTGCATTAGTAGGATGGCGGATCAATGCGAACACGCGGATTGCCCGAGCCGTCGTGTTACCAATGCGTCCGCAGCTCGCGTTCGCGCTGGATCACTTCGGTCGCGAGCTTGAGGTAGGCTTCGCTGCCGACGCATTTGAGGTCGTAGACCAGCACGGGCTTGCCGTAGGACGGCGCCTCGGAGATGCGGACGTTGCGCGGGATCATGGTGTTGTAGACCTTGGCTCCCATGAACTGGCGCACGTCGGCCACCACCTGGTTCGACAAATTGTTGCGGGAGTCGAACATGGTCAGCACGATGCCGTGGATCGACAGGTTCGGGTTCAGCGTGGTGCGCACCTGCTCCACGGTCTGCAGCAGTTGCGACAAACCTTCCAGCGCAAAGAACTCACACTGCAGCGGCACCAGGATCGCATCCGAGGCCGCCATCGCATTGACGGTCAGAAGATTGAGCGACGGCGGGCAATCGATCAGCACATAGGTGTAGTCGGTGTCCGGCGTGGCGTTGCTGTTCAGCGCGGCGATCGCATCGCGCAGACGGAAGGCGCGGCCGGGGGTGGTGCCGAGTTCGAGCTCGAGGCCGGAGAGATCCATGGTGGAGGGCGCGATATGCAGCCGCGGCACCGCGGTCGGCACCACGCCTTCACGCAGCTGCGCCTCGCCGATCAGCACGTCGTAGGTCGAACAGTTGCGGTTGCGGCGATCGATGCCGAGCCCGGTCGAGGCGTTGCCCTGCGGGTCGAGATCGACGATCAGCACGCGCTCGCCGATCGCAGCCAGCGCCGTGCCGAGATTGATCGCGGTGGTGGTCTTGCCGACGCCACCCTTCTGGTTGGCAAGCGACAGGATGCGCGGATGGCCTGCCGGCTTTGGCGCTTTATCCTCTTGATATACTTGATCAATTACGGTCATGGCCGGCTGCCCAAAACTGTTGCGGTTGGGTTCTGTCGCTCGATCCGATCGAGTTCGACAATCCAGCCGTGTCCGCCTGTGCGGCTGGAATGGAGTCTTGGCTCAATCTTCCAATATTTAGTAGCCTCGGTCAATTCAGCCTCTACATCTTGACCTTTGAGAAACAGGGCTTTTGCACCCCGTCGCACCAATGGTTCTGCGAAGCCGATAAGCTGATGTAGCGGAGCCACCGCCCTCGCCGTAACGCAATCCACCGAGCCGGCAAGTCTATCCACAATATCCCCGATGTCGGCGGGATGCACGGTCCCTGGCGAGCCGGTGACCCGAATGGCCTCGCGCAGGAAAGCAGCTTTCTTGGCGATTCGCTCCACCAGATGAACCGTCGCGTCAGGCGTTTCCGCCAACGCGCAAGCGAGCACCACACCGGGAAAACCGCCGCCGCTGCCGAAATCGACCCAGCTCTTCGCAGCGGGCGCCAGGCTCAGGAGCTGCAGCGAATCGGAGATATGCCGGGTCCACAGATTTGGAAGCGTCGAGGGCGCAACCAGATTGGTCTTGGCCTGCCACTCCAGCAAGAGTTCGACATAGCGATCCAGCCGCGTTTCTGTTTCACGTGAAACGGGGGTGAGGGCCAGGGCCGCCGCCTTGTCGGAGGCGAGGACCGGTGACTTGGGTTGCTCAGCTGTTCGGGCCATGAGCCTGTTTCACGTGAAACGCTAGGCTGTCGCTTTGACAGTTTTTCGCCGGGCCTCGCGCCGAAGATAGGCAGCCAGAATTCCGAGCGCCGCCGGCGTCAGGCCGTCGAGCCGGCCCGCCTGCCCTACGGTTCGCGGCCGTGCCGCCTGAAGCTTCGCCCGGGCTTCATTGGAGAGGCCGGGCACGTCGCCGTAATCGATGTCGGTCAGCAGCAAACCTTCGTCGCGCCGAAAGGCATCGACGTCGGCGGTCTGGCGCTTGAGATAGACGTCGTATTTGGCATCGATCTCGAGATGAACCGCGATGGCGGGGTCGATAGCCGAGAGCTCCGGCCAGATCCCACAGACGGCGGTCCATTCGATCTCGGGGTAGGCCAACAGCTCAAAGGCCGAGCGGCGGTGGCCGTCCCGGTTGAGAGCCAGCCCGTACTTGGCCGCTTCGTTGGGGGTGATCGCCAGGGATTTTGCCAATGCCCTCGCGGCGTCGAGCGCAGCCATTTTTGAGCGATGGCGTTGCGACCGCGCCTGCCCTACGCAGCCCAGCGCAACGCCCTTATCGGTCAGGCGCTGGTCCGCATTGTCGGCCCGCAGGGTCAGCCGGTACTCGGCCCGCGAGGTGAACATCCGATAGGGCTCGGTGATCCCGCGTGTCACGAGATCATCGATCATCACGCCGAGATAGCCATCCGCGCGGTCGAAGACGATCGGATCGGCACCGCCTGCCGCCAATGCGGCATTCAGACCCGCCACGATGCCCTGCGCCGCCGCCTCTTCATAACCGGTGGTGCCGTTGATCTGGCCGGCCAGGAACAGGCCCGGCAATCGCTTGGTCTGCAAGGTCGGATCGAGTTCGCGGGGATCGACGTGGTCGTATTCGATGGCGTAGCCCGGCCGGACCATCTTGACCCGCTCGAGGCCCGGGATGGTCGCCAGGAGCGCGAGCTGAACGTCTTCCGGAAGCGAGGTCGAGATGCCGTTCGGATAGACCGTGGAGTCGTCGAGCCCCTCCGGCTCCAGAAAGATCTGGTGGCCGTCGCGGTCGCCGAACCGGACGATCTTGTCTTCGATCGACGGGCAATAGCGTGGCCCCGAACTCTTGATCTGGCCGGAGTACATCGGCGAGCGATGCACATTGGCCCGGATCACCTCATGGGTGGCCGGCGTGGTGCGGGTGATGCCGCACTGGATCTGAGGCGTCGTGATCCGGTCGGTCATGACCGAAAACGGCTCCGGCGGATCGTCGCCGGGCTGCATTTCCACCGCCGACCAGTCGATAGTGGTGCCATCGAGCCGCGGCGGCGTGCCGGTCTTGAGCCGGCCCAGGGTAAAGCCGGCACGTTCGAACGAGGCCGACAGACCCATGGCGGGCGCCTCGCCGACCCGGCCGGCGGGCCAATTCTTCTCCCCGAGATGGATCAGGCCGCGCAAAAAAGTCCCGGTGGTGATGACGACAGCGCCGGCGGCAAGCTCGCGGCCATCGCCGAGACGGATGCCGGTGACCCGCCCATTCGAGACGATCAGCTCGTCCGCCTCGCCTTCGATGACATCGAGATTGGCGGTTTCCCGGATCGCGGCCTGCATCGCCGCGGCGTAAAGTTTACGGTCTGCCTGGGCCCGCGGTCCGCGCACGGCCGGACCCTTGCGGCGGTTGAGCATGCGGAACTGGATGCCCCCGGCGTCGGCGACACGGCCCATCAGACCGTCGAGAGCATCGACCTCGCGGACCAGATGGCCCTTGCCGAGGCCACCGATGGCGGGATTGCAGGACATCGCCCCGATGGTCGCAAACCGATGGGTCACCAGCGCCGTCTTCGCGCCCATGCGCGCAGCGGCCGCCGCGGCTTCACAGCCGGCGTGGCCACCGCCGATCACGATGACGTCGAACGATTCCCGAGGGGTGATCATGGCCCGGACTTCTATCGCGGAGCGGCTGGACCCGGAAGCGGTAAGTTCAATCGTGGCGGTGTTTCACGTGAAACAGGCAGTTCCGGAGGCGGAACCCGAGAGTGTTTCACGTGAAACACTCCGTTAATTCCTTGAACGAAGGAATATTACTTTCCGACACAGAACTCCCTGAAAATCACGTCGAGGATGTCCTCGACATCGACCCGGCCCAGGAGCCGGCCGAGTGAATGCGCCGCAGCCCGGAGATCTTCAGCGACGAGTTCGTCGCCCTTCCCGACTGCAGCGATGGCGCGACGCAGCGAATCGGCGGTATCCGAGACGAGTTTCCGCTGGCGTTCGCGCGCGATCAGGCCCCCTTCGCTTCCGCCAAAATAGTTTTGCGCGAAACCCACCAGGGCTGCGATCAGCTCGGGGAGGCCGGCGCCGCTCCGCGCCGAAATCCGGAACTCGGCCATTGGCCGACCCTGGCCATCGATCGCGCCGGCACCCGCCCTGACCAGATCGATCTTGTTGCGCACCAGCCAGACCGGCGCGGCCCCGTGGTGATCGACCGACACGCCGGCGCTGTCGGCAAGCCACAGCACGAGATCCGCCTCACCTGCCCTCGCCCGCGCCCGGCGCACGCCTTCCTGCTCGATGGGATCGCTGGTCTCGCGGATGCCGGCGGTGTCGATGACCGTCACCGGATAGCCGTCGAGATCGAGCTGCACCTCGATGATGTCGCGCGTGGTGCCGGCATGCGGCGAGACGATCGCGACGTCGCGCCGCGCGAGCTGGTTGATCAGCGTCGACTTGCCGACATTCGGCGGGCCGGCGATCGCCACCACCAGGCCGTCGCGAAGGCGTTCGCTTTGGCCCTGTGCCGCAAGCACCTTTTCAATCTCGGCCAGCAGCGCCCTCGCCTTCGCAAGCGCCGGCGCGATCAGTTCCGCCGGCACATCGCCCTCGTCGGAAAAATCGATGCCGGCTTCGATCAGCGCGGAAGCCTCGATGATTTCTGCGCGCCAGTCGCGCGCTCTGTCGCCGAGCACGCCCTTCAACTGACGCAGCGCCTGGCGGCGTTGCCGGTCGGTGTCGGCATGGATGAGATCGTCGAGTCCCTCGGCTTCGGTGAGATCGAGCTTGCCGTTTTCAAAAGCGCGGCGGGTGAATTCGCCGGGCTCGGCCGGCCGCACATTTTCAAAACCCGACAGCGCCGCGAACAAGGAAGCCAGCACGGCGCGTCCGCCATGGACGTGAAACTCGGCGACGTCTTCTCCGGTCGCGCTGGCCGGACCGGGAAACCAGAGCACCACCGCGTCATCGATCGGCCGTTGGCCTACATCGTGGAGCAACGCCCTGGTCGCCATTCGGGGCACCGGCATTTTTCCGGCGAGCGCCGTCAGCGCCGCGCCGGCCTCGGCGCCCGATACCCGCACGATCGCGATCGCACTCGGCGGCCTGCCCGACGACAGGGCGTAGATGGTCTGATCCCTTGGATGCATCGCCTATTTGTCCGGGAGGCTCCTGAAAAGGCAAAAGCAATTTCAATCGGCCGAACAGCTGGGTTCTTGCTGCAGCAAATCCGCAGCATTCATGCTGCAACGAATGAGAGAAAAGCCGCCTCGGCGGCGAGCCGTTGAGATAAATCGTATTATATTCTCAGATATTTAAATGGTTAACAGTCGGTTAACGCGGGCTCAGCGTTGCTGCGATCCTGCTGCAGCAAAGAACGCAGCATGGGCATGCCCATGAAAAAGGGCGCCCCGTTCCCACGAAGCGCCCTCTTCCGTCCAAGCCGACCGGCTCAGGTATTCATCGAGTCGAAGAACTCCGAGTTGTTCTTGGTGTTGCGGAGCTTGTCGAGCAGGAAGTCGATGGCGTCCATGGTGCCCATCGGATTGAGGATCCGGCGCAGCACGTACATCTTCTTCAGGAGCTGCGGATCGGTGATCAGCTCTTCCTTGCGGGTGCCGGAGCGCGAAATGTCGATCGCCGGGAAGGTCCGCTTGTCGGAAACCTTGCGGTCGAGGATCAGTTCGGAGTTACCGGTGCCCTTGAATTCTTCGAAGATCACTTCGTCCATTCGGCTGCCGGTATCGACCAGCGCGGTGGCGATGATGGTGAGCGAACCGCCCTCCTCGATGTTGCGCGCGGCGCCGAAGAATCGCTTGGGCCGCTGCAACGCGTTGGCGTCGACGCCGCCGGTCAGCACCTTGCCCGATGACGGCACCACGGTGTTGTAGGCGCGGCCGAGCCGCGTGATCGAGTCGAGCAGGATCACGACATCGCGGCCGTGCTCGACCAGGCGCTTGGCCTTCTCGATCACCATCTCGGCGACCTGGACGTGACGCACCGCCGGCTCGTCGAAGGTCGACGACACGACCTCGCCCTTCACCGAGCGCTGCATGTCCGTGACTTCTTCCGGACGCTCGTCGATCAACAGAACGATCAGATAGCATTCGGGATGATTGGCGGTGATGGAGTGCGCGATGTTCTGCATCAGCACGGTTTTGCCGGTGCGCGGCGGCGCCACGATCAGGGCGCGCTGGCCCTTGCCGATCGGGGCCACGATGTCGATCACCCTTGCGGAAAGGTCTTTTCGCGTGGGGTCCTCGAGTTCGAGGCGGAAACGCTGATCGGGAAACAGCGGCGTCAGATTGTCGAAATTGACCTTGTGCTTGGACTTTTCCGGATCTTCGAAATTGAGCGTGTTGACCTTGAGCAGCGCAAAGTAGCGTTCGCCTTCCTTGGGGCTGCGGATATGGCCTTCGATGGTATCGCCGGTGCGCAAACCGAAGCGGCGGATCTGCGAAGGCGAGACGTAGATATCATCCGGGCCCGGCAGATAGTTCGCGTCAGGCGAGCGCAAGAATCCAAAGCCGTCGGAGAGTACCTCGACAACGCCTTCGCCGATGATGTCGGTCTCGGCGATTGCGAGGTTCTTGAGGATGGCGAACATCAGCTCCTGCTTGCGCATGGTGCTGGCGTTTTCGACCCCATGTTCTTCCGCGAACGTCACGAGTTCGGCCGGCGTTTTTGTTTTGAGGTCTTGAAGTTTAATTTCCCGCATTGGGGTGGTCCTGTGGAGTAACTCGGAGGGAAGGGGTGCGAGGTGGCTTTAGAAAAAAGCGGACACGAGAAAAGGAAGGTCCGCAGGTCTAAGCGAGGAAAGCGCCGGGAGAGGCTTCAAACCTGATGCGGCGGCCGGTCCAACGAAGAAACCGGAACGCAACCACATCCGCCTGCGTGGGGTGGGATTTGGCTAATATAGAAAATCGCTATTGGCTCCGCAAGGCGGTGAGGGGCCACAGTTGTTAACGCGCGGTGGACTAAAACGGCTTGACGATCACCAGAATGACGATCCCGATCATCAGTACCGTAGGTACCTCATTGATAATTCGATAGAATTTCTGGCTCAGGGTATTCCGGTCCGCAGCAAAATCCTTGACGCAGCGGGACAAAAAGCCGTGCAGGCCGGACAGCACCAGCACCAGAAAGAATTTTGCCTGAAACCAGGGCGATGAATACCAGTGGCCGGCCCAGGCCAGGTAAAGCCCGGCGAGCCAGGTCACGATCATCGCCGGGTTGATGATCGCTTTCAGCAACCGCCGTTCCATTATCTTGAAAGTCTCGGACTGCTTCGATCCAGCCTCCGCCTCGCAATGATAGACGAACAGCCGCGGCAGATAGAGCATGCCGGCCATCCAGGAGATGACGGCGATCACATGCAGGGCCTTGATCCATTCATACATCGACGTGTCTCACAGCTATTGCCTGCGCGTTATCAGCTGAAACTCTTGCCGCAGATTTGCGTTGCAAGCCTGCCTTGCGAGCGAGGAACGAACACATATCCGCAAAGGCGGACTTATCTAAACTAATATTTTTAAAATCTTAGGTTTGAGTCTAAGTGGCGGTGAATTGGAACTCATGAAAATCTGTTCTGCTGTTTCCGGTGGTTATTCACATCGCTCAACAATTTTGGCAGCGATCTAGCCAATCCCGATAATGGCATCTCCGTCAGGAACTTGCGTGCCATTTCCGGCCGCTTATGCAGAGACAAGTCCACATATTCTCACTATCATTGCGGACGGTGTTCGGACTTTTCCTTCACCAAGGTGCTGTGAAGAAAAAGCCCGGATATACACGAGGGGCCGACCGGCACCCGATTCACCTCCTAGGGCTCCACAAGGATTCACAGGATACACAGAGGTTTTGGTGCCGACTTCGGGCAATTATTTCCATCTGCATCTGGTCTCTGATTCGACCGGCGAGACGCTGATCACGGTGGCGCGCGCGGTGGCCGCGCAGTACGCCAACGTGTCCGCGGTCGAACATGTCTACCCGCTGGTGCGCAGCCAGAAGCAACTCGATCGCGTGCTGGATGAAATCGAGGAAGCGCCCGGCATCGTGCTTTTTACGCTGCTGGAAAAAGATCTGGTTGGCCGGCTGGAGGCCAAGTGCAAGGAGATCAATATTCCGAGCCTGTCCATCATCGGACCGGTGATGCAGCTATTCGAAGCCTATCTTGGGTCCGCCACGACGGGGCGGGTCGGCGCGCAGCACGTCCTCAATGCCGAATATTTCAAGCGCATCGATGCGCTGAACTACACCATGATCCATGACGACGGACAGCACGTCGAAGGTCTTGAGGATGCCGACGTGGTGCTGGTCGGCGTGTCCCGCACCTCGAAGACGCCGACCTCGATCTATCTTGCCAACCGCGGCATCCGCACCGCCAACGTGCCGCTGGTGCCGGGCATTCCGCTGCCGCATCAACTCGAGAACCTGAAAAAGCCGCTGGTCGTCAGCCTGCACGCCACGCCGGAACGCTTGATCCAGGTCCGGCAGAACCGGCTGTTGAGCATGGGCGACCGCGACAACGACACTTATATTGACAAGCAGGCGGTGGCCGACGAAGTCGCATTCGCACGGCGCCTGAGCGCCAAATTCAACTGGGCGCTGCTCGATGTGACGCGGCGCTCGATCGAGGAAACCGCCGCGGCGGTCATGAAGCTTTATACCGACCGGCAACGCAACAGGCCCGCGGAATGATTTTCCGGCAATGACGATCTGGCGCGGCAAAGACCCGTTGATCCTGGCTTCGCAAAGCCGTGCGCGGCAGGCGTTGCTGGCCAATGCCGGCATCACCTTTGAAGCCATTCCGGCCGACATCGATGAACGGGTTGTGCAGGGAAATTCCGGCCTCACGGCGCCGGATAACATCGCCTTGCTGCTCGCCCGCGAGAAAGCGCTGTTCGTTTCAGCCAAATTTCCTGGCCGCGTGATCGTCGGCGCCGATCAAACGCTGGCACTTGGCAACAAGTTGTTCAGCAAGCCGACCGGTCGCGCGCAGGCTGCCGACCAATTGCGCGCGCTCGCAGGCAAAAGCCACGAATTATTTTCGGCGGTTGCGGTGGCACGCGACGGGAAGATATTGTTCGCCGACGTTTCCATCGCGCGCATGACAATGCGGCCGCTAAGCGGCGACGAAGTGAGGTCCTATCTGGATGAGGCGGGCGAAGCTGTCACCTCAAGCGTCGGCGGCTATCAGCTCGAGGGGCTGGGGGCGCACCTGTTCGAGCGTATCGAAGGCGACCATTTTACTATTCTCGGCCTGCCATTGTTGCCGCTGCTCGCATTTTTGCGCAGTGAGCGGTTGCTCGGCGTTTAGGGGACAGCGAACGCAATGCTGATTCTGGGGCTGACCGGCTCGATCGGAATGGGAAAATCGACCACCGCAAAACTGTTCGCGGACGCCGGCGTTCCCGTCTACGACGCCGATGCTGCGGTTCACAGATTATACGAAGGGGAGGCGGCGCCGGCCATCGAGGCGGCTTTTCCCGGCACGACCGCCGACGGCAAGGTCGATCGCAAGAAACTTTCGGCGCGGGTGGTTCATGACCAGGCGGCCATCAAGCAGCTCGAGCAGATCGTGCATCCGATGCTGGGCGCTTCCCGGAAAAAATTCTTTGACGACGCCGAACGATCCGGCGCGCCGGTCGTGGTGGTGGATGTGCCGCTGCTGTTTGAAACCGGCGGCGAAAAGCGCGTCGATGCGGTGGTTGTCGTGACGACGTCGCCGGAAAATCAGCGCGAACGGATCATGGCGCGGGGCACCATGACCAGCGAGGCGCTTGATTCCATCCTGGCGCGGCAGATGCCCGACGCCGAAAAGCGCAAGCGCGCGGATTTCGTGGTGGATACATCGCATGGGCTCGATCCCGTGCGGGCGCAAATCAAGGACATTCTGGCGGCAATCGTTAAGATGCCGCAGCGGCGAGCCTGATTCGCCGCTCTCCTGGTTCAAAGGCTAAATGCGCGAAATCGTTCTCGATACCGAAACCACCGGCCTCGACCCGCTGCGCGGCGACCGCCTGGTCGAAGTCGGCTGCGTTGAAATGTACAACCGCATGCCGACCGGCCAAACGTTTCACGTCTACATCAATCCCGAACGCGACGTGCCGGCCGAGGCCTTCAATGTGCATGGGCTTTCGACCGAGTTCCTTGCCAGCAAGCCGCTGTTTGCCGAGGTCGTCGACGAGTTCCTGGAATTCATCGCCGACGCGCCGCTGGTGATTCACAACGCGTCGTTCGACATCAGTTTCATCAATGCCGAACTCGACCGCATCAAGCGGCCGGCGATCCTGAAGGACCGGCTGGTCGATACGCTGCTGCTGGCCCGGCGCAAGCATCCCGGCGTGTCGAACCGGCTCGACGATCTCTGTTCGCGCTATGCGATCGACAATTCCCGCCGCACCAAGCATGGCGCGCTGCTCGACGCCGAGCTGTTGGCCGAAGTCTATATCGACTTGATCGGGGCGCGGCAGTCGCAACTGATCCTGGCGTCCGAGACCCGCGACATGCGGGCAGGGGGGCCGGGCGAAATGCCGCGGCGGCAGCGTGAGACGCCGCTGGCGCCGCGGGTGACTGAGGAAGACCGCATCGCCCATCGGGCCTTTGTCGCCACCTTGGGCGACAAGCCGATCTGGAACGAGTTCTTGCCTGCTTAAGCCTGGATGAAAGCGAGCTTTAGCTCGGCTTTGCGCCGGTAGGCCGCCTGCGCCGCAGCCTGCCGTTCCATATTCTGGCGATACAGGCCGACGAAATCGACGGGATCCAGCATCAGCGGCGGGAAGCCGCCATCGCGCACCGACGTGGCGATGATTTCGCGCGCGAACGGGAACAACAACCGCGGGCACTCGATCATGACCAGCGGGTGCAGGTTTTCCTTCGGCACGTTGACGATACGGAACACGCCGGCATAGGCGAGGTCGAAGCTGAACATCACCTTGCCGGCGTTTTCAGCCTTGCCCTCGATCTTCAACGTCACCTCGAACTCGTTCTCGGAGAGGTTATTGGCGTGGACATTGATCTGGATGTTGATCGCCGGCTGCTGCTGTTGCGGCTGCAGCGAGGACGGCGCGTTCGGGTTCTCGAACGACAGGTCCTTGGTGTACTGCGCCAGCACGTTCAACTGGGGAGGGGCCGCCTCGGGGGGCGAACCGTTGCCATTGGTCATGAAAATCTCTCCTGGAGCGCGTGGGCGCGGCCTTTGGGGTCTGAATTCGCGCTTGAGGTGCGAAAATGCCGTCGTCGGCGCGAGTGGCTATCATAGCCCTGCCTTGCTCCACAAGGACGACAAATACGGTCCGGCCTGAAATCGCAGGGCTTTCCGCCCGATATGGATAATCGGCCCCCGAATCACCGCGCTCTTTGGGCCTAAATTATTGAATATGCGCGATTTCCGGGCATGATCGGGTTTCCACTTAGCTCGAAAACGCGCTACAATTCACCCGCGCCAAAACGCGCCATTGGCCAAGCCAAATTTCATGCCTACATGCTGCGGACTCAATCGATGATGTAATCTCTGCCGTTCCCGACGTTGAGGGAACGTCCGGCCGCCGGACCCGTTGCCGGCGTGAGAAGTAGAAAGCGAAGACGAAGTGGATATCTACACCATCATCTTCCTGGCGCTGGCGGTCTTTATCTTCCTGCGCCTGCGCAGCGTTCTCGGGCAGCGCACCGGGAGCGAACGCCCGCCGTATGACCGTCCCGCCGCGCGCAACGTCGGGACTGGCACGCAGGATAATGTCGTTCCGATGCCGGGCAGTGCGATCGATCAGGCGCCGCTGGCTCCCACCGCCGATGTGACGCCGGCCGACCGCTGGAAGGGAGTTGCCGAACCCGGCACGCCGCTGGCGCAGGGGCTGGATGCCATCGCAGCCCAGGACTCTTCGTTCGATCCGCGGCATTTTCTCTCGGGCGCCAAGGGCGCCTATGAGATGATCGTGCTCGCTTTCGCCAATGGCGATCGCCGCGCGCTGAAGGATCTGCTGTCGGCCGAGGTCTATGACAGCTTCGAGACCGTGATCCGGGATCGCGAAAAACACGACCAGAAGACCGAAACGCGATTCGTCTCGATCGACAAGGCGGAGCTGGTGGGCGCTGAAGCACGCGATCGCGCGGCCCAGCTCACCGTTCGCTTCGTCTCGCAGATGATCTCGGTCACGCGCGACAAATCCGGCACCATCGTCGATGGCAATCCCGACAAGGTCGCCGATATCACCGATGTCTGGACGTTCGCCCGCGACACCGCCTCACGAGATCCAAACTGGAAGCTGGTTGGCACCGGAAGCGCTAACTGACACGCGCGGCGCCAGGAAAGCTGCTGCCGCGCTTGCTGTGATCGCTGCCGCGTTGTCGCTTGCGACACAGGACGCGTATGCCGCGCGTATCAGGCATTCCGCGCCGCGCCCCACTCCGCCCGTGATCCGGCAAGTGCCTTATCCGGCGCTGGACCTGCCGCTGGAGATCAGCAACACGCAGTATTCGCCGCTGGCCTGGGCGGATGTCGCGGGCTGGAACGACGACGATCATCTGGCCGCCTACGGCGCCTTTCGCACGAGCTGCCGGCCGATTGCCGCGCAGACCGGGCCAGCCTCCGATTCCAAGGCGCTCGGCATCTCGCTGCGCGATCCCTGCCGGATCGCCAAGGGGCTGGAGCTTTCCGACCGCGCCAAGGCCAAAGCCTTCTTCGAGGAAAATTTTCTGCCGCTTCGCATTTCGCGCCTTGGCGAGCCCGAAGGATTTGTCACCGGCTATTACGAGCCGATCCTCGACGGCTCTCTTGAGCAAAACGAGGTCTACACTGTTCCGATCTACCGCCGCCCGTCGAACCACTTTGTCAAAGGACAGACCCAGGCTTCGGTCGGGTTGCCCAACAAGGGGGCGGTTTACCGCAAGATCGGCCGCCGCAAGCTCGTGCCTTACTACGATCGCGCCGAGATCGAGGACGGCGCGATCGAGGGCCGCGGACTGGAAATCGCCTTCCTGAAAAACCAGACCGACCTGCTGTTTGCGCAGATCCAGGGTTCCGCGCGTATCGAACTGCCGGACGGCGGGATGGTGCGGATCAACTACGACGCCCATAACGGCTATCCCTATACGCCGGTCGGCCGCATCCTGATCGAGCGCAACATCATCCCGCGCGAGCAGATGTCGATGCAGAAGATCAGGGAGTGGATGGAGCAGAATCCGAACGACGCCAACGAGGTGCGGCGGCAAAACCGTTCATATGTCTTCTTCCGTGAGGTGAACCTTTCCGCAACCGACGAGGCGGTCGGTGCGCAGGGCGTGCCGCTGACGGCGGGCCGTTCGATCGCGGTCGACAAGGCGCTGCATGTCTATGGCACGCCGTTTTTCATCGAAGCCGACCTGCCGATCGAATCCGCGCAATCCAAAACGCCGTTCCGCCGGCTGATGATCTCGCAGGATACGGGGTCCGCGATCGTCGGTCCCGCGCGCGCCGATCTTTATTTCGGCGCCGGCGCGGAGGCGGGCAGGGTGTCGGGCCGGCTCCGGCACAATGCGCGCTTTGCTATCTTGATTCCGAAAAGCCTCGATCCCGTTGCGCGCGGCCGCAAGTTGCCGTTGCCGGATCCGCGGCCGTCGGAGAAGATTGCAAAACTGTTTCCGCAGGTCGATCCGCTAAAGGATCAGGCCAAGGCTGCCAAAGCCGGCGTCAAACCGGCGGAAACGTCTGCGGCTGCGGGTGCTCCGAAGGATGCCGGTGGCACTACGTCAGCAAAAAGCGCGGCGCCGGTTGCCCAGGCGACAACCGCGCAGGCTCCGATCGCAAAGCCGGTGCCGCTGCCGGAAGCGCGCCCAAAAATCGCGCCGGCGCCTGAACCACGTCGTCGTCGCTATCGCCAGCGATGAAACGGCCTGCGCAAATTCCTGATCTGTCCGCACCGCGGCGCAAGCGCAGCCTGAGCTGAAGAGGAACGGGCGCTGTGGGAAAGCGTGGCAAAGCAGATCAAACCACTACGTAAGAAGCCGCGTCTGGCGAAAACCCAGGTGACGGCGGAAGCAGAGGGCCCGGTCGCGGCAAGGCCCACTGCTGCAACGCGATCGCCTGTGCCTGTCAAAATGACGGCACCGCCAAAACCGCAAGCCCCGCCGCTGGCGCCGCTTGGCCGCCGCGAGCGATCGCAATTGTCGCGCGGCAAAAAGGAGATCGACGCCCGCATCGATCTCCACGGCATGACCCAGATACGGGCGCATCGCGCGCTGTTCGGCTTTCTGCAGCGCGCCCACGGTGAAGGGCTGACTTTCGTGCTCGTCATCACCGGCAAGGGCAAGGTGGGCACGGAGTCCGAGCGCGGCGTGCTGCGCCGCCAGGTGCCGCAATGGCTCGGCCTGCCGGAGTTCCGCTCGCTGGTGGTGGGGTTCGAGGAAGCGCATATCGGCCATGGCGGCGAGGGCGCGCTCTATGTCCGCGTGCGGCGGGCCGATCTGCTCATAGCGTTTTCAAAACGCCCCGCACTGTGCGGGGTGGAACCGTTTAAAAACCATCTAAGCCGCACGCCGCCCGTGGGATCAACGTGATGATCCAGCCAAAGATGTTTGTGCCTCGATCCTCAGCCGGTATCACCGGCACGCCTTCGCGCCGCCGGCAACGTCTTCACCGCGTGCAGGATCAAAAACAGGCACACCGCCCAGTTCGAAACCCAGCGCGAGTAATCGAACACGATCGCGAACATGACGAGATAGCCGGCGCTCACGATCACCAGCGCCGCGATGACGATGCGGCGATGGGTATTGCTCGCCAGCGCGCCGATCATTCTCGAAAAATATCGCCACAGCGGTGTGTGCAGCCAGATCAGCAGCGCGAACACCGGCACGCCAAGGATGTTCGACGGCAGGCGAGCCCAGGTGTCGAGGATTTCCTTCGCCAGCGGCTGATACCAGATGTAGGCAAAACTCAGCAGGCGGGTCTGCGAGGGGTCGGCCATCCGGCTTTCGAGATAGCTGACGAATTCCTGCTGCGGCACCGCCATCGTTCCGTAAAACTGCGCGGCGATGAACAGCGGGCCGGTGATCGCCAGTGCGACAATGCCGACAATGGCGTTCTGGCGTGTCACGCCCTGCACGAGGTAATAGCGCAGCACCACGATAGCGGCGATGGTCGGCACATACATCAGGAGATGGATGTGGTGGATCAGCACGAGGACGACCGAGAACGCCGCAGCCAGCAGCACGTAGGCGACCGAACGCGCCGGAATCAGCAGCAGCAAAATCGCAAGCGCGCAGCCATAGATGTCGAAATGGCCCAGCGTGTGCATAAAATTCTTCAGGAAGAACGGCGAGCCGGCCATGAACACGAACAACGGCAGCGTTTCGTTGGTGAATCCGAACGTCCTTCGAAACAGCCGCACGAACAGGCCGAGCGTGATCAACCAGGTCACGCCGCCAAGCGCGAACACCAGCCACACCGGCACTTTTGACGTGAACAGTCCGACGGCGGCGCCGATCAGCGCGCGCTTGGTGAAGCCGAAATGATAGTCGACGAGGAGGTGGATGTAGGGGACGTAGGGCGGAAGCGAGATCTTGTGCAGGAATACCCCGATGAACACGGCGATGTTGACGGCAAGCATCAATCGCCATGGGTTCTCCCAGATGCGCAAATTCGAATTCCCGCGGCCGGCTGTGGGACGACGATCTTAGCTGCAAAACCTACAGAATAAACCGGCTCAAATCGGCGTTCCTGGCGAGATCGCCGACATGTTTTTGCACATAGTCGGCGTCGACCTTGATGGTCTCGCCATGGCGGTCAGGCGCGGCAAAGGAGATTTCGTCGAGCACGCGCTCCATCACGGTTTGCAGGCGCCTTGCGCCGATGTTTTCCACCGTGGAGTTCACAGATACGGCGATATCGGCCAGCGCGTCGATCGCGCTGTCGGTGATGTCAAGCGTCACGCCCTCGGTCTTCATCAGCGCGATATATTGCTTGATCAGCGACGCCTCCGGCTCGGTCAGGATGCGGCGCATGTCGTCGCGGGTCAGCGGCGCCAGCTCGACCCGGATCGGCAGACGGCCCTGCAATTCCGGCAGCAGATCGGAAGGCTTTGCGATGTGGAAGGCGCCGGAGGCAATAAACAGGATGTGGTCGGTCTTGACCGCGCCGTGCTTGGTGGAAACCGTGGTGCCCTCGATCAGCGGCAGCAAATCGCGCTGCACGCCCTCGCGCGAGACGTCGCCGCCGACGCGGCCGTCGCGCACGCAGATCTTGTCGATCTCGTCCAGGAACACGATGCCGTTGTTCTCGACCGCGCCGATCGCTTCCTGCGTGAGCTGGTCGGTATCCAGCAGCTTGTCGGATTCTTCGTTGATCAGAAGTTCGTGGGAATCCGCCACCGTCAGCCGGCGGGTCTTGGAGCGGCCGCCCATCTTGCCAAAGATATCGCCGATCGAGATCGCGCCCATCTGGGCGCCGGGCATGCCGGGAATCTCGAACATCGGCATGCCACCGGAGGATTGCGTCTCGATCTCGATTTCCTTGTCGTTGAGTTCGCCGGCGCGCAGCTTCTTGCGGAAGGAATCCCGGGTCGCGGCGCTGGAATTGGCGCCGACCAGGGCATCCAGCACGCGCTCTTCCGCGGCGAGCTGGGCGCGGGCCTGCACATCCTTGCGCTTGCGCTCGCGGGTTTGCGCGATCGCGACCTCGACGAGGTCGCGGACGATCTGCTCGACGTCGCGGCCGACATAGCCGACCTCGGTGAATTTTGTCGCCTCGACCTTGATGAACGGCGCGCCCGCGAGTTTTGCCAGCCGCCGCGCGATCTCGGTCTTGCCGACGCCGGTCGGCCCGATCATCAGGATATTTTTCGGCAATACCTCTTCGCGCAGGGAACCGGTGAGCTGCAGCCGCCGCCAGCGGTTGCGCAGCGCGATGGATACCGCGCGCTTGGCGTCGGCCTGGCCGACGATGAAGCGGTCGAGTTCGGAAACGATTTCGCGGGGGGAGAAGTCGGTCATGGGCCTCTAGCTATGTCGGAACACGGCGATCGGCAAGCCGGATCAGAGGATCGGCGGCCCGCCCTGCCACTGCTTGATGGCCTCGAACGGATAAAGCAGCATGATGATGTTCAGCGTCAGATTGTCGCGAATATGCAGCAGCATCGCGAGTTCGAACACAACCCCGAGCGTGACGGTTGCGGCGACCGGCAGCTTCCGGGCCAGCAAAAAGCCGAGCATCATCGACAAGCGTGTCAGATACCGAATTGACGATGGTATCGCCGTAGTAATCGAGCGAAATCGTACCGGCACGATAGCGCTCGATGATCCAGCTCGAATTCTCCACCATCTCCCACGCGCCCTCAACCAGCATGGCTATGATCAGGCGCGCCGGCCAGGCCAGCCGCGGAAAGGCGAGGAAGGTGGCGCCATAGAACAGCAGCCCGTGCACGATGTGGGAGAGCGTGTACCAGTCGGCGATGTGCTGCGAATTCTCCGAACTCTGGACCGTGCCGTGCCAGAATTTGACATAGCCGCAGGCGCAGATCGGTATCCTGCCCATGCCGTAAAGCAGCACCGCCTGCAGCAGGAGCAGAAGTGCGGCAATCAAGAACCATTGCCGTGTGGTGACGCCGCTGGCGACGGGAAGGCTGCGGTCGAGCGTCATGCGTTGCGGACCATCAAGAGCGCAGTGCCGTCGGGGGTATCGACCAGACGGTCCCGCGAAAAGCCGGCCTTTTCGTAGGCGCGTATCGCCCGCGGGTTGTCCGGATCGGGGTCAGTGATAACCCGGGGGGCACCGCCGGCCAAGATGCGTTCGATGAACGCCCGGATGAAGGCCGAGCCGTGACCGCGGTCGACCATATCAGGCTCGCCGATGAATTGATCGATGCCGCGCGTTCCCTGGGGGTGTTCTCCCAGCCCGTTGTCCGGCCAGACTCGCGGGTCGTAGCACTGGATATAACCGAAGGACCGACCATCGAGTGCGACGATGAACTGGTCCATCGCCTCCACTTCAAGGTCGCCGCTGACGAGTTCGAACTGCTCGTGGGTGTCACCCCACCATTGCACGACGTGCGGCTGGTTCAGCCAATGCAACACCAAAGGCAGGTCGGCCGCGGTCATGGGGCGGAATTCGTAAGGACCGGCCATCAGGCGTTCCGGATCATCAGCAGCGCGGGGCCGTCGGGCGTGACGATTTCGTGCTGCGGCACGAATCCCGCTTTCTCATAGGCGCGGATGGCGCGCGGATTGTCCGGCCTCGGGTCGATCACGATGCGCGGCACGCCGCGAGCAAAGAGTTTTTCGATAAAGCGCGCACGAAAGCCGAACCGTGACCCCGGCCGAGCATGTCAGCCTCGCCGATGAATTGATCCAGGCCGCGCGTATCCACGGGTTGCGGGCCGAAACCATCGTGCCATTCGCCGATCCGGTAGCACTGCAGATAGGCGAAAGGACGGCCGTGGAGGCTGACGATGAACTGCGCGAGATCGTGATGGTCGAGGTCGCCGCTGATGAATTCAAGCGTCTCGGGATCGTGCCACCACTCCGCGACATGCGGCTCGGCGAGCCAGCGCTGCACCAGCGGCAGGTCGGCCGCCGTCATGGGGCGGAAGACGTAGGGCGTCGTCGCCAACGGTCGCGCTCCTACAGCGTCTCGATGGTCACGTTGCGGTTGGTGTAGACGCAGATGTCGGCGGCGATATCGAGCGCACGGCGCACGATGGTCTCGGCGTCCTTGTCGCTGTCGACAAGTGCGCGCGCGGCGGCCAGCGCATAATTGCCGCCGGAGCCGATCGCCATCACGCCGGCCTCGGGCTCCAGCACGTCGCCGGTTCCGGTCAGCACCAGCGAGACATCCTTGTCGGCGACGATCATCATCGCCTCCAGGCGGCGCAGATAACGGTCGGTGCGCCAGTCCTTGGCGAGCTCGACGGCGGCGCGGGTCAACTGCCCCGGATATTGCTCGAGCTTGCTCTCCAGCCGCTCGAACAGGGTAAAGGCATCCGCCGTGGCGCCGGCAAAGCCGCCGATGACGTCACCCTTGCCGAGTTTTCGGACCTTTTTGGCGTTGGATTTGATGACGGTCTGGCCGATCGAGACCTGGCCGTCGCCGCCGATCACCACCTTGCCGCCCTTGCGGACCGTCAAAATCGTGGTGCCGTGCCAGACCGGCAGCTCATTTTGGGATGCTTGCATGGAATGTCCTTCGTGTCCGGCCAGATTTAGGGATTTGGGCGAGGGGTTACAATCAGGCGATTTGGCGCGCAATTCCGGTCACCATAGGTGGAAGTCGAGCCGTTTAAGCGTCATCCCGCAGTAGCGAAGGCGGGATGACCCTGTTAAAAGACCCGCGTTTTCGGCAAAGGCCCGTAAGGAAAAGCAGCTTTTCATGCGCACGGCGACCATCAAGCGCAAGACCAAGGAGACCGACATCGAGGTTTCGGTAAACCTCGATGGTACGGGTGTGTCCAAGGTTTCGACCGGGATCGGCTTCTTCGACCATATGCTCGACCTGCTGGCCCGGCATTCGCGCATCGACATCACGGTGAAGGCGGATGGCGACCTCCATGTCGACCATCACCACACCACCGAAGACGTCGGGATTGCGCTCGGACAGGCCGTGAAGCAGGCGCTCGGCACCATGGCCGGCATCACCCGCTATGCCTCGATCCACATGCCGATGGACGAGACGCTGTCGCGCGTCGTGATCGATATTTCGGGCCGGCCGGTGCTGGTGTTCAAGGCCGACTTTCCGCGCGACAAGGTGGGCACCTTCGACACCGAACTGGTGCGCGAATGGTTCAACGCGTTTGCGATGAACGCGGGCGTGACTTTGCACGTCGAGACCCTATATGGCGAGAACAGCCATCATATCGCCGAATCCTGTTTCAAGGGTCTGGCGCGGGCACTCCGGACGGCGGTCGCGATCGATCCGCGAGCCGCGGGCGAGGTGCCCTCCACCAAGGGTCAGCTCGGCGGCTGAGTTCTTCCTACTGCGGCGGAGAGTACGATGCCGGTTTATACAGTGCATGCCCCGGTGGCGAACGGCGTTGATCTGACGGCGACCGACAAGTTCGCTTTCGCCCGCGATGGTTTTCATTTCTGGGCGATGATCTTTGGCGTGTTCTGGCTTGCCTGGCATCGGCTTTGGCTGGCGCTGATCGGCTGGATCGTTCTGATGGTGGCCGTCGATGTCGGACTGCCGGCGCTCGGCGTCGGGCGCGGCGCCGTGCTGTCCGTCAATCTGTTGCTGGCGCTGTTTTTGGGGTTCGAGGCGGCAAGCATGCGGCGCTGGACGCTGTCGCGGCGCAAATGGCGCCAGCTCGACATCGTCGTGGCCGACGACGAGGAATCCGCCGAACATCGCTTCTTCGAGCGATGGACCGCAAGGCAGCGCGGCCTCGTCAACGACCAATGGTCGGTCGATCGCGGCGGCCCGCCGCCGACGCGCAACATTCCAGGCCAGCCGTTCTCAAAACCGCCACCGCCGCTGCCGCAGGGCGGCATCATCGGATTGTTTCCGGAACCGGGAGGGTCGCGATGAGCGTTGCGATCATCGATTACGGCTCCGGCAATCTGCACTCGGCGGCAAAGGCGTTCGAGCGCGCGACGCGGAGCATGGAAGATCCGCAAAAGATCATGGTGACGCGCGATCCCGACGCGGTGTTCCGCGCCGACCGCATCGTGCTGCCCGGTGTCGGCGCCTTCGCCGATTGCCGCCGCGGCGTAGATGCGCTCGACGGTATGCTGGAAGCGCTGACGGAAGCGGTGCGCGCCAAGGCGCGACCGTTCTTCGGCATCTGCGTCGGCATGCAGTTGATGGCGACGCGCGGCAAGGAGCATGTCGTAACCGATGGCTTCAACTGGATCGCAGGCGACGTCGTCAAAATCCAGCCCCGGGAAGAGAATTTGAAAATCCCGCACATGGGCTGGAACACGCTCGACATGGTTCGCGAACATCCGGTGCTGGAGCGGCTGCCGCTGGGGCCAAAAGGCCGCCACGCCTATTTCGTGCACTCCTATCACCTCGCCGCCGCCAACGAGGCGGACGTGCTGGCGCGCGCCGATTACGGCGGGCCGCTCACCGCCATCGTCGGCAAGGACACTGCGATCGGCACGCAGTTTCACCCGGAGAAAAGCCAGCGCTTTGGTCTGGCCCTGATCTCGAACTTTTTGAAGTGGAAGCCGTGATCCTCTTTCCGGCCATCGACCTGAAGAACGGCCAATGCGTTCGCCTCGAACAGGGCGACATGGCGCGCGCGACCGTGTTCAACCTAGATCCGGCGGCGCAGGCGCGTAGCTTCGCGTCGCAGGGTTTTGAGTATCTGCATGTGGTCGATCTCGACGGCGCCTTTGCCGGCAAGCCGGTGAATGCGCTAGCCGTCGAAGCCATGCTGAAGGCCATCACGATGCCGGTGCAGCTCGGCGGCGGCATTCGCGATCTCAAGACGGTCGAAGCCTGGCTCGACAAGGGCGTCGCGCGCGTCATCATCGGCACCGCGGCGGTGCGCGATCCCGAACTGGTCAAGGGCGCGGCGAAAAAATTTCCCGGCCGCGTTGCGGTCGGGCTCGACGCGCGCGACGGCAAGGTCGCGGTCGAAGGCTGGGCCGAGACCTCGCAGGTAACGGCGCTGGAAATCGCACAGCGCTTCGAGGATGCCGGCGTCGCCGCGATCATTTTTACCGACATCGCGCGTGACGGGCTTGTTGAAGGGCCTCAATCTCGATGCGACGATCGCGCTCGCCGAACGCATCTCGATTCCCGTCATTGCATCGGGTGGCTTTGCATCCATTGATGACGTGAAGGCGCTGCTGGAGCCGCGCGCCAAAAAGCTTGCCGGCGCCATTGCCGGCCGCGCGCTGTATGACGGCAGGGTCGATCCGGCAGCCGCGCTTGCGCTGATCCGCAGCGCCCGCGCCGCGGCCTAGGAGAAGACGATGTTCAAGGTTCGCGTGATCCCCTGCCTCGACGTCAAGGACGGACGGGTGGTCAAGGGCGTCAACTTTGTCGACCTGCGCGATGCCGGCGATCCCGTCGAGGCCGCGATCGCCTATGACGCCGCCGGGGCCGACGAGCTTTGCTTTCTCGACATCACCGCCACCCATGAAAACCGCGGCACCATGCTGGATGTGGTCCGGCGCACCGCGGAAGCCTGCTTCATGCCGCTGACCGTCGGCGGCGGCGTGCGCACGACCGACGATATCAAGGTCCTGCTGCGCTCCGGCGCCGACAAGGTGTCCATCAACAGCGCCGCGGTGGCGCGGCGTGAATTCGTCAAGGAGGGCGCGGAAAAGTTCGGCGAGCAATGCATCGTGGTGGCGATCGACGCCAAGCGGGTCAGGCGGGGAGGCGGCTCCGACCGCTGGGAAATCTTCACCCATGGCGGCCGCAACTCCACCGGGATCGACGCCATCGAATATGCCCAGGAAGTGGTCGCGCTCGGCGCCGGTGAAATCCTGCTGACCTCGATGGACCGCGACGGAACCCGGCAGGGCTTTGACCTGCCGTTGACGCAGGCGATTGCCGACAGTGTCCCCGTACCGGTGATTGCCTCAGGCGGCGTCGGCAATCTCGATCATCTCGTCGACGGCATCCGCCAGGGTCATGCCACCGCGGTGCTGGCCGCGTCGATCTTCCATTTCGGGGAATTTACCATCCGCCAAGCCAAGGACCACATGGTGCGCGCCGGGCTGCCGATGCGGCTCGATCCCTGACAACTCCCTGTCACAAAAATGCTAAGTGGAACTCCAGACAATGCCCGGCGCAGTCGGGGGTGTGAGTTGAGTTGATGCCGCGTTTCACGGTTCATGATCTGGCCGCCACCATCGATGCCCGCGCGGCCTCGGGCGGCGAGGCGTCCTATACCCGCAAGCTGCTCGACAAGGGTGCCGAGCACTGTGCCAAGAAATTCGGCGAGGAGGCGGTGGAAACCGTGATCGCGGCGATCGAGAACGATCGCGATCATCTGATCGCCGAGAGCGCGGATTTGCTGTTTCATCTGCTGGTGCTGCTGAAGGCACGCGGCGTGAAGCTGGAAGATGTCGAGGCCGCACTGGCGCAGCGTACGTCGGTGTCGGGACTGGAAGAGAAGGCATCGCGCAAGCGCGACGTAATGCGCATGATCCGGAAAAGTGGAAACCGGTTTTCCGAAAAGATCATGCGCAAACTATAGAGGCGGCGTTATGGATATTCGGGCACCCGAGCAGCAATATAATCCGTACCGGATTTTTTCGCGCGAACAGTGGGCGCGTCTGCGCGACGATACGCCGATGACGCTGGAGCCGGGCGAGTTCGAGCGGCTGCGTTCGCTGCATGACCGTCTCGACATGAAAGAGGTCGAGGACATCTATTTGCCGCTGTCGCGGCTGTTGTCGATCTATGTCGATGCCACGACCCGGCTGTTTCAGGCGCAGCGCCAGTTCCTCGACATCCGTGACCGCAAGGTGCCTTACATCATCGGCGTCGCCGGCTCGGTTGCGGTCGGCAAATCGACCACCGCGCGCGTGCTGCAGGCGCTGCTGGCGCGCTGGTCGCCGCGGCCCAAGGTGGAAATGATAACGACCGACGGCTTCCTGTTCCCGAATGCGGTGCTGGAGCGGCAGGGCCTGATGCAGAAGAAGGGCTTTCCGGAAAGCTACGATCTGCCGACGCTGCTTCAGTTCCTCTCGGACATCAAGGCCGGCCGGCGTCCGGTGCGCGCGCCGGTCTATTCGCATCTGACCTACGACATCGTGCCCAACGAATATATCGAGGTCGACCGGCCCGACATCCTGATCGTCGAAGGTGTCAACGTGCTGCAGACCGGACGGCTGCCGCGCGACGGCAAGGCGGTGCCGGTCGTCTCCGACTTCTTCGACTTCTCCGTCTATATCGATGCCGACGAGCCTGTGTTGCGCCAATGGTATGTGAAGCGCTTCCTGGCGCTGCGTGACACCGCGTTCGCCGATCCGCGATCGTATTTCAAACGCTATGCCTTGCTGTCCGACGAAGAGGCCACCGCAACCGCGATCGCCATCTGGGAACGCACCAACCTCGCCAATCTCGAGGACAACATCCTGCCGACCCGCCCGCGCGCGACGCTGATCCTCAAGAAGCGCGCCGACCATCTGGTGGAGACGGTGGCGCTGAGGCGGCTTAGGACGACATCATGGCGTCGTCCTCGCGAACGCGAGGACCCATAACACCGATGTACGTTGTTGTGCCTGCTGTGGCTTCAGTCTTCGAGTGACGAAAGCTTTACCGCCGCGATGTGCCGTGAGGCGGTGAGGCCCGCCAGCGCCTCGGTCAGCTTTTCCCGGTCGAGCGGCTTGATCAGAAAACCGTCCATGCCGGCTTCGAAACAGGCGTAGCGGTCTTCCACCAGCGTGTTGGCGGTAAGCGCGAGGATCGGCGTCGGGCGGCCGGACTGGCCGGCCTCGAAGCCGCGAATGCGCCGCGTGGTTTCGATACCGTCGAGCTGCGGCATCTGGATATCCATCAGCACGAGGTCATAGGGCGCGCCGGCCGATTTCGCGGCTTGCCAGGATTCCAGCGCTTCCTCGCCATTGGTCGTGATGACGGCGCGGTGGCCGAGCCGGCCCAGCAGCGAACGCATCAGCAGCGCGTTGATCTCATTGTCTTCGGCGACCAGGATCGACAGGCCGCTTGCGGGTGCTGGCTTGGGCCCGGCCTGTTCGGACTCGATCGGGAGTTCGCCGGCGATGTCGGGCGCAACCACTTCCGGCGCCGCCGTCAACCGCGCCGCCAGCGAGGCCGCGCGCAGCGGTTTGACCAGATAGCCGGTGAAGGCGGAGGTGAGCTGCGGCTGAAACTCCTGCCGCGAGGATGGCGTGAACATCACGATCCGCTGCGCCGCATGCGCGCGCGCGGCCTCGCAAAATTTTTCGATCTCCGCCGTGCCGAGCGTATGGTCGATCAGGATCGACTGCCAGACCCGTTCCGGCAGCAGGGCAAGTGCAACCTCGATGTCCGAGACCAGGCAGGTCTGGGCGCCCCAGCGCTGCAGCCGGCGCGCGATCAGCGAGGCCTCGATGCTTTGCGGCGAAACCAGCATGACCGGCTGCCCGGCAAGATCCGGCGCCGCGAATGTCTTGTGTCCGTTGCTATCGGAGGCGGCGAGCGGCACCGACACCTCGAAGGTGGAGCCTGTGCCTGGCGTGCTCTCCAGCGTGATGCGGCCGCCCATGCGCTTGACGATGCGCTCGGAGATGCTGAGCCCAAGGCCGGTGCCGCCATAGCTTCGCGCGATGCCGTCATTGGCCTGTTCGAACTCGTGAAAAATGCGCTCGCGCGCTTCGGGCGCGATGCCGATGCCGGTGTCGCGCACCAGGAAGGAAATTTCATTGGGCCAGATGCCGGGCTCGACGATCAGCGCGACGCCGCCGGCCGAGGTGAACTTGATGGCGTTGCCGGCGAGATTGAGCAGCACCTGGCGCAACCGCGCCGCATCGCCGGTCACCTCCAGCGGCAGCCGCTCGTCGACATAGGCGGCGATCTCGATCTTCTTGGCCTGGGCGCGGGGCGCCAGCAGTTCGGTGATGTCCTCGATCAGGGCCGACAGCGCGAACGGGCGGTGTTCGAGGTCGATCTTGCCGGCCTCGATCTTGGAATAGTCCAGCAATTCCTCGATCAGCGCGAGCAGGGCGTCGCCTGAGGTTTTCACCGCCTTCGCATAGGTGGTCTGTTCGGCGGTCAGCGCCGTGTCGAGCAACAGCCCGCTCATGCCGATAATGCCATTGAGCGGCGTGCGGATTTCATGGGAAGCCATCGCGAGGAATCGCGACTTGGCGCGATTGGCGGCATTGGCCTGGTCGCGGGCGTCGGTCAGCGCGCGTTCGCTCTCGGTGCGGTCGGTGACGTCGCGGCCGACGCTCTGCATCTCGGCGGGCCTGCCGGCGTCGTTGCGCACAAAACCTTCGCGCCAGGCGATCCAGCGCGGCCCCAACGCGGTTTCGATCTTCTGGTCGTGCATGCGCGTGCCGTTCGGCTCAAGCGCGGTGTCGCCCTGTTCGAGCACGCTCAGCGTGGCGTCGCTTCCGATCAGCTTCTCGCGCGGCCAGCCGGCCAGTTCGCAATAGGCGTCGTTGGCGAAGGTGATGCGGCCTGCCGCGTCGCGCAGCACGATCAGATCGCCCTGCGATTCGAACAGGCTGCGGGCGCGCGCCTCGGCTTCCTGCAATTCCCAGTTACGGTCGGCGAGGGCTTCGTTGTGCAGGGCGATCTTGCGCATTTTCTTGCGCTGCAGGCGCAGCCGGAAACTCTGGGTCGCCAGCGCAAGGCACGCGATCGCGAACAGGAAACTCGCGCCGATCGCAAACGCGTGGGGGTCATAGCCCGAAACCGGAGAGGTGCTTCCGGCGATGAAGCCATAGGCACCGCCAAAGGCGGCGGAGAAGATCATGAAGGAGCGGACGACGAACACCAGCCATGGATGCCGGCGCGAAAAACGGCGTATGTGCAACTTGATCCGGAATACCCGTCCCATCGCCGATTTTCCCGATTGCTCGAATTGCCCTGTGCCGCGTCGCCACGATGCGTCGGCGACCTTGCAAAGTGTTTGAGGACGCTTGTGCCCGCGCGGCGCGATAGAAACAGGGTTAATGAAAGGTTACAGCGACGCTGCCTGGATGCGGCGATGGACGCCACGGGCGCCGACCATCAGGGCGGCGGCATCGCGCGCCGAGAATGTTTTTGAATGCACGAAAATCCGGTAATCGGCGTGCCCTTCCGCGGAGAGATAGATCACCGGCTCGGACGCGGCGGGGCTTGCCGAGATCGAAACCAGTTGTGTCGCCGGATTGGTCTGGCAGCCGCCGGCTTTGGCATTGTCAATGTCGTCGATGACGGCAAAGTCGGCCGCCGCGGCGTTGTCCGAGATCTGGACCCGAACGGTCGCCAGCGCCGGATCGTTGGTGAAGCTGACGTGACGCTCGGCCTGCCAGGGCAGCGAGGTGAGCTGGACCGACATATCGGCCACCGCGATGCAAGGCCGCGCGCCGGGCAACAGATCGCCGCGGGCGAAAAAGGCGGCCACCGCCAGGGGAATAACCGAGGCCAGGATCTTGAAACGAAACTTGAAACGCAACATGGGGACACTCGCACAACCAGGCCCGTGGAACGCCGGGCTTATGGTTGGCAGAGTGTAAAGAAGAGTAGTTACTGCCGCGTTGATGACGGAGCCGGATAGCGGCGCTGCAACCGGTTCGTGCGAAGAAAACGCGTCACGGCGAGGGGAGCCCGTTCAGGCCGCGCGCCGGAGGTCGTCGGCCAATGCACGATACGAAAGCGCCTCGGCCAGATGCAGCCGGCCGATCGTGTCTGCTCCGTCGAGGTCGGCCAGTGTACGGGCAACGCGCAGTACGCGGTGATAGCCGCGCGCGGTGAGACGCATGGTTTCGGCGGCGTCGCGCAACAGTTTTTGTCCCTGCGAATCCGGCTGCGCGATCTGCTCGAGCAGCGAGGCCGGTGCTTCCGCATTGGTGCGGACCTGCGGCATGCCGGCGGCTGCATAGCGCGCGAGCTGGATATCGCGCGCGGCTGCGACACGGGCGGCGACCTCGGCCGATCCTTCCGACGGCGGCGGCAGGATCAGATCGGCCGCGGTGACGGCCGGCACCTCGATCCGCAGATCAATGCGATCCATCAGCGGACCGGAAATGCGGGTCTGGTAATCGGCCGTGCAGCGGTCGATCCGGCCGCGCTTGCAGGAATAGCCGGGCTCATAGGCGTGGCCGCAGCGGCACGGGTTCATTGCCGCCACCAGCATGAAGCGCGCCGGATAGGTGACGCGGTGGTTGGCGCGCGACACCGCCACTTCGCCGTTCTCCAGCGGCTGGCGCAGCAAATCCAAGACGCGCGGATCGAATTCCGGAAACTCGTCGAGGAACAGCACGCCCTGATGTGCCAGCGAAATCTCGCCGGGTTTTGCGCGCATGCCGCCGCCGGTCAGCGCCGCCATGCTGGCTGAATGATGCGGGCTTCCATGAAATTCGGAGCAGTTGCCGACGCTTTATCAGGCAAAGAGCTATTCGGAGACCCGCATCGGCTGTCATCGTTGTGATAATGAAAGTCGCGCGTCCCTGCTTTGGGGATGGGTTTGCCAGCCAAACCTTGTAAGAAACCCGTAACGAAGGTTTGCTTAAGTTCACCCCGTCTGTCCTCGGTCGCCCCGACCATTTGAAGGCCGCACGCACTGCAAAAATTTGCGTTGGCGAATAGCGTAGCGCCGCAACCTGCGCAGCTCGATCGTCCGATCGGCATCTTGCCGCCCCCTTTTCGGCTTTAAAGCCGTGGGCTAATAAACCACATCTCGATTGGCTGGGTCCATGGACCTGCGCCAGCTTTTCGCCACTAATCTTCGTAGGCTGCGTCACGCGCGCGGTATCTCTCAGGAGCAGCTGGCTAACGACGCCGGTATCGACCGGGCCTACGTCAGCCGGGTCGAACGGGCATTGACCCATGTGGGGCTTGAAATAATTGGCAAGCTCTCGACCATTCTAGATGTTGAGCCAGCCGAGTTCTTCCAGAAACTTCACGGACGGGTTCGCAAACGAAAGCCGTGATCACAAAGGTCACGTATCGTCCGACTGAAGCGGCTCGTTCTTCTTTCGGATCACATCAAGAAGTTCATTGATGATAGTGGTGTACGTCACCCAGAACTCGCAGTCGTCAGAGTTAGTGTAGCCTACCCGTTTACCAACCTCGGCGGTGGCCCATTCGCAGATCTTTGGATCATCCAGTATTCGTGAAAGAGCGTAATCAGCGAGTATCTCGTCCATGTCGGGGTCTCCCTTCCTCAAGAATTGAAACCGTCCGACCATCTCAAGCAGTCGATCAACGGTGGACCCGATCGAAGTTGATTTTCCTTCAAAGCAAATTGGCAGGCCGCGCTTTCCGCGCGGTCCTGCCATACTGATATGAGCTACTTGCTACTTGCCAGCTTTTTTATCCTTCGCGGCCTTGAAGTTGTGCGTACAGCGTTTGCGCAACCAGACAGCGCATCATCCATGCCCCCCGCGATTGCAATGGTCTTAATTTGGTCGAGCTGTTCGAGCAGATCGTCGAACGACGATGCTTTCAATGTGACTTCCGCGGCTCCAGTTCGAGTGGCAGCCTTTCCATATGGGAGTGAAAGAAGATGCCGCCCGATTCATCAACCCAAAACTGTTCGCGAAACCCGCTTTCCCTCCCGAAAGAGACCGATTTTGATGATCTGCTGCTCGATGCTGGCGCCAAATTCATTCGGCGCTGAAACCGGCGTATTTGCGGTCGGCTTTTGAACAGAGACGAGAGAAATCGAAGTCTTAGCCATTTGAGTGCTCCATAGGTTGAAGATGGAGCTGGCCGTCCCTTGATTTCGGCGTTTGGGCAACGGTCCGATGGGTACAATTTTTCGTCGGTACCGACGAAAGGGTTAGCTCGGATTTTCTAAATATCTCCGTTGGAGAAGGCATCGTCGGTGTCGGCTCACAATCCCAATTCGCCACGAAACGGAGAAATTCAAATGCCATCAACGCATGACCTTTGGGGAAACCAAATCCCGCCAGAACCGCAGCCAGTACCACGCCCAAACCGAAGAAGCCAAGTCGCTTCGCCAATGACTTGCCAACCGATCTATCGTTTGGCTGCTTCAGAATAAGCCGCAGGACTACGAAGAGCTAATGGACCTTCGTCACGCTCTCTATAGCCGAAAGTCGTATGGCAATTACTTGATCAAGTCCGCGCGGCCAAACGTTAGGCGGCGAGGAGAAGTTCGTTCTGACGGGTCCAGCTGGACCAGTGCTTATTCTCAGCAACAAGTCTCGTCATTTCTTGCTGCGTAATCTGTGCAGATTGCGACGTCAGGACGGCTGGCCACCGATCAGATATCAGTGAGAGCGGTATCGACGATTCGCTGCCACGACGAACTGCAATGCGTTTTCATAAACTCAGTCAATCAAGTTTGAGAACCTGCGGCAGTAACATTGACGATGAAGAAGAGTGCGGAGCGAATGGTGGCCGACGACGATCAACGCATCAGACAACTTCCGCCATTTTCGGAATCGGCTCAATCATGCCATCCTCGGAAGCCGAGCCAAGCGATACGGTGAGCGGCTGAAGATGGTAGTGGTACTCGAACGCAGTGCCGATCATCGCCTGCACTACCATTGCATTATTGACCGGCCACACCATTGCTCGTCTCGAAAGGTTCGAAGCGGCAGTGCGAGAGCAATGGTGGAAGACAGAATTTGGCTATCGCCAAGTCGATATCCAAGACCAGCCCGATGCTGGCTGGACTGAATACATTCTAAAGCAGCGGCAGAAGCGTTCGCTGCTCAATTCAATAGATTGGGCCAATTGCAAACTGATTGCTGAGTGAAGTCTCCTCTCAGGCAACCGATCGTTCGTTAATGCACAGAAAGCGTCTCGGTGTGGAGGCGCTTTAATAGCTAACTGTGACCAAAGGAGGAACCGAATGAAGTCGCTGAGCAAACCCGAAATAAGCACAACAAGCTTTCTGTACAATATTAGTGCCGTAAATCCAAACATGTCGCAGCCGCCAATGGAACGAATGAAATCTGATGCAGTTGCCTGGACTGTCAATTAGAGGAGGCTAGCGATGGACTGGAATCGTGTGGAAGGCAACTGGAAGGAAATGAAAGGTAAGGTCAAAGAGCAGTGGGGCAAGTTGACCGACGATGATCTAGACGTCATTGCAGGGAAACAAGACCAGCTCGAAGGTCGTCTGCAAGAGCGTTATGGTTATGCAAAAGACCAGGCGCAGAAAGAGATAAACGACTGGTATGGTCGTCAAACGTTGGTGATCAGCGACAGGGGCTTTGCGCAAGCAGGGCCCCTTTTCCTTTGAAGACAATCACGACTGGCACAGCTTTAGGAGGGATCGATGGCCAGCCCGTCCAAGGAAGAAGATTCGCGCCAGGGCATACCAACTATGGAAGGATGCCGGTGAACCTGAAGGTCAGTCCGACGCATTCTGGTATCAGGCGGAAAAGGAATTGCTTCGGAAACGAGCGAGCCGGGCGAACTACCACCCGGCATGACGGACAACTTGCCAATTTGATACGCAAGCCTGATCGGGAACGTCGCCATGCATTCTACACAAGTAGACCGTTTACCAAATCGATCAACGACATGAAAACCAACTTCGCTAAACGGTCCGAAACAAATCCGTTCTAGGCTGTCTCCAAACAAGCAAGAGGCAGTAAATGTCCATCATCGCTAGAGTGCTATTCATTGCGTTATGCGCTTATGCGGGCTCCGCAGCGGCTAGCATGCAGTTTCCCGAAATCCTGGACTGCAATCAATTTGAGCGCCAGTTCTAGCGGTAACCACGTTCAGTTACGGACTATCAGGGATTCCGGCGTCTGCTCTCGTCAGGGGTTACTGTGCGAAGATAGCCGTGCCACTTCGCAATCCGCCTTTATTACAACATTTCCAGCCAGTGCAATTGTCCAACTTGGTCACCTACGACAAGGCGGTCATTGGGGAGCGAGATGAGGGCGGTAACCGAAATGTCGACTTCGAGGCAGGCTATTTCTATTCTTTTGCGCAATATCCCATATCCGGACCGTTCTGTCCAAAGAGCAAGACGCTAACCGATCAGTCGACAGGACACTGAGCGCCGTGACCGTTTGAATGTGCCCAACTAAACAAGCTAGTTCGGCCCCACAGTTGGAATCCCAGATGCGGATCGTGTTGTCTCTGGAACCACTGACTAGTCGGCCATCCTGGAGAACAGCAAGCGCCTTCACAGCACCTGAATGGCCCTCAAGTTTCAAAATCTCGACGCCGCTGCTAACATCCCAGACGCGAACCGTGGAGTCGTTTGAGGAGGAGGCAAGATGGCCATTGGGTAAGATGGCCAGTTGGGTAACGGATGCACCACCGAGCAAATTCTCGCCAAGAGATAGGCGGTCCCCATGCCCTTTGAGCCGGCCCACTTCCAGGCCCTGATCAAGAAGCACGATCTCGTTGTCGGAGGCGAGCGCACATCGACCATCAAGGAGTTTGATTTCGTGGCGGTTGAATTCGATATGGCTATTCGTTTTTCCAAGCTCTAGGAAGCTTGTAGCGTCCCATAGTCTAACAAAATCTTCGCCGGCGGTACACGAGGCAACTTCACCGCTAGGTAAGATAACTAGATCTCGGACCCGCTCAGTGCTTTTTCGCGAAGGCAACGAAGGTAAGCTGTCGTCCAACTCCCAAAGCCGAATGATTTTCCTCGACGCTGAGGCAAAGCGGCCGTCGGGGAATACAGCAAGCGCATCAACCACACTTCCGTCCCCACTTATGCAACCACCCTCAGCGCCCGTTTCAATGTTCCAAAGTCGAATTGTTCCGTCATGAGAGGCGGATATGAGACGACCATTCGGTAGTAACGCAAGTTGATTGACACTGTCGGTATGACCTTCGAGAAGCTGGGTCTGGATACCTTTTGCTAAGTCCCAAATACGAATTGCTCCGTCGAAACGCCCCCCGGAAGCCAGTCGGCCTCCTGACAGTGCTAGCAGAGCTTTAGCGGAAGGTGCCTCGATGTTCAAAACGGACGCGCTGCGCTGCAGGTCCCATAACAGTATTGTGCGGTCATCCGAGGCCGATGCCAGCCGGCCATCCGGCAAAGCAGCTAACGCTCCTATTCGCTACGGGACCTCAGACAGACGGTTTCCTCACCGGTAGCAATGTCCCACAGCCGGACCGTGGCGTCCCATGAACCAGATGCTAGTCGTCCATCAGGCAACACAATAAGTGTGCTTACCAACTCCTCGTGGCCTTCAAGTCGGATCGGGTCGGCACCGCCTATCAGATCCCAAAGCAGGATTGAGTGGTCCATACCAGCCGACGCCAACCTACCATCTGGCAACATTGCGAGCGCTTGGATCGAATAGGTGTGCCCCTGAAAACGAGCTGTCTCAACACCGACCGCAATATCCCACAAGCGGATCGTACAATCATCTGAAGTGGACGCTAATCGGCCGTCAGGCAGCGCCGCTATCGCTGTGATTAGACGGGGGTGTGCCTCGGGTATGCGCGCGATCTCCGCACCTGGTGCTGTCAAGCTCGGGCTCAGAGTAAGGATGGCCGGCCGAATGATAAGCCGACGAGCATCGTTCAAAAACGAGAGTGTGGCAGGGTCTGCAAGGCTCATCAGGCGGCCGACTAGCTGAGGTAGAAGTTGCCGCCTATCTCGCGCACAGATGCTTGAAATCAGCCGCAGTGTTCGGCCAATCAGAATCGCAAGTCGGCTTCGCGCGTGCTGATCATAATCTGACACCAACGGCAATGGACTTCCGAGCTCATCGAGTTTCCACTGTATCCACTGCGGATCGATCAACAAGCCGTCCAGCACCTCTCGCTCGCCAGCGTGGGCGAGATGTGAAGGATACTGCGCAAAAAAGTAGCGGCGCTCCTCGCCATCCGGAATTTCGGGTCCACTCACGTCAAGATAGGCCGCGACGACATGCTTGTGTAATACCAAAATATTCATAGCCCCGACCATGTCGCCAAGGTACTTTCGCATCACATCGTGAAGGCGAACCGTCCGCCTCTTAAGGTCGAGCGTCTGCAAGAGCGCAAGGCCCGAGAAGCGTTCGAGCAACTCCTCGGTCTCCATATTTCCCACGTCGGCAGTCAAGGCCCACAACCTCGCGATAGTGGCTATCGGCACCTCAACGTCTTCTGGAAAGACGGCAAGCTCGCGGTACAGCTCGGCGTGAAATCCGAGGGGCCGCCCGCCTTTATCGAACTCAGCCAACAGCTCGAGGCTCGCGCCAACAGTGCTGTCAATGGCGGCAGCACGCTCGCTTTCGAGCTCCCGATTGAATGCGTTCAAGCCACGTCGGTCAAGCTGCTCTAGCACACGCGCGATTGCGGCGCCCAATCATTCGCCGTGCTGGACTCGCGTGCGCAGAAATCGGTTTACAAGGCCCAAGAGGATCGGCCAGTCACCCAGCCGCTCACCAGCGAGCTTGCTCAGAGTTGTTCGATGCGGTGCCGCTAAGTCACCCAGACCGCCCGCTAGTAGTTCGACCAACTCTTTTCCGGTCATCGCGTCAACCACGACCTTGCGCGTGCCCGCTGGGACAATGTCGTCGCGTCGCGTGTTGACGAGCCTAGTGGTGCTGGGTGCGCCGTCGAGTAACGGTCGCAGGTGCACCTCCTGCCAAACATCATCAATAATTAAAAGGCAGCGGCGATGCTCCAGTATCTCCTTGAGTTGGTTCACCGATGCGTTTAGCTCGATGAACGTCAGGCGCTCCTCAGTCAGCTGAAAAATCACTTCGGAGATGATCTGGACGAGGTTTGGCCGCTCGCCTAACGTGACCCAAAGCACACCATCGTAGAACGCATCCTGTATCTCCTCGTCGCGAGCGATCTTAGAGGCGAGCACCGTCTTGCCAAAGCCACCCGCGCCTTGCAACGCGGCCGTGACGGCAACCGCCTCGTCGTGAGCGTCAACTAGGAAGCCCTTTAGCCGTTCAAACTCGGCCGAGCGGTGCACAAAGCCGTCTGGCAGAGCGGGCGCCATCATTGGTCGCTTCGGCTGCTGCCCAGGCCCCGACAGAACGTCAACAAGCTTTTCGTATTGCTCTGACAATGTCAGATCGTAGAAGTGTTCGGCACGCATCCATTTCGGGAGGCTCGCAAAGTCGATCTTGCCCTTATGGGCTGGCGGAATGACGGGCGAGACTGATTTGCCCTCACGGCGCGCAACACGCCACTCACGCTCGACGATACGGGAGGCGATGGCCGATGGCGAGACGACGAGTACCATATGCTCAATGGCTTCCCGACCAACGATGGCGTCTTCAATCTGACTCCACCAGAGACCAGCGCCGAGATCCTTGAGGTCGTGCCATACCGTAAGGCCGGCACCGAGTAAGTCATCGCGGAACTGGCGCACAAACTGCAGGTCCGCACGGGAGTAGGAGATGAATATCCGCCGTTTGCCCACCGCTTGCTTCACCGGTGTCACCCCTAAAATGGAATCCTATCTACACGGCGCAAAAGCGACCAACGAGCTAGTCTAGCGACTCTAACGGTTACTTCACCCGTTTGAAAGCGGCGAGGATGCGGTTGCGATGTCTCCGGGCCAATCGGTGGAACGCACTCGCAAGCAACCGATCATTCTAAGAACGCGAGAGGCGCTTCCGGTGGAGGAGCTTTAATACCACGCTGCCACTTTTTTACGCCCAGTTGCATAGGACCTCAGAGGCGGATCTAATCGGATGCCGCAATCAAACACCCAGATCGGGAGGCATAGAGGATGAGAAAGAGGTTGGGCGAGGAAGACAAAACGCAGCATCGGCATTGACCTGACAGTTGATGCCTTGGAAATCGCCCGTCACGTCAACCATATTTTCTTGCTTTCTGGTGACGGTGATTTTCGGCGAGTTGCTGAAAGTCTCCAACGATCAGGTGTAAGGGTGACGCCGAGCCTTCGGACGGCGCCACCCATGGTGAGCGACGAACCTGCGAAGGCAAGCCAATAATTTCATTGAAATCGACACGCTAAGAAAGTCGATTGAGCGGCCCTCGCATCCCACCTCTCACGAATGATCGTAAATGGCAGCATTATTCAGGCTAGCTGTTCTCTCAGGGAAAGTTTTGGCAACCGGATGGCTCAGGCATTCTAGAGCCAAGCCGATTTAGCGCCGAGAGTGCCCCTCCCGCATAGGCTAACTTAAACCTCATCCTCTAACTGCCGAAGTCGTTCGATTTGAACTCTGAAGCTCGCGGGTATCTCGCGATCTTCTTTGAGTGACAGACGTAGTCTTTCGCCAATCTCTCGAGTAATCGCGCGTCCGAAGACCTTTGGCTATCCGCGACATGCGCCGTTTCGAAACGGCGGGCGACGGCCTCGAAACACCAATTCCGCGGCGAAGACTTTCGTTCCCGGTTTAATAAACGGCCCCTCAGGTTTCTTTTAGGGAACCGGAGAACTAGAGGGGGCCTTTTGACGCGAAAAATTCACTGAGGATGAGGAGCTTCTCCAATATCCTCGCCAAATAGAATAGATGACGCACGGAAATCGTTCCGCCCTGCAGCTGACATAACGGTTTTGTCCAGGTGAACCGTTAAGCTAACACTCTTCCGATTTGATGGCTTTGGCAACTGATGCAACGGAAGACTTCCACGGCGCGCTTTGTCAGCATCGCCGGTAATTTGCCTAACCGCTCCATGTGAACGTGGCAATTATCGCATTCCTGGGGCTTGCAGAAAAAATACGGAGAGGAAGCTAAGTGAGCGTCCTTACTTCAATCTCCGGTATGCCAGTATGCCTACAAGCCGAAAAATTGGTGCGCACCGTTCGTATCATTGATCGCGGACCCTTTATCAAGGGACGCTGCATAGATTTGTCCACCGCAGCAGCGCGTACCCTCGGCATGTCTGGCATTGAAAGGGTGTCTCAACCCACTTCCGGCCGAAGCTACCTTCTGTAACGCGGCGCACAAACGGCGCGTTGCAACGGTAGACCCGTCGCATCACCCAGCGGTAGGGCGGGTTACTTGCGTTTGGTGGAACCTACCGCCGCTGGCAAGATCGATCCTTGGGCCGTCTAGCGCTTGGCCGGCCTTTTGCACGGCCTCGCTGTCCTCCTGTCGCCAGGGCGGGCCATGCTCCTCACAGGGAGTGAATCATGCCTGAGCCCACCGCTAAAGAGATCGAGGCGCGCGCCTATCAGATATGGCAGCGCATGGGTCACCCCGAAAACAAAGAGAACGAATGCTGGCACCTCGCGGAGCAGGAGTGAACGAGGAAAAATCAAACCCGACCGGACGCCCGATACGCTGTAGACAGAAACTGCCCGATCTGCTTCGGCGTCAGCGGGGTTTGCGAGAACCACCCGAGGCGCTGGCCGAACTGACGACAGGCCAAAGGTCTCTACTATGTATAACCCGGGCCGCACCGCGATGAAGATATTCAAACGCCCTGGTGCGTTTGTTCTCGCGGTGTTTAAGCAATTTCGTGCCAACCAAGGCGTGCTGCTTGCCGGAGCGGTTGCCTACTACACGCTGTTGTCTTTAGTGCCGCTGCTCATCCTCATTCTTCTGGCGCTTTCGCGCATCGTTCCAGAAGAACGGCTACTCCTGACGTTGAGTGAATATCTGGAGTTTGTTGTCCCAGGACAGTCAACCGCGTTAGTTGAGGAAGTTCGGAAATTTCTCGCCCACAAACAGGTATTGGGCGGCCTCTTGGTGGTCACTATGCTTTTCTTTAGCGCTCTGGCCTTTACAATTCTTGAAAACGCCATGTCGGTAATTTTCTATCACCGCGTTAAAATCAAGCGTCGGCACTTTCTGGTCTCCGCCATAATGCCCTACCTCTTCATTCTTTTTCTCGGGGTGGGTCTCCTAATCGTCACAGTGCTTTCAGGGTTGCTACAATCCGTTGGTACTCGCAGCATTACAATATTGGGCCAACCGTTCGCTGGACCAACTCTCTATTTTTCTCCTCTATATCCTTGGAGTTGCCGGCGAGATGTTCCTGCTAACGGCAATTTATTTCGTGATGCCGGTAGGTCGGCTGTCGCTTCGTCACGCGCTGATCGGAGGAGCGACGGCCACGATACTTTGGGAGTGTGATGCGCCACATTCTGGCTTGGTACTACACGACCATGTCTCAAATCCAATTGGTGTACGGCTCGCTCACAACTGCGATTGCGGTGCTGTTGAGCGTTGAGATTGGTGCCTTGGTTCTATTGGTCGGAGCGCAGGTAATTGCTGAATATGAGCGTGTTGGCAGGGAGCCCGTTGAAACGGAGGCCCCATCAATGAAGCTGCCGAGCGTTGGCAAGGTTACCCCAAGCGCTTAATTACTTTTAGCCGCTTCTTCCGAAAGCGCCTTTTGTTCAACCGCAAGGTTGGGCACCGGATCACCGGAGGAAACGTGGCCCAAGAAAAACGTTCCTGCTAGACGCTGCCGGTAAGGCGGGGCGAGGAATTGCCTAGAAACTATTTTGTCGGGTAGATGAAGTCATTTTGAAACAAACCGCTGCTCTGATCGCCTCATTAAATTACCAACATTGCTTGCTCGCAGACCTCACTTTAGAAACGCACAATTGAGCACCCCATGCCTTTTGTTCCGCGACGCTGGACATACAGCGACGACGACAGCCTAAGGTCGCTCGCTGGGGCCGGAATGAGCCTCAGAAGTACAGCGATAGTTTTGAACCGCTCATATGTGGCCGTTCAAAGCAGGGCGGCCAAACTCAATGTCAGGTTCGTCAAACGAAGTAGTCAATCGGACCCTGAAACGGTTGAGACCGCGTGTAGGGCTCCGTTGGAGCGGCTCTCAGAGTTGTTCGGAAAGTAGGAAACGGATCGTCCGCCGCCCTTCGCGGGCATGTTGTGCCTCCTTGCTCCACTTTGCGTTTCTCGCGCTTTAGGGAACCAAGGTTCTGTTCGCGGCATTGAGCTCCCGGTGCTGGAGGCTTTGTCATGAGATATCTTGCCGTCGCGCTCGTTGGATTGTCGGTCTCGCTTGCCGCTTGTGGCAAAGACCCTGGACCCAAAGGTGACCCAGGGCCGCAAGGTCCTGCCGGCCCCCAAGGCGCGCAGGGGGTCCAAGGCGTCCCGGGCGCTCAAGGTCAAGCTGGCGCGCAGGGACCGCAGGGTCCTCAAGGGGCTCCGGGCGAGAAGGGCGCTAAAGGGGACAAGGGCGATCCTGCGACCACAAACGTCCGCGCCGTCCAAGCCGATGGGCCGGTGAATTGCGACGCGAGCGAAACGCTGGTGTCTGTGTTTTGTCCAGGCGGCGGTGCGCCGGATGGTCCAAAGTGCGGGACATCCCCCACCGTTGGTATGTGCTTGAAGAAGCCTTGAGTTTAAACAAACCAAATCCACCGAGCAGCGGCAGAACGGTCTGCCAAGATACGCCTCGGCAGGCTCAATCGCGCCTCAGCTTCATCGGTCTTGTCTTCGCGGCAAAGCCGGCCGAGGTGATCCGATAGAGCGTTTCGCCTTGAACCTCATTACGCTCAATTAGGCCATTCCGCAAAAGGGTGTCCAATACTTTCGGACTTTCCGGAAATTGCCCCTTGCGCATCCACTGGCCACCGCGCAGGTGCTGCATGAACTGTCGCTCTCGCTGTTTAACTGGCAGCGTGTCGACAAATTAACACCAATACGATTGCCCATAATCCATACTATTCTGCAGCTGCGCAGAACGCGGTCGCTCTCGGTCATCAACTGGAACAGGCTCGGCACATAAGTCGGATTTTCAACCTCGATTGCGGCGCCCTCGGCCGAAGCGTTGACAATGCGACAGCGCGTACTTCCGCCACAGACCGCAATGAATGCAGTCTCGTCAACGATGTCGCGAGGAGATTTTCGGCGATCTTGCATGCAACAAGCATCACCTGCGACTGCTAATCATCAGTTAAGGCCAAAGCGAGCCTAGAATGCTGGTTCCTCTCGCGTCTAAAAAAACGATGGCCTGTGGCGTGGCAATGCAAAGGTCTTAACTTCTTTTGGGACTATGGTGACGACCCATCGCGGACCGGGCTCCGGCCTCACAGCCAAGACGACGCCAAGAACTGTAGACCCGTTCAAGCTGAGAGTTGCGGGACGTCCCGTATATTGGGCGAGCCGGCATCGTTGGGCCTCAATCGTGATTAGTTGTTTCTATTGTCTGCATGTGCGGTCCCTTCACAAACAAACTAGCAACCAATGATTAACTAAATGGTCGCGGCGGTTTGTCTGCCGCCCCAACCGAGCGTCCAGCGAACGGAAGATCGTCGAACCGCCGCAGCTGCCAGTGTGGGTTTCATGATGATTTACTGCTGCGTCGCAGCGAATGTTCACTTTCGCACAGACAGAAATCGGGAAACCATATTTTTCACTTTCGCTAGGCTCGGGGGCGCCAACTCTCATAATTTGTGTGACAACAAGGGAGAGCCGTCATGGAATTTGACGAACGCACTCAAGCGAATATGGACGTCGTCCTGGAGGAAGTGTGCGCGGATTTGCCGAACGGCGGCGATCACAAAAGCCGCAAGTTCATTGCTGAGCAGTTAATCAGCGCAGCACGGGACGGCAAAAAAACCTTAGGAGAGTTGACCTACGCTGGAAGACGCGCGCTTCATCATCTTCAGAGCAGTTCAAAGTCTGCGTAGCGGCCATCTAGTGGGGACGCCCTGGGCACAGCACCATTCCACAATAGAGCTGTCGATATGCTCGCTGATCGAAGGCATGGCGTCGGCAAAGGTTATATGGATCGCCTGTTTGCCTGTTTGTAATCAGTGGATGGCGTCTCTAGTTGCAGGTGCCTGGCTATCCCAATCAAAAACCTGTGCGAAGGTGCAGCGAACCTGAACATTTGGGCGTCTCGGGGAAGATTTTTGCACCGCAAAATGCGTTTCCCTCACGGCGGTTCGCTACGTTTGATGCTTTATTGCATACCATTGGTATTGGGTCAGGGACCATTCGACGACGCGATTTCATGGCGATGGTTGGCGAGCGGCGGCGTGGCCACTTTCGGCTAAAGCGCAGGAGACGGAGCGTGTGCACCGCATCGGTCTGCTCCTGCCCGCGATTGCAGGTGATGCGGAATTTCAGAGCCGCGTCGGCGCCTCTTGCAGGCGCTGGCGATACTGGGCTGGACCATGGCCGCAACGTGAGGATCGAAACTCGCTGGGCTGCGACCAATCCGATGACATTCGCAGGCATGCGGCCGAATTGATCGCGCTCGATCCGGACGTCATCCTTTGCCATGGCAGCCCAACTTTGGGGCCTCACTGCTCGGGTGCAAATGATCGCACGATGAGAACAGTGTCACGGGCTGAGCTAGAGTTTAGGCGATAGCATGAAACTGTATTGCCCTCAGGGGACGTGGTCGCGCGCAATTTTCACTCTTTCTGAGCGGGCGTGATTGCTCCGGTCTGCTGCTCAGGTAAGGCTTGCGGTTCCGTCGTAGTTGCCGAGCCCCTAAGCTCTGATCCTACGCAGTCACCAGCCCATAGTTTTGTGCCCCGGACCGTTCCAACAAATTTGCAACCCATCGGTTCTTTCGGCTTTACCTGAACCAGAGGTTTGCCACCGAGTTTGGGCGGCGCACTTTGAGCGAACGCGGTTGCCGAAAAGCAAATAGCAGCGAGAATGAGCAGTGACCTCATCGTCAATTGATCCTTTGCCTCTCGACACCCCGATCTCTGGAGGGGGATTACGGAAAATATCCCGCAGAGCATTCGCGCTCTGCGGGCCGCGCCGGGATTCCTCAAAATTGATTGCTTACTGAATGCCCACCCCCGGGCTTTTACAAGCTTGCACCGGGCGCGCCGGGGTGCGAGTAAAAAATTGCGTTCCCTCGAAGAAACAAGAGAGATGTTGCACCGAGAACACGGCACGCAGATCGTCACACTCGCCTTCCAGCGGCAGCCATTGTGTCGCCGCCAAACCTGCCCTTGCACAAGGCTGCGGGTCAATTCGGGGATCCGGCGGTTGTTGCGCATTTAGCGCATCCTAAAAAAAACGATCTGGAACCGGAGCGCGCACAGACGTCTTTGCGGCGCTTCAGGTACCCTTCTCGAACTGTCGGATTGATCTCAGAGTTTGCGTTGCGAGGCGTTACGATGAGTTTTCAGGTCACAGTACTAAAGGTTTTGGCGGGACATCCCGACGGGCGCGTGTCGCTGGCGGATCTCAAGCACGCTGTCGCAATTCTGATTTCTAGCGGCACCGACTGGACCGATCGAACGAAACGCTTGGCCGTGCATGCCCCCGGCCTCGATATCTTCAGCCAGGCGCTCGTGTTGCGCGACATCGATGGCTGGCAAATTACAGATGCTGGCCGCACCTTGCTCACTTCGATTGAGACGCGAGTGCCCGTGACGTCCAAGATCGAACAAACAACAGAAGTGGTAGTGGAACCCGCAGCATTGCCAACACAACCGCGGGTACGTCTGGTTAGCACGAACCGGCGTGAGCCGCGCCCGTTGGCGCGATGCATGCGGATTTCCGCGGTCGCATAGAAAGATCGCCAACGTCATCCGGTATCGCGGTGCCGGACCTCTCAGACTGGGGCCATAGCTTTTCGATCAACTGAAAAACTCCGATGGCTGATGTCCGCTTTCGGGGCTAAAGCGGAATCCCGGAACCTTCCACTAGGTACGCTTTTGACCCAACTGCGACATTGACCCGGCAGGTATGATTTGTTGCACGTAGCATCATCATGACGGGACGCAAAGCGGACAAACAGGATTTGCGCGGTTCAAGACAATGTCCGTTTTACCCCTGAGAGCGGACATCCAGCGGCGGGAACGCATGTCCGCTAAGTGCCAAACCCGGACGTGCGAACTGTCCAACGATAGCCACGAACGACGGCGAGTTTAGCGTACAAAGCAACCGGACCACCATGTCCTCTAGCTCCAACACCAGTATCGCCAAGAAAGCCCGCACGAAAGCCGAGGCGGATTTTGCCACTTGGCTCATGATGGCCAAGCTTGGGGGTTTCGATGACCTCCCGTCGAACGCACAGGGCTTTCTGACTAACTATCAAATCCGACTCGAAACGATGAGCGAGGCCGAGTCCACGGCCTTGGCCGTTGGCGAGGTCTATGGCGCTTATTACAGCGAGATGGGAGGCGTGGGCACGGCCCCGGAACCAAAGGCCCGCACACCAACGTCAGAGGGCAAAGCCGTGCGCCTCCAAAGACGGCCTAAACCTGAGGCCAATCTTTCGGGTGCGCGCCATTCGACGAGGTCGATGATCCGAAAATCCCTTCCCGCACTGCTGATTTTCGCGAGCATGGTAGCTCTGGTTCTCGCATATAGATTTATGGCGCAGTAAACACCGACCGCGGATTGTGTGGGGAGACGCAGTGCTCAGGCAATCCGACTAAATCCCCTTGATTTGGGAGCATCATTGCAACGCTTAGAAGCTACTTGACGATTTGCTTTGCGCTCGGATCGGATGAGGTTACTTGGGCGAAAAAACTCATCGCAGTGAACCCGACCGGCGTCCATGCCTTATTCTGCCTGTGCGAGGTCGCGCGGCGCGCTGGCGATAGTGCTGAAGCCGATAGGATTTCTTTTCGCATCATGGAACTTTAACCTACGCTCAACAAACCTGTGCTGCGCCTCGCATCGGGTCGAGCGCCGCATCCAAGGAAGCGTAAAAAGTGGATAACTTGTATTTCGCCGGCGATTCGCAGCACCTAGGTTTTCGAATGACGATGGAAGTCTCGTGAAGAAAAGCAAGAAGGTCAGCGCCCGCGGTGCGACCAGGAAAAGCGCGACCAGGACAAGGCAGAAAATCCGCGGGTTCCGCGATCTCGACGTCCTCGCCCCTCGGCATGTTGGCGCTCCATCTTCGCGAGCAGTGGAAAAAGTCCGGTCGCGACGGGTTGGTGTTTCTCGCTGAAGACGAGAACAGGGCCGAGCGGCTCGGCGGCATCGTCCATGCACTCGATCCATCGCTCGATGTTCTCGTATTCCCCAGATTGAATACGTTGCCGTTCGATGGGCTGGAACCGTCGCGCGAGATCGCCGGCAGGCGGAGTTCGGTCTTGCGCCGTCTTGCCAGAAGAAAGAAGCCGATTTGCTCGTCTCGACGGCAGAGGCGATCATGGAGCGGCTGCCTTTGCCGGCGAGTTGGTCGCGCATCAGCCTAAGCCTCAAGGTGCAAGCGTCGTATGCCGAGCAGGACCTCGAGGGCCGCATGGAGGAATTGGGCTACGATCTCGACGAAGAGGCAGAATATCCGGGCACCGCGCTCTTTCACGGCGAGACATTCGAGATCTTCCCGGCCGGTGCTCTCGGGCCGTACCGGATCGAGCATTCCGGCGGTGCGATCCGCAGAATTGTTGCCGTCGACCCGAATGAGCATGACGTCATATCCGATTTCAAGGAATTGATTATCGATCCGATGTCGGAACGCCTCGCGCTGGGCGGCAACCGGGCGCAGCGGGCTACCTTCCCGGACTATTGCGATCGCGCACGATGGATCGCGGATGCAAAAGTTCCGGCCCACGCTGACAGCTGGCTGAGTACGATCGAGGAGGCGGCCGGCCGCAGGGATTCGGAACGCGAGTATCTGGGGCGAGGGGACTGGAAGAAGCTGAAGAAGCGCATGAGTGTGCTTCCTGCCAAGGCGGCGTTTGTGGCCACGCCCGACTTCTCGAAGGTTGCGGCGTCGAGGAAAGCGCTTCGCGCGTTCGTGGCCCGTGCGGAACGCGCCGGATCTCGTTTGCTCTTCGTCGCCGCGGTCGAAGACGATCTGCGCGCGATGGAGCGCATGAGTGGGGTCAGGGCGGAGCGTTTCGCCAATTGGGACGAGGCGGCGGAGGCCAGAAGACGCGAGGGCGCGCTGTTGGCCGACTTCGACGCCGGCTTTTTCGCTCCCGGCAAAAAGCAGACCTTGGTTGTGACCGCGTCTGACGTGCTCGGTAGCCGTGCCCATCATCCGCAACCGATGGCCAAAGCCTGGACAGTCGCCTTCAATCACCCGGATATTCCCGAGCGCGGCGCGGCCGTCGTTCATCTCCAGCGTGGCTTGGCTTTGCTTGATCGTTTGCAGACCCTCGACATGGGGAACGGTACAAACCGCGAGATGATCAGGCTCGAATTCGCCGGCGATGATGCTGCGCTTGTTCCGCCTGCCGATCTCGCCTTGATCTGGCCCTACGCTGTAGAGCCCGGTAAGCTCACGTTAGACAAGGCCGATGGCAGCACGTGGTGGAACAGACGTGGCGAGGCCGAGCAGGAAATCGAAGCAGCGGCCAAGCAGCTTGCGAAACATATCGCCCAACGACGGCGCCGGCGTGCTCCCAAGCTGGTCGCTCCGGGGGCGGCCTATGAAAAATTCGTCGCGCGCTTTCCCTGGTTCACGACAGCTGATCAGGCCAAGGCGATCCGGGACGTGCTGGACGATCTGGCGGCCGGTCACCCGATGGACCGGGTGGTCTGCGGTGATGTCGGCTTCGGCAAGACCGAGGTCGCCTTGCGGGCGGCGGCGGCTGTCGCGCTGTCAGGAAAACAGGTCGCTGTTGCGGTTCCGACCACCGTCCTGGCCAGACAGCATGTCGAGACGTTTCGCAAGCGGTTCGGCCCGCTCGGAATCGAAGTGGCGAATTTGTCGCGGGCTGCGTCGGCAGCGGAGATAAGAGATACGAAAGAAAAACTCCGTCGCGGCAAACTGAAAGTCGTTGTTGGCACACAGGCTCTCGCCTCGACTGACGTGAGGTTTGCCGACCTCGGCCTCGTCATCATCGATGAGGAGCAGCACTTTGGTGCGGCGGAGAAGGCGAAACTTTCAGGCCTTGCGAAGGGCGTTCATACTCTTTGGATGAGCGCCACGCCGATACCGCGCACGCTGGCGGCGGGTCTTGCAGGATTCAGGGACCTGAGCGTTATTGCTACGCCGCCGGTTCATCGGCTGCCTATCGTCACCAGGGTTGCTCCGCTATCGGACGCCGCGATCGCCGCGGCTTTGCTGCGTGAGCAGAGACGCCACGGGCAGAGCTTCCTGATTTGCCCCCGTATCCAGGATTTGGAGCCGATGCTGGCAAGGGTGAAGTTGACGGCTCCGGACCTTCGCATCGTATGTCTCCATGGTCGGTTGCCTGCCGAAGATATCGACGATCGAATGATGAGCTTCGTCGAAGGTGAAGCGGACGTGCTCCTCGCGACCAATATCGTGGAGAGCGGCCTCGATATTCCCCGGGCGAACACCATCGTCATCTGCTGGCCGGAGAAGTTTGGTCTGTCGCAGCTTCATCAGCTAAGGGGGCGCGTCGGACGAGGCGGCACGCGTGCTTTCGCGTATTTGTTGAACGAGTTGAACTCCGAACAATCCGAGAAGCGTTTGGCCGTGCTGGAAGAGTTCAGCAAGCCCGGCGCCGGCTTTGCCATCAGCGAGCGTGATCTGGATCTCCGGGGCGCCGGAGACCTGTTCTCCGAACAGCAGTCTGGCCATCTGCAGGTATTCGGGCCAATGCTCTATAGCCATCTTCTCAAGCGGGCGTCGGAGAAGGGCGCCGACGGTGGCGCCGAGCTGTGGGTGCCTGATCTGAACCTGCCGATCGCCGATATGCTGCCCACGGGCTACGTACAGTCGGACGCTGTTCGCCTGGAAATCTATGGCCGTATTGCCAGATGCCGCACCGAGGATGATCTCGAGGATTTGGAGGACGAAACCGCACGTCGTTTCGGCAGGCTGCCGCCGGAAGCGCGCGAGTTTTTCGCGGCCGCAAGGCTCAGGCTCGATTGCAAGCGGCGCGGCATTATGAGGCTCGACGTCGGCCCCGAGGCTGTTGCGGCGACGTTCCTCCCCGGTCGGCTTCGCAAGTCGAGAGCGAAGTCGCTGGAGCGCGAAGGCGATCGCGTGGTCTATATCGGCAATCGCAATGCGAAGCCGTTCGAACGAATAAGCGACTTCCTTGAGTTGCTGGACGAGTAGTTGGCTAGAGCCGTTCCATAACATTCGATCGGCGAAATTCAGCCGATCAAGTTCGGCCGTCAGAAACGCGCTGAAAACAAGTCCGTCCAGCACGCTGCTGTTTCCACGTGTGCCCGGACTGACGGGACCACCTCGCTTTGTCGATCTGCGTTACTTGACTGCCGAATGGGGCTAGCCTCGCTGCTACCGCTTATGAATAGAAAGCGGCATATTCGACATGGACGTGAAAGGTGAAATCGTCCGCTCCTGAACGAGGGAGAGCGTAAATTTTCTGAATTTTGCCCGTGAAGTTCTCCTTGTATCTCCCGGTAGGAAGCTCAAGCTTGCTGGCGGTGCCGAACAGTGTCTCGGCTATATCGTCCGTATCAAAGAAGACCCCCGTATCTTCCTCGACGCCACGGAGTGCGATTCCCAGGTGTTCAGTCTGCGGAGTGAGAGGTTTGGGTGACACGACATGGGCTAGTCCATACGGCGACAGGTCTATCACATTCTGAGGCGCCTTGTCCGTGAAGCTCTGAATCGTGAACTGAAAATCCCTGTCGACGCGAGATTGGCCGTCTCCCATTTCCCGAACCTGAAAAGCGAACCGTCCTGGTCCAGCTATGCCTTCGCCGATTGCGCCAGGATCTGAATTGTCAGTGATCACCAAATCCTTGAAAAGAATGAATGTGGTGCGGAGCTTCGTCGTAAAAGATCCTCTTATCTGTTCCCCACCTCCCGGTGGAAGTGACAGAGCCGACATCTAAGATAGTCACCACGAAATGATGGTCGTTTCCTGGGATGAGCGGCTCTATCTCAACGTCGTGAACAGTAGACTCGTCAAACTGCAAATTAAATTTCGCGTTCGGAATTCGAAGAAAACCGTCTCCATCAGGTACCGGCGGGGTCGACCCAATCTGTACAACGAGAAACGTATTGAGTGGCGGCGTGGCAACTCGTGCCCACCAGTAAGTTCCGCCGACCTCTGGACTGAACGGTTCAGTAAAAGGAAAGTTCGCTGATGCGTTGGCCAGAATAGCCCTGATCCCGGCTTTCCCTTGCAAATCCGTTCCAGTTGCATCGGCAGGGAAACCTGGGGGAATTGTGTCGCGCCGATAAGCCTCCGCCTCGTATTTCTCGCCAGGTTTCAAAAAGACGTCGTAACTTCCATGACGCAAATCGTTCGGCGGCGTCTCAAGTGAGCGCAGCCTCCAAGGTAAACCATTTATTCGTTCGCGAATTGTCAAATCGACGCCAGATGCGTACTCCACTTTGGCTGGCGCACTCGCTGACATTGCAGGAACTATAACGATCGCAGGTGCGGTCAGCAGGGCCATGACTTATCCTCCTTTTGTAATTAGCTGGGCGGCGTTGTTCTGAGATACCATTAGCTGACGATCCTAGGATTTAGCCTAGCAGGATGCAAAAGTCCCTCCAACCGCCGCTGGCTGATCCTCGGTTTTGCTGGCGTTGGCTTCATGGCGTATCGGCGTAGCGATCAATCTTTGCCGGCCATTACCTTGATCTCAACACGAACAACCGGCGCGATTAGAGAGACCGCCTTCGGCGGTCTTTTTCGTTGAAGGTACGTCTATGGGTCAAAAGCAGACCTCAAGCCACAAAAGGTTGATGTCCGTTCTTCCCCCGAAAGCGGACGTTATCCGCAGGAATGCCGCGAGATGGCTTACGCGCACATTTCCCCGCAGGCTTCTAGTTGAGAACAGCGTCCAGCAGTTGCTTCGCGCGATAGGGCTTCAAAAGAAATGTAGTGTCTTGGGGCAGGTAGGACGGGTTCTTCCCCGAGACCAAGATGACCTTGAGGTGAGGAAATTTTCGCTTGGCATACTCAGCTAGCTGGACCCCCGACATTTCCCCACCAAGAGAGATGTCAGTCACCAGAGCAAGTAGCTCGGTGCCCGTACTGACAACAACCAGTTCGGCGGCTTCCGCCGTGCTGCATTCCACGACCTCTAGCCCTTCACCGCGCAGCAAATCCGCAATCGCCTCACGCTGGAAGGCGTCATCCTCCACAACGAGAGCCATGAATTTCGACATTCCGCCCTCCAAATTAGCCTAATCCAGAAGCCAGTAAAATGTTCGGGGCCGGAAGACTCCGTCCTGCCCCTAGTGACGGGCCTACCTTGAACAGCCGTTCAGAAAACTTCTCTGACTTCCCCAGGAACGGGAAATGCCTCGCAAACGTTTATCAGGACGACATCAAACCGATGGAGAGGTATGATGAAGAGGTTGGTTTTGGCTTGTGCCGCGTTGGCAACGATGGCTCTGAGTGTCCCGAGTGTTGCAAACGCGCAGGGATTTAGTGTCCATGTTGGCGGCGATCGGGACGTCTACCGAGATCGCGGCGAGTATCGCACGACCCGTGAGTTTCGTGGTGCTCGAGCTGAGTACGGTTACGGTCGACATGATCGCGGGTTGCACCGTGGTTGGTACAAAGATCGCGGAGAGCGGACCGTGATTATCAAGAAGCGTCATCGCCATTGGGATGACTAGAGAAAGAAACGGCCCCTAATCGGGGCCGTTTTAATTTGGCTCATACAAAGGCTAGGCCACAAACCCGCCCTCACTTGTGCGCTGTGTCCGCCGATTGGGCCGCCATATGTGATGTCGCTATTGTAAGCAGGTGCACGGCGGCAGTCCCTAACTGCTGCATCTCTTTATCTAAGGTGTAGGCGGTGGAGGCACGGCGATATGCGATGGCTACCGTTGCGTACGCATCGGTGATCAACTCGGCTAAATGCGCATCGCTATCGATCGCTCGGCCCTCACGCACTCTAACGACCTTGATCGCTGTTTCCGCAGAGGCTTGAGCGAGCTGCACACCCTCCAAGTTTGGGTCAGAAACATCCGGTTGGCACCCTGCAGCCGCTCCAGCGACCAGTTCGCAGATTGCAGCTTTTGACAGTCCATCCTCGGACAGGTATTTCTTCAACAGACGGCGGGCCCTGTGTTCAAGGTGTTTGCGATCCTGCCGGATCTTCCCTCGCTGCCCATTGGGCTTAAACCAATTAAACACCGCTATCTCATTGCGCCGTTCAAAGTGTGTTCAAGAACGCAGCTGCCCCAGCAAAGTTCCACTTCAAACGTAACTGGCTTGTCTTGAACCAGGTGCGCATTAACAAACCCTGATGCAAACGTTGACGAGCAGGATCCCAAAAACTCCCGGTGAGCGCGGTGGTCTATTCGGAATTGGTGCCGTTCAAGTCAGTGATGCCGAAGGCGACGCTTGCTGAAATATCAACCGCTTTGGGTTTTTGAAGCGAAGTCGAGGCATAGGCCCGATGACCTGTCGTCACTATTCGCACTGTGGCGATAGGTTCAGTTTTCGTAGTACAAATCCAAGCCTTCCGAACGACACTCCTTCGCATCAGCAAATCGTTTGGTCGTCCGGTCGGCGGAGGGGTTCGTTGGCGACTTTGATTTACCGGCCCCTTGCTTGGTCGATCCAAAAAACTTTCGGTCATGCGGGTCGTGCCAATGACGAGCAACGATACGGGGGAGTGGCTGGCTCGCTGCCTTCTGTGGTGCTGCAGGTTCTGAAAGGGCTTCGACGGGTGCCGGTGTAACGGATTCGACGTCGACCTTCTCCACGTCAGCTGGCGTATCCAGACGAGGTATAAGAGGCAGGCGATCAGCTTTGTTGCCGTCGACCTTCGGGAATACGACCTCGGCGTGTTGTGGCAATGCTGGTTTCTTGGCGGCTGCGGCAATTGCGACCAGCCCGGCCAGGCAAATTACTCCAAGCGCGACGGTCCTAATCACACGGGACGCTCCTACGGGGTCAAATCCGACCAGACAAAGGCCGTGTCATATGGCCAAATGGCTCTTTAAAACGGGAGTTTGCATCGCTTCGGATGGAACACACCAAGCGAGCTATGCTCTCAGCAATCAATCGTCTTTAGCAGGTGGACGCGCTTCGGAGAATGGAAATCGCTGCCACTCGTCGACCTGACAAAGGGCTGCCTGAATAACTTCCGGCCGTATCTTATCATCGTGAATCATCTGGGTCACGACTCGCTGCATCCACTGTTGTCTACCTGAGACGCCAGCCTCCTTCCAACCGGCTGTATCGGCACCCACGGTGTGCGTGAATGATTGGGTCTCCACAGTCTCCGGCGGAACAAAAACGACAACGTTGCCCCGCTGCGGATGCGCACTGAACGTTGGGCGATTGGGCACCCACGCAACGACTACGTCTTCGCCTTTGATCATCGAGTCCTCAGAGCAACATAGCAAGGGCCGAGCGGACCGGCGCTATAGATCGGGGGCTTCTGTAAACAAGCCGCGATTTAAAGCAAGGTTGGACGGACCGGATCTATTTCCTTTTCTTTCGTCGCATGATCATCAATCGTGTCTTCGCAACGTCAAGCTCCTCTGTCGTAAATTCTCCGCTGGACGCATGATCAATCGCAGCTTGTTCAATTGAGCAGTCCAGCAGATCGTGTTCGGCCAGTTTCTCCAAGCCAGATTGGAGCGTGGTCACATGATTGATGTCGAGAACGCGCTTGGCTGTAATGATCGCACCCTGTTTGTCAATGAGATCGCGCATGGCGGCGAATTCGTAGCCAGGAATAGCGGCCTCAGCCCGATCGAGCCGAGCCAGCACATCCTTCTTGAACCGATCCTCAAATGACATGTGCAACTCCGCTGTGGGTAGCATCGTTTAACAGAAGCAGGCAGGCGGCGAAATCCCTACACTCGCTGCAAATTGTGGGGATTGGCAATGGATAATGAAGACTTCGTCGAGCTTGAGCAGGAGGAGACCGAACCCGACGAGCCCGCACCCGAAAAGCCGAAGGTTGATCAATCGGCGTTCCTTGCTACGAGCAATACAGCATGGATTTGCAATAAGCCGAAGGGCCGCAACTACAACTGTTCGTTCCCGCGGACGATGATCAAGGACGTCAAGCGTTCAGAATTCTTGGTGCTCGGGTTCGATACGGAATACCAGTCGCCCAAGGAAACGTTTGAGCTTGAGGCTATCAAGGCAGGTAAGGCCAAATACGAGGTTTTGTCGTACCAATTTCATGCAATAAACAGTAACGGTGTCGAGTGGAGCGGCATTGCGATCCCTAATGATGGCGAGCGGCTCTCATTCACAGAGTTCATCGTATATGCGCTGTCGCTCGGGGCGCGGAAAAAACAGCAAGTCCCGAAGACGATCATCCTCGTAGCACACTACAACAGAGCCGATCTTCCAGCGTTTGAGGACCGAAAGCAGATTTTCTGGCGACTTCAGAACGTTCGCAGCTCGCTAATATCAGCATCCGCACCGGTTTCGTTGAAAGTCAGCTTTGATGACGGGGACGAGAGGGCTGTCGACATCAGCGTCTATGTGCGTGACACGATCTTGTTGGCTCCGGCTGGCCGCAAGAGCCTGGCTGAAATCGGCAAGCTAATCGAACGCGAGAAGATCAGGCTGTCTGACGATGACGAGGAGGAGCTTCACTGGAAGAAGAACATGAAGGTCTATCGCAATACCGATTGGGAGGGTTTCCGTGAATACGCGCTGATCGATGCCGAGATTAGCGCCAAATACTTCCTAAAGCTGACGCAGATGTATCAGGATGTCACAGGCGAGGACTTCGTTCCTAGCGCGCTCTCAAGCATCGGCATGAAGTTATTGGTCAAGGGGTGGAATGAGGGTGAGCCACCGCGTGATCCGATTGAGCTGGTTGGCAAGGAGCAGGTCACCGAGGTCGTTTGGAACGAAAAGACGCAAGGATTCCGTAAATGGAAACACAGGCCGTATCTCGAGGAACTCAGCTGGTTCGTTGATTTTGTGACGGAGTGCTACCACGGCGGCCGTAATGAGCAGCTATGGTTTGGGCCAAGCTTCGAGGATGATTGGTATGACTACGACCTGACCGGCGCCTATCCGACCGCAATGGCTACGATTGGCCGACTCGATTGGCGTGCGATAAGGCCGCTGGCGTCTCTGACTGATGTGCGCGACGACGATGCCGCGTTCGTCTGTGTCGATTTCAAGTTTCCGGACGACACTCGATACCCAACGCTACCCGTTAGAAGCCAGAACGGCATCATCTTCCCTCTGACTGGCCGGAGCTACTGCGCGCGCCCAGAAATCGAGCTAGCCCAACAGTTGAGCTGCCAGCTGACGCTCAAGCACGGCGTCGCGGTTCCGCAAGATAGGAACGACAAGGTGTTCTTCAACTTCATCAAGGATACGATCCGGAAGCGCGATGAAGTCACCGACCAAGATCGAAAATGAGTTCTGGAAGGAACTGACGAACTCCTGTTACGGCAAGACCGCACAGGGGCTTCGCGAGAAACGTGTGTTCAGCCTCCGGAAGCGACGTGGCGAGCGGATTGGTGAGAGCGCAATCAGCAACCCATTTTATGCTTCGTACATCACGTCATTTGTCCGTGCCGTCGTGGCGAAATTATGAATCTGCATTCCCGCTGATAAGATGGTGTTCAGCGTGACAACGGACGGCTTCCTCACAAACTGCGAGCGAGCAGGGGAGATGGAGGTCGCCAAGAGCGGTCCGTTAATCGAAGCGAATTCTCGTACAGCGCGCGACGCGCTCAAAGGTGATCCCGAAGTACTCTCAGAAAAAACACCGCGTTCGGTCGGGTGCTCGGCTGGCGAACGCGCGGCCAAGCGACAATCAAGCCAGGCGATAGACGGCCAAGAGCGAACGCTACGTGCTGGCAAAGGCGGGCATCAAAGCTCCCGTTCATTGCACGGAGGTTCACGAGCAGAATGATTACATAACCGAGCTGTTCTTCCGACGAAATGCAGAAGACAAGATCGAGTTGGACTATTTTACGAGCGTCCGCGAAATGCTCCTCTGGAAATGCCGACCTCGTGGGGAAGAAGTCAAGAAAACATCCAGCATGGAGTACGACTTCAAGCGAAAGCCGTATAGTAATAATGACCGATGTCGAAGGAATTAAGCCACTGCCGGGCGGACCGAAGCGCACCTCCGTATTCAGCACGGAGCCATGGAAGTCCATCTCAGAATTCAAGCAGGTGAGGTCTGTGTGGAATGATTTCTACAACAAGACGAAGATCTGCCTGAAGACAACAAACGATTTTGCCGAGTTTGCTGACTTCTTTGACACGGCCTCGTCGCTCACGCCTGGCATGGAGCGATACATGAGGAACAAGAACGGAGACATCAGGCGGTTGAAACGCGATGTATGCCGTGCATTCAAGCACGGGTTGGCGGGATTTCTCTGCCTATCGGGACCTGACAGCGAAGGAGTTCGCTGCGGCGCTGGGCTAGGCCGGCTTTCTGGCGGCTGGCGAGCCCGTCAAGGTCAGTGATGTCACCAACGCTGCCAAGGCCAACGCTCCGTTCATCAAGAAATTCGACACCGCCAACCAGAGCCCGTCAGAAAAATCGTGGTGAGCCTCAAGGGGTGGTTTCCGGAATTCGACGAACTTGAGATATTCCTGACTTTTACTACCGATTAAGATGGCTCTAGCATTGTTGCTGGGGGCGTTAATAGTCTTCACCATTGCAAACGCCGGCAAGCCCGGGGCGACCTGCACCTGCACGTCGACCGCGCGGGCCTCGATCCCCTCAAAAGCTACGGTGGAAACCCGCTGGACCATGCCGCCCCTCTTCCGCGGCGGAAGGTAGCGGAAAGGGTCGATGTCGGCAAGAACATTAGGAGAACAAGGGGAGGCTGGGGACGGCCGCGCGGCCGCCCCCAGTCTGCAATCGTCAGAGCTGCATGTTCATCGGCTCCGGATAATAGCGGAAACCGTCGCCCGCTTTGGCGACGTGACCATAGCCGGGCCAGGCAAAGTGGTAGGCCATGACCGGGATCTTGTTGGCGGCCAGCATGTCCAGCAGCTTCACCCGCGACGCGGCCGACTGTTTTGGATCGGTGTCGTAGGAAAACTCCATCCGCGGCTTCTCCATCAGCAGCACCGAATGGTGCGTGAGGTCGCCGAGGAAGGCAAAGGATTTGCCCGCCGACGTCACCATGAAAATGGTGTGGCCGACCGTATGACCGGGCGCTGCGATGGCCTGGATGCCCGGCAGTATTTCCTGGCCGTCCTTGATGAACACCAGCTTGTCTTTCACCGGCAGCAGATTCTTCCGCGCATGGATCACGAAATCCTTCAGCGGACTGCCAAGCTTGCCCTCGTCGGTCCAGTAATCGTAGTCGCTCTGGGCGATATAGACCTGCGCGTTGGGGAAGAGCGGCTTGTCGTCAGCGCCGACGAGACCGCCGATGTGGTCGATATGGGCATGCGTGCAGACCACCGCGTCGATGTCGGTCGCCTTGATGCCGGCGGCTGCGAGGTTCTTCTGCTGCTGGCCCGTGGTGGGCCCGAATGCTTTAGAGGTGCCCATGCCAGTGTCGAACAGCACCAGCTTGTTGCCGATGTTGACGACCGGCGAGTTCTGCTCGAGCACGACATTGTCGGGATTTATGAAGTTGTCCACGAGCATCTTCTTCACTTCCTCTTTCGGCACGCCCGTGAACGTGCCGGAAGGGTCGCCTAGCGGAAGCGGGCCGTCGGAGACGACGGTGACCTCGGCATCGCCAACGACGAAGCGGTGCCAGTAGGGAGTTTGCGTGCCGAGTTTGGGCGCGCTCGCCAGCGCGCTGCCGCCGAGCATGGTGCTGGCGCCAAGACCAGCGCCAAACGCAAGCAGGGACCGTCGCGAAAGATTGGTCGTCATTCGTCTTCCTCCACTATTTTTAAAATTGTTCTAGGCGGAAGCGCCTGCCGCTCGACTCTTCCGGCCATGACCATGCTGCGCCCGCCTCGACAAGCTGGCAAGAGGTCCAAGGGAATCGTGAGGGGATCGTGAATTGGCGCAATGCAGAGTTGCGCGAGTCCGTGCGAATGATTCGCAAAAAGACTGCGCGACCTGGCTATAGCACGCTGTGCCGGATCACGGCTTCGCGCGCTTCGCCTCGATGGCATCCCAGATTTTTGCCGCCACATCCGGGCCGCCAAGCCGCGCGATCGCGCGGATGCCGGTCGGCGAGGTCACGTTGATCTCGGTGAGATTGCCGTCGATCACGTCGATGCCGACGAACAACAGCCCGCGCTCGCGCAGCGCAGGTCCGAGGGTGGCGCAAATCTCGCGCTCGCGCGGCGAAAGGTCCGTCGCTTGCGCGGCGCCGCCGCGGACCATGTTGGAGCGCAGATCGTCCGCCGCCGGCACACGATTGACGGCGCCGGCGAATTCGCCGTCGACCAGGATGATGCGCTTGTCGCCGTGCTTCACCTCGGGAAGGAAGCGCTGGATCACCCAGGGCTCGCGGAACGTCACCGAGAACATGTCGAACAGCGAACCGAAATTCATGTCCTGCGGCAGGACGCGAAATACCGCAGCGCCGCCATGGCCGTGCAGCGGCTTCATCACCACCGCGCCATGCTGGTCGCGGAACGAATTGATCTCGTCGAGGTCGCGCGAGATCAGCGTCGGCGGCATCAGATGCGGAAAATTCATCACGAACAGTTTTTCCGGCGCGTTGCGTACGGAGGCGGGGTTGTTGACCACCAGCGTGTTCGGGTGAATGCGCTCCAGAAGATGCGTCGAGGTGATATAGGCGAGGTCGAACGGCGGGTCCTGCCGCAGCAGGATCACGTCAAAGCCGTTGAGGGGCGCGCGCTTCGGCTCGCCCAGCGTGAAATGATCGCCGACCTCGTCGCGCACGGTGAGCAGTTGCACCGGCGCCACCAGCTCCTCGCCGCGCAGCGACAGCTTGTCCGGGGTGTAATAGGAAAGGCCGTGGCCGCGCTTCTGCGCTTCGAGCAGCAGTGCGAAGGTGGAATCGCCGCGGATGTTGATGCGCGCGATGGGGTCCATCTGGACGGCGACGTTCAATTTCATTGGGGAAGGTCCGGCTCTGGAGGGAGGGGTCTTTATGGGCTGGCGTCGAATGCCGCTAACAGATGGCGTGGCAGACGCCTCGGCGCAATCAGCATGGCGTCGAAACGCAGTTCGAATTCCGCATGCTCGGGATGCGCCATCAACCAGGCTTGCGCGGCGGCGATGATGCGCTGCTGCTGGCGCGGGGTTACGGCATAAGCCGCCTCGTCGAGGCTGGCGCGGGCCTTGACCTCGACGAAGGCGAGCAGATTGCGCTTGCGCGCCACCAGGTCGATCTCGCCATAGGGGGTGCGAAAACGCTTTTGCAGGATGCGATAACCCTTGGCCATCAGGTACGCGGCCGCACGGGTCTCCGCGGAAAGCCCGGTGCGAAATGCCGCGACCCGTTCGGGTGAGGGCAATTTCGCGGCCGGCTTGGCCGGCGAGGCGCCGTCAGTCTTCGCCATGCCCGCCCCGGATTTCTTTGGCGAGCTCGAGCGCGCGGGCGTAGACCTCGCGGCGCGGCCGGCCGGACAATTCGACCGCATGCGCAACCGTATCCTTGACGCTGTCGCGCTGCAGCGACGATGCGCAGGAGATCGTCGAGATCGCCTTCCGCCATCATCCTGGCGCCCGCCGCCGGCGGAGCGATCACCAGCACGAATTCGCCGCGGGTTTCCAGCGTGTCGGCGGCCTGTGCCAGTTCTGATATGGGCGCGCGCTTGATCTCTTCGTGCAGCTTTGTCAGCTCGCGGCAGATCGCGGCATCGCGCCCGCCCATGATGGCGGCAAGATCGCGGAGCGTATCCTGCACGCGGTTTCCAGATTCGAACATGACCAGCGTCGCGTCGATCTTTGAAAGTTCAGTCAGCCTCGCACGGCGGGCGTTTTCCTTGGCAGGCAAAAACCCCTCGAAGAAAAACCGGTCGGTCGGCAGCGCCGCCACCGAGAGCGCCGTCAGCACCGACGATGGCCCCGGCACCGCGATTACGGCGTAGCCGGCGGCGCAGGCCTCGCGCACCAGCTTGAAACCGGGATCCGAAATCAACGGCGTGCCGGCGTCGGATACCAGCGCGATCGCGGCGCCCTGCGCCAGCCGCTGCAGGATTTTCGGCCGTGCCGCGGCGGCGTTGTGCTCGTGGTAGGGCGTGAGCTGCGCCGAGATCGCGTAGCGTTCGGTCAGGCGGCGGGTGATCCGCGTGTCCTCGCAGGCGATGAGGTCAACGCCGGCCAGGGTCTCCAGCGCCCGCAGCGTGATGTCGCCGAGATTGCCGATGGGGGTGGCGACCAGGTGCAGCCCGGGAACCGGCTTTGGCGCCGTCACCACGTGGCCGGAAACAGAAAAACTGCGAGAGGAAGAACCCGTCTCGGCTTCAGACCCGTATATTGAACTGGCTTTTGGGCGCATAATATCAATCTAGAGGGGAAGGTGCGCTTACGCCATCGGTGATGCAGTGCAGCGCAACGGCGAGGAAGAAGGGACGGTCCCATCATTGGCAGTGCCGCCAAGGGGCCATAATCCTTTTGGCTTGGTTAACCATTCGCCGACAATATGCCTGAAATCCGCGCCTCCCCGATCGCCTGGAGCAAGGAGTCCTGGCCGATTTCGGTCGGTCGAGAGAAGAGATGGAATGACGGGCCCGCTCAATCCCAAAGCCCAGCCGCCGGCTGCGACCCGGCGGACGGCGATTGGCCTCATTCTCGGTGCACCCCTGCTTGGGGCCTGCGCCAGCGTGCAGCAGAGTTTTAGCCAGTTCCCCAATCCGTTCGCGCAGTCCGAGGGGCCATCGGGGCCGCCGCAAGAAGCGGTCGCGGTCGGCACCGGACAAATCAAGGTTGGCCTGATCCTGCCGCTGTCGGGCGCGGGCAATGCCGGCGTCGCCGCGCAGTCGATGAAGAATGCCGCCGAAATGGCGCTCGCGGAATTCCAGAATCCGAACATCCAGCTCCTGATCAAGGACGACGGCGCCACGCCGCAGGGCGCCGGCCAGAGCACGCAGCAGGCGCTGAGCGAGGGCGCCGAGATCATTCTGGGACCGCTGTTTGCCGTTTCGGTTCCCCCGACCGCACAGTTGACGCGCCCCCGCGGGGTTTCGGTGATTGCGTTTTCGACCAACTCCAGCGTTGCCGCCCGCGGCGTATTTCTCCTCAGCTTCCTGCCGGAGTCCGACGTCAACCGGATCGTCGATTACGCCGCTGCAACCGGCAAGCGGTCCTTTGCGGCGCTGGTGCCCGACAATGCCTACGGCAATGTGGTCGAGGCCGCGTTCAAGCAGGCGGTCGGCCGCAGGGGCGGTCGCGTCGTGGCGTTCGAGAAATACGGCGCCGACCGCTCGACCCCGGCGCGGACGGTCGCGCAATCGCTCGGTACTGCCGACGCGCTGCTGCTTGCCGATGACGGCGAATCCGTCGTGGCGACCGCCGATGCGCTGACCGCGGCGGGCGCAAATTTGCGCAACATCCAGTTGCTCGGCACCGGGCTTTGGGACAATCCGCGGGTGTTCGCGAGCCCGACGCTGCAGGGCGGCCTCTACGCCGCACCGGATCCGTCCGGCTTCCGCAGTTTTTCAAGCCGTTACCGCACGCGATTTGGTGGTGACCCGGTCCGCACCGCGACGCTGACCTATGACGCGGTCGCGCTGGTGGCCGCGCTGGCGCGAACGCAAGGACCCCAGCGTTTCGCGCCGGAGACGCTCACCAACCCGTCCGGCTTTGCCGGCATCGACGGCTTGTTCCGCTTCCGCTCCGACGGCACCAATGAACGGGGTCTCGCGGTGATGAAGGTGACGACAAACGGCGGCGTGCCGGTTGCGGGATCACCGAAGAGCTTTGGCGCATAGGCGGTTGTGGCCCTTGCGAACGTGTTGCCGGGGCTTCCCATCCTACTTTGCATGGGGTTGTTTTCGCGGCTTTTTATTCGGCCGCGGTGCATCCGTCATGCTCTGGGGAGAGCTACGCCGCCAGATCCGCTACCACCGCATCGAGCACCGGAAATCCCGCCTGCGTTACGCGCAGCCGTCCGTCGGCATCGACGATGATCGCGCCTTCTTCGCGCAGGATCGCGATCCGGCCCGGATCGAGTGTGCGGCCGGACAGCGCAGCGTAGCGGCGGGGGTCGATGCCTTCGGTCAGCCGCAGTCCCATCAGCAGGAACTCGTCGGCGCGCTCTTCGCTGTTGAGATGATCGTCGGTGACGACGCCATGACCATTGGCCTCGACCCGCATCAGCCAGGCTTCGGGACGCTTTTCGGTCGCAATGGCGTGACGCGAACCGTTGATGTCGAGGCGGCCATGGGCGCCCGGGCCGATGCCGGCATATTCCTCGCCGCGCCAGTAGACGAGATTGTGCTGGCACTCCGCACCTGCTCGCGCGTGATTGGAAATCTCGTAGGCGGGCAGGCCATGCCCGGCGCAGACATCCTGCGTCACGTCGTAGAGCGCGCGGGCGGTCGCCTCATCCGGCGTTTGCAATTTGCCGGCGGCGTGCAAGCCGAAGAACGGCGTGCCTTCCTCGATGGTGAGCTGATAGAGCGACAGATGCTCGGCCGCTTCCGAGATCGCGAGCTTCAGTTCATCGGCCCACATATCAGGCGTCTGATCCGGACGGGCATAGATCAGGTCGAATGAATAGCGATCGAACGCGGCCCGCGCGATGGCGACGGCGTCCAGCGCCTCGCGCGCCGTATGAAGCCGTCCCAACGCTTTGAGCGAGCTATCGTCGAGCGCCTGCACGCCGAGCGACACCCGGTTGACGCCGGCGGTGCGATAGCCGCGAAAGCGCGTCGCCTCGACGCTGGTCGGATTGGCTTCCAGCGTGACTTCGACATCGCCGGCCACGCGCCAGTGCTTTCCGATCGCATCCAGAACCGCGCCGACGGTTTTGGGCTGCATCAGCGACGGCGTGCCGCCGCCGAGAAAGATCGAGGAGACTTCACGTCCCGGCGCGCGGGCGGCGGTCGTTTCGATCTCGCGCGCAAAGGCGCGGACAAATCGATCCTCGTCAACGGGCGCGTGACGGACATGGCTGTTGAAATCGCAATACGGACATTTCGACAGGCAGAACGGCCAGTGCACGTAGACGCCGAAGGCTGGCTTGTCAGCGGCCATCGAGACAGATCTCCGCCAGCTTCACGAAGGCGCGGGCGCGATGCGACAGCCCGAGGCCGAGCGGCGGCAGGCCGTGCTTTTCGAGGCTGGTCATCTCGCCAAAAGTACGCGCGTGTCCGTCGGGCTGGAAGGCCGGATCGTATCCGAAGCCCGCGGTGCCGCGCGGCGGCCAGACCAGGGTTCCATCGGCGCGCGCCTCGACTTCTTCCAGATGATCGTCGGGCCAGGCCACGCACAGCGCCGAGACGAAATGCGCTTTTCGCTTTTCGGGCGTCGCGGCGCCGCGCTCCTGCAGCAGGCGCTCGATCCGGGTCATCGCGGCCAGAAAATCCTTGTTCGGGCCGGCCCAGCGCGCCGAAAAAATGCCGGGCGCACCGTCAAGCGCATCGACGACGAGGCCGGAATCATCGGCAAAGGCCGGAAGGTTTGCCGCCTTTGCCGCTGCGATCGCCTTGATCGCCGCATTGGCGCGAAAGGTTTTTCCGGTCTCTTCGGGTTCGCCCAGGCCGAGTTCGCCGGCCGAGATCGCTTTCACGCCGTGCGGTTCCAGCAATTCGCGCATCTCGGCGAGCTTGCCGGGATTGTGGGTCGCGATCACGAGCTGGCCTGTGATTCGGCGGTGCATGGGGCGATCAGACTACGCTACCGCCATCTTCTGCAAGTCGACCAGACGCGCGACACCTTTGCGCGCCAGCGCCATCAGCGCCAGGAACTCGTCCTGCGAGAACGGGGTTTTTTCCGCGGTGCCCTGCACCTCGATGATGCGGCCGTCGCCGGTCATGACGAAATTGGCGTCGGTGTCGGCCTCGGAATCCTCGGCGTAGTCGAGATCGAGCACCGGGGTTCCGTTGTAGATGCCGCAGGAGATCGCGGCGACATTGTCGCGCAGCACGTTCGCCTTGAGCATGTTGCGGGTCTTCATCCAGGCGATGCAATCGGCGAGCGCGACCCAGGCGCCGGTGATCGAGGCGGTGCGGGTGCCGCCGTCGGCCTGGATCACGTCGCAATCCACCGTGATCTGGCGTTCGCCGAGCGCTTCGAGATCGACGGCTGCCCGCAGGGAGCGGCCGATCAGGCGCTGGATTTCGACGGTACGGCCGCCCTGCTTGCCGGCTGCGGCCTCGCGGCGGGTCCGCTCCAGGGTCGCCCGTGGCAGCATGCCGTATTCGGCGGTGACCCAGCCGCGGCCCTGACCCTTCAGCCAGGGCGGCAGCCGCTCTTCCAGCGTAGCGGTGACCAGCACATGGGTGTCGCCGAATTTCACCATGCAGGAACCCTCGGCATATTTGACCACGCCGCGTTCCAGCGAGACGGGGCGCAGTTCATCCGGTGCACGGCGGCTCGGCCGCATGGGGAATCCTCCAAAAGGCGGGTAAATCTGCGGTGCTTGTAGGAGGGGGAACGGGGCGCGGCAAGGCCGATTAACGCCCAATGCGCGCTTGTCAGGGGGGCCCCGGATCGACAGATTAGGGGTGTCAAAGGGAGCAGGTAGTGGCCCACCACGATCCGATTGGCCTGATCGCGCCGCATGCGGGCCTGGCGCAGCTCAATGAGCGGTCGCGCGACATTTTTCGTCAAATCGTCGAGAGCTATCTCGCGACCGGCGAACCCGTCGGCTCGCGCAATATCTCGCGCCTGATCGCGATGCCGCTGTCGCCGGCCTCGGTCCGCAACGTGATGTCGGACCTCGAGCAGCTCGGCCTGATCTACGCGCCGCATACCTCGGCCGGCCGGCTGCCGACCGAGTTGGGCCTGCGGTTTTTCGTCGATGCCCTGATGCAGGTCGGCGATCTCACCGAAGCCGAGCGGCAGTCGATCCAGAGCCAGCTCGTTTCCGTCGGCCGCGCGCCATCGGTCGAGGCGGCACTTGGCGAAGCGCTGACGCGGCTGTCGGGCCTGACCCGGGCCGCGGCGGTGGTGCTGACTGCAAAATCCAATTCGCGGCTAAAGCACATCGAATTCGTCCGGCTGGAGCCGGAACGCGCGCTGGTGGTGCTGGTCGGCGAGGACGGCCAGGTCGAAAACCGCGTGCTGACCTTGCCGCCCGGCGTTCCCTCCTCGGCGCTGACGGAAGCGACCAATTTCCTCAATGCCCGGATCCGCGGCCGGACGCTGGCCGAAGCGCGCCTCGAACTCGAGACCGCGCTGACGCAGGACCGCACCGAACTCGACCAGCTGACGCAGAAGGTCATCGCCGCGGGGATTGCGAGCTGGTCCGGCGGCGACAATGACGACCGGCAGTTGATCGTGCGCGGGCACGCCAATCTGCTGGAGGATTTGCATGCGCTGGAAGATCTCGAGCGGGTCCGCTCGCTGTTCGACGATCTCGAGACCAAACGCGGCGTGATCGATCTGTTGGGCCGCGCGGAACGTGCCGAGGGCGTGCGTATCTTCATCGGATCGGAGAACAAGCTGTTTTCGCTGTCCGGTTCCTCCACCATCATCGCCCCCTATAGCGATGGCGCGGGCCGTATCGTCGGCGTGCTCGGTGTCATCGGCCCGACGCGGCTGAATTATGCCCGGGTGATCCCGACGGTCGATTACGCCGCGCGCATCGTCAGCAAGCTGCTGGGTGGCTGATCTGCCCCGTTTTGGGCATGGTTGTGCTTGATTTTCCCTGCCCAAAGCACGATATGGCGGCCAGCAAACCCGAAAATTTGATCCGACGCGATTTTTCGAAAAGGCGATCCATGACCGATCCGAACCGGCCGAATGATGATCCGGCAAACCTGGCGCCATCCGGCGAACCCGTGGTCTCGAAGCCCTATGTGATGCCGGACGATCCCGAGGAAGGATCGGTCGAGGCGCTGCAGAAGGAAGCCGCGGACGCCCGCGACAAGATGCTGCGCACGCTGGCGGAGATGGAAAACCTGCGCAAGCGCACCAGCAAGGAAGTCACCGATGCGCGCGCCTATGGCATCACCGGCTTTGCGCGCGACATTCTTGATATCGCCGACAATCTGCAGCGCGCGCTCGATGCGGTTCCGGCGGAAGCCAAGGCCAATGCCGATCCCGGCTTGAAGGCGCTGATCGAAGGCGTCGAGCTGACGGAACGCTCGCTGCTCAACACGCTGGAGAAGAACGGCGTGAAGAAGTTCGATCCGTCGGGCGAAAAGTTCGACCCGAACTTCCAGCAGGCAATGTACGAGGTTCCCGACCCGTCGGTGCCGGCGGGGACGGTCGTGCAGGTGGTCCAGGCCGGCTACACGATCGGCGACCGCGTGCTGCGGCCGGCGCTGGTCGGCGTTGCCAAGGGTGGCGCGAAGGCCGCGCCAACCGTCGACGTCACGAACTGAGCCGAGCCGGACTACTCGGCGGCCATCGGCTTCTCGTGGGCTTTCGGCCAAAAGGTGCCGAAGCTCCAGAGATTGCCTTCGGGATCGCGGCAGGCGAAGTCGCGGCTGCCGTAGTGCGTGTCGTGCAGTTCCATCTCGATTTTCGCGCCCGCGGCCTTCACCCTGGCGTGCAGCGCGTCCGGATCGTTGACCGCAACATAGATCGCATCGGTGCGGCGGCCGCCGAGGTCGCCGACCATCTTGCCGTACTCGTCGTCGCGGCTCTGGCCGAGCATCAGGAGCGAGGATCCGTAAGCGAGTTCGGCATGCTGGATCATGCCGTCCTCCCGATAGACGACGTATTCGGTGAAGCCGAGCACGTCGACGAGCCAGCGGATCATGGCTTCGGCGTCCTTGCAGCGCAGGGTCGGATAAATGCGCGGGGCTTCGATTGCGCCAGTCTTGTTCATGGGCAAACTCCTTCGTCCGGATGATTTGTCGGACCCACCTTGCATGGGCCGGGGGTCATCCGCTTGAAGATTTGTTACCAACCCGCCAGCGCGTCGTCCGGTCGCGTGAGCCGGCCGTTGGTCAGCGCCTGACGCCGTGCCCAGGCGGTCGGAGATTCGCCGGCCAGAACGGCAAATTCGCGGGCGAGATGGGCTTGATCGGAATAGCCGCTCTCCGCAGCGATGCCGGCCCAGCCTTGCGAGGGCCCATCTTGGGCCAGCCGGCAGGCTTGATGGAAGCGTATCATGCGCGCGACGGATTTCGGGGCGATGCCAAGCTCGGACCGAAAGCGGCCGACCAGATGCTTGCGGCTCCAGCCGATCTCGCGGGCGAGGGTCGTGATCTTTGCGCCGCCGCTTGAGAGCGCCAGCCGGCGATAGGCGAACGCGATTTCCGGCGACGGCAGATGGCCGGCGCGGCTGACGACAAATTCCTCCAGCAGATCGAAGCGGCGCTGCCAGCAGCGCATTTCTCCAAGGCGTTGGTGCAACAGGCGGCCTTCGTGGCCAAGCACGTCGCCGATGTCGACCATGCGTTCGGCGAGGTCGACGACGGCGCCGCCGAAGAATCGATAGGCGCCGAGCGGAGTGAAATCGACCTGTACGCATTCGGCGCCGCCATCGGACCAGATATGCACCGGCCCGACACTGAGCCCTGCGGCAAAACTCGGTTGCCGGTCGGCGGGGTCCGGGTCGCGCCCGAGCGCGATCAGGAACGGCGTGCCGAGGCTGATGATCAGCGGCACCCGCAATGGCGACGCCTCACGCATGCGAAAACGGCCACGCGCCGTCTCGCGGTACCCGGTCATTCCGCAGATCAGGCCCGTCGCGCGCTGCGACGGCGAACGACGGATCAGCTCGAACGCGATGGGAGCACTTCGGTCCGACATTCGAAAGCAGTCCTCAGCGAGATCTAAGCCGCAATATCGCCCGACTGAATTCGCTTGACGCCCGCCGCGGTCATGTCGGCCCAGGCTTTAGCAAGCGATCCCTGCGCATCGATGCCGCGGCACGCGTCCTCGATCACATAGGTTTCGAAACCCGCCTTGCGGGCGTCGATGGCGCTCCAGGCGACGCAGAAATCCGTCGCAAGGCCTGCGAGGAATACGTTCTTGATATCGCGCGCCTTCAGATAGGCGGCGAGCCCGGTCGTGGTCTTGCCGTCGGCCTCGGTGAAAGCCGAATAGCTGTCGACGTCCTTGCGAAAACCCTTTCGGATGACGAGGCCCGCATGCGGTATCGCCAGATCCTTCGAGAGTGCCGCGCCATCGGTGCCCTGCACGCAGTGGTCGGGCCACAGCACCTGCTTGCCGTAGGTGAGGTCGACGGTCTCGAACGGTTTTTTGCCGGAATGGCTGGAGGCAAACGAGATGTGGCCGCCGGTGTGCCAGTCCTGCGTCAGCACGACATTGGAAAACACCTTGGACAGGCGGTTGATGACAGGCACGACCTGCTCGCCGTCTTTCACCGCGAGACTGCCGCCGGGCAGAAAACAGTTTTGCACGTCGATCACCAGAAGCGCCGACGCTTCGTCAGGCTTGATCGAAGCCGCCCACAGCGCGCCGGGCATCATCGCCGCGAGCGCCGTCGTTCCCAAACCAGATAGAATCTGCCTTCGGTCGACCATGGTGCATCTCCTGCTTTTCAGAGGATTTGCATCAGCAAATCAGGTCGCGGTTGAGGCGTAAAGCCGCTTTTCAATGCGGCCGTGCGCCTGAATAGAGCATGATCCGGAAAAGTGGATACCGGTTTTCCGAAAAGATCATGCTCAAACAAAAGGATAGAGCGTGATGACGATTCAAGAAAAGCGCTCCCGCTCTAGGCATCAGCCCC
>CAVSXQ010000062.1:0-365528 GCA_963731915.1 uncultured Alphaproteobacteria bacterium
GAGCGGCCGACCGCTGCTGACAGGGCCTGGACACAAAATCGCGAAAACAACCCCATGCAAAGTAGAGCGCGCCAGGCTCGCAGCAGCCGTGCTGCGCTGCTCTGACTGCCGCTAGACTAGCTCAGGCGACGGCGCGGCGCTGTCGCCTGCTGCTCCGGTGGCCGGCGGCGCGAATCCGTTCAGGAACAAATCCACCACCATGTCAGCGAACTCTTTCGGCTCGATGTCGCCCTTGGGATCGTACCAGGTGTGGCTGAAGTTCAGCATGCCGAACAGCATCATGGTGTAGACCCGTTTGGAACGCTTGACGATCTTGCCCTCCCTGTCGAGGCGGATCAGAAGATCGGCCACTGTATCGACAAGCTGGCGCTCGAGCGCCTTGATGGTCTTTTGCTCGGCCTCGCTGAGGAACGCCAGGTCATTGAGGATCAGGCGCTGCTCGTTCGGCGAACGCGCGTTAAGCTCGACGATGGCGCGGATCGCGGCGCGAAAGCGGTCCAGTGTCGCCGACTGGCCGGCCAGCGCGGCCTCGACATCGGCAATCATCTCGCGCACATGCGCGTCGAGGATCGCGAACAGGATCGCTTCCTTGGAATCGAAATAATGATAGAGCGCGCCGCGTGAGAGCTGGCAGGCCTCGGCCAGTTCCGCGATCGAGGCGCGCATGTAGCCTTGTTTGGCGAACAGGGTCGCAGGCCGCAGTCAGGATACCGCGCTGGATGTCGTCATAGTTCTCAGAACGTGTCCGCGCCATCGCCGCCCCTGGGTTGCAAGGATCAACCCGTAGCCGATTCCGGTCGTCATTGGCCAAAAAATAATTTGAACGACCGGTCGGATTATAATATGCTCCCTCTCGGTAAGCAAGCCGCGCGCGGGACCAACCGCGGGCTCCCAGGGAGGTATTGGTGGCCGATCAAAGGGTTGATGCTGTCGTCATCGGTGCCGGCGCGGGCGGGCTATGCGCCGCTGCACGATTGTCCCATGCCGGACTGCACACCCTGGTGGTCGATGACAAGAGCCGGATCGGTGGCCGCGCTTCCACCGAAGAAATCGACGGCTTCATCGTCAATATCGGCGCCATCGCGATCGAGCTCGGCGGCGTGTTCGAGGAAACCTTCAACACCGTCGGTGCTCCGCTCGACATCCGCACGCCCGAGCCGGCCAGTTCGTTCTTCATCGATGGCAAGCTGATCGACGTCGGCCGCGGCGGCTGGTCGCTGCTGCTCGGCCAATTGACCAAGCAGGCTTCGCGCATCCTGGAGAAATTCGCCGACGCCCGCTCCGGCAATCTCCCGGACGGGCGGCAATCGACCGAGGATTGGCTCAAGACCTACACCAGCAATGCCACGGTGCATGCTATCTTCCGCAATCTCTGCGCCGCGATCTTTGCCTGTAATGCCAACGAACTGCCGGCGCGCGCCTTCCTCACTTATTTCACCAGCAAGGGCGCCTTCAAGCGTTTTGGATTTTGCCCGCAAGGCACGATCGGCGTCTGGAATTCGCTCGCGAGCGCCATCGAGCGCAATGGCGAGATCTGGCTCGATACGCCCGCGGTGAAGATTCACAGCAACGATGGCCGCGTCGAAGGCGTCACGGTTGTTCGCGATGGCCGGCAGATCCGGATCGATACCGACCTCGTCATCAGCAATGCCGGCCCCAAGGCGACCGTCGCGCTGGGCGGGGAAGCGGCCTTCCCTTCCACCTATGTCGCGCAGGTCCGCAACGATCTTCGGCCCGCGGCCAACATCGTCATCAATATCGCCAGCCGTGAGCCGCTGATGTCGCATCCCGGCATCGTCACCTTCGGCAAGACGCGGCGCCTCTGCAACATGGCCAATCTCACGGCCACCTGCCCCGAACTGGCGCCGCCGGGCTGGCATCTCTACGTCGCCTACGCCGTTCCTGTTCCGGCACTCGGCGATTTCAATTCCGAAGCGGAAGTCGCCCTGGCCCTTGAAGATCTGCGCGAGCAGTTTTCGAATTTCGACAAGGCAAAAATCCTGTCGACCCGGGTGATGCGCGACGACTGGCCGGCGCAACGCAGCTGCGCCGGTTACGACCTGCCGCGCGAGACCGGCATCGACGGCCTTTGGTGCGTCGGCGACGCGGTGAAGCAATATGGCAATGGCGGCACCCAGGCCTGCGCCGAGACGGCAAAGATCGTCACCGATGCCATCCTGGCCAAACGGTCACGCTTGCCGCAGCCGAGCCGGGCCTGAGACCGCAACCGATGGCGATCACGGCACAACTGGATATCACGGGGATGCAGGCGGCGCCTGAACGCGCAACCCTGCTCGAATTCCGTAACATCCGCATCGTCTATGACAACGCCATCGAGGCGATCCGCGATGTCAGCATTGCCGTCCCCGAAGGTGGCATCGTCGCGCTGCTCGGCTCCAACGGCGCCGGCAAATCGACGCTGCTGAAGGCGATGTCCGGCATCCTCTACACCGAGGAAGGCGTGATCGAGAACGGCTCGATCCGCTTTCACGATGAGGACGTGCACCGCCTCGCGCCCGACGAACTGGTGCGGCGGGGCATCGTGCAGGTGCCGGAAGGACGCCGCGTGTTTCCGGCGCTGACCATCGACGAAAACCTGCAGATGGGCGGCTACACCCGGTCGAAGGCCGAGGCGCGCGATCGCCGCGACAAGGTGTTTGCGCTGTTCCCGCGCCTGTTCGAACGGCGCGACCAGATCGCCGGCTACATGTCCGGCGGCGAGCAGCAGATGCTGGCGATCGGCCGCGCCCTGATGACCGACCCGGTATTGCTCGCGCTCGACGAGCCATCGTTGGGGCTCGCTCCCCTCATTATCGATCGCATCTATGAGGTGATCGTCCGCCTGCGCGACGAAATGAAGATGACGGTGCTGCTGGTCGAACAGAACGCCCAGCGCGCACTCGATATCGCCGACTACGCCTACATCCTGGAAACCGGGCGCGTCGTGCTCGACGGCACGGCGCAAAAGCTCGCCGCCAACGAAGACGTGCGTGAATTCTACCTCGGCGTCTCCTCGTCCGGCCGCAAGAGCCTGCGCGACGTCAAGCATTACAAGCGCCGCAAGAGGTGGCTGTCGTGACCTCCCTCCTCACGGTCGAAAACCTCAGCAAGCGCTTTGGCGGCCTGCAGGCCGTCGCCGATGTCAGCCTCGCGGTCGCGCCGGGCGAAATCTGCAGCGTGATCGGGCCGAACGGCGCCGGCAAGACCACGCTGTTCAACATGATCTCCGGCGTGCTGCGGCCGAGCGGCGGGCGCGTGACGTTCGACGGCATCGACCTCTCCACCGTCTCGCCCTGGCGGTTCGCGGCAATCGGCATCGGGCGCACCTTCCAGAACCTGGCGCTGTTCAAGCATGGCACCGTGGTCGAGAACATCCTGACCGGCCGCCACACCCATTTGCGCTCCAGCGTGCTCGACGCCGTGCTGTATTTCGGCCGCACCCGCCGGGAGGAAATCGAGGCGCGGCAGCGGGTCGAACACATCATCGAATTCCTCGAGATCGAGCATATCCGCGACGCCGTCGTGGGGACACTGTCCTATGGCCAGCAGAAGCGCGTCGAACTGGCGCGTGCGCTTGCCTGCGAGCCAAAACTGCTGCTGCTCGACGAAATGGTTTCCGGCATGAACCAGGAAGAGACCGAGGACATCGCGCGTTTTGTCCTCGATATCCGCGACGAGCTCGGAATCACCGTTCTGATGATCGAGCACGAAATGCGGATCGTGATGGATATCTCCGACCGCGTTCACGTGCTGAATTTCGGCCGAAAGATCGCGGAGGGCACGCCTGCCGAAGTGCGGCTCGATCCGGCGGTCGCGGAAGCCTATCTCGGCGGCCACCGTGCCGAAGCCGCAGCACAGGTGGGCGCCTGATGTCGACGCTCGACACCTTGCGCACGGTGCATCCGCCAATGGCGGCCGGCTCCGCACGAACCGCCCATGCGGCCGATGCCCCAGTCGCTGCGAGCAACACTGCGGGATGCTGCGATCACCATCCCGCAACTGCTGCGCCAGCGCGCCGCCATGCATGGCGACAGGCTGGCGCTGCGCGAGAAGGAATACGGCATCTGGAATCCGTATTCCTGGAATCACTACTACGAGACCGCACGCGCCGTGGCGCTCGGCCTGCTGTCGCTCGGCATCAAGCCCGGCGACCGCGTCGCGATCGCGGGCGAGAATACCCCGGAATGGTTCTATGCCGATCTTGGCGTCCAGATGATCGGCGCCGTCGCCGTCGGCATCTATCCGACCAATCCCTGGGTCGAACTGCAATATATCGTCAAGCATTCGGGTTCCCGCGTCGTCATCACCGGCGATCAGGAGCAGACCGACAAGGTGCTGGACGCGCTCGCCAGCAATGACGGCCTGCCGGCACTGGAGGCCATCGTCTGCATCGACATGAAGGGACTGCGGAACTATCGCCAGTCGCAATTGATGTCCTTTGAGCAGCTCTGCGACCGCGGCCGGGCCTACGCACGCGAAATCCCCGATGCCAATGCCACGCTGGACCGGCTGATCGCGCAAGGCGCGCCCGACGACGTCTGCATCCTGGTCTACACCTCCGGCACCACGGGACCGCCCAAGGGCGCGATGCTCACCCATCGCAATCTGGTTTACGCCGCCTATACCTATGCCGACGCCGTCGGCATCGCCGACAAGCCGTTCGAGGCCGTGAGCTATCTGCCGCTGTGCCACGTCGCCGAGCGCTGCTATGGCGAGGTGACGCATCTGGTACTGGGCGGCGCGGTCAGCTTTGCGGAATCGATCGACACGGTCGCGATCAATATCCGCGAGATCGCCCCGACCTTCTTCGTCGGCGTGCCCCGCATCTATGAAAAGCTGCAGCAGAGTTTTCTGTTCAGGCTCGGCGAGAGCGGAAGGCTGCGGCAGGCGTTCACAAGAATCTGCATGGCCTGGGGCCGCAAGCTCTCGGACCGCCGTCAGGACGGAACCGATACGCTGGTTCGACCGCCTCGCCTACGCGCTGCTCTATGTGCTGATGTTCCGCAACATCCAGCGCCATCTCGGCCTGGCCCATAGCCGTCACCGGCTGTGCGCGGGCGCGTCGATCTCGCCCGAAACTCTGCGCTTCTTCGATATCGTCGGCCGGCCGGTGTCGCAGGGCTACGGGCTCACCAAGTCCGGCGGCGTCGCTTTCATCCAGACCGAAACCCATCACCAACTCGGCGGCTGCGGGCTGCCCTTGCCGCACACCGAATGGAAGCTGGATACCGACGGCGAGATCCTGCTGCGCAACCCCGGCGTCTTCAAGGGCTACTTCCTCGACGAGAACGCCTCAACCGCCTCGCTCGAGTCCGGTGGCTGGCTGCGTACCGGCGACATCGTCGAGGTGATGGAGAACGGCGAGATCACCGTGGTCGACCGCAAGAAGGCGATCATCATCACCGCCGGCGGCAAGAACATCGCTCCGTCAGAGATCGAGAACGCGCTGAAGGACAGCGAGTTCATCAAGGAAGCGATCGTGGTCGGCGAGGCCAAAAAATATCTCGGGGCCATCATCCAGGTCGACTACGACAATGTCGGGCGCTGGGCGCGCGACAAGGCGCTCGCCTACACCAATTACAAATCGCTGTCGCAGCTTACGGAAGTGCACGAACTGGTCGAGCGCATCGTCAATGAGACCAACAAGCGCTTTGCGCGGGTCGAGAATATCCGCCGCTTCGCCATCCTCGAGAAGGAACTCGACCACGACGACGGCGAATTGACCGCCACCCAAAAGGTCCGCCGCGCCATGATCGAGAAGAAATTCGCGCGCGAGCTTGCCATCATCTACAAGGCGGAGGGCTGAATGCAGTACCTGATCCAGCTCCTGATCTCCGGCCTTGCGATCGGCGCCATCTACGGCCTGATCGCGATGGGCTTTGCGGTGATCTACAAATCGACCGGCCTGGTCAATTTCGCGCAGGGCGAAATGACCATGATCACGGCCTATATCGCCTGGAGCATCTCGACGACCGTGAGCGGCAACGTGTTCGTGGTCGCCATCGGCGCGGTCCTCGCCGCCATCCTGCTCGGCCTCGTCATCGAGCGCGTCGTGATGCGGCCGATGCTGGGCGAGCCGGTGTTTGCCACCGTGATGGTGACCATTGGCCTGGCTGTGATCCTGCGCTCCTCCATCAACTTCATCTGGGACGCCTACCCCCACGGCCTCGATGTCGGCATGGGCCGCGACATCGTCCGAATCGGCGGCATCGGCGTGCGCACCGGGCAGATCGCCGTCATCGTGACGCTGCTGGCGCTGCTGGCCGCGATCTGGGCCTTCTTCCGCTACAGCAAGATCGGCGTTGCCATGCGCGCGGTCGCCGCCGACGACCGCACCGCGCTGCTGATGGGCATCAGCGCCACCCGTGTCCATGCGCTGGCCTGGGCCGCCTCCTCCGTCATCGCCGGCATCGGCGGCGTCTTCTTTGCGCTGTCCTACGATCTGTCGCCGGCGATGTTCCAGCTCGGCCTGAAGTCGTTTCCGGCGACCATTTTGGGCGGCCTCGATGCGGTGCTGGGCTCCGGCCTCGGCGGCCTCCTGATCGGCATCACCGAAAATCTGGCCGGCGGCTATCTCGGCTCCGGCATGAAGGAAGTCGCGGGCTTCGTCATGATCATCGTGGTGCTGATGGTCCGCCCGTTCGGCATCTTTGGCGAACGCGACATCGAGAGGGTCTAGGCGATGCGCACCGGCGATTACAAACAAACCTATGGCGAACTGGTTGCGCTGGTCGATTCACCGCCGGTATGGCTGTGGTCGGCGGTGCTGGTCACCGGCCTGATCGTCGCGCCCTATGTCTTGAACTCCTACGCACTGTCGTTCCTGATGATCATCCTGATCACGGTAACCGGGACGCTCGGCCTCAACATCCTGACCGGCTACACCGGCCTGATCTCGCTCGGCCATGTCGGCTTCCTCGTCACCGGCGCCTACGCCTATGCGGTGCTGGTGTCCAAATATCAGATGCATCCGTTGATCGGCTTCCTCGGTGCCGGGGTGGTGCCGGCGCTCGCCAGCCTGATCGTCGGCGCGCCGTCGTTGCGGCTGAAGGGGCTCTACCTCGCCATCACCACGCTGGCGTTCTCCTTCATCATCAACACGCTGATCCTGGAGGCGCGCTGGCTCACCAACGGCGCCCGCGGCATTTCGGTGCCGCGGCCGGAGATCTTTGGCATCAGCTTCGACAGCGACGCCGCCTTCACCTATCTCTGCCTCGGCTTTGCCGTCCTGACGCTGTTTGCCACGCTCAACATCCGCCGCAGCCGCGTCGGCCGCGCCTTTGTCGCGATCCGCGACAACGACACCGCGGCTCGCGTCATGGGCATCAATCTGCACGCCTACAAGCTGTTCGCCTTCGTCACCTCCGCCTTCATCACCGGCATCTCCGGCGCGCTGTACGGCCTCTATCTCTCCTTTGTCAGCGTCGAGGGCTTTCCGTTCCTGCTCTCGATCGAGGCGCTGGCGATCCTGATCGTTGGCGGGCTCGGCTCGGCGCTCGGCGCCGTGCTCGGCACCGTCCTGATCGTGCTGCTGCCGGAAGCCACGCGGTTCGTCTTCAGCCTGTTCAGCGCGCAGATGGACGCGATGTTCACGACCGGCGCGCAGGAGCTGAAGAGCATGCTCTACGGCCTCGTCATCATCCTGTTCCTGCGCTTTCAGCCGCGCGGGCTGGTCGGCGCCTGGCACGACATCAGGCGGGCGTGGGTGAACTGGCCGCTTCGTTACTAACCAAAGCAAATGAAACCAGGGAGGAGACAATGAGGAAATATCTGACAGCGGCGTCGCTGCTGCTTGCGGGCGTCTATCTTGCCGGCGGTCCGGTGCGGGCCGCGGATCCCGGCATCACCGACACCGAAATCCTGATCGGCGACGTCGAGCCGCTGACCGGCCCGCCGGCGCTGCTCGGCGTCGCCGCCTCGATCGGCCACAAGATCGCGATCGCGGAGGCCAATAACGCCGGCGGCATCAACGGCCGCAAGATCAAATATGTGCTGGAAGACGACGGTTACGTCACCGCCCGCACCATTCAGGGCGTCAAGAAGGTCATCGACGTCGACAAGGTGTTTGCCCTGCTCGGCATATCCGGCTCGGGTCAATCCATCGCCGTGATGCCGATACTGGAAAAGGCCGGGATTCCCACCGTCATCGACGTGGCGCCGGTCAAATTCCTCTGGGAGCCGCCGCGCAAGAACGTGTTCGTGGTCGGGCAGTCCTATGAGGAAGGCATCATCCACCTCGTCAATTATCTCGCCGAAAAGAACCCCGGCAAGAAATGGGGCCTGATTACGCAGGACGACGATTACGGCATCACCGTGCGCGACGGCTTCGATACCGTGGTCAAGGCCAAGAAGCTCAACGTGGTCTACAGCGGCAACTACAAGAAGGGCCAGCAGGACTTTTCGTCCGACATGCTGCAGCTCAAGGATTCCGGCGCCGAGGTCTTCCTCGCCGGCGGCATCATCGCGGAAAACATCGCGATGATGAAGGAGCTGGAGAAGCTCAACATCAAGCCGGTGGTCGGCATCTTCTGGCCCGGACGGGTCGAGCCGGTGCTGAAACTGATGGGACCGGCCGGCGACGGCATCTACGCGGTCGACTACGTCGAACCGTTCGCGGGGCCGGCCGGCAAGGCCTTCCTTGAGAAGGCAAAGGGCCTGCTTCCGGAAGCCGAGATGAAAGGCATCAACCGCTATTCCATGACCGGCTATGCCGCCGCCAAGGTGCTGATTGCCGCGATCGAGCGATGCGGCAAGCAGCCAACCTGGGCCTGCACCATCACCGAGCTGGAAAAGACCAAAAATGTCGAAACCGGCATCATGGCGCCGATCAGCTTTGGTCCGGGCGTGCGGTTCTCGAACCAGAAGCTGCAGATCATGCAGGCCGAAACCGCAACGCTGAGCTTCAAGCCGGTGAAGTGATGGAAAGCGCTGACCGGCGCTTCGGCGCCGGTCAGCATCCCCTCACATCCGCTTCGCAACCTCTTCCAGCATCACCTCGGTGGCGCCGCCGCCGATCGTGAGCACCCGCGCGTCGCGGACCATCCGTTCGATCGGCGTGCCGCGCATGAAACCGGTGCCGCCATGCAGTTGCAGGCAGCCGTGCACGACCTCATGCAGCACTTCCGGCGACAGCGCCTTCACCATCGAGACTTCGCGCTCGCAGGGCTTTCCGGCCTCGGCCAGCTCGGCGGCGTGATAGGCCAGCGCCCGTGCGGCGGCGGCCTTGCTTGCCAGCATCGCGAGCTTGAGCCGCACGCCCTGCTGATTCCATAGCGGGCCGCCGAACGCCTGCCGGGTCTTCACATAGTTCGTCGTCAGCTCGATCGCCTTGGCGGATTCGCCGGCACAGATGCCGCCGATGCAGATCCGCTCGTTCTGAAATGTTTCCATGATGCCGTAGAAGCCGCGGTTCTCCTCCCCGAGCAGATTGTCGAGGGGAATGCGGACGTCCTGGAAGGCGATCTCGGCGGTGTCGGAGCAGAGCCAGCCGTGCTTGTCGAGCTTCGTTGCGGATACACCGGGCGTGTTCCGCTCGACGATGAACAGCGAAATGCCGCGGCTGCCCTTGGCGTTCGGATCGGTGCGCGCGGCCACGATCAGGATGTCGCCATAGACGGCATTGGTGATGAACATCTTTGAGCCGTTGATCACCCAGCTATCGCCGTCGCGGCGCGCGCCGGTCTTGAGCCCCGCGACGTCGGATCCCGCGTCGGGCTCGGTCACCGCAATCGAGCAGATGGTCTCGCCGCGGATGATCGCGGGCAGATATTTCTGCTTCTGCTCCGGCGTGCCGCGCAGCGTGATATGGACCGCCGACATGTCGGTGTGGACCAGAACCGACGACGTGAAACCGCCAAAGGACGAGCGACCCAGTTCCTCCGCCCACACCATCGAGGCCAGCGGTCCCATATCGGTGCCGCCATACTCGGCCGCAGTGCCGCATGCCGAGAAAGCCGAGCGCGCCCATGCGGCGGTAGATCTCGCGCGGGATTTTTCCGTCGCGCTCCCACGCTTCGCCATGGGGAACGACTTCCTTCTCGACGAAGCGGCGAACCTGTTCGCGCAGCATCCGCAACTCTTCGGAAAGGCCGGGCTGTTCCGAGAAGTGGAACTCGCTGTCGGAGTGACTGCGCGGATCGGCGGGCCTGACGTTCATGATGATGCCCTCTCGGCCTTGATATGAAGGTGCCGGTTGAGAAATCCGGCGATCGATGCGATGGCCTGACGCGCCTCGGGAAGTTCCGCACCGAACATCTGGAAAACATGGATCATTCCGTCCCAGACCTCCAGATTAACATCAACTCCGGCCGAACGCGCCATGTCGGCGAGCATGACGAAATCATCCAGCACGGTTTCGCGATCGCCGACCTGGATCAATAGCGGCGGCAAGCCTCTGAGATCGGCATACAGCGGCGATACCAGCGGATCGTAGGGATCGCCCTGCCCGCCCAGGTAATTCTTCGCCAGCGCCAGGATCATCGGGCGCTGATGGATCGGGTCGGCTTCGGCCCGGCTGATGTAACTCGCGCCGGTCGCCGCCAGGTCGGTCCATGGCGACATCAGCACTGCCGCAACGGGCAGCGGAAGCCTGCGTTCGCGCAAGGCCAGCATTGCTGCGAGCACGAGATTGCCACCGGCAGAATCCCCGGCAAAGGCGACGTTGCCGGATTTCAGGCCGCGATCGAGCATCCAGCCATAGGCCGCGACGGCATCGTCCAGCGCGGCCGGAAAGCGATGTTCCGGAGCGAGGCGGTAGTTGATGGCGAGCACGCGGCAGCCGCTGGCGAGTGCAATCTGCGCAATCAGGTCGCGATGCGACGCGACCGAGCCAATGCGAAAGCCGCCGCCATGGAAATAGAGAATGGCCTTGTCCTCCGGCGCATTAGCTGGCGATATCCATTCGCCATCGACGCCACCGGCGGAAACGCGTTCGCACGTGACGGGCGCGGTGCTGCCTCCGAAGGCCGCATCCCAATCGCTGCGCATCTGGGCCACCGTTGTCTCGCGATTCCAGCTGCCGTAGACCGCGCGGATACGCGCGATCGCAAGATCGATCGGAGCCGTCGCGATATCCTTGCGTGCGCGCGTCATATTCAGCCGCCCAACCCCATGCCGCCGGAAACGCCAAGGGTTTCGCCGGTGATATAGCCGGCCTGATCGCAGGCCAGAAACAATACGGCGGCGGCGATCTCTTCGGGCTCGCCGAGCCGCCGCAACAGGGTTGCGTCCGTCATGGCGTGCAAAATCTTGTCGCCGCCTTTGGCGACGGCGGCTTCCAGCATCGGCGTGCGGATCGGCCCCGGCGCGATCGCGTTGGCCGTAATCCCGTAGCGGGCATTTTCACGCGCAATACTTTTGGTGAAGGCGATCACGCCGCCCTTGGCCGCGGAATAGACCGCACCGCCCTTCGAGCCCAACCGCGCCGCTTCCGAAGTGATGTTGATGATCCGTCCGAAACCGCCGGCCTGCATCGCAGGCAGCGCAGCATGGGTGCAGGCCAGCACGCCCACCAGATTGACGGCGAGCAGTTTTGACCAGTCCTGCGGCGTGGTGTCGGTAAAGAACGCATGCTGGTCGACGCCGGCATTGTTGACGACGATGTCGAATGGTCCGTGCTGCGACATGATCTCTTGCACCATGCCGGTGTCGCCGACATCGAGGCGGACCGCGGTCGCACCAACCTGCCCGGCGAGAGCGGATGCTCCGGCGATATCGAGATCAGCGATTACAACGCGGGCACCGGCATCGGCAAAGCTTCGCACGATCGCCGCGCCAATGCCCTGCGCGCCACCCGAGACGAAGGCGCGGCGGCCATCGAGCCGCCCGAAAGGCCGGGTGCCGGGAGCAGGCACCGGCTAGCGTCCCGTAAAGATGGGTTTGCGCCGCTCGATGACGGCAGCGAGCCCTTCCCGCGCGTCAGCCATCCCGGAAAGCTCGGACACGGTGCGCGCTTCTTCCGACAGGCACTGCTCGATGCTGGTGCCGGTCCCGGCCCAGACCAGCCGCTTGGTCGCCGCCAGCGCTTTCGGCGCGCCGGCCGCCAGTTCCCGCGCCATGGCAAGCGACGCCTCGGCCAGTTCGGCATCCGGAACCACCCTGGTGACGATGCCCATATCCAGGGCTTCGGCGGCCGAGATCACCGGATTGGTCAACAGGATGGACATCGCCCGGCGCAGGCCGACCAGCCGCGACAGCGTAACGGACACGCCGGCGTCAGGCGCCATCGCGACACGCGTCGCACCCGCGAGGAATTTTGCGGATTCGCCGGCGATAACGATATCGGAGGCGCAGACAAGCCCAAAGCCGCCGCCACCCGCGGCAAAGCCCTGCACCGAGGTAATCACCGGCGCCTCCAGCCGCAGCAGCCCCGTCACCGCGTTCTGCAGATAGGCGGTCGCCTGCCGGATGTAATCAGGCAGCTTCTCGCCCTTCGATGCGAACGCGCGGACGTCGCCGCCCGCGCAAAAATTCGTCCCCTCGCCGCTCAACAGCAACACGCGCAGGTCCGGCTGGCCATGGCAAACCATGATGGCGTCGCACAGCGCGCTCAGGAGTTCGGCGCTCATGCCGTTGGCGGCATCCGGCCGGTTGAGCCGCAGCCGCGCGATGCCGTCGGCGATGTCGAGCAGAACAGGACCTTTATCGATCATGGCAAAGCTTTCCGCTCTCTTGGCCTTTTTTTGTTTTGACGCGTTTTCTTCACGCGAACCGGTACCCACTTCGCTTGAAAACGCTCTAGATCAGGAACGAAAGCGTAAACAGCGCTTTCTCGTTGTTGACCAGGATCACCTTCTTGTACGCCATGCGCAATTCACCATCGACATAACGCAGCCGGTATTCGTTGCGGGCGGCCCAGATGGTGTCGTCGCGAAGGCTGGATTCGAACACCAGACTATTACTGGCAACCGAGATATCCCCACCGGGCTGCTGGTCCAGCAGTTCGATATTGGACACCAGCCGCCGCAACCGCGACTGCGGCGTCTGGGTGTGGCGCTTGCCAGTCAGCAATTGCTTGATACGCAGGGAAATGCGCGAACGGTTATCGTAGATAATCGACATTTCCTTTTCGGGGTCGATATCGTCGCCATTGGCCGGTACCCAATAGACACCGTCGTCCGTCCAAAGCGCCTCCCAGGCTTCATACTGGTGCTCATCCTGGAGTCGCGCCTCCTTGTAGATGAAGGCCGTCACGGCACTCATCAGCGTGGCGCTGCTCTCGCGCGACAGCATCACGCCGCCTCCATCAGGCTGCGATAATGACGCCAGATGCCGCGCGACGGAACCTCGTCCGTGACGTGGCCGACCTTGAAGCCGAGTTCGTCCTGGCGCTCACGCTTCTCGCCGCGGCCGAGAAAAATCCATTCGGGGTTGCGCGCCAGCACGCCGCGGTGGCAACGCTCATACATTTCGGAATCGTCTGCGAGCAACAACCCGGCCGGGCCGACCGAGCCCATGGTCTGCTGGCGCAAACGCCGGTTCATGTCAGGCGCGCCCTTGAACTGCAATGCAGTGACATGCTGCACGCTGTCGTCGACCGCGAGCGGCTGGATCACAAACATCTGGATTTCGGCAATGAACAGGTTCGGGAAGATCATCACATGCGGCGTGCCGTCAATCATGATCTCGCGCGCTTTCTCCTCGCCATAGGCGGCCTTCATCCGCGCCGTGTAGTCCGGCAGCCGTTCTTCGGTGGTGCCAAACCAGCTCATCGGCTGGTCGCGCTTGCGGAATTCGGGCCGCAGGTCGATCTCGGTATGGCCGTTGCCATAGTCGCGCGTCACGGCGGTCGACGCGCCGCCATAAAGCTTGCCGATCGCGCTGTCGGCGACGCCGAAGATCGAGGAATGCACGAAGGCCGGGTGGTAGCCGTCGCATTCGTTCTCCAGAATGAACTTCCAGTTGGCTTTTACGCGGTGCTTGAGGAACCCCGCGGTGACTTCGACCTCGCCTTCCGGCGAGAACCGAACCAGACGATCGATGGTCTCGGCCGCGCCGCCGAGATGCTCTTCCAGAGTCGGGCCTTCGGCTGCGAACGAGCCGAACACAAAGCCGCGATAGGACTGCACGCGCGTCACGCGGCCGAGCGAAAGCTTTGACTTGTCCTGGCCTTCATAACCGTCGGGGAAGGCGTAACCGACCAGGCGGCCGTCATTGGCAAAGGTCCAGGAATGGAACGGGCATGTGAAGGAACGCGCGTTGCCCTTGTCATAGGAGCAGACCTGGTTGCCACGATGCGAACATCAATTCAGCAGCAGATTGACCTTGCCCTGCTCGTCGCGGGTCATGATGACCGATTGCGGACCGATCGACTTGACGACGTAGTCGTTGGCGTTCGGGACCTCGCTTTCGTGCCCGACATAGACCCAGGTGCGATACCAGATGTTCTGCAGCTCAGCCTCGAAGATCGCGGGATCGCTGTAGAGCGAGCCGTGCACCCGGTCCGGCCGGATCAATTCGCCCCACTGCGACGCGCGCGGCATCACGTTCATCGCTGCATCTCCCATGACAAGGCCCGCGGCCCTCTTGCGGAGGCCTGCGGTATGCTTTAAAAAATAATCCGACTGACCGTTTAACTAATAGCACTCCCGCCTCGCGGCTTCAAGGGCAATTTTCTTCGGGCCCTTTGGTCGCGGGACCGATCCGGACAATGCCTGCAGCTTGCAACACAGTCGCCCAAAGAGAAGGACCAAAGGGATGGAAAACCGCAGCCCGGCCGATCTCGCCCGCGCGCTCTATGCCGCACTCGCTTCCGGCGATCGCAGCCAGCTCGACGCGCTGTTGCATCCGGAGTTCCAGGGCCGAACGGCCGAGGGAATGCCGTTCGGCATCGGCGGCGATCATGCCGGGCCGGCGGCGATGCGGCGCAACGGATGGGGAGCCATCGCCCGGCATTTCGAGGCTCGGGCCGAGCCCGAGCGCTTTCTTGACCTCGCCGATGGCCGGCTGCTGGTGACGGGACGTTATGTCGGGCACGGCAAGCAAGGCGGCGCCCCGCTCGATGCCGCCTTCGCGCACCTGATCACGATCGACCAGGGGCGCATCAAGGCGCTCGAACAATACACCGACACCGCGCGCTGGCATGAGGCCGCGGGCCCGTTACGGACCGTGCTGCTCGATTTCAAGGATGGCATCGCGACATTGCGCCTCAACCGTCCGGACAAGGGCAATGCCATCAATACCGACATGGCTGCCGATCTCGCCGAGGCCGCGACGCAGATCGCGGAGCGGCCCGATGTCCGCGCCGTGCTGATCGCCGGCAATGGGCCTAACTTCACCGTCGGCGGCGACCTCGAACTGTTTGCCGGCACCACGCGCGAGCAATTGCCTCATCGCCTTCGCCGCATGATTGACAGCTTTCATCTGGCAATCGACCGGCTGACCGGCATCGATGCGCCTGTGGTGGCAGCCGTGCGCGGCGGTGCAGGCGGCGGCGGGTTGGGTCTGCTCTACGTGGCCGACATCGTGGTCGCGGCCGACGACGCTCGGTTTGCGCTGGGATATGGCGCGCTCGGCTTGACAGCAGACGGCGGCAATACCTGGTTTCTGCCGCGCATGGTCGGGATGCGACGCGCACAGGAACTGTTTCTGCTCAACCGGCGCCTGACCGCGCAGGAAGCGCTCGCATTTGGCCTGGTGTCGCGCCTCGTTGCCGGCGATGCCGTGGAGACCGAGGCCGCCGCACTGGCGGCGACCCTTGCCGCCGGACCGACGCGCGCCTATGGCGCGGTGCGGCGCATGCTGCGGCAATCTTTCGAGACCGGTCTGTCCGATCAACTCGATGCCGAAAAGGATTCGATCGTGGAGGCAAGCCGTTCCGACGATGCGCAGGAAGGCATCGCCGCCTTCGTGGCCAAGCGCCGCCCAACGTTTCTTGGCAGGTGATATGTGGAATGACTCGGGCGGCAGTCGTGATCGAACTAGTCTCCGCCGATAGTCTCCACAAAACGGGAATATTTGCGGATGAGGCCGGAGACTTTCGGCGATTTCCAACTCGAATCTCGCCGGACCCGGAGTCCGGAGACGAAATCGAATGCGCGAAAAGCCGGGATTTCCGGCGCATTCTGGCGTCTCTTGGGAAGCTCGGCCAAACGCGGGAACGCGCTGGCTGGCGACGCAGTGCTGATCGCACCTGTCTCCAGGCCAATTCCCTGCAAACAGGGAACTTTACAGGGAATTGGCAATTTTGCCGGCTCGGAGACCCGACCACTGGCCATAAACCGCTGTAGTGCAGCGCCTTTTGGGCCAATTCCCTGCGCCAACTAACAGGGAATTTTACTTTGCGAACGGGGTATCGTCGGGAGCATAACAGGGAACCCGTAGGTCGTTCGGGCGGCTACCAAAATTGGGGGGCGTTCGGTTCAAGGATTGAGGATGGCGGAGCTCGAACGGGCTGGCTTCCGCTAAACCTGCTTCCAATCGGCTAGTAAGCCATCTGAAGGGCATGAAACCGATTAGATTGGTCTCACAGGCTTATCGCATTGGCGGAGTTCCTATGCCTGGCGGCAGGGCTCCAAGATGTCCGCTTCACCCCCGATAACGGACATCGAACAGCGCCGGATGAATGTCCGTTAAGTGCCATGTGTGGACGGCTCCGGGTTGGCAAGGACTTTCTTCACGTATGCAGGCTTGGTCGGTGCTGCCATGTGTTCGGCCTGTAGTGCGGTTCACACGACCGCTGGCCATAATGCCCTCCGCGGATCAGGTCCCGGTCAAAAACCCGCATTCGATGATGCGATGGCACAAGTGGGTTGTCCTGATCGCCGGATCGACCGGCTCTGCATTACGTGCTGTTCGCCCTCCCAACCCTCGCATCACGCCGGTTGTCCGACGCGATCTCGTTTACGCGGCAAGCGTGACGGGTTCGCTGTATCGCTCGCCCTTGACCATCATGGCCCAGACCATTCGCGCGAGCTTGTTGGCGAGCGCGATAGCCGCAACCTTGGTCGGCCGCCGCGCCAGCAAGGCCGCGAGCCAGGGCCGATGTTTGGCGCCGTGGACCTTGGCGTAACGGATGACGGCGAGTGCGCCGGCCACGAACAGGCCGCGCAGATAGCGGTCACCTTGTTTACTGATATTGCCGAGCCTGTTCTTGCCTCCGCTCGAATGCTGCTTCGGCACAATACCGATCCAGGCCGAGAAGTTGCGCCCTGATCGGAAGGACTTTGGATCGGCAACGGTAGCGATCACAGCAGTGGCCAGCACCGGACCGATGCCGGGAGCTTCATCGAGCCTCAGGCTCATCTCGTTGGATCGGTGCCAGGCCCTGATCAGGCGGTCGAACTCCAGTATCTGCTCCTTGATCCTTCGCAATTGAGCCCCGAATGCCGACAGACACGCACGAGCTATCTCCGGAACTCGCTTGTCGTTTGGATCGGCTACGACATTAAGCAGTTCCTCGACACCGTGGCGCCCGACCGGTGCAACGATCCCGAACTCGGCAAGATGCCCCCGGATTGCATTGATCACTGCGGTCTGCTGACGGATGAACAGATGGCGCGTGCGGTGCAGCACCAGACCGCTCTGCTGCTCGGGAGTCTTGGTGGGCACGAACCGCATGTTGGCCCTGGTGACTGCCTCGCAAATGGCCTCTGCGTCAGTCGCATCATTCTTCTGCCGCTTTACGTAGGGCTTCACGTAGGCCGGCGGTATCAACCGCACCTTGTGACCCAATACCTGGAGCTCGCGCGACCAATGGTGCGACGAGGCACAGGCTTCCATACCGACCAGACACGGCGGCAGCTTCTGGAAGAACGCCAGCACAGAGCGGCGCTTCAACTGGCGGCGGATGACCACCTCGCCAGCGGCATCAATTCCGTGAACCTGGAACACCGACTTGGCGATGTCGAGACCGATTGTCGTGATCGTCTGCATGGCTCGCTCCTCTGAATCGTGGGAGCCCTAACAGCCCCCATATCCGTGGCACCCACGTGCCGGTGAAGGAGCCGTCCACAGCATCAATAGCGGACATCACAAGGTCCGCGCGGGCATGCAGGGCAAGTCCAAGCGAGCTGACCGTCGTTCTAATTGGAAAAAGATCGGGAAACACCGGTACCGCCTACGGGTCGACGCCCGAGCCGTCAACGTGCGGCGTTGTAAACATCACGTAGGACGTTTGTATCAAGTTCCAGATCCTCCAGTCGATGCTTGACTACATCGCCGATGCTGATGATACCGGCTAACTTGCCGCCGCGCAGTACCGGCATGTGGCGCACGCGATGATGCGTCATCAGGTTCATCACGCGATTGACACTCTCATCCGGGGACACGGTGGTCACACCGTATTGCATGATTTCCTTCACAGGCATCGACCCGGCCAACTCGCCAAAGCGAGAAAATGCATGAACGATTTCACGTTCGGAAACGAGACCAAGAACTGCGTCCTCACTTGTCACCACGAGAGCGCCGATATTCTTTGCGCGGAGCCAATCTGCCGCCCGTTTTGATGCTGGCTTCCGGAGCTATTGTTGTGACGTTGGTGCCTTTCCGCCTCAGAATGCTTTCGATGGTCATAGCCTCCTCCCATCGTGAATGGACGAGTCGTGCCGGACCTGCTCACCGGGCTGCAAGAGGCTGTCTCAACCCTTCAACAACCCCCTAAAATAAGGGCCTTCTTCCTCGGCGCTACCCGCGTGCCACAGCACTCCAATTTTTGGAATTTTCCCTGTCTGCTGCGCACGCACTACTAGCGGCCAAGCAGCCGCCGCACCTCCGAGAAGACCGATAAAATCACGCCGCCGCATGTCCGCCTCCGGCTCACGAGGTCAGCCATTGTGCGCCTCATGTAGGTACTTTGACAGGGTGGAAATCAGCTTCGCTACTGCAACATGAGAAGCTGGCTGATGTCCGCTTTGGGTCAAAAGCAGACATGTTCGCCTATTCGATCACCTCGTCGGCGCGGACACCTTGCCAGCGAGAAGCGGCAATCAATGGTTTGGGCAGCGTTAAGCAGCCGAGGCTCTCTCGATTGGCTCGATCAGCGACTTCGCCGAGAAAGGCTTGGTGAGATACGCAAGACATCCGGATTGATGCGCAGCCGTGCGGACGGCAGGGCTGTCGTTCCCCGTCATGTAGATGACCGGCACTGAATGGCCAGCCGCCTTGAGACGGTGCCTCAGTTCGATGCCTGATCCATCGCCCAGATTGATGTCGAAAATGACGCAAGCGGCTTTTCCGAAATCGCTGTGGTTTGCGAAGGCTTCCGCAGAAGGGAACAGCACGCTCGCGTAGCCGAACTGCCGCAGCAGTCGCGCTACACTCCTCAGCATTGCGGGGTCGTCATCGACGACAAAGACGACTTTTCGGTTAGGCACGGGTAATTTCCCGTCGGCTGGCTCGCCACGCAGCTCTAAAGACCGCTATGGATTGCAAAAATGCGAACCAGTTGAGCCTCGCAAGGCCGGTGGTTTCAGCATCCAAGGGTCCTTGGTATGCCTCGCATTGCGATTTGCCTATTGATCCATGGGACAATAACAGCTCGAAGACGGTTGAGAATTTCAGACCGTCTGTCGGCTGTCGGTGTCGCCCAAAACACCGACCCCTCGGCCAGAGAGACCAGTTCTGCGACGGAGTTGACTTGCATTTTTTCCATCACCCGACTGCGGTGGGCCTTGATCGTGCGCTCGGCTCCGAGTTCACGCGCGATCTGCTTGTTGATCCGGCCTCGTACCACCAGATCGAACACTTGGCGCTCGCGCGGCGTCAATGACCCCATCAGTGCCAACATTACTTCCAGCCTGACCTTCTGAGCCATGCGCCACCTCATGACGCGCTATAGCCCGCTCGACTGCGTAAAGAAGGTCGTCCGATGATACAGGCTTGATCAGAAAATCATCCGCACCAGCCTTGATGGCTTGCACCGCGACAGGGATATCGGCGTGGCCGGTGATGAAAATGATCGGTAGCATCGAACCGAGTTCTTTCAGTCGCCCTTGAAGGTCCGGACCGCTCAGTCCCGGTATCCGCACGTCGAGTAAAATGCAGCTCGGCACACTTTCGTTCGGCAAGCCGACCAACAAATGCAATGCCGAAGCATAGGTCGCCACTTCGTAGCCAGCCTGCTTCAAACGACGTTCCATCGCTGTCCGGCAAGACGCGTCGTCGTCAACAATATGCACGACCCCTGGCACCGGCCCCTCCACGCTGCTTCATATTCCCATTCTGGGGTGATCGCACTTTGAAACAATGTCCCTAAAGGCCTACGGAACTTGATCGTTCGCGGAAATTATACTGACGAGCCTTGGGCTATACCGACGTATAGCGGGCAACGTCCATCATGGCAGGCATGTCCGCTTGGTCCCCTCCGCAATCGGTCGCAGGGTCCTTCTGAGGGCGTGAGTTTGTGCCGGGACCGCGCGACGGCCCGCCATCAGGATATTTGCCCGCGATGAAATCGTTGTTCCGATGCCGATCTACTAGGAGATATCCGGCCCGGGCGCTCGACGCGAAATCAGGAGCAGACCCAGACGATCAGGGTCGCCATCGGCAGGCCTACGGCAAAGGCGACGGCAATAACGGACGTGATTGCGGAGAGCAAATCTTCTTCGGACTGCAGCTTGTCGAGCTCGGACATGGCCTACTCCACACTGTGTTTGGAGGCCCCCGGGCAAGTCGTGGTCGATTATAGTTAACAAAATCTTAATCGCCTCGTCCGGAACCAAACCGATGACCAATCCATCGACCCACGATCATCCTGCAAGGGCCGCCGAGGCCGTCGCCGCTCGCCCTAGGGCGGGCGATGTCCGCTTCGGGTCATTAGCGGACCTGACGGCAAGGCTCGGGGATGTCTGCTTCACCCCCGAAAGCAGACATCGGACGAAAGGATCGGCATGTCCGCTAAGTGCCAGAAGGAGACATTCAAGGCCCGTCAAAGATCGAGATCGAGGACTAGCTCCCGGCTAATTCTGTTCGCGAACTTTGCAATCTCGGCGAAGGCCTGTTGGCACTCGGCATCCTGGGCGATGGCTGCCTGCAATGTCTCATGAGCAGCTTGGTCGTATTGCACAACGACGAGCCAATCGCCACGATTTGGGCCGGTTTCAAATCGGCTAAGACGATAGATGATCCCGTGCTTGAGGTAGGCCGCTTTCAACTTCTTAGCTACGGGTGCTACAACGTCGATGGTGCCGCCACGGTAGTGAGAGATGGCTGACATGGTCATTCGTTCGCTCCGCCAATTAATGGTTTGGTCTGCAATCTAGATCAAACTCAGCCACTATTGATTTCAAAATAAGTCACTGCGCTCGGAAACAGGATGCAAACCTCCAAGCCGTGTCCGCTAAGGGTCAAAAGCCGACATTCTGACGTTTGGGAATGATGTCCGCTCTACCCCCAACAACGGACATGACGAAGCGCCGGCTCAACGTCCGCTAAGTGCCAAAGCCGGAAGTCGGCTGACCTTATTCGATCACCTCGTCGGCGAGCGCCAGCAAGGTCGGGGGCACGACGATGCCGAGCGCCTTTGCGGTTTTCTGATTGATCACCAGAGTGAATTTGCTCGCCTGCTCGATGGGGAGATCGCCGGGCTTGGCACCCTTCAGGATTTTCGCGGCATAGGCGCCTGCGCGGCGAAAGCCGTCAATCGGGTCGGTTGAATAGGACATCAGAAGCCCGGAGCGTCCCCAGTCCGGGTAAGGGCCTACGGAAGGCTTGCCTGACGCCGTGACGAAAGTCATGACGCGCGACAAATTAGCGACCAACAGCGGCTCGCCCGAGATGCAGAATGCGCTCACATCATCTCGAAGGCCCGCCGCAAAAGAGCTTTCCAGATCGTCGATGGTGTTGAGATCGTAGTGGACGAACTCAAAGCCCAAGTGGGCGGCCACTTTTTGCAGCGCTTCCTTCTCCTTCACCGCCAACAACCCCTTGGCGGGCGCGATCATGCCAAGTCGTTTCAAACCAGGAACAAGCTCCTTGAAAAGCCCGATGCGCTTTTGCGCCATGGTCTCCTCGCCACCGACCGCGTTCATGACGTTTCCGGTGATCATCCCACCCGGATGCGCATAGCTTTGGGCCCAACCGAATGCCAGAGGGTCTGCGGCAATGCCGGTAAAAACCAGCGGTGTCTCCGGAAAAGATCGATCAGTCAGATCGATCCCAGCATCCTACTATGACGAAGACGCGCGGAGTTAGGTGATCTAATTCCCTCAAGACCTGAGGCACGCGATTGAGATCTCCTTCGGTAGACCGCACGGCAAGGGAATAGTTCGTCGCCTCGATGAAACCTTCTTCCTGCAGGCCCTTGCGGAGTGCTGTGATTCTATCCTTGGCGAGCATCGTATCGATTTTTGCGGCAGCAAAAGCCCGACCACCGGCAAATCGGTTTTGGTCTGGGCATATCCCGGTCGCGGCAAACCTAGCGCGGCCGTACCTATCAGTCCGATGAATTCCCGCCGCCGCATCAACGCCCCCAACGATATGCGGCAGTGTAACTGTCCAACCTAGGCTCTTGGAAGGTGCCAAAGGGCCGGTCGAGTTAATATCTTTGGGAGGCCAATGTCCGCTTCGGGTCATTAGCGGACATCAAACCCAGCAATTGCCATGTCCGCTTTACCCCCAATAACGGACATCGGCGATGCCGGACGTAATTGACCAACGCGCCCTTAGCTCGGGATTGAGACCTGCTCCAGCGCTTTCACTCCTTCGCCTTCAACTTCTCCTCATTCGCCGCAATGAAGGCGCGGATTTCATCCGCGATGTCTAGAAGGCGGAGCCATTGCTCCTTGTACAGCGTTACCGGGAAGCGTCCCATGCCGTAGACCGAGACGGCTCCCTTCTCGCTAACCTTCATCCTTGTGCCAGCAGAAGCGCCTTTCTTCAGCGCGGCGTTTTCGCTGCGCAGGCGCTCCAGCTCGGCCTTCATCGCATCATCGGACATCGAGGCTTCCTTTCCCTAATCCGAACTGATCGTCCGCATCAACGTCGCGGCGTTGATCTGGAACGCCACGACCGTCTGCGCCACGTTGATGACCGTGAGCAGCAGGAATTCCGTGTTGTTAAACATGGCGAGGCGTTGCACTCCGGCGGCCGCGAGAGCAAACAGCACAATCTGCAGGACTGCTATCGCTCCCATCAGCAGAACTTCGTAGATATTGTTGACACCAGGATCCGATACCTTCATCTGCTCGGCCATCGCAACGATGGCCGCGGCGACCATTAGAACCTCAACCCATGCTAGCCGATAGCCGGCATAATCGAGGATCGTCGCTCTCGGATCAGCGAAGACGATCTGCCCAATGACGAACATCACCAAGATATAGGTGAATCCGGGGATGTAACGCAGAAACCCCTTGCGCCGACGACGGCGCGCCACATCGGACTCGCTGACAACGGCAGCATCCGCATGTTCTCTATGTGTCATTGGAACTCCTCAAGGCGGGAACTCTGACTTAACGCCCACGCGCGTTGGCGCAATTTGACGATGAGACGGTGGCTACGAGAGATGGCGTCCAGATGATTAGCTCCCGGAGTGATCTGTTTGGGAACCAAGGCAAGTACCGGCTAGCAATACCCTTCCGATTAGGTGTGGGTAAACGTTGAGGGCCAAAGCAGACTTAGGTGTTCGCTATTCCCATGTCCGATTCAACCCGATAGCGGACATTCTAGGTTGCGCTTGCGATGTCCGCTTAGTGCCAATAGGCGACATCAGATAGCCCAATGAAGGGGCCGCCAACTGAGGAGGCCTTCTGTTGCTTCCCGTGCTCGAACGTCGCAATTTTTTGGTCGCGTTGCCATAGCTCGACGCCCAGACCGGCGGCCCGTTTCAATGAGCGATCATCATGGCGACGATACTGAATGCAAAAATGCAGGCGGCGGTAATTGCGATCTGCTTTGACATGTGGACGGACGCAATACAGGTGCAAGTTCCGGGTTCCACCTCCAACAACCTTTTCAAAATAATTTTTCGTCTGTCGGAAACCCGACATAGTCGAGTTCGTTCGTCTTGATGATCTCCTGATCCGGTCATCAACCGGCATCCCGAAGACACCGCCAGTTATTTGTCGGGCGCGGGAAAATGGCCGCAGCGGCGGCCCTCAAGATCAGCAATGGCATGGAGCAGCCCATGATCTCACGGGATGAAAAAACTCGTGCGCAGAGCCGACTGCAGGCACAGGCTCCCGCGCCGGTTGACGTGGCTCGCCTGCGGCAAGTGGAAGAAGAGGCGGCAGCTCTCATTCGGGAGGCGCGGAGCCGGAACCCGTTAGCTTGCAAAAAGCCCGTCGCTAACGTGATCCATGATCACAGTGAGAGCTATTACCAGTTCTTATGAGACGCCGCCATCAGGAACCGAAGCGCAGTCCATGACCAGCGCGATGCCGGTTATCCTGTTCCTGTCGTCGGTGGCCTGCGCCACCGCGTGCCGTGCCAGTACATCCGTGGTCACAGTTCGCGTCGGCCACCGCGCTCTGACGAGGGCTAATGCGCCAAGAGAACGGGGCGTGTCGAAGCGTTCTTAAGGATGTGGCGCGTGGCCCCACCCAGAAGCATCTCGCGCAGGCGGCTATGGGAATAGGCGCCCATGATCAGCAGGCCGGCTTCATGCTCTGCCCCCGCCGCGAGCAGCGTATCGCCCACCGAGCGCAATTCCGGTGCAACCACCTGCGCGGTCGCTCCGATGCCATGACAGCGCAGATAGGCAAGCACCTCCGCCTGCGAGGCTTGGCGATTGCTGGCGTCCCGATCAACGCTTATGACCCGCACCGATTTGGCGAGTTGCATGAACGGTATGGCAGCCGAGACCGCATGCCAGCATTCCGGGCTCTCGTCCCAAGCGATCATCACGCTGTCGGCCAGATCGCTCTTCGGGCGAGCCGGCGCCAACAATACGGGGCGACGGGTCTGCAGCAGCGATTGCTCGGCAATGGCCATGAACGATTCCATCACGGTGGTGCTTGCGGCGACCACTAGGTCGAAGGCAGCGGCCCGTTGCGCCGCGATTTCCACATACGATCCCTCGGCTTCGCGCCAGGATGCTGCGAGCGGACTGCCGGGCTCGTCGTTCGCCGCTAGCATCGGGATGCCGACTACCAGGCAGGCCCGAGCGAAAACCTCACGCGCTTCCTGCGTAGTTCGCTCCCGTTCCTCGGCGTACCAGTTTACCGATGCGGCGGTCACCGTTCGTCCCATTTCGGTGGTGCTTAGGCCGCCACGCGTGACACCGCTACGCGAGGTCGGCGGTGGCTGACTGATGAACAGTGCTTGGACGTGAGCCCCCAACGCCTTCGCGGCAGACAGGGCCGTTTCAATTTGACCGGAGTGACTGGCTGAGCCGGGAAGTGGAACCAGGATTCGCTTGATACTCATGAGAGCCTCCTGCGATGCAGCCGGTTGCGACAAAATTGCGCAATACCGCCTAATTCATAACTCCGGAATCACCCCAAAGTTCCGGAGACCCGCAGGTTCGCCGCTTGGGTCGCGCAGGATCAGCCGCGTGTCGCAGAAGGTGTCGGCGCCGATCTGCAGAACGTGTTGCGGCGATACCCGGCCCCTAACGAAACTCTCCAACCCTCCGGTTCGGAGCCATTGCCAGCCATCTTCTGAAAATCAACTTTTGTTTCGGAGATCTTCCGATGTGCGGCGGAGACGCCGCGACAATTCACGTGCGAGATTTCTCAAAATCCGAGTAGCAATTGCCGGGTGTTCGACCATCATTCGGGTGAAGCCTTCGAGAGGGAGCTCGTAACAGACAACTCCTTCGTCTGCGATGATGGTCGCCGAACGCCTCACCGAATCTACCAAGGCCATTTCCCCAATTGTGGTGCCACGCGCAAGCGACGCGATACGAATATTCTGGCGGCCATCGGCTGATATCAAGCGCACGCTCACGCTTCCCTTGGCCAACAGCCACATGCGATCGCCTGCCTCGCCCTCTTTACAAATTATCTCTCCCGGCGCGAATTCACGTTGGGTCAACACCTCACGAAGCCGATCCAAGTCCTGTGCTCCAATACCCGCAAGAAGATCGATTTCGTCAAGTGAGAGCACATCGGCCTGACTCCGACGGTCAGCGTGCAGAAGCAACGATCTCTCTTCCATCCATTCGAGCGCAGCATCAAGATCAGGTTTAATCATTTCCTGAGAGCCTCTGGTCTTCGAGACGAGGCCTTTGATCAAACCGACATGCGCTGGCGGCACGTTGCAGAACAAAAGATGCTTCTTCAGATCGCGGCTCTTGGTAGCAAGAGTTGCGAGAATGTTGGCGCCGGATACATCAACATCATTTATCCCACGCAAGTCCAACGCAATCATATCAGCTTGCAGAAACAATTGTTTCACTCTGGCAGACAAATCATCGGCATTACCAAAAAACAGGACGCCCTCCAGCTGCATGACAACGCGAGACGCTCCGCTATCCCGCAGAATGGTCACGTCCTGTGTCGGGCGAATGCGCTTTGAGGATACATCTGTTCCAGAAAGCGCGCTTCTCACGATCGGCCGGCTCATCGTAACGATAAAGATAGTGCCCGCCAGCAGGCAACCTGCAACGACGCCCGCAATCACGGAATAAAAGACGGTGATGCTCATCACGACTAACACCACAGCCAGATCATAGACGATACTTCGACGCTTCGGAGGCAGCGGCTCCCTGCGTAGATCGGAAACAAGCTGGAAGACCCAAGGATCGAATAGCAGGATCCCGGTCGCAAGGAGAATGCCGGAAAGCACCGCAGAAGGGATACCGGCCAAGTAGTTTGGGAGGAAAATGCTCAGAGCCAATAAGATTAGCCCAGAGGAAATCGGAGTAAGCCGCGTTCGGCCCCCGACGCGATATGCAGCCATGGTCGGGGACGGTGCCACGGCGCTGGTCACGCCGCCCACAAGTGCTGCCGCGCAATTACCTATGCCCTGAGCGACCAAGTCGCGGACGGGAGATATAGATTGATCGCTGACATTTTGGGCTGAACGAAATGCCAGCAATGAGTCCATGGTCGCGACCGTTGCCAGGATCGCCGAGATTGAGATGATTATCCACCCAATCTGCGTGATGCTCTTCCAAGCTTCCGCACTGCCAAGATCGGCCAGTGGGGCGGCCGCTATTGTAAGTTGTAGGTTTCCCAGCGTGGGGCCGAGGTCCAGAGCCGGATAGGCGCCCTTAATTAAATAAAATGCTGCGATGCCCACGCTGAAAGCGGCAAGTACTGGCGGCAACTTTGAAAGCGATAATGAACCCAAATTCCTTTTTACCAACGCTGGGAAAAGCAACATCATGGTCGCCACTCCAATGACCAGCAGAAACATCAAGGGCCGGTCAGCCAGCATCGGCTTCGTAGTGTCGGGGACAAGCAGAAAATACGGCTTAACTTGAGAGAGGGCGATCAGTATCGCAACGCCGTTGAGGAAGCCCACAAGGACTGGATGCGGCGTGAACTTGATAATCTTCGCTACACCAGCAAATCCAAAAATGCACTGCCATAAACCAGCGAGCGCGGCGCACAAGAATACGGCGACAATGATCAGATTGGCGTTGCTCGCAACGGCGGGATTTGCCGACAACGCCGTGATTAAGCTTGCAAGAATTAAGGAAGGCCCGACACGCGGTGAGGCAACGACGAACGAAGATTTCGCAAATAGTGCCGAAGCAATTCCTCCAACAATCGCTCCGCACAGGCCGGCCGCGGCTCCTGTCGCTGCATAGCCTGGCCCCAACGGAGCAAATGCGAGGACCCCCGAAGCGACACAAACCGGCAAACTGACAATTGACGCAATTGCACCGGCCGCGATGTCCTGGCGCCAAGCGAGCCGTGTTGATGCCATAATTTTCTAACCGTTACCCATCGATCCCAGGTGTGTCTAGCGAGCACAGTCCCTTTAGCCAACACCCGACTTTCCTGTTGGCCTTTCCGACGCGAGTAGCGGCCGCCCGGCGACCACGATCCCGACGAAGTTGGCCATCAGCGGAGGGGGATGGATCTGATCTAGAATGCCAAGGGCAAAGCGCTGGGACCGATGGGCCGCCGGCGAGACCCAACGACAACTCCCGCCGGCCGCTTCCGCGTTCGCGTAGGCCGCCTTGATCCAACGAGCGGCGATCCACGTACTTTCTAGAAGAATGGACTTGATTGCTGCCAGTAGGCTGCTTCCTTGAAACGCGTTGACGCTCTTTTCAACAGTCACTGCGGATCATCTCGCAAACCTAACGGGATTACCAGCCCACATTCGGGACGCCGCTGCCACGGCCGTTCGCTCATAATCAGGCTGACCTGACCGGTATGTCCGCTAAGTGCCAACAGCCGACATGCCGTCGTTCATTCGATCACCTCGTCGGCCCGGGCGAGCAGTGCTGGCGATACAGTGAGGCCGAGCGACTTGGCAGTTTTGAGATTGATCGCGAGAAAGTATTTTGTCGGAACTTGCACTGGAAGGTCGGCTGGCTTTTCGCCTTTTAGGATACGATCGACGTAAGTGGCTGCACGGCGGAACTGGTCGGCCAAATCAACGCCGTAGGAGATCAAGCCGCCGTCGACCACAAAGACCCGATTATTGTAAACGGCGGGCAGTTTGTTTCGGGCGGCCAGTGCGATGATCTTTTCCCGATGAAGCGTTATCGATGCACTCGCCGTCGCGATCACTCCCCCATTGCCTGAACCCACGAAGGCCAAGACGTTTGCTTCCATCTCGGGCGTGTTGCGCACGCTGACTGAACTCAATTCCACTCCAAGTGACGGAGCCACAGCCTGGATAACGGCGAGCTGGCCTATTGCCGTGGCTATCGTGGGATCCCAAACGACCGCCGCTCGCGTCACTCCGGGCGCTATCTCCTTCAGCAGTTCAAGCCATTTTCCTGCCAAGCTATACTCGAACTGAATAAAGCCGGTGGCGTTGCCGCCCGGCTTCGCCAGACTTTGACAAATCCAGAACCTACCGGATCAGGAACGATGGCGAAGACGATAGGCACCGTGTTCGTCATTTGGTGCAACGGTCCCATTTGAGAGCCGCCGGCGGCGAAGATCACATCCGGATCGAGGGCCACCAATTCCGCTGCGTATTTTCGGCTGAGTTCGGCATCGCCCGAGGTTCTGCGGACGTCGATTTGAACATTGCGGCCATGGATCCAGCCCAACTGCTGAAGCGACTGCTGGAATTCGTCAAGGCGGGCCTGGGCGCTTGCGTCCTCCCCACCCGCGAGCACGCCGATCCGGCGCGTGCGTTGCTGCCCCCGCGCCACAAATGGCCACGCCACAGCCGCGCCACCGAGAAGCGCCACGAACTCGCGTCGTTTCATCGGGCCCCCGTGGGAAACGCCTCTCAGCCAAAGCCTACCACGTCGCGACGAACGAACGAGTGAGAATGCACAAAGCATCAGCTGAAACCCTGCGACCCGATGTCCGCTTTGGGTCATTAGCGGACATGGAGGCGTGGTCGCGCGATGTCTGCTTTACCCCCGAAAGCGGACATTCGGCGATAGGCCTTTAATGTCCGCTTTGTGCCACTTCCGAACTCATGCGTCGCAGCAAACTGCGGTCAACTATGCGGAGCCTCAGTGTCTACAGCTCTTCGTCAATGCTTGCTTTTTGTTGTTGACGCAGAGCGGTGAGCCAAGGGCGGATTTGTTTCGTATCGTTGCGTTGCATTGCTGCCAAGCGGTCAAGCTGACCCGACAGCCCCTTGAAGGTTCGCGCAACATTCTTAAAGGCAGCGGCGCGATCCTCTGAAATATCGGGTTGCCGTGCGAGCGAACCAAATTCTTTTGCGTAAACTTCGCACTCTGCTGCCGTTAACATGACAGACCCTCCCCGAATTGGAGATTCAAAGCGGCGATGCAGCTCTCCGTTAAGATGCGAGATCAGCGGGCACGGCCGAGAGCCGCTGGCCGCAGAAATGCAACCCGCAGCACCCTCTGCGTCCCAATTCAATTAAAGCGCAAGAATGCCAGATTGCATAGCACCCACATTGCATTTTTTAGGTGTGCCTTGCTGACCGTTCGCGCGCGCTGACTGTTTACGACACCGCCATGTCCGCTAAGGGTCATAAGCAGACCTGCCGGGCTATCGGCTCGATGTCCGCTTTACCCCCAAGAACGGACATCGTCCGACCCGCCCCGGCAAGCCGCACCCTTGAGAAGAAGATCTGAGGCGAGCCATCGCCGAACGGGTTGCCTGCGAAGCGCTCCTAGGCTCGAAGCAAGGTGGCCATGCGTCATTCGGCGTCTGTTTTGAAGTGTTTAGCGGCACGCTTCATCGCGGCCGCCGTCTCAGCCATGGCGTCTGCCAATTCATCGTCGCTAAGATGAGAATATTCGTTTTGCACAGGAGGGAGTAATTCTCGCGGAACGAGGGTCGCTATAGTTCGAAGATAAACGGCTGGGTGCTCTTTTCTGACTTTCGAGATGACTGCGGCGCCGTATTGCGCCCAGTCGGCGCAAAGATATGTGAGGAAACTTTCCCGCAAGTCAATTCCGAGAACCCGACGGGCGGCCCGGACCGCCGTTTCCACCCGTTAAAAAACGGCCATTGGGATCTCGACTGATCGATGGCTTCCTTTCACCTTCCTGTGATCCTGTAGCAGCCAAGTTCTAGGCCAAGAGCGCGTCGCGAAGCCTGTTCACCGACGTCGCCGAAATAGGGTCATGGCCTCTTATCGCGTTTGCGTACTGGCCTTGTGACCGACCGATCACCCTCGCAAGCTGACGTTGCGACAGGCCCTTTTGTTTGCGCTTAAACTCCGTCTCCAGCGCAACTGCTGGGGGTATAGTCCCGCCGCCGCCAAATTCGCGCAGACGCGAGACGGGTTTGTCCATTTCCCGAAATAGCAAAATCTGGCCGGCGGGTTTCATTGCCCTCTTCGCTATGGATCGCGGCCGGTATGCTTTGCGAACAGGCGAGCGCTTAGCGTTCATGTGCTGCCCCCAAGGTTCTACAGTCCGGCCTCAATGACGTCCCGCTCTAAGTCTCGCGAAAGCACGACGCGATCGCCGCCGCCCTCGAGCTTATGAGACCCTTGAATGCGGACGACGGCACAACATGGTCAAACAGGGCATGAGCTGAAGCGCCTGTCGGGTGCGCTGCATCTCATGAAGAAACAGACGCGGTGCGCCGGTGAGCTCTGGCTGCTGTGCCAGCGATGTGAGCCCTACGCCCTGTGACGCGCCGTGTCTGTCACGGGTTGTTCAACTCCAGTTGCGTGGTGAAACGATGCACTTCGATAATGCGCTCGACGACGTCCACGTCTGCTGCGCCGACTAGGCGAAAGCATTCGCGAACAAATTGAGCAAATGGCCCTAGATCTCGAAGGACCTCTGGACTGCGAGCGCGCTCAACGTATTCAGGGCGTCGAGCTGTCCGGACCGCCGGTTTGCCGGTTGCATCGAACCAGGCATGTTGCAGCCTCATGACAAACATCCGTTCGGGGTTTTGCCGGGGCGGGCTCGTTTCCTTTTCGGGCGCAAACAGGACAGGCTCCACGCGGGGTCTCGATCGTTTCCCGCCCCCACGGCTCCGACCCTCGACGAATTCCCTGCCATACGACACAAGTCTAACGATTGCATCGCGCGCGGGCTCCCGCCGCTCGGGAACCCGTAGCGATTCGGGTGCGGGCAAAAGAATGGCCACTCTGAGCCCGCTGCCGCGGGCAGCCAGCGTCTCGCGTGTCCGGGGAGATAAACCCTCCAGGGCGATTGCCATGGTCTCCCATTGCGGTGGCTTGGCTGGGTCTACAGCTTTCCACAGCACCGCGATTTCGTCGTGCACTTGGTTGACGTTGGGCTCGCGGGCATCTCGTGCAAAGGTCCGCGCGGCTTCGCGCACACCTTCCTCAAAGCGGGACAGATCGGCGGTGGAAGGTAGCTTGCACATTTCCACCAACCGCTTCATGCAATCAGCGTCAAATGCGCGGGACACCTCGTCCGCCGCGATTATCTTCCGTGCTCTCTTGGAGGTCGACATCGAAAACCAGTTTTCCGACCGGAGCAAATTCTCGCTCCGCTGGGTCCGCGTTGGGTCCGCTCAATAGGAGCAGAAATCGTAATAGTCGGCACATTCCATAAGTTTATGATATCATTTGCCTATTTGGTACAGTTGGGTGGGCTCGAACCACCGACCTCCTGTTCCACAGACAGGCGCTCTAACCAACTGAGCTACAACTGCATCACTGTCGCGGACCCCGAAAAGGGGGGCGCGATTTGGCCGGAAACTAGGTGCAACGCCTGCCTTTGGCAAGGCCGCAAGCGGCCCATTCAGCACCCAATTCAGCCGCCGTTTTGGTCGTCCGGAGAGTGCGCGGCGTTCATCGCAGGCAAGCAAAAAGCCCGGGCTTGCCGCCCGGGCTTTCGCAACTCTGAGCGGACCGATCAGGCGGCCGGCTTGTAGTACTTCGAGGCGGTGGCCTTGATCGGCTCGACGGTCTCGGTCGCAACCTTCTGGCCGAGCTCGGCGAGCTCCTTGGCCTGGGCGGCCAGCGTCTCGAACTGCTTGCGGGTATGCGAGGTCCACAGCTCCATCGCCTCGGCCGGCGACTTCACGCCGAACAGCTCCTGGGCGAAGTCGAGCGAGGTGGTGGTGTTGGCCTTCATGAACTCGACCAGCTTGGACGAATAGGCGCTGGCGCCCTTGCTGTAGTTGGTGAACACAGCTTCCATGGTGCCGTTATGGGTCTCGGCGGCATCCTTGAACTTGGCGTAGCTGTCGCGGGCCTGCGAAACGCCCTTCTCGGCGAACGCACGCATTTGCTCGGGGACTTCGAAGGGAATGATGGAAGCGGAGAACGGGTCGTTAGCCATGTCGTGCATCCTTGGGAACGTGAACGGGTACGGGTGAATCGATGTGACCCCCTCGCTACTGCCACCGGCATGGGCCGGAAGCGGCGGACTGGGTCACGCTTTGCATTCCAAGTCTCGGGATTGCCCTACGTCGGGCAAGAAACATAAGACACCATTATCGTGTCAATTTTGTGCAACGCAACGAACTTTCTTGCCGCAATGCTTCATGGCAGACCCGTGCTGGGTGCAAGTTCCAGACAAAAACTCCAAAGGTTGCATGAAAGGAACCGCGATTGCGTCTGAGTAACCCGGGACTACCTTGAAATACCTCAGCTTTTCGGCCGCGCCGCGTCCATCGCCGCGCGGCTGACGAGCGCGCCCATTTCGCTGGCCTGCTCCGCCAGGGACCGCATCTGGCCCGTCACATATTCGCTGTGCAGGCGCATCACCTCGGTCAGGTCCTTGGCCTTCAGCAGCGACTGGGCATAGTCGAGCGAGGTCTGCACGTTCTTCTCGGCATAGGACACGGCCTTGGCGCTGACCTCCTTGGCGCTGGAGCGCACCGTTGCGCCGCGCTCCTCCAGCGAGCCCGCCGTGGCGTGCGCGCCCACCATGAATTTCTCGAACGTCTTGCGGGCCTGTTCGAAGCTCGCCTCCGCCATCGCTCGCATGTCCTTCGGGATTTCGAAACGGTCGCGCTCATCAGCCATGGTCAAACTCCTGCTTCGCTTGTTGCACGGCACACCCGGTTCCATGATCGTGGACCTGCTGCGGCCAATTGCAAGAACTTCCGCCCTCAAGAACTTCAGCCCTGGGAATGGCAACGCAAATGGCACCGGAAGGGTTCAGGGGGATTAACGTTATCGGCGCTTTGGTGCGCGCGCCTGCGGGCGGGCCGTGGACCTGCCAGGGCGCGCGGGCGATACTAACAGTTCGTTAATTTTCGACAGCCCCGGCGGGGCGAAACTCAACCAGCGCGAGCTACTCGAGGCCGATGTACCAAGCGGGATTCCAGGGGCAAGTCGAACGCGATCCGCGCCTCGCGGGGCACGCATCGAGTGCCCTGCCTGCATGGCTGTGGTCGGCCGACGGCAGCCGCATTCTGTGGGCCAACCGTGCCGCATCAGCCGCGTTCGGTGCCATCGAGCGCACCGAGCTTGCGGCCAGGAATTTTGGTCCCGCCGATCAGCACCGGCGCCAGGCGGCGCGGCTGGCCAGCCAGTTGCCTGCGAGCGGCGCTATCCGGATGGAGCGCTTGCGTGGTTTCGGCGCGGCGCCCGGCATGCTCATGACCTGCGGCTGCTCGCGGTTTGATTTTCCCGATGGCAGTCATGGCGTGCTGATCGTCGCCACCGAGACCGCGAGCCGCATGATGCCGCGCGCGCCATCGCGAACGGCCGCGCCGGCATCGCCGAAATCAGCGTCGCAACAAGCGGCGATGCCGATCGCCTCCGAACCGCCATCTGCGCCCGTTCCTGAACCACCCGCACCGACCGGCGAGGCGCCGGCCGAGTTCGCTTTGTTCGACGCTTTCGCGGAGGACGATGTGGAGCCGGCCGGCGAACCTGCTGCGCCTGCCGAGACCGACGAGCCGGATCTGCAAAGCGTGTTGCAGCTCGACCTGCCGCATGTCGAAGCCACGCCGCGCATCGAAGCCACGCCGCGCGTCAAAGCAACGCCTCCCGCCGCAGCCGCCGGCGCGCCCGCATCGAATGCGCGTCCGCTGCGCTTCGTCTGGCAGACCGATGCCGATGGCCGCTTTGTGCCTGGCCCCGATGAATTCACAAAACTGGTCGGACCGCGGACATCAGACGGATTCGGGCGGCCGTGGCACGACATCGCGCGGGACTTTGCGCTCGATCCGCAGGGCCGCATCGAACAGGCGCTGGCGAGCCGCGAGACCTGGATCGGGATCGAACTGGACTGGCCAACCGACAACGGACATGTGCCGGTCGAATTGTCGGGGTTGCCGGTGTTCGACGGCAATCGCAACTTCCTCGGCTATCGGGGTTTTGGGATCTGCCGCGATGCCGACAGCCTGGCGCGGCTGGCCACGGGGGAGCAACAAGAATTTACCACTGAGCCATCCACGCCTCAGCCGCTTTCGGCCGATATCGTTCAGGCAGGTCCCGCCGGCGATTCGCCTGAGCCGGATCTGACCGAGGACCCCCACGTCGAAGCGTCCACGTCACTCGAATTGCCAAAACCCTTACTTCCAGAGAATTCACCGCAAACCGATTTGGAAACAGCCGTGGAAACCTCCAACGAACCCTCAGCGGAAATTTTGGCGGAGCCGCCAAAGAACGTTCTGCCGTTCCGCCCGATCGGCGAAACAAAACCGCTCGCGCTGTCGCCGGTGGAGAACAGCGCCTTCAACGAGCTGGCGCGGCAATTGTCGGCGCGGCTCGACGACAATGACAATGGCGCTACATCCACTGCGCCGGAGCTGCCCGAGCCTGTGATGGCAGAGCCTGCCGCCTTGCCGGTGGCGCCGCAGCCGGTAAACGACACGCCGGAATGGCTGGCGCCGCCGGAGCCGCCGGCCCGCGGCATCGCCAGGCGCGACAAGGCGCTGCTCGACCTCATTCCGGTCGGCATCCTGATCTATCGCCTCGACCGGCTGCTGTTTGCCAATCCGGCCTTCCTCAAGCGGATCGGCTACGACAGCCTTCACGCGCTGGAAGAAGCCGGCGGGCTGGACGCGCTTTATGTCGAGCCGGGCGCCTACACCGCCAGCAGCACGTCGGAGGCCGGTACGCCGGTGACGATTTCGGCAAACCATGCGACATCGGAAGATGGAGAGCCCGAGACGACCGGCGCGCGGCTCTTTACGATTTTATGGGACGACGATGCCGCGCTCGCCCTGATCTGCTCGGGCGCTGCCGTTGCCACCGAGGCCGTCGCGTCGGCGATCTCAGAGGCGGCGCCGGCCGTCGCGCCTTCGGCGGTCGGCCAAGCCAATGCCGAAGAGCTTGCCGCCATCCTCGACACCACGGCCGAAGGCATCCTGATGTTCGACGCCGAGGGCAACATCAATTCCGCCAACCGCAGCGCCGAAGCGCTGTTCGGCTATGACGGCACTGAGCTCGTGCAGCGCAATCTCGGCGACCTCTTTGCGCCGGAAAGCCGGCACGGCGTGTTCGAATATCTCGCCAGCGTCAAATCTTCAGATGCTTCCAGCCTGCTCGATCACGGCCGCGACGCGCTCGGGCGGGTGCGCAATGGCGGCATCATCCCGCTGTCGATCACCATCGGCCGCACCCGTGCCGACGGGCCGAATTTCTTCGCGGTGTTCCGCGACCTGTCGCAGAGCAGGAAGAGCGAGGGCGAATTGCTGCAGGCGCAGCGGCTGACCGACCGCGCCGCCAGCGCCAAGGCCGACATGCTGGCGCGGATCAGCCACGAGGTGCGCACGCCGCTCAACGCCATCATCGGCTTTGCCGAGGTCATGATCGGCGAGCGCTTCGGCAAACTCGGCAACGAGCGCTATGCGGAATATCTGAAGGACATCCGCGCCTCCGGCGAACGCGTGATCTCCGTCATCAACGATTTGCACGATCTCTCCAGGATCGAAACCGGCAAGCTCGACCTTGCCTTCACCAGCCAGAACCTCAACGAGATGGTGGAGAGCTGCGTCGCCGTCATGCAGCCGCAGGCCAACCGCGAACGCATCATCATCCGCACCTCATTGGCGCACCTGCTGCCGCCGGTGGTGGCCGACGCGCGGGCGTTGCGCCAGATCGCGCTGAACCTGATCGGCAATTCGATCCATCTCGCCAATGCCGGCGGCCAGGTCATCGTCTCGACCGCGCTGTCGGATTTCGGCGAGGTGATGCTGCGGGTTCGCGATACCGGCCAGGGCATGAACGACAACGAGGTCGCAGCTGCGCTCGAGCCGTTCCGCACTCCGCCGCCGGCCGATCAGTCGTCCGACGGCGCCGCCGTCAGCCTGTCGCTGACGAAGGCGCTGGTGGAAGCCAACCGCGCGCAATTCCACATCAAGCCGGGCCCGCATTCCGGCACCCTGATCGAGGTGGTGTTCTCCCGCGCCACGGCGCGGGCGTGACCTATTAAGTGAGCATGATCTCCGCGCAAACGCTTCGCGTTTGTCGCAGGGAAAACCGGTATCCACTTTTCCGGATCATGCTCTAGATCTTCGCCAGCATCGCCGTCTTCAATCTCGCGATGCGCGCCTCGTCGCGCTTGTAGAATGTCCACTGCTTGACACGCTTGGCGCGGAGCAGCCCCGCTTGCGACAATATCTTCAGGTGCTCGCTCACGGTCGGCTGGCTGACGCCGAGTTTTTCGGCAATCTGCACCCCGCAGACGCCATCCCTGACAAGGTCGCCGTCGACCTGCGCGTGAAAATGCGCCCTGGGGCGCTTCAGCCATTCCAGGATCAACAGCCGCCGGTCGCTCGCCAGCGCGCGAAAAACCAACTCGACGTCGTCATCCGATGAAGGCATATTGCTAATTAGCTAATCGACTAATTTATGTCAATCGCCGGGAGCGTGGAGACCGCAATGGCACCGAGTGGAATCGTCACCCCGCAATCGATTGAGCAATGCGAAAAGCTGATCCGGCCGCATATCCGGCGGACGCCGGTCGTCGAAGTCGACGGAAAGGATTTCGGTCTTTCGATCGGCGCCATCGCGCTCAAGCTCGAATTGCTGCAGCACTCCGGGTCCTTCAAGGCGCGCGGCGCTTTCGCAAATCTGCTCACCCGCACCGTGCCGGAGGCCGGCGTGGTTGCGGCGTCGGGCGGCAATCACGGCGCGGCGGTCGCCTATGCCGCCATGCGGCTCGACAAGCCGGCCAAGATCTTCGTGCCAAGCGTCTCTTCGCCCACCAAGGTGGCGCGCATCCGCGACTATGGCGCCGACCTCACGATCGAGGGCGACCGCTATGCCGATGCGCTTGCCGGCAGCCAGGCATGGGCGGAGCGGACCGGCGCGCTGCAAGTGCCGGCGTTCGACCAGGACGAGACCATCATGGGACAAGGCACGCTCGGCGTTGAGCTCGAGCAGCAGGCCGCTGGCCTCGATACGGTGCTGGTCGCGGTGGGCGGCGGCGGGCTCATTGCGGGCGTCGCCGCCTGGTTTGCCGGCCGCGTCAGGGTCGTCGGCGTCGAACCGTTTGCCTCGCCGACGCTGACCAGGGCGCTTGAAGCCGGGCATCCGGTCGATGCCGAAGCCGGCGGGCTGGCGGCGGATTCGCTGGCGCCGCAGCGCGTCGGCGAACGCGTCTTTCCGATCGCGCGGGAATATGCGCTGCAAACCGTGCTGGTTTCGGACGAAGCCATTGCGAACGCTCAAGCCGTGCTGTGGCGGACTTTGCGTATCGTGGCGGAGCCGGGAGGCGCCGCTGCGTTCTCGGCGCTGCTGTCGGGAGCCTACAAGCCACAGCCCGGCGAGCGCGTGGCTGTCGTCATCAGCGGCGGCAATACCGCCGCGGTCAATTTTGACATTGCGCGCTGAGTAACGAAGGATGCCGGCAGTGTTCCTGCGGGCATCTGCCGCGCCAGATCGACGCGATGCGGCACAATTATTGCTCGTGTTTTGCCTGCCTGAATACATTCGCCTGACATTGCCTATTTTTTATGCGGTTTGGATTAGCTCGCCGATGCGCGTCCTCGTTGTCGCCGATTTGCATTATTCGTTGCCGCAGTTCGACTGGCTGCTGGCGGCCGCGCCGCAATTCGATCTCGTGGTGTTTGCCGGCGATGCGCTCGACGTCGGCTCATTTGTGGATTTCCGCGCCCAGATCCTGGTGGTGAAGAAATATCTGGCGCTGCTGTCCGGCATCACCAAGGTCATCCTCTGCTCGGGCAATCATGACCTCGACGAGCGCAGTGCGGAGGGCGAGAAGATTTCGCGCTGGATCGGCGAGGTCCGCGAACTCGGCATCGCCTGCGACGGCGACAGTCTGACGATCGGCGACACGCTGTTCACGGTGTGCCCGTGGTGGGATGGCCCGCTGGTCAAGCAACGGCTCGAGGATCAGTTGCTTGAGGCTTCCGCGAAGCGGCTTGATCGATGGATCTGGGTGCATCATGCCCCGCCGGCGAATTCACCGACCAGTTGGGGCGGCAAGCGCTTCTTCGGCGACGTCGATCTCGTGCAATGGATCGCCCGCTATCAGCCGTCGATGGTGATCTCCGGCCACGTCCATCAATCGCCGTTCATCACTGACGGCTCGTGGTTCGACCGGCTCGGCGACAGCTGGGTGTTCAATACCGGCCTGCAGCCCGGCCGTCCGCCGGTCTACATCGTGCTCGACATCGACGACGGCAAGGCATTCTGGCTGCCGGCCGGCGATGCGCGCTACATCGACCTGAAGGCGCCGCTCTCGCGGCCGGCCTTGCCGATCGTGCAGCCGCCGGCCTGGCTCATATCCTTGGATCAGATTGCCGATCCGAGCCTGGCGAAACCTCAGTCGGCGGCAGGTTGATCATGCTCTGCAGGAGATCGCCGACCATCGCCAGATGGTTGCCATGGCCGGCATATTGCTGCTTGAGATCGGCCAGATAGGTGTTGGCGACGTTGAGCCGCTGCGCCAGCATCCGCGCGATCAATATCGCCACCGCCGGCTGCTTGCGCAGGAACGCGGCGGCATCGTCGATCTCGTAGATCGTGGAGTTGGCCGCCGCACGCACGGTCGCGGTATGCGGCTTGTCCAGCAGCACCGACATCTCGCCGAGCACGGCGCCGGGCTCGGTGATGCTGGCGACGACGGTGTCGCCCTTGACGACCTCCAGCCGCCCCTCGATCAGCACGTAGAGGTGACCGGTCCGGCCGCCCTCGTGCAGCACTTCCGTGCCGGCGGCAACGTCCCGCCGCAGTCCGCCGATGCAGTATTCCAGAATGTCGCGCATCCGTTGTCACCCGGGGTTCAGACTATCCCGTTTCCCGCGGAAGCGGATACCGGATTGGGGGCAATCGAGCAGATTATTGTGAGCGGCTTGCCCAAATTGGCGGCATCAAACGCGCGCCCTCGGTCGTGCGTGCACGCGACGATTCACATGCCGGATTTTGAATCATTCTAAATAACTCAATGGAATCACTCTAAATCCGCCCTTTAGCGACATCGCGTCGCTGACGGCGCCACATCCGCTACGCTACTCAGCGGCATCGCAAATCTTCTCCCGCCGGAGCCGCCCCATGATCAACTTCCGCGCCTTCACCGCATCCGCGGCCGTGCTTTGTCTGGCTGCATCCTTTGCCTCGACAGCGTCCGCCGATAGCGGCGAGGTCAACGTCTACACCTATCGCGAAACCAAGCTGATCCAGCCGCTGTTCGATGCCTTCACCAAGGACACCGGCGTCAAGGTCAATATCGTCTCGGCGAGTTCCGGTCTCGAGCAACGCATGAAGGCCGAAGGCGCCAACAGTCCGGCTGACGTGCTGCTCACAGTCGATCTCGGCCGCCTGGACGACGCCGTGAAGGCCGAGCGTGACCCAGCCGATCAGATCGGTGGTGATCGACGAGATCGTGCCGGCGCAATACCGCGATCCGGACGGCCAGTGGGCCGGTATTTCGATGCGCGCTCGGGTGATCTACGCGTCGAAGGACCGCGTTAAGCAGGACAAGATCACTTACGAAGAACTCGCCGACCCCAAGTGGAAGGGCAAGATCTGCATCCGTTCCGGCCAGCACATCTACAATAACGGCCTGTTCGCGGCGTATGTGGCGAAGTACGGCGAGGCCAAGGCCGAGGAATGGCTGAAGGGCGTGAAGGCCAATCTGGCGCAAAAGCCCTCCGGTGGCGACCGCGAGGCCGCGCGCGACGTCGCGGCAGGAAAATGCGACATCGGCATCGGCAACACCTATTACTGGGCGCTGATGATGAACAACGATCCCGAGAAGAAGCCGTGGGCGGAGGCGACCAAGGTGATCCTGCCGACCTTTGAAGGCGGCGGTACCCACGTCAATCTCTCCGGCGTGGCGCTCGCCAAGCACGCGCCCAACAAGGCCAACGCCATCAAGCTGATCGAATGGCTCGCTGGCGAGAAGGCGCAGCAGGTCTACGCCGATTCCAACTACGAGTACCCGATCCGCGCAGGCGTCGCCGTCAACCCGACGATTGCCGGCTACGGCAAGCTCGTCGCCGACCCGACGCCGATTGCCAAGATCGTCACCAACCGCAAGGCGGCCGCGTCCCTGGTCGACAAGGTCGGCTTTGACAACTGACCGCTGTCCACCTTCTGCGATGAAGTAGAAACGTGAGCGCACGTCTTGCACAACTGTATTCCCTCCCCCCTTGCGGGGGAGGGCGCCACCACAAGCGGACAAATCCAACTCACCAGCGTGAGTCTCGCGTGAACCGAAGCCGCCACGCCGGCCGGGTCGCGGGGCTCATCGCGCTGGCACCGCCGCATCTGGTCGCCGCGCCCGTGATCTCCATCATCGCGCTGGCGATGCAGCCGGTGCCGGAAATATGGCGCGACCTCATCGACTACGTGCTGCCGCGCGCCATTGCTGGATACCGCGCTGCTGCTCGGCGGCGTCGCCAGCGCTGGCGCTCGCGATCGGCGCCGGCACCGCGTGGCTGATCTCGATGTATGATTTTCGCGGACGCGGCCTGTTGCTGTGGCTGCTGCCGCTGCCGCTGGCGATTCCGACTTATCTTGCCGCTTACGTCTATGCCGATCTGTTCGAGCCGCTCGGCCTCGTCCACCGCACGCTGACGCTCTGGTTTCCGCTGCACGACGCCGTCGCCATGCTGCCCAATTTGCGCTCGCTGCCGGGCGCGATCGCGTGATCGGCTGGTGCTCTATCCCTATGTCTATCTGTCGGCGCGCGCGATGTTCCAGTTTCAAAGCGCCGAATATGCCGAAGCCGCGCGCACGCTCGGCGCCGGCAAGCTGGACGGTGTTCTGGCGCGTCTCGCTGCCGATGGCGCGGCCGGCGCTGGCGGTCGGCGTCGCGCTGGTATCGCTGGAGACGCTCAACGACATCGGCGCCAGCGAATATCTCGGCGTTCGCACGCTGACGGTTTCGATCTTCACCACCTGGCTCAACCGCGGCAGCCTCGCCGGCGCCGCGCAGCTGTCGTGCCTGATGCTGGCGACCGTCGCCGGCCTGATCGCGCTGGAGCGCTACGGCCGCCGCAATGCCGCAACGGATTTTTCCGCCGAAAGTCCCCGGCTGACGCCGCGAACCGCACTTGCGGGAGCAAAAGCCTGGTCGGTATTTGCCGTATGCCTGCTGCCGGTGCTCGCAGGCTTCGTGGTACCGCTGCTCTATCTGATGCAGCAAAGTTTCAAGCGCGGATTGCTGGCGAATTTCGACATGTCGCTGTGGCGCGACGCCTTCAACTCGGTCGCGTTCGCCACCCTTGCAACGGTGTTTGCGCTGTTGCTTGCGTTTGCGACCATTCTGGCCTGGCGCTGGCGGCCGCGCGCGCTGATCGCTGCGGCGATGAACGTGTCGCAAACCGGCTACGCGCTGCCCGGGCTGGTGCTGGCGCTTGGCCTGCTCGCGCCGGTTCTTGCGGTCGACCACTCCCTGAACGCGCTGGCCGGATGGGCGGGGCAGTCGCTGCCGGGACTGGTCCTTGTCGGTTCGGGCGCAGCCGTCGTGATCGCCTATACCATCCGCTTCCTCGCGGTGCCGACCGGACTGATCAAGTCCGGCTTCGAACGAATCCCGCGCGACTACGACGACAGCGCGCGTGCGGCCGGCGCGGGGCAAGCAACCACCATGCGGCTGATCCATTTGCCGCTGCTGCGGCCGGCGATGCTGGGCGCCGTCATCATCGTGTTCGTCGACTGCCTGAAGGAATTGCCGGCGACGCTCTTGCTGCGGCCGCTCAATGTCGAGACGCTGGCGACCTCGATCTACCAGTTCGCGAGCCGCGGCAGTTTTGAGGAAGGCGCGCTCGCGGCCTTGCTGATCATCGCCGCCAGCATCGGCCCGGTGGCGTGGCTGACGCGGTTTTCGGACATGCCAAACGGCCCGGCGTAAGTTCAGATCGCGCGCACGAAGCGGCGAAAACCCGGTGCGCCGGTCAGCGCCTCGAATTCGGGATCGCGCTTTTCCTCGGCAAAGGCAAAGCCGGCTTTGGCGTAAGCCCGCTCCGCCACTTCATTTCCGATCAGGAACGAGATCGACGCCCGCGCAAAGCCCGCGGCCCTTCCCGCCGCGAGCGCATGACCGAGCAGCGCCTGCACCAGCCCGCGTCCACGATATTCCGGCAGGGTTGCGACATGTTCGATCAGCCACTCGCCATCGCCGCCCTGCACCCAGCAATTGGCGGTATAGGCGCCGCGCCGAAAAATCGCCATCAGCTCGGTGGCGCTCAGGCCGCTCGCGCCCGCCACCTCTTCCATCGCGGCCCGCACGGCGGCACGCGTGCCCGAAGCGGGCAAGGCGCACAATGACGCCGCCGGTTTGCCTTCGACTTCAGCGACGAGAAATTGCGAGACATGCCACCACGATGTGGCCTGCGCGGTCGCGAGTTTCTCGACAAAGGCCAGGCACTCCGGCTCGTCCCAGCCGAGCGCGATATCGAACCAGCCACGCGGCAGCGGGCCGCGCTGCGACGACAGGATGTTGCGGGCAATGAGTCCGGCGTCTTCGGGGCGCGCGGGGCGGATCGCAGGTTGCGATGGCCCCATGCCGCCGTTCAAGCGTTCTTCAGCGCGACGCGAAATTCGGCTTCGGTCTTCGACTTCACTTCATCGAGCGTGACGCCGTCGGCGAGCTCGATCAGCGCCATGCCGTCCTTGCCGTGCTTGTCGATGGTGAAGACCGCCAGATCAGTGACGACCATGTCGACCACCTTTTCGCCGGTCAGCGGCAGGTTGCACGTCTTGAGAAGTTTCGGGCCGTCCTTGGCGGAATGCTCCATCACCACGACGACGCGCTTGACGCCGGCGACGAGATCCATCGCGCCGCCCATGCCCTTCACCATCTTGCCGGGGATCATCCAGTTGGCGAGATCGCCGTTCTGGGCCACCTGCATCGCGCCGAGGATCGACAGGTCGATGTGCCCGCCGCGCACCATGCCGAAGGATTCGGCCGAGGAGAAATAGCTGGTGTCAGGCAGTTCGCTCACCGTCTGCTTGCCGGCGTTGATCAGGTCGGCGTCTTCCTCGCCTTCATACGGGAACGGTCCCATGCCGAGCATGCCGTTCTCGCTCTGCAGGCTGACGTCGATGCCGTCAGGGATGAAGTTCGACACCAGCGTCGGGATGCCGATGCCGAGATTGACGTAATAGCCGTCGCGCAACTCTTTCGCGGCGCGCGCTGCCATCTGTTCACGGGTCCAGGCCATAGGAATCTCCTGATTTAGGCCGCGGGGCGCGGACGAGTGTTGCGGAATTCGATGCGCTTCCTGCCGGCGCCGACTTCGATCATGCGCTTGACGAAAATGCCGGGCGTATGGATGTGGTCGGGGTTGATCTCGCCGGCCGGCACCAGGTGCTCGACTTCGGCCACCGTGATCCTGGCCGCGGTCGCCATCATCGGGTTAAAATTGCGCGCGGTCTTGCGGTAGACGAGGTTGCCTGCGGTATCGCCCTTCCAGGCGTGCACGATGGCGAGATCGGCGAACAGGCCGCGCTCCATGATGTATTTCTCGCCGTCGAATTCTTTCACTTCCTTGCCCTCGGCAATCAGCGTGCCGACGCCGGTCTTGGTGTAGAAGGCGGGAATGCCCGCACCGCCGGCGCGGATGCGCTCGGCCAGGGTTCCCTGCGGATTGAACTCGAGTTCCAGCTCGCCGGCGAGGTATTGCTGCGCGAACAGCTTGTTCTCGCCGACATAGGAGGAGATCATCTTCCTGATCTGCCGGGTTTCCAGCAGGCGGCTCAGCCCGATACCGTCGACGCCGGCATTGTTGGAGATCACGGTCAGGCCCTTGACGCCGGAATCGCGGATCGCGTCCGACAAGGTGTCGGCGATGCCGCACAGGCCGAACCCGCCCGACATGATCATCATGCCGTCCTTGAGAATGCCGTCGAGTGCCGTTTTGGCGTCGGGGTAGACCTTGTTCATGGAAATCTGACCTGATGGAGAAAGGCGAAAAGTCTATAGCCGGCGCATGATCTCTTCGGAAAACCGGTGCCCGCATTTCCGGATCATGCGCTCGGCCGGCAAGACCGGCGATTATTAGGCGAAATCTTCGCAGCGCGTCAATGATGGGCATTTGCCCGTTTACACAGCAGGATGGCCTTGAAAGAGACAAGAAAACCCATCAAGTTGCGTGGGTTGGCGCGGATGGGTAGACACGGGTCCGGTTGGCGCGCCGCCTCTTATTTCGACAACGAACCGACGACATCAAGCTGGATATGTCATTGACGATGGCCCAAGGAATGAAGCGCCTGGGGATGCCGGTTGCGGCATTCTTCGGCGTAGCCCTGATCGGCCTGATCGCGACGTCGTGGTTCCTCAATCGCGATGCCTTGCGCGACGCGGTCGAGGCGCAGATCCGCAGCGTCACCGGGCTCGATCTGGTCATCAAGGGCAAGATCGACATATCGGTGTTTCCGGCGAGCTACGTCTCCTTCCACGATGTCGGGCTGAAGGGCGGCCGCACCGCCGATCCGGCGCTGCATGTCGACGTGCTGACCGCGAATTTGCGCCTGCTGCCGCTGTTGCTGCGGCGTTTCGAAATCTCCGACGTCATGATGCTGCGCCCGACCATTCACGTCGTGCGCGACGGCAATGGCGAGAGCAACTGGACGCCGTTCGTCGACACCATCGCCCGCGCCATGAAGCCCGGCGCCGAGAATCAGGTGTCGTTCTCGGAGATCCGGATCCAGGACGGCGTGCTGCGCTATCAGGATCCGGCGAGCCACGTCACCGAGGCGCTGAACGATATCGATCTCTCGCTGGCCTGGCCGTCGATCTCGCGCTCCTTTGCCGCGACCGGACAGTTCGACTGGCGCGGCGAGCGCGTCGACGGCTCGGTCAGCGCCAGCGATTTCGTCGCCCTGTTGTCGGGCGAGCGCTCCGGGCTGAAGGCGCGGCTGGTTTCCGCGCCGCTGAAACTCGCCTTCGACGGCACCGTGGCCAACCGCACCAGCATGATGATGGAAGGCATCGTGACGGTCGACAGCCTGTCGTTGCGCAACGCGCTGCGCTGGACCGGCCAGCCGCCGCCGGGCAGCGGCGGCTTTGGCCGCTTCGCGCTGAAGGCGCGCGCCAATCTCGTCGGCGGATCGGTGGCGCTGACCAATGTCAACGTCGAACTCGACGGCAATGTCGCCGAGGGCGTGATGACGTTCAACAACAGCGGCCGCCAGACCGTGCAGGCGACGCTCGCGGCAGGCAACCTCGACTTCACGCCCTACATCTCGACCTTCCGCCTGCTGGCGAGCGGCGCGCGCGACTGGAACCGGCAATTGTTCGACCTCAATGCGCTGTCGACCACCGACCTCGACATGCGCCTGTCGGCGGCAAAGGTCACGGTGGGCGCGACGAAACTCGGCCGCACCGCGTTCGGCGCCAACCTGCGCTCCGGCGCGCTGGCGCTCAGCGTCGGCGAGGCGCAGATGTATGGCGGCATCGTCAAGGGCTCGTTCGGGATCGCGCGCTCCGACGCCGTGGCCGATGTGAAGGCCCAATTCCAGTTCACCGATGTCGACCTGCAGGCCTGCGCATCCGAATTGTTCGGCATCACAAAACTGTCCGGCCGCGGCAATCTCAACATCTCGCTGGTGGCATCCGGCGCGAGCCCGTTTGGGCTCGCCTCCTCGCTCGACGGCACCGCCATGCTGACCGGCCATGACGGTGCGATCTCGGGCTTCAATGTCGAGCAGCTTTTGAAGCGGCTGGAGCGGCGCCCGCTGTCCGGCGGCGGCAATTTCCGTCAGGGCACGACGCCCTACGATAATCTCACCGTTGCGCTGAAATTCGCCGACGGCATCGCCACCGCCGAAGACGTCCGCGTCGAAGGCCCGACCGCAAAACTGACGCTGACCGGCACCGCTTCGGTGCCGGCGCGCGAATACGATCTCAAGGGCGTCGCCAGCCTGATCTCGGCGCCCAATACCGCGGCCGGCTTTGAGCTGCCCTTCGTGGTGCAGGGCCCGTGGGACGATCCCCTGATCTTCCCCGACCCGGAAAGCCTGATCCGCCGCTCGCCGGCGACAGCGCCGCTGCTGGATGCGGTGAAGGACCGCAAGACCCGTGATGCCGTAAAATCGGTGATCGAGCGGTTTACCGGCGGCCCGTTGCGGCCGGCGGCGCCGGATACGGCGGCGCCCGCGGTGGAGGCGGCGAAGCCGAATTGACGGTTTCGTTTTGCAGACGACGGACCCTTCGTTGACGAGTTCAATCGGCAACTCGTCGGGGGCAGCGGAACGCATCCTCAGAAAACACTGGCGTTGGGTCGGCGGAGGTGTCGGAACGGGTCGCACAAACCGATTACCTCGCAAGCGAACGTTCGGCTCTTGATCAAGATCGAACCGTAAGCCGCCACCCACCGACAATAACGAGGCCGCACTCCGCGCCGAGAACGCGATGAGGGATAGCTGCGCCTCGTCGCAAAAAAGAAACCGCGGGCGTGTGGCGTATTTCACACGTTTGAATTGCATCATCGATTAGCGTGATGGCGGGGCTGTTACCGGAGGCGCTCATGAAGCGCGCCGCAAGGAGAGCATCATGGCCAAGATTTCACTGTTTGCGAATCAATTCCAGGACCGCTTCATCATCGAACGGCAAGGCCTGGCCGATATCGCCAGGATCGAAACCGATAACGACCGCAGCGATGCCACGTTCGAGTGGACCGGCCCCAATCTGAGACCCGGCGCAACGGGACAGTTGCGACGAGCCACGCCGCTGTTAGGCGTCGTGCTGCGCATCGCGACGTTCCTGGATTTCCGCATCGAAGGGAAGTTCGCCGAAAACATCCAGGATCCCGCCACCGCGGCCGAGGTTCGCGAGGAATCGACTTTCGTCCTCGAAGAAGGGCTTATCGACCCGAACCACCTGACATTTCGTTCCGTAAAATTCCCTGACCGCGTTATTCGGCACAGACAATTCCACCTTTTTGCCGAGCGGGTAAATACGCCCGCCGATTTTCAGGACGCGACGTTCAGGTTTGTCCCGCCACTCCTCGCAGGCACCTGATGAACGTGCCGGTGAGCATCACGGTCAGGGGCCCTTGCCGACGCTCGGATTTGCACTGCTTGCGCTTTCCGGGTGCGGCGGGCCGAAGGCAGGGCCCCCGCCTCACGACGCCGCAGCACCCTCTTCCATCTTGTCCTGGGTCTTGGTGTCGAAATCGCCGGCATCGTGCCGCTCGTGCAACTGGCTCGAAGGCTCGCCCCAGGTACGGTTGACCATGCGGCCGCGCTGCACCGCCGGGCGCTTTGCGATCTGATCGGCCCAGCGATTGACGTTCTTGTATTCGTGCACGGCGAGAAATTCGGCGGAGCCGTAGAGCACGCCCTTGGCAAGGCCGCCGTACCAGGGCCACACCGCAATGTCGGCGATGGTGTAGTCGGAGCCGGCGAGATACTCGCTTTCGGCAAGACGGCGGTCGAGCACGTCGAGCTGGCGCTTCACTTCCATCGCAAAGCGGTCGATGGCGTATTCGATCTTGGCCGGCGCGTAGGCATAGAAATGGCCAAAGCCGCCGCCGAGATAGGGCGCGGCGCCCATCTGCCAGAACAGCCACGACAGGCATTCGGCGCGGGCCGCGGTTTCGGTCGGCAGCAACGCGCCGAATTTTTCGGCGAGATGCACCAGGATCGCGCCTGATTCAAACACCCGGATCGGCTTCGGCCCGCTGCGGTCCATCAGCGCCGGGATCTTGGAATTTGGATTGACGGCGACAAAGCCGCTGCCGAACTGGTTGCCGTCGATCTTGATCAGCCAGGCGTCGTATTCCGCGCCCTTGTGGCCCAGCGCCAAAAGCTCCTCCAGCATCACGGTCGCCTTGACGCCGTTCGGCGTCGCCAGAGAATAAAGTTGCAGCGGATGCTTTCCGACCGGCAATTCCTTGTCGTGTGTCGGGCCTGCTATAGGCCGGTTGATGCTGGCGAAGCGGCCGCCGCTTTCCTTGTTCCATATCCAGACTTTCGGCGGCACATATTCGGCGGGTTCGGCCATTTCTTCAGCTCCCATCTTCTTTGATTACAGCGGCGCGGCGCTTTCGCCTTGCACCCTCGACAGCCGCGACGCAAATGACGCCAGCGTGATCACGACGGCGATCAGCGCGATCACCATGGTGCAGATCGCGTTGATCTCCGGCTTTACGCCGAGCCGCACCTCGGAATAAATCCGGATCGGCAGCGTCGCAGATCCCGGACCGGTGGTGAAGCTCGCGATGACGACATCGTCGAGCGACAGCGTGAAGGCCAGCATCCACCCCGCGGCGATCGAGGGGATGATCAGCGGCAGCGTCACCGACAAAAACGCCCGCACCGGATCGCAGCCGAGATCCATTGCCGCCTCTTCCAGGCTGCGATCGATCTGCCCGAGCCGCGACTGCACCACCACGGTGACGAAGCACATGGTGAGCGTGGTGTGCGCGATGGTGACGGTCCAGAAACCGCGGCCGGCGTCGAGCGCGACGAACAACAGCAGCAGCGACAGCCCGGAAATCACTTCCGGCATCACCAGGGGCGCATAGAGCATGCCGGAGAACAGCGTGCGGCCGCGAAACCGTTCGCCGCGCGTCAATGCGACCGCCGCAAGCGTGCCGAGGATGGTGGCAATGGTCGCTGACACCGCCGCGACGCGAAAACTCATCCAGGCCGCGTCCAGCATGGCGCGGTCGTTGAAGAACTCGTAGTACCAGCGCAGCGACCAGCCGCCCCACACCGTCACCAGCCGCGAGCCGTTGAAGGAATAGATGACGAGGATGACGATCGGCAGATAAAGGAACGCCAGCCCCAGCGCGAGCGCTGTGACGTTGAACGGCGTGAGCCGGTTGACTTTGCTGATGGCCATCAGCGCGCCTCCAACTGGCGGTGCTGCAGCCGCTCATACAGCAGCAGCGGCGCCACCAGCAGCACCAGCAGCACGATGGCGACCGCTGAAGCGACCGGCCAGTCCTTGTTGGTGAAGAATTCCAGCCAGAGCGTCTGCCCGATCATCATGGCGTCGGAGCCGGCCAACAGATCGGGAATCACGAACTCGCCGACGATGGGAATGAAACACAGCAGCGCCCCTGCCCCGACACCCGGCAGCGAGAGCGGAAAGGTCACCTGCCAAAACGCCTGCCGCGGCGAGGCGCCGAGATCGGCGGCGGCTTCCAGCAGCGCAACATCCATTTTCGCCAGCGTCGCATAGAGCGGCAGGATCATGAACGGCAGATAGGAATAGACGATGCCGATATACATCGCGCTGTCGGTGGAGAGCCACACCAGCGGCGCGGAAATCAGATGCAGCTTGAGCAGCACCGTGTTGAGCAGGCCATCGTGCTGCAAGATGTTGATCCAGGCATAGATGCGGATCAGGAATGAGGTCCAGAACGGCACGATCACCAGCATCATCGCAATGGCCTGCCAGCGCTGCGGCAGCCGCGCCATGCCATGAGCGATGGGATAGCCGATCAACAGCAGGATCGCGGTCGAGACCAGCGCGACGGTCAGGCTGCGCAGATAGGACGTGATGTAGAGATTGTCCGAGATCAGCAGCTTGAAATTGTCGAACGACAATTGCGCGAGCGCTGCCTTCAGGGCTTCCCGCCCTTCCATGAATTCGAACACCGGCGTGTAGGGCGGCTGCGCGATCGCGGTCTGCGACAACGCGATCTTCAGCACGAAGCCGAACGGCACCAGGAAGAACAGCGCCATCCACAGATACGGCGCGATCGCCGCAAAGCGTGCCGGACGGGCGAAGATGCGGCGCGCGCTCATTGTTCCAGCACCAGGCAATCGTCGGGCGTGAACCAGGCCACCACGCGCTGGCTCGTATTGTAGGCATCGACGATCCGCGTGGTGTTCGCCATCGACGAGCGTACCACCGCGCCGGAGTTCGAGTTTTACCTTGTAGGTCGTGAGCCCGCCGAGATAGCTGACGTCGGTGATGACGCCCTCCAGCCGGTTGAAGGCGTGGGCGCTCGCCCCATCGGACAGCGGACCGCGGCGCGACAACTTTACCTTTTCGGGCCGGATCGCGACGCTGACAATGGTCTTCGTGATCGGATTGCGCGGCTCCGCCACGGAGATGGTGCCGGCGTCGCGGGTCGAGACGGTGAGGCGGCCATGCTCGCGCGTTTCGATCTCGCCTTCGAACAGATTGATGTCGCCGACGAACTCCGCGATCCAGCGTGAGGCCGGCGCCTCGTAGAGGTCGCGCGGGGTCGCCACCTGATCGAGCCGGCCGGCATCCATCACGCCGATCCGGCTCGCCATCGTCATCGCCTCCTCCTGGTCGTGGGTGACGACGATGAAGGTCGTGCCGAGCCGGCGCTGCAGCTCCATCAATTCATGCTGGGTGCTTTCGCGCAGCTTCTTGTCCAGCGCGGCGAGCGGCTCGTCGAGCAGCAGCAGTTGCGGACGCCGCGCCAGCGAGCGAGCCAGCGCCACGCGCTGCTTCTGGCCGCCGGAGAGCTGGTCGGGCTTGCGCTTCTCCAGCCCCTCGAGCTTGACCAGCGCGACCATCTCGGCGACGCGGGTCTTGATGTCGGCCTTCGCCATGCCGGCGCGCTTCAGCCCGAAGGCGATGTTGTCGCGCACGGAGAGATGCGGGAACAGCGCGTAGTTCTGGAACATCATGTTGACCGGGCGCTCGTGCGGCAGCACCTGGGCGATGTCTTTTCCATTGAGCAGGATACGGCCCTCGTCTGGCGTCTCGAAACCGGCCAGCATGCGCAAGAGCGTGGTCTTGCCGCAGCCGCTCGGGCCGAGCAGCGCGAAAAATTCGCCGGCCCGCACATCGAGCGACACGCGATCGACCGCGCGAAAATTGCCGAATTTTTTCGCGACGCCTTCGACGCGCAGCAGCGGCATCTCCGGATCCGGCTGCGGCACCGGGTTGAGCGCAGGCTCCGGCTTTGCCGGCACCTCCGGCTCAGGCTTTGCCGGCAATTCGGGCTTTACCGGCTCTTCCGCCGCCACTTCGATTTTCTGTGATTCCTCAGCCATCTTCCCCGCCGACCCCGTCGCACCCGAGAAGCTAGCGGCGGATCGGGTCCGGCTCAAGCAAACTGGCGGACGCCGACCCGGCGGTAGAACGAAATGCTGTGCGGCTACCGCTCAATTCGTATATTCCACCGCCATGAAAATCACGATCGTTGCGTTCGAAGGCTGCATGACGTCGGCCGTTTTCGGCCAGCTCGACGCTTTCGCCATTGCCGCCGGTATCGCCGCGCAAAGCAACGTTGTGACCTGGTCGGGCCACGATGTCAGGCTGGCTACTCCCGACGGCGAGCCGGTCCGGGGTTCAGCCCTGCAGCGGATCGAGGCGCATTGCACGCTGGTCGAGGCAGACGACAGCGACGTGGTGCTGATTCCACCCATTTTTGGTGACATCGAACAGACCCTGGCGCAGCAAAGTACGCTGGTTTCCTGGCTGGCGTCGCTCCCGGGTGATTCGAGGCTGCTGGCGTCGACCTGCACCGGTGCGTTCCTGCTTGCGGAGGCCGGCCTTCTCGACGGGCGGCGTGTCACCACCAATCCGGCGTTCAGCGCGCTTTTCCAGCAGCGCTATCCGCGCGTGCATCTGGCGCTCGACGAGCGGATTGTCGACGACAACAGGATCATCTGCGCAGGATCGACCACGGCCTATCTCAACCTGGCCGTCCACGTCATCGACCGGTTGGCCGGCCACGACCTTGCGGTGGCCACTGCAAAGGCGTTGTCGATAGACCGCAATCCTAAATCGCAACGCCCCTATTTTCTGTTCATCGCGCCAAAGGATCACGGCGACGACAAAGTGCTGCAACTCCAGAGCTGGATCGAACAGCATTATGGCGAGCCGATCGAGATCGACGACATGGTCGGCGCTGCCGGCATGAGCGTGCGCAATCTGAACCGCCGGTTTCTTTCCGCCACCAAGCTGTCACCGCGGCAATATCTGCGCTTGGTCCGCATCGAAACCGCAAAGCGCTTGCTGGAAGAGCCAAGAAGTTTCGGGCGCGCTAGCTCCCGGTGAACCGGGCAGCACGCCGCTCCATCATCGACATCATGCCCTCGCGGGCGTCACCCGAGAGCGCAATGCGGCGGCCTTCGGTCCGGATATGTTCGACCGCAGCCCTGGTACCGTCGGTTTGCGCGAGGCGAGCATTCGCCAGCGCCGCCTGCACGGCGAGCGGCGCGCATTTGGCGACCTCACGCGCCAGATCGAGCGCGCGCTCGAATTGATCGCCGGGCTCGGCGAGCATCTGCACGAGACCCCAGCAATGGGCATCTTCAGCGCTGAATTGTCCGCCGGCCAGGATGCAGCGCATGGCTGTCCCCCAGCCGATCGCCATCGGCAGGCGGATGGTCCCGCCGCCAAGCGGAAAAATGCCCCGCATGGTCTCCTGCTGGCCGAATTGAGTATCCCGTGCCGCCACGCACATGTCGGCGGCAAGCGTCAATTCGAGACCGGCGGTGTAGCAGCGTCCGTGAACCGCCATGATGACCGGCTTCGAACACGGCGGGCCATACAACCGAAACGGATCACACTGGCCGGGCTTCAGATAGGCGTTGGAACTTTCTTCGATCGAGGCCGGGATAACGTCGGCCAGATCGAGCCCCGCACAAAACACATCGCCTTCGCCGCATACCACGCCGCATCGCAGCTCCTTTGAATCCGAAAGCCTTGTGTAGGCCCCGGCCAGAATTCGCAGCGCTTCGCGGTTCAGCGCATTTTTCACGCGGGGGCGATTGAGCCGCATCACCAGAACATCGTCGATTTCGGCGACAATGACGTCGGGCCCCTGCTCTGCTTTCCCTGTCATCTGTTTCCTCCAGCCTGCTAGACCCGGCCAGAATGGCGATCCAGCCCGTGGCGAACAGGGCTGGTTCGGCCAGATCATTTGCCGTTTCGGCCAAAGTTCTTCAGCCGCGGCAGGAACGCGTTCCGATCTGGGGGCGACTATCTGACGATGTTGATTTGCCGATCGGGGGGACCGATGCTGGATATCGGATCGCAGAGCCGCGTGCATATCTCGACAAAGACCTTTCCAGACGACAAGCGCCTGGCGTTGTGGCGCGACGTGTATGGGCGCGGCATCGCCAGTGTCGATATCGAGCCGATTGGCGACGACCCGTTTCACGCCGACGTGACCTTCAACCTGCTGCCCAATGTCAGCATCGCCGCCGGCTCGCGGTCGCCGGCGCATTACCGGGTGACACCGGAACTGCTCCAGCAGGGCCGCGACATCATCGCGGTCAGCGTGCTGCGCAGCGGGCACGCGTCCGCCACCCAGTTCGGCCAGGAGCTGATCGGAGGCCCCGGCAGCGCCAGCGTGGTGGCAGCCAACGAGCCCTCGGTCAGCACGCTGCATACACAGGGCAGCTTCATCACGCTGGCGCTGTCCCGCCCGGCAATCGCCGAACTGGCGCCCAATTACACCGCGGCCTTCGGCCGGCCCATTCCCGAGCACAACACGGCGCTGCGGCTGCTGATCAAATATCTCGATGCCGTGCTCGCCGCCGACGAATTGACCGATGCCGACCTCGCCCGCTCCGCCTCCGCCCACATCCTCGATCTGGCTTCGCTGGCGCTCGGCGCCCGCGGCGACCATGCCGAGGCGGCGCGGATCGGCGCCAAGGCCGCCCGTCTGCGCGCGCTGAAGTCGGATATCACCGCGATGCTCGGCCGCAACGACCTGTCATCGGAAATCGTCGCCGGACGCCACGGCATCTCGGCGCGCTATGTGCGAAAGCTGTTCGAGCAGGAGGGAACCTCGTTCACCCATTTCCTGCTGACCGCACGGCTGACGAGGGTCAGCCGCCTGCTGCGCGATCCGCGCCACGTCCACCTGACGATTGCACAGGTCGCCCATGGCAGCGGCTTCAACGACATCTCCTATTTCAACCGCGTCTTCCGCCGCCATTTTGGCGCGACGCCGTCGGATTTTCGAGAAGGCGCGAGACAGGCGTGAAGCGAAGAGCCGCCGCCGGACCAGGTCAAGCCGCAGCGGGCGCGGTTCGCGGCAGGATCATGCGGACGGTGGTCCCCTTGCCCGGCTCACTCTTGAGATCGAGATGGCCGCCGAGGCGATCGGTCACGACGCTGTAGACGATGTGCAGGCCAAGGCCGGTGCAGCCGAGATGGCGGCGGGTGGTGAAGAACGGGTCGAACGCCTGCCGCCGCACGTCGGCCGACATGCCGCAGCCATCGTCGGAAAAGATGATCTCGACATCGCTGACGCCGGACTCTCTTACCTTGATGCCAATGATCCCCTGCCTGCCATCCGGATACGCGTGCGCGATTGAATTGAGGAATAGATTGGTCAGCACCTGCCCGTAGGAGCCGGGGTAGCTGTTCATCGAAAGGCCCGGCTGACACTCGACGTTCAACGTCACGCCATGCTTCGGCAGCGCAGGCCGCAATCCCGTGGCAACCTGCCCGGTCAAATCGGCGAGATCGAACGAGCCGAATATCCGAATTGTTTCGGTCCGACGCCACTTGCTTGAACGACTGGATCAGCGCGGCGGCGCGATTGAGGCTATCCAGAAGCTGGGTGGAGCCGCCGTGCACCGACTCGACGAACTCGTTCAGGCTGGAACGCCGCAGCGTTTCGCCAGCCGCCTGCGCTGCGAACAGTCTGCTCTTGCGCTCGAGCGACGACGCCAGCGTCAGGCTGGTGCCGAGCGGATTGTTGATCTCATGGGCAACGCCCGCGACCAGCCGGCCGAGCGCTGCGAGTTTTTCCGCCTCGATCAGCGAGTTCTGGGTCTCGCGCAGATTTTGCAGCGCGGCCTCGGCCGCATCCCTTGCCTTGCGCACCTCGCTCTCGCTGGCCTTGAGCGCGGCTTCGGCGCGCTTGCGCTCGGTAATCTCCTCGGCGGCAACATTGACGCCGACGATCTCGCCATCCGCATTGCGGTGCGGATGCCAGTAGGTGACCCAAAAGCGCTCACCGGCCTGGTCGGCGCGTTGGCCGGCCACCTCGATGCCGGTGACGGGATCGCCGGTCCGCATGATCGAGGCCACGATGCCCTCGACCGCGTCGGCCAGCGCCGGCACGCAATCGCGCACATAGCGCCCCAGATGATCCTCGACCGAAATGCCGCAGATATCGGTCAGGCGCTGGTTGATCTGGAGGTAGCGGCAGTCCGGCGACAGGAAAGCAAGCCCGATCGGCGCGGTGTCGTAGATCAGTTGCAGTGTCGGCTGCTGCGGATCGAACACGGCTTCCGAAAACGACGGAGGCAGCCCGGTCGCGATCGACGGCTGGTGCGGGCTCATCGGCTGCTCTCAGTTCGCATCGCCAATACTCCAAACTAGTCGGGAAGCGAGAGAACCGAGAATTGCAGCCATTTTGGACGAACGCAATTGTGCCCACTCACCCCGTTACCGGAAAACGCTATCAAGCCGAGCGCGGGCCAACCATTGGCCCAAGGTGCAATGTGGGCCATATGGCCGGCGGGGCCTGGATCTGCGCGAAATAGCACCGGATCGGTACAGTTTTAGCGCGTCGGCTCGCCTTACGCCGCCGCCATGAACGCCGCCAGCGCTTCGCGATCGGCGGCCGCCATCGTCAACCCGAGCTTCGAACGCCGCCACAGGATGTCGTCAGGAAAACGCGCCCATTCTTTGGTCATGAGGTAGCGCACTTCCGTGCCGGTAAGATCAGGGCCGAACGCCGGCCCGAGATCGGATTTGTCTTTGGCGTCGCCCAGGATCGACGCCAGCCGCGAGCCGTAGGCGGCGACCATGCGCTTGGCCTGCGGCTCGCCAAGAAACTTCCATTGCGCCCGCGCCGCGTCGACCTCGTCCTCGAACTTCGCCCAGTCGAAGTCGCCGCCGGGCAGCGGCGTGTTCGCGGTCCAGCGCGGCGACATCGGATAGAACGGCGCCAGCTCCGAGACCGCGCGCTCGGCGCGCAGCCGCGCGGTGGTGATGTCGCCGCCGAAGATCGTCAGCAAGGGCGCCTTGTGGCGCCTTGTGTCAAAGCTCATCGATCCGTCGCGCCTCGTGCTGCGCGCACCGGTGCCGATCACGGAATTGACGCCGGCAACCGTCCTGACCACGTCGGAGGTTTCGACCCGCTCGCGAAAATAGCGGTTCGCCGCGTCGCAGAGATAGGCGACGTCGCCGGCCGCCATCGAGACGATCGCCGGATCGCCCCTGAACGGATGACCGACGGTGCCGATCAGCGTGAAATCGCGCTCATAGGGGCTGGCAAAGATCAGCCTCCGGTCGCGGTTCTGGAACACATAGACGTTGTCGCCGTCGAACAGCCGGCGGACCACGATCTGGCTGATCTGGGTGGTGCCGAGCGGCGGCGCCGGCACGCGCAGCACGGTGTCGGCGACGGACGCGGTCCAGGCCCCGGTGGCGTTCACCAGCGCCCTCGCGGTGACGATCTTGCGATGGCCGCGGTCGATCACGACCAGCCGCCAGATGTCGGTGCGGTCGGCACGGACGCAGCGCGCGCCGGTGCGGATATCGGCGCCACGCTCGGCGGCGTCCACCGCGTTGAGGACCACGAGACGGGAGTCGTCGACCACGCAATCGGAATATTCAAAGGCGGTGCCGAACGGCCGCTTCAGCGCGTCACCGACGGGATGGTGGGTGACGTCGATGGTGGCGGAGGCCGGCAAGCGCCGCCGCGCGCCGATCCTGTCGTAGAGCAAAAGCCAGGCTCGCAACACCCAGGGCTGGCGCTCGTCGGCATGGGCGGGGATCGCAAAGCGCATCGGCCGCACCAGATGCGGCGCGATCTTCAGCCAGACGTCGCGCTCGGACAAGGCGGCGCGGACGCGGAAAAAGTCCCGCCGTTCCAGTACCGACAAATCGCCGTGGATCAGCCGCGGCGAGGCCGAGGATGCCCCGGTGCCGAGGTCGCCCTGCTCCACCAGGATCACCCGAAGGCCGCGCCCCGCGGCATCGCGCGCGATGCCGACGCCGTTCAACCCGCCGCCGAGGATTGCAAGATCGTAGTCCGCCATACGCAACGCTTAACCAGAGGTGCCAGTGCAACACCTCTACCCGGTCTTGCGCGCAGGCTCCATGGCGTTGATGGCGTTGCGGCCGACCAGGGCCGCATATTGTGCGATCGGTGCCGGCTTGCCGAGCAGATAGCCCTGCACCGCGTCACAGCCTTCCTGCGCCAGGAAGGCCAGTTGCTCCGATGTCTCGACGCCCTCGGCGACGATCGACATGTCGAGGCCATGGCCGAGGCCGATCACGGCACGGACGATCGCTGCCGATTGCGGGTTCCTGCCGAGATTGATGACGAAATCGCGGTCGATCTTGATCTTGTCGAACGGGAACGCCTGGAGGTAGCTCAGCGAGGAATAGCCGCTGCCGAAATCGTCCATCGAGATCCGCACGCCGAGCGCCTTCAGCCGCCGCAGCAGCGCCAGGCCGCGGTCGAAATCCTCGATCAGCACGCCTTCGGTGATTTCCAGTTCCAGCCGGTCCGGCGCCAGTCCGGTCTCCAGCAGGATCGAATGCACGAGATTGACGACGTCGCCGTGCATGAACTGCGCCGGCGACAGGTTGACGGCGATCTGCATCGGCAGCGGCCAGGAGGCGGCCTCGCGGCAGGCCTCGCGCAGGATCCACTCGCCCATCTCGACGATCAGGCCGCTTTCTTCGGCAATCGGAATGAAATCGCCCGGCGACACGAAGCCGCGCACTGGATGCATCCAGCGCGCCAGGGCCTCGAAGCCGATGACCTTGCTGGCGGCAACGGTCTGGCCGGAAGCTGCCTGCGGTTGATAGTGCAGCGACAATTCGCCGTTCTTGATCGCGACCGAGAGGTCCTGGTGCAGCACGCGGCGATCGCGGATCTGCTGGTCCATTTCCGGTTCGAACACGCCGATCGACCCGCGCGATTTCTGCTTGGCGCGGAACAAGGCGGCGCCGGCATTGGCGAGCAGGGACGCGGCGTCCGCGCCGTTATGCGGGAATACCGCGATGCCGGTGGTGACGCCGGTGCGGACCGACTTGCCGTCGATCGGGAATTCGTTCGCCAGCGCCTCGGCAAGCTGCCGGGCCAGCGCCAGGCCCGCTTCGGGCTGCCTGCCGTCGATGATCAGGCCGAACTCGTCGCCGGAAAGCCGCGCCACCACGCCGCCGCGTGCCGATTCCTGGATGCGGCGCGATACCTCGATCAGGAGCTTGTCGCCCATCGCGTGGCCGAACACGTCGTTGATTTCCTTCAGCCCGTCGAGGTCGACGCAGAGCACGGCGAATTCCTCGTCGGTGTCGGCGCAGGCCTCGATCATCTGCGCCAGCGCCTGCAGGAAGGCGGCACGGTTCGGCAGATCGGTCAGGCCGTCATGATAGGCCATGTGCGCCATGCGCAATTCGGTCTGGCGCCGGTCGGTGACGTCCTCGTGGGTCTTGATCAGATATTGCGGCTCGCCGCCCTCGTCGAGCACGGTCATGCGGCGGGTCAGGAACAGCCGCAGGCCGTCCTTGGTCGAGATCGGATGCTCTTCGGTGAGCAGGCCGCGCTTCCTGATCGCCGCCTCGTCGCGCGCGACGATCAGCTTTGCCTCACGCGGGTTGAAGATGTCGGCCGCGGTCAGGCCGGTGGCGTCCTCGCGGCGGCGGTTGAGGATGGTCTCGGCGCTGCGGTTGGCGAGCAGATACTTGCCGTCGCTGACGCGTTCGACGATCAGCGAGACCGGGATGTTATCGACCACGAGTTCGAGGAACTTCTTGGTGTTCTCCAGCTCCCGCGACAGCGAGCGGCGGTCGGTGACGTCGTCAAACAGCGCGATCAGGAATTCAGGCTCGCCACTCTCGTTGCGCGCGATCACGCGGTTGGAGGCAAGGACGCGCTTCTCCGAACCGCGCTCGACCACGAATTCGCTGCGGTGATAGCCCGCCGTCGCCTGCAGCGCCGACTGGTCCGCCGCCTCGATGCTGGCTGCGGTCTCCTTGCGAAAGATCTCGTCGGCGCGCTTGCCGACGATATGATCGCGCGAGAAGCGCGAGAAACGTTCGAAGGCGCGATTGGCGAAGATGTAGCGGCCGTCCTGGATGTTCTTGGCGGCCACGCACACCGGCACATTGTCGAGCACCAATTCCAGGAACTGCGTGGTCGACGCCAGTTTTCGCGAAAGCTTGCGCTGATCGGTGCAATCCAGATGGGTCGCGACCGAACCGCCATTCGGCAGCAAAAAATACTTGACCAGAACCGCCTTGCCGTTCGGCAGTTCGGTGATGAGGCCTTCGGGCATAGCCGCTCTGGTGTAGAAATCCTCGACGCTGACATCGAGCACGCCGCGGCTGCGCCGCAGCTCCAGCAGTTGCGGCCCGTCCATGCCGTTGGGCACATCGGCGCGCGCAAGCCCGTAGATTTCGAGATAGCGTTCGTTGCAGAACACGATCCGCCCTTTCGGATCGGTCATCACGACGCCCTGGTTGAGATGGTTCAGCGCGGAACTGATGAAGGCGTTGCGCCTGAGCTGCGACCGCTTGCTCCGGCGCAGGGCCGAAAGCACCCACAGGCCAATCGCGCCAAGGAACGAGGCGACGACGATGCCGCCGATCAGCAGCTCCCAGATCATGTGGGGATCGAGCGAGCCGACATAGCTCGCCGGCGCAAAGTCACCGGGCGCGCCGCGCGCACCCGCGAGCGGCAGCGCGATGGCGACAAGGCACACGACGGCTGTTGCAGGAACCAAGTTCTTGCTGCCTGCCTGCCAATTCTTGCCAGCCATCAGTCACCCGCGCATTTTCGCGCCGGAGTGTCTGGCTTGACGGGTTTGGATCGGGTAAACGCGTACCCTTGCAACTCAAAAATGTGACTTAAATTATGGCAATTGCCCTGACATGATTAATGCTTCACTAACGGGAAGTGGCGGCAGGCATATTTCGAAACAATCCAAAGGGTTGATCGAAGGCATCCGTTAAGAGGACGACAATAAACGAGCACGGCAACGCGCCAAAATTCCCGGATTTGAAGGCCCATGGACAAGGTTGATTGCGTCGTTATCGGGGCCGGTGTGATCGGCCTTGCGGTTGCGCGGCGCCTTGCGCTTTCAGGGCGCGAAGTGATCGTCCTGGAGGCGGCCGAAGGCATCGGTACCGTGACCTCCTCGCGCAACAGCGAGGTGATTCATGCCGGCATCTATTACAAGGCCGGAAGCTGGATGGCGCAGATGTGCGTGGCCGGCAAGCACGCGCTCTATCGCTATTGCGACGAGCACGGCATTCCCTATCGCAATTGCGGCAAGCTGATCGTCGCCACCACGGCGAAGGAGGCCGAAAAGCTGCAATCGATCCGCGCCCATGCCGAGGCCAATGGCGTGGCCGACATGCAGACGCTTTCCGGCAACGCAGCGCGCGCGCTGGAGCCCGCGCTGAACTGCGACGCGGCGCTGCTGTCGCCTTCCACCGGGATCATCGACAGCCACGCCTACATGCTGTCGCTGCGCGGCGATGCCGAGGCCGCCGGCGCGTCGTTCGCGTTCTACACGCCGCTCGAGCGCGCCAGGGCGAGCGCCAACCATATCGAGCTTGAGACCGGCGGCGACGCGCCGATGACGCTCGCTTGCGACCTGCTGGTTAACGCCGCCGGCTTGAGCGCGCCCGCGGTGGCGCGCGGCATCGAGGGCATGCCGATCCAACTGATCCCGGCGCCCTATCTGGCCAAGGGAAATTACTTCAGCTGCAGCGCGCGGGCGCCGTTTTCGCGCCTGATCTATCCGGTGCCGGAGCCCGGCGGGCTGGGCGTGCACCTGACCCTGGACATGGCCGGGCAGGCCCGCTTCGGCCCCGACGTGGAATGGGTCGATACGATCGACTACGCGGTCGATCCGGCGCGGGCGGAACGCTTCTATCCCGCGATCCGCAAATACTGGCCGACGCTGCCGGACGGCGCGCTGATGCCGAGCTATTCCGGGATCCGGCCCAAGATCGTGCCGCCCGCGGTGGCAAGCCAGGATTTTCTGATGCAGGGCCCGCGCGAGCATGGCGTCGCCGGGCTGATCAACCTGTTCGGGATTGAATCGCCGGGGCTGACGTCGTCACTCGCCATCGCCGACCATGTCGCCGACATGGCCGGGGCGTAGGTTGCTGCCAGGCAACACGACCACGCTGACGAGCGCCTAAGCGCTCATCCTGCGGCAGGGACGCGTTCTGTACGGTTACTGGGGACGTCGACTAGTGGATCGTTGCGTCGGCGGTATGCTTCAACCGCTCGATCTGATCCTTGACCATCAATTTTCGGCGCTTCAACTCGGCAATTTGCAGGTCGTCTGTGGAAAGGTGCACGAGGGCATCGTGTAGTTCGTTTTCGAGAATCTTGTGTTTGCGTTCAAGCTCAACAAGATGCGCCTGTATTGCCATACGAAATCTCCTCGGTGGGTGAAACCTCAGATTCGATCCGGACGCACAAGTCTACACAAGCCTGAGAATCTGTCGATGGGTATCCGCAAATCGTCGCTCTCATATTTTCGGAGTATCTGTAACCAATCGTGACTATGGAACCCGCTCAGCTTGCGCTGCCCGCCGCCAAGGACGATATTTGCGTTAACGGCGGCCGCAGACCGCCCACAACCTCATCGTGCTTTTTAGTTAACATACACCCATGACCGACGAAGATGAGCGCGAACTCCAGGCCGAACTCGCGCGGCTGCAGCAGGAGCACCGCGACCTCGACGCAGCGATCGACGCCCTGCACCAGTCGCCGGCGCCGGATTTGTTGCGCCTGCAACGGCTGAAAAAGCGCAAGCTGCAATTGCGCGACCGCATCGCCTTCATCGAAGACCAGATCACGCCCGACATCATCGCCTGATGCGATCAAACGTCGTTGATCAGCTCCCGCAGCAGGCCGGTGATCGCCTCCGGGCTGTAGGGTTTGGCGAGAAACCGTCCGCCTTCGGGCAAGTCACTTTCCCCGACATCCACAAGGCCTGATGTGGCGACGATCCTGATAGGAGGCCAACGCCCGCGGACGGCATGGGCGAGTTTCAGCCCGTCCATCGAGCCGGGCATCTGGATATCTGTGAAGATCACTGTGATGTCCCGCCGCGCTTCGAGGATCGCGATGGCGTCATCGGCATTGGCGGCTTCAACCACCTCGAAGCCCGCGGCTGCGACCATCTCAGCCGCATTCAATCGCACCAACTGTTCGTCCTCGACGATCAGCACCACGGGCCGCGTTGAAAACATGGGCCCCATGCGCTCGCTCGCTCTCCTTCTTCCAATCAGCACCAAGCAGCGGATATTGCTTTGGTTCCGCGCGTGCCGATTTTCTCGACACCTGCGTGGGCGTGCGCTAGCGTTTTCGGCGGGACGACTTTGAAAGGTGATCATGACGACCGGGCTCAGCGCGGACATCGCTGCCGTGCAGGGTATCGCGGCGGTTCCGCGCATTCTGGAGGTGGTGTGCCGCTCGACCGGAATGGGCTTTGCCGCCGTTGCGCGGGTCACCGATGACCGCTGGATCTGCTGCGCGGTACGCGACGAAATCGCTTTCGGGCTGACGCCGGGCGGCGAGCTCAAGGTCGAGACCACGATCTGCCACGAGATCCGCCAGAGCGGCGAGGCCGTGATCATCGACCATGTCAGCGAGGACACCGCGTTTTGCGGGCATCACACGCCGGCGCAATACGGGTTCCAGAGCTACATCTCGATGCCGATCGTGCTCGCCGACGGATCGTTCTTCGGCACGCTGTGCGCCATCGACCCGCGGCCGGCGCGGCTGAAGACGCCCGAGACCATCGGCATGTTCAAGTTATTTTCCGAACTGATCGCGATCCACCTCGATGCCGCCCAGCGTGTCGCCGCCAGCGAAGCCACGCTGTTGAGCGAACGCGAGACGTCGGAACTGCGCGAACAATTCATTGCCGTGCTCGGCCATGATCTTCGCAATCCCCTGGCCTCGATCTCGGCGGGAACGCGGCTGCTGGCGAAAGGCCATAAGGATGGCGCCTCGATCCTGACCCTGATGCAGCAGAGCGTGGCGCGGATGTCGGCGCTGATCGACAATGTGCTGGACTTCGCCCGCGGCCGGCTCGGCGGCGGCATCGCGATCAACCGCTCGCAGCAGGCGCTGGAGCCGGTCCTCGATCACGTGATCGCGGAATTGCGCACCAGCGCGCCGGATAAGAACATCGAGACGGCATTCGACCTGACGCAGGACGTCGATTGCGACGGCGGGCGCATCGCGCAGCTGTTTTCCAACCTGCTCGGCAACGCGCTCTCCCATGGCACCGCGGACAGCCCGGTCTGCGTCCGCGCGATCACGCGAGGCGGCGAGTTCGAATTGTCGGTTACCAATTCCGGTGCAGCGATCCCGGATGAGGCGATCGACCGGCTGTTCCAGCCGTTCTACCGGGTCGCGCAGGATTCCCGCCAGGGCCTTGGGCTTGGCCTCTACATCAGCTCCGCCATCGCACGTGCCCATGGCGGCCGGATCGAAGTGGCCTCCTCGCCGCAGGAAACGCGGTTCACATTCCGGATGCCTATTTGACGGGAAGCCCTGGCCAGAGCCCATCGGCCTCTTGACTCCAAGAGAACAAAGAGAGAACATTACCGGCCAGCCAACCCGGGAGTTTTGTCATGTCCGCACCGTCCCAACTTCTCGACAACAGCCGTTACGAGCAGGCCTGCGATCAGGCCATTGCGATGTGCGACGGCAATCTGCGCTCGACCATCAAGGCGCTGATCATGGCAAACGAGTATCTCGAGGCGGAGCTGGAGGAATTGCAGGCGGCGCTTGCTGCTGGTTGCGCGCCGGTCACTTCGCGGCATGCCGGCAGCAGCGCGGCGTAGTCGAACCAACGGAGCCAGGCCATGGCCGATGTTACCTATTACGTCGCATTGCCATTTTTACAGGACGATACCGGCGAACTGGTCGCCGGTGCGGCGGAGGAATGCCAGAGCGCGACCACCGCGTTGCGCCGTGCCGAGATGATGTCCAAAATTCCCGGCAGTATCGGCGCGGTCGCCTTCAGCCGCAGCGGCGATCCCATGATGGGCGAGTTCGGCGATGCACATCTGCTGCGCAAATTCGGCAATGTGCCGGAGGATCTCAGCGGGCTGTAGGCCCGGGTCGCAAGCCTAAGGCTCCTTCTCATGCCTTCGCTGCGCCTTGCGCACATACATGGCGCTGTCGGCCTGCTCGACCGCCCTGCGCGGGCTGGAATGGCTGTTGAGGATGGCGACGCCTGCGGAGGCGCCTGACGTCACTGTGCGGCCGCGGAACACAAAACCCAGCGCATCGATGGTTTGCTCCAGCGCGGCCGCCTTCGCCCGCGCATCGGTCTCGCTGAGATTCCACAGCAGCACCGCGAATTCGTCGCCGCCGAGCCGGCCGACCACGTCGGAGGCGCGCACTTCGCGCAGCAGCGCCGCGACGATCGCCTTCAGCACCTGATCGCCGGCCGCGTGTCCGAATTCATCGTTGATCGGCTTCAGGCGATCGACGTCGAGCACGATCAGCGCGCCGCTGGCGCTGATAGCGCTTGATGAAGGCGATCGCGCGGGCCAGTTCGCGCTCGAAACCGCGCCGGTTGAGGATGTCGAGCAGGAAGTCGGTGTCGGCGGAGGCCTTCAATTCCTCGATCCGCGCCAGCGCCTTGGCCAGCTCGCTCCTCAGCCGCCGGACGGTCGGCCTGGAGTCATGGGGCACGGCCGGGGGCCGGGCTGCGGCCGCCTGCCGGGGACGGCGCGGCGCGGTTTTTCGGGCCGCAACACCGGTTTTTCGGCGTTTTGCGGTCCCCGGGCCGCTCGCGCTCTTTTTTTTGGTCATGCGCATCCTTGTTGAGGCCCGCTTTCAAGGCTTGCCGGGATTCACCAAGACAGGATAGTCCATTCCTTCTCTCTTGCCACCGCCTTGGATCAACCCCGGGCCGACCCTATAATCGGCCTATGCTTTTGGATTCCCGAAAAGAATTGACCTTATGACCGCACCCATTGCCATCATCATGGGAAGCCAGTCCGACTGGGAAACCATGCGCCATGCCGCCGAAACGCTCGCCGCGCTCGGTGTGGCATCCGAAAAGCGCATCGTTTCGGCCCATCGCACCCCGGACCGGCTGTTCGCCTTTGCCAGGGGCGCCAAGGCGGCCGGCTTCAAGGTGATCATCGCGGGCGCCGGCGGCGCCGCACATCTGCCGGGCATGGCGGCCTCGCTGACGGAACTTCCGGTGTTTGGAGTCCCCGTCGAATCGAAGGCGCTGGCGGGCGTCGATTCGCTCTATTCCATCGTGCAGATGCCGGCAGGCATCCCCGTCGGCACGCTTGCGATCGGCAAGGCTGGCGCCATCAACGCCGCGCTGCTCGCGGCAAGCGTTCTGGCGCTGAACGATCCGGCGCTGGCGGCGCGGCTCGCCGCCTGGCGCAAGCAGCAGACCGACGCGGTCGCCGAGCGCCCGGAGGGATCGGCGTGACGGCTTCCCGTGGAGTGAAGCTGAAGCCGGGCGACACCATCGGAATTCTCGGCGGCGGCCAGTTGGGCCGGATGCTGGCGATGGCCGCCGCACGGCTCGGCCTGAAATGCCAGGTGTTCTCGCCGGACCCGGATTCTCCCGCATTCGACGTCGTGCTGAACGCGACGCTGCGCCGAATATGCCGATGTCGAGGCGCTGGAACTGTTCGCCAACGACGTCGACGTCATCACCTATGAATTCGAGAACGTGCCGGCCGCCACCGCCATGGTGCTGGCGGCGCGCCGCCCGGTACTGCCGGCGCATAAGATCCTGGAGACCACGCAGGACCGGCTGATCGAAAAGGATTTCGTGAAGCGGCTCGGCATCGGCACCGCCGATTATGCCGACGTCTCCTCGATGGAAACCTTGCGCGCCGCGATCGCGAAGATCGGCCTGCCCGCCGTGATCAAAACCCGCCGCTTCGGCTATGACGGCAAGGGTCAGGCGATCATCCGCAGCAGCGAGGACGCCGGCGAGATCTGGAAAGACCTCGGCACCAAATCGGCGATCCTCGAGGCCTTCATTCCGTTCGAGCGCGAAATCTCCGTGATCGCCGCGCGCTCCGCCGACGGCCATGTGGAATGCTTTGACGTCACCGAAAACGAGCACCGCGACCACATCCTGAAATTCTCGCGCGTGCCGGCCGGGATTTCGGACACGCTCGCATCGGAGGCGCGCGGCATCGCCGAGAAAATCGCCAACGCGCTCGACTATGTCGGCGTGCTCGCGGTCGAAATGTTCGTGGTGCAGGACAAGGACGGACCAAAAGTGCTGGTCAACGAGATCGCCCCGCGGGTGCATAATTCCGGGCACTGGACGCTGGACGGCGCCTCGGTCTCGCAATTCGAGCAGCACATCCGCGCGATTGCCGGCTGGCCGCTGGGAAAACCGGTCCGCCATGGCCCGGTCACCATGACCAACCTGATCGGGGACGACATCAACGGCTACGAGCAATGGCTGACGGTTCCCGGCGCCACCGTGCACCTCTACGGCAAGGGCCCGGCGCGGCCCGGCCGCAAGATGGGGCATGTGACCGAAGTCAGCGCGGCACCGCCGAAAACCCCGTGATCGGAGCGAAATAAGCCCGATTTTACGGCATCCGGCGACCTTCCGCAGGTGGACATTTACGGTTTTGTCTGATACATCCGCGCGCTCAAGGTTGAGGGCCAGGCCTTTCGCCAGCCTTCTGCTTTACCCGAATTCCTATCCGATCAATTGAAAGAGGATGCCGCGTGCAGGTTCTCGTCCGCGATAACAACGTCGATCAAGCCCTCAAGGCGCTCAAGAAGAAGATGCAGCGCGAGGGGATTTTCCGCGAGATGAAGCTCCGCGGCCACTACGAAAAGCCCTCCGAGAAGAAGGCCCGCGAAAAGGCCGAAGCCGTGCGCCGCGCGCGCAAGCTGGCCCGCAAGAAGCTGCAGCGCGAAGGCCTGCTGCCGATGAAGCCGAAGCCGGTGTTCGGCGCCGGCCCGGGTGGCGATCGTGGTGGCGCAGGCGGCGGCCGTGGCGGCCCCGGTGGCCCTCGCGGACCGCGCTGATCGTTCTTTGCACGTTTTGAGATTTGAAAACGCGGGCCTTGGGGTTCGCGTTTTTGTTTTGGACCCGTGTATTTTGCCGGCTGAGCGGGCTAGCTTTGCGACATTGAACGCGGGAGCATTTCGCCCGGCATGACCTGTTCGATAACGAGCGCCTTTTGCAGGATGTCGCGGTTCGCCGCACTGCTTGCGTTTCTATTGGGCGGTTGTTCGTTCGATCTGGGATCGTGGTCGCTCGGCCCGGACAAGGAAGCGCAGCCCAAGCCGCTGGCGCAACCTACCCCCGAGATCAGCGCCAAAAGCATCAGCGATGCGCAGGAGGTCGCCGTGCATGGCCGGACCCTGGCCCGCTCCGGCAAAACACAGGAAGCGCTCGCCGAATTCGAAAAGGCGCTCGCGCTTGATCCCTACAACGCGCAGGCGCTGTACGGCCGCGGCCTGGTCTATCAGGGTGAAAAACAGCATCAGCAGGCGATCGAGGATTTCAGTTCCGCCCACGGCCTGACGCCGCAGCGCGCCGAACCCCTGGTCGCGCGTGCGGTGAGCTATCTTGCGCTCGACAAGGTCAAGGAAGCCGTCACCGATCTCGACGAGGCGGTACAGGCCGATCCCAACAGCGCGACCGCCTGGAGCTATCGCGGGCAGGCCTATGAGAAGCTCGGCGACAAGGACAAGGCCAAGGTCTCCTACAGCCGCGCGCTTGCGATCCGCCCACGTGACGACGCCGCGAAAAACGGACTCGCGCGCATCGGCGGCTAGATCAGGGTTCGGACTACTTCGGCAAGACGGAGTGGAAGACCGACTTCGTCGCCGACAGCACGTCATCGACCACGGAGGATTTTTCCTTCTTCGGTTCCGCCATCTCGGCACGCAAGTCGAGCGGCGGGCGCAATGTCGGGATTTCGGCCGGCGGGGTCGGACGTTGCGGATCATCGACCCGCACGTTGGCCGCCTCCGCAGGCGCCGACACCATGACCGGCGGCGGCAACGGCCGCACCGCCGGTTCGGGCGCGACGCGCGGCGCTTCGGGAACACGCGCCACTTCCGGATTGCGAGGAGTTCGTTGCGAGGAGTCTCGGGCGCCCGCGCGGCTTCCTTTTGACGCAGCGCGTTATCGCCGCCGCGCAGCCGATCAATCGCGGCGCGGGCAAGGTCGTTGGCGTCGCGACGCTCTTCGGGCACCGCGGCCTCGACCGGAACGTGGCTGCCGGCGCAGCGACGACAGGAGCCGGCGCGGCCGGCTGGGCCGTCAGCGGTATCACTCTCACTGCCGTCTTTTCACGTGGCGCTGGCGTGTGACGGCGCGGCTCGGCGGGAATGCTGGCGGTTTCGGCCGGCTTGTCCGCGGTTTTGTCGGTGACCTTGTCAGCGGACTTCTCGACCACGGCCTTCTCGGCGGAGGCGTTCTTTTCCAGCAGCGCCTTCTCGGAGATGCCCTTGGCCTTGACGCCCGCCTCGGGAAGATTGGCGACGTCACCGGCAGCATCGGCCGGCTTGGTTTCGGGCGTGGTCTTGGCGGGAGCGTTTACCTTGGACCGCGCGGCCGATACGGACGCGGCGGCGGGAGCCTCAGAGCCGGCGGGCTTGGCCACAATGTAGTGATTGACGATGTAGGCCCCGATGATGGTCGCAGCCACCGAGGGCACGATCTGCATCGCAAAGGTTTTGACGTAACTCAGCATTCCGGCCACTCCCGAGCCCGTTTTGATGCTGGAACTTCTGGGCATATTCAGGGATCAACTGCGGCGGGTCGGTGGCAATTGGCCGCTTCCCCGTGCAGATTTCGATTACATCGGTTCCAGCCAGAGGGAATCCCGCCGGCGCAGGGTCTTACGGCTTCAGCTCGACCTCGAGGAAAACGATCTCGTTTGCCGTCTCGTTGAGCACATCGTGCTGCACGCCCGCCTTGCGGAAATAGGACTTTCCGACGCCAAGTTGCGCCTTGGAACGCTCGCCGTTGGGCGCCACGATGGTCATTTCGCCCGACGTGATCGGGCACGATCACATAGTCCATCTCGTGGGTGTGGTGGCCGGTGGCGCTGCCCGGCGCGAGCCGCCATTCGGTGACGCGGACCTCCGGCGTATCGACCTGAACGTCAGACTTGGCGCTGAGCATCCTGCTACCTCGCATTCCCTGGGTTACGGCACGAATACCATGAACACGAACACGGCAAACACCACCATGTGGACCATGCCGAACAGGATGTTGGTGCGGCCGGTGCCGAAGGTGAGCATGCTCAGCATAAACGTCAGCAGCAGGATCAGCATGTGCTGGTTGCTCAGTCCGAGCACAAGCTGCTGGTCGAGCGCATAGGCGGCGATGGCCACGGCGGGGATGGTGAGCCCGATGGTCGCAATCGACGAACCGAGCGCGAGGTTGATGCTCTTCTGCAGATCGTTCTTGCGCGCGGCGGAGATCGCGGCGACGCTTTCCGGCAGAAGGACCAGGATCGCGACCAACAAGCCTGCGAAAGCCGTTGGCGCGCCGATCTTCGCGGTGACGACGTCGACGACGACAGAGAATTTCTTGGCCAGCAGCACCACTGCGATCACGGCGAGCAGCAGCAGCGCAACGCTGATCGCCAGCATGCGGTCCGACATCACCTCGCCATGTGCGGCTGCCTCGTTGGCACTGCCGACGAAATAATCGCGGTGGCGGATGGTTTGGGTGTAGAGGAACACCGCATACAGCAGCACCGTCACCACGCTGACAAAGCCGAGCTGCGCCGCCGAATAGACCGGCCCCGGCGCGGTCAGCGTGAAGTTCGGCATGTCCAGCGTAATGGTCGCCAGCACGAACAGAACGCTGAGATAAAGATTGGCGCCGGTGATCTGAAAGTCCTGCTCGCGATAGCGTATGCCGCCGATGAAGATGCAGAGGCCGACGAGGCCATTGCAGACGATCATGACCACCGAAAATACGGTATCGCGCGCCAGCGTCGGCGCCGGCTTGTCGCCGAGCATGATGGTCGCGATCAGCGCCACCTCGATGATGGTGATGGCCATCGTCAGCAGCAGCGTGCCGAACGGCTCGCCGATCCGCTCGGCGATCATTTCGGCGTGATGGACGGCGGCGAACACCGTGCCGAACAAGACGACGAGCAGCACAGCCGCGAACAGCCATCCGCCGGCCGAGGGCGCAAACGAATAGCCGCTCGCTGTGGCGGCGCCGAAGAGCACCATGCCCAGCGCCGGATAAATCCACGCCGACCGCGGCATCGGTCCATGTACGCTCATTCCGACGTCTCCATCTTCCACAAGGTCGCGGTCGCGTCAAACCATAGCATTGCTCAGCCCTTTGGAGCGCCGATGAATTTTCGCGCGGTTCTTGCCGCACCAAAATCGTCCAGATCGTTGTGGCCGCCCCGGTCGAAGCGAACGAATTTTTTCGGCTCATTGGCGAGCGCGAACAAGCGTTCCCCGAAGGCGATCGGAATGGTCGGGTCGCGCGCACCATGCATGACCAGCAGCGGCGCCTTCACCTGCGCGATGCGCCGGTCGGAATGAAACGGGTCCTTCATGACGAGGCGCACCGGAAAAATCGGAAACGCCGAGGCGGCCACATCGGCGATCGATGTATAGGGCGCCTCGAGAATCAGCTTGCCGAGGGGTTGCTCGGCCGCCAGCGCCACCGCGACGCCGGTACCGAGCGAAAAGCCCCAGCCGACGATCCGCTCGGCGCTGTATCGCGCCGTGGTGAAGGCATAGGCCGCAGCGGCGTCTTTCGAGAGCCCCTGCTCGCTCGGCGCGCCGCTGGAGCCGGCATAGCCGCGATAGGACAGCGCGACCACGCCGATGCCGTCGGCGATCAGTCGTGAAAACGGCCAAAGAAACCGGCGAGGAAGTCGCCGTTGCCGTGGAAATAGAGGATGACGGGATGGCCGGGCCTGGCCGGCACGTGCCAGACGATGACTTTCTCACCATCCGCCGTGGTCAGCACATGCTCTTCGGTTTGCGGAAAGCCGGCCGCCAGCGGTGCCATGCGCGGAACGTGCGGTATCGGAAACAGAACCGACCGTTGCAGCAGATACAGCGCCGCAAGCCCGCCGACATAGCCGACTGAAACGACAATCAGCAGCCATTTCAGGACGGTCATGATGTCCTACGCGGGATTACATCCCCTTGACGATGCTCTCGGTCACCTTCTTGGCGTCGCCGAGCAGCATCATGGTGTTGTCGCGATAGAACAAGGGATTGTCGATGCCGGCATAGCCTGACGCCAGCGAGCGCTTGATGAACATCACGGTGCCTGCCTTCCACACCTGCAGCACCGGCATGCCGTAGATCGGCGAGGTCTTGTCGTCTTCGGCGGCGGGATTGGTGACGTCGTTGGCGCCGATCACGAAAGCGATATCAGCCTGGGCAAATTCGGAGTTGATGTCCTCGAGTTCGAACACCTCGTCATAGGGCACGTTGGCTTCGGCCAGCAGCACGTTCATGTGGCCGGGCATGCGGCCGGCGACCGGATGAATGGCGTACTTCACCTCGACGCCTTCCTTCTTCAGGAGGTCGCCCATTTCGCGCAACGCGTGCTGGGCCTGCGCCACCGCCATGCCATAGCCGGGCACGATGATCACCTTCTGCGCGTTCTTCATGATGAAGGCCGCGTCGTCGGCCGAGCCGAGCTTGACGGGCTTCTGTTCACCGCTGCCACCGCCTGCCGCGGCCGTCTCGCCGCCAAAGCCGCCGAGGATGACCGAGATGAAGGAACGGTTCATCGCATGGCACATGATGTAGGACAGGATCGCGCCGGAAGAGCCGACCAGCGCGCCGGTGACGATCAGCGCGGAATTGCCGAGCGTAAAACCGATGCCGGCGGCAGCCCAGCCGGAATAGGAGTTCAGCATCGAGATCACGACCGGCATGTCGGCGCCGCCGATCGGGATGATCATGAGCACCCCTAACACCAGCGCGATGATGGTGATCAGCCAGAAATCGAGCGCGCTGCCGGATCGGACCAGGCCAAAAATGAAGAACACCAGCGCCAGCGCCAGCGCGATGTTGATGATGTGGCGGCCGGGCAGGATGATCGGGGCACCGCTCATGCGCGCCGACAGTTTCAGGAACGCGATCACGGAGCCGGTGAAGGTCAGCGCGCCGATCGCGACGCCGAGCGACATCTCGACGAGGCTCGCGGCATGGATCTGGCCGGGCTTGCCGATGTCGAAGGCTTCGGGCGCATAGAACGCGCCGGCGGCGACCAGCACCGCGGCCATACCGACCAGCGAGTGGAAGGCCGCGACCAGTTCCGGCATCGACGTCATCGGCACCCGCCGCGCGATGACGGCGCCGACGCTACCGCCGATGGCGACGCCGAGGATCACCAGCACCCAGGCAACACCGTCCGCCGGCGGATGGCTCGCCAGCGTGGTGGCAATCGCGATCGCCATGCCGATCATGCCGAACAGATTGCCCTGGCGCGACGAGGCGGGGCTGGACAGCCCGCGCAGCGACATGATGAACAATACACCCGCCACCAGATAAAGAACTGCAGCCAGATTGGCGTTCATCTCAGGTCCCCATTGTCTTCGTCACCGCGAGGTGCACGCCGCTCACTCTCGTCACTTCACTTGGCCTTCTTCTTGTACATCGCCAGCATGCGCTGGGTGACAAGGAAGCCACCGAAAATATTCACGCAGGCAAAGATCAGCGCGATGAAGCCGAAGCCGCGCGCCCAGCCGCTGCCGCTCGAGATCATGGGGACGCCGACCGCAAGCAGCGCGCCGACCACGATCACCGAGGAGATCGCATTGGTCACCGACATCAGCGGCGTATGCAGCGCGGGGGTCACCGACCACACCACGAAATACCCGACAAAGACGGCGAGGACGAAAATCGACAGCCGGAAAACGAAGGGATCGACGGCCTGCGCGACGTGGTCCATGGCTGCTCTCCTTATTTCGGCTGGAAGTTCGGATGAATGACGGCGCCGTCCCTGGTCAGCGCGGTGGCTTTCACCAGTTCGTCGTCCCAGTTCACCGCGAGCGCCTTGGTCGATTTGTCGACCAGCGTCTCGATGAAGTTGAACAAATTGCGCGCATACAGGCTGGACGCCGACTGCGCGACGCGGCCGGCGACATTGGTGTAGCCGACGATCTTGATGCCGCCGGCGTCGACGACTTCGCCGGCTTTGGCGCCCTCGACATTGCCGCCGCGCTCGACGGCGAGATCGACCAGCACCGAACCCGGCTTCATCGATTTCACCATTTCGGCGCTCACGAGCTTTGGCGCCGGACGGCCCGGGATCAGCGCGGTGGTGATGACGATGTCCTGCTTCTTGACATGCTCGGCGGTGAGCGCGGCCTGCTTGGCCTGATACTCTTTCGACATTTCCTTGGCGTAGCCGCCGGCGGTCTGGGCGTTCTTGAACTCCTCGTCCTCGACGGCGAGGAATTTGGCGCCCAGGCTCTCCACCTGCTCCTTGGTGGCGGGCCGCACGTCGGTCGCGGTGACGACGGCGCCAAGCCGCCGCGCGGTCGCGATCGCCTGCAGGCCGGCGACGCCGACGCCCATCACGAACACCTTTGCCGCCGGAACCGTGCCGGCCGCGGTCATCATCATCGGAAAGGCGCGGCCGAAAGATTCGGCGGCCTCGATCACGGCGCGATAGCCGGCGAGGTTCGCCTGCGACGACAGCACGTCCATCACCTGTGCGCGGGTGATGCGCGGCATCAATTCCATCGCGAAGGCCGCGACGCCGGAATCCGCGATCGTCTTCAGCGCGGCCTCGTTGCCATAGGGGTCCATGATCGCAACCACCAGCGCGCCGCGCTTGTATTGCGAAAGCTCGGACGCTTCCGGACGCCTCACCTTGATGATGATGTCGGCGTCCTTGAGCGCATCGGCGCTGACGGTGGCGCCAACGGCCAAAAATTCGGAATCCGGCAGGCCGGACTTGATGCCCGCGCCCGGCTCGATGGCCACCTCGGCACCGAGCGCCTTGAATTTCTTCACGGTGTCGGGCGACGCAGCCACCCGCGGCTCGGACGGATCGATTTCCCTGGCAACGGCAATCTTCATGGGGCCTCCGGCGGCGCGAAAGATGCGCACGCGCTAGCTAGCGCTATTTCCGCAAGGATGAATACCGGTTTTGCGACCGGAATGCGTGCAAATTTTCCGGCCACCGCCGACCTCAGCGGTGCAGCCGGCGACCGGTCAGGTCAGGAAAATGGCCATCAAGGCGAGGATGACGACGACGGCGGCGGTGCCGTACTTCACCAGCATGATGAACCCTTCATAGGTCTGCTCATGCGCTTCGTAGTCGTTGCCGTCAGCGGTCGTGTAGGCCACTTCGCTATGGTCTGCCATCGATGTCCCCAAGGTTCGAATTCTCGGCGTGGAATTAGCGCAATCCTGTTGGCAGGGCAACGGCACGCAACCGGTATGCCACCGGCTTATCGGGTCATTTGGAAGGCCAATTGTCCCTGATCCAGCGGGTGAGGCCCTCTTCGTTCGCCTCGCCGGCCGCAAGTGCCAGAATGATCGCGGCCGCATGCGCTTCGGGAACTACGAAATCAACATCATTCACGCCAAGGAAGGTGTACAGCGCCAGCAGCGATGTACGCTTGTTGCCGTCGACAAAGGGGTGGTTGCGCGCGATACCAAAAGCATAGGCTGCCGCCAGCTCGGCCAGATCCGCCTGCTCATAAGCCCATCTGTTTTTCGGTCGATCAAGCGCGGACTCCAGCATGCCCTCGTCGCGCAATCCGCTCGCGCCGCCATAGGATCGTGAGTTGCTCGTCGTGGATTGCAATAGCGATTCTGACGGGTGAGCCAAAACGGCTCGGTCATTTGTCGCAAGCTCGGCCAGCGCGTTGTGATACCGCTTCATGCCACGCCGGGCGACCGCCATCGCCTTTTCGAAATCCGGGTCGTGCGGCGTGAGGATGAAACCGCCGCCGGGTTGCTCAACGAGAAACAGCTTGTCGCCTTCCTTCAGATTGAAGCGCGCCGCCATATCATTCGGCAAAATGAACCCGATCGAATTACCGATCCGGCGCACCTGGAGGGCGCTCGATCTCGTCCTGAAGGTCTTTCGGCTTCTCGTTCATCGCATCGGCTCCGTTATACAGAACGTATAACACGATCGGAGCCGCCGTTCAACAATTGTTTTACGACTCAGGCCTTGACCTAGCCGACCACGAAGTCGAACCGGCCGGCCAGCCATCCCTCGTTTTTGGCGGTCCGCACCAACAACTCGGTCCGGAACAGGCCGTCGGAACGGTTCTTTGCCTCGCCCGGAAAATAGAGCTGGGTCGTCAGCACGCGGCCGCCGCGAGGCTGCACCTTCACATGGATGTGCCGCGTGCGGCCGGGATAATTGCCAGGGACGACACTTCGCAACCGATAGCGCCCTTCCGCATCGGCAAACTGATGGCCGCGCAGGCGGAAACCCGAATTGTCGTAGCGGCCCTTGTCGTCGGCCTGCCAGAAATCCAGCAAGGCTCCGGCGAGCGGTTTGCAGCCGCGCGAGAGCACGAAGCCAACCAGTTCGATTGGCTGCCCGGCCATGCCTGTTTCAAGCAATTCGACCCGTTCGGGTGAAGAGGGTCTTGAAGAACGGCCCCTCGGTTTGCGGCAACGTTACCTCATCGCCGTCGCGGCATTCAGGCGTCGGCGGCAGCGGCGCCTGCGCGATGCCGCGGCCGATCCCGAGCAGCGAACCGGCTGCAAAAGCTCCAGTTCCAAGTACAGTGCGTCGTGTCGGCGAGTCGGACATGAGACTCCTCCACTCTAGACGCCCCCGCCGCGCTTACCCGGTACGTAACCGGTCAGCCCATGGTTTCTAACTCGTCGATCATTCCGGCGATGACCGAAAGCCCGCCATCCCAGAATTTGGGATCCTTGGCATCGAGCCCGAACGGCTTCAGCAGTTCGGAATAATGCTTGGTGCCGCCGGCGGCGAGCATCGCCAGATAACGCTCGGCAAAGCCGTCTGACGCATTCTCGTAGACCGCATAGAGCGAGTTCACCAGGCAATCGCCGAACGCATAGGCGTAGACGTAGAACGGCGAATGGATGAAGTGCGGAATGTACATCCAGAAATTCTCGTAGCCCGGGCGGATGTCGATCGCATCGCCCAGGCTCTCGCCCTGCACGCTGAGCCAGATTTCGCCGATACGCTGCGCCGTCAGTTCGCCACCTCTGCGCTCGGTGTGGACCGCGCGCTCGAACGAATAGAACGCGATCTGCCGCACCACGGTGTTGATCATGTCCTCGACCTTGCCGGCGAGCAGCGCCTGGCGCTGCTTTGGCGTTCTTGGTCTGCGACAACAGCCGCCGGAAGGTCAGCATCTCGCCGAACACGCTGGCCGTCTCCGCCAGGGTCAGCGGCGTCGGCGCCATCAGCGCTCCATTTTTCGCGGCAAGCACCTGATGCACGCCATGGCCGAGCTCATGGGCAAGCGTCATCACGTCGCGCGGCTTGCCCTGATAATTCATCAGCACATAGGGGTGCGCGGACGGCGTGGTCGGATGCGAGAACGCGCCCGGCGCCTTACCCGGCCGCACCGGCGCATCGATCCAGCGATCGGTGAAGAAGCGCTCGGCGATCGAAGCCATCTCGTCGGAAAAACCGCGATAGGCCGTCAGCACCATCTTTTGCGCCTCGGGCCAGGCGATGGTGCCGGTCGCAGCGAACGGCAGCGGCGCATTGCGGTCCCAATGCGCGAGCTTTTTCTTTTTGAACCAGCCGGCCTTCAGCCGGTAGTAGCGATGCGAGAGCTTTGGATAGGCCGCGCGCACGGAAGTCACCAGCGCATCGACCACCTCGCGCTCGACGCGATTGTTGAGATGGCGTGAGTCCGCGACATCGGAAAATCCGCGCCAGCGGTCGGAAATTTCCTTGTCCTTGGCAAGCGTATTGGTGATCAGCGCAAAGGTGCGTTCGTTGGCCTTGAAGGTTTTTGCCAGCGATTCGCCTGCGGCCTTGCGCTTGGCGCCGTCGCGGTCCTGCAAGAAATTCAGCGCCGGCTCGATCGCCAGATCCTTGCCGCCGATCTTGAAGCGCAGGCCGGAGATGGTCTGGTCGAACAACCGGTTCCAGGCGGAATAACCGGTCTGGGACTTTTCATGGAACAACTGCTCGACGCGGTCCTCGAGCTGATACGGCTTGTCCTTGCGCAGGTCCTCGATCCACGGCCGGTAATGGCCGAGCGCCGGCGTCTGCATCGCGCGCTCGATCACGGCATCGTCGAGGCGGTTGAATTCGAGCGCGAAGAACAAGAGATGCGTCGATGCGGCGGTCAGCCGCTCGGACACATCGCCGTAAAACTTCGAGATCGCGGGATCGACGCTGTCCCCGGCATGAACCAGCCCGGCATAGGAGCCGAGACGCCCTGCGAGATCGTCGATCGCCTCGTACCGCCGTACCGCTTCGGCAAGCCAGCTTCCGCCATCCTCTCTTGCGGTAAATTCCGCGAGTTTGCCCTTGTAGTCCGTCTCAAACGCGACGCAATCTGTATCCATCTTCTCGAGGTCGCGGGCGACTTCCGGCGCGTCGATGCCGGAATAGAGATCGGCCAGATTCCATTCCGGCAGTTTGCCGGTCTTTGAAATGGGTTTGGATCTGGCCGCGCTCGATTTGCGTTGAGCGGCCGATTTGCGAAGTGCGGACTTTTGAACGGCGGACTTTTGAAGCCCTGACTTGGAGTGCGAGGTCATCTTGTTCGAAACCTGTGTTCAACCGGAAGCATGTCGGTGGCGTATGCGGGCGGGACGGCAAGGTTTAAGAGGGCGTTAATCGGCATCGGCGACAGTGCCCCGATTCGAGACAGATAGTTGTAACGTGCGGGGAATGCCATGGCTGCCACCATTTTGATTGCCGACGATGATGCCGTGCAGCGTCGCCTGGTCGAGAACATGGTGCAGAAGTGCGGCTATGAGGTGCTCGTGGTCGATTCCGGCGATGCCGCGGTCGCCATGCTGACCGCGCCGGATGCGCAGGCGATCGATGCGCTGGTGCTCGACCTCGTGATGCCCGGCCTCGACGGCATGGGCGTGCTGGAAAAAATCCGCGACGCCGGCCTCACCCTTCCCGTGATCGTGCAGACCGCCCATGGCGGCATCGACAACGTCGTTTCCGCGATGCGCGCCGGCGCCCAGGATTTTGTCGTGAAGCCGGTCGGCTTCGAGCGGCTGCAGGTGTCGCTGCGCAACGCGCTCACCACCTCGGCGCTGAAGGGCGAATTGCAGCGCATCCGCCACAGCCGCGAAGGCAGGCTGACTTTCTCCGACATCATCACCCGCAGCGAAGCGATGGGCGGCGTGCTGCGCACCGCGCAGAAGGCGGCCTCCTCCTCCATTCCGGTGCTGATCGAAGGCGAATCCGGCGTCGGCAAGGAATTGTTCGCCCGCGCCATCCATGGCAGCGGCGAGCGCAAGGCAAAACCGTTCGTCGCCGTCAATTGCGGCGCGATCCCCGACAATCTCGTGGAATCGATCCTGTTCGGCCATGAGAAGGGCGCCTTCACCGGCGCCACCGAACGTCACACGGGCAAATTCGTCGAGGCCACCGGCGGCACGCTGTTCCTCGACGAGGTCGGCGAGTTGCCGCTGGCCGCGCAGGTGAAACTGCTGCGCGCGCTGCAGGAAGGCACGGTCGAAGCCGTCGGCGGGCGCAAGCCGGTGAAGGTCGATGTCCGCATCATCTCGGCAACCAACCGCAAATTGCTCGACCTCGTGAAGAACGGCCAGTTCCGCGAGGATCTGTTCTATCGCCTGCACGTGCTGCCGCTGACCATTCCGCCGCTGCGGATGCGCCGCGAGGACGTCCCGCATCTGCTGCGGCATTTCCTGGCAAGGTTCGCCGCCGAGGAGAACCGCACCATCACATCGATCAGCGGCGAGGCGATGGCGTATCTCGCGCAACTCGAATGGCCCGGCAACATCCGCCAGCTTGAGAATGCGGTGTACCGCGCCGTTGTCATGAGCGAGGGCGATCAACTCGGCCTCGCCGATTTCCCGCAAGCCGCGCATCCGCCGGCGGCAATCGGCAGCCAGCACGCCGAACCCCTGATTGTCGGGCCCTCGACGGTCCCCGCCATGGTTTCAGGTAATGAAATACCTATCTCGCCGCTCCCGGCCGCGGGCAATCTGCCGATGCTGACCAGCGCCGGCGAAGTACGGCCGCTGGAGGACATGGAGAGCGAGATCATCCGTTTTGCGATCTCGCATTATCGCGGCCAGATGTCCGAGGTCGCGCGCCGTCTGAAAATCGGCCGGTCGACGCTCTATCGCAAACTCGACGAAGCCGCCGCGAACGAGACCGGCGACGACGCCGGCTGACGCGCTGCGTGATTGTGGCGCAGAGATGGCGAGTGCCGCAAAAGCCAAGGGATAATGCCGTCCGGAACCTGCGAACCGTGGCTTGCCGGTGACAGACAAAACACCAATCCCGTGGCAAAAGCGCCCAACGTGAATGAAAAGGTATCGTTTCAGGTCAGTTTGTCGTGAGTTGCCTCCGGTGCTGCTAGCTGCGTATTGGGGGCGCATGTATCGTCTGCGTTTGACTCGTTGCATGCAGGCGTACCGACTTAAGGATTGAGGCCGGCGCTTTCGCGCAAGCTGTGGCAAACGATATTCGAGCTGTCTCGCTGCCGGGACAGTTTCGCCCAAGGGGGTGTGACGATGCGTGACTGTTCGAAGGACCGTGCCGGGTTTGACCGCGTCTTGATAGCCGTCGCGGCGACATTCCTCACGGTCTCCGCGACCTCGGCGCTGGCCCAGTCCAGTGCGCCGCGCGCAACCGCCGCCGAACTTGCGATCGAAGCCGCAATTCCGCGTCCGCAACCGGCCAACCTTCCGCCGCCGACCGCCGACGATTTCAAGCTGGATGCCACCGCGTCCGTGCCGCCCAAGCAGATCGAACTGCCGCGCCCCACCGCGAACACATCCGATCCGAAGCCTGTCGAGACCATCGCGACCGCGCCTGCTGCTCCGTCGACGCCGGTTGAAGCTCCCAAGAGCGACACCGCCGCCGCCACGCCGGCAGCGCCAGCGACCGTCACCGCGCCCGCACCTCCCGCCGAGCCGGTCAAGGTAAGCACCGTTCCCCCAGCCGACCAGCCCGTTGCCGACAGACTGCGCGAAATGCTGGCCGCCAAGACACTGCGCTATTTCGACCGCAAGGGCGAACGCGCCACGGTCGAAAAATTCTACAGCGCGCGCGAATATGCGCCGGTCTGGACCCAGGGCGGCGCGCTGTCCGCGGGCGCCAAGGGCGTGATCGCGCGGCTGAAGGATGCTTCCTCCGAAGGCCTCAATGCCGCCGATTATCCGGTGCCGGATTTTGCCACGGCGACCGCGCCCGACGCGCTGGCCGATGCCGAACTGAAGCTGACCTCCAGCATGCTGGATTATGCGCGCCAGGCGCAGAGCGGCCGGATGCACTGGTCGCAGCTTTCCTCCGACGTCCTCTATCCCGAGCATCCGACCGACCCGGCCGAGGTGCTGGCCAACATCACCGCGGCCAAGGATGCCTCCGCGGCACTCGAGGGCTACAACCCGCCGCACAAGCTCTACAAGGAATTGAAGGCCAAGCTCGCCGAGCTGCGCGGCCAGGGCGACGGACCTGTCGTCACGATTGCCGAAGGCCCGGCGCTCGCGTTCAAGGCCGCCACCAAGAAACAGCCGGCGGTCACGCCGGAAGATCCGCGCGTGCCGCAGCTGCGCGCCAAGCTCAACATCGCGGAAAATCCTGACGACACCAAATACGACGAGAAGGTCGCCGCAGCCGTCCGCAAATTCCAGGAAGGCGCCGACCTCAAGCCGACCGGCGTGCTCGACGACAAGACCGTGAAGGCCATCAACAGCCCGAAGCGCGATCGCCAGATCGACACCGTGCTGGTGAATATGGAGCGCTGGCGCTGGCTGCCGCGGCAACTCGGCGCGCCCTCGCTCAACGACGCTTACGTGATCCTCAACATCCCCGATTTCACGCTCAAGGTGATGCAGGGCGGCGCGCAGGTCTGGACCACACGCGTCGTGACCGGCAAGCCCGGCGGCCACGCCACCCCGTTGCTGACCGAGACGATGAAGTTCATCACGGTCAACCCGACCTGGAACGTGCCGCCGTCGATCATCTACAATGAGTATCTGCCGGCGCTGCAACAGGACCCGACCGTGCTGCAACGCATGGGCCTCCGCCTCGAGCGTAACCGCGACGGCAGCATCCACATCTCGCAGCCGCCCGGCGAGGCCAACGCACTCGGCCGCATCCGCTTCAACTTCCCGAACAAGTTCCTGGTCTATCAGCACGACACCCCGGACAAGCATCTGTTCGCCAAGGACGAGCGCGCGTTCAGCCATGGCTGCATGCGGGTTCAGAACCCGGATCAGTACGCCTCGACGATTCTCAACATCGTGATGCCGGACGGCTCGCGCTACACGCCGGAAAAGATCCGCAGCATGTACGGCCACAGCGAAATCGACCTGAGATTCCCAACTCCGCTGCCGGTCAACATCACCTACCAGACCGCGTTCGTGGATGACGCCGGCAAGCTGCAACTGCGCAAGGACATCTACGGCCGCGACGCCAGGATGATCGAGATCCTCAAGAGCAGCCGCGGCAGGGATCTGGAGGCCATGGTCTCCCATGCCCAGCCGAGCTACGCGCGTCCGTCCGGATCGTCGCTGCCCTCGAACGTCGCATTCAATGACGGCTACTCGGGGGGACCGTCGTTCTTCGAGCGGCTGTTCGGCGGACCGCCGACACCCCCCGCCGCGGTTGGCCGGCGCGGCCAACAGCAGCAGCCGCAACAGCAGCGCCGGGTGATCACCCGTTAATCGCGGAAGCCGGCGCTTTCGCTAAATTCCGAAGCAAATTCAACGATCTCGCACGCGATGCGGGATCGTTTATGTTAACCATTCTCCACCTGCTTTTAGCCCGCGGGCACTTTTTCGCCACACTCGGCGGGTTAGGTTAAAGCTGACTTGGGGGCGGGTTGGTAAATCTTTGGTTAACCATCCCGCATTAAGACAACGTTCATTCTCTTTCGTTGCGCGGCGTTGCTATTTCGCCACGCGGGGTTGCGAAAGGGTTGGTCGCTTGGTCGTCGATTGGGTGGGCTCATAGTGCTGGCTGGTTTCGCGCGCCAATTCAAACCGCTGTGCTCGGCGAATGCCGGCTATTGCGTGGGGCTGACGTCGCTGCTGCTCGTCGCCGGCGCCGGATCGGTCCAGGACGCCACCGCCCGCAACGAGACCCGCACCCTTTCCTTCCACCACACCCATTCCGGCGAAGACATCACCGTCACCTTCAAGCGCGACGGGCGCTATGACGAAGACGCGCTGAAGCAACTCAATCACTTCCTTCGCGACTGGCGCAGCCAGGAAAAGACCGAGATGGATCGTCGCCTGTTCGACATCCTCTGGGAAGTCAACCGCGACGTCGACGGCAAGCAGCCGATCAATATCATCTCCTCCTATCGCTCCCCCGCCACCAACTCCATGCTCCGCCGCCGCTCCTCGGGCGTGGCGCGCCACAGCCAGCACATGCTTGGCCACGCCATCGACTTCTATATTCCAGGCGTGCAACTGGCGGACGTTCGCGCCGCCGGTCTGCGCCTGCAGCGCGGCGGTGTCGGCTTCTATCCGACTTCGGGCTCGCCCTTTGTCCACCTCGACACCGGCAGCGTCCGTCACTGGCCGCGCATGACGCCTGACCAACTCGCCAAGGTGTTCCCCGACGGCCGCACCGTGCATCAGTCCACCAGTGGTCCGCTGAAGGGCTATGAACTCGCCCGCGCCGACATCGATCGCCGTGGCAATGGCGAGGAGACTCAGGCCGCCAGCAAGCCGAACTTCCTGGCCGCGCTGTTCAAGGGCAAGTCCGCCTCCAGCGAGGAGGATGACGAGGGTGCAGCCCCCGCGCCTGCCAAGAACGAGAAGCCGGTCAAGACCACCGTCGTTGCTGCTGCTGCGCCGGCAAAGTCGGCCGATCCGGTTCCGGTGCCGCGCACAAAGCCCGCCGCGACCCTGCAACTGGCCTCCGCCAATGCCGAGATCGTGCCGGCGCCGAAGGCGAAACAGGCGGCACCTGCGGCCGAGAAGACCGAGGCAAAACCGCAAACGCCTGCCGACATCATCAATGCCCGCGGCTTCTGGGATAACGTTCCGGCCGCACCCCAGCAGGCCACGCCGGCCCAGGTCGCCGCCCTCAATGCCCGCAAGGCCCTCAATTCGGCCGATCCGCAGCCGACCGCCAGCGTGTCTGACAATTTCAACAAGGCGCTCGCCTACGCGCCGGCCGCCGCCCCCCCGGTCGACCGTTCCAACGTCGTGGCCGCTTCGGCGCCGATCCCGCGTACAACGCGTCCCGCCGGCCCGTCCCGCAATTCGATGGCAGCCAACGACGTCACCACCGTCGTCGCCAAGGGCGCCCAAGGAAGCGTGCAGGGCCAGGCCAGCGTGATCGCAACCTCGACCCGGCTCGGCGCAGCCAAGGCCAACGATGTCTGGATGCGCGTGATGATGCTGGCGCCGAGCGCCAGCACGTCGATGTCGGTCACCGTGCTGGGCGACGCCGACATGACCCTGATGCGGTCCTATTTCGTCAAGCCGCAGGCGATCGTCGCGATGAATTTCTCCGACGACCCGATGCTCGGCATGGTCACCGACCGCTTCACCGGCTCGTCCACTGCACGGCTTGAGACGCAGTCGTTCGTGATGCGCACCGCATCGCTGCGCTGAGCCTCTAACGCTTCAACAAATTCGATGTCGTCCTCGCGAACGCGAGGACCCATAACCACAAATGTTTATTGTCGAAGCAAGCTGGAGCACAGCCTGGCTCAACGACGACCATTTGTGATTATGGGTCCCGGCTCGCGCTTCGCTTGACCGGGACGGCGTGGGGAGAGGCTATCGCCTCAAAGCATCCCCAGCGCCTGAATATACGTCTCGAGAATCGTCTCTGCCTCGGCGCGTTCGTTGGGATCCTGCTTGCGCATCCGCACGATGGCACGCAGCGCCTTGACGTCGAATCCGTTGCCCTTGCCTTCGGCGTAGACGTCGCGGATGTCGTCGGAGATGGTCTTCTTCTCTTCTTCCAGCCGCTCGATGCGCTCGATGATGGCCTTGAGCTGGTCTTTTGCGAATCGTGTCGCGGGCGCTTCTTCCTGGACGGCGGCAGAGGTGGCCATCGTGTACTCCTGACGGGAACTGATGGGTGAGATGGGAACGCGGCATGCGTTGCCGCACACCGCGTGTTCAAATCGACCCTCAAGTTTGCAGCGCTTGCCGTCAAGGAAACATCACGCTCATCCACAGCGCGCCCACAGGAGAAGTTGTCCTCATGGTGAGGTGGCGCTCTTGCGCCTTCTCGAACCATGAGACCCCACATTCATCCTTCGAGACGCGGCGAATACGCCGCTCCTCAGGATGAGGACAGCGGCAAGTCGTAATACCTAGTGCCCGCTGTGGACCTTCTTCATCGCCTCGATCTGCTCGGGCGTCGCGGTGCCCTGATATTTCGCCTTCCAGGTCTCGTAGGGCATGCCGTAGACCGCCTCGCGGGTTTCGTCCTTTGAAAGGGCAAGCCCCTTGGCGTCGGCCTCTTCCTTCATCCAGTTCGACAGGCAGTTGCGGCAGAAGCCGGCCAGATTCATCAGGTCGATGTTCTGGACGTCGGTACGGCCTTGCAGATGCGCGACCAGCCGCCGGAACACGGCGGCTTCGAGCTCGGTTTGGGTCTTGTCATTGATCGCCATGGCTGTTCTCTGTCGTCAGTCTTACATCCCACCAGATGGGAAATGTCACAGATTTTGCCACATCGCAGCGCAAAACGGGACTATGGAGGGGTGGAATTTGGCTGCCATTGCCGCAAAAATGGCTGTTCCGGCGCCGACAGTTCCCGCGCCGCCACGCCAAATCTTCAATAACTTGATATAGCTTCGCTGCATGCCCGCAATAGATTCTACCCGCTCCACCCCCCTTTTCGCTCGTGCCGCCCGCAGCCTGTTCCCGGTGCTGGCGCTTGGGCTCGCGTGTCTGTGGAACGGTTCGGCGGCTGCGGACTTTCGTCTCTGCAACAACACCTCAAGCCGGGTGGGCATCGCGCTCGGCTACAAGGATGCCGACGGCTGGACCACCGAGGGCTGGTGGAACGTATCGTCGCGAAGCTGCGAGACGCTGCTGCGCGGTACGCTTGTCGCACGGTTCTATTACATCTACGCGCTCGACTACGATCGTGGCGGCGAATGGTCAGGACAGGCTTTTATGTGCTCGCGCGACAAGGAATTCACCATCAAGGGCACAGAGAATTGCCTGGCGCGCGGGTTCGACCGCACCGGATTCTTCGAGGTCGATACCGGCGAGCAGCGTGCATGGACCGTGCAGTTGACCGAGGCCAACGAACAGCCCGGGCAGCGGGTGCCGGGCATCCCTGGTCCGGTCGGTCCGGGTGGCCCCGGGTTGCCGGGCCTGCCTAATCCGCAGGGCGCAACGCCTCCGGGCGCATCCGGTCTGCCCGGACCCCGTCAATGAGACGTCTGCGCCGCATCAAGATTCTCGCCACGCTTGGCCCTGTCTCTTCCGACAGCGCCATGATCCGCCGCCTGTTCGAGGCCGGCGCCGACGTGTTCCGCATCAACATGAGCCACACGCCGCATGACAAGATGCGCGAACTGGTGGCGACCATCCGCAACGTCGAATCGAGCTACGGCCGGCCGATCGGCATCCTCGTCGATTTGCAGGGGCCAAAATTGCGGCTCGGCTCGTTTGCGGAAGGCGCGACCCAGCTCAAGAACGGCCAGAGCTTTGTGCTCGATTCGGACAAGGCCCCCGGCGACAACAGCCGCGTGCACCTGCCGCATCCGGAAATCCTCGCAGCGCTGCGGCCCGGCCATGCGCTGTTGCTCGATGACGGCAAGGTGCGGCTGATCGCGGAGGAAACCTCGCTCGAGCGCGCGGTGACGCGTGTGGTGATCGGCGGCAAGATGTCGGACCGCAAGGGTGTCAGCCTGCCCGACACCGACCTGCCGGTCTCGGCGATGACACCAAAGGACCGCGCCGACCTCGAGGCAGCGCTCGTCACCGGCGTCGACTGGATCGCGCTTTCTTTCGTGCAGCGCGCCGACGACGTCAACGAGGCCAAGAAGATGATCCGTGGCCGCGCCGCTGTCATGGCAAAGATCGAGAAACCACAGGCGATCGACCGGCTCGCCGAGATCATCGACGCCTCCGACGCGCTGATGGTGGCGCGCGGCGATCTCGGCGTCGAACTGCCGCTCGAGCGGGTGCCGAGTCTGCAGAAGCAGATGACGCGGATGGCACGCCGCGCCGGCAAGCCGGTGGTGATCGCGACGCAAATGCTGGAATCGATGATCCAGTCGCCGGTGCCGACGCGCGCCGAAGTTTCCGACGTCGCCACCGCGGTCTATGAAGGCGCCGACGCCATCATGCTGTCGGCGGAATCGGCAGCCGGCAAATTCCCGGTCGAAGCCGTCTCCACCATGAACCGCATCGGCGAGGAAGTGGAACGCGACCCGATCTATCGCTCGGTGCTCTCCGCACAGCGGATGGAGCCCGAGCCCACCGTCGGCGACGCCATCGCGGACGCCGCGCGGCAGATCGCCGAGACGCTGGAGCTGTCCGCGATCATCTGCTGGACGTCTTCCGGCTCCACTGCCATTCGCGTCGCGCGCGAGCGGCCGAAACCGCCGGTCGTGGCGATCACGCCGAACCTCGCAACGGGGCGCAAACTCTCCGCGGTATGGGGCGTGCATTGCGTCGTCGCCGAAGACGCGCGCGACCAGGACGACATGGTCGACCGCGCCGGCTCGATCGCCTTCCGCGACGGTTTTGCCAAGGCCGGCCAGCGCGTCATCATCGTTGCCGGCCTGCCACTCGGCGTCCCCGGCACCACCAACATGGTGCGCATCGCCTCGGTCGGGCCGGACGGCGAAACGAAGAAATAGTTTAAGCCCCGACCATCGTCTTCGCCGGCAGCACCGCCTGCACCACGAGGCCGCGGGCGCGGGCATCCATCACGCCGACCGCGCGCAGCGCCAGCAAGGTGACGGTCTGCACGGCATCGCGGAGCTTGGCGAGGTCTTCGATATTTTCAGGCGCGAGCGGCCCGACGAGGGATTCATGCAGCGCGCCGAGCAGTGCGGTCGCGGCCAACGCCGTGTCCTGCGCCGGCAGATGGCCGGCGCGCACCGCGGCGTCGATGCGCGCGGCGATCTCGCTTGCGATCTCGCGGCGGCTGGCAAGCCTTGAAGCTGTGACGTCGACATCGACAGGCTCGGCCAAGATGCCCCGGCGAGTTTTCGCTGCGACAGCACATGCACGGCGACCGTCGTCACCGCGGCGGCCAGCGCCGATGACGGCCCGGGCGCGGCATCGGCGGCGCGCCGGATCGCTGCCAGCTCATCGCGCGAGACGTCGGCGATCAGTTCGGAAATCAGATCGGCCTTGGACGGGAAATAGCGGTAGACGGTGCCGGCCGCGACATTGGCACGAACCGCGACCGGCGCGATCTGCACCGCGGCCATGCCGCCTTCGGCTGCGGCATCCCTCGCCGCCGCCAGGATGGCGCTCCGCCGCGCCGCCAGCCGCTTTACCACCTGATGGGTCCGCCGATAGACCATGGCGTGTTTCCCGTCCCCGTGACGCCCTAAGCCGTGGTGGCCCGCGCCCTTGATTTTGAGCGATTGAGCGCCAATCGCCATCAAGAACTGAACAACTATTCAGGCTCGATGACAAGACGGATTTGTGATGTGGGAATGACGATTTACGAGGCGACGCCCCGGCCGCCGGGCGCTCAGGCGCCGGCGGGCATCAGCGATGGCGCAGGCTCGCGCCGCCACCAGGAACCGGCGCGGCGCAGCACGAGGCCGGCCACGATCAGGTTGATGAGAAATCCAACCGGTTGCCCCGTAAAGGTGAAGGTCAGGAACAGCGCCAGCCCGCACGCGAGTGCCGGCAGCTCGTAGCTACGGAAACCGCTCTTCAGCCCGATGCGCACAAGGAAGGCGACGGGGATGGCAAGCACCATCATGTCGTACATGAAGAGATAGGGCGTCGTCAGCAAGGTGCCGACGGCGAGCGCCGCCGCCTTCAGCGTGTAGGGCACGCGGCTCCGCCACATCAAGGCAAGCACCGTCGCGACGGATGCCGTGAGCACCCACTGGAAAGCCCACGCAAGCGACTCGGTGCCGCCGAAATAGCGCACCAGCGAAAAGATGCTTTGCAGCTTCCACCAGGTCGCCTTGCCTTCGGTGAGGAAGGCTTGCGAGAACATCGGCATCCAGTGGAAGAATGCTTTCCAGCTTTCGGTGCCGAAGGCGAGCCACGACACCAACGCCAGCGCTGCAACCGTTACACCTGCGGAAACGAAGGCGCGCCATTGCGACGCTGCGATCAGCACGATCGGAAACAGCAGGCCATATTGCGGCTTGTAGCTGAGCAACCCTAAGCAAATGCCGGCGAGGATCGGCCGCACCGGCAACAGATACAGCGTGCCGCCGATCAATGCCGCGGTGAGAAAACCGTTTTGTCCGACCAGGGTGTTGTTGAACACCATCGGAAACGCCAGCGCGAACATCCAGCCGAACGGCCGGCCGATGATGCCGCGCATGACCAGGAGATAGGGAACGATGCTTGCTGCCATCCAGCCGATGAAAGCCACGGCATAAGGAAGCGTGGCAAGCAGGGACGCGACAAACAAGAACGGCGGTGGATAGTGCCAGGCGAAATAGCCGGGAAAATCCTGGCCCAACAGCGCGAGTTCGACCTGCTTCTGGATATCCCAATCATAGGCCAGCGCCGGATGGCCATCGAGCACGAGCTTGCCCGCCGCCCACACATTGACGAAATCGGTGGGAATGCCGAGCCCGCTGTTTTCCCAGATCCACATGCCCGAGACATACGCCACCGGGAAATAGCAGATGTTGATCACCAGCAGCGCAAAGCAGGCATTGAACAGCGGCGGCGGAATGGCGCTGGGCTTGCGATCGGCGATTGCGACGGATTGGGACGTGGCCATGCAAGATCTCTTGGCGCGGCAGTTGGCGCGCATGTCCTTAAGCAATAGGCCGGACTGCATTGAAGAATTGTTAAGGTTTTGGGGTGGGCGCGAGGATTGCCGGCCGTCGTCCCGTGCGGGCCGGGGTCTATAGCTGTCAAAGGTCGTCATTCCCGGCGCATGCGGGGAATCCAGTACGCTGCGGCTTCTCGGTTCAATCACTGGCGTCTCTGGAATACTGGATCCGCCTTCGCTCTTCGAGCTACGGCGGACAGGTCACCCGCCAAGACTCCGCGATCTCGCGGCATGGTTCCGCCCGAGGCTTTGCAAATTCGTTGGCCCTCTCCAAACAGAGGGCGCAGGGAAAGCCGGGTGCCGACTGCACCCGCGGTCTCGTGTGCCAAAAGTTGCGCATTTGGCGCACACGAGCATACAGGTTCAGCCGAAACAGCCCGGCCTTCCCCGCGCAAATGGCTTTACGGCTTACTTCGTGCTCTCCCCGGTGAGCGGGCTTTTTTGCCACCGTCACTTGCAGATCGCTCCACAAGCTTGGCGCCAGCATCGCGGCGCCAGGACCACACAACTTCGCCGTACGCCTCCGTCCAGTCGTCTGCTGAACCAAAGCGTCCATCGCATTCCGGCCCACGCATCGTGACGATCGCGAAACGCCCCTCGGATGGGCCGGGATGCGCGAAGAAATGCCAGTGATTTGCCCGACGTGACCAGCGGAATATTTTTGCTTCGGGGGATTGACATGATTTCTGAAAACCAGAAGTGATTTGCCCGTCGTGTCGAATATGTCACAACTTGCTTCACGCCGTCATTGCGAGGAGCAAAGCGACGAAGCAATCCAGAGGCCCGCCCACAACTCTGGATTGCTTCGCTCCGCTCGCAATGACGGGGAAACTGCTGCGTTATTTCAACGCCTATAACACCTGATGCACGTCGATGACGACGCGGTCGGCGTGGCGGCGGTGGAGGCAACGCGTGGAGAAATTGCGACCACCTCATTGCCAGCTCAACGCCCGCCATAAGCGACTTTATCGCCGCGCGGCCTGCTTCAAAATGTTCCCGGTCGACAGGTCGTCGCCGCAGGCTTTCAGCGCGGCCTCCGGCACCATCGTGCACCTCGGCGCCGACGTGTCGGCCCTGCAACAGGCAATTCTTTTTACAATTTGACGTTGAATGCCAATTCTTGTATTTCCCGAAGGATTTCGAGCGGAAGTATCGCAGTACGCGGATGATGTTGCTGTAAGGCAGTTACCGTTCTGCAAGGTGCATTCCCGAGCGGGTTCAAACAAAGCGATAACTGCTGCGTGCAGTAAATGCTGACGCGGCAACGGGGGGCGCATCATGGCGACGATCTTGAACGGGACGATTGTGGACGGCACTGATGGCACCGACACCGGCTCGTTCGCGCAGACCGTGCTGGACACCCCCGTCAACGACGCACCGTAGCCGTTCGACGAACGTGTTTCCGATGTCGGCACAGGGATGATATTGCTATATCGGTGACGATTCACGCTGACCTCCGGCAGGTCACGCTGGCCCGTCTCGGACAGATGGGATGCTTGCGGCTGCACCACATGCTGACGCGGCAACGGGGGGCATATCCATGGCGACGGTCTTGAGCGGGACGATTGTGGACGGCGGTGCCCAATTCGCCGTCTCCATACAAGGTACCGACGGAACCGAGATCGATCCGTCGCGACCCACCTGGATCATCATTCACGGCTGGAATAGCGATCCGGCTCGATTTGCGGAGATGGTGGACGCCATCCACGCTCAGCGTCCAGACGATCAGATCCTGACTCTGGATTGGCACACGGCGGCCGACACCGGCGAACTCAATCCATTCGATGCCGAAAAGCGCGTTCCGCTCGTCGCAACCTGGGCAGCAACGGCGCTGACCAACGCCGGCTTCGCGGGTGCCAACCTGAACGTGATCGGCCACAGCTTTGGCAGCTATGTCGGGGGAGAAATCGCGGAATTGATCCCGGGCGGGGTCAATACCATTATTGCACTGGATCCCGCCATCGACGTCTCCGGCAATTACAATCCGGAAGGGCCGGGTGGCGTCCAGTTTGCGCAGTATTCGCAATACTCATGGGCGTTTCATGATTCCGATCCGGCCAATCTGGCGAATCTGGACGGGCTGGGAAGTCCAAACACCCCCATCACTGCCGATGAAGCATTCGACGTCGCCAACAGCAGTCACACGGAAATTCCGGATCTCTTCACGTATTTTCTGAACCACCCCAACGATGTCGTGGGCCAATATTTCACGCTTGATCGCCTGCTCGACCATCAGGCAGGTCCATGGCAGCAAAATCAATACAACGCCAACGGTGCGCAATCTGCTGGCGCCGGATACGAGGCGGTCATCGCCGCCAGCGGCGGCGGTGTCTTTCCGCAATCGATTGCCTACGTCAACGCCGCAGCTTCGGTTTCGGTCAGCGACGTGACGATCACCGAGGGTGACGTTGGCACGTTGATGACTTTCACCATTACGCGGTCCGGCGGCACGGCCGAGTTCTATATCAACTACGCCACGTCGGACGGCAGCGCGACGGTAGCCGATGGCGACTATAGCGCCCGGTCCGGCCTGCTGCATTTCGACGCCGGCGTCAATTCGCAGACCATCACTGTTGGCATCAACGGCGATCTCAAGCACGAGCCGGATCAAGCTTTTTTCTTCAATATTTCCAACGCGACGAACGGCGCCGTCATCACAGACGCTCAAGCGGTCGGCACTATTTTGAATGACGACGCGAACCACGCGCCGCAAGTCAACCTGCTCTCAGGCGATGTGTCGGCTACGGCCGCGCAGTCGATCGCTGTCTCCAGCCTGTTCAGCGGCAGCGACTTCGATGGCGATACGCTGACCTACTACCTCTATGACGCCAATGCCTCGGCCAACAGCGGCCACTTCGTGGTCAATGGAGTAACTGTGCCGGCGCAGACGATCTACCAGGTCACCGCGGCGCAGCTGGCGCAAGCGACGTTCGTGGCCGGCGCTGGCGGCTCGGCCGACGACATCTATGTCCAGGCCTATGATGGCACCGCGTATTCCGGCTGGAACACGAGTGTTCATGTGGCGGTACCCGGCGCCGTCAACCACGCACCGACCGTCAATCGGCCCGCCGGCGCCAACGTCACGGCGAACGCCGCTCAGGCACTCAACGTCTCCAGCCTGTTCAGCGGCAGCGACTCGACGGCGATGCGCTGACCTACTACCTCTACGATGCCAATACCGCGGCCAACAGCGGCCACTTCGTGCTCAATGGAGTGTCCGTGCCGGCGAACACCATTTATCAGGTCACCGCGGCGCAACTGGCGCAGGCGACTTTCGTCGCGGGCGCTGCCGGCATCGCCGACGACATCTACGTCCAGGCCTACGACGGCAACGCTTACTCGGGCTGGACCACGAGCGTTCACGTCACGGCGGCCGGCGCCGTCAACCACGCACCGACCGTCAACCGCCCCGCCGGCGCCAACGTCACGGCGAACGCCGCTCAGGCACTCAACGTGTCCAGTCTGTTCAGCGGCAGCGATCTCGACGGCGACTCACTGACCTACTACCTCTACGACGCCAATACGGCGGCCAACAGCGGCCACTTCTTGGTCAACGGAGTAACCGTACCGGCGAACACCATCTATCAAGTCACCGCCGCGCAACTGGCGCAGGCCACCTTCGTCGCGGGCGCTGCCGGCATCGCCGACGACATCTACGTCCAGGCCTATGACGGCAAGAGCTACTCCGGCTGGAACACCAGCGTTCATGTCGCGGTGCCCGGCGCCGTCAACCACGCGCCGACCGTGAACCTGCCCGCCGGCGCCAACGTCACGGCGAGCGCGGCGCAGACCCTTCAGCTGTCCAGCCTGTTCAGCGGCAGCGATCTCGACGGCGATACGCTGAGTTACTACGTCTACGATCTCAACACCTCGGCCAACAGCGGTCACTTCGTGATCGGCGGCAATGTGGTGCCGGCCCAGACCATCACGGCGATGAGTGCCGCCCAACTGGCGCAGGCCACCTTCGTCGCTGGCGCCGCCGGCACATCCGACACCATCTACGTCGAGGCCTATGACGGACAGACCTATTCGGGCTGGAACACCAGCGTTCAGGTGGCGGTGGCGGGGGTCAACAACGCGCCGACCGTGAACCTGCCTTCCGGCGCCAGCGTTCCCGCGACCGCCGCACAGACCCTTCAGCTGTCCAGCCTGTTCAGCGGCAGCGACATCGACGGCGATACGCTGAGTTACTACGTCTACGATCTCAATCCCGCAACCAACAGCGGCCACTTCGTGATCGGTGGCAGTGTGGTGCCGGCCCAGACCATCACGGCGATGAGCGCCGCCCAACTGGCGCAGGCCACCTTCGTCGCCGGCGCGGCCGGAACGTCCGACGACATTTACGTCGAAGCCTTTGACGGGCAAACCTATTCGGGGTGGAACACCAGCGTCCACATCTTCGTCTAACCTGGCGCCGCGAAGCCGATCCGGGATCGATAACCCTTGGGGGCTAGGTGATTTTCCCCGTTGACTAGGCTGACTCCGGCCGTATTGCCCGGACTGTTATTTTATGTCGATTCCACGAATTCTTGACCGCATGCCGTCTGGTCCTTTGCGGAATGAGCGCAGAAGCCTGCAATCGGCAACATTCATCTGCGCAGACGATCGATCCGGAAAAGTGGACACCGGTCTTCCGAAAAGATCATGCTCAAACAAAAAGATAGAGCAGGATGACGATTCGAAGAAAAGTCATCACGCTCTAGACTGGTTTGGCGGAGCACCATCCACAAAAATGCGAAAGCCCGACTTGAGGCCGGGCTTTTGCACGAGAGGCTGGGCTGAATAGGATCACGCCTGCGGCTGCGGCTCCAGCCCGGCGTCCGGATCGGGACGCGGGCGCGACTTGCCGGCCGGCGGCACGGCCGATGTCCGCGGGCCGGTCGGCTCCAGCACCGATTCACGGTTCGGCTTCTTGCCGTTGATGACGTCGGTGATCTCTTCGCCGGACAGCGTTTCGAATTCCAGCAGCGCTTGCGCCAGGATCTCGAAATCCTTTTTCTTCTCGGTCAGGATACGCCGCGCACTCTCATAACCTTCCTCGACCAGGCGCCGGACTTCGGCGTCGATCTTCTGCGCGGTGGCTTCCGAGACGTTCTGCTGGCGGCCCATCGACATGCCGAGGAAGACTTCTTCCTGGTTGTCGCCATAAGCCACCGTGCCGAGCTCGTCGGAATAACCGAGCTGCGTCACCATCGCCTTCGCCATCTTGGTGGCCTGCTGGATGTCGCTCGACGCGCCGGACGTGATGTTGTCCTTGCCGAAGGTGATCTCCTCCGCCACGCGTCCGCCCATGGCGACCGCAAGCTGCGAGGTGAACTCCTTGTACTTCATCGAGTAGCGGTCGCCCTCGGGCAGGAATTTCACCATGCCCATGGCGCGGCCGCGCGGAATGATGGTCGCCTTGTGCACGGGAATGCCGGCCGGCACGTTGAGGCCGACGATGGCATGACCGGCCTCGTGATAGGCGGTCAGCATCTTCTCTTCCTCGCTCATGACCAGCGACTTGCGCTCGGCGCCCATCATGACCTTGTCCTTGGCCTCTTCGAACTCGGACTGGGTCACCATGCGCTTGTTGCGCCGGGCAGCCGTGAGCGCGGCCTCGTTGACGAGGTTCATCAGGTCGGCGCCCGAAAAACCGGGCGTGCCGCGGGCGATGATCTTGAGGTTGACGTCGGGCGCCAGCGGCACCTTGCGGACGTGAACCTTGAGAATCTGTTCGCGGCCGCCGACGTCCGGATTCGGCACCACCACCTGGCGGTCGAAACGGCCGGGGCGCAGCAGCGCCGGATCGAGCACGTCGGGCCGGTTAGTGGCGGCGATCAGGATCACGCCTTCATTGGCTTCAAAGCCGTCCATCTCGACCAGCAACTGGTTGAGCGTCTGTTCGCGCTCATCATTGCCGCCGCCTAAACCTGCGCCACGATGACGGCCGACTGCGTCGATTTCGTCGATGAAGATGATGCAGGGCGCGTTCTTCTTGGCCTGCTCGAACATGTCGCGCACGCGCGAGGCGCCGACGCCGACGAACATTTCGACGAAGTCAGAACCCGAGATGGTGAAGAACGGCACATTGGCTTCGCCCGCGACCGCGCGCGCGATCAGCGTCTTGCCGGTGCCGGGAGGGCCGACCAAAAGCACGCCGCGCGGAATTCGTCCGCCGAGGCGCTGGAATTTTCCGGGATCGCGCAGGAATTCGACGATCTCCTGCAAATCCTGTTTTGCTTCGTCGACGCCGGCGACATCCTCGAACGTCACGCGGCCATGCGCCTCGGTCAGCATCTTTGCACGCGACTTGCCAAAGCCCATCGCCTTGCCGGCGCCGCCCTGCATCTGCCGCGACAGGAAGATCCACACGCCGATCAGCGCGATGAACGGCAGCCAGGAGACGAGCAGCGACACGAACCACGGCACGTTGTCGCCCGGCGGCTTTGCGGTGATCGCGACCTTGCCGTCATAGAGCCGCTTGACCAGCGTCGGGTCGCTCGGCGCATAGGTCTGGAAAGAGGAGCCGTTGGTGAAGGTGCCGTGAATCTCCGGCCCCTGGATCACGACATCGCGCACCTTGCCCTGGTCGACCTCGCTCAGGAGTTGCGAGAACGAAATGTCCTGCGAGGACGCGCGCTGGCCAGGATTTTGGAAAAGCGTGAACAGCGCCAACAGCAACAAGACAATGATGACCCAGAGGGCGAAATTGCGCAGATTGGCGTTCATTGAGTTTCCTTCGTGGTCGCGCGGATCGCGGCCTTATTCCTTGGCAGTAAACCCCGGTAGCCACGAGGGATTCCCCGGTCGACCGCTTTACAATCTAGGTGGCGCATCCCTCGATGCCAAGGGAACGACGCGGACTATTTAACGCATCCTAGCCCGATTCCCGCTGAAATAATGGCGATAAATCCGCTGTTTTCCGGGGGTGGTTAAGCCGACCGGCGCAATATTGCGACAATGCGGGCGCCCATGTTTGCAATTCAGGCCCTCCGGCCGCGACGTGGCGGCGCGGGCTCGATGCGGATTCGCCCTCTGGTCAGGCTGACAGCCGCTCCGGCCAGGGTCTGTTTCAGCCTCGGCGGGCGTTCCGCAATGGCCCGGTCCAGTGCCGCCAGCAAAGCCTCGACCTTGCCGAGTTCCGCCGGACCCTCGTGACCGCTTCGGTCGATCGCGCGCCGCAACAGCCGCAGCCGGACTTCCTCGGGCAGCGCGGCAAAGGCCTGCGCATCGAAACCGGAGTCCGAACCGCCCGCGCCTCTCAGCGCGAGATAGCGCTCGGCGCCGTCGGCCAGAATTTCCACCGCTGCATTGGCGCGGGCGAGCCGCGACGCCAGCCGCGCCAGATTTTTGGCATCGCCGCCCTCGGCCGCGAGCTGCGGCATCAGTGCGCGCAACCGCGGCCGCGTGAAGTTCGTGTCGCGATTGGTCGGATCGTCGGCGAAGTCGATTTTGGCCCTGGTCAGCGTCGCGATCAGTTGCGCCTTGGAAATCTCGAGCAGGGGCCGCACGAGACGCACACCGTCGCGCTCGCTCTCGCGCGCCATCGCGGCAAGGCCGGCGAGGCCGCTGCCGCGCAGCATCCGCATCAGCAGCGTCTCGGCCTGATCGTCCCTCGTATGCGCGGTGACGATGTGGGTGGCGCCGCCCTGCCGCGCCACTTGCGCCAGCAGACGATAACGCGCATCGCGCGCTGCGGCCGGGATGCCCGCCTTCGGCTTGGCGCCGTTCCAGCGCAGCGTGCGGTGCTCCAGTTCGAGCGATTGGGCGAGGCGCTTGACGTCACGGGCTTCGCGCGCGGCCTCCGGGCGCAGGCCATGATCGACGGTGACGGCGATCAGGCGCGGCCCGCGCTTCAGGCCGCGGCGCCAGCGCGCCGCAAGCCACATCAGCGCGATGGAATCCGGGCCGCCGGAGACGGCGAGCACCAGCGCGGGCGCGGCCTTCCAACCGGCGAACAGGCGTTTCGCGTGCTGGGCCGAGATCGCGGAGTGGTCGTCGTCAGCCATTTTGTCGCCGGCAATATCGAGGGTCCCCTCGCGGACCTCAGGCGCGCCGGTTTAGCACTTTACCCGCTTCTGCTCACGGTCCACCGCCGCCTTTACGCCGGCCGAGGCACGCGGATATTTGCGCGTGACTTCGCCGAGGGCGGCGCAGGCGGCTTCCTTTTCCTTCAGCGCCGCCAGCGACTGGCCGAGCCGCAGCAGCGAGTCGGGGGCCTTTCCGGACTTGTCGTATTTGGTGGTGACGCCGAGAAAGGCTTCGGCGGCGTCGCGGTATTGCTGGCGCTGGAAGAAGCTTTCGCCGAGCCAGTATTGCGAATCCGCCAGCAGCGGATCGTTCGGGTATTTTTGCGCGAAGTTGCGCATGGTCTCTTCGGCCAGCGCATAGTCCTTGCGCTGCATGTAGCCGATGCCGAGGTCGAACTCGTCCTTTGGCGTGGCGCCGGGCGGCAGCGTGGTCAGCGCCGCGCTTTGGCCCGGGCCGGGTCCGGGAGCGGGACCGCGCGGCTGCGGCGGCGGCAACGCGCCGCCGGGTCCGGCCGGGCTGGTACGGCCGAGATCGAGCGGCTCCCCTGCCCCGCGCCCGCCGGGGGCACCGACCGCGGCTTCGTTCTGGATCGGCAACTGGCCGCCGCCGAGCGCGCGCGGCGCACCGGGAGCGTTGGGATTTTGGGTGGGATCGAAGGCATCGCCGCGGCGGCGGCCTCCGGCCGGCGGTGCCGCCGGATCCTGCGCGATCGGCGCCGGTGCGGCGATCTGCGGCTCATAGCCCGGCGGCCGCTGCGGGTAGCCCGGCTGCTGTTGCGGATAACCGGCCTGCTGCTGCGGGTAGCCCGGCTGGGCCGGCGGCTGCTGATAGGTCGGCTGCGGCGGAGGCGCGGCGGCGACGCTCGGCTGGGCGACCGGAGGCGGTCCGCCAGCCGCGGGCGGCTGGCCACCGAGCGCACGCAGGCGCTCCTCAAGCTGCCGGTTGCGGTATTGCAGTTCCTCGTTCTGGCCGGTGAGCAGGCGGAGCTGGCCTTCCAGCCGCTGGATCCGCAGTTCCAGATCGTCCGCCTGCGCAAAGGCGTGTGGGGCTGCAGCGAGCGCCGCGGCGAACGCCACGGCCCGGGTAATCATATGAAATCTGGATGACATTTTGGCCTGATCACGATCAAAACGGAATCAATGGAGGCACTCAGTACGCCCGAATTGTGACTGAAACAAAAGCAAAACCGGCGCCCGAGGGCGCCGGCGGTAAACTTGATATTACCCTGCGAAGCCTCAGGAACTGGCGTTCAGCACGGTGACGGCGCGGCGGTTCTGCGACCAGCAGGAGATGTCGTTACAGACCGCGACCGGGCGTTCCTTGCCGTAGGAGATGGTGCGCATGCGGCCGGCATCGACGCCGCGCGAGGCAAGATAGGCCTTCACCGACTGGGCACGGCGGGCGCCGAGCGCGATGTTGTATTCGCGCGTTCCGCGCTCGTCGGCATGGCCTTCGATGGTGAAGGCGTAGCGGTTATAGGTCTGCAGCCACTGCGCCTGCTTTTCCAGCGTGGCGATCGCCTGCGGGCTCAGTTCGGTCTGGTCGCTCTCGAAGAACACGCGGTCGCCGACATTGACCACGAAATCCTGCTGGCTGCCCGGGGTTGCCGCGCTGGCCATCGCCCCGTCGGTGACGTTGTTCTTGGCGCAAGCGCCCATCGCCAGCGCCACCGCCAGCACCGCGGCCAGCTTCACACCCTGGAGGATACGCATCTGATATTTCATTCCGGAGCCTCCACGCTCACGTTTTTCGGACTGTCATCCGGTCTACAGGGCGTTGGTTAAGCGAACGTTCCGTCAACCTTGATGGGGTGTTGCCGAACCCGTTCAAATGCCGGCAAATCCCCAAAAGCGACCGTGATAGTTAATGATTTGTAAATGTGGCGCGATGGTGAAGGCAAGGGTTCCGGAAGGCCAGCGCGAACAGGTTGTTGCCGGGAAACCACGCCAGCGCGCCCCTATCGTTTGGCCGAGATGACGACGCCGGTGCTGCCCTGCCCGTCGAAGCAGGGCACCCCGACCGGGATCGCGGCCATCGGCGCGTAGTCGCGCACCGTCCCCTTCTTTGCGCCCGCCGTGAACTGGCAGAGGGTACTCATCTCGACTTTGGGGGGCGGCGGCGGGACGGCTGGCGGGGCGGCGGGACGCGCTGCGACCGGCGCTGCCGGCATCGGCGGCGGCGCCACCACGACGCCGACATTGCCATATTGATCCGAGCACACGGAATCGACCGGCAGCGGCGGCTTTGGCGAGAAGTCGAAATATTTGCCGGCAAAGGCCCCGTGGGTGAGGCCGCAGATCGTGCTCATGACCTGGGCCTGCGAAGGGCTGACCGGCCACATGATCAGCGCGCAAGCCACGGCCGGAACGATGATCGATGACCGCATGAAAGCCCGCCCCTGATGACCGGATGGGAACTATACTGAAGCCGTAACTGCGTTTGCAACATCGCGCCAATGGTGCGGGCCCTGCCCTCTCGCTGCGGGGCCACGCAACGGCCGTCATACCCCGCGAAGGCGGGGTGATCCAGTACGCTGCGGCTTATCGGTTTAACCACGAACGTCTCTGGCATATGGGTCCCTGCTTTCGCGGGGACGACGAGAGTGGGAGCGATCTCGCGGCATGTTTTGCCCGAGGTTTTACAATCTCGTTGTCCCTCTCTTGAAGAGAGGGCGCAGGGAATGCCGGGTGCACGCTGCACCCGCGGTCTCGTGTGCCAAAAACTGCGCATTTGGCGCACACGAGCATACAGGTCAGCGGAAACACTCCGGCATCCCCCGCGCAATGGCTTTACGGCTTACTTCGTGCTCTCCCCGGTGAGCGGGCTTGTTGTCACCGTCACTCGCGGAAACTTCCCGCCAAGCTTGACGCCAGCATCGCGGCGCCAGGACCACACGACTTCGCCGTACGCCTTCGTTCAGTCGTCTGCCAAACAAAAGCGTCCACCGCATCCCATCCCAACGTTCAGTGACGATGGCCGACGCCCCTCCTCGGGGATGAGACAGGCATAGCAAAACACTGATTTGCCCCCACGTGTGAAGCGGAATATTTTTCACTGGGGGATTGACATGATTTCTGATAATCCGAAGTGATTTGCCCGACGGACAAAACAGCTTGATCCAACTCAACAAACTGGCCTCCTGCCCCTCTATTTTTTGATACGGTACGATGTCGTGTGCGAAGGGCGGGTCAGGCATGACGCAACGGGATTTTCTCCCTGGCATCCTTGAGCGAGTGCGTTGCGCAGCGGTCGCCATTTCCGGTGATCCGCCATGACGGCCATTGTCGCATGGCTGGATGCCGTCCTCAGCAGTATCCCCCTTCCGGTTCTGGAGGTGTGGGGAAGGTTCAGCTATGTCGTCGGCCTCTTCGTGGCCATCTGTGCATTTGGCGGATTCACGTTCCGGATTGGCAACCATTGGGGATTCGGCCGTGCGCGGCAGGGATGGGATGCCAAGGCATTCCTGAGCATACCCCTGACGTGTGTGCTGATCATCGCGTTCGGCTACATCGGATCATTCATCGTACTCGTTCCTGGCGCGCAGACGTTTGAGTCCCTGAAAGATCTCGCTGTCCTGCTGTGCATCGTACTCTTTGGCTATCCCGCACTCATCGCCGTCGTTCCGGCTTATATGCTGTCGGACCTGATCGAGGGGGTGCCACCTGGCTTCGTCTGGAATTGGGCGGAGGGCTACTTCTTCTGGGCCGCCTTTGTCTGGATGGCTTATCAACTCATCGGCCGCAATCCGGATTTTCGCCGGGTGCAGACCTGGCAGCGTTACGGCGTATTCGTCACCTTGATCATGTTGTTCGATCCGGTGATGTGGGGGTTCATCTGTTCGGAAAAATTCACCCCTGCCATTTCTTACCTGAACATCTCGTCATCGCTGGCTTTCACGTTGCTGGTTACCTGGATCCTGGGGCCCGTGGCCTTCCTGCTCGCTCTTCCGCTTGCCAGGCGGCTCGGATGGTTCTGGGCGGATATTCCCGGCCGTGTCAGGGAACGAGCGCTGGCGAGCAGCGAATGGATCTGGGAATCAGGCCGCGGCGACGCGCCGGAAGGTGTTTCCCCGGAGCAGGGGCGGCTTCCAATCCGGATATTCATCTTCGCGCCGTTCATCGCACTGGTGCTCGTGATGGTTGGGACGACGGCGATTGTCGGGCTTCAGTCCGCAGACGATGACGCGCAGATGCTGGCGACAAGGCTCCATCAGTCGATGTCCGCCAACATCCGCTTGCAACTCGACGACTACCTCGCGCGGACGCCGCCACCGGCGGGCGTCCAGCACAGGGACACCCTCGACTCCTTGCTGCGGAGCCAGGCAGTCAGCACCAATGGTCGAGCCGCCATCCTTGACATGAAGGGCGAGGTGGTCGCCTCTTCCGCTACTACCGGCGATCCCGTGGTCGCGAATGCAATCGCCGCTCTCGCGCGGCGCACCGGGCCATCGGGATTGTCCGCAGGGACCACCGAGTTCCAGTTTGACCATGTCACGGCAAAGCCGCTCTCACGCGAAACATGGCTGACTTATGCGACCGCGTATCGCAGCGCCGGCCATGATTGGACTCTGATGACGCTGATGCCGGAATCGTTCTATCTGGCGGGCTTGCGCAAGGCCAACAGCCGTTCTGCGATCGTGCTTGCGCTCGCGCTGATACTCTCCCTTGTGCTGGGCGCGGCGCTGGCATCCATGGTGACCGCGCCGCTGCGGCGCATGGCGCACGCGACGCAAACGATGGCCGGCGGCGATCTGGGCGTCCGGGTGCCAGGCACCAAACTGGAGGAGCTCGATGCCCTTGGCGGATCGTTCAACACCATGGCGGCCAGGCTCAAGAAGTCGTTTGACGACCTGGTCGAAGAAGTTGCAACGCGGAAGAGCCGAGAGCACGAGCTGAAGGAAAGCGAAGCCCGCCTGCGGTCAAGCGAAGAGCGGCTGAAGCTCGCTATCGACGGAGCGTCGCTCGGCATCTGGGACTGGGACGTCGAGCAGGATCGGCTGGTCTGGGACGAACTCGATGTACCGGCTTTACGGCGTTCGCAAGGAAGAATTCAGCGGCGCTTTCGACGCCTGGTCGAAGTGCCTCGTGCCGGAAGACGTCGCGCGAGCCAAGGCGGACGTTGAGGCGGCGCTTCGCGGCGACCGCGAGTATTTGTCTGACTTCAAGGTGCGGCGAGCCGACGGTGCCATCCGCATCATTCGCGGCGTGGCGCAAATCATCCGAAACGCGGACGGCAAGCCGGTGCGCATGGTCGGCATCAACCGGGACGTCACGGACCTGGTTAGCGCGGAGACGGAGCGCGTCCGCGCCAACGAAGCCGTGCAGGCGGCCCAGGCGGAGCTCGCGCAAGTGGCGCGGCTGACCACCATGGGCGAACTTGCGGCATCGATCGCCCATGAAATCAGCCAACCGGTTGCAGCGGTCGTCACTTATGGAAACGGGGCGCTGCGATGGCTGGCTCAAACGCCACCTAATCTGGAGGAGACGAAAACGGCCCTCGACGGCATCGTCAAGGCGGGCAGTCGTGCAGGCGAGGTGATCGGGCGTATTCGGGAGCTGATCAAGCATCGCAAGCCGGAGTATGTTGCGCTCGACATCAACGAGGCGATCGAGGATGTCCTCGGCTTGACGGGGGGCGCATTGCGGAGCCGTTCGGTTGCGATTCAGACAGTGCTGCCTGCGGATCTTCCGCTGGCGCTCGGCGATCGCGTCCAGCTGCAGCAGGTCATCATGAATCTGGTCATCAACGGGGCGGACGCCATGAGCTCCGTGACCGACCGGCCGCGGGTACTGCGAGTCGAATCCAGCGTTAGCGGCGAAGGCAGCATCGAGGTTAAGGTCGGGGATTCCGGCACCGGCATCGAGGAAGCGATCCATCATCGCATCTATGATCCGCTGTTCACGACCAAGCCGGCGGGGATGGGGATGGGGCTGTCGATTTGTCGAAGCATTGTTGAGGCGCATGGTGGCCGCCTGCAGGCTTCCCCCGGGAAACCCTTTGGTACTGATTTCCGGTTCACGATTCCCTTCGCAAATCGGCCGCCGTGCGCAGGGGGAGTCGAATGAAGGAAGCAGCTTCCGGCCAACCGATCGTCTTTGTCATTGACGATGACGCTGCGCTGGGTGCATCCGTCTCAAGCCTGCTGCGATCGGTCGGGTTGCAGGCGATGGTGTTCGCCTCGACGTCTGAATTTTTGCAGCAGAAGCGGCCCAACGTCCCGAGCTGCATGGTGCTCGACGTCAGGCTTCCCGGTGTCAGCGGTATCGATTTTCAAGCCGACCTGATCAGCCGCAATATTCATATCCCTATCATCTTCATGACAGGTCATGGGGATATCCCGATGACGGTAAGGGCCATGAAGGCCGGCGCGGTGGAATTCCTGACCAAGCCTTTCCGCGAACAGGACATGCTGGATGCCGTGAAGCTCGCGCTGGAGCGGGACCAGAGCCGGCTCGAGTCCGAGAAGGCTTCTTCCGGATTGAAGTCGAGCTTCGAGACCCTGACCCCGCGTGAGCGGGAAATCATGGCCCTGGTTACGTCGGGACTGATGAACAAACAGGTCGCCGGCAAGATCGGGCTCAGCGAAATCACGGTAAAGGTCCATCGCGGCCGCATCATGCAAAAGATGGGAGCCAGGACACTGGCGGATCTGGTGCGGATGGCTGAGGCGCTCGGCATCGGCCCTTCGGCGTCATAGCATTTCGATACCTAGGTATAATTACCCGGGCCGGCTACATCGCCCATGTTGATGATTCACTGTATGCGTAAAGGTTCACACTGATTTATCCAAGGTCCGCCTATTGCCAGAAGTTCCCCTGATCGCAATCGTCGACGATGACGGTTTCGTTCGAGAGTCTACCAAGGGCCTCATTCGATCGATGGGGTATGCGGCGGAAACATTTGCTTCCGCCGAAGAGTATCTGCGGTCAAATCGCGTCGCGGACACGGCTTGCTTGATCTCCGACATACATATGCCCGACATGAACGGCGCAGATTTGCAGGATCGCCTGATTGCCGACGGGCACCGCACGCCGATCATTTTCGTTACCGCCTTCCTTGACGAAACGATCCGTGCGCGCGTCCTGAAGGCCGGCGCCTGTGGTTTCCTGACCAAGCCGTTCAGCGACGAAAGCCTGATCGAGTGCCTGGACAAGGCGCTGCTCAACGGCAGGGCTGATCCAGCCTCACAATCATAGTGTTTCGATCGCGTATTGCTTCCAAACCTTGAAGCCGCGCGACCGCGCGTGTCCGGCCGGGGATCGGGCCGACGGACGATACACACGTATAGCGTTCTATCTCTTCAGACAATGAGCATTGCTGAACGAGCGATGTAGGCTCGCTCGCATGATGGACGTTTCATTCGTTTGGGGAGGCGATCATGTCTTGTGCCGCATCGATCTACAGCGACTGGCCCAACCGGCCACCCGCGTCCAAAGCCCTCCTCGGGATTTTCAGCGAGCAAGGTCGGCAGCCCGAAACGACTACAAACTCCGCACCGTCTCAACGTGAGATGGAGATCCAACTGGTGATGGATCGAACTTTTGCGCGAATACCTCTCACCCAAATCGCGGTGAGCGAGAGCAACGGTTCCCTGGCGCCGAGGCTGTTTGCGCCAGCGGCTCCGGCTTGATCAGTACGATGCCACCCCCGAATGGGGGCAATGCGAAGCGGTATGGAGGGTCTATTGCCTGGGTTTGTCCATGTTGTCGACGACGATGCGTCATTCCGGACAGCGATAGAACGCCGTTTGAAGCGCGCCGGTTACGAGGTCGCGGCTTACGCTTCGGCTCAGCCCTTGCTCGAGCGATTGCCGAGCGAAAGTATCCCGAGCTGCATTCTCCTGGACGCTCAAATACCTGGATTGGACGGTCCTGCACTGCAGTGCAGGTTGAATGAACTTGGCTCGACCCTGCCAATCATCTTCCTCACGGGTCATCCCGATATTCCATCCACGGTGCGGGCCATCAAGGCGGGTGCGGATGATTTCCTGACCAAGCCGGTATCATCGCATGTACTTCTTCAGGCAATCGAGCGGGCGATGGTGAGTCATGAAGTGAGGCGTGGCTTGAAGAGCAGGCTGGACGTGGTTAGCGCCCGTGTCTCGACATTGACGTCGCGTGAGCAGGAAGTCTTCGAACTCGTCGTTCGCGGCTACACCAACAAGGAAGTGGCCCGCTCGTTAGGCTGTGCCGAACGTACAATCAAAGCCCATCGCCACAACGTGATGGAGAAAACGCGAGCCCAAACCTTGCCGGAACTGGTGTCGCTGGCCGTGCGGCTTGGCGTTTTGGGGGGCGCGTCGGCTGACCTGTCGACAGCCTCTCGTAGCGCCGGGTTGCGTCGGCAATCGCCGGCCGCTCCGGCATCACACAACCCGCCGGCAACACCGTTCCCGGTTGTCGCCGATCGACCGGATCGAACCGCGCCACCAGAAGGTCGCGTCGAGCGAAACAGCTATACCCACGTATAGCGTTCTATCCCTTCAGACACTTAGAGTTGCCGATCGTGCGCCGTACAATCACGCGCACGATTTCGATGCGTTGCTCGCGAAATACCGAAGTGCGTCACGCGCAACCCATCGAACCGTTAATCGGTCACGTCGGATTTAGACGAGTGATTTGTGAAGTCTCGAAGGGGAAGTCCAATCGCATCAACTCAAAAATGGAGCGTGAGATGTCGAGCAGCGCTATCCGGAAGAACAAGTCCGCCGCATTAGCCGTCGCCGCCGCTATCTATTTCATGCCGGCGTTCGCATCGGCGCAGAACGCCTCGCCCGCGCCGGCCGAGGTGAAGTCGATCGCGGAAGAGGCCTACGTCTTCGCCTATCCGATGCTCTATGGGTATCAGACGCTTTACACCCAGACACAGGACACGACGTTTCCCGGGTATATCGGCGGCTTCGGACAGTACCGTCACTATGCTCGAGCAGCGACACCTGCCGATCTGGACATCGTCACGCCCAACAACGACACGACCTATTCATGGGCCTGGCTGGACTTGCGCCGCGAGCCAATCGTTTTTCAAACGCCTGACATTGATGAAGGGCGCTACGATGTTTTCCAGTGGGTCGATCTCTAGACCCACATTTTTGCAAGCCCGGGGTCGCGGCTGACGGGGAAGAAGGGCGGCACCTACATGTTTGCCGGGCCCGACTGGACAGGAAAGACACCGGAAGGCATCGACAAGGTATTTCAGGCGGAAACCAATTTTGTCGGCACGCTTACCCGGACGGGTATCAACGGTACCGCCGACATTCCGAAGGTCCGGGAGATACAGCGCGGATATCGATTCACGCCACTCAGCGCCTACATGGCCGAGAAGCCGCCTGCACCAGCGCCGGCGCTGGATTTCCCCGTCTGGCACGAGGAACTGGCAAAGGGCCCTGCCTTTATCGGATATCTGAACTTCCTGCTCGGCCATGCGAAGCCAAATCCGGCCGACGCGAATGCGCTGAAGCGATTCGCCGCCATCGGCATCGGCCCGGGCAAGCCGTTCGACGCTGCAAGATCGACAAGGAAACTGCGGCTGCAATACAGGCCGGCATGATGCCGCGCTTAAGACCAAGCCCGTGTCGCGACTAACAAGGCCATTGTCCGCCGCGGCAGTGGCCATTTGCTGTGGCGGGATGCGAATGTTGGACGGGTATGTCCTTTGATCCGACGCGAATTGTTCCGTTTGCAATACGTGCCGGGTTCGGCGAGCGAACTATACCAACGTATAGCGGTCTATCTCTCTGGACACTCGGAGTTGCAGACCGTCGATGTACTCTTGTCCGAACGATGTGGTTGTTGAGAGATGAAGGGAGACGACAATGCAAAAGCTGACAAATCGATACCTGCTGATTGCTGCGGCTCTGTTTCTCGTCCTGAGCGCATATGCGGTGCCGGCACAGAATATCACGGCGTCACTGCAGGATGCACGGGCAGGCTCCGGCGGCTCCGTCACCTCTCACGTTCAGGATCAATCCACCGGGCCGGCTGTGGAGACCAATAGGTTTGCTGCACCTGCCGGGTGGTTCGACCTGTTGATGCCATACATCACACCCAGGAGCCGGGCTGTGTCGCGACTGGAAGCCGCCCGCAGTCAGACGCTGGCCGCGAAGGAGAAGCTAGCGGGAGACCGGGCGACCGAGTTCGCCTGGTAGGAAAGTTGCAGACTATCACGAGAGCAGCAGCCAGCAGCCGGATACGCCATGAGTTTCCGCCTTACCCTGACCACCTGGGTCATGCTGATGATCGGCCTCTTGGCCGCGCTGCTCATTTTCGTGCAATTGCGTACGCTCAACATTGCGGTCCATGAGGCCGCGACCTCGACGATGGACGCCGCGAGCAAAAGCGCCGTTTCGATGCTGCAGTATCAGGTCGAGATGCTCTCGCGCGCGACGCGCGCCGTGGCGTTCAGCCCCAATATCATCTCCTCATCGGACGCAGACGAAAACAGTGCCTCTGCCGGCCTGCTCAGGAGCAACCTTGCTCAGTGGCCTGCGATGGACAGTTTCTATGTCGGATACGACAACGGCCACTGGCTGCAGGTGCAGCGGCTCGAAAGGCTGAAAGGCGAGCAGCGCGACCGCGTGGGCGGCCCGCCCGATGCGGCGTTCGGCGTTACGGTGACGCGCTGGGCTGACGGCGAGGAGTTGCCGACCAGGCGGACGTTCCTGGACAAGGCCGGCAACCGGCTCGCCCAGATCGAAATCCCGCCGCGCAGCTATGATGCCCGCGAGCGCGGCTGGTATCTTGACGCCCGCAAGGCCGGTCAGCTGGTGACGTCGGCGCCCTATCTTTCGTTCAACCTGGGTGTTCCCATGATCACCTTCAGCGCGCCGGTGCAGGGACCGGTGCGCGGCGTGGTCGGGGTCGACCTCAAGCTGGGCGAATACAGCTCGTCGGCGCCGATCCTGAAATTCGGCGACAACGGGCATCTTATGATTTTTGATCCCGACAAGACCCTGATCGCGCATCGGGACTATGTTGCGATGTTGGCTCGCTCGTCCGCTGACGCGGCCGGCCCCCGGCTTCCGACCGCCCATGACCTTCGGGGGACCCTTGAGGCCAAGGTCATGGCCGAGTGGGACAGGAGCAGCCCATACCGGCGGAAGCTGCGCTGGACCGATGGCAAGGATTACTTCGCCCGCCTCGAAACCATTCAGCTCGGTTCGACACTGCCGGCGAATGTCCTCCTGATCGCGCCGGAGGATGATTTCGCCCGCGAAATTCGCGAGCTGAATCACACGGCCAAGATCCTGGCGCTGATCGCATGTCTGATCTTCATCCCATGCGCCTGGATTTTTGGCACCCGGATGTCGAAGAAGATCAATGCCATCACGGCCGAGGCAGACCGCCTGCAAACCATGGCGCCGCCGCCGGCAAAGCCGATCGGGTCTTTTATCAAGGAGCTGAAGAAACTGGGCGATACGATCCATCAGGCACAGCGCGCGGTCCACTCGTTCTCGCGCCTGGCGCCGCGCGAAATCGTCCGCGGTGTACTGGATAATTCGATATCCACCGAGCTTGGCGGCACCAGGCAGGAGATCACCGCGTTCTTCACCGATGTTCGCGGCTTCACAACCATCGCCGAGAGCGTGGAGCCGGACGCGTTGATGCAGCAGGCGTCGCGTTACTTCACGGCGATGACTGATGTCATTCACGCGCAGGGCGGCACCGTCGACAAATTCATCGGAGACGCCGTGATGGCGTTCTGGAATGCGCCGATCCGGCAAGACGATCATTGCGAGCGCGCCTGCCGCGCCGCGCTGCTGGCGAAAGCCGCCAATCAGGCGATCAATCGCCAGTTCGAGGCGGAAGGATTGCAGCCCTTCCATACCCGCTTCGGGATTCACGTCGGCGAGGCCGTGGTCGGCAATCTCGGCTCGTCCGAACGGATGAACTACACGGTGCTCGGCAATGTCGTGAACCTTGCCGCGCGGCTGGAGGGGCTGAACAAGCAATACGACACGCAGATTCTCGTCAGCGAGCGTGTGTACCAGCGGATCAAGCATCGATTCCGTTGCCGCTTTGTCGATACCGTTGTCGCCAAGGGAATGGCGGCTGAGACCCGCGTTTATGAATTACTGGGCGAGATGACCGAAGAACGTGCCGCCAATTCGGCCGTTTTGGTTTGCTAAACTGATCGCGTATGCGGTTTTGCCGCCGTGAGGGCTTGAACGTCGGCATGGCAATTACGTCTTCGCGCTGCCCGTTGCGCTTTCGATTGCGGCAAGCAGCGCGGTATCCTGTAGCGGTTTTGAAAGGAATGCCGCGGCGCCCGCCGTTTCACAACGTTCTCGCGCGCCGGCCTCATTGTGGGCGGTGATGACGATAGTCGGAATTCGCAACCCGATGAGGGTAAGATGCCGCTGAAGTTCGAGGCCGGTCATATCAGGCATTTGCAAATCGACGATCAGGCATTCCGGCAGGCCCTCGTGCAGCGCGCCGAGAAACTCCCGCGCCGACGTGTAGGTCCTGGCCTCGAAGCGCGCGCGCCCTTAGCAACCGGGCCAAGCCTTTCAGCACCGACGGGTCGTCGTCCACGATTGCAATCCAGGGCGAAGCTTGCGCCATGTGAGGGACTATCGGCGTCGCTGCGGCGGATTGTCGAGTTGGCCCTAGGGCTAATAGCGCCGCGCAACCGGCTACAGCTTGGTTGGGGAGATTCCAGCTCTTTCAGCCAGCCGAACAAGTTCCGCGACCGAGCGTACGCCCAGTTTCTCCATCACCCGGCCGCGGTGGACCTTGATTGTCTTCTCTACCGTCCCGAGATCGCCTGCGATCTGCTTGTTGAGCCTGCCGGCGACGACGTGGGTCATGACTTCGCGCTCCCGCGGCGTCAGGATGGCAAAGCGCGCATTGAGCTGGTCGAACTCGGCGTTGGCGTGGCGGGTACTGGCATCCTCCTTCTCGGCACGCGCAATCGCTGCCAGCAGATCGGCGTCGTTGACGGGCTTGACCAGGAAATCGATCGCACCCGCCCTCATGGCGCGAACGCTGGTTGGAATGTCACCCTTGCCGGTCAGGAAAATGACCGGCCGTTGCGACCCTCCCGCGCACAGGGCTTGCTGCAACTCCAGCCCATCCAGACCCGGCATCGACACATCGAGCACCGCGCAGCCAGGCATCGAAGCATCGTGGTCGACAAGAAACGCCTGCGGCGACGTGAATTCCCTGATGTCGTAGCCCCGCGCACGCAGCAGCCGCGACAAGGCTTTCAACACGCCGGCATCGTCGTCGACAAGAAAGACCGTGAAGGGGCTGTCGGTCATTGCGCCGCCACCATGAATTCCTGGGCCGGCAGCGAGAAACCCGCGATAGCGCCGCCGGCGCCGTCATTCGACAAGGTGATCTCGCCGCCATGGGCCTGGACGATGGTCGAGCAGATCGTCAGGCCGAGACCGAGGCCGTGCTCCTTGGTGGTGTAGAACGGTTCGAACAGCCGGCCCCCTTGCACAGACTTGATGCCCGGTCCGCGATCCCTCACCAGAACCTCGATGGTCCCCGCCGGCGTCCCGCGGGTGGAGATCGTGACCAGCCGCCGCGCCACCGGCGTCGAAGCCATTGCATCCATCGCATTCATGACGAGATTGAGCAGCACCTGCTGCAATTGAACGGGATCGCCGGTCATCGCCGGCAAGTCATCCGCCAGATCGGTCTCGACCACGATGCGGCGGCCAATCATCTCGCTGCGAAGCAATGTGATGGTCTGATTGACCAGCTCATTGAGATCGACCCGTTCGGCCCTGGTCTCACCCTTCTTGAGCAGGTTGCGCAGCCGGCGAACGACCTCACCGGCGCGATTGTCCTCCTGCACGATATCCTGCAGCGCGTCGCGAATCTCGGCGAGGTTCGGCTGCTCCTGTTCCAGCAGAAAGAGCGCCGCCTGTGCGTTCGACAGGATGGCCGTCAACGGCTGATTGACTTCATGGGCGATCGCGCCCGAGAGCTCGCCGAGCACGGAGACACGCATCAGATGTGCCACTTCCTGCCGCTGCAATTCGGCTTCGGCCGCAGCGGCTTTCTGTTCGGTGATATCGACGACAATCCCGCTGAACTGTTTCGGCGTCCCCTGATCGCCGGGATTCGCGCGGGTCCGGATGCTGATCCAGCGCACCTGATTTTGCGGAAGCATCACACGAACGTGGGTTACGGTAGCTTCGCGGGCGTTCCTCACCTGCCGGATTGCGCCGACGGCCATATCGCGGTCATCAGGATGGATGGCCGCCAGAATCGTATCGCGTGTGAGCGGCGCATCGCCGGCGAGGCCGAACATCGCCCGGCAATGCTCGGTGCCCCATAATTCGTTGCTGATCCGATCGAACTGCCACAGGCCGACATTCGCGGAAGCGGCCGTGAAGGTCATGCGCTCTTCGCTTTCCCTCAGCGAGATTTCGGCTTGCCTGCGCCTGCGCCGCTGAAACAGCAACGCCGCGACGAACAGCGACTGCAATCCGACGACAAACAATGTCGCCAGCACGAGATTGCGATGCTCATCCCAAATGGTAGGTTCCTTGAACAGGACAACGCTGCCCGGCGGAAGATCGCGTTCCTTCAACCCCCACCGCTCCATGGCTCGCGCGTCAACGCGAAAGGCGGGCCTCGGATTGGCTCGCGGAGGAATCGTGGTTACGTCGGTGCCCGAAAGAATTTCAATCGCCATGTCGGCGGCCGTTATGCCAAGGGACTCGAATGTATCGGTAAAGCCTCCGACAACGCCGGTGCCGACATAGGTGTCGAAGAGACCATAGACCGGCGCGCTGGAAGCTTTTGCGACCGCGGCAGCCACATCTCTTGGAATGAAACGTTTGCCTTCGCTGTCGGCAAAGAAGGTAAGTAACAGGACGATGCTGTCGCTTGGCAGCCGGGATACGTCTGTCAGCAACGCGTCGTATGTGAGGTCAGACCAGTACGCGGTTTCAAGTTTCGGATTACGGGCCTCAACGGCTTTGCGCGCAATCTCACGCCAGCGGCGATCGACGCTGTCGTTTCCGGCGATTACGACAAGCCGGCGTGCACCGGGTTGAAGGCGTTCTGCGAGTTCCAGGGTCTTTGCAGGGTAAGAGTTATTGATTACGCCGGTGACGTCGGGCGGCAAATGCAGGGCTTCGTAGGTGGACCGCGTGACGTCAGAAAATACCACAGGGACGCCGGGCCCGACCACATCGCGAAACTTCTGGATGAAAGGAATTCCCGAGACGCCGACCACCACCACCAGATCGAAATGCACGCCGGCGTATTTCTCGCGCAGAAAATTAGCCATGCGCAAGGCGTGCGCATCATCCGGGCGTCGTGCCAGATCGAGATATTCAGACTCGATTTCGAGTCGCTGAGGAGATCGTTCGAGCAGCCGCTTGCGGATAGCGTCCGAGACGATCGTGGTGGCTGGAAAAGTGTAGTTGAACGAGTGAAGCATCAGCACGCGCCGCGGCGCATCGGCGGCGCGCGATTCAGCGCACAGCAGTGAAAACGTGACGACGATCAACAGAAATGCGCCGCGCAGAATGCGCGTGTATCTGACATCCGGCCCTTCAACGCGATCGTAGGCTGTCACCAGGTTCGATCCGGTCCGACGAAGTCGAAAGCCAAGATAGAACATCAGGTTAGCGACTGTCGAGTCCGCAGGTGGTGACGGCCGACCAGCGCATACCCTGGATAGAGGCGGTCTGTCACATTTCCCTCTGCCACATCGCCGCCAATGCCGATGTGGGACCTTGGTCCAATTCAGCGCGGCGATCTCGCCGACTAACGTCCTGCCCTGCCTTTGATTTTAGACTGCACTGTCAGCTCCGGTAATCGACTCACCAGGCTTGTGACGTCCCGATGAGCTGTCCGGGGGGCGATCGGACAATGCTGTCGAGCAGCGTTCATTTCATACGGGACCATCTCTTCACCCTGCCCGTGCTTGCGAAGTTCGCGCTGGGGATGGTGATGCTTGCGGTCATCCCCCTGGTGTCTCGCCGGCTGCACATTCCTGCGGCGGTAGGCCTGTTGCTCGGCGGCATTGCAATGGGGCCGTACGTCCTCGACATTTTCGGCAAGGTGGGGCCGGTTGCCGATTTCATGGCGGAGCTGGGAAAGCTGCTGCTGATGTTTTTTGCCGGCCTCGAGATCGATCTCGCGCTGTTCAGGCGCGCCCGTAACAGGTCCATCGCTCTTGGCATCGCAACAACCGTCATACCGTTGTTGTTCGGCACCGCGGTCGGCCTTTTATTCGGCTATGCCGCAATCCCGGCGATCGTGATTGGATCGCTCCTTGCTTCGCATACCCTTCTGGGTCTGCTCGCCGTCAGCCGCCTTGGTCTGGGCAACTCCGAGCAAGTCACGGTAGCCGTAGGGGCAACGGTCATATCCGATACCTTGTCGCTCGTCGTATTCGCCGTTTGCGTCTCCATCTTCACGACCGGATTTTCTCCGTCAGGTCTCGCCCTTCTGCTGGTCGAGATCACCGGCTACATCGTGCTGGTGCTGTTCGGCCTCAGTCGCCTTGGCGCTTATGTACTATCGAGGGTCAAGGACGAGGAAGACGCCTACTTCGTCGTGATGCTGAGCATCATGGCAATAGCCGGGGTTCTCGCGGACGCGATCCAGCTTCCCGGCATCGTCGGCGCGTTTCTTGCGGGCCTTGCGGTCAATGCTTCGGCGCGCGAAGCGCCAGCCAGCGCAAAGCTTCAATTTCTCGGCAAATCGCTTTTTATTCCAATCTTCTTTATCGTTACCGGCTTTCTGATTAACCCGGTCAAGTTCGTGTCCGAGGTTTTCGAAGATTTTCTGATCGTTTCGAGCATTATCGCCGCCCTGCTTGCCGGCAAATGGGTTGCCGCGTGGCTTGTGGGCCGCGCAAACGGATACAATTTGAATGATCAATTGACGATCTGGTCGCTCACGCTCCCGCAGATGGCGGCTACCCTTGCGGCCACGCTGGTCGCGCATGAGACGTTCAACGCGGCCGGGCAGCGGCTGCTGGACGATCGGATGCTCAACGTCGTGCTTGTCCTGGTGTTTACAACATCTCTGATCGGTCCGGTTTTAACCGAACGGTTTGCTCCCCGTATGAAGAAGGCGATGACCGGCCAGAGCTCAGCTCAATAGCCGTCCAGGCAAGCCGAACGCAGCAGGCGTCACGATTTATCGCGGACGAAGACGACGTCGAATGTCTGTTTGGCGACGACCTGATCGTAAACTCCGGTCAGGCGGTCGTTCGCCGCGTCGTAACGGAGTTTGTAGGTGGAGCCATTGTAGCCGCCGGCGCGCAACTCGAACGACAGTTTGAGCACATTGCCGTCCTTGCTGGCGACAGCCGTGTGGAAAGGCAGCGGTCTCGGATTTGCGTAGCTCGCGTCGAGTTTTCCATCCGCGTCAACGGACCGGATGGTGATCACGTAACCTCCCTGCAATCGCACCCAGCGGCCGGGCAGCCGGTCAAATGCCGATTCAACCGGCAGCGGCGCGGCGGGCGGCTTTGCCGAAGGCTGTTGCGCCAATGCCGGATTCACGAAGAGACAAATCATCACAAATGCAACGGGTTTCATGTCCTGTCCGATCCGGTTCAGGGGATCTACTCGTTCGATCCCGCCATCGGCCGCGCTTCTCGTCATGAAGCACTCGCGTTGCTTTCCCCTGCCCCTTTAGCAGCCCGAGCCCGCCGCCGGATGTTGGACCACGGTCCAATAGAACGTGACATCGCTCCTGCGTAGCGTGCCCCGGCCAGATCGTGTTTCTGTCGATCGACTGGAGGGCAATGCTTGAGATGACAGCGCTTTTCTCCTCAACCACTTTCCAGCCCGATGCCATCGTCCGTGACGGTTCTTCGCAGATCGACGAAATGATCTGGATACCCGGCGGCACGTTTCGCATGGGATCGGACAAGCATTATCCGGAAGAAGCGCCCACGCATCGCGTGGCGGTCGACGGCTTCTGGATGGATCGGCATCCCGTGACGAACCGGCAGTTCAGGGAGTTCGTGGCGGCCACGGGTCACGTCACATTCGCCGAAATCCCGCCCGACCCGAAGGACTATCCGGGATTTCTGCCGCATATGATCTATGCGGGTTCGCTGATGTTCTCGCCGCCCAAGCAGGCGGTCAGCCTGCGCGACTTCAGCCAGTGGTGGACGTTCGCCAAGGGCGCGGACTGGCGGCATCCCTACGGGCCGAAATCAAATATTGACGGTCTCGACGATCATCCCGTCGTCCATGTCGCGTTCAGCGACGCGCTCGCCTACGCAAAATGGGCCGGCAAGGAAATGCCGACCGAGGCGGAGTGGGAATTTGCGGCCCGCGGCGGCCTTGAGGACACCGAGTTCGCGTGGGGCAATGAGTTCACGCCGAACGGCCGTCACATGGCCAACACCTGGCAAGGAGAATTTCCGCGCCAGAACATCAAGGCCGACGGCTTTGAGCGCACGTCGCCGGTGACCGCCTTTCCGGCAAACGGCTACGGCGTGCACGACATGATCGGCAACGTCTGGGAATGGACGGCCGACTGGTATTCGCCGAAGCATCAGGCGGATGCGGCGAAGGCGTGCTGCATTCCGCAAAACCCGCGCGGCGGCCGCGAGGCCGACAGCTACGACCCCAGAACGACCAATGTCAATAAAATTCCACGGAAGGTCATCAAGGGCGGCTCGCATCTGTGCGCGCCGAACTACTGCCGACGCTACCGGCCGGCCGCGCGACATGCGGAGCCGGTCGACACTTCCACGAGCCATCTTGGATTCCGGTGCATCCGGCGAGCAGGGCACTAACACATCATCAGCGCACAACAAGGGAGAGCGACGCCATGTCTAACCGCAGGCTGAACGACAATCCACTTCACGGGCTAGCCGCGCCGCCTGAGAAGGCGGGTTGGCACACGAGTTGCGCCGCGCTGCTTGGCGCGACGATGTTGATGTCGCTGTCCGGACCGGCCAGCACGCCGGCCGTGGCGCAAACGCCGGCAAAGCCGAATATCCTCTTCATCATGGGCGACGACATCGGCTGGATGCAGCCGAGCATCTACCATCAAGGGCTGATGGTCGGGGAGACGCCCAACATCGACCGCATCGGCAATGAAGGTGCGAAGTTCATGCACTATTACGCCGAGCAGAGCTGCACGGCCGGGCGTACGGCCTTCATCACCGGCATGCAGCCGGTCCGCGTCGGCATGGTCCTGCCGGAACTTCCCGGCAGTCCATCCTATATACGGACCGGGACGCCGCATCTTGCCAAGTTCCTGCTCGATCTCGGCTACAACACCGGCGAGTTCGGCAAGAACCATCTGGGCGACCACGTCGACTCGCTGCCGACCGCGCACGGCTTCCAGGAATTCTGGGGCTATCTGTATCACCTCGATGCGATGCAGGGCGTGAGCTTCCCGGACATCAACAAGACGCCGACCCAGCAGACGCTCGCGCCGCCATGCAAGAACACGCCGATCCCCGGTCTGGCCGAGGTTCCCGGCGCCGTGGATCCCAAGACCACGGTCTGCCTGACGCCACCGCGTCCGATGCTCGCGTGCACGTCGGCCGACGGCACTGGCGCCAAACAAACGTGCAAGGACGAGGGACCGTTGACCCTCGATCGATCGAAGACCGTAGACGAGGAAATCTCGGCCAAGGTCGTCGACTTCCTCGATCGCAACGACCCGAAGAAGACCAACAAGCCGTTCTTCGCCTGGTACAACCCGGCGCGCATGCACATCACGACCGTGCTGTCGGACAAGTACCTGGCCATGGTGGGCGAGCCCGGCGGCAAGGACTGGGGCGTCAACGAAGCCGGCATGAAGCAGATGGACGACAACATCGGCGTGGTGCTGAAGAAGCTCGAAGACATGGGCCAGCTCAACAACACGATCGTCGTGTTCACCACCGACAACGGCGCCGAGACCATCACCTTCCCGGACGGCGGCGTCACGCCGTTCAAGGGCGGCAAGCTCAGCACCTGGGAGGGCGGCATGCGCGCTCCGATGGTGATCCGCTGGCCGGGCGTCATCAAGCCCGGCACGGTCAAGAACGAAATGTTCGCCTCCCTCGACTGGGTCCCGACTCTCGTCGAGATCGCCGGCGGGCCCAAGGGCGACGGATTGAAGCAACGTGTCGAGGCCGGCTATCCCGGGCTTGTCAAGACCACGCTCGATGGCGTGAACCAGATCGACTATCTGAGCGGCAAGTCGGAGAAGTCGGCGCGCGACCACTTCCTGTATTGGTCCGGCACGACTCCGTCGGCGGTCCGCTACAAGAACTGGAAGATGTACTTCGCGATGGTGTCCGACAACCCGGCGGGTTTCGTTTCCGGAGTGCAGCCCTATTCCTGGACCCAGGTCGTCAACATCAAACGTGATCCCTTCGAGACTTCCGTTGGTTCACAGCAAAAGACGCTGTTCGGTATGGCCGGAGCGATTGCTTCTCCGTCTACCGCCTATGTCTATGACTGGAACATGCTGCCTATCGGCCAGCAGCTCTGGCTGATGCATCTCGAGAGCTACATCAAGTTCCCGGCGCTGCAGGACCCGGCCAGCTACAATCTGGAACAGGTCATGCAGCAAGTTAAGAATATGAAGGCGGGCCGCGACTAGTCGCAAGCGTCGCCGCAATTGTCCAACAAGAACGGCGGCCGGTCCGAAAGGATCGGCCGCTCCACCTCCAGAGAATATCCCTTGCCTCCCGGCTTGTTTCGGATTTTTGGCACGGGAAATCGGTCGAAAGCAGCTTTCAACTATTTCGGAATCAAGGGGCGCGGATGATTGCCGTTGCAACGACCATCTGGCCCAGAGCTCTCCTTTTCCTGGCGGCGACGGCGCTGACCACCGTTACGCCAGCCATTGCACAGCAGCCGAAGCCCAACATCCTCGTCATTCTTGCCGACAATACCGGGTACGGCGACATCGGCGTCTATGGCGGTGGAGAATTGCGCGGCGCTCCAACACCTCGCCTCGATCAACTGGCAGCCGAAGGCTTGCGGCTGACGCAGTTCCTGGTCGAGCCGGCCTGCACCCCGTCGCGCGCGGCGCTGCTGACAGGGCGCTATTCCATCCGCTCCGGCATGTCGCTGGTTGCGGTTGCCGGGACGGCTTTTTCGCTTCCGGCAAAGGAAGTGACCATGGCCGAGATGCTGCACGATACCGGCTATGCCACCGCCATCTTCGGCAAATGGCATCTCGGTGCGCAGCCATACAGCCAGCCACAAAACAAGGGTTTCGACGAATTCTACGGCATTCCGCCGGCCGACACCTGGGATGCGTTCGGGATGATCCGCCAGGGCCGCCAGACCAAGGCGATCGATATCCCGCTCGACAAGGGACCGCAGATCGTCGAAGCGAAGCGAGGCGAACCGCTCAAGGTGGTCAAGCCCTATACTGAAGAAGTGCGGCGCGGGATCGACTGGGAACTGGTGGATCGCGGCGTCGATTTCATGAAGCGCCAGAAGGCGGCGGGCAAACCGTTCTTTCTGTATCTGCCGATCTCCCGGACGCACTTTCCGAACCTGCCGTCGAAACGATTCGAGGGAGCGTCCCGCATCGGCCAGTTCGGCGATTCCCTGATGGAGGGCGATGCCATCGTCGGGAAAATGCTCGATGCACTGAACGACCTCGGCGTGGCGAAGGACACCATCGTGGTCTTCGCATCCGACAATGGCCCCGACGGACCCGGGGCGCGCGCATTCGGCGGCGACATGCCGGACATCGGATCGCCCGGACCGTACCGCGGCGCGCTCGGCGACGTGAGCGAAGGCGCGATCCGCACCGCCGCCATCATCCGTTGGCCGGACCGTATCCGGCCACGAACGTCCAACGCCATGTTCTCGATCATGGATTTTTTCCCCACCTTCGCGCGGCTTGCCGGCGGCAAGGTGCCGGACGACCGGCCGATCGACGGCATCGACCAGAGCGACTTGCTGCTTGGCCGTAATGATGTCGGACGACGCGAGCATTTGCTGACCTTCGTCGGTCCCGATCTCGTCGCGGCGCGCTGGAAGCAATTCCGTGCCTATTTCGCCGACGTCGCGCCAGGCAGAAGCGGCGAAGGTGGCGCAACCCTGATGGGTGGGATCGGCTCCAGCGCCGCGCCGATGAATGGCTATCCCAAGATCTTCAACATCGAATCCGACCCGCGCGAGGAGCACAACATTGGCGAGATGTACAATTGGGTGCTCGGGCCATTCCTCGGCGCGGTGGAACAATACAAGACAAGTCTGGTGAAGAGTCCGAATGCGCCAAGCGCAAACATGACACGGTTTTAAGCGTGAATAGCCGCATCAAGTTTCGGTCTTGGGTAGACGGGTCGGTGTTCGCACCTGAAGGGAGTCGGCCATGAATCCAATCAAGCATTTTCCCACCTTCAACCGCCGCGTCCTGCTCTCGTCGCTGGCGATGCTCCCGGTGTTATCAGCCGCGCTGCGCTCGACGCCAGCGGTTGCACAGGCACAGCGCGATCCGCTGCCGTCCTGGAATGAGGGTGCGACCAAGGCATCGATCCTCGACTTTGTCGCGCGGGTCACGACACAAGGCGGGCCTTCCTTCGTGCCGGTCGAGCAACGCATCGCGACCTTCGACAATGACGGCACGCTTTGGATCGAGCAGCCGATGTATATCCAACTGGTCTTCGCACTTGACCGCGTGAAGGTCATGGCGCCCATGCATCCGGAATGGAAAACGAAACAGCCGTTCGCGGCGGCGCTGGACGGCGATCTGAAGGCGCTGGCGGCGGCCGGGGAAAAAGGATTGTTCGAAATCATCGCCGTGACGCATGCCGGCATGACCACGGCGGAGTTCGAGAAGATCGTCACCGACTGGCTTGCGACCGCGCGGGATCACCGCTTCAAGCGGCCCTATACCGAACTGGTGTATCAGCCGATGCTCGAACTGCTCGCATATCTCCGGGTCAACGGTTTCAGGACCTTCATCGTGTCAGGCGGAGGCATCGAATTCATGCGGCCGTGGACCGAACGGATCTACGGGGTGCCGCCGGAGCAGGTCGTCGGATCGTCGATCAAGACCCGATTCGAGATGCGCGACGGCACGCCGGTATTGTTCAGGCTGCCCGACATGAATTTTATCGACGACAAGGCCGGCAAGCCCATCGGCATCAACGAGCACATCGGCCGCCGTCCGATCGCGGCCTTCGGCAACTCCGACGGCGATCTCGAAATGCTGCAATGGACGACGCTCGGCGCCAGTGGCGCACGGTTCGGCCTGATCGTCCATCACACCGATGCAGTGCGGGAATATGCCTACGACAGAAACTCGCATGTCGGCAAGCTTAGCCAGACCACCCTGGACGCCGCAGCCTTGAACAAGTGGACCGTGGTCGACATGAAGAAGGACTGGAAGCGGATCTTTGCCTTCGATTAAGGCTCGCTCGTGCTCCAACACCTGTTTTGCCTGGCGTGTTAAGCGCGATACTTCCTGTTGTCGGACCGCCCAAACCACGTTGATCCGGTTCAACAAATTCGGCTGACCGCGTGCGCGCCCAGGCCGTCCGCAAAGTCGCCCAAATCATGGTGACATTCTGCCCTCATTGACGCGATGGTGCAGACGGGGCCTATGCCCCATCGCAGCCAGAACTCGAACCACTCACGCCGCGGTCTGATCGGCGGCGATTTCTCCGGATGCGCAGGGGCCGGAGCTGCGGCTGAGGAAATGATCAAATTTGTTGTACCGGTTGTACTGGTCGCCGCTGCCGTTGCGGGGTGCATCACCTATTTCGTTACCCCTGCCCCGCCCGTGCCTGTCGAAGCCGATCAGCGATCGCCGCCAAACGTACCCGGCCTGACAGATCGTCTTGATGCGGGGAAACCTTCAAACACCCAGCGTTCAGCTGCGGAAAACCACATATTGGCGTTTGAACGAGCCGCCGAGGCCATCCTGAAGAACGCGAAGGCATCGGCGGGTGAGCCAGCAATCACCGGGCCTATCCCGTTGCCAAGGCGACGCCCCGTTCAGGCCCCGTGACCTCCTGAGGCAGAAGGCGATGAAAAGCGGGCCAAGCGCAATGCGCGCCACCGAGGGGTTATTTCCACGATTTAAAGGCGTCCAAAGCGTGAGCGACAAGGACCCCGGCGCTAACAATAATGAGAAATGCGGTAATAGCTTCGAACATATGAGTGGCCCTTTAGGAATGGCCCAAGTAAGCAACTCCGCCGGCTGCACAGTCAAAATGATTCCCTCATGGCGTCCGCTTTCTCGGCGTGACTGGTGATTCCGGGCAACGCTCCCGATCGGCTATGACCGGTATCGTGCGCGCCATGAGGCAGCAATGAGGCGCATGCGCCCTTCGCTCCGCCTCAAATGCAAAGGCTCAGCACCTTGATGGTGCAGCCGCTGGATTTGGGCTTGCCCGAGGAAAACGTAAAGGCCTCACGTTTCCCGGCAACAACAGGCTCCCTGGCTTTCTTGCCCTTGACCGGCTTCGGCTCGTAATCGCCGGCGATCACCATGGCCCAGTAGGTGCGCTTGCCGCTTGCATCCCTGGCGCTCGCAATCCCGACGCGGGAGGCATTGTGCAACAGCAGGTTCTTGCGGTGGCCGGAGGAGTCGATCCACTGGCCGAGTGTCTTCTCGAAACTGTCGTAGCCATAGGCAATGTTCTCGGCGGCGCGACCCGCGCGCGCGGGCGCGATCCGCCTGGTGAACGGGCCGAGCACCTCGTGACTGAGATTATCCTTTGCCGCCATCGCGCGCGCCTGCTCCAGCGCAATGCGGTCAAGCGTTGCATCGCGCACGACACGGACCTCGCCATGCTTGAGGCGGAAGCCGGAGATCAGTTCGGCCGGCAACTCGGCGGCCATCGCGGGCGCTGCCAGCAGCAAAAAGCCTGCAGCCACCCTGCCAACCGCGCGATGCGTCATCGTCCTCCAGGTGCCCATTGCTCGCCAAACCTGCGCTATGCCTGGCCGCTTCTCCATCGGTATTGTGGACGCTTCAAGGCACGGGCCGGTGGGTCGTGCAATTGGGCTATCCGAGGCCCGTCTCCCGTGTGCTAACTTGCCTCGGACGATTGTCTTCTTACCCCGGTGCGACCATGAGGCGGCGGTTTTTTCTCAGTACTATGTGTGGTGCCTTGACATGGCCGATCGCCGGGACTGCGCAGCAGGGCAAGAGCAAACGTCTTGCTATCTTCAGCCCATCAGAGCCAACGCGGACTTGCATGAGCGCGGCGGAAGCAGATTTTCCCGGGCCTTGTTCGCCGAGCTTCGCCGGTTGGGACAGATCGAAGGACAAAACCTCAAGGTAGAACGTTACGGCCGCGAACAAAGCGCGTCCGGCCCCGAGGCCTTGGCGGCGGAAGTCGTTCGCGGCAACCCGGATGTCATCTTCATCGTTGGCCCTCACACACTTGCCTTCAAAAAGCTGACGTCGCGAATTCCGATTGTAGCGATAACCGCCGACCCCGTTAAGCTGGGGATCGCCGAAAGTCTGGCTCGCCCGGGCGGCAATTTCACGGGAGTCAGCATCGATGCCGGTCCATCCATTCATGGCAAGCGGATCGAATTGTTGCGCGAGATGGTTCCTGCGATGTCGAAACTTGGCTGCCTCGCTCTTCGGTCGCAATGGGAGGGAGGATATTATGGTCCAACAATTCTCGCAGCGGCCGAGACGGCAGGCCTCCCAGTCGCAGTATCCCTGCTGGAACTCGGCACCAGTGAAGCCGGCTATCGGGCGGCCGTCCGGAGCATCTCCCGCGAAGGTGCAAACGCCATCATGGTCCTCGATTCGCCCGAGGTTTTCCAAAACATCCCCCTGATCGTAAAGTTGGTAGGCGAGTTCAAGCTTCCATCGATTTTTACGTTTGTTGAAGCTGTCGAGGCCGGCGGCCTGATGGCCTATTCCTTCGACCTGATCGAGTTGTTCAAGCGCGCCGCCAACAACATTGATGCAATTCTCCGCGGAGCAAAGCCCGGCGACATCCCGATCTATCAGGTGACCAAATTCGAGTTGGCCATCAACCTCAAGACAGCCAAGCAGTTGGGACTATCGGTACCTTCTGCGCTCGTCGCGAGTGCCGAAAAGATAATTGAGTGAACTGGCAGATCCGGTTGTGCACTTGGCAAATATGCCCGAGGCCGCCGGGAGCAGGCGGCCGATCCTTATTAGCCAAATTCATGCAGTTAATTATTATCATGAATTTGACTTAGTTAATGGAAGCGGACATCTTTCTGAGGATGGGTATCCAGTTCGATACAGCAGGCAATCTGTGCGCGCAGATTAGAGCTGGCGCGCTATCGAGTGTCGAGGTGCTCTCCAAGCTCATCGCTCGAAGCGGAACGTTCGACGATTCAACCAACGTCGTCGCCATGAGTGATTTCAAGGAGCGGCCCGTGAGGCTCTGCCGATGAAGCGCATCGCGATCGAGCACGGGCTCGTGCTCACGATGGACGGAGCGGGCCGGGTCATCGAGGATGGGCGGGTCGTGGTCGAGGGCCGCGACATCGTCGCCGTTGAGCGTTGCACCGCCGATCCCGTGCCGAATTGCGATCTCGTCATCGATGCCACCGGCAGGATCGTGCTCCCGGGGCTTGTCAATTCCCATACGCATCTGTGCATGGTGTTCGGCCGCACGATCGGTCCGGAGCGCCGCCTGCTTGAGTGGCTCGATCTCCTGATGCCGATGATGGCCGCGATGGACGAGGAGGCGCTCTACGTCGCGGAACTGCTCGGTTGCGTCGAGAACATCAAGAACGGCAACACCAGCCTGGTCGAAAACATCTTCATGCCGCCCCACGCGACCGCGGATGTCGAGGACGCGGCATTCCGCGCGCTTCGCGACAGCGGAATTCGAGGCACCGTCGCACGCGCCACCGAGGCGCGTCATTTCGATCCACGGTTCTGCGAGACCGCGACAGAGCAGGCGGAGCGGGTCGGACGCCTCGCCGGACGCTGGCACGGATCCGAAGGCGGTCGCCTGCGCCTGTCCATCGGTCCGCTTCTGCCCTGGGTTCTGGACGAGGGCGGGTTCCGTGAAACGCGCCGGATTGCGCGCGATAACGGCCTTGCACTCCACATGCACGTGGCCGAGTTGCCCGAGTTCAACCTGATGATCGCTCGCCATTTCGGCCGCGACATCCGGCAAGTCGAACTGCTTGAAGAAGTCGGCTGCCTCGGCCCCGACGTACAGGCCATTGCCTGCTCGGACGTCTCGCCGCGCGAAATCGAGCTCCTCGCCGCGAGCGGCACCGCTGTCCTTTTCGACCCTCAGACGCGTCTGTTCTGGGGCACCGGCTTTCCGCCGATCAGGGATTTCCTCAACGCGGGCATCACCTGCGGTGTCGCGACCAATGGCGCCGCGGCCAATTGCGGGCAGGATATTTTCGAGAGCATGAAATACGCCTGCGCGACCGCCAAGACGGCGGCGAACGATCCGCGCGCGCTCACCGCCGCGCGCGCGCTCCGAATGGCGACGGCAGAAGGCGCGCGCGCGATCGGGCGGACCGAGACGGGATCGATCGAGGTCGGAAAGCGGGCCGACCTGATCACGGTGGAGGCACAGGCAGCCCCATCTCTCTCCGCTGTTCGATCCGGAGAAGGCGCTCGTCTACAGCGCGCGCGGCGGCGACGTCCGGGATGCCGTGATCGACGGGCGCGTCGTTATGCGGGATCGCAAGGTTCTGACGGTCGACGAGAATGCTCTTCTCGCGGAGGCCGAACAGGTGGCGCGCCGCTGCGCGGCTCGTGCGGGCATTGCGCTGCCGGCAGCGCAGGTGATGCAGGTTCAAAGCCATGCTTAAGTTGCTCTCCATGGTGGCGGCGGTGATTGTCTGGGGGCTGCTGTCCCTGACGCTGCCACCCGAAATCTTCCCGGGTCCGATCGAGACCGCGCGCACCCTGTGGGGCGAGATCGCGGGCGGGCGACGTGTGGACCGATCTCGCCATGACGATGTTGCGCGTCGTGGCAGGCCTCCTGCTCGCGCTGATGCTGGGCGTTCCGGTCGGCGTCCTGATGGGACTGAACCGGCGCGCCGAGGCCGTGCTCGACGTGTGGGTGATGATCGGACTGACGGTCCCGAGCCTCTGCTACGCCATCATGGCCTTCATGTGGTTCGGGCTGAACGAGGGAGCCGCCATCATCGCCATCGCCGTTACTGCCGCGCCCTCGATCACCATCAACATCTGGGAAGGCGTGAAGAACGTCGACACCAGGCTGGTCGCGATGGCCCGGGTGTTCGAGGCCACGCGCCCGGCCATCGTGCGCCGCGTGCTGATGCCGCAGATCTTCCCCTACGTGATGGCCTCCGCCCGCTTCGGGCTCGGCATCATCTGGAAGATCACGGTTCTGGTGGAATTGATCGGACGTCCCGAACGGTGTCGGGTTCAAGCTGTTCTACTGGTATCAGCTGGCCGATATGCGCCAGGTCCTCGCCTGGACGCTCCTCTTCACCATCATCATGCTCCTCATCGAGCTGCTCATCCTGAAACCGATCGAACGGCGTGTCTTCGCATGGCGCCCGGAGGTAACAGTATGAATCCGGTCATTGAGGTCGCCTCGCTTCGGAAGACGTTCAAGGGCCGCGACGGCACGTTCCATGCCGTGCTGAAGGATCTCGATCTGGCGGTCGGCGCGGGAGAATTCCTGTGCATCCTTGGGCCGTCGGGCTGCGGCAAGTCGACTTTGCTCAACGTCCTCGCCGGGCTCGACAAGGTCTATGAGGGGCGGGCTTCCGTGAGTGGCGGCCGCGTCGGCTACCTGTTCCAGGAGCCGCGCCTGCTGCCATGGCTGACCGCGGAGGCGAATCTCGATTTTGCGCTCGCCAGCTGCCGGGTGCCGGCCTCGCGCTGGAGCGAGCTGAAATCCCGCTATCTCGCCATGACCGGCCTGTCGGAATATCGCGACTACTATCCCCACCAGATTTCGGGAGGCATGGCCCAGCGCCTCGCCCTCGTGCGGGCCTTGTGCGTGGAGCCCGGCATTCTCCTGATGGACGAGCCCTTCTCGGGGCTCGACGAGATCACGGCGCGCCGCATCCGCTCCGACCTCCTGTCGATCTGGGAGGAGACGCGCAAGACCATCGTGTTCGTCACGCACAACGCCTACGAGGCCTGCTTTCTGGCCGACCGGATCCTGGTGATGTCGGGCGGCGCGTTCCGGCAGGAAATGCGCGTCCCGATCGCCCGGCCGCGAAGCTACGACGACCCGGCCATCTTCCAGTTCAGCCGGGACGTCATCAAGGCGTTCGGCGATGAAATCGGCCGCGAACCTGTCCCGTCCGCCATCCCAGTAACCGAGCCGAGCTTGATCGATGATCTTGACCGGCGCTCCGCCGCCCGAATGAACATCTGACCTTTGAACATCGAGGAGAGAAGCATGCTGTTCCGTCTCGGTATCTTCGCCGCATTCATGCTCGCCACATGCGGTGCCGCCACTGCCCAGGTCAAGGTACGGATCGGGGATCTCGCGCAGTCCCTCAACGAGATCGGGTCGCGCGTCATGATCGACCAGGGGATAGACAAAAAATATGGTCTCGCGGCCGAGTACCGCGCTTATCCTACGCTCGACGGGCTCTTCACGGCTATCCGCGGCAAGGATGTCGATATCGGCTTCGGCGGCTGGACCGCCATCGCCCAGTTTCGGGGCAAGGGCTTTCCCGTCACGATGATATTCCCGGTCGGGCGCGGGGTGACGGTCGACGTCATCGTGCCGGCCGGTTCGCCGATCAAGAGCATCGCCGATCTCAAAGGCAAGAAGGTCGGCACCTTCGCAGGAGCGGCCGGCACCGCGACCGTGCTGTTTCGGGTGATTGCGTCAAAATTCCACGGGTTCGATCCGGGCAAGACAGGCGACCTGCAGTTTGCCGGGCCCGGCCTGCTCCCCGCCTTGCTCGACAAGGGCGAGATTGAGGCTGCCGTCATGTTCGATCCCCTCGCGGCCAAGCTCGAGGGGTCCGGCAAGTACAGGTCCATCGGCAATCTCGCCGACGCCTACAAGTCCGGCACGGGCGACGATTTTCTCTGGATCGGCTACTCGACCAACGACGATTTCATGAAGGCCGAACCGGAAGCGCTGAAAAATTTCACGAAGGCGTGGCTCGAAGCGCTCGACTACATAAAGACTCATCCGGAGGTGTTCGAAGAGTACGGCAAGAAATATAGTCTCGAACCCGCTGCCATTAAGCTGCTGCGCGAGCGCGTGCTCGCCGATTACACGACGACGTGGAACGATGCGACCATCGAGTCCCTGCGGCGTTTCGCCGGAATGGCAAACGATGTCATGGGCGCCGGCTATCTCGATACGGTGCCTGCCGCGGCCTTCTCGACCCGTTTCGATCCGCGGAAGTGAGGGCGCTGCGCTTCAACAGCGCCGGCAGGCCGATGACGATGGCCTACCGGCCATCCATCTTGCTCAGGATGGCCGCGCTGGTCTGACACATCCACTTGATGCCGGTGTCGTTGGCAAAGCGTGAGTGACTGTGCACCTTGACCTCCATTGGGGGTAACTCGAATGGAAGATCCAGCAGCCGAAAATCCCTGACACGATGCAGATCCAAAGCCAGCATCCTTGGGAAAATCGCGGCCAGATCCGAATGGCGGACGATCTCCGGTGCCGTGGTGAAATGTCCGCGAACGGCGATCTGCGGCCGAACGGCTTCGTCCGCGAGCCATTGCTCGGCCAATTGGTAGACCGTGGACCTCGTTCGCGCGAAGAAGAAGCGCAATTTCGAGAAACTGGAACGCGTAAGTCTGGACTTTGCGATTGGGTGATTTGCGCGCACCAGGCAAATGTATCGATCATTGACGATGTCGATACTGGCAAGATCCTTGTCGGACATACTGATGGCGCCAATCGCGAGGTCGATCTCACCCGAGCGCATCGAACTCACCAGGCTCTCCGGGACCAGAGGAACGATGTGGACGCGGATGAACGGCGAGATGCGAGACAGCTCGGTGATCAGCCGGGGCAAAAGGTAGACCTCTGCGATATCAGACATCGCCACCCTGAAGGTTCGCTCGGTCACGCGAGGATCGAATACGACACCGCTTTGCAAGGTGCGGTTCAGCAGTTCGAAGGCCTGGTCAAGCGGTTCGTGCAAACGAACGGCGGCATCGGTCGGAAGCATGCGGTTTGCCACCCTGACAAACAGCGGATCGCCGAACCGTTCCCTCAATCGCCGCAGAGCATGGCTGATGGCCGGCTGGGTCAGGCCGAGGCGCTCGCCCGCGGCAGTGAGGCTGCGAAGATCCCAAATCGCGAAAAAGACACGCAGCAGGTTGAGGTCGAGAGGGTTATTAACCTGGCTCATACAAAGAATTATAACTATGAATTTGACTTAGAACAAGCCGGCCGACATCGTGCTGCAATGGATACACGCTTCGACACGGTCTCCAACATGTGCGCCGTGGTGATTAGGGAGATGTGGAATGAATAGCGCCGTCGCAGCAGGCAAGCTTCACCCGGAGAACGCGCCCGCCTCTGATTTCGATTACAAGAGTGCGGTACGCGCCATCCTTCCCCGGCTTTCCGCCACCACGCATGAGAGCGATAGGCTGCGCCGCCTGAGCGATGATGCCGCCAATGCGCTGCGGGAGTCAGGTCTGGCGCGCATGATCACGCCGAGGCAGTTCGGCGGATTCGAACTCTCGCCAAGCTCGCTGATCTGGACGTGCGCGGAGATCGCCAATGTATGCTCGTCAGCAAGCTGGGTGTTGATGGTCTGTGTGGCCCACGACTACATCATCGGCCGCTTCCCAGAGGAATGTCAGCGCGAAGTCTACGAAGGCGACGCCGACAATCTCATTGCCGGATCTTTGGCGCCCCAAGGCGTGATCGACCGGGTGGAAGGGGGCTGGCGTCTCACGGGCCGGTGGCAGTTCGGCAGCGGATGCGATCATTCTCCCTGGTTCATCCTTGGGACCAAGGTCGCCAATCCCGGACCCGACGATTACATCATCCATCACGTCGTGGTTCCACGCGCCGATGTCTTGCTCGATGACACCTGGTTTACCCTGGGGATGCGGGGGACAGGATCGAAGGATCTTGTCGTGACCGATGCGTTCATACCCGGGCACCGCGTGGTGCCGACAACCCCGACCTTCCTTGGTCTCAGCCCGCATGCGAAGGCGCCGACGTATCGGCTTTCGGTCTACTCCGGCTTGCCGGCCATGTTGTCCGGCTCGGTCCTCGGCATGGCCGAGGCCGGTTTGAAGGCTTTCGTCGAAGCGACGTCCACGCGCACAACGCCGTACGGCGTCGTCAAGGCGAAGAACCCCATCATGCAAAAGCGTGTCGCGGAATCATCAGCGGAAATCGCCGTGGCGCGACGGCTTCTCGGCGACATGTGCGATCGCTTCGATGCCTTGATGGCAATCGATCAGGCTCCGATGTCGGCACAGGATCGCATCCAGATGCGCTGGGACGCTGCCTATGTTGCCGAGCTGAGCCGCCGCGCGATCGAGCGTCTCTTCGCTGCGGCGGGCGCGCACGGCCTCTACGAAGGCAACGCAGTGTATCGCGCTTTCCGCGACATCAACACGGCGTGTCACCATGCGGTCGTCGATTTCGACACGGTCTCCAATTTGATGGGCCAATTCAGGTTGACAGGCGACCTCGGCGAAAATCCCCGCGCGGCGCCGTTCGCCTGATTTTCCGGATTTTCGGGCGTGATCACCGAGACACCGATTTCGTCCGAAATGTTCAAGCAGAGTATGCGGCTTCTCGCCGGAGGCGTATGCATTGTGGCGACGAACAGCAACGGTGAGTGGCACGGTCTGACCATGACGGCCGTTTGTTCGTTGGCCATGGATCCGCCTTCGCTCATCGCATGTGTGAACCGCAACGCCGGTGCCCATGGCATCATGAGCGCGACCAGGCGTGTGAGCGTCAATGTCCTGACGCACGATCATATGGATCTCGCCGAGTTGTTTTCGTCTTCCAGGGTAAAGGGCCCGGAGAGGTTCGACGAAAAGCGGTGGACCGGAATGGCAAGCGGTGTCCCCGCCCTCATCGATGCCCTCACCGTTCTCGATTGCGAAGTCATTCAGGAGACGGCTGTCGGGCAGCATTCCGTTTTTTTCTGCGAAGTGAAAAACGTCCGGCTTCAGCCGGACAGGAGACCGCTCGTTCATTTCAATCGAGAGTTCTGCGCCGTTCGAGTTCTGCTGCTGATATGGCGGTGAAGGCCCGTCCGATGGCTCCTCCTGTCATCGTCTGGAGCTGGACCGGCTTCTACATCGGTGGCCATGTCGGCGCCGGCTGGGGAACCACTAAATCGACCCTCACGGGGTTTAACATCGTTCCCGCGATCATTCCGCCGCTCGCCTTCAACCTGCCTTTCTCCCAGACCAGCACGAGCGGGTTCCTGGGTGGCGTGCAGGCGTGGCGCACAACTGGCAGACCGGTTGGGCCGTGCTCGGCATCCAGGGTGACTTCGCTGGCGCCGACATCAAGGGCACCAGCCCCTGCCTCGTCGTTCTCGGCTGCAAGACCAAGACCGACTGGCTGGCGAGCGTAACCGGCCGCCTCGGCGCCGTGGTTCTGGATCGCGGTCTTGTTTACGTCAAGGGCGGCGCTGCCTGGCAGAACTCCACCCACACCGTCACGCTGCCGTCCTTCGGTGGCGTCGGAGGTCAGGATCTCACCAGCAGGGAAATCACCCACTTCGGCTGGACCATCGGTATGGGCACCGAGTGGATGATCACCCCGAACTGGACCGCGTTCGTCGAATACAACTATTACGAATTCGACAAGAAGAACTACGCGTTCCCCCTCAATCTTGGGGCCGCGCAGCTTCCCTTCGCGGTCAATGTCAATGCAGACCTCCGGAACACCCTGTCGACCGCCAAGGTCGGCGTGAACTACAAGTTCAATTGGGGCGGTGGTGCGGTCGTCGCGAAGTACTGAGGTTTCCCAATTCTCCAGTGAAACTAAATCCCGGGCCATGTGCCCGGGATTTTTTTGATCGACGTTATGTCCGGAGGACGCGCGTCGATGACGAAAACGAGAGGACGATCAAGATTGGAAGGCCGCGGAAGCCGCGTTGGACCCGGCTCGCGAGACGGCACGCGCCGTTTAGTCAACGTAGGCCTGGCACTCGATCTCGACCTTCATTCGCGGATCGACCAATCCCTTCACCTCGACGAGCGTGGAGGCCGGCAGATTTTCGCCAAAATACGCGATGCGGCGCGGGTTGATTTTCGGCCGTTCCGTGATGTCGGTCATGAACACTTGCACCTTGACGACATGCTCGGGCCCGGCGCCGGCCGCTTTCAGGCACTTGTCCATCACGGCAATGGCGATGTCGAATTGGGCGACAACGTCGGACGGTATGCTGCCGTCCTGCGCCGCGCCAACGACGCCGGCGACCCAGACGTGAGGGCCAGCGCGGGTCACGTGGCAATAATGGCTGACCGGCTTTGGGACGTCGGGAACGATGATGCGCTGGATTTTTGGCATGCCTGGCTCGCGAATGGGGATCGACGCCCGGAGGCTAGCTGCAGTTGGCCCTGTCGGCCAGCACATCCTCTGCCGCTTAAGGATCGATTAACCATGCGGGGGCACACTTGCTCGCAGGAATGCGGCAGAACCGGACGACAGCCCCGGGCCGGCAGCCGCAAGGAGAAGCCGGCGGCGTAACGCCCGCCGGCTCTTTCTCTGAGGACGTCAATGACGGCCTTCTCGATCCACGTATCAAGGAATCGGCAGTCAATTGTCACTGCACGTTGACGACGAAACTTTTCGAGTCATCACCGCTATGGAGTTGGGGACATGAAGAAGGTTGCTCTCGCGATTGCTCTCTCAATGCTTGGTGCCGGGACATCGGTCGCGGCTGATATGGCGGTCAAAGCCCGTCCGATACCGCCTCCGATCCCAGTCATGAGTTGGACCGGTTGCTACCTTGGCGCGGGGGGCGGATACAACATGTTCAACGAGCGACGCGAAGTCGTCGCTCCGCGGGGTACGACCGCCGGAGCCGGAGCCAATCTCGCGTATGCGTTTGCCGGTCCTGCCGGATCAGTGATCGTGCCGAGCGAAAACCTCGGCGGGGAAGGCTGGCTCGTCACCGGACAAGTCGGCTGCGACTACCAGTTCGCCGGCAATTGGCTGGTTGGCGCCTTCGCCGACGCGGATTGGACAAACGCGCGGGGAGAGCATGGTCTGCTCGGGCTTTTCCGGGGCGAACGATCGATGCAATGGTCATGGGCTGTGGGCGGCCGCGTAGGCTGGCTCGTTACTCCGTCGCTTCTGGCCTTCGTGTCGGGCGGTTACACGCAAGCCGACTTTGGCGCCATGAACTACAACGCCAATAACGCAGCCGCAGCGCTTGCCATCGCAAATCCGGCCTGGAATTTCGCTCTCGCTGCAAATGGCGCTGCGCCCGGAATTCAACTGGGGTCGCAGCGCTACGATGGCTTCTTCATTGGCGGCGGTACCGAGTATGCGATCTCGGCGCTGCCTGGCCTATTCTGGAAGACCGAATACCGCTACGCCGACTACAGGAGCGCAACGACGAACATCAATTGCGTGCATGCAGCCTTGTGCGGAGCCCTCGGCGCGACCGGGCTTGCCGAGCGCATCCGTCCGACCGTGCAAACCGTCCGCAGCGAACTGGTCTGGCGCTTCAACTCGGGCGGTTCGTCGGTGGTTGCGAAGTACTGATTTCTCCCGAGCGCAAACTCTGCAAAGCCCCGGCGATGTCCGGGGCTTTTTTTATCGAACTCCAGCCCCGCGACGCGGCTACTCAACGACCCGACGCATAGCCCGTCAAAGCAACAAGAGCCCCTCGTGGGCAATCGTGAGCGTTTCCATCGCAACTGCGTTTCCGCCTGATGCCTCATAGGTCACATCGCTGATCCAGCCGCCCTTTTGGATATTTCCATTGCCAGGCTCAAGATTGATCTGCCAAAGGCCCCGGCTATCTTCCCCGGCGGAGCTCGGTTCGTTCGCGTGATGCTGGACCGCGGTCAGCACGTACTCCCCATCCGGAAGCTGGAATTTTTCGGCGTACATGAAGGTGTTGCTGGTTCCATCCATCATCGTTGGCACGGGCACAGTCACATCCTGGTACAGGGCATGGGACCCGGCGTAGTTGTCGCCGCGCGCATTGTCCTCAGACACCGCAAATTGAAAGCTTTCAACGTCGTGTATCCATTCCCCGTACCTGTTTCCCATGGTCGTTTCTCCAAGCTCGAGGGGCGGTCATATCGCTTGGACGCACGGCAGTTTCAGCGGGTTCACGCGCGGGCCGCACAACCCAGGCGCTAAACGGAACTCACAAATCTGTGAGGCTGTTTCTTTCCGCAGCGTCCAACGAAACCAGAGCGCTGGCATTTTGGATATATTTCAGCGGAACCGCCCTGACGAAACCACGGACTTTGCAACGAAGCCATTTTTGCCAGGCCACAGCAAAGTTCTGAAACGCGACGAGATCATCATCGCTGCATCAATTGGCGAACACAAAGGATGCCACGATGCGCAAGCTGCTCTTCTCAACGGGTGCAATCGGAATTGCTGTTGCAGCACTATTGGTCTGGTCGCACACCGTCACCCCGCTGCAGGCGACGCCGGCGTCGTCGCTCAGCCCCACCGACATGATGGCGAATTACAAAGCTCCACTTCCGCTGGAGCAGTGGGACGCGATCTAGTTTGCTTGAATTGCTGCCCTGATCTTCCCGAGCAAACTTGGCCCCGGCATTGTCCGGGGCTCTTTGTTCGGTGTGCAGATTGCAGCCCGGCTGAAGATGGCCGTCCATTAAAAATTTGGCACTAACGAACATTGAAGAAATTGCCTACGCTCGGATTTAGTCACCCGGCAGGAGTTGGGCGTGCAGCGGCGTGAGTTCATCAGGATGGTTGGCGCTGTGTTCGGCGGGTGGCCATTGGCTGCGGCCGCGCAACATCTGGCGAAGCCAATCATTGGATATCTGCAAAGCGGCATCGGGAGCATCCCTGCCGCATTCCACGCCGGCCTGAAAGAAACCGGATTTGTCGAGGGACAAAACCTCATCATCGAATACCGCAGGGCGGAGGGACAATATGACCGGCTTCCGGAGCTGGTGGCCGATCTGCTCAGCCGGCAAGTCGCGGTGATCGTTGCCGACGGCTCGATCGGCTCGGTGCTGGCCGCCCGCGCGGCAACCACGACCATCCCGATTGTGTTTGTGATCGGGGCCGATCCGGTCCGCACTGGCCTCGTTGCGAGCCTCAATCGGCCGGAGGGAAATCTCACCGGCGCCACGACCTATACCGGTATTCCCAGGAAGCAACTGAACATGCTGCGGGAGCTGGTGCCGAAGGCGAGAGCCTTCGCCATGCTGGTCAATCCCAATAATCCAACGCACACCGTCGACAAGAGCGGCTGGAAGGCCGTTTCCGACGCGATCGGATTGCCCATCGAGACCGTCAGCGCCCGCAGCGAAAAGGATTTCGAGCCGGCGATCGCAAGCCTTGCCGACAACAAGGTCGATGCGGTCTTCGTGCTGGCCGACAGCATGTTCGGAACCCATCGGCACGATCTCATTGCCGTGCTCGCCCGTCATGCGATGCCCGCGATGTTTGCCAGCCGGCAAAATGTCGTGGACGGCGGCTTGATAAGCTATGGCGGAAGCCGGCAGGAAGCGCACCGCCAGACCGGCATTTACACCGGCCGCATTCTCAAAGGTGACAAGCCTTCGGATCTGCCGGTTTTGCAGCCGACCAAATTCGAACTGATCATCAATCTGAAGACGGCAACGGCCCTCGGCATCGACGTGCCGACCTCATTGCTCGCGCTGGCGGACGAGGTCATCGAATAGCCGCGCTGTTGCTGCACGGCATGCCTCAAGCGCTCTGTGGTCCTCACGCGTTACAGGAGGAAGCCATGCCCGTCGAGCAATCTCGCGATCCGGAGCAGTTCACCGCGTTCGAACTATCAGGCTGGGAAACCAGTATTGGCGGATACAACTCGGCCTTTGGTGCGGTGGCGCGGCAGACGGTGGGGGCGATGCTCGATGCCGCTGGTGTGACGCGTGGCATGCGGGTGCTGGATGTATGTTGCGGCCCCGGAATGTTGGGCGCGGGAGCTTTGGAGCGCGGCGCGGAAGCTACCGGGCTCGACTTTTCCCGGGAGGCGGTCGAACTCGCGCGCAATCTGGTCCCCAACGGCCATTTTGAGCGAGGCGACGCACAGGCCCTGCCCTACCCGCCGGAAAGCTTCGATGCCGTGCTCTGCGGCTACGGCCTCATGCATTTGCCGGAACCCGCGGCTGCACTACGGGAAATGCTGCGGGTGTTGCGCCCTGGTGGCCGGGCGGCCGTGAGCGTTTGGGATGCTGCCGGCTTTGGTTTTGCCTTGGTCTATGAGGCGGTTCGTGCCCGCGGCAGCATGGAGTTTAGTTTGCCGCACGGACCGGATTTTTTCCAGTTTGGAACGCCCGAGCGAATGTCGGCGGCACTGGAGGAGACGGGCTTCGCCGACGTCGAGGCGTATTCCTTCGACCAGAACTGGCACGTGGCCAATGCGGACGGCTATATCGAATCTATCCTCACCGGCACCGTCCGTGCGCGCGCGGTGCTTGCGGCTCAATCAGGTGCCGCGTCAGATGGTGTCCGCTCCTATATCGCAGATTATCTGACGCGCTTTCGAGCACCCACCGGCCAATTGGTTGTGCCGATGCCGGCGATCGTCGGCAGCGGCGCCCGCCGCGGTTAGGCGTGAGCAATGTCTGGCGCGGGATTGATCTGTCCGCCGGTTGCTCAGGCCGGCGCGCTCTGTTTCGTTTTCAGGTCCTCATAGAGGTCCTTGATATCCATTGAGTAAATCGAACGGCTGTCCGTCATGATCATCGACGTGCCGCGCTCCGTCGCCGAAAGTTTTTCCATCACGAACGTCACGGCATTCTCGACGCTTTCGAATTTTCGATCTCTGCCGCCGAGTTTTCTGGCGCCGTTCGCAGGCTTCTTGATCTCGTGCGGGTACCAAAACACGGTTGCTGCTTCACGCATGATGCTGTCTCCGCCCCAAGCGGTGGTTTGTCTCGTCGCCGGCTTCGAGCAGATCGCCCCATCCCAAGTCAGGGGGTTGAGGTCAAGTCGCGATGGGGCGACGGCTCTGGAAAGCCACCGGCGCCGCCGCGTCGATCAACACCAAATGCAATTGTGATTCGGGCGGCTTTGCGGAAGAGCCGCGGCAAATTACCAATCCATTGTGGATCGGAATGAGTCAAAGCCAAGAGCGAGGCTTTCACGGACAATTGGGTTTCCGAACGTGAGCCAGTTCACATTGGAACCTTCGCCTTGGACCTACAAACGCACGGGGCCAACGGAAGGAATTCGCGGATGCCGACTTCATTCTCCACGCCGGACAGCCAGCCCAAACGAAGGCGCTGGCCGGTAACGGCCTTGCTCATCTACGGGGCCATCTGCCTTGGCCTGCTGGGGTATTTCATCGCCTATCCCGACGAGGCCACCCAGAAGTCACAGGCCGAAAAGCATCTCGGTGTCGATCCCGTGCAGACCGCGAAAAAGCAGGGCCGCTACGAGGGCGTCATTGCAAACTGGAATCAATACCGCGCCAAGAACTTGCGGGCGGATGCCAGGTGATCGACACGCACGGTGACGGGTCCGCCGGCAAATTCACATGATCTGCTTCGCATGATCCGCACGAGGTGCGCGAGCGGAATCACGCTTCCGTGTTGGGGACCGCACCTTCGGTAACCTTTGATTTACCGATCACCGCGACAGCCGTATCGGGAACCGATGCGGCATCAGTTTGTGCGGCATTTTTATCACGTTCGCCGGGGAAGTGACGCCGATCCGGCCCGGCGTGTGTTTTCGGTTAGGTTTCCCGAATAGATTATCGGCTCAAGATCTTGCTCTGAGCCAAATCGCGCCGGGAGACCTCTTTGCGAAATTCAAAAACAACCATCGCTGCAGCCGCAATCGGCAGCGCCATTGTGGGCATCGGCGCGGCTTCCGCCGCCGACCTGGCGGTCAAGGCTCCCTACGTCAAAGCGCCCGTCGCCATGGTCTATGACTGGACCGGGTTTTACATCGGCGTGAATGCCGGCGTCGGTGTCGGCCGCGACTACACGCGCCTTGCGGTCCCCGCCGGGCTGTCGTTCGAGGCCTCCTATCTCAATCCGCAGGGCGGCGTGGGCGGCGGCCAGATCGGCTACAACTGGCAGGCTCCGCCCTCCTTTTTGGGCGCGCTGGTGTTCGGCGTCGAAGCCGACATCCAGGGCACCGGCATGCGCGACAATTTCACCTGCCTGATCGGCTGTCTGCCGGCGCAGAATCTCAACTTCAACCAGCGGCTCGACTGGTTCGGCACGGTGCGCGGCCGCATCGGCATCGCCGAAGGTCCGGTGATGAGCTATGTCACGGCGGGCTGGGCCTATGGCAGCGTCAAGACCACGATGACGCAGACCATTGGGATTACGGGGGTGTTCTCGTCCGACCAGAATCGAAGCGGCTGGGTCTGGGGCAGTGGCGTCGAAGCCTCGCTCGGCGGCAACTGGACCGGCAAGATCGAATATCTCTACCTCAATCTCGGCGACCGGCTCGATAACTTCGCGCTCAACGGCTTCGCGCAGTCCATGAGCACCGATATTCGCGAACATATCTTCCGCGTCGGCCTGAACTACCGCATCGGCGGCCAGGGCCCCGCCTACGTGCCGCCGCCGCCTGCGAACTGGGCCGGCTTCTACCTCGGCGGCAATATCGGCTCCGGCCTTGCGCGCAACCCGACCGCATTCTCCTTCGCCGCGGTGGGCACCTCGACCGAGCTGTTCAATTTGAGCCCCGAAGGCTTCATCGGCGGCGCCCAGGCCGGCTACAACTGGCAGGCCGCCAACTGGGTGTTCGGTCTCGAGGCCGACATCCAGGCGTCGAGCCAGCGCGATAACCGCGCCTGCGTGCAGACCTGCAATACGCTGGTCGCGCCGATTATCTTCGCCGCCTATGATGCGCGGTTGCCGTGGTTCGGCACGGTGCGCGGCCGTCTCGGCTATTCGGTCGGTTCGACCATGTTCTATGCCACCGGCGGTTACGCCTATGGCGGCGTCAAGACCAAGATCGCGGCGTCGTTCCTCGGTGTGCCGGCCAATGCCGAATTCTCCAACACCAGGAGCGGCTGGACCGTGGGTGGCGGCATCGAAACCCCGCTCACATTCCTGCCAAGCCTGCTGGGCAGGAACTGGACCTCGAAGACCGAATATCTCTATGTCGATCTCGGCACCCAGACCGGCTCCTTCACCATCCCGATCGTCGGCGCCGGCGTGGTCACCGCGACCAACAGCACACAAGTGCGCGAGCACATCTTCCGCACCGGCCTGAGCTACCACTTCAACTCGCCGCTGGTCGCGAAGTACTGATGTTGCAGGGGCGGCCTTTGGCCGCCCTCGCCGCCTCAACTTGAAGCACTGTATGTCGGCTCGGCGCAGCCGCCGCACACCCATGGGAAGGTCCAGTCGGCGGTGAGTTTTGCGCTCTCGGGAAGATACCGGCTCCAGACCGAAGGCTTGATCGGATTGATGGAGCGCCAGACCACGTCGAACCTGCCATCCGGATTGAGCTTGCCGATCATGGCCGGCTTGGAAAGATGATGGTTGGTATTCATCACCACTTCAAAACCGCTCGGCGCCTTGACCCTCTGGCCGTACATCGCCTGCCGGACTGCATTGGCATCTGACGTACCGGCCTGGGTGACGGCTTGCGCCCACATCCGGAAGCCGATGAAGGTCGCCTCCATCGGGTCGTTGGTGATCTGGTCGCGCTGCTCGTTGAAGTCCGTCCACATCTTGACGAAGGCCGTGTTCTCCGGCGTCGTGACCGACTGGAAGTAATTCCGCGCCGCCAGGTGCCCGACGAGCCGGCTGATATCCGCGCCCCGCAATTCTCGCGCGCTGACGGAGAGCCCCATGACGGGAATCTTGCGGGCCTCGACCTGCTGGGCCGCCAGTTCGTTATACAGATGGCCGTTGGCATCTCCGCTGATGGTCGAAATTACGGCGGTCTTTTTGCCCTGCGAGCCAAACGCCTTGATCTTCTCGACGATCTCGCGCCAGTCCGGATGGCCGATCGGTGCATAGATCGCGGTGATGTCATCGGCATGCACGCCTTCGGCAACGAGGTATGCGCTCAGGATTCGGTTGGTCATGCGCGGATAGTCGCTCTCCGTTCCAAGCAGTATCCAGCGGCTTGAATATCGCCACCCTCCTTGGTCATCAGATAGCGAACGGCCGGAATCGCCTGCTGATTTAACGCTGCGCCGGTGTAGAAGACCTGGCGCGCGAGCTTTCCTCGCCTTCGTGCTGAACCGGATAGAACAGCAGTCCGTTCAACCGCTCGAACACCGGAATGACGGCCTTCCGGGAAGCAGAGGTCCAGCACCCGAATACGACAGCGACCTTCTCGTTTGCGAGCAATTCGCGCGCCTTGTCGGTGAATGCAGTCCCAATCCGATGCGGGGTCGACGATAACAGGCTCCAGTTTCCGGCCGAGCAGGCCACCCTTTTTGTTCTGGTCCGCAATCAGCATCAGAACCGTGTCCTTCAGCACGGACTCGCTGACAGCCATGGTGCCGGTCAGGGAATGCAGAATGCCGACCTTGATGGTGTCTTCGGCGGCGTGAGCCATCGAAGCACAGAGAACAAGCGGCACCGCGAACAATCCACGCAAGTCCAAGCCAACTTCATGCCGACGCTCCGACGAGTTCGAAAATGCGGGTTTCCTTGGTCATGCCCTTGGCAACGACCGCATCGAAGGCCCTGAACTGGAATTGATCGCGAACGCGCAAATACACGTCCTCGCTGGCGAGGACGGTGGTCCCGACCTGCTTGTTCAGGCCTTCCAGGCGCGCTGCGAGATTCACCGTGTTGCCGAGAGCGGTGTAGTTCATACGCTCGGTCGACCCGACATTGCCGACGACGGCTTCGCCGACATGAATGCCGAACCGTGTGATGAAGGACGTCAGGCCTTCGGCCTCGAATTCGGCATTGAGCCGTTCGCCCGCGGCCCTGGCCGCAAGCACCGCCCGGCAGGCGCGCGCGACGTGGTCGGCCTGCGGATTGGGGGCGTTCCAGAACACCATGACGGCGTCGCCGATGAACTTGTCGACCGTGCCGCCTTCGGCCATGAACGCTTCCGTCATCGCGGAGAAATAGCGGGACGTCTGCCGCATCAGCACATCAGGATCGGCCGACTCGGCGATCGTGGTGAAACCCTGGACATCGGTGAAGACCAGCGTGATCTCCTGTTTGACGCCGCCGAGCGTGGTGGAGATGGAATTGTCGATGAGCCCGCGGACGATCTCCTTGGGAACGAAATGCGCGAACGACCAGATCGCCCGCTGCGCCAGATTGACGGTGGTGCCGAGTTCGTGAATCTCGCGGATATGCGAGGTCACCGGCACGAGGCTCGGGTTCGGCCATCGTCTGAAGCTGACGCGCCTGGACCGTGATCCGTCTCAGGGAATGAGACATCGTGCTGCCGAACATCCAGACGACCGGAATAAACGCCGCGCCGACGACGATCGCGAGGATCAGCCCCGTGAACTGAAGCTTGCGGACGTTCTGGACAAAGTCATCCTGGGCCGCCAGCAACAGGATGCTGCCGCCATAGCCTTCGCCGAGGGCGAATTTCGTCAGCCTGAACAGGTAACCATCTCCGTCTTCGTCGCGGACGATCCCCTCGTTGTGGTTGAGGTTGTGCGACTGCCGCAGCACAGTGGCCACCAGCCCGGAATTGATCTCGTCGATGCTGGGCAATTGCGACAGCGAAGGGTGCGTCATCGCGGCTTGCGACAAGCTTCGCAAAATCGGGGTGCGCGATCAGCGCACCTGCCTGGTCGAAGATCATGACCGTGCCACGCTGGCCCGGCCGCTGAGCCTGGACGAACTCGCTGAAGGTATCGAGCTTGAGGTCGGCAGCGATCACGCCCGGCACCTTGCCGCGCAAGGGCGCGCTGACCGTAATCACCGGCGCGCCGATGCTGAACGAGAGATAGGGCGCCGAGACATAAGGCCGGTCCGACCTGCATCGTTTGCCAGTACCAGGACCGCTTGCGGGCGTCGTATCCGTACTTCCACAGGTCGATCTCGCCGACCTCGTTGCCCTCGCGGTCCTGAAAGACGCGACGCATCGGCAGCTCGCGTGCCGGCGTCGGTCGAACCAGATTGATCGCGATGTCGGCGTTCGCCGGCGCCCGCAGCCGTTCGCGCTGGTCCGGGCTGAGATCGCTGATGCGCCGCACCTGCAGCCATGCGCCATTGTCGAAGCCGGCATAGATGCTGTCCATCTGCGGCATTTCCTGCAGCGCCGCCTTGAACAGCGGAATCGCTCGGCCCGTTTCCGATCTTTCATCAGAATCGGCGACGCTCGAACTGGTGGCGAGCACGTTGACCAGCGATGCGACCGCACTCAATTCGCCCTGCAGCCGCCCCAACGCCTTGGTGCTGGCGGCGTCCATATAGGCGGAGGCGGCCTCATGCGTCGCCCAACGCAGCGAGCGGACTTGTATCGCAATCAATAGCCCCGCGAGTGCGACAACAAACATCATCACCGCCAGCGTGATCGAGGTCCGGAATGTGAACATGTCGCCAGCGCCCTACCCGTTCCACACAAGCTACCGACATTCCCGATCACGTCCAGCGACAAATTCGGAGCGGGATAGCCAGCCAGGGCCGGTTACATGCTGGACGGGACAAATCACCTTGATCTGCATCAAGAAGGCAACGGTGGCGCAGGGCTGCTTCGCTCCAGAAAGCATTGGTAAGCCTTCCAATTGTGCTAGCCTGCTGAAAATCTTCGGCTGAATGACCGAAGCCCCACCGATCGCGAGATCCAGATGCCTCATTTCAAAAATCGACCTGTGATCCTGCCGATCGTCGCGCTGCTGGCTTTCATTCTTGCGGGCAACTTTCCCGCCCGCGCGCAGACGCTGAAGGCGGTCAAGGAGCGCGGTACGCTCAATTGCGGCGTCAGCCAGGGGCTATTGGGTTTTTCCAGCATGGACGACAAGAATGTGTGGTCCGGCTTTGACGTCGATATCTGCCGCGCGGTAGCGGCGGCGATTTTTGGCGATGCCACGAAAGTGACGTTCACGCCGCTCGATGCGGCCTCGCGCTTTGCGGCGCTGCAGTCGAGCAAGATCGACCTCTTGTCGCGCAACTCGACATGGACGATGTCGCGGGAAAGTTCGCTCGGCCTGATGTTCGCGGGCGTGGCGTATTATGACGGCCAGGGTTTTCTGCTGCGCCGGGATGCCGGGATCGACACCGCGCTGCAGCTTGCCGGCAAGACGGTGTGCACCCAGACCGGCACCACCAGCGAACTGAATGTGTCGGATTATTTCCGCGCCAAGGACATGGCGCTGAAGGTGCTGGCGCTCGGCACCGCGGAAGAAAGCCTGAAGGCCTATGACGATCGCAAATGCGACGTGCTGACCAGCGACGTTTCGCAGCTCTACGCCGAGCGTCTCAAGCTGTCGGCGCCCGACAGCCATATCATCCTGCCGGAAGTGATTTCAAAGGAGCCGCTCGGCCCGGTGGTGCGGCAAGGCGACGACCAGTGGTTCAACCTCGTGAAGTGGACGCTCTATTCGCTGATCAATGCCGAGGAGCTCGGCGTCAAATCGGCAACGGTCGACGACGCGGTCAAGTCGGAGAATCCCGACATCAAGCGCCTGGTCGGAACCGACGGCGAATATGGCGAGCAACTGGGTCTCGCCAGGGACTGGGCGGCACGCGCCGTGCGCGCCGTCGGCAATTACGGCGAGATTTATGAGCGAAACGTCGGAGCTCAATCAAAACTCAGCATTCCGCGCGGACTGAATGCGCTCTGGACCCAGGGCGGCATCCAGTACGCACCTCCCGTCAGGTAATTCAGGGGTCGGACCATGGCCGTGGATTATTATGCGCTGATGACGAAAGCGGTCGCGGGCAAGGACGCCGCGGCGCGCGACCAGATCTACAAGGACGCTTTCGGCCTTATCACGAAATCCCACCTCGCGCGCGAGGCCGCCTCTTCGCATGCCGCAGCGCTCGAGGACGCCATCCGGCGCATCGAGGATGACATCGCCGCCGAGGAAGCAAACTCCGCGGCTCATGTCGACGAGGTGTTGTCGCCGGAGAAGAACTGGAAGCCGTTTGTGGTCGGCGCCTGCGCGCTCGTTGCAGCGATCGCGCTGTCGGCCGCGCTCTACGTCTATGTCACGACCAGCGGGCCGGCCGTCGTCGCCAGCAACGTCACCACGCCATCGCCAAAGCCGCAGCGCGGGCGCGAGGACGTGGTGATGGCGGACCTGAAACCCGGCGTCGACGGCGGCTCCAGCGGTGAAGGCCTGCCATTCGCGCTGCAGCGGCAAGTGGTGTTCTACCGCACCACCGTCGTCCCCGGATCGATCGTGGTCGACCGCGAAAACCGCTTTCTCTATCTGATCGACGCCAATAATTCGGCGCGCCGCTACGGCATCGGGATTGCGAGGGAGTGCCTGAAGGGAGGCAGCTTCTTCCGCATCGCCAACAAGCTGGAATGGCCGGATTGGCAGCCTTCGGCTACCAATACCAGGGACACCGAAGCCTTGCGGGCGGCGGCCGGCCGTCCCGGCAGTTTCCTCGGCGCACGCGCGCTGCTGCTGGATAAACCCGGGCTGCTGATTTACGGCACCAATTCGCCAAAAACCATCGGCCATCTCGTTACCTCCGGATGCATCCGGCTGGTCAACGACGACGTCGAGGATTTGTACCGGCGCGTTTCCGTGGAGACACGGGTGGTGTTTGTGAGCTAGCGAGGGGCCAGCTTCGGATCAATCGGTTTTACCTCGGCGGGGTTCGAAGGCTTCACGCGCGCGCCGGCTTCTTCGGCGGCGGTTAGGGTTCCGATCGTCGGCAACTCCGGCCGGTGCGACAGGCGCGGCTTTTCCACTTCAAAGATCAGCAACTCCGCGATCGAAAACGCAGCGATGAGCGCCATGATCGGCGCCAATTCATATCTCGGGCGGTATTTGTCGAACCTGCTCATGATCAGAAACCAATCCGTTGGGAACAGTCAAAGCGCAGCCCGCTCATCGCTACTGAATCACGGGTTGCGCCTTGAGCCTCCTCCACTGTCGTGTCAGTCGCGCTCGTGAATAATGACTTTTTCGCGCGGCTCGCGGCGTTCTTTCCTGATCACGACTGTCTCGTCACGGGGCTCGCGCTCCCTGATGACGGTGGTGCGGCGTTCATGGCTCGGGCTTTGCCCGACGGTCACGCCGGCGCCAACCGGCCCAACACCAACGCCGATACGGGTTTCTTCTGCGGTCGCAACGGCGGTGCCGAGAACAATACCGGCCGCGGCTAGAATGAGAGTTGCTTTCATCGTTCAATTCCTCAGTAACTGCCCGATAAATCAACCCTGCGATCTCATCTTCGTTCCATGCCCGAAAGCAGTAACGACCGCACGGTCACCGTTCCGGCAGTGCACCCGCCGGGAACAGGTTAGATGTCAGCGCGTACCGATGCGTTGGTGTCGCAGCCAGAAACCGGCAAAATAGCCTGCGTCCATCTCCCCCGTTGCGACCGGTTATCACCCGGCGCATGCCAGGGATAACGCTGGCAGCCGCGCAAGGTTTCAGAAATACGCCACCAGCACCGCGGTGCCCAGCACCATCAAAATGCTGACCGCGATGATGAAGAGAAAAAATCTGCCCATCCCCCTTTGCCTCCCTCGTCAACCTATCACGCGATAGATCGTGGTGATCGACGCTGCGGCGAGGCAGAAGGCGATCACCATGCAAACCAGGACTTCATCGCGCTCGAATTCGGGCGGCGGCATTCCGTGGCAACGGCGCCGACCCCGGCTTCGTTCCGCAATCGCATTTTGCCGCGGGAACCAACGCCTCACCACAAGCGTAGAATCCAGCTCCCGGCGTAGAAGCCCCCTAAACCGCAACCGGGAGTACAACCTCCAAGGTTGGCGGCCTCGGCGTGCCCCCTAACCCGCGCCGGGGTCGTTGGGCGATTGGCCACGGCGCCGCGTTGGCATGCGGGTGGACGCCGGAAGCCACACAGGAACCAGCCGCGTCGCATTTCGTTGATTCGGATGCGTGCAAGGGATGTGAGATTGGTGTCACTTCTGGCCACCGTGCTGGCCACCATGGCGTTGTGCAAATTCTATCCCGCAGCCTCGATATGGGAGACGGAGCTGGAGGCCATCTACTTCCTGGGAGCATTCGTCCTGCTCGGCGTTCTCATCTACGGAACGTTCCAGTATCGCGGCCGCGACAAGGCGGCGAGCCGGACGGGCGACGAAATTACCCGCGAGCGTTACCGGCGAAACGAGGTCTGACTGACCGTTCGTCTCCATCGCTGCCGGGCGTGGTGATCACCTCGTGACCTCCCAAAACAAAGAGGCCGCCGACGAACGCCAGCGGCCTCTCCGGGTTAAAATGGCTTCGAGATAAAATCCCCTGCCCGGTGCTTTTTTCTAATGCGAAATCGCCGGACGGTGGAGTCGTAATTGTGTTCCGGCTAGCGGAACAATCATGACGTTGCAGTATCGCCACACCGCGCCGTGCGTCAGGCCGGCTGCTATCGTTGCGGCCCCGACAAAATCACCTCGCGCTCGGCGCGGAAGACGTTGCTATGCAGGTTGGCTATCCACTGGCGGCCGCTCGAGGTCACGTTGAGATAGCGGATCGCAAGCTGGATCTGCGGCGCGACATTGGTCCAGTAGAACTGCGGGAATTTGTAGATGATGTCGGCAGGCGTCTGGTAGCCGAGCGTCTTGTTCAATCCGATTTCCTCGAATTCGTGGAACAAGGCGTTCGACTTTCTCATGTAGTTGGGATCGCCGAGCTGGCCGATCAGGTCGGCCGCGCGCAGCAGCAGTCCTTCTTCCTCGTTGAGGTCGTCGCCGCTGTTGCGATCGTTCGGTGTCGTGGCGTAGGGGAAGCGCGTGTATTCGATGGCGCGGGCAATGCGCGCGGCGTCGACTTCCTCGACGGCGTCGAAACGTTCGATCACGAACAGTTTTGAGCGGTCGACATGATAGGGCGCCAATGCCGCATCTGACGAGCCGACCGGCAATTCAACCTTGCGGCCGCTGATGTCGGCGACATAGGCACCGTCCTCGTCGCCCTGCACCACGCCGCGGACATAGCCAATATCGTGCGCGAGGCAGGCCAGAATGAAATTCGCGTAGTCCTTCTCGGTCGTCGAACGCTGCAACTGACGTCCGATCAGGATGTCGTGCCCCACCAGGGTGACCAGCATCGAATGCTCGATGTTGTGATAGAGCGCATCGCTGTTGCCGATGCATTCCAGCGTGAGCTTGGCGGCAAAGGGCAGCAATTCCGTCAATCCATGACGCGGCCCGCCGAACCGGTCCCGGGTTTCCTGCGCCAGGAACGAGCCCAGCGCCTGTGCGGTCAACTCGGGAATGGTGATCATCGCAGCCTCCGCTCGGGTCGCGTGCCTGCCCGCAGTCTCGCAGGTTTGGACCCAATGGTCGTCGGCGATATTGTCGCTGGCTGCAATGATAGCGGAAATCGGGGTTCACCGGGAGCGGCGATCAACCGGGCCGTATGGTTCACGCAGCAGCGCCCCGCCGCGTTCGACCTCGAACAGCGCAAGCTTACGCGATTTCAGGAGGGATGGTTCAGCCGCTCAGGACTGCGGCACGATCGAGGTGCGGTCGTGCGCGGTGAGCACGAAGTCCGCCGAAGTGCGGCGGTCGGCCGAGCGGTCGAACAGCATCCGGCGCTCGAACGCGGTCGAACGCATCATCGGATAGCGTTCGAACACCTTTTCCTTCAGCGCCGGGAAATCCGCCGCCATCAGGCCGCACAGCTTCAACAGCCCCGCGACCAGCCGCGGCTCGGCGATCGTCTCATGCAAGAATACGCGGCGGTAGAACGCCTGGTGCTCGAGCCGCACGATCGCCAGGCCAAGATCGGCGTTGAAATATTCGCAAGCCATGTAGGCCAGGCGAAGCGTCAGATAGGGCAGTTCCGGAAACCGCTTGGCCTTGTCCGGATCGGCCACGAACCGCGAGGGATCGACAATCACTTCACCGCGATCGAGCCGCGGCGAGAGAATATCACCGAAGATGTCGGCTGAAGTCGATCGCCGCCATTCCGGGGTCAGCACGCAGATACGCACCGAACTGTAGAGTTCGCCGTGAAGGTAGACGCCGAACGTCCAGGCGTTGGGCAGATCGTCATACTGATCGGTAACGCGCTGTTCGGGAGATTCCTTGATGGCGCCTTCGCGGAGGTAGGCCCGGTACCGGAGGCGATAGATCTCCTCCTTCTCCTCGGGCGTTTGGGCCAGGCGGTAGTCGACATGCTCCAGCAGGTCCGAACCCCGTCCGAAAGCGGAGGACGGTGTTACAACGGGGGACCTCATGCACTACTCCTGACGGAAACAACTTCTGCGAGCCACAGGATGGATTAACAGCTCCTTAACAAAATTGCAAAGAGATCACAGTGTTAAGGTTAAACGGGGAACCCCGTAGAATCCCGGAGGGCGCTGTTCCGCGGTGGACTATCCCGCTTCCGATCCGGACAGAATTCAGGCGATCGACCGCGAGGAGACCACCTGCAGCGCGTCTTCCGGCACGCGGCGGCCGTGCGAGGCGTTGAGGAGCTGGCGCACCCGCACCGCCGGGACCGGCTTGCTGAACAGATAGCCCTGCGCCTCGGTCACGGTGCCGTCGGCGCTGATCAGCTCGAGCTGCTCGTTGGTCTCGATGCCCTCGACCACGACCGACATGCCGAGATCGGCCGACAGCCGCGCCACGCCGCGCAGCAGCGTCAGGGGGCGGTCGTTGTCGATGCCTTCCAGGAACGAGCGGTCGATCTTCACCTTCTGCAGCGGGAAATTATGCAGGTAGGAGAGGCTCGAATAGCCGGTGCCGAAATCGTCGAGCGAGATGCGCACCCCGAGCGCGTGCAGTTGCGAGAGCACGTCATGGGTAAGCTGGGTGTTGCGCAACAGCGAGGATTCCGTGATCTCGATTTCGAGCCGGTTGGCGGGCAAGCCCGACACTTCGAGCGCGTAGCGCACTTCGCTCAGCACGTCGCGCTGGTGGAATTGCTGCGGCGAGAAGTTGACGGCGACGCTGACGGCTTCCGGCCACTTCATGCATTCCATGCAGGCCTTGCGCAGGATCCAGCGGCCGAGATCGACGATCAGGCCCATATCCTCGGCTACCGGAATGATGTCGATCGGCGAAACCGTGCCGCGTACCGGGTGGTTCCAGCGCAACAGCGCCTCGCAGGTGGAAATCCGCCCCGACTTGAGATTGACCAGCGGCTGGAAGAACAGCTCGAATTCCTCGTTCGCCAGCGCCTTGCGCAGGTCGAGTTCGAGGATGCGGCGCGCCTCGACGGTTTGCGCCATCTCGTCGCGGAAGAAGCAGAAGGTGCCGCGGCCGTCGGCCTTGGCGCGATACAGCGCCATGTCGGCGTTCTTGAGCAGCGTATCGGCGGAAACGCCGCGCGACGTCATGGCGATGCCGACGCTGGCGCCGATTTCGACCAGATGATTGTCGATCTTGTAGCGTTCGCTCAGGCGATCGACGATGCGGCGGGCAAGTCCTGCGGCATCTTCGCTGGAATGGATGTTCTGCTGGAACACGACGAATTCGTCGCCGCCGAAGCGGGCGACGAAATCCTCGGGCCGCAGCATTTCGCGCAGCCGGTCGGCAACCGCGCACAACAGCTGGTCGCCGCAGGGATGGCCAAGCGTGTCGTTGACCTGCTTGAACTGGTCGAGGTCGACGAACAGCAGTGCCGACAATTGATCGGCGCCCTGCTGGGCGGCAAGCAGGCGGCCGATCTCGTCGCGGAAATTGACCCGGTTGGGCAGCGCGGTGAGTTCGTCATAGCGCGCGAGGTGACTGATGCGCGCTTCGGCGTTGCGCCGTTCGGTGATGTCTTCCAGGAGCACGACGGCGCCGCCGCCGGTCATCGGCTGGAACGTCCACGACAGCGAACGGCCGCGCACCGGATCGGGATCGGTCGTGATCATGTCGCGGGTCTGGGTATTCTGGATTTCGGCGAGGATCATCTTGCCGCTGGCGGCCGAGACGGAGCCGGCGAGAATGCAGGCGTCGATGATGTCGGTGGCGCGGGCGCCGCGCTCGATGAAATTATCGGGCAACTGCATCATCTCGCTGAAGCGGTGATTCATCACCGCGAGCCCGCCGTCGGCGCGGAACATGCACAGCCCGTGCGGCATGTTGTTCAGCGCGGTGTCGAACTGGCCGGCCAGCGCGGCCTCGCGAAAGCTCGAGGTCAGCGCCTTGACGAAGATCGCGTGCACACTGAGGTTGATATCCTTCAGGCTGATGAAGAACAGCCCGAGCAGTCCGGCAAGGCCGAGGTAATAGAGACCGCCATGCAGGGCCAACGCCACCGACATCGGTCCGCACGCCAGCAGGATGTGTCTCTGGATGATCTTCGGATGGCCGTAATTGCGGGCCGCGCCGCCGCCGGTGTAGCCGACGGTCACCGCGACGCAGAGCATGTGCGAGATGGTGTCGCTGCTGCCGAGGATGGTGATGAAGCACCAGGCGCCGAGCACGGCGGCGTAGGCGAGCGCCCAGAACGCATAGCGCGGCTCCAGCGCCTTGGCCTGATCGTAGCTCAGGACCGAGGTCCGCCGCTCGTATTTGCGCATCTGGAATGCACGAACCGTTCCGATGCCGACGATCAGGAACGCGATCGGCCAGAGCAGTTCATTGCCGGTCTTGATGGCGGTCATGACCGCGGCGACGGCCGCGCAGACACCGCCGAGGAACATCGGCCAGAAGTTCTGACACATCGAATCGATGAGCGCCGCGTAAAGTATCGGCTCCAGCTCTTCGCGGCTGCTTCGGCTCTTTTGATCGACCAACTGCATCGGGCGCACGGACGTCCTCGGGAGTGTCGGTACTTCTACCTCTGCGAGATGAAGTCTTTCTGAGCGAACATCGTTACCAAGACGTGTTTCTGGGCTGCCCGCATCGGAAATCTGCCCGCTACTTCAGCAAGCTAGGCAAAGTCTGCCGGCGGCCCGCGATTCCCACATGCGGCCCATCTGGCGATCGCAGGAGGCGGCTTCGCCGGGGCGCCTGCACGGCCCGCGCGAGTAGGCGGAAATCGCCGCGGCAAGCCAGGTTCGGCCGCGTAGCGACACACGGCCCCGCAGCCCGGTGTGGGACCGGAAATCTTAACCACCAGTTAAGATTTGACCCTAATCGGGGGTTAACGCGTATAGGTAGAATTGCCCTTTGGTTGTATCTTTAACCCTAGTCAGAGCGGTTCCCGGACTGGAGTATCTTTGTAATGACCGACGCGGTCGTGGCTCGCTCAGCCAAGCTTGGCGACAGTTGCGTACGGGAAATCCCGCGCCTGCTCACCAAGGAAGAAATTCGCGATCTTTCCCAGATCGATAGCGTGAAATTCACGGCGGCCGCCTTGCTGGAATTCGGCCTGATCGCCGCGGCCGTCTGGATCAGCGTGACCTGGTGGAATCCGGTCGTCTATGTGCTCGCCGTCATCGTCATCGGTTCGCGGATCAACGGCCTTGGCGGGCTGATGCACGACGCCGCGCACTATCGCGGCTATGCCAGCCGGCCCCTCAACGACTTCGTCGGCGAGCTGCTGGCGCTGCCGACCTCGAGCTCGATGGCGGGCTATCGCAACACCCATTTCGCCCATCATCGCGAACTGAACAGCGAGAACGATCCGGACTGGCAGCGCAATGTGGGGCTGGTGGAATTTGAATTCCCGGCGCCGCCGCGGCGCGTGCTGCTCTACATCACGCAGTATCTGACCGGCCTGAAGACCGGCACCGCGGTGTTCGGCTTCCACAAGAACAAGGAGACCCGCGACATCCCGGCAGCAGTGGCGCGTGCGCGGCTGTTCTTCTTTGCCGCGCTATTGTTCGCCTCGATCATGCTGGGCTTCTGGAAGATCCTCTTGCTTTACTGGATCATCCCGCTGCTGACGGTGTTCCTCGCCATTCGCTACATCCGCAACGTCGCCGAGCATTATGCGGTCGAGCACGAGAACGTGCTCAACGAAAGCCGCACCGTGCTCGCGCCGCTCTGGGAACTCTGGCTGATCGCGCCGTGGGGATTGAACTATCATCTGGAGCATCATCTGTTCCCCGGCGTGCCCTGCTTCCGGCTCGGGGAATTGCATCGGCTGCTGATGACGCGCGAGCCCTACCCGCAAATCGCGCATATCACGCGCGGCTATTTCAGCGGATTGCTGCGCGACCTTGCGTCGAAGCCCCGAGACGAGGCCGCTGCCCAGGCTTCCCAGGCCGCCTGAGAACGACCGACGCGTGATGACGCGTCATCCCGTTCTATCTTTTGTTTGAGCATGATCTCCGCGCAAACGCCTCGCGTTTATCGCGAGGGAAAACCAGCGCCCACTTTTCCGGATCATGCTCTACGACAACAGCGGCGACCAGGCCGGATCGGAAGCGAAACCGGGCGTCGGCACGCGCTGCTCATTGCGCCCGGAGATATCGACGGTGTACAGCGACGGCCCGCTATTGCCGCCGGGCTCGCGGAAGAACATCACCACGCGGCCGTTCGGCGCAAAGGTCGGCCCTTCATTGTGATAGCCCGAGGTGAGGATGCGTTCGCCGGAGCCGTCGGTCTTCATGATGCCGATGGCGAATTGCCCGCCGCCCTGTTTGGTGAACGCGATGTAGTCGCCGCGCGGCGACCACACCGGGGTGGAGTAGCTGCCTTCGCCAAACGAGATGCGCTGCGCCGGACCGCCGGTTGCCGGCATCACATAGACCTGCGGCTTGCCGCCGCGGTCGGATTCGAAGCACAGCTTGGTGCCGTCGGGCGAATAGGATGGTGAGGTGTCGATCGCCGGCGTATCGGTCAGCCGCGTCGTCGACTTCGAGCGCAGATCCATCACGAACAGGTTGGAGTTGCCGCCCTGCTGCAGGCTCATGACCACGCGCTGGCCGTCCGGCGAGAAGCGCGGCGCGAACGACATGCCGGGGAAATTGCCGACGATCTCGCGCTGGCCGGTCTCGATGTTGAAGAGATAGACGCGCGGGTCGCCCTGGCCAAACTCCATATAGGTGATTTCCTGGGTCGACGGCGAGAACCGCGGCGTCAGCACGAGGTCGGCGCCGCGTGTCAGATAGCGGACATTGGCGCCGTCCTGGTCCATCAGCGCCAGCCGCTTGACGCGGCGCTCCTTGGAGCCGGTCTCATCGACGAACACCACGCGGCTGTCGAAATAGCCCTTTTCGCCGGTGAGGCGTTCGTAGATCTGGTCGGAGATGATGTGGGCGATGCGGCGCCAGGATTCCGGCGCCGTGAAATATTGCTGGCCGGTGAGCTGCTGGGCGGTGTTGACGTCCCAGAGGCGGAATTCCGCCTTGAGGCGGCCGTCGCCTTGCCGGGTCATGCGGCCGTTCACCAGCGCCTGCGCGTTGATGGTCTTCCAGTTCTGGAAATTCGGCGCGTTGTCGACGTTGATGGCGCGCTCGATGAAGGCGGCCTGATCGATCGGCGCGAACAGCCCGCTGCGCTTGAGGTTGTTGGTGATGACCTGCGCCACGCCGACGCCGACTTCGCCATCGGCCGGCGTGCCCGCCACGAAGTTCGGGATCGCGATCGGCAGCGGCGCGAAATCGCCTTCGGGAATGACGACGCGCTTCTGCGCGAAGGCATTGCGGACCGGCGCACCCGCCAGCGCACCAAGCGCGGCCATTCCGGAAATAACCTGACGGCGGTTCAGACGGAACGGCATTTCACGCAATCCATTTTTGTCGGTCATTGGAGCAGGGCTTTATATGATCAGGCCTATAATAAAGCTTTATGGCAACGCTTTGTGTTACGGCTTGTTCATGGTGGCGCATCGGTCAGCCGAGAGCCGCGTCATCTTTGTTTGCGCATGACCTTGTCCGAAAACCGGTTTCCACTTTTCGGGGTCATGCGACTCAAGTTTTCCGCTCGGTAAACACCGGGGAAAAATACTTCCATTCTTCGAAATAGGCCGCCGGCAGATTATACGGCTGGCACTCGAGAATGGCGCGCAGGGCGCTCTCCTGATAGACGCGCAGATACGGCGTCGCGGGCGCGCCTTCCGGCACCGGCATGCCTTCCAGCGTGCCGTCGCGCTTCAGGCGGATCGCAAAGGCCGCTTCCGATTTCTGCTGCTCGATGCCGCCATAGGGTTTCTTCCAGCAACGTTCGACCTGGCGCTGGAACATCGAGCCCCAGGTCGCGGAATTGTCGGACGCGGTGCCCTTGGCAAGGCCGAGCCGGGCGTTCGAGTTCAGCGTCTCGCCGGTGGCGGCCATCCGGGTCGGCTCGCGCGCGTCGTTAAGTTCGCGACGGATCCGCTCCGGATCGAATTTGTAGTCCTTGGCTTGCGATGGCGCCGCTGCGGCCGGCTTGGCGGCCACAGGTTGCGGCTTCGGCGGCTGCTTGTCCTTCTTCAGGGCTTCCGCGATCGGATCGACCTTCGGCGGCTCCTGCTTCTTCTCGGGCTTCGGTTCTTCCTTGGGCTTCTCGGCAACCGGCTTCGGCGGATCGGGCTTCTTCTCGACCGGCTTTTCCTCGACCTTCGGCTGCGGCGGCGGTGCCGTCTCGGTCTGCACCGGGGGTTTCTCGCTCACCTTGCCGACGGCATCGTCGACCGGTCTTGCCTCGGCGACCTTGTCGACCAGCGGTTTTGGATTTTCCTTCTTGCCCGACTTCATTCCGGCCGTGACCTTGGCGAGTTGGTCGGCGGAGATGATATCGACCGGCAGCGACTGCCCCGGCGTCGTCTCGAAGGCCTTGGTCGAAAACGACACGAGACCCCACCCGATCACGAGGACGTGCAGGGCAATCGAGGCAACAACCGTCTTGTCGACCTTCACCTTCACGCGCTCAGGACCCCTGCTCCACCTCGGTAACCAGCGCCAGGCGCTTGAAGCCGGCGCCGGACAACTGCCCCATCACCCTGGCCACGGTGCCGTAATCGGCCTTCTTGTCCGCCCGCATATATATACGCTCTTCCATGCCGCCGCGGGCGTCCGTAATCGCCTTTAATTTGGGGACGAGTTCGTTCATCGCGACTTCAGTGTCGTTGATGAAGATCTTGCCGCGGATGTCGACCGAGAGCTGCAGCGGCGTCTTGTCCTGCTCCAGGCTCTTGGCCTGGGTCTGCGGCAGGTCGAGCGGCACGCCGACCGTGAGCAGCGGCGCCGACACCATGAAAATGATCAACAGCACCAGCATCACGTCCACCATGGGTGTGACGTTGATCTCGGCCATCACGGCCTTGCGCCGGCTGCGCCGTCCGCCGCCGCCGGACGAGCCTGCCATGTTCATCGCCATCATGTCGCTCACCTGAGCCAGTGCTACCCTATTGCCGCTTCTCACGCCCGTTCGTCGATCTGGCGCGAGAGGATTGCCGAAAACTCATCCGCGAACCCCTCCAGTCGCTGGGCCTGGCGGTTCACCTCGGAAATGAACTTATTATAGAAGATTGTCGCCGGAATTGCGGCGATAAGGCCGATTGCGGTGGCAAACAGGGCCTCCGCGATGCCGGGGGCCACCACCGCCAGCGAGGTGTTTTTCGAGGCCGCGATCGACTGGAAGCTCGACATGATGCCCCAGACGGTGCCGAACAGGCCGACAAAGGGTCCTGCGGAGCCGACCGTGGCCAGGACCAGCAGCCGCCGTTCCAGCCGCTCGACCTCGCGGGCTATGGAAACATTCATGACCTTTTCGATCCGCATCTGCAGGCCGGCAAACGACCGCGACTGGCTCTCGAACGAGCGCTTCCATTCGCGCATGGCGGCGACGAAGCAGGCCGCCATCGACTGGGTCGGCTTGGCCGAGAGCGACCGATAGAGCTCCTCGATCGACTGACCGGACCAGAACGCCTGCTCAAAGCGGTCCATGGCGCGTTTGGTGCGGGAATACAGGAATATCTTGTCGATCGCGATCGCCCAGACCCAGACCGAGCAGGCGAGCAGCCCCATCATCACCGCCTTCACGACCCAATGGGCCTGCAGGAACAGCGCGATCAGCGATACGTCGGACGATGCCAACGGCAAGGCCGATTGAGCCACGTCACCGGGATTCATCAGCGGTATCCTCTCAACGCTTGAGCGTGACCTTCAGGGATCATGCTCTGGTATCCCAAATCCTCCGGTAGCAAATGGCTGCCGGATCCACAGCCACGCACCGGGCGTGGCGACGTGCTACCTGCGCAAAAAGCTGCTTTTCTGTGGTGTGGGAGGCCCGTCCAAAGCCGGGCCCTGCTTCCCCTGCCAACATGTCAAAACGAGGGCTTTTCGCGCGACTTTCCGTCCCTAACCAGACGCTAATCATGGTTAATGCGAGGTTACCAAAGGGGAATTTTGACCGGGGAAATGAAGGCGGAACCGTAACTTGGGGCCGCTCCGGTTCAGGCCGGAGCCCCGGCTTCCAGGCAATTCGTCAGCCGGGCCGGCACGCCGACCGCGGTACACCCGGCCGGCACGTCGTGGGTGACCACCGACCCTGCGCCGACCTTGGCGTAGTCGCCGACGCTCACATCGCCAAGGATGGTCGCCCCGTTGCTGAGAAAAACGCCACGGCCGATCCTGCGGCGCACGGCCGGGATCGGCTTCCTTTCGTCCGATGGTGACGTTCTGATAGATCGTCACCTCGTCGCCGATCGAGACCAGCGCGCCGACGATGATGCCCGTGGCGTGATCCAGAAACACTGACGTTCCGATCGACGCTGACGGGTGGATGCTGACCTGAAGCTGTTCGGAGGATGCGCTCTGCAGCAGCAGCGCGAGATCGGTGCGATGGCCGCGCCACAGCCAGTTCGAAACCCGCCACGCCTGAAGCGCGATAAAACCCTTGAAGTTGAGCAGCGCCGGCAGCAGTGCCGTGGGTGCGGGATCACGCAGGACAATGCCCTGCAGATCGCGGGCGGCGGCGTCGACCAGATCGTTCGAGGCCTGAAATGCTTCGCCCGCGATGCGGGCAAACTGCGCGCGCTCCGCACCGTTCGTGCCGAGCCGCTGGCCGATCTGGAAGGCGATCGCACTGGCCAAATCGGGATGATCGAGGATGCCGAGCGCGAGCGTCTTGCCAAGTACGGGATCGCCCGCCGCAACAGCGTCCGCCTCACGCCGGATCGACCGCCAGAGATTTTCCGCCGATGCAATTCCGTCTGCGACCATGGACATCCGCCTGCCGCGTTTTTGTAGGGCTCGCGGAATATAGGCTGATCCGGCAGCGGCGCCAGTTCAATCGGCTGCAAAAACAAACCGCCCGTCTGCTTTTCGCAAACGGGCGGTCATGTCGCCATCAGGCTCTATGGGGGCACATCGCCTGAGGGTGAACTCCTGGTCTTATTAGCAGATCTTACGGAACGGGGATGGACTTCGATCAGTCGTACGATAGTTCTGGCGGCTGGTCGTTCGGCGGCGTCGGACGCTGTCTTATGCTGCGCCATGAACTGGTCGAACTCTTCCTTGTCCTTGGCGTGACGCAGGCGGTCGAGGAAGTTCTTGAACTCGACCTGCTCTTCCTCGAGGCGCCGCAGCGTTTCGACGCGGTATTCGTCGAAGGCGCGGTTGCCGGAGGTCGGCGGGCCAAAACCCCAGCCACCGCGCTCCATACGGCCGCGCATGCGGTCCATCTTGTACTGCATCCGCTCCATCTTGTTCGACCAGCGATCGCTATCGTGACGGCTCCAGCAACCCATTTTTCTGCTCCCGAGTGTGAAAAAGAGAAGGGCAAGTCCGATCGGCCACCAGATGATGAAGCCGAGGATGGTGACGGCGATCCAGCCGGGATGCCACGGCGAATTCGAGCATATGCGGGCGGGCGGTGGGATTCCTCCTCGGGGGTAGGACCTCGCCATCGATTGACATCAGCGGTGTAGGCCATTTGCCTTCTCCATGAACGGCGATCACGCCGTTGTGAATGTAAATAACATTTACATAGATAGCCGATCCCTCGGGAAAGTCAAGCGGGCCTCCGGGGGCGTCCGCCAAATTATTTTTGGAATTTTATTTCGGCGGCTGCCCCAAGGACCTGAAGGCGCATCTGAAGGCACCGGCGGCGGCTCCGCGGGCTTGGCGTCCGCCTGCCCGTTGGCGGGCCTGCGATCGGTCGGGAAACCGAGACCGCGCAGATAAATCAGCACTTCGGCTTCGAGCAGTTCTTCCGGCGACATCGGCAGCTTGCGCCGCGCCGCATCGCCGCGCCCGAACAGCGAGGCCACGCCGTGCGACATCGACCAGATGTGCAGCGCCATCATCATCGCCGGCGGCCGCGGCATACCCGGTGGCGCCAGCGCCGCCAGGCGTTCGGCGGCGGCGCGGATGATGGCGAAACGCACGCTCGCTGGCGGCCATCAGCGTCGGATTCATATCGACCGGAACGCCCGATTCGAACATCGCGGAATAGAACGCGGGCTCGTTGCGCGCGAAGGCGAGATAGGCCTTTCCGACGCGCTCGAACGCGGTGACGGTGTCGGGGCGGCCATCGTCCCAGGCCTGCGTCAGCAGCGCCTCGAACTGCTCAAAACCGCGCTGGGCGATGCTGGACAGCAGCTCGTCGCGGTCGCGAAAATGCCGGTACGGCGCGGCCGGGCTGACGCCGGCCATGCGGGCGGCATCGGCAAAGGTGAACCCGGCCGCGCCCTTTTGCGCGATCAGGTTCAGCGCCGCCTGCAGCAGTGCTTCCTTCAGATTGCCGTGATGGTAGCCGCGCTCGGCGCGGCGCTCTTCCTTGCGCCAGCTCATGTGAAAGACTTTTACATGAGCCGGCCGCAAAGGTCACTAGCCGCTGGCACTACGAGCTTGGCGTTCATGAAGGTTAACAGCGCAATCAACCGCTAACCGGACGGAATGGGCAGGATCGGCATGATCTCGACCCGCTCGCCGGGAAAAATCGTGAAATGCGGGTGGTTCTCGAACATCTTTGCGGCCGCCTCGTGCGAGGCGGCGCGGACCACCGCGAAGGCGCCGAGTTCATTGCTGATGTCGGCAATGCCGTTTGCATCGACCCGCTTGGTCTTGCCGAGCGGGCCGCCCGTCTCGAGGATCGCGCCCTGATGTTTTTGGACCCAGGCGCCCCACGCCGCGATTCCCTGCTGCTCTCTGGCGCGCCGCTCGGCGTCCGACAGCGCGTTCCAGGCCGCGGCTTGTGCGCTGGTCTTGCTGCCGAGGAAGACGGCGAGGAAGGTATCGTTGCTGTTCATTGGATTTCTCTCCCGCTGTGAGGGATCGGCAATAAGCCGACCTAGCGGCCTCAGTCTCTCAAAGCCGGCGGCGGCCTTTTGCACCTCTTCCGAGAAATCGCTGATTTCCTGCACCTGGCGGATCTCGATGATCTCGTTCTCGGAAGCCGGGCATTTCTTGGCCCAGGCAATCGCCTCCTCGCGCGATTTCACCTCGATCATCCAGTAGCCGCCGAGCACTTCCTTGGATTCGGTGAAGGGGCCGTCGGTCACGACAGGCTTGCCGGTGGCGAACGAGACCCGCGCGCCCATCGAGGGCGGATGCAGGCCGTCGAGCGTGATCAGCACGCCGGCGTCCTTGAGTGCCTCGTTGTATTTCATCATCGCGGCCACGCGCTCGGGATCGAGCTGGACGTCAGGCGGCGCGGTCTCGTAGCCGAGCGGGATCATCAGCATCATGAATCGCATGGTGGTGGTTCCTGTGTTGTTGCTGTCGTTCCGGGGCGCGAAGACGAACCCGATGCGCAATTCCATCGGGAACTCGAGATTCCGGGTTCAGTCCTGCGGACTGCCCCGGAATGACGGCCTGTCGGCCGTCACTTCTTGCCGGCCCGGGCGCGCAGGCGTTCTTCCTGCTCGCGCAGCTCGGGGGTGAGGGCCTCGCCAAAATCCTCCGCGGCAGCGACCTGGCGGATCTCGACCTCGGAGCCGCCGTCGAACGGCGCGCGCTTCATCCAGTCGATCGCCTCATCCAGCGATTTGGCCTTGATCAGCCAGAAGCCCGCGACGAGATCGCCGGTGAGGTTGAACGGGCCGCGGCTGACGGCGGGCGTTTTGCCTGCATATTTCACCCGAGCGCCCCTGCTGCTGGGCAGCAGGCCCTCGCCCGCCTCGATCATGCCGGCATTGACCAGTTCCTCGTTGAATTTGCCCATCGCGGCCAGCAGTTCCGTGCTTGGCATGACGCCGGCTTCGGAATCCTTGTTGGCCTTCACAATCACCATGAATCGCATCGTCACACTCCGTTGTGATCGGTTCCGGGCCGGTCATCGGCCGGCGCTCGGTAACAAGACGAACCGGGTTTTGCGGCACCGACATGTCCCTTGAAAATTATTTCAGAGGTAATGGCGGACAGGCCGCATCACCTTGCCGCAGGCTGGAACACGCCGTCCCGCCAAGCTCGGGCCGAAATAGACCTCGATGCGGCTCACCTTGTCGCCGGCAAAACGGAAGAATTCGGTGTTGCGAAAACTTCCGCCGTCCCGCGCGACGCAGTGATAGGTAACGAAGGCGGCATCGCCTTCGGCGACGATCGTTTCCAGCTCGTGCCGCGCGATCCAGCCGGTGTCTTTCCAGCAACGCTCGAAATAGGCCGGCTTGTCGATGTTGTCGTCGAACGGGCTGCTGAAGCGAAAATCGCCGGTAAACACGCGCTCGACGAAGGCACGGTCATTGCCGAGATAGGCCGCGAAGATGGCGCGGATGATATCCGCCTTGCTGCCGGCCATTCACGCATCCTCTTTCGGGAACATCGCAAACTACGGCTCGGCCTCCTTCAGCACGCGCGCAAAGGAGGGCCGCGCCTTCAGGCGCGCGAGATAGGCGGTCAGATGGCTGCGGTCGCCGAACGGCTCCAACTGGCTGGCATAAAACAGCGGCGGCGCGGCGGCGCAATCGGCGAGGCTGAAATTCTCGCCCATCGCCCAGGCGCCGCCGGTGAGCTGCCGCTCGAAGATGTCATATGATTTTCGGATCTGCGCCCTCGCCTGCTCGACGCCATGCGGATCCTTTGCCCCTTTGGGACGCAGCCGGTCGCCGACGATCTTTTGCATCTGCAGGTGGATGTAGAGGTCGAGAAAGCGGTCGCGCAGCCGGGTCTGCAAGGCGGCTTCCGGTTCAGTGGGAATGAAGCGGATACGGCCGGGATAATGGCGGTCGAGATATTCGATGATGATGCTGGATTCCGGAACGACCTCGCCGGCGCGCTGTGTCCTCCAGCACCGGGAACCGGCCGATCGGCGACAGTTTTAGCAGCGCATCGCGCTGGCTTGCATTGCCGAGATCGACCTGGTTGGCCGCAAACGGGGTGTCGTTTTCATAGAGTGCGATCAACGTCTTCCAGCAGAACGACGACAGCGGATGGAAATGCAGCGTTAGCGACATGGCAACTCCCGAAAATTTGCAACCTTGCCTGCAAGACGAATGGCGCGGCGGCAAGCCGACATTTCTGAACGGAGCTATTTCGCGGCCGCCGGCTCGTAGCGCAGGATCACGATGCCGGTCGAATGTGTCCGGCTGTCGATCAGTTTCAGTTTGACGCGTTCACCCGGCTTGAACAGCGGAGAACCGCCGCCGAGCAGAAGCGGGTTCACGGCGATGCGAAACTCGTCGATCAGGCCGTGCGGGATCAGAGCTCGCGGCCAGATCAGCGCTGCCGAACAGAAAGATGTCCTTTGCGCTTTCGCGCTTCAGCCGCGCCACCGTGCCGGGCACGTCAGCGCCGAACATCTGCGTGTTGTTCCAGGGCGACGTCTTGAGCGTGCGGGAAAACACGTATTTGGGCAGCGCATTCATGAAATCGGCGATCTCGCCCGCCGCATTCGGCCAGTGGTTCGCCATCAGCTCATAGGTGACGCGGCCGAACATCAGCCCGCCGGCGGCTTTGCCCTGCTCGATCGAGAGCTTTTCGAGCTCCTCGCCCCAGACATCGGAATGCCAGGAAATGTCGCGGTTTGGGCCTTCGACGAACCCGTCCAGCGTCATCAGGTTCCACATGATCAGCCTGGCCATCGCACTCTCTCCCTAACTGCTTGCATTTTGCAACTGGTTGCAGGATGCCCAAACCGATGCAATATTGCAAGCGGTTTTTTTGAGGCGCTCGCGATGACCGACGACATGCGTTCCGGCTGCCCGATCAACCTCACGCTCGAGGTGGTCGGCGACCGATGGAGCCTTCTGGTGATCCGCGACATGATGTTCGGTAACCGCCGGCATTTTCGCGAATTGCTGACGAAATCCGAGGAAGGCATTTCCTCCAACATCCTCGCCGACCGGCTGAAGACGCTGCTCGAACAGGGCATCATCAGGCGCGAGGACGACCCCAGCCACAAGCAGAAAGGCATCTATTCGCTGACCGAGCAGGGCATCGAGACGTTGCCGATCCTCGCGCAGATGGCGGCCTGGGGTTACAAATATTTGCCGGTCAGCGAGGAACTCGGCATCCGCGCCAAACTATTGAGCGAAGGCGGCCCGAAGATGTGGGCGGAGTTCATGGACGAACTGCGCGAGGCCCATCTCGGCGTGAAGAAGCGCAAGAAATCCGGGCCGAGCGTGGGCGAGCGGCTGCAGGCGGCTTATGAGAAGGTGGTGGCGAGGAAAAAGTAACGGCGGAAGCCGTCACGCACTCCATCGCCGCGTGACTTCCTCCACGCCTTCCACCGTCGCCTCGAATACCGGCGAGGCCAGCACCGCGTGGATGTGAAGCGTGGTGGTGCCGGAATTACGAAAGCCGTGCTTGCGGCCGGCCGGCACGATCAGCGACTGGCCGGCGGCGACGATCTCGCGCGCCTCGTCCAGCCACATCTCGGCTTCGCCATCGCGCACCGTCAGCACTTCCTCGACGGGGTGCGAATGGGTCGGCGCGCCGTGGCCCGGCGCTATCCATTGCTCGAAAATGCAAAGTTGCGCGGCGCCGTTGACGCGGGAAACCACCATGCGGGTTTCGACACCCGGGCGCCAGGATTCCACGGTCGCAGTTTGGGGATCGATGATCTTCATCGGCGCCTCTCAAAACGTGCCGCTCAAGCATGGGGCGTTGCGGCACGGTAACGCATAATGTGATGTCCCCGAAAGCCTTCGCTGTTGCAACCACTGCTTCAAGATGTAATCTTAGATTGTGTGGGTGGGTGGATATTTGCCGGAGGTATTCATGAACTCTCGCAGACAAATATTGCTTCAAGGCGGCGCGATCGGCGCCGGCTATTTTGCCACTCAATTGATGGGCTTGCAGGCTTTTGCACAACCGCAGCCGCCGCCCGCAAAGCCGGTGCGCCGAAGCGTCAGCGAACTTCAACCCAACGACCCGACCTTGCAGGCCTTGCGCGAAGGCGTGAAGCAGTTGAAGGCCAAGCCGGCCAGCGACAAGTTCAATTGGGTCCAGCTGTCGGCCATTCACGGCACGGCGGCGGGCTTCAACATGTGCACGCACCGCAACTGGTATTTCCTGCCCTGGCACCGCGCTTACCTGCTGATGTACGAACGCCTGATCCGGGAAGTCACGGGCTTCAAGGATTTCGCCCTGCCCTATTGGGACTGGACGCGAAATCCGCAATTGCCGAGGGCCTTCACCCAGCCGGCCCCGAACCCGCTGTTCGAGCCGCGGGATATGACGCCAACCGAGACGCTTCCTCCGGAAAACGTCGGCCAGGCCGTTCTCAGCGGCATCCTGGGTGAAAGTCCCTTCGAAAGATTCGGGACGACGCGGCCCAATGGCCAAAATTCGCTCGATCAATCATGGCAAAAGCGAAGCGGCCTGCAAGGCACGCTGGAGGGCAATCCGCACAACAACGTTCACGGCATTGTCGGCGGGGTGATGGGCAGCTCCCGGTCGGCGCGTGACCCGATCTTTTTCATGCATCACTGCAATATCGACCGGATCTGGGCGCTGTGGCGCGCCGCGGGCAATGAGGACACCACCGATCCGCTCTGGGTGGACATGCAGTTCAAGGATCATTTCTTCAACACCGACGGCTCGGTGTGGTCGCCCAAAGTGTCCGACATGCAGGACTACGAAGCGCTCGGTTACACCTATGGAATTCCGCAGGCCTCGGTGGTGGCGGCGATGCCGGCGCAGGTGTCCGCGCTCAACAGGAGACTGACGGCGTTGATTGCGGCCCCCGCGGGCCAGGCCGTCAGCGACGTAAAAACCTTTCAGGCGAACAATACGGCGACCGCAACGCCCAACGATCCGCTGAGCGTCCCGGTCAAGGTCAGCGCGGCGCTGGTGGCCGCTACGGCCCGCCGTGCGCCGGGCCAGGGCTCCGGCACCGACCTGCTGAATTTCAGCGTTGCCCGCGAACAGGCCGCCTCCAAGACCCGCGCCTATGCGTTCATCCGCGACATCGATCTGAAGAACGAGCAAAAGAGCCAGTATCGAGTGTTCGTCGACTGCGACTATTTGAGCCAGTCCACGCCAATCGGCGACAAGCACTACGTCGGCACGTTCGGATTCTTCGGCGACCATGCCGGCCATGGCCCTGACAATGCAAAACCGTCGGTCGCCGTCGATCTGACAACGGCGCTGGAGAAGCTCTATGGCAGTGTCACTGACGCGCCCGAAACCCTGAAAGTGCAGATCATTCCGGTGCCGCGCGGACGCAACAGCGTTGCCCAGACCGGCACTGCAAAACCAGCGCGGGTTGAAGTCGCCTTTGTCTCTCCATAAGTACCGGTAACCGCCTCCGGTGGAGCCGGCGAACGGCGATCGATCGATGATATACCGGTTCTTGACCAGCCCCTGGTCCCGCAACGCCTGCGCCGCGGTCGCCGGCGTTGCGCTTATCTGTGGAGCGGTGATGCCCGGCAAGGCCATCGATGTTTCCGCGGTCGCGACGCCCAAACAGGCCGCAATCGTGCCGGTCAAGTCCAAACCGGCCGACCCAAACGCGCGGACCGGCCAAGCAGGCTCGCTGATCGTCGACATCGTCGGCTTCCAGCCGCCGCCGACGGGCAGCGTACAGGCGGTGGTTTCGGTCAAGGCGGCTGCGACCGGAGCGACGCATGAGATCGGCCGTTTCGGACTGTTTCCAAACAGCGCGTTCAAGGCAAAAGACGGCGATGAGACCCAGAAGTTTCAGCTGACGCTGGACCCGGCGGCGGCAGAACTGCTCAGGAAGCACGGCGAGGTCAGCGTCGATCTCCTGCCAAATGGCGGCAACGGCGACGGCGCCCGGCTCGAGATCGGCAAGATCGATATTCAGTCCAGATAGCGGCCGTCGATTCCGGCCGGCTAATCCCACCGTTTCGCTAACCGCTTTCCACGCGGGCTCCGGCGTGCGACCGGGACACGATGCCCGGCCGCGGCTATAAGGCGCCTTCGAACGCAATTCGGGGCGGATCAGCATGAACGACAAACTGTCAAAAGTCGCATTGGTCACCGGCGCCGCGCGCGGCATCGGGCTTGCGACGGCAAAACGCTTTCTCGCCGAGGGTTTTCGCGTGGCGCTGCTCGACATCGAGGGCGAATTGCTGCGGGGCGCGGTCGCTGGCCTGGCCGATCCCGACAATACGCTGGCGCTGCATTGCGACGTCTCGGACGCAAAGGCCGTGGCAACGGCGATGAACACGCTGAGCGAACGTTTTGGCCGGCTCGACGCGCTGGTCAACAATGCGGGGATCGCGGTGTTCACGCCGCTGCTCGACACCTCGGACGAGGACTGGGATCGCATCCTCGCGGTCAACCTCTCCGGGCCGTTCCTGTGCACCAAGGCGGCGGCGCCGCTGATGCGCGAGCATGGCGGCGGCGCCATCGTCAACATCACCTCGATCTCTTCGCTGCGCGCCTCGACGCTGCGTTCGGCCTACGGCACCAGCAAGGCCGGTCTCGCGCATCTGACCAAGCAGCTCGCGGTGGAACTGGCCTCGCTCGGCATCCGCGTCAACGCCGTCGCGCCCGGTCCGGTGGAGACCGCGATGGCGAAGGCGGTCCATACGCCGGAGATCCGCGCCGATTATCACGACGCCATTCCGCTCAACCGCTACGGCCTCGAGGAAGAACTGGCGGAGGCGATCTTCTTCCTGTGCAGCGACCGCTCGAGCTACATCACCGGGCAGATCCTCGCGGTCGATGGCGGTTTTGACGCCGCCGGCATCGGCCTGCCGACGCTGCGCGGTCAGCGGCGCAACGGGTAATGCACTGATTTTCTTGTTTCTTGATCTCTCCTTTTCGCGGCCGCAGCGTGACCTTCGCCAAACAAGCGCTTAGGTTGTGCCGGCGCGGCGATGGTCCGGCGCCCAGCATCCGCAGAAAATTCAACACCGGATCGGGGAGTATCGCGTCATGTCGGGATTACTCATCAATCTGATCATTCAGGTCATCAGCGGCGCCATCGGCGGCAATGTCGCCGCAGGCGCGGCCAAGAACATCGATCTCGGTACGGTGTTGAATACCGTCGTGGGGGCCATCGGCGGCGGCGCCGGCGGGCAGATTCTCGGCATGCTGATTCCGCTGCTCGCCAACAGCGCTTCTGCGCCCGACGTCGGCAGCATCATCGGCCAGGTGGCCGGCGGCGGCGTGGCCGGCGCGGTGCTCACCGCCATCGTCGGCGCCATCAAGAACAAGGCGGCCTGATCGGGCTTGCTACCAACATGCTCCTCCCCCTCCCCGCCCTTCGCGGGGAGAGGCGGTCAGCGCTGATTGACCGCGACCACGCGCCAGCCGTTGGCGAGGCGGTCGATCCGCGTCAGCGACAGCGGGTCGATCACGAAGCGCAGCGCGCTGTCCGGCGCGAGATCGAGCGCGATCGCGAGCACTGCGCGGACTGTGCCGGAATGCACCACCAGCACGGCGTCGCCCGCCGGTAGCGCCGCGAGCCCCGCCCTCGCCCGCTCGATCTGGTCGACAAAACTTTCGCCGCCGGGCGGCCGGTTGCCCGCCGGCGATTTCCAGAATTTTTGGTAGGCATCGCCGAGTTCGGTGACGAGATCGTTGTGCCGACGTCCGGTCCATTCGCCAAAATCCTGTTCGCGGAAGTAGGCCATTTCGGCTGCATCAAGCCCCAGCCTCTCGGCGGTCTCGCGCGTGCGGCGCGCCGGACTGCAAATGGCATAGCCGCTTGCCGGCAGTTTTGCTTTCAGCGCGGCAAAGGCCGCGACGTCGCCGAGATCGGCCGGCGCGTCCGGCGCATGGATGACGCCGCGCGGCCCATCGACCGGCGCGTGGCGGATCAGCCAGAGATTTGTTTCGGCGTTCATGAGCTCAACTTCGCTGCGAGCAGCAGCAGGATCGCGGTCTCCGCGACCTGCTCGGCGCCGCCGAGCACATCGCCGGTCTGGCCGCCGATCTGCCGCTTGGCGAGCCACGCCATGCCCATCGCGCTCAGGCCCGCGACAAGCGCGGACCAGAACGCATTGGCCCACGACAATGCGAGCAGCGCGATGACCAGTGCGATGATGATCGCGGTCGCCGCCACGCCCGCATCGGGCTGGCCGGCATTGCGCGCGAGTCCATCGGTCCGCGCATAGGGCAGATTGACCGACATGACCGGCAATATGCCGCGTCCCAGCGCGTGCGCGGCGATCAGCGCATAGACGACATAGCCATCGGGGATCGACGCCAGCGCGGAAAGTTTTGCGGCAAAGCTCACCAGCAGGATCAGCGCGCCATAGGTGCCGAGCCGGCTGTCGCGCATGATCTCGAGCTTTGCTTCCTTGTCGCGGCCGCCGCCAAAGCCGTCGGCGACATCGGCAAGCCCGTCTTCGTGCAGCGCGCCGGTCAGGATCGCGCCGGCGCCGAGCGCCAGCGCGGCTGCTGCGAGATCAGGCACCCCACACCATCGCAAGGCAAGACAGAAAAGACCGACCGCAGCACCGATCAGCGCGCCGACAAGCGGAAACATCCGGTGCGCGCGCACGAAATTTTCGCGGCATCGCGCCTTGCGGATGCGGCATCGGCAGCCGGGTGAGAAAAGCCACCGCGGTTTTGAAGTCGTCGAGCCATTCTTGCATGGTGGCCGCCTTCCACGAAATCGGTCTAGCTTGCGCGCCCCCGCTCGACACGCAAGAATCGCATGCAGTTCTCCAGTCTAGATGACATCAGCATATTTTGTCGCGACTTGCCTGATGGCGATTCGCACGCAGCCGAATCGGCCACGCGGCGCCAGCAGGTTTTGACAAAGCCGCCGGGCAGTCTCGGCCGCCTGGAGGAATTGTCGATCTGGCTGGCGCGCTGGCAGGGCCGCGAACTGCCGCGGCTGGACCATGTCACCATTGCCGTCTTCGCCGGCAATCACGGCGTCGCCGCGCGCGGTGTCTCGGCCTATCCGCCGGAAGTCACCGCGCAGATGGTGGCGAATTTTTCGGGCGGCGGCGCGGCGATCAACCAGATCGCCAAAACGGCCGGCGCCGATCTGAAGGTGATGCCGATCGAACTCGATCGCCCGACCCGCGATTTCACCATCGCAGCCGCGATGGACGAGGATGAATTTTTGCGCGCGGTCGATATCGGATACCGCAGCGTGCCCGAGCATTGCGACCTGCTCGCGGTCGGCGAGATGGGGATCGCCAACACCACGACGGCGGCGATGCTGTGCGCGGCGCTGCTCGGCGGTGACGCCATGCGGTGGGTTGGCCGCGGCACCAGCGTCGATGACGAGGGACTGGCGCGCAAATGCGCGGCGATCGAGGCGGCGCTGAAATTTCACCGCGGCATTGCTGGCGATCCCTTGAAGGTGGCAGCCAGCATGGGCGGGCGCGAACTCGCGGCCATCGCCGGCGCCGTGCTTGCGGCGAGGCGACGCCGGATTCCGGTGTTGCTCGACGGCTTTGTCGCGACCGCGGCGATCCTGCCGCTCGCGCGCATCGATACGCGCATCCTCGATCATTGCCGCGCCGGGCATGTGTCGGCCGAGGCCGGCCATCGCGCGCTGCTGAGCGAACTCAAGCTCGACCCGTTGCTCGATCTCGGCATGCGGCTCGGCGAAGCATCCGGCGCCGCCGTTGCCGTTCTGCTGATGCGCGCGGCTGTCGCCTGTCACAACGGAATGGCCACCTTTGCGCAAGCCGGCGTTTCCGACCGCGACGGCTAAATCTTGTCGTCCGCCTTGCCGTTGACTAAGTCATCCCGTGAGATGCCGCGATGCGACAGGGATGGCACACATGAAGATGGTCCTTGCAACGATGGCGCTGTGCGCGGCGGTCTCGCCGGCGCTCGCCGATGTCCGCATCCTCGCCAGCCCGGGCGGCCAGGTCGGCCCGTTCCTCGAATTGTTCGACAAGGTGCGCGAGTCCGGCGAGCGCGTGGTGATCGACGGTCCCTGCCTGTCGGCCTGCACGCTGGTGCTGATGACCGTGCCGAGCGAGCGCATCTGCGTGACGCGGCGCGCCGTGCTCGGCTTCCACGCCGCGCGCTCGATCGACCGCCGCGGACGAATTTATGCCGAGCCGGAAGCCTCGAAAGCGGTGCAGGAAGCCTATCCCGCACCGGTGCGAAGCTGGATCAGCCGCCGCGGCGGGCTGACGTCGCGGCTGCTGCTGCTGCGCGGCCGCGAACTCGCGGCGATCTATCCGAGGTGCAGCTAACGCGTCACATCTCCTGCGGCGAGTTCACCATCCAGGGGATGCCGAACTGGTCCACGCACATGCCAAAGCCCTTCGAGAAAAACGTCTTGCCGAACGGCATGGTCACCGTGCCGCCTTCGGCCAGCGCCTTGAAACGCTTCTCGGCATCGTTGGGATCCTCGACCTGGAGCGAGACCGAAACACCCTGCGGCTTCTGGTAACGGCCGGGCGGCGCGTCGGCGGCCATCAGGACTTCGCCGTCGACGGTGATCTGCGCGTGCATCAGCTTGTCCTTGTAGTCGGGCGGAATCTGCATTTCCGGCGGCCCGCTTCCCCAGGGGTAGGTGCCCTCGATCTTCGCGCCGAGCACCTTCTGATAAAACTTCAGTGCGTCACCGCAATTGCCGTTGAAGGAAAGATAGGGATTGAGTTGCATCGTTTACTCCTTGGTTCTTTTCTTGCGTTCCGCAGCGCGTGAGCGGTGCAGAGCGAGTCCATTGCGCTGTGGGTCCCGGCCCTGCGGCGTAGCGTTACACGCTGCACCGCGTCCGGGACATGAAAGACCGCCTCACTTCTCGGTGAGCTGCTTCAGACTGGCGAGGCCCGCCTCAAAATCCTTGCCGATCATCTTGTCAAAATTCATGAACACCTGCATGACCTTTGACATGAAGGGCGAAGGCCCGCGCATCAGCCAGTGTACATTGGTCGCACCGCCCTGCGGCAGCATTGTGAATTCGGCGGTGTTGTGGGCCTCGAACGGCTTGAAGAAGTCGAGCTTGATGACAAGCTTTGACGGCGCGTTCGCCTCCAGAACTTCCATCCGTCCGCTGCCGACGTTCTTGTTGCCCTCCCAGGCTTAGATCGCGCCGCTGCCGCGCTCGGCTCCGCTGAAGGTGCGTTTCAGCGCGGGGTCCCTGTGTTCCCAGGGCGACCAATGGGTCCACTGATGGAAATCGCTCAATACCGCAAAGATCTTCTCCGCCGGCGCGTTGATCGTGGCGCTGCGCTCGATACGAAAGGAGTCGGGTTTTGTGGCGGCGAGAATCAGGATGACGGCGATCGCGACCGCAAGCACGACGGCAATGATGACAATGACTTCGAACATGGCTGGCTCCGGAGTTCTTGAATGGCGGAATTCTGGATCGGTATTCTGGCAAGTCAGCGGCGGAAAGGTAGCAGCGAACGCAGGTTCCTGTCGCGCAGCCACAGCCCGCCCCACACCATCAGGCCGAGATAGAGCCCGAACAGGGTGTGGGTGAACAAGGGACTGCCGATCCGCACATGCGAGGCCATCGCGCCGCCGAGATAGCCGGTCAGCAGGATCGCGCCCAGGATCGAGGTCGGCGGCACCGCGTAGAGCGCGGTGCAGACGATGGTGATGAGGCCGAGGCTGCGCGCCAGGCTTTCGCTCGGGCCATAGCCCATCTTGTCCATTGTTTCCGTGACAATGGGCCATGGCACCAGCTTGATGGCGCCGTCGAACAACAGGAACAGGATGACCAGCCAGCTCAGCACGCGGCCGGTGATCCGTGCGGGTTTTGAGATGCCAGCATCCCGGCTTGCCATGGTTTCGGTGATAACAGTCATCGTCGGCTCCGTCAGGGATTGGTAGGCTCAATCACAAGACGAACGGCGATGATGGAATTCGACAATGGCGCGATTATTTTTTCTTGGCGGCGGCAGCACGCGGCTGGCTGTCGCGCATCAGGCGGTCGAGATGCATGCGGATGTGAGCTGCTTCCGCCGACGTATTGGCGAGCGCGATGGCGCGGTCGAAGGCGGTTCGGGCTTCGTCGTTGCGATCAAGCTGCATCAGGAACGCGCCGCGCACGCCGAAATAATGAAAATAGTTCGACAGCCGCGACGCCAGCGGCTCGATCATGTCGAGCGCCGCCTGCGGCCCGCGCACTTTTGACACCGCGACCGCGCGGTTGAGCGTCACCACCGGCGAAGGCTGCATCACTTCGAGCGCGCCATAGAGCAGATCGATCTGGGTCCAGTCGGTTTCCTCGGGTTTTTCGGCGCGCGCATGCAGCGCGGCGATCGCGGCCTGCACCTGATAGGGCCCGCTGCGGCGGTGGCGCATCGCCTTGTCGATCAGCGCCAGACCTTCGGCGATCATGCTCTTGTTCCAGAGCGAGCGGTCCTGATCGTCGAGCAGGATCACCGCTGCCGTTGTCGTCGAAGCGCGCCGCAGCGCGCGCATGCTGCAGCAACAGCAGCGCCGTCAGGCCCATGATTTCGGGCTCGCTCTGGAACAGCCGCAGCAGCAGCCGCGCCAGACGGATCGCCTCTTCGCACAGGGGCGCGCGGATCTCGGCGGTATCGCCGCTGGCGGAATAGCCTTCGTTGAAGATCAGATAGATCATCGCTGCGACCGACACCAGCCGCTCGGAGCGTTCCACCGCGCCCGGGGTTTCGAACGGCACCTTTGCTTCGGCCACGCGCGCTTTCGCACGGGTGATGCGCTGCTCCATCGCGGCTTCGCTGACCAGGAAGGCGCGCGCGATCTGTTTGACGGTGAGGCCGGAGACGATGCGCAGCGCCAGCGCGATCTGCTGTGTCGCCGGCAGGTCCGGATGACAGCAGATGAACAACAGGCGAAGAATGTCGTCGCGGTAGTGCGAGCCGTCGAGCCGTTCGGCCAGCGCATCCTCGGCGTCATCGAGATCGGAGATCGCCTGCTCTTCGGGCAATGATTCTTGCTTACGATGGCGCCGCACCTCATCGATCGCGACGTTGCGCCCGACCATGATCAGCCACGCCGCGGCGTCACGCGGCGGGCCATTCTCCGGCCACGTCTTCAGCGCGCGCAGGCAGGCGTTCTGGTAGGCCTCCTCGGCGGTATCGAGATTGCGGAAGTAACGCAGCAGCGCACCGACCGCCTGGGGGCGCGCCGAGGTCAGCGCGTTCTCGATCCAGGCGGTATCGGTCATGCCGGCACGCTTCCGGGCACGAAGCTGCCAACCGGGCGGATCTCATAAGCGCCGCCGGGATTGGCCTTGCCGAGATCGCGCGCGACGTCGAGCGCCTCATCGAGGTTCTTGCAATCGACGACATAGAAGCCGAGCAGTTGTTCCTTGGTCTCGGTGAACGGGCCATCCAGCACCAAAGGCGGATCGTCCTTGCGCAGCGTCGTCGCCGCCGTGGTCGGCAGCAACCGCGCGACCGGGCCGAGCCGGCCCTGCTGCTGCAGTTTGTCCTGCACGACGCGAAGTTTCTGCATGACAACGGCGTCCTGTTCCTTGGTCCAGGATCCCACCGCATCTTCGTCGTTATAGCAAAGGATGGCGTACAGCATTCGAAAGGCATCTCCGTTGTCTCTAGGACGAACGAGTATGCCCGGTGCCGACTGAAGAGCGGAAGAAATTTTGGATTTCTTCCGCTCCCGGGAACTTCAATGCAATAGGCGTGTGGCTTACCAGTAGACGCCATACTTGGCGGCGATACGGCGGGCCTTGGCTTCGTCGCCTTCGCGACGGACCTTCTTCGCGGTCTTCGCCGGCTTGGTTTCGGTGGTCCTGGTGTCAGCCTTGGGCTCGGTGGTGGTCGCGGTCGTCGCAGCGGGCAACGGGGCCGGAGCCGCGGTCTCGGTCGGAGCGGTGGCCGCCTGGGCCAGCTGCATCGAGACCTGGGCGATCGGCTTTGCCGGTTCGGTCACTGCGGTGCTGGCCAGGCTGAGGCTGCGGGATTCGCCAGCCAGAGCGAAACTGGTGGAAGCCGCCAGCAGGGCGGAAATCAGGATCAATTTGCGCATGTGAAGTCTCCCTTGTTTGATGGAAGGAGACTACGCGAACGGCTTTTTCTGTTATGTGATCAGGCTCACACGACGTCAGGGGTTCCCAAAAATGACAAAAGGCGCGCTCGCCATTCTGGTCCATGGCGGGACCGAAAACTGGTCGCCCCGGCGCTGGAAAGGCCGGTTTGACGAGGTCTGCCGCGACCGGCGCGTGATCCTGCTGCCGGATAAGGCGCTGGATCCGGCCGAGGTGCACTACGCTGCGGTATGGAAACCGAAACCGGGCGACCTCGCGACTTTTGCGAACCTGCGCGTCATCTTCAATCTCGGCGCCGGTGTCGACGCGCTGATGGCGGACACATCCCTGCCCGAGGTGCCGCTGGTGCGCGTGGCGGTCGCCGATCTCACCGAGCGGATGACCGAATATGTCGTGTTGCATGTGCTGATGCATCACCGGCAGGAGCCATACTTGCGCGACAGCCAGCGCGAAAAACGGTGGCAACCGAAATTCCAGTCGGCGGCCGGCGCTGTTACGGTCGGCATCATGGGGCTGGGCACACTGGGCGCGCATGCGGCGGATGTGCTGCGCCGAATCGGTTTTCGCGTGGCGGGCTGGAGCAGCTCGCCCAAGCAGATCGACGGCGTCACTTGTTTTCACGGCGCGGGGCAGTTCGACGCATTCCTGCGCCAGACCGATATCCTGGTCTGCCTGCTGCCGCTCACGGACCAGACGCGGCACATCCTCAATCGCGGCGTGTTCGCAAAATTGAACCGGAGCGGTCCGCTGGGCGCGCCGGTATTGATCAATGCCGGCCGCGGCGGATTGCAGAACGAGGCCGACATCCTGCAATGCCTCGACGACGGTACGCTGGGCGCCGCCTCGCTCGATGTCTTTGAGGCGGAGCCCTTGCCGCCGGACAGCCGGTTCTGGACCCATCCAAAAGTGGTGCTGACGCCGCACAACGCCGCCGATACCGATCCCGACGAAATCTCGAAATATGTGGCGCGGCAGATCGAGCGGTTTGAGGCCGGTGGATCGCTGGAGAATGTGGTGGATCGCAAGCGGGGGTATTAGGTCGTGACCCGCACGCCCGTCTTCAGCGACGCAAACCGGGAAGGCACCGCGACAGCTCACCTGGCAAGCTGATCAAACTGTCGCGGCCCTCGCGGGATTGCGTAAGCAGAAACGGATTTATTCCGGGAGAGCTTACGGGCGAGATCAGAGGACGTATCCGAGCACGACCGGGCTGGCATTGCTCGAGCTGTTGATCTTCTTCTTTTCCACTTTCACGCAGGTCGACCAGATCGGATTGCCGGCGCAGGCATAGCCTTTGGGACAACCGCCCGCCGGGCAGGCGGCCTGCGCAATGCTTGAGAGAACGAAGGTGGAGCCGAGGATGATGGCTGCACCGAACATTTTAGAGATCTTCATGGACTTTCTCCGTTGGACTTTGTCGATCCACCGCGAAAGTGGACGCCGGGTCCCGGGAGGCGGTTCACATCCTGCGTGCGCGCCATATGACGCAGCGGCAAGCCACGCAGCGGCGGCGCGTTCACCTGCTATTCAGACTGACGGATCCGTTCGATCATGCCTTCGCGGGCAGCGTATGCGCAAAGCTCCAGGAATGACCAAAGGGGTCCATGATGCGGGCGTAGCGCGCGCCCCAGAATGAATCCCACGGCTCCAGCGTCACGGTCGCGCCGGCATCTCTCGCACGCTTGATCGCCGCGTCGCAATTCTCGACTTCGAGATGCATGGTGACGGAAGTGCCCTTGATCTGGTCGGGCGGGAATACCGCATCGACGCCGTGAGAGCCGCGGTGTTCGGGGAAATCATCCATCACGAAGATCCGCGCGCCGCCAATTTTGATTTCCGAATGCATCAGCCGCTTGCCGTCCTGCGCCGGCATCCGGATCACTTCGGTGGCGCCGAGCGCCTGCTTGTAGAAATCGATCGCCGCGTTGGCGTTGCTGACGACGAGATGCGGGGTGACGATCTGCACGGGGTCGGCCATTTGCAAAACTCCTCGAATTGGCTCCTGAGGCAGAATGACGAATGAGGAGGCGTCGAGCCGACAGGATGTGAGCAAATTTAGCGTCGTCCCTGCGAAAGCAGGGACCCATAACCACAGGGAGTGGTTGTTTAGGAAGTGTCTACCCGTGTGCCTCTTTCCAGGGCCGCGGCGTATGGGTCCCTGCTTTCGCAGGGACGACGGAGAGAGTCCGAGAGGTTAGCGGCGGCCGCCGATGGCAAGCGGCGTGGCGCCGGGCAGCAGGGGCGACCTGATATCGCTGTCGACGCGGTTCTGGGACAGGTCGGTGTAGCCGACCCCGAGTGACAGGCTGAGATTCGACGTCGGCCGGATTTCGACGCCGGCCTGTGCGGTATAGCCGGGCACCGTGCCGGATGTGGATTCGAAGGCCGCAAACGGGCTGCTGGCTCCGGGACTGACATTGTATTTGAACGTGTTGAGACCGCCATAGACCGACAGCGGCGCGTTCTTGAAGTCGTAACCGAATTTCACGCCTTCGTAGGAGAGCGAGCCCAAGGCGCCGAACGCTGTGGCCTGATTGATGCCATTCATGCCGAAAGCCATGTCACGGCGTCCGCCACCGATAAACCAGCCGTTCGGAAAATTATAGCGCGAGGTGCCGCCGCTAAAGCCCGTACCGTCGCCATCGGTGTTCTGATCGCCGTCGAGACTGCCACCGAAGCCGATAGGCGAATTCGCCATCGAATATGGCACAGCGGTCGCCTGGGCATGGGCGGTTCGCCCGCCCAGACAGAGCGCCGTCAAGACGAGGGCGAAACATAAACCGCGTACGAAAATGGCCATCTGCGTTACCGACGAGTGTCCTGTAATTATACGCTCCGGACGCCGGGAGCGCCAGCGTGGCACTGCCGGCGTTTCCTTCCCGATTTTCGCCTCAATTATTTCTTTGGCCCGCACATCACGTCGAGCGCGCCATTGACGATGGCCTCGAGTTCCGCGCGCGGCACCTGGGCGCGGGCGCGGACCGCGATGGTGTGGAGGGTACCGGACGCCAGCAGTCCCAGCACGTCCGGCCTGGCCGAGGCAGCAAGCTCACCGCGCTCCTGCGCCCGCTTGAAGATGCGCGCGAAGAAGTGGTCCGTTGCGACAAGCCCTGATATCACCAGGGAGCGGATGGAAGGGTCGAACACCGCTTCCGACGTGGCCGTCATCACGGTGAAGCAGCCGCGAGGGCCGTCCTTGCCCGACAGATACATATCGAGCGCGATCGCATAGATCCGCTCCAGCATTTCACGCATCGGCAGATCCATGGCGAACGCATCCCCCATGCGCTGCCGGGCGCGGTCGCGGTAGCTCTCGTAACTCTTGATGTAGAGCTCGCGCTTGTCGCCGAATGCGCCATAGAGGCTCGGCCGGTTCATGCCGGTGGCCGCAGAGAGATCGTCGAGCGAAGTCGCCGCAAACCCCTCTTTCCAGAACACGTCGAGCGCACGCGCCAGCGCCACCTCGGGCTCATAGGAGCGCGGGCGGCCGCGACGTTTCGGCGCCGCGATGGCGGCAGCTGGCAGCGGCTTCTTCGGCCGGGCGCGCGGGGGCGGTGGATTTCTTTTTTGTACCATTTCGCAAAATAATCCTTGACGCCCACATAATTATGCGGAACGGTACATAAATCAAGCGCGCTTGTCCGACCCAGGAAAGACCGACCAAACCCACTGCCCAAGGAGATTCCCATGGACCTTTATTTCTCGCCGCTTGCCTGCTCGATGGCAACAAGGATCGCGCTCTATGAAGCCGGCCATCAGGCCAACTTCATCGAGGTCGATCCCAAGACCAAAAAGGTCTTGAAGGACAATTCGGATTTCTATGCCGTCAATCCGCTGGGCTACGTCCCGGTGGTCCGCACCGACGACGGCGCCGTGCTGACCGAAAACGCCGCCATCCTGCAGCACGTCGCCGAACGGCTGTCCGACTCCGGCATCGGCGCCAAGCCGGGTATCGAGCGCAGCAAGCTGCAGCAATGGCTGTGCTTCATCGGCACCGAACTGCACAAGAGCCTGTTCACGCCGCTGCTCGGCAAAACTACGCCGGCGGAGGTGAAAGCCTATGTGCTGGAAAAATATCTGTCGCGGCTCGACTACCTCGACAAATATCTCGAAGGCCGCGAATTCCTGCTCGACCATTTCAGCGTGGCGGACGCCTATCTCACCACCGTGCTGAACTGGAGCATCGCCACCCCGATGATCGACTTTTCGAAATATCCGGCGGTAAAGGCTTATCTGGAGCGGATGAAGAAACGGCCGAGCGTTGCGAAAGCGCTGGCTGAAGAGTTCGCGCTGTACCAGGCCGAAATCGCCCGCCACAAGGCGGCGGCGTAACTCAACTCGTGTCCCGGACGCGGTGCGGCGTGAAACGCTGCTCCGCAGAGCCGGGACCCACGCCGCGGCGAAAGGTGGACCCCGGATCAGCAGCGCACCGCTTTCGCGCTGCGCTGCGTCCGGGAACGCCCGAAGCAGCCGCGTCGCCATTCGCAATCATCGTGTTTTCAGCGGCTCTTGCCGCTTCACAACCTCAACGATGGTTGCTATGGCTGCGGGCGAAGGACATTGCCGCGCTGAGGTTTCCACTTTGCCATCGTAAATTCCGGTCTCACCCCAATTTCACCCGCATACGGCAGGATAGCGTGACGCTATCCGTGTATGCATTTGCGTTCATTGGGTGGTGGCTGAGACCGGTCTGGCATTGTTGGAAATGTGCCATGACGGATTGCTGTCTCAGCTCTTCGTCCGAAAACACCGCCAAACCGTAACCCGTGATGGGTTTCTCCTGCCGCCATCTTGGTGAACTTCCTAACGGAAGACCGAGACGGCATGTGCAATGTTCTACGGGTCCAATGGACCATCATCCCGCAACGAGCCCCCCAACCCTGGATAGCATGTAGCGGCTGCGGCGGCCCAAAACCCTTCGAATCCAGCGGCAAGACAAGGCTGAATGCCAACGGCAAAAAACTGGATGCCTGGCTGATCTACCGGTGCCTGGCCTGCGAAAAAACCTGGAACCGGTCGATCTTCGAGCGCCAGAATGTCCGCAGTATCGATCGGGCCGTTCTCGAAGCCATGCAATCCAACGACAGGGAATGGATACGCGTGCTGGAATTCGACGTCGCAGCCTTGCGGCGCCAAGCGCAGCGCGTCGATGAGTTTCCGGACGCCGATGTTTCCAGAAAGGTCATCAGCAACGGCGGCGGGAATCCAGCCAAACTGGAAATCGAGCTGGTTGCCCCGCTTCCGGCGAGCCTACGGCTGGATCGTCTGCTTGCGGCGGAATTGTCCTGTCGCGGTCGCAACTGCACGTCCTTTATGCCGACGCAAGGCTGCGCGTCGATCCGGACCAGAAGGACGCATTGCGACGGCGGATCAGGGATCGAACCGTTGTAACGCTAACCGCATCTGCAGGAGTTGATCTGCACGCCCTGTGGGACGCTGCGCAGCATCCGGACTGACATCGGCAATGACGCAGGCGTCAGTCCGGCTTTGCCAGCAGCCGGGCCGTAACGTCGACCATCGCCTGTCCAAAAACCTTGGGGTCGTCCAGCGCCCGCGCCAACACCAGCGCGCCCTGAATGCTGAGCAGCGCATCGGTCGATCGCCGCCGCGCCGCCCGCGCGCTCAGGCCGGAACGGGCGAGCACGCGTGCCAGCGCGTCGTTCCACCGGCTGAAATAGTCGCGCACCTCGACTGCGAACATGTCGCGAGACGCCCCCAGCGCGATCACGCCGACCAGGCACACGCGATGGCCGGAGCGGAAGTAGTTGTCGACGGCCCCGACCATTGCGGCAACGGCGCGCGCGGGATCGTCAGCCTTGCGCAGCGGCACAAAGATATTGGTCTCGAACCAGTTGTCGATCTCCGCCAGCACCTCGGCGGCCATCTGCGCCTTGCCGCCGGGAAAGAAGTGATAAAGGCTGCCCTTGCCGAGGCCGGTGGCCTGGCCGATCAGCGCCAGCGTCGCGCCTTCATAGCCGTGCGCGCGAAACACTTCTGCGAGCAGCGGCAGAAGATCGGCGCGCGCGGGCTTTGCCATCGCCCCGTCAGAACGGATTTTCGCCAAGGCCGGCGACATCGGCCGGCCGCGGCCCCGGCGCGGCCCAGCGGAAACGCCGATCTGGCCTCGGCAATCGGATGATCGTTGATGCTGGCCTCGCGCCGGCGCATCAGGCCGTGCTCGTCGAACTCCCACTGCTCGTTGCCGTAGGACCGGTGCCACTGCCCGGCATCGTCGTGCCATTCGTACTGAAAGCGCACCGCGATGCGGTTTTGATCGAACGCCCAGAGATCCTTGATCAGGCGATACTCATGCTCCCTCGCCCATTTGCGGGTCAGGAACGCGACGATCGCCGGCCGGCCCCGAAAAAACTCCGAACGATTGCGCCACACGCTGTCTTCCGTATAGGCCAGCGCCACCCGCTCAGGATCGCGGGAATTCCAGGCGTCCTCCGCCATGCGCGCCTTCTGGGCGGCGGTTTCGCGTGTGAACGGGGGAAACGGCGGACGCGACATCGGTACCTCTCCTGCTCTTGAATGCAGGCGAGATTGTACCGATCGGTACAGAGAGTCAAGCGCCGATCAGAGATCCGCCTTCATCAGCGCGCGCAGCGATTTCGGGATCGGCTGCGCCTTGCCATCGCAGATGAAGGCGACGCGCACCTCGGCCTTCACCAGCACGGCATCGCCGCGGCGGACTTCCTGCGCCAGCGTGATCGAGGCGCCCTTCACGGCGACCGGCCAGGTCACGATGTCGAGCACGTCGTCCATGCGCGCGGGCCGCAGATAGTCGATGTGCATCGAGCGCACCACAAAGGCAAAGCCCGGCGTCTCCACCTGCGCCTGCTCGAACAGCGCATGCTGCTCGGCGCCCATCAGGCGGAGATGGTTGGTGCGCCCGCGCTCCATGAAGCGCAGGTAATTGGCGTGATAGACGATGCCGGAAAAATCCGTGTCCTCGTAATAGACGCGGATCTGCATGTGATGGCGGCCGTCGCGGATATCGCCGTCAAGATCGGAAAGATTCAAATTCACCTGGCACGCCTCGATTGCCCTGAAAGCAATCGTTTTGCGCAAATCCGCTTGCTGCGCAAGCTTGGCCGTCGCGCTAAGCTACCGCGGGAGCGGTCCCGCCCAGCGTCACCAGCACGATCTCGGGGGGCACGCCGATGCGGAACGGCATGATGCTGCAGCCCAGCCCGCCAGAGACGATGAGGTCGCAATTCATTCGGATATGGCCATAGGCCAGTTTCCGACCGGAGGGCGAAATCGGTGACCAGCCGAGCAGGCGCACCTGGCCGCCATGGGTATGTCCGGACAATTGCAGCGCAACGCGCGAAGGCACGCGTTTGGCGATGTCGGGCTCATGCGCCATCAGAACGACCGGGGCGTTGTCGGTGACTTTCGCGAGCGTCGCACCGAGATCGTCGACACCCATCCGGCGCCCCGGCCGGAAGCGGCGCATCGGCATGTAGGCGAGCTGATCGCCAAGCCCGGCGATCCAGAACGGGTGGCCGTCCTTGCTCAGGCGTTTGGCGTCGTTTTCGTACACGGGAATGCCGGCAGCCTGCAGCGCGCGGCCCGCAACCGGCAGTCCTTGCCCTGCCCGCTGCACGTCCTTGTCATCCCACCAGTCATGATTGCCGAGCACCGCATGCACGCCGAGCGGCGCCTTCAATCCGGCCAGCACCGCGGCCCATTCGTTGGCCGGGATGAAGCGCGTCACCTTGCGATGCCCGGCGACATAGTCGCCGAGCATGACGACGATGATCCGGCTTGAGCGCATTGGTGCGTTCGACGATGCGCTCGATGCGCTCCAGCGACATCCAGGGATCGCAGGCGTGAAGATCGGCGATGGCGGCAATCTTCAACTTCAGGCCGGCCGGCCATTGCGGCGGCGAAAGATCATAACGCGCGACGCGGAGCCGCAGCAGCGGCTCGCCAAAACCATAGGCCGTGCTGGAAACGCCGAGCGCGCCGAGGCCGGCGGACAATTTAAGAAAATGACGTCGCGTAATCATTTGGGTTAACCGTGATGCAGCCGCATCGTGGCCGGGCATTGCAGCCGAATTCGGGTGCGTTTGTGCAGTTTGTCAGCAGGCTTTCGCCGTTTACCATCTGTTGCCGGCGACGATGGTATCCAGCCGAGCCTTCAGTTCGTCGCTCGCACGATAGTACCACACTCCGCCGAGCAGATCGTGAAAACGCTTGTCGGTTGCAGCTTCGCGCTCGATGCGGTCGATGGTCTCCATGCTGATGACGTCTTCCAGCGCGCCGGCGGCCAGCAACGACAGCAGCACCGGATTGGTTTCGATCTTGAGGATTTCGACGATCAGATCGATCGCCTTGTCGGGATCCTCCTCGCGCAGGTCACGCTCATAGTCCATCATCGCAAAGAAATTGTCGTCGCGATCGCGATCGGATTTCGAATATTGCTCGACCCAGGCCTCCGCCAGTTCGGGCACGGACATGGTTTCGCATTCGAGCGGATGCGTTGGCGTCTTGCGCGCCAGATGGTCGGCCTCCCAGCTTTCCGCGTCGGCAATTCGCGCGATCCGCTGCGTGAACGGCTCATCGGGACCAAAATTGATTCCGCCGAGCAGCCAGCGAAGTTTTGCGTTGTCTTTTGCCTCGCGCTCGATCCGCTCCATCACCGCGTCGCCATTCGCATAGATCAGCGACAGCATGAACTTGTCGTTGAGCTGCATGACGGTGAGCTTGTCGGATTCGCTGCGCAGGACTTCGAGCGCAAGATCGAGCGCGCGGTCCGGCGTATCATGCGGCAGGCGGTCGAAATGCATGATTGCAGCCCACGCACCGCCGGTCTGATCGCGCCGGCTCAGGCATTGCACGACGCACCACAGCGATGCGAGCTCGCCGATCGGCATGGCGTTGAGGAACGCTTCTGTTTCCTCGGGCGTGGCAAGCTCGGGCGCCGCCACGATCGTCTCCAGCGCCTTCGCCTCTTTCATCGAACCCATCGCCTGCAACTCCCACGGAAAAACGCCGGCCTTCAGGCCGGCACGTCTGCCATTAGTGCGTGGTTGGGATGATCTGGTTCGAAGCCGTCAGTCGTCGCTGTCGCCGTTACCGAACAGCCCGAACTGCGCCGGATCGCGCGCGGGCTCGGCCAAGCCAAGGTGGCGGAAGGCGTGCGAGGTCAACAGCCGCCCGCGCGGGGTGCGCTGCAGATAGCCGCACTGGATCAGAAACGGCTCGATGATGTCCTCGATGGCGTCGCGCGGCTCGGACAGTGCGGCCGCCATGGTCTCGACGCCGACCGGGCCGCCGCCGTAGTTCATGGCGATGGTGGTGAGGTAGCGCCGGTCCATGGCATCGAGGCCGGCGGCATCGACCTCCAGCGCGCTGAGCGCATTGTCGGCGATCGCGCGATCGATGGAGTCGGCGTTCGCCGCGGACGCAAAGTCCCGCACGCGGCGCAACAGCCGGCCGGCGATGCGCGGCGTGCCGCGGGCGCGGCGGGCGATCTCGTTGGCGCCGTCGGGCGTCATGCCGATCTTCAGCACGCGGGCGCCGCGGGTGACGATCTTTTCGAGCTCTTCCTCGGTGTAGAAATTCAGCCGCACCGGAATGCCAAAGCGGTCGCGCAGCGGATTGGTCAGGAGGCCAGCGCGCGTGGTGGCGCCGACAAGCGTGAATTTGGCCAGCTCGATCTTGACCGAGCGCGCTGCCGGTCCCTCGCCGATGATGAGGTCGAGTTGAAAATCCTCCATCGCGGGATAGAGCACCTCTTCCACCGCCGGGCTGAGGCGATGGATTTCGTCGATGAACAGCACGTCGCGCTCTTCGAGATTGGTGAGCAGCGCGGCGAGATCGCCGGCCTTGGCGATGACGGGGCCGGACGTGGCGCGAAAGCCGACGCCGAGCTCGCGCGCGACGATCTGCGCCAGCGTGGTCTTGCCAAGCCCCGGGGGGCCGACAAACAGCACGTGGTCCAGCGCCTCGTTACGCTTGCGCGCGGCTTCGATGAAGATGGACAGGTTGGCGCGCGCCTGCGCCTGGCCGACGAATTCGGACAGCAGTTGCGGGCGCAGCGCGGTGTCGCCGACATCGTCGCTGCGGCGCTCCGGCGTGACGATGCGGGAGGGCGGGTTCACTTCGCCAGTTCCTTCAGACCCAGCCGGATCAGTTGCGCCGTCTCCGCCTTCTCACCCGCACTGCGCGAGGCCGCGGCGATCGCGGCCGCCGCCTGCGGCTGGCCGTAGCCGAGATTGACCAGCGCGGAGATCGCATCCGTGACCGGGCGCGGCGCGCGATGATCGTCGAGCGCGCCGGACAGATGCACCAGCGCCGGATCGACATTGGCAAAGGCCGGCACCTTGTCCTTCAATTCGGTGACGATGCGCTCGGCGACCTTCGGGCCGACGCCCGGCGTGCGCGAGACCGCGGCCTTGTCGCGCAGCGCGATGGCGTTCGCGAGTTCCGCCGGCGGCAAGGTGCCGAGCACGGCGAGCGCGACCTTTGCGCCGACGCCCTGCACGGTCTGCAGCAGGCGGAACCATTCGCGCTCGACATCGCTGCGAAAACCGAACAGTTTGATCTGGTCCTCGCGCACATAGGTTTCGATCGACAGCACCGCGGCTTCGCCCGGCGCCGGCAGCGCCTGCAGCGTGCGCGCGGAGCAATGCACCTGATAGCCGACGCCGCCGACGTCGAGGATCACATAATCCTCGCCGTAGGAATCGATCAGGCCTTTCAGTTTGCCGATCATGCGCCGGCCATCCTCAGCCGCAGCTCCGCGCTCTGGCGGTGATGCGCGTGCGTGATCGCGATCGCAAGCGCGTCCGCGGCGTCGGGCGATTTCGGATCGGCCTTGGGCAGCAGGATTTTCAGCATCACCGCGATCTGGTTCTTGTCGGCGTGTCCCGCGCCGACCACGGTCTTCTTCACCTGGTTGGGCGCGTATTCGGCAACCGATATGCCGAACATCGCGGGCGCCAGCATGGCAACGCCGCGCGCCTGGCCGAGTTTTAGCGTGGCGACGCCGTCCTTGTTGACAAAAGTCTGCTCGACCGCGGCCTCCATCGGCCTGAAATCGCCGAGCACGGCGGCAAGCCCCTCATGGATGGCGAGCAGCCGGCTTGCCAGCGGCAGATCGTCCGGCGGCTCGACCGAGCCGCAGCCGACAAAGATCAGCCGGTTGCCCTCGGTCTCGATGATGCCCCAGCCGGTGCGGCGCAGGCCCGGGTCGATGCCGAGGATACGGACGGGTTGGCGAATCGGTGGCGGCGTCATGGCGTAGTGATACCGCCACAGCGGCGTGAACGAAACATAAACAAGAGCGGAATACCCCGCTTTCCCGTCATTGCGAGCGAAGCGAAGCAATCCAGCTCCTCCGCCGCAACAAGAAAGCTGGATTGCTTCGTCGCTTCGCTCCTCGCAATGACGGCAGCTACCCGCCCATCTTCGCAACCAGCGCGTCCGACACCTCAAAATTGGCGTAGACGTTTTGCACGTCGTCGTGCTCGTTCAAGAGGTCGATCAGCTTCAACAGCTTTTCGCCGGTCTCGTCGTCGACCGCGACCGTGTTCTGCGGCTTCCAGGTCAGCGCCGCCTTGCGGGCTTCGCCGAATTTGCCTTCCAGCGCCTTTGCGACCTCGCGAAAGGTCTCCTGCGAGGCGTAGATCTCGTGGCCGCTCTCGCTGGAGACGACGTCGTCGGCGCCGGCCTCGATCGCCGCGTCCAGCATCGCATCGTCAGAGGCTTTGCTGTGGTCATATTCGATGATGCCGGTGCGATCGAACATGAAGGCGACCGAACCGGTTTCGCCGAGGTTGCCGCCGGATTTGGTGAAGTAGGAGCGGATATCGGAGGCGGCGCGGTTGCGGTTGTCGGTCAGCGCCTCGACGATGACGGCGACGCCGCCCGGGCCATAGCCCTCGTAGCGGATCTCGTCATAATTCTCGCTCTCGCCGCCGCTCGCCTTCTTCACCGCGCGTTCGATCGAGTCCTTCGACATGTTCTCCTGGCGGGCAGAGATGATCGCGGCGCGCAGCCGGGCATTCATCGCGGGATCCGGCTGACCCATCTTGGCGGCCACCGTGATTTCCCGCGCCAGCTTGCCGAACAGCTTCGACTTCTGGGCGTCCTGACGCCCCTTGCGGTGCATGATGTTCTTGAATTGGGAATGGCCGGCCATGCGGGGTCTCTTCGAGAATCGTCCGGAAATGAGGGTGGGAAGCGCGGCGTTATAGGCCGTCAAACGGCCGAAATCAAAGATTTAGGGGTCGTTCTGGGTACTTGCGTAGCTGCGCCTGCCGGGAATATGAGGCAGTTGTTAACCATGACTTCATGCCCGGATGAGATGATCCCGCGAAATTTTCAACCGGCAAGAGAGAGCCATGGCATTCGGCCTATTTCGAAAGCGGCAGCCGGAACCGGCCGCGCCTGCCGTCAGCGCCCCCGCCCCTGCGGCCCTGGCGGATACGCCGGCCGCGGCGGAGGGCGATTCGGCCAAGGAAATCCTGGAACTGCTGGACCTCGAACTCGGCGCCATGATCCGCCAGCTCGAGAAGGCGGCCAATTCCGTTGCCGGCGGCGCGGACGCGACCGCAGCCACGCTTTCCACCATCCGCCGGCGCACCGACGCGCTGACCGGCCGCACCAGCGAGGCGCAGGACACCGCCACCACCTTCTCGCAGGCCGCCGACAAATTCACCCATTCGGCCGAGGGCATCGGCGCGCAGGTGCGCGACGCCGGCAAGCTCGCCGACCAGGCCAGCGCGGCGGCCCGTGAAGCCAGCGCCAATGTCGACCGGCTGCGGGAATCCTCCGCCGCGATCGGCAACGTCGTCAATTTGATCGCGCAGATCGCACGCCAGACCACGCTGCTGGCGCTCAATTCCACCATCGAGGCCGCCCGCGCCGGCGAGGCCGGCCGCGGCTTTCGCCGTGGTCGCCACCGAAGTGAAGGCGCTCGCGGTGCAGACCCAGCAGGCGACGGAAGAAATCAGCAAGAAGATCGAGGCACTGCAGCGCGACGCCGCCGGCTCGGTCGATGCCGTGCACCGCATCTCGCAGGCGATCGAGGCGATCCGCCCCGTGTTCGATACCGTCAACGGCGCGGTGGCCGAGCAGAACAAGACCACCAGCGAGATGTCGGCAGAATGCCGCGTCCGCTTCCAGCTTCATCGCTTCGGTCGGCGACAGCGCCGTCGAAATCGACAGCGCCACCAAGGAAGCCGAAACCCACGGCGAAAGCGTCGCCAAGGCCGGCCAGGCCGGTCACGATGTTTGCGCAAAAGCTGAAGTCGCGTTGCGCGGTGCTGCTGCGGCGGGGCGAAAGCGCGGAGCGGCGCAAGGACGAACGGCTGCCCTGCAGCCTCAAGATCGATATCCAGACCCCGCGCGGCGTGATGACTGCACCGGTCTATGAAATCTCGATGCAAGGCATTTTGATCAGCGGGCCGGACGTCGAGCGGCTGCGGCAGAACGAAAGCCTCAGCGCGACGCTGCAGGATGTCGGCGCCGTGCCGGATTCGCATCGGCGAACACTCGAAGGCCGGCACGCAGGCGCAGTTCGAGCGGCCGGATGCGGCCTTGAGCGAGAAGCTCGAAGACAAGCTGTGGTCGATCCAGGACGAGAACACCGAACTTCGTCACCCGCGCCATGGAAGCCGGCGCCGCGCTGACAAAGATCTTCGAGAGCGGCATCGCCAGCGGCGCGATCTCGATGGAAGACATGTTCGACGAGAACTATGTCGAGATATCAGGCAGCAACCCGGTGCAATACCGCACCAAAATCCTCGATTGGGCCGACCGCGCGCTGCCGCCGTTCCAGGAAGCCTTCCTTGCGAAGGATTCTCGCATGGCGTTCGCCGCCATGATCGACCGCAACGGCTATCTGCCGGTTCATAACAAGATCTACTCGCATCCGCAGCGTCCCGGCGATGTCGCCTTCAACACCGCCAACAGCCGCAACCGCCGCATGTTCAACGATGCCGCCGGCCTTGCCGCCGGCCGCAACCAGCGCGCCTATCTGGTGCAGACCTATGCCCGCGACATGGGCAACGGCAAAATCGTGATGATGCGCGAGATCGACGTGCCGGTCCGCGTCAAGCGGCCGGCACTGGGGTGGGTTCCGCACCGCGTACAGGCTGTGACCGATGGCGTCTCCAGACCGTGCTTTGACGTCAGTCGCGCTGCCCAGTAGCGAACGGCTGGTCGATCAGCTCTCCAACCGCATCGGCGGCCTCGGCGTCGAACTCGCCGACGTCGCCGGCAATCTGCAGGAAGTCGCCGGTCGCGTTTCCGGCCAGTCCGAGCGGTTTGCACATCTGCAGAAGACCGCCGAGACGATGGTATCGGCCAATCACGGCATCGCCAGTGCCTCGCAGGCGGTGCAAACGGCCACTTCCGCCGCCGTCAGCGAGATCACCCAATCGCGCACCGCGGTCGAGACCGCGGTCAAGCACATTGCCGAACTGGTCGAGGCGGTTGGCCGTATCGAAGGCCGTCTGGCTTCGGTCGGAGCGGCGTTGGCGGAAGTTGCAAAGGTATCCGGATCGATCGAGGCGATCGCGCGGCAAACCAATTTGCTGGCACTGAACGCGACGATCGAGGCAGCCCGCGCCGGCGAGGCCGGCCGGGGTTTTGCGGTCGTCGCCAGCGAAGTGAAGAATCTGGCGGAATCGACCCGGCAAGCCACGCGGCTGATCGGCGATACCGTCAAGGGTCTCGACAGCCAGATCACAAGCCTTATCGGCGAGAGCGGCGACGCCTCGCTTCGCGCCAAAGGCGCCGGCGAAGGCGCGCAACGGATCCAGGGCATCATCGTCCGCGTGCAGGAAGGCTTTACGTCGGTCGGCCGGGAGATCGACAACGTTGCGAAGGCGGCCACGTCCAACCTCGAACATTGCGACCGGGTGATCGACGAACTCGGCCATCTCGCCAAGGGCGTGGACCTTTCCTCGATCGACCTGAAGCAGGCCGACGGCCGCGTCGCCAAACTGCTGGAGCAATCCGAAGGGCTGATCGCGCTGATCGCCGACAGCGGCGTCGAAACTTCGGATGCGCCATTGATCCGTGTCGTGATCGATGCCGCAAAACAGATTTCCGCAGGCGTTCGAGGCCGCGATCGCGCGCGGCGAGATCAGCCTCGACCGCCTGATGGACGAAAAATACCGCGAAATTCCCGGCACGGACCCCAAGCAGTATCTCACCGACTATGTCGAATTCACCGATCGCATCCTGCCGCCGATCCAGGATCCGATTCAGAAATCCGATCCGCGTATCGTGTTCTGCGTGGCCTGGGCCAAAGGCGGCTATCTGCCGACGCACAATCCGAACTACCGGCTGCCGCAAGGTAAAGATCCGGTCTGGAACAATGCCAACTGCCGTAACCGCCGCCTGTTCCGCGATCGCGCGGTGAAGAAGGTCGCGGCGAATACAAAGCCATTCCTGCTGCAAACCTACCGCCGCGACATGGGCGGCGGCAATTTCGTCCTGATGAAGGACGTGTCGTCGCCGATCTTCATCCGCGGCCGCCACTGGGGCGCATTCCGCATGGGCTTTCGGTCCAGCTGACCTGTTTCATATCTCGTCTTCGCTCGTCCAGAACAGGGCGATGCAGCCTTCTACCTTTGCCTGACCAACTGCTTTGCTACCCGGGCCGCGGCGTCGATATAGCCCGGTCCGCCATGGATCAGCGTCAGCGCCATCGCGCCTTCCATCAACAGCATGATCTCGCGGGCGCGCTCGCGCGCGTTTTTCACGCGCGCGTCCGTCAGCCGCCCGGCCAGCCACGATTCGCTCTTCGCCTTGGCACGGCGAGCGATCGCGCGCGCCGGATGACCGGGAAGATCGGCAAGTTCGACCACCAGCCGGGTGAATCCCGAGCCCGACCAGCGCGGCGTCGTGCTGGCCCATCCGCTCAACTGGCCGAAATAGGAATCGATCAGTCCGACGCGATCGGCCGGCATGCGATCGCCGATCCGCTCGAGCCGTTCCTCCGCCAATTCCTCATAGCGCTGCAGCACCGCGGCAAGCAGGTCATCCTTGCTGCGAAAATAAGCGTAGACCGTGCGCTTGGTCAGCCCGGCGCGAGCGGCGATGGCGTCGACGCTGGATCTCCGAAAGCCCAGCCGCCAGAACGATTCGTAGGCCGCATCCACGATCCTGATGCGGACTTCCGCCGTTTGTCTGCGCATGCCGCCCTCCGTCTCATAAGTATACCGGTGAGTACATTTACAGAATTGCCGGCGCTTGCAAGAGTGTCGCGCACCCGCGATCGGACGCTGCGGCGCATCGGGGAGACTGACCATGCAACTGGCCCCGCTTACATTCAGATCGATCCGCGCACGCGCCGTCGTGCTCAAGCTGAAGCGTCCGGTCGTCGCCAGGATCGCCACCATCCCCGAATGGCCGTTGATCCTGATCGATCTCTTCACGGAAGAAGGCATCGTCGGGCGCAGCTATCTCGAGCCCTACACCATCAAGACGATGCGCTATCTGATACCGGCGCTGCAGGATTTCGGCGAAATGCTGAAGGGGCGCCGCGTCGCGCCGATCTGAGCTTTACGATGCGGCGCGCAAGTCGCTGCACTTCGTCGGATACGAGGGACAATCCATGATCGCGGTCTCCGGCCTCGACATGGCGGCCTGGGACGCTCTCGCAAAGGCGAGCAACGTACCGCTTTGCGTTCTGCTCGGCGGCTCGGTCGGGCCGGTGAAGGCCTATAACAGCAACGGATTATGGCTTCAGCCCCCGGAGATTCTCGCATCGGACGCCATCGCACTGCGCGATGAGGGAGGTTTTTCAGGATTGAAACTGCGTCTCGGACGCGACCGCGCCCGCGACGACATGGCCGCGCTCGAAGCGATCAGGGGAGCTGTCGGCGAAGATATGGAATTGATGGCCGACTTCAACCAGGGCCTGAATTTCGCTGATGCGCTGCAGCGCTGCCACATGATCGACGATGCGGGGCTGGCCTGGATCGAGGAGCCGATCGTGTACGACAATCTCGACGGCTATGTGCAACTGGCCGCCGAGATCAAGACACCGATCCAGATCGGCGAGAATTTTTACGGTCCCCGCGATCTCTACAAGGCGTTGCAGCGCAAGGCATGCGATCTTGTCATGCCCGACTTCATGCGCATTGGTGGCGTGACCGGCTGGCTGCGAGCGGCGGCCATCGCCGGAGCCGGCGGCATTCCGATGTCGACGCATCTCTATCCCGAGGTCGCCGCGCATGTGATGCGGGTGACGGAGACCGCGCACTGGCTGGAATGGCAGGACTGGGCCGATCCGATCCTGCAGCAGCCTTATGAAATGCGCGACGGCCTGTTTCATATTCCCGACGTGCCCGGCGTCGGACTGGAATGGAACGAAGATGCGGTCAAAGCGCATCAAGCCAATCTATAAACGCTAGCTGGTCCAGAAATCCGGCACTGCCGGCGTCAGCCTTCCGCCGCGGCGCACCGGCGCGATCCGTGTCGCAAAGCCGGTTGCATCATCGGTCTCGACCGCGACACCGCTGAGTGTCGCAACCCCTTGCGCCGGTTCGAACCGGGCGGAGGGAATGCCTGTGGTGAACCGGTGCATCGGCTCTTCCTTCTGCATGCCGATGATCGAATTGTAATCGCCGGTCATGCCGGCGTCGCTCATATAGGCGGTGCCGCCTGCGAGGATCTGGTGATCGGCGGTCGGCACATGGGTGTGGGTGCCGACCACGAGGCTGGCGCGGCCGTCGCAGAAAAATCCCATGCCCTGCTTCTCGCTGGTCGCCTCGCCGTGAAAATCGACCACGATGGCATCGGCCGCCTCGCGCAGCGGGCAGGCCTCGAGCTCGCGGTTGACCGCGCTGAAGGGGTCGTTCAGCGGCTCCATGAACACGCGGCCCATGGCATTGATGACGAGCGCGCGCTTGCCGTTCTTGGTGTCGATCAGGGCGGCGCCGCGGCCCGGCGTGTGGCGGGGAAAATTCAGCGGACGGATCAGGCGCGGCGCGCGCTCGATGAAGACCAGCGCCTCTTTCTGGTTCCAGGCGTGATTGCCGAGCGTGATCGCATCGGCCCCGGCGTCGAGGAATTCCTGGTAGATCGCCTCGGTAATGCCAAAGCCGCCGGCCGAATTCTCGCCATTGATAATGACGAGATCGAGCGACCAGTCCCTGATCATGCCGGGCAGATATTCGTTGATGGCGGTGCGGCCGGTTTTTCCGACGACGTCACCGATGAAGAGGATACGCAAACTCAAGATCTCCGGAAGTCGAACGTGTCGTGCTCGGTTAGCACATAATCCAGCGCCACGTCGTGCGACAAGGCCGGAACCGCCTCGATTTCCTGTACCGCAAACGCAACCCCGATGCCGGTGACGGCTTTCGATTTGCGCAAGTGCGCGAACGTGTAGTCGTAATGGCCGGCGCCATAACCGATCCGGTGCCCGAGGCGATCGAATGCGGCGAGCGGCACCAGCATGACGTCGGGAATGAGTTCGGCCGCGGCCGGCGACGGCTCGGGAATGCCGAGCGGCCCCATCATCAGCCTGTCGGTCGGAGACCATGCGCGAAATGTCAGCGATTTGCCGCGCGCATTGATGACCGGCAGCGCCAGCCGCGCGCCCTGTGCGGCGAGCTTCAGCATCAGCGGCGCGGGATCGATCTCGTTGCGGATCGGCGAGTATCCGGAGACGACCATGCCGCTGACGATGTCGACGGGCAGGCCGCGCTTCGCCAGGGCCTGGGCCGACTTGGCGCGCTGCTTGTCGCTCAACGCTTCGCGCTTGGCCAAAGCCGCAGCACGAAGCTCCTGTTTTGATCGCTCTGTCGGCAAAGCTGACATCCAGCGGAAGGTTCTGCGGGTGTCTGTTCACGTCGTCACCCGCGAGTGCGGGCGATGCCGTATTTGGAAACGCGAGAGCTAAAACCGGGAAGCTGCGGCATACTGGATCGCCCCGCTTTCGCGGGGCATGACGGCTGACAAAAGTAAGTGCGAAGCCGCAGATGCCGTTGAAGCACTCGATCCCGGAGTTCCCTACGAAAGTAGGTGGGCACCATATGTCCGGGTCCACGGACCCGGCCAGGGACAGTTCCCTAAAGGATCGATAAGGCCCCGGGGATAATGGCTCCTGACGCGCAACGCAGCTTCGCCGGGCGTAATGTAGCGACGAAGAGGGCGAACCGCCAGCGGTAACGGTCGTCCTCCGCGGGTTGTCACCCGCCACATTTCTCGTCCCTCTCACCCGGAGGGGAGCTTCTTCTCCTCAAACTGCCCCGCCCAGTCGCGTAACCATGTTCTTGGTATAGTGCGCCAGCAGGACCGACGCATTGTTTCCGAGCACGTCGATCTTCCGGCCCTGCTTGAGCACAAGCAACCCGACCAGATAGGTAATCAGCGCGGTAGCTTCGAGCCTTACCATCGGCAGGAACGGCTTCGCGGTGACCTTGCGGACTTGCTCCGCAAGCAACGCGAGCAGTTCGTCCAGTTGCCGCTTGAGGGCTTCATCCAACCCGGAGCCGAATTTTTTCCCGCGGTCGCCACTGAACAGAACCAGTGAAAGCGTCAGCTCGGAGGGATGGGCGTCGTAGTATTTATATATCGCAAGGGTTCCGCGCCGAAGAGATTTGGCCGGAGCCGCGATGCCGTCCATCGCGGCGCGCACCTGCCGCGTGACCGCCGCTAGCGACTCACTCAGCACGACCGCGAATATTTCCTCCTTGGATCGAAAGAGCGGGTAGATCGCGCCCGTTGTACAGCCCGCCGCCTGTGCGATCGCCCTGATCGACGCGCCTTCCAGGCCAGCCGCCTCAACCACGCGACGGGCTGCCTCGACGATGAGCCGCCGGCGATGAACGTCGAGAGTTTCTTGATAAATCGGCACGACAGCAGGCATTGACTCCTCGCCCTTTCCGTAACAATGTATCTCATACATAACACTGTTATTCCGCAGAGCACAAGCATTCGTGGAGCCTGAGCTTTGGAAAACCGGACGTCAGAAGCAATTCCGAAAGACCCTTGGAGATCGTTGCCGATGCGTGAACGCGAGGACTGCGTTGAGCCGCGCCTGAATGCCGATCAGGTGGAACAGGCCATCATCCGAAACCTCCCGCCGATCGATCACCACGGCGAGATCGTGGAAAACGTTGGTCCAATTCGATCCGCGTCCGGCTTCCGTACAGGCAGGAGTTCATGGGGACCGAGTTGTGGCAAGACGGCAGCGGCGGCGTCTTATCAGGGCCGATGGTCATGGGTTTTGCCGACACCACCATGTATGGCTGCGTGCTGGCGGCGCTGGGATCCGACGTCATCCCGGTGATGGCAACCTTCAACATCACCTTCCTGCGGCCGGCAAAAGCTTCAGACCTGATCGCAGAGGCACGGATCGTGCGCCGCGGCGCTCGCCTGCACTATCTCGAATGCTGGCTGACCTCCGACGGCGAGCGCGAACCATGCGCCCATATCACCTCAACATATCGCGTCGCTGCCCGGCGGCATCACTAGGCTTCGGTCTCGCAGCTCACGCATTTGCTCCGCCGGATAATCGGCGGATCACGAAAGATCGAGGCGACTGTCTTGGCTACCCCGCATGTGCGTTGGCCCTTGTTTGAAGCGCGTCATTTCGATCTCGCCGCACGCTTTGCGCATTGGGCCTCCGTCAACTTGAAACCGTATGAAGCTGATGAAGGCGGTAACGGAAGGGCGGCGCGCCTGATTTTTGAGGCGTTGGGACGCGATGGCTGGCTGCAATCGACCTCCGCATCCGACGGGCAAGGCGCGGTGCTCGATCTTAGAGCCGTATGCCTGCTACGGGAAATCTGCGGCCAGTCTTCAGCTATCGCAGATGTGGCGCTGTCGGAGCCATGGCTTGGCGCATTGCCCCTGATGTTGGGAGCTTCAGTGGAGCTGAAGCAAAAGTATCTTCCCGGTTACTTTTCGGGCTCGCTCCTGCCCGCCTTCGCGTTGTCCGAACCCGATGCCGGGTCAGACGTCAAGGCGATCACCACGTCTGCGCGCAAGGAGGGTGGCCACTTCGTCATCAACGGCCGAAAGACCTGGACTTCAAACTGCGGGCTCGCCGATCTCTATATCGTCATTTCGCGCCTGGACCGCGGGAAGGGCAGAAGTGACATAGCGGCCTTCGCAGTCGAGCCGGGCGATGGCGGCATTGTTATCGAGAAGCGCCTCGAGGTGATGTCGCCGCATACGGTCGGCACATGGCGCCTTGAAGAATGTCGCGTCCCGGCAAGCCGTTTGATCGGCCGGCTCGACGCGGGCTTGCAAATCGCCCTTCGTTCGCTCGAGATTTTTCGGCCGACGGTTGGGGCGGCGGCGATCGGTTTCGCGCGCCGCGCACTCGATGAGGCGGTCCGGCGCAGCCTGTCGCGCAGGGCCTTCAAGAAACCTCTTGCAGAACACCAGATGATCCAGGCGAAGCTTGCCGAAATGGCCACGGAACTGGATGCGGCCACGTTGCTGGTCTACCGCGCCGCATGGAATTCAGACCTTGGGGGCAGAGGCGGCCAGGAATCGTCAATGGCCAAGCTCTACGCCACGGAAAGTGCGCATCGAATCATCGACAACGCGGTCCAGATTTTCGGAGGCATGGGGGTCACAAAGGGAGAGGTCGTGGAGCGGCTTTATCGTCACGTCCGCGCGTTTCGAATCTTTGACGGGACGAGTGAGATCCAGAAGCTGATCATCGCCCGCAGCTTGTTGGCAGATGCCGCCAGGTGAGCGCGCCCGCTGCGCCGCAGTTCATCCTTCACCCGATCGCTACCCCGCCGCCGATGGTGCGGTTCAGGACCTGCGCGGTCTTTTCGATGCGGTCGGCGGCTGCGTTCAGCGCGTTGGTCACCGCGACCTGCGTCGCCCTGGCGCGATCGGTCACCGCGACGCGCTGGTTGCGCTGCGCCTCCAGCTCCTCCTCAAGCATGCGGATGCGGGCGGTCGCGTCGAGCAGTTCGTCGCACACGGTGAGCGCCGCCATCACCGTGAGGCGGGCATCGCCGATCTCGCCGAATTTTCCGCGCAGCTCCGTCACCCGCAATTCCATACTCTCGGCGAGCTTGAGCAGCCGCATCTCCTGCCCGTCCTCGCAGGCCATCCGGTATTGCCGGCCATTGATGGTGACGTTGATGTGGTTCATGAGGCCTCTCCGGCGTCGAGCACCGATTTGATGGTGCCGATCGCTGAGTCGAGCCGCTCCGCGATCTCGCGATTGGTGCGTTCGAGCCGGCGCGACTTCACCAGCGAGCCGTCGAGTTCATCGGCAAGCCGCGAGCGATCCGCACCCAGCGCCTGAATCCGGCTCGCCAGTTCGTTCTCGTCGCGGTCGGCATCGCGCCGGCGCTCGACCGCGCTCTCCAGTGCTTCAAGCGCCGCCATCAGTCGCCTCGTCGCGATCTCGAGATCGACGGAGGAAGTCTCGGCGGCAGCGGAACCATTGACGGGTCGGTCGTTCATGACGGACTACGCGCACTTTCGTGGGCTTGCCGCACAGCAAAAAACTCGGTCAGGCAAGCGTTTAGGAGCAGAACCTTACGTGCCCGGCGGCGCACGCGCAACGCCGCTTCTGAGCTATGCACTGATAAGCAACTTTTCCCGTCCACAGCGCGTTTCACTGCCTTGGACTCGGGGAACCGAGGTGCTATCCAGCCCCGGCTTTCCCGTTGCCTTTCGGCCATCAACCGCGACATGCGCGTCAATTGCCGGTCGCTCCAAGCATCTCATTTCAGGCGGAAATTCATCATGACGCAGGTCGATCATAACCGTATGGCCAACGCGATTCGTGGCCTTGCCATGGACGCTGTCGAGAAGGCCAAGTCCGGCCATCCCGGCCTGCCGATGGGCGCCGCCGATATCGCGACCGTCCTGTTCACCCAGTTCCTGAAATTCGACGCTGCCGATCCGAAATGGCCGGACCGTGACCGCTTTGTGCTGTCGGCCGGGCACGGCTCGATGCTGCTCTATGCGCTGCTGTATCTCACCGGCAATGCCGACATGACGCTCGACCAGATCAGGAATTTCCGGCAGTTGGGATCGCTGACGCCGGGCCACCCGGAGAACTTCCACACCAAGGGCATCGAAACCACCACCGGCCCGCTCGGCCAGGGCATCGCAACCTCGGTCGGCATGGCGCTGGCGGAAAAGATGCTGGCCGCCGAATTCGGCAAGAAGATCGTCGGCCACCACACCTATGTGCTCGCCTCCGACGGCGACCTGATGGAAGGCATCTCGCAGGAAGCGATCGCGATGGCCGGGCACTGGAAGCTCAACAAGCTGATCGTGCTCTATGACGACAACGGCATCTCGATCGACGGCCCGATCTCGCTCGCCGATTCCGTCGACCAGGTGAAGCGCTTCAAGTCCGCCGGCTGGGCGGCCGAGCTGATCGACGGCCACGATCCCAAGGCGATTGCCGCCGCGATCGCGCGCGCCCAAAAGTCCAACAAGCCCTCGATGATCGCCTGCAAGACCACGATCGGCTATGGCGCGCCGAACAAGGCCGGCACCGCCAAAGCCCATGGCGAAGCGCTCGGCGCCGACGAGTTGAAGGCCGCCAAGGAAAAACTCGGCATTTCGCAGGAAGCCTTTTCGGTGCCCGACGACGTGCTGAAGGCCTGGCGCGCCGCCGGCAGCCGCGGTGCTGCCGAACACAGGGAATGGCAGGCGCGTTTCGGAGAATTGGGCCCGCGCAAGCGCGCCGAATTCGAACGCCGCCTGCGGCACGAGCGGCCGGCCTCGCTGGCGAAAGAACTGCGCGCGCACAAGAAGGCGCTGCTGGAGAAGCCGCTGACTGCTGCGACCCGCAAATCCTCGGAAGCCGCGATCGAGGTGATCGCCGCCGCGATGCCGATGGAGTTTCTGGCGGGCTCGGCCGACCTCACCGGCTCCAACAACAACAAGGCGAAGTCGGCCACCGCCTTTGCCGCCAAGACGCCAAAGGGCCGCTTCATCCATTACGGCATCCGCGAGCACGGCATGGCCGCGGCCATGAACGGCATCTTCCTGCACGGCGGCTTTGCCCCGAACGGCGCCACCTTCCTGGTGTTCACCGACTATGCCCGCGGCGCGATGCGGCTCTCGGCGCTGATGGGCGCCGGCGTGGTCTATGTGATGACCCATGATTCGATCGGGCTCGGCGAGGACGGCCCGACCCATCAGCCGGTTGAGCACCTCTCAGCGCTGCGCGCCATGCCCAACATGCGCGTGTTCCGGCCCTGCGATTCGATCGAGGTCGCCGAGTGCTGGGAACTGGCGCTGAACCGGGTCGACGGCCCGACGGTGCTGGCACTGACCCGCCAGAACCTGCCGCAGCTCCGCACCAATGCGCCCGCCGACAACCCCTGCGCGCAGGGCGGCTACGAACTGGTCGCGGCCCAGGGCGAGGCGAAGGTGTCGCTGTTCGCGTCCGGCTCCGAGGTCGAGATCGCGGTGGCGGCCCAAAAACAGCTCGCCGAGCGCGGCATCGCGTCGCGGGTGGTCTCGGTACCCTCGCTGGAACTGCTGCTGGCGCAGCCTGCGGACCGCAAGAAGGCCATCATCGGCAACGCCCCGGTCAAGATCGCGATCGAGGCCGCGGTGCGCTGGGGCTGGGATGCCGTGATCGGGCCCGATGGTGAATTCGTGGGCATGCACGGTTTCGGCGCCAGCGCCCCGGCCAAGGACCTTTTCAAGCACTTTGGAATTACCGCTGAGGCTGCGGTTAACGCTGCCCTGAAGCGCTTGGGGTAACGGTTGAGCTTGCCGGCAAAAAGGACTACCTAACGCCTCATATAGACCGTTCTCGCCCGGCCGAACCGGGCGATCCGCCGTAAAAACCTCCGAGGGCAGCCACCCGCGGGGCCGGCATCAGCTATTAGAGGAGAAGCAAGCATGGCAGTTCGGGTCGCGATCAACGGGTTTGGCCGCATCGGCCGCAATGTGCTCCGCGCTATCGCCGAGTCCGGCCGCACCGACATCGAAGTGGTCGGGATCAACGATCTCGGCCCGGTCGAGACCAACGCCCATCTGCTGCGCTTCGATTCCGTGCATGGCCGCTTCCCCGGCACCGTGACCGTCGACGGCGACTCGATCAGCGTCGGCAACGGCAAGATCAAGGTCACCGCCGTGCGCGATCCCTCGACGCTGCCCTGGAAGGAACTCGGCGTCGACATCGCGCTGGAATGCACGGGCATCTTCAGCGCCAAGGCGAAAGCATCCGCCCATCTGACCGCCGGCGCCAAGCGCGTGCTGGTCTCCGCGCCCTCCGACGGCGCTGACGCGACCATCGTGTTCGGCGTCAACCACGACAAGCTGACCAAGGACCATCTCGTGGTCTCCAATGGTTCGTGCACCACCAACTGCCTCGCCCCGGTCGCCAAGGTCTTGAACGACACCGTCGGCATCGAAACCGGCTTCATGACCACGATCCACGCCTATACCGGCGACCAGCCGACGCTCGATACCCTGCACAGCGACCTCTACCGCGGCCGCGCCGCGGCGATGTCGATGATCCCGACCTCGACGGGTGCTGCGAAAGCGATCGGCCTGGTGCTGCCGGAACTGCAGGGCAAGCTCGACGGCGTCGCGATCCGCGTGCCGACCCCGAACGTCTCGGTGGTCGACCTCAAGATCGTCGCGCAGCGCAAGACCGACGTGAAGGAAATCAACGAGGCGATGAAGCGCGCCAGCGAGCAGCAGATGAAGGGCATTCTTGGCTACACCACCGCGCCCAACGTCTCGATCGACTTCAACCACGATCCGCACTCGTCCACCTTCCACATGGACCAGACCAAGGTGCAGAACGGCACACTGGTGCGGGTGATGTCCTGGTACGACAATGAATGGGGCTTTTCCAACCGCATGTCGGACACCGCCGTGGCGATGGGAAAGCTGCTGTAACTCACGTCTCGTGTCCCGGACGCGATGCAGCGCCTAGCGCTGCTTCGCGGAGCCGGGACCCACATGACCGGGACCCGGATCGTGAGGTTCCGGTTCTGCAGCAGCACCGCTTCGCGCTGCGCAGCGCCCGGGACAAGAGACCTCCGATGACAAAAACATTTCGCACCCTCGATGACGTCGACGTAAAGGGCAAACGCGTGCTGCTGCGCGTCGACCTCAACGTGCCCATGGAGAACGGCCGCGTCAGCGACGCCACGCGGCTCGAGCGCGTCGCGCCGACCATCACGGAGATTTCCGGCAAGGGCGGTAAGGTCATCCTGCTCGCGCATTTCGGCCGGCCCAAGGGACGCGATGCCAAGGAGTTGCTGAAGCCGGTCGCCGAAGCGCTCGCGAAAGTGATCAAGAAACCGGTCGCGTTCGCCGAGGACTGCGTCGGCGAGCCGGCGGCCAAGGCGATCGCGGCGATGAAGGATGGCGACATCCTCTGCCTGGAAAACACCCGCTTCCACAAGGAGGAAGAAAAGAACGATCCGGCCTTCGTCGCGGAGCTGGCAAAGCTCGGCGACATCTGGGTCAACGACGCCTTCTCGGCCGCGCACCGCGCGCACGCCTCGACCGAAGGCCTCGGCCACAAGCTGCCGGCCTATGCCGGCCGCACCATGCAGGCCGAACTCGATGCGCTGGGCAAGGCGCTGGAAGCGCCGACCAAACCCGTGATCGCCATCATCGGCGGCGCAAAGGTTTCCACCAAGATCGACCTGCTGGAAAATCTCGTCAGCAAGGTCGACGCGCTGGTGATCGGCGGCGGCATGGCCAACACGTTTCTGCATGCGCAGGGCATCGGCGTCGGCAAATCGCTGGCGGAAAAGGATCTCGCGGCGACCGCGCTGCGGATCATGGAAAAGGCTGAAAGTCGCCAACTGCGCCATCATCCTCCCGGTCGATGCCGTGGTCGCCTATCACTTCGCCGCCAATGCGCCGTCGCACGCCTATGGCCTCGACGCCATCCCGGCCGACGGCATGATCCTCGATGTCGGCCCGCAATCGGTGGCGCGGATTCATTCCGCGATCGACGATGCCGCGACGCTGGTCTGGAACGGCCCGCTCGGCGCCTTCGAGATGACCCCGTTCGACCGCGGCACCGTGGTCGCGGCCCGGCATGCCGCGGAGCGGACCAGGGCCAAAAAGCTGATCTCGGTCGCCGGTGGCGGCGATACCGTCGCGGCCCTCAACCAGGCCGGCGTCGGCGGAGACTTTTCCTACGTTTCGACCGCAGGTGGTGCGTTTCTTGAATGGATGGAAGGGAAACCATTGCCAGGCGTCGAAGTTCTTGAAAACACACTAATCACGCCAATCGCGCGCGAAAGCGCTGGAAATACAGGGAGAATTCGGATGGCCCGCATTACGTTGCGTCAATTGCTCGATCACGCGGCGGAACACGAGTATGGCGTGCCGGCCTTCAACATCAACAATATGGAGCAGGCGCTGGCTATTATGGATGCGGCCTCCAGCGTCGATGCGCCCGTCATCATCCAGGCCTCGCGCGGCGCGCGCTCCTACGCCAACGACATCATGCTCAAGCACATGATGGACGCGGTCACCGAAATCTATCCGCAGATCCCGGTCTGCGTGCATCTCGACCACGGCAACGGCCCCGACACCTGCATGACCGCGATCCAGGCCGGCTTCACCTCGGTCATGATGGACGGCTCGCTGAAGGCCGACGGCAAGACCCCGGCCGACTGGGACTACAATGTCGGCGTCACCAAAACCGTCACCGGCATGGCGCATCTCGGCGGCATCTCGGTGGAAGGCGAACTCGGCGTGCTCGGCTCGCTCGAGACCGGCATGGGCGACAAGGAAGACGGCCACGGCGCCGAAGGAAAACTCTCGCACGACCAGCTCCTGACCAATCCGGACGAGGCCGTGAAATTCGTCCAGGAGACGCAGGTCGACGCGCTGGCGATCGCGATGGGCACCTCGCACGGCGCCTACAAGTTCACCCGCAAGCCGGACGGCGACATCCTCGCCATGAAGGTGATCGAGGAGATCCACCGCAAGCTGCCGAACACGCATCTGGTGATGCACGGCTCGTCCTCGGTGCCGCAGGACCTGCAGGAGATCATCAACGCCAATGGCGGCAAGATGAAGCCGACCTGGGGCGTGCCGGTTTCCGAAATCCAGCGCGGCATCAAGAACGGCGTGCGCAAGATCAACATCGACACCGACAACCGCATGGCGATGACCGGCCAGATCCGCAAGGTGCTTGAAGGACAATCCGGAAGAGTTCGACCCGCGCAAATATCTCAAGCCCGCCATGGAAGCGATGACGAAACTTTGCAAGCAGCGGCTGCAGGAATTCAACACCGCCGGCCAGGCCAGCAAGTTCAAGAAGGTGCTGACCACGGCCGAAATGGCCAAGCGCTACGCCAAGGGCGAACTCGACCCCCGGGTGGCCTGACGGCCGCTCACCGCGCATTCCGGGATGCGAGGCTGCGCGAGCTCGCCTCGGTATTCCCCGGCGCTGCGTCGAACGTTTCTAGGCAATTGCCCGAGAACCGCCTATTTTGGTTGCAAGGCAGGCATCTTCTGGAGGACGTCCCCATGAATCTCGCTGACCTCAACAAGGTCGCCCTTGCCATGGTCACGCCCGGCAAGGGCATTCTCGCCGCCGATGAATTCTCCGGCACGATCAAGAAGCGCTTTGACGCGATCAAGGTCGAATTCGACCGAGGACAGCCGGCGCGACTACCGCGAAATGCTGTTCCGCTCGTCCGAGGCGATGAGCAAATATGTCTCGGGCGTCATCCTCTATGACGAGACCATCTGGCAGAATGCCAAGGACGGCACGCCGCTGGTCAAGCTGATCGAGCAGGCCGGCGCCATCCCCGGCATCAAGGTCGATGAGGGCACGCAGGCGCTGCCGAACTGCCCGGGCGAACTGGTCACGGTCGGATTGGACAAGCTCGCCGAGCGGCTGAAGAAATATTACGAGCGCGGCGCGCGTTTTGCGAAATGGCGCGCGGTGATCGATATCGGCGCGGCGGGCATTCCCACCATGACCGCGATCAGCGTCAACGCGCATGCGCTGGCGCGCTATGCCGCGCTGTGCCAGGCCGCGCAGATCGTTCCGATCGTGGAACCGGAAGTGCTGATGGACGGCGATCACGACATCGACCGCTGCTACGACGTGACCCAGCGCGTGCTCAACAAGACCTTTCAGGAATTGCGCGTGCAGCGCGTCGAACTGGAAGGCATGGTGCTGAAGCCCAACATGGCGATTTCAGGCAAGAAGTGCGCAAAGCAGGCCTCCGTCGACGAAGTCGCGGAAAAGACCGTGCGGCATGCTGAAGGCCTGCGTGCCGGCGGCGGTGCCCGGCATTGCCTTCCTCTCCGGCGGGCAGAGCGACGAGGAAGCGACCGCGCATCTCAACGCCATGAACCGGATCGGCAATCTGCCCTGGAAGCTGACCTTCTCCTACGGCCGCGCGCTGCAGGCGGCGCCGCAGAAGGCGTGGTCCGGCAAGGCCGAGAACGTCGCCGCCGGCCAGCGCGCCTTCACCCATCGCGCGCGCATGAATGCGCTGGCGAGCAAGGGTGAGTGGGAAGGCGGCCTGGAAAAGAAGGTGGCCTAGACTTGGCCGCCAAACCCGTTCCGCCGCGCCCGGCGCCGCGCCTCTATCTCGCGACGCCTGAGGTGGACGATCCGTCGCAGCTTGCGCAGAGTCTGCCCGGCCTGCTCGCAGCCGCCGACGTGGCGGCGGTGCTGGTGCGGCTCGAAGCCGACCGACCAGCGCACCATGATCTCGCGCATCAAGGCGCTCGCGCCGGCCGTTCAGGATGCCGGCGCCGCCCTGCTGATCGAGGGTCATGTCGAACTGGTGGCGCGCGGCGGCGCCGATGGCGCGCATCTCACCGGCATCGCGGCGCTGGAGGAGGCGCTGCCCTCGCTGAAACCCGATCGCATCGCCGGCGTCGGCGGGCTCGCCACGCGGCACGATTCCATGGCCGCGGGCGAACTGGGCGCGGACTATGTGCTGTTCGGCGAGCCGAATGCGGCAGGCGAGCGGCCTTCCAGCCGAGGCGATCGCCGAACGGCTGCAATGGTGGGACGAATTGTTCGAGCCGCCCTGCGTCGGCTTTGCCGCCTCGCGCGAGGAGGCCGCCGAATTCGCGGCGGCCGGCGCGGATTTCGTGCTGGTCGGCGATTTCATCTGGGCCGATCCGCGCGGCGCCAAGGCGGCGCTGATCGAAGCCGATACGGCGATCAAGCAGGCGCATGGCGCGGCGTTCGGAAAAGCGCGGGCCGGATGAATTTCCTGCGGCCGATATCGATCCTGGCGGCGAGCCTGATGCTCGTATCCGGCGCATCGGCGCAGGTGTCGCTGACGCCGCCCGCGGCCGAGAGCAAGCCTGCGGCCAAGAAGGAAGCGCCAAAGGAAAAGAAGGAAACGGCAAAGCCGCCGGTTGCGGCGAAAAAGCCTGCCGCGCCTGCGACGCCGAAACCGGCGGCAACGCCGACGCCGTCGGCGACCACAATTCCCGCGCCGCCGCCGTGACGATCCCGATATCGATCTCGTCTACGGCGCCTATCAGCGCGGGCTGTACAAGACCGCGTTCGACCTCGCGACGACGCGCGCGCAGGTCAATGGCGACCCGAAGGCGATGACGATGCTGGGCGAGCTCTACGCCAACGCGATGGGCGTCAAGCGCGACTACGCCAAGGCCGCCGAATGGTACAAGCGCGCGGCCGATGGCGGCGACCGCGAGGCGATGTTCGCGCTCGCCATGATGCGGATCTCCGGCCGCGGCGGCGCGGTCAACCGCGAGGAAGCGGTGAAACTGCTGGCCTCGTCGGCAAAGCTCGGCAACCCCAAGGCCGCCTATAATCTGGCGCTGCTCTATCTCGACGGCCAGACGCTGCCGCAGGACGTCAGGCGCGCCGCCGAGCTGTTGCGCGTTGCCGCCGACGCCGGCAATCCCGAGGCGCAATACGCGCTGGCGACCTTCTACAAGGAAGGCACCGGCGTTCCCAAGGACGTCGACAAGGCGGTGCGGCTGTTACAGGCGGCGTCGCTTGCCGGCAATGTCGACGCCGAGGTCGAATACGCCATCGCGATGTTCAACGGCGTCGGCACGCCGCAGAACCAGCCCGCCGCGGTGGCGCTGCTGCGCAAGGCGGCGAAGCAAAACAGCCCGATCGCGCAGAACCGGCTGGCGCGGGTGCTTGCCTACGGGCAAGGCGCGCCGCAGGACAAGGTCGAGGCGCTGAAATGGCACTGGATTGCGAAAACCGCCGGCAAGGGCGACACCGAGCTGGACGAGTTCCTGGCCGATGTCAGTCCCGCGGATCGCGCCAAGGCCGAGGAGGCCGGGCGCAAATGGCTCGGCAACAAATGATCCGCCTTGACGGCGAGGGCCCGGCAGGGCACCCAAGCCCCACCGACAGACGGCATCCGCCGTTCTCCTCACCTCATCCCGCGTGATTGCATGCTCTATTCCGCCCTCATCAACGTCATGGTCAAGGCCGCGCGCCGCGCCGGCCGCAGCCTCAATCGCGACCTCGGCGAGATCGAGAATCTGCAGGTGTCGCTGAAGGGCCCGGCGAATTTCGTTACGCTCGCCGACAAGCGCGCCGAAGAGATGCTCTACACCGACCTCGCCAAGGCGCGGCCGGGCTACGGCTTCCTCGGCGAGGAAGGCGGCACGCGCGAAGGCGCCGACAAGAGCCACACCTGGATCGTCGATCCCCTCGACGGCACCACCAACTTCCTGCACGGCATTCCGCAATTCGCGATCTCGATCGGGCTGCAGCGCGAGGGCACCGTGATCGCGGGCGTGATCTACAATCCGGCCAACGACGAGCTCTACATCGCCGAGCGCGGCAAGGGCGCCTTCCTCAACGACCAGCGGCTGCGCGTCGCCGGCCGCCGCAAGCTCGAACGAATGCGTGATCGCCTGCGGCCTGCCGCATATCGGCCGCGGCGACCATGAGCAGTCGCGCCGGGAGATGGCGGCGATCCAGGACAAGGTCGCAGGCTTCCGCCGCTTCGGCGCCGCCTCGCTCGACATGGCCTTTGTCGCCGCCGGCCGCCTCGACGGCTACTGGGAGCGCAATCTGCAGCCCTGGGACATCGCCGCCGGCCAGATCATGGTGCGCGAGGCCGGCGGCATCATCTCCGGCATGGATGGCCATGACGATGCGCTGACGACCGGCGATGTCGATGTGCGGCAACGAGTTCGTGCACGCCGAACTGGTGAAGATTTGAAGCCGCTGGAGCGTAGCGGCGCGCCGCTGTCACGACCGTGAGCGCCATTCCTGTCCGCGGCTGCGTGGCGAGCCACATCTGGCGAGACTCGATCGCCCAGCTTCGCGCAGGCATGACGATGTCGGCTGCAGGCGTCGGCGGCCGTGCGGTTCGGCGCCGCTTCTCCTCCACCTTCTCCCGGTCCCCCGCCAGCGACGCTGCACCGCGACGAAGAACACCGGCACCATCAACAGCGCCAGGATCACGACCGCGATCATGCCGCCCATCACGCTGGTGCCGAGCGCCTGCTGGCTGGCGCCGCCGGCGCCGGTCGCGATCACCATCGGCAGCACGCCGCAGACGAAGGCAAGGCCGGTCATCAGGATCGGGCGGAAGCGCAAGCGAACAGGCCTCGACCGTCGCCTCGATCAGCGACTTGCCTTCGGCGCGAAGATCCTTGGCGAACTCGATGATCAGGATGGCGTCCTTGGCGGCGAGGCCGATGATGGTGATCAGGCCGACGGTGAAATAGACGTCGTTCGGCAGGCCGCGCATGGTCGCCGCGATCACCGCGCCGGTGATGCCGAGCGGCACCGTCATCAGCACGGCGAGCGGAATGGTCCAGCTTTCATAGAGCGCGGCGAGCAGCAGGAACACCACCAGCGCCGACAGGCCGAGCAGGAACGGCGCCTGCGAGCCCGAGAGCTTTTCCTGCAGCGATTGCCCGGTCCATTCAAAGCCGAAGCCGCGCGGCAGGCGGCCCGCGAGCCGCTCCATCTCGTCGATGGCATCGCCCGAGGTGAAGCCGGGCTTGCGCCTCGCCGCTGATGCGCACCGCGGGATAGTAATTGAAGCCGGCGATCTGCGTCGGCCCCTTCTGCCATTCGACGGTGGCAAAGGAGGACAGCGGCACCAGCTGGCCTCTGCTGTTCTTGACGTTGTAGTTCAGGATGTCGTCGGCATTCATGCGGCTGGCGCGGTCGGCCTGCACGATCACGCGCTGCATCCGGCCGCGGTTCGGGAAGTCGTTGATGTAGTTCGAGCCGAGATTGGTCGAGATGGTCTTGTTGATGTCCTCGAAGGTGACGCCGAACGCGCCGGCCTTTTCGCGGTCGATCATCAGATTGACCTGCGGCGCCGGCGGCAGGCCTTCGACATAGACCTTTTGCAGCACGCGGGCTGGCGTTGGCTTCCGCGATCAGCTGGTCGGCGGCGGCGACCAGCGCCGGATAGCCCTTCTGGCCGCGGTCCTGCAGGCGGAACGAGAAGCCCGAGGAGTTGCCGAGATTGTCGATCGGCGGCGGCTGCAGCGCGGTGATCCTGGCGTCGCGGATCGACGACAGGTCGCGGTTGATGTCGGCGACGAGCGCGGCGGCCGAATCCTTCGGCCCGCGATCCGACCAGTCCTTCAGCGAGATGAAGGCCTGCGCGGTGTTGTATGCCCTGGCCGAGGAAGCTGAAGCCGGTCAGGAAGGTGACGTTCTCGATGCCGGCGCGCTGGCCGAGATATTGCTCGACCTTCTCGACCGCCGCCTCGGTGCGGGCATAGGACGAGTTCGACGGCGTCTGCACGTCGGTGGTGATGAAGCCCTGGTCGTCGACCGGCAGGAAGCCGCCGGGCAGGCGAATGAAGGCCCAGCTCAGCCCGACCAGCAGCGCGGCATAGATCAGCATCAGGCGGCCGGTGCGCTTCAGCGAATGCTTGACGATGCGCGTATAGCCGCCTCGGGTGCCGTCGAGCGCGCGGTTGAACCAGCCGAACACGCCCTTCCTGGCATGGCCGTGGCCGGCCGTCGACCGGCTTCAGCAGGGTCGCGCACAGCGCCGGCGTCAGCGACATCGCCAGCAGCGCGGAGAACGCGATCGCGGCGACCATGGTGACCGAGAACTGCCGGTAGATGACGCCGACCGATCCCGGGAAGAACGCCATCGGCACGAACACCGCGATCAGCACCAGCGTGATGCCGATGATGGCGCCGGTGATCTGCGACATCGCCTTGCGGGTGGCCTCCTTCGGCGGCAGGCCCTCTTCGGCCATGATGCGCTCGACGTTCTCGACCACGACGATGGCGTCGTCGACGAGGATGCCGACCGCCAGCACCATGCCGAACATGGTCAGCATGTTGACGGAGTAGCCGGCGACCAGCAGGATCGCGCAGGTGCCGAGCAGCGCCACCGGCACCACGATGGTCGGAATGATGGTGTAGCGGATGTTCTGCAGGAACAGGAACATCACGATGAAGACCAGCACGATGGCTTCGACCAGCGTCATCAGCACCTTCTCGATCGAGGCCTTCACGACCGGCGTGATGTTGTAGGGAATTTCATAGGCGATATTGGCCGGGAAGAAGTTCGACAGCTCCTTCATCTTGGCTTCGACCGCGCTTGCGGTCGCGAGCGCGTTGCCGGTCGGCGACATCAGCACCGAGAGACCCGCGGTCGGCTTGCCGTCCAGCCGGTGTCTGGAACTGGTAGCTTAGTCCGCCGATCTCGATCCGGGCGACGTCGCGCAGCCGCACCGTCGATCCGTCCGCATTGGCGCGCAGGATGATCGCGCCGAATTCGTCCGGCGACGAGAGCTGGCCCTTGACCAGCACCAGCGCCGAAATCTTCTGGTCCGTCCGTGCTCGGCTCGGCGCCGATGCTGCCGGAGGCGACCTGCGCGTTCTGCGCCGTGATCGCCTTGTTGACGTCGTCGGCGGTCAGCCCATAGCCGACCAGCTTGGCCGGATCGACCCAGATCCGCAGGGAGCGTTCGGTGGAATAGAGCGTGGCGCGGCCGACGCCGGGAATGCGCCTGATTTCGCCGAGCACGTTGCGGATCATGAAATCGCCGAGGCCGACTTCGTCGAGGCTGCCGTCGGTCGAGCGCAGCGTGATGATCTGCAGCACGGCGCTGGAGGCTTCCTCGACCAGGATGCCCTGCTGGATCACCGCGCGCGGCAGCCGCGCCTCGACGCGCTTGAGGCGGTTCTGCACCTCGACCGAGGCCGGCCGGTGTCGGTGCCCGGCACGAAATTGGCGATGATCTCGACCTGGCCCGAGCGAGTCGCTGGTGGATTCGAAATTCAGGATGCCGTTGGCGCCGTTGAGCTCTTCCTCGATCAGCCGCGTGACGCTGTTGTAGAGGTTTTCCGGCGACGCGCCGGGATAGCTGGTCGAGATCGAGATCGAGGGCGGCGCGATGATCGGATATTGCGCGATCGCCAGGAGCGGGATCGAGATCGCGCCGATCAGACAGATGAAAAGCGCGACGACCCAGGCGAAGATCGGCCTGTCGATGAAGAAACTCGGCATCGGATATTTACCGGTGTCGCTTGCGTGACGGCTTCACCGGCGAAATCGGCGGACGCGTCGGCCTCGGTCCAGCAGCTGCGGCCGGACCTTGTCGCCGGCGCGCAAACTTCTGGAAGCCCTCGACGACGACCCTGTCGCCGGACTTCAAGCCCTCGGTGACGAACCACAGGCCGTCCTGCAGCGAGCCGGTGCGTACCGGCTGGATGGCGACGAGGCCGTCGTCCTTGACCACGAACACTTCGCTGCCGCCGCCGCCATTGCGCTGGATCGCCTGCTGCGGCACCGCGATGGCGTCGGTATCGATGCCCTGCTCGATCTGCACGCGGACATACATGCCCGGCAGCAATTCGCGCCTCGGATTGGGGAATTCGCCGCGCAGCGTCACCTGCCCGGTATGGGCATCGACCTTGGCGTCGGAGAACAGCAATTTGCCGGCAACCGGATAGACGATGCCGTCGTCGAGCACCAGGCGGACCTTCATCGCATCAGGCGCGATGCGGTCGAGATCGCCGCTCTCGAACGCGCGGCGCAACTGATTGAGTTCGTTCACCGATTGGGTGAAGTCGGCATAGATCGGATCGAGCTGCTGGATGGTCGCAAGGCTCGTGGTTTCGTTCTGCACCACAGCGCGCCTTCGCTGACCAGCGCGGCGCCGACGATGCCGCCGATCGGCGCGCGGATGGTGGCATAGTCCAGATTGAGTTTTGCGCTTGGCGACGTCGGCCTTGCGGCCCTCGACGTCGGCATCGGCCTGACGCATCGGCCGAGATGGCCTTTTCGTTCTCGGCTTCGGGGGCCGCGCGCTGCTTGGTCAGCGTGCGCGATGCGGTGCGCATGCGATGCGGCCTGTCGAGCACGGCTTTGGCGCGCGCCAGCGCCGCTTCGGTCGATTGCACCTCGACCTCGAACGGCCGCGGATCGATCCGGTAAAGCGGATCGCCGGCCTTGACCTCGCTGCCCTGGTGGAACAGGCGCTCGACAATGATGCCGGAAACGCGCGGGCGGACTTCGGAGACGCGCGTCGGCGCGATACGGCCCGGCAATTCGCGCACCATCGAGCGCGCCCGCGGCTGGACGATGACAATGCTGACTTCGGGCTCGAGACGGCGTCGCGGCGGCCGTTGCAGCGGTCGGCTCTTCGCATCCGGCCAACAGGGGCGCCATCGCAGCGAGCATCAATGCAATGCAAGCCGGTTGCGCACGAAATCCAGACATCGAAACAGTCGCCCCGTAAGTTTGGTAGGTTGAACGCGAAAAAATTCACGCCGTCGCGGCAGCGCGAAACCACCGCGCTCTTCTCGTTGATGAACATAGGATAGATATTGCCTGCTGCGATGCAATGCGCTCGCTGGCGGCCCAATGTCACACAACGCTATCGGACTGATCCCGCAGACGTTTTTCAGGACTCACCGGATTGTGACAGAGTCCGGCAAAGTTCCGCGAGTTGCAGGCGATGATTTCGACGCCGTTTGATTGCTCAACGAGGCGGCAAACGGGAAAATTGCTAGGCTCGACGTGCAGCAATCGAATCAAAGGTTAACGAATCAAGTCAGTTGCCTTCATCCGGTAGTGGCTGACGCCCCATTCGCTGCCGTCGGCATAACCGAACAGACCGGCGGTCGCGAGCAGGAACCAGCGCCAGCGCCGCATCCACAACCCGGTATCGCTGCCATAGACCTTGCGCAGGATGGCCTCGATCTCGTCGCGATGCGGCATCGAAATGGGCCAGCCAGTCCTGCGCGGTGCGCTGATAATGCGTGCCGCTCCAGCGCCATTCCTTCTCGACCTCAAACAGGTCGGCATATTGCCGGATCAGATGATGGCTCGGCATCACCCCGCCGGTGAAGAAATGTTGCGCGATCCAGTCCTCGCCGTCGGCGCGGTCGAACAGATAGGAGCCGGAGCGATGGGTGAAGACGTGCATGAAGAAGCGGCCGTCCGGCTTCAGCCATGAGCGCAGCGCGCGTCATCAATTCGCGCCAGTTCATCATGTGCTCGAACATCTCGACCGAGACGATGCGATCGAATTTCTCGGCTGGCGTCGAACACATTCATGTCCGATGTGATCACGTGAAGATTCTTCAGGCCGCGCTTGCGCGGCCTCGCCCTCGATATATTCGCGTTGCGAGTCCGAATTCGATACGGCGGTGATCCGCGAATGCGGAAATTGCCGCGCCATCCACAGCGACAGCGAACCCCAGCCGCAGCCGAGTTCGAGGATCGACTGGCCGTCGGCGAGATCGGCGTGCTCGACGGTCTGGCGCAGCGCCTCCTCCTCGGCCTCCTGCAACGTCGAGGCCGGCTCCCGGTAGAAGCAGCAGGAGTATTTGCGGTTCGGCCCGAGCACATTTGCAAAGAACGCCGCCGGCACCTCGTAGTGCTGGTGCGTTGGCCTCGTCGGTGTATTCGGCAATCGCGCGCGCCGCCATTTCGTCGGCAAACCAGGCGTCGCTTTCGGCATTGCCGCTGGCAAGCCGCGTTGCGGTGCGCGAACAGAGCCGATGGATCGCGGCGCGGATGATGGCGTCAGGCAGCGGCACCCGCTCGGCGGTGCCGATAATGGTGGAGACGAAGCTCATGTGGCCACTCCCTTCATTTCTGAGCATGATCTCTTTCGAGAACCGGTCTCCACTTTCGGGATCATGCCTGCGGTGGCAGCGGGAAGAAGCTGACTGGTACGCGACTGATACTCGCGGTAGCGGTCGCCGCGCGAGCGCAGCATCTGCGCTTCCAGCGGCGGAATGCCGGTGACGATAGACCAGGATCCAGTACATGAAGACCGGCGCCGAGCAGCGTCGCCCATCCCCAGGGATAGAAAAGCGGATCATCGATCGACAGCGCGATCACGGGATAGGCGAGCCAGCCGAACCATTCGAAAAAATAGTTCGGATGCCGCGACCAGCGCCACAGCCCGACATCGCAAACCCGGCCCTTGTTGGCGGGATCGTCGCGGAAACGCTTGAGCTGCGCGTCGGCCAGCGCCTCGCCGGCGATTGCCGGTCAGCAGGATCAAGCGCGCCCAGATAATCCTGCGGCCGCAGCGCGTCGACGGAAACTGCGCGGCGACAAAGATCGCAAACGCCAGCGGGATCGATCCAAGCGCCTGGTTCTGCAGAAAGATGAACATTCTGCGCGGCGAGTCCGCGCCCCACTCCTTCGCGAAGGCGGCGTAGCGCGGATCGTCGTTATCCCGGCGGTGCGGATCGCGATATGCATCCCCAGCCGCAGCGACCAGATCGCAACCAGCGCCGCCACCAGCCATTGCCTGCGCGTTCGGGCGTGCGCCCGCGACCGGCCATAGCGCGCTGCCGGCGCCGACGAGGCCGAGCGAAAAGGTCCAGATAGTATCGACCCAGCCGGAATTGCCGGTGCGCTGCTGCACCACCCAGGCAAAGGCCATCAGGACGCGAGAGCGATACGGCAATCGCCGCAAGGGCTTCGAGATAGACCACCGTCATGCAAAATCCCGGTTATCTCGGCTAGACAGCGAACAGATTCCAAAATACGCTCAAGACAAAGCCCGGTTTCAGCCCGAGGTTCCCCTTTGGTCTGACTGAAAACCGCATTACCGGCCTTTTTTCCGGCCGCCGCTGTGCCATATTGGCGGCCCGCACGCGGCTTTTCGCAAGGATGACGCCGGACAATGCCCCAAAATGCCTCTCCACGCTCCGCCATGGAGATCGACCTGACCAAACTGTCCTCGCCCCGGATTTTCCTGGTGCGGATGCTGGTGTTTCTGGTGCTGTGCGCCCTGGTGATGGTCGTGCTGTACAAGCAGATCATCGACGCCTTCTTCGCCAATCCCGGGCCTGAACGCCCTGATCGGCGGCGGTGCTGCTGATCGGCATCATCCTGTCGTTCCGGCAGGTGATCCGGCTCTATCCCGAGGTCGCCTGGGTCAACAATTTCCGCATCGCCGATCCGGGCCTGGCGGTCGAACGGCACCCGACCCTGCTGGCGCCGATGGCCGCGATCCTCGGCGGCGAGCGCACCGGGCGGATGACGATCACCCAGCAGACCATGCGGCATCTGCTGGATTCGATCGCGACCCGCCTGGATGAAGCCCGCGACATCTCCCGCTACATGACCGGCTTGCTGGTCTTCCTCGGCCTGCTCGGCACGTTCTGGGGCCTGATCGAAACGGTCGGCTCGGTCGGCAAGGTGATCGAGGGGCTGAAGGTCGGCGGCGACTGCCGGCTCGCTGTTCGATACCCTGAAGGAAGGCCTCGCCGCGCCGCTCGGCGGCATGGGCATTTCGTTTTCGTCCTCGCTGTTCGGCCTCGCCGGCTCGCTGATCCTCGGCTTTCTCGACCTGCAATCGAGCCAGGCGCAGAACCGCTTCTACACCGACCTCGAGGACTGGCTCGCCACCACGGTGCGCGAATATGCCGGCGACGATGCAAGCGGCGGCGGTGCCGGCGCGGCCCCGGCCTGCAGCAGGCGCTCGACCGGCTGCGCCACGCGGTGGAGGAAGGCGGCGCCAACCGCAACACCACAGCCGCAATGGCCAATCTCGCCGAAGCCATTCAGGGGCTGGTCGCGCATATGCGCACCGAGCAGCAGATGATCCGCGAATGGGCCGACGGCCAGGGCGAGCAGAACCGCGAGATCAAGAAACTGCTGGAGCGCATCGCGCGCCAGCCCGAGAAGAGCTGACCCGCCAACAATAAGCAGAGAAGCCCATGGCCCTCGCCCGTGCCCGCCGCAGCGAATCCGGTTTCAACTACTGGCCGGGGTTCGTCGATGCGCTGTCGACGCTGGTGCTCTCGATCGTGTTCCTGCTCTCGGTGTTCCTGGTGGTGCAGTTCTTCCTGTCGCAGGAAGTCACCGGCAAGGACAAGGCGCTGGAGCAGCTCAACGCCAAGATCGCGCAGCTCAACGACCTGCTGTCGCTGGAAAAACTCGGCAAGCTCAATCTCGACGATACAGCTCTCGCAGCTCCGCGCCGGGCTTGCCTCCGCCGAAGGCGAGCGCGACCGCATCAAGGGGCTCTATGACGGTCTGGCCGGCGCCGGCAGCGATGCGCAGGGCCGCGCCAACGAGCTGAACAAGGCGCTCGAATCCGAAAAAGGGGTGACGTCGCGCGCGCTGGCGCAGATCGAGGTGCTGAACCAGCAGATCAGCGCGCTGCGCCGTCAACTGGCGGCGCTGGAGGAAGCGCTCGATGCTTCCGAAAAACGCGACAAGGAATATGCAGGGCCGCATCGCCGATCTCGGCCAGCGGCTCAACGTCGCGCTGGCGCAGCGGGTGCAGGAATTGTCGCGCTATCGTTCGGAATTCTTCGGCCGGCTGCGCGCCATCCTCGGCAACCGGCCGGACATCCGCATCGTCGGCGACCGCTTCGTGTTCCAGTCCGAAGTATTTTTCGACACCGGACAGGCCTTGCTGTTGCCCGAAGGCCGCGCCGAACTGGACAAACTCGCCACCGCGCTGATCGATCTGGACAAGCAGATCCCGTCCGAAATCGCCTGGGTGCTGCGGGTCGACGGCCATACCGACGTGCGGCCGATCAACAGCCCGCTGTTCAAGTCGAACTGGGAACTGTCGGCGGCGCGCGCGATTTCGGTGGTGCAGTACCTGACCTCGCTCGGCGTGCCGGCGCAGCGGCTGGTCGCCGCCGGTTTTGCCGAATTCCAGCCGCTCGATACCGCGCCGACCGAGGAAGCCTACAAGCGCAACCGCCGCATCGAGCTGAAGCTGACGGAACGCTAGTGTTGCACTGATCCCGACATCAAGCTGGGCTGACCGGTTTTCCACGTTGTTGGGATGAAACGCAAGTAGACGTGGATGCGCGGGATCATGCCCGTGCATGACGACGCTTGACGTGCCCGCCGGCGTTCAAGCTTCGCCCCTATCGCGCCGATGACGAAGACGCGGCCATCGCGCTGTGGCAGCGCACCTGGCAGCAGGCCTATCCCTCGATCGATTTCGCCGCGCGCGTCGCCTGGTGGCGGGAGCGCTGGCGCGGCGAATTGGTGCCGAATGCGGCGATCGTGGTCGCGGAGCAGGCGGGCGCGCTGACCGGCTTCGTCACCATCGACGCCAAAGGCTATCTCGACCAGCTCGTGGTCAGCCCGGATCATTGGGGCTCGCCGCTTGCGACAGCGCTGGTCGAGGAAGCCAAACGCCTGTCGCCCGGCGGCGTCACGCTGCTGGTCAACAAGGACAACGTCCGCGCCATCCGCTTCTACGAGCGCAACGGATTCGTCGCACGCCGGCGAGGACGTCAACCCGACCTCGGGCCGGCCGGTGCTGAAGATGAGCTGGACCGGACTAGCGGCCGCGCTACACGCCGCGGATCAATACGCCCGCCGTCAGGACGACATAGGCGATCGCCAGCACGTCGAACACCCGTGACGCGTTGATGACCGGTACCGAGACATGGGCGTAGTGAACAAGCATGGCGAGAACCGCCAGCACCAGCGAGATCACGAACACGATGACTGACGGGGGCGTCAACGTAAAACCGCCACGGCGAAACGGCATCCCACTCTCCTGTTGGTTCCGGCCCGGCAGATTAGGCCAGCGTTGCAACAGCCGGACGACGTTCCGGTTCCCGGCACACGCCCTAAATTGAGCCGCCAGCGCTCTTCCTACTCCGCCTGTGGGAGAAGGGTCACACGCCCTCGAACTGCAGCCGCGCCAGCCTGGCATAAAGCCCGTTGGCGGCGACCAGCGAGGCGTGGGTGCCCTGCTCGACGATGCGGCCCTGGTCCATCACCAGAATGCGGTCGCAGGACAGCACGGTGGCGAGGCGGTGCGCGATCACGAGCGTGGTGCGGTGGTGCATCAGCTCTTCCAGCGCGGTCTGCACCAGCGTCTCGCTTTCCGCATCCAGCGCGGAGGTCGCCTCATCCAGCAGCAATAACGGCGCATCGCGCAGGATCGCGCGCGCGATCGCGATGCGCTGGCGCTGGCCGCCGGACATCTTTACGCCGCGCTCGCCGAGTTGCGCTTCGAACCCGCCCGGCAGGCGGCGGATGAATTCGGTGGCGTGCGCCAGTTCGGCGGCGCGCTCGACCTCGGCATCGCTCGCGTCCGGCCGGCCGAAGCGGATATTTTCCCGCGCGGTGGCGGCGAACACCACCGAATCCTGCGGCACCAGCGCAATGCGCGCGCGCAGGGCTTGCGGATCGACCGTCTTGATCGGCACGCCATCGAACGAGATCGCGCCGGATTTCGGATCGTAGAAGCGCAGCAGCAGATGGAACAGCGTGCTCTTTCCCGCGCCCGACGGGCCGACGATCGCGATTTTCTCGCCGGCCGCGACCTACAGCGACACGCCGTCGATGGCGAGCACATCCGGCCGGGTCGGATAGGCAAAACTGACATTGTCGAACCCGACATCGCCGCGCGCCGGCTGCGGCAGCGCGCGCGGCGCGGCCGGCGCCGCGATCTCGGGCTTGATGCGCAGGAGCTCGAACATCCGCTCGGCCGCGCCTGAGGCGGCGGAAAGCTCGCTCCAGACCTCGCTGAGCTGGCCGAGGCCGGCGGCGGCGAACACCGCATAGAGCACGAACTGGCCGAGCCGTCCCGGCGTGATGGTGCCTTCCAGCACGTCGCGCGAGCCGACCCACAGCACGACGACGACGCTGGTGAAGACGATGAAGATGATGACCGCGGTGAGGATGGCGCGCGCCTGATGCGACCGGCGCGCCGCGTCGTAGGCCTGCTCGACCTCGCCGCCATAGCGTGCCGATGCCATCCGCTCGCTGGTATAGGCCTGCACCGTTCGGATCGACGCCGACCAGTTCGCCGACATAGGCGGCGGCATCGCCGAGCCTGTCCTGCGCGCTACGCGTCAGCCGGCGCACCCAGCGTCCGAACGCCACCAGCGGGATCACGATCATGGGAATCGCCAGCAGCACGAAGCCGGACAGCCGCGGGCTCGTGATCACCATCATGACGGTGGCGCCGACGAACAGCATCGAATTGCGCAGCGCGACCGAGGCAGACGCGCCGACCGCGGATTTGATCTGGCCGCTATCGGCCGTCAGCCGCGAGACCAGTTCGCCGCTGCGCGCGGAATCGAAGAACGAGGGCGACAGCGAGACGAGGTGTGCGAACACGTCGCGCCGGAGATCGGCGACGATGCGCTCGCCGATGGTCATCACCAGGTAGAACCGCGCCGCGCTGGCGCCGGCCAGCACCGCCACCAGCGCCACCATCACGCCGAAATAGTTGTTGATCATGGCGATGCCTTCGGCGCTGAGGCCGAAGTCGACCACGCGGCGGACCGCGATCGGCACCACCAGCGTCGTGACCGCCGCAACGGTCAGCGCAATGAAGGCAAGGAAGGCGCGCCCGCGGTAGCGCGCCACATAGGGCGCGAGCGCCAGCAATGGACGCAGCCGCGCGCGGCCGCCCGCAGGCGATTGTTCCAGTTGCGCTTCGATGACGGCTTCCGCAGCCATCAAGGGGTCGCGCGGCGGCGGCGCCTTGCCTCGTCCGTCATCTAGCTGTTCTGCTGCGCTCATCGGGTCCGACCGTTCTGCCGCCCCCAGATAGGCCCCGCAGGCAGCGCTGGCAAATCCGGGCGATCCCTCAGGGCGGCAGGCCCAAACCTCGCTTGTTTTGGCCGGCTGCTTACGTTATAGAGCCGCCCAAATCCGCATTCCCGAGCAATTTGAGACGGGCGCCGGCGCGCCGAAGGATAAGCCATGAAACCCGAAATTCACCCGAATTATCATACGATTACGGTCGTGATGACCGATGGCACCGAGTACCAGACCCGTTCCACCTGGGGCAAGGAAGGCGACAAGCTGAACCTCGACATCGACCCCAAATCGCACCCGGCCTGGACCGGCGGCACCCAGCAGATGCTCGACCGCGGCGGCCGCGTGTCGCGGTTCCAGAAGAAGTTTTCGGGCTTTCTGAAGAAGGACTGAGTTTCCGCGGCCTGTCGTTCAGGCGCAGAACGACAAAACGCCCCTGCTGGTCAGGGGCGTTTTTGTTTGTTGGCGTGCGGAAGCGGAGCTTACTGCTCGAACGCGGCCTTCAGGCGGTTGAGCTGCGGCACCAGCGGATTGCCGATCGGGGCGCGGTCGGCCGGCGGCGCATGAATGGTGATGTCGAGGCGGCGAACGCGCGACTGCAGGTTCATCGAGCGCGCGATCAGATCCTGCAATTGCTGCGGCAGCTTTTCGATCATGTCGTCCGGGCCGGGATCGGCGGCGGAGAGCTTGACCTTGGTCTTTTCGCGGTTGGCCTGGGCCAGCGTCATCTCGCCTTCCTTGACCGCGCGGTGCAGCAACAGCCAGGAGGCGAGCTGCATCAGGCGGGTGGTCAGCCGCATGCTTTCGGTCGCGTAGGTCAGGCTGACGGAGCGCTCCAGCGCCTTGGCGTCGTTGCGGCCGTCGCCGTCGAGATAGGCCGCGGTCTCCTCGACCAGATCCATGCCTTCGCGGAACAGAGTGCCGAACGCCGCCGAATTGGTCAGCCGCTCGCTGAACTGAACAAGCGCGGTTTCGCTTTGCGAACGGTCCGCCATGGTTAACGCCCTCACGCCACTATTTACTTACCCCACCGGTTTTCGCCCCCGGCTTATGATGAACAAATCATTGCGCGGCCCGGGACGAGAGTCCAGCCGCAACAGGATTTATGGTTTCCGGCGTGGTGACGAAGACGGCCAAAAGCGGCAGCGAAAAGCGGCCAAAAAAAGAGCCGCCGAATGTCCGGCGGCTTTTGAAGTTGATAACAGGGAGGCGTCAAACAGAGTGGACAGGAGCCACTCGGTGTCCAAACGAGGACGATCCCAGTCATAAACGAGAAAGCTTAATCGATCGTAAATGAGCATTTTTATTTAGCTTTCGTTTGCCATGTCGGCCATTGGCCTACCCTCACGACTTGAAAAAACTGTTCGCGGCGTCCTTGGACGCGCGCTTCTTCGCCATCGCCGCCTGCAGCCGCTCGATCTCGGCGTTGCAGCAGCGCGATGCGCTCGGTCAATTCCTCGACCGACAGCAAGTACAGGTCCTGGCCGATCTCGTGGGTGATCTTCTTCGCGGCTTGTCTTCATCCTCGGTTGCCATGGCATCCTCCTCAGAGCTAATCAGGGGCCCCTTTTAAGCTTTCCCGCATTTCGCAAGGACAAATCATGGAAAAGCCGCCCGCGCAAATGACCGCCATCGGCATCTCCAAGCCCGGCGGCCCCGAGGTGCTTGTTCCGGAAACCCGCAGCGTTCCGGTGCCGGGTCAGGGCGAACTCCTGGTCAAGGTGATGGCCGCCGGCGTCAACCGTCCCGACGTCGCGCAGCGCTCCGGCGCCTATCCGCCGCCGCCCGGCGCCAGCGATATGCCCGGCCTCGAGATCGCCGGCGAAGTGGTCGCGGTCGGCCCAGGCGTGCGCAGACACAAGCTCGGCGACAAGGTGATGTCGCTGGTGGCGGGCGGCGGCTACGCCCAATATTGCATCGCGCAAGACGGCCAGGCGATGACGGTGCCGCCGTCCGCTCTCGATGGAGGAAGCCGGCGCCGTGCCGGAAACGTTGATGACGGTCTGGCACAACGTGTTCGAGCGCGGCGGACTTGAAGCCCGGCGAGACGCTGCTGATCCATGGCGGCTCGTCCGGCATCGGCACCATGGCGATCCAGCTCGCCAAAGCCTTCGGCGCGAAGGTGATCGTCACCGTCGGATCGCAAGGACAAGTCCGACGCCTGCCTAAAACTCGGCGCCGACCACGCGATCAACTACAAGACCGAGGATTTCGTCGCCGAAACGAAGGCCGCGACCGGCGGCGCCGGCGCCAATGTCATCCTCGACATGGTCGGCGGCGACTACATCGACCGCAACTACGACGCCGCCGCGATCGACGGCCGCATCGTCCAGATCGCCTTCCTGTCCAACGCTCCCAAGGCAACCGTCAACTTTTCCAGGCTGATGGTGAAGCGGCTGACCCACACCGGCTCGACGTTGCGCGCCCGTGCTAATGCGGACAAGGCGGCGATGGTCGCGGCCATGGAGGCGAAGGTGATGCCGCTGTTGCGCGAGGGCCGCGTCAAGCCCTTGATGGACAGCGTTTTCCCGCTGGAAAAGGCCGCCGAAGCGCACCGCGCGGATGGAGACCAGCGAACATATTGGCAAAATTGTGTTGGCGTTTAACTCTCTCGGGCGATCGGCGGGCGGAAACCCTTTGTTTTCCTTCGCTTTCATGTCATTTATCGCGACACCCCGGGCGCAGGGCTTCGTCCGGAAATAACGTTGTCGCGGAGTACTGACATTGCGTCTGATCAGGTGCCTGGCGCTGTTCGCGCTGGGGCTCATGATGGTTGCCGCCGCGCCTGACGCGCGGGCGATCGACGCCGTCAGCGTCCGCAGCGATGCGCCCGCGATCGACCTCACCGCCGTCCTCGACCATCCAGCGCAGCGACACCGACCGCATCCAGGTCTCGACCGCGCCTGGAACCGACGGCATCGTCCGCCGCATCGAGGTCCGCGCCCGCGAAGGCGGCCAGAACTGGGTGGTGTTCGCGCTCGCCAACAACACCGACGACCAGCTCGACCGTCTGATCGTCGCGCCGCACTACCGCATCGTCTCGTCCGGCCTGCTGTGGCCCGATCTCGGCCTGTCGCGCATCGCCACCATCACGCCCTCGACCGGCGACCGCCCCGAGCGGCAGGAGAGCGCCGATCGCCGACATCTTCCGCGTCACGCTCGATCCCGGCGCCGTCGTCACCTTCGTCGTCGAACTGCGCACCGACAAGCTGCCGCAGCTCTATCTGTGGGAGCCGGAAGCCTACAAGGACAAGGTCAACTCGTTCACGCTCTACCAGGGCATCGTCATCGGCATCTCCGGACTGCTGTCGCTGGTGCTGACCATCCTGTTCGTGGTCAAGGGCAGCATCATGTTCCCCGCCGCCGCCGCGCTGGCCTGGGCGGTGCTGGTCTATATCGGCATCGACTTCGGCTTCTGGGGCAAGGTGCTCGACATGTCGTACAACGCCGAGCGCGTCTGGCGCGCGTCGGGCGAAGCGATCCTGGCGGCGACGCTGCTGGTGTTCCTGTTCGCCTATCTCAATCTTAGCCGCTGGCATGTGCGCTACTCCCACATCACCGTGGGCTGGCTGGCCTTCCTCGGCTCGCTGGTGGCGCTGGCGCTGTTCGATCCGGCGGTGGCCTCCGGCATCGCGCGCATCTCGCTGGTGCTGATCGCCGTTCGCCGGCTTTGCGCTGATCGTCTATCTCTCGACCCATGGTTTTGACCGCGCGGTGCTGCTGATCCCGACCTGGTTCCTGCTGGTGGTCTGGGTGATCGCGGCCGGCATGACGGTGCAGGGCAGCGTCACCAACGACATCGTCGGCCCTGCCCTGCTCGGCGGCCTCGTGCTGATCGTCATGCTGATCGGATTCACGGTGATGCAGCACGCCTTTGCGGGCGGCGGCGCCACCACCGGCATCGTCTCCGACGTCGAGCGCCGCGCGCTGGCGCTGGCCGGCTCCGGCGATCTGATCTGGGACTGGGACGTCTCCGCCGACAAGGTGTTCACCAGCCCCGAGACCGAAAGCAACTGCTCGGGCTGAAGCGCGGCACGCTGGAAGGCCCCGCCGCAAAATGGCTGGAGGTGCTGCATCCGCTCGACCAGGACCGTTTCCGCGCCGCGCTCGACAGCGTGCTCGACCAGCGCCGCGGCCGGCTGGTGCAGGATTTCCGCCTGCGCACGCCCGACGGCCACTTCATGTGGTTCGCGCTGAAGGCGCGCCCGGTGGTCGGCTCCGACGGCGAAGTCGTCGCGCGTGGTCGGCACGCTGACCGACGTCACCGACATCAAGAACGCCGAAGAGCGCATGCTGCATGACAGCGTGCATGACAACCTCACCGGCTTGCCGAACCGAAAACTGTTCATCGACCGCCTCAACGCGGTGGCGCACTTCGCCAAGACCATGCCGAACCTGCGGCCGACGGTGATGGTGATCGACCTCGACCGCTTCAAGCAGGTCAACGACTCCGTCGGCATCGCGGTCGGCGATTCGATCCTGCTGACGCTGGCGCGGCGGCTGACGCGCATCCTGAAACCGCAGGACACGCTGGCGCGGCTGGCCGGCGACCAGTTCGGCCTGATCCTGATGTCGGAACAGGATTCGGCGCGGATCACCGCGTTGGCCGAAACCATCCGCAAGACCATCCGCGCGCCGATCGCCTTCAACGACCGCGAGATCTTCCTCACCGCCTCGATCGGCCTGGCGCTCTCCGATCCGCAGACGCAGCTCTCGGACGAGATCATCAAGGACGCCGAGCTTGCGATGTATCACTCCAAGCGCATCGGCGGCGACCGCATCGACGTGTACAAGCCGGCGATGCGCGCGCGCAAGACAGACCGGCTGACGCTGGAAAGCGAACTGCGCCGCGCCATCGAGCGCCAGGAGATCACCATCCTGTACCAGCCGATCGTGCGGCTGGAGGATCGCTCGATCGCCGGCTTCGAGGCGCTGGCGCGCTGGGATCATCCAAAACTCGGCCGAATGTCGCCGGTCGAGTTCATCTCGATCGCGGAAGAGATCGGCCTGATCGTCGACCTCGGCATGTTCGTGATGGACACGACCGCGCGGCAGCTTGCGGTGTGGCAGCGCGCGATGCGCTCGCGCGAGCCGATCTTTGCCAGCGTCAACGTCTCCTCGCGGCAGTTGCTGCGCCACGACCTGATCCACGACATCCGCACCGTGCTGTCGCGCTCTTCGGTGGCGCGCGGCACGCTGAAGCTGGAATTGACCGAATCGCTGGTGATGGAGAATCCGGAGCACGCCGCGCAGATGCTGACGCGGATCCGCGAACTCGGCACCGGCCTGTCGCTGGACGATTTCGGCACCGGCCATTCCTCGCTGGCCTATCTGCAGCGTTTCCCGTTCGACACCATCAAGATCGACCAGTCGTTTGTGCGCACCACCAGCCGCGGCACCCGGCCGGTGATCCTGAAATCGATCATCGCGCTGGCCCACGACCTCGGCATGGACGTGGTCGCCGAAGGCGCCGAGACCGATTCCGATGCGGTCGAGCTCTATCAGCTGGGCTGCGAATACGCGCAGGGCTTTGCCTTCGGCGAGCCGATGGATGCCGGACGCCGCGATGCGGCTGCTTGACGGAAGAGCGGCTGGAAGCGGCGAGCTGATTACTCCGTCGTCCCGGCTCTCTCGTCGTCCCTGCGAAGGCACGGGAGCCCATAACCACAGGGCGATTGTTGAAGCAAAGCCGTCCACCATCGTGTTTCACACAACTTCCGCCGCGGCGTATGGGTCCCTGCCTTCGCAGGGACGACGTGGAGAGGGAATGTGCGTCCGCGATCTCGCGGCGCGATTTCGCCCGAGCTTTGCAAATTCGTTGTCCCTCCCTCGAAACAGAGGGCGCAGGGAATGCCGGGTGCACGCTGCACCCGCGGTCTCGTGTGCCAAAAATCGCGCAAATGGCGCACACGAGCATACAGGTTCAGCGGAAACACTCCGACATCCCCCGCGCAATGGCTTTACGGCTTACTTCGTGCTCTCCCCGGTGGAGCGGGCTTGTTGTCACCGTCACCTTGCGGAAAACTTCCCGCAAGGCTTAGCGCCAGCATCGCGGCGCCAGGACCACACGACTTCGCCGTACGCCTCGGCGTTTTCGTCCGGTGCGAAAAAATACACCTGACGCCAAAGCGTCCATCGCATCCCCGGCCCAACGCATCGTGACGATCGCGAAACGCCCCTCGTGTGGGCCGGGATGCGCGAAGATTAAATCAGTGATTTGCCCGACGTGGCAAGCGGAATATTTTTGATTCCGGGGCTTGACACGATTTCTGAAAATCAGAAGTGATTTGCCCGTCGTGTCGAATTTGTCACATGTCCGCATCGCTGCATCGAGCAGAAATTCTCGGATTAGCCCCGCATGCCCGCTTTGTGCCATAAGCCGACATCCCTTCATTACGCCCACACGGCCTAAGGCGCAGAACGTACACCGCGTAGACCTGCACCAACAATCAATCGAGTTACCAAGCCGTCCCGCTTTGCCTCGCGTACGAACTCGTTCACTGTTGGGAGAGCGGCAGCGTTTTGCTTGGGCACAGCAATCGACATTTGAACGAGATTAAAGCGCCCATCAAGAACAGCAGCACCCGGCAACTCCGCCGCGATCCGGGTCGCGAGATGAACGTTTTCGCCGTACAGATCGGCGCGCCCTGCGGCCAGAACCTCACGCGCTGGAGCGAGCCCACCTGGAATACGTACAATTTCCGCATTTTTTATCGTGCGGGTCAGAAACCCATCAGGCGCTGAACCCTGCGCCACTGCGATCTTGATACCTGCACGGTCAACTTCGTCCGCAGTTTTTAGTGACAGACCGGGCCGCGCGACATAACCGTTGTCGACTTCCATGAACACGTCACTGAACGCCAGATGTTCACCCCGAGAAGGATCACGAGCGGCAAGTCCGACATCCCATTCGTCTTTGCCGAGGCTTTCATTGTATCGCACCGGATTTTCATACGGCATCAAGCGAATGGAAGCGCCCAGCTTTGCAGCTAATGCGCGCGCAAGCTCGACGGATACTCCGCCTAGCTGTCCATCAGCTCCGCGCGTGACGAGAACAGGATTGGAGACTATCAACGCAGCGCGAAGCTCACCCTTGGGTGCAAGTTTTGTCAGAGCTTCGCTTTGTGCGCGTGCCGCGGCCGGCCACGCTGCGGCTCCGCCAATTAACCCGATGAATTCGCGCCGTTTCATGAAAACCCTTTCGTGACCGGGCAAGACTGCGGGGCGAGCAACCTACATTATTTCGGTATCAGTAGCTAATGTCAGCTGAAGATCGAACTGGGGAGCGAAAGCTACTACCCTACCGCTCCGTTTCACAATCGGCCTTGTCTCCAGCGCCGATCGCAATACTCGGTTGACGGAATGGATGGCTAGGATACAATTTTTGGATGTGATCGGGTAGCGATACAATGAGCTGCATTGTCTGGCGCATCGCGGCCGAAGAACATCTGCCGATGTGGACGCCAGAAAAAAAATGAGCTCCCATGTCGACGTGAGAGGTGGCTTCAGGTGCTGTCCGCGTCCCCTCCTTCAGTTCTAAAGATTTTCATCTCCTATTCGCGCCGCGATTTGCAGATCGCCAACAGCTTTGTCGACGAGCTGAAGGCGAAAAATTTCGAGGTTTTCATCGATAAGCGCGGCTTACAGTATGGCGAGCAGTGGCAGAACCAGTTGGCGGAATCCATCCGATCGTCCGACACCGTGGTGTGGCTGATTTCCGAGGCTTCGGTTGCCTCCAGATGGGTGAAATGGGAGCTGGGCGAGGTCGAGCGGCTCAAGAAGCGCCTGGTCCCGGTCAGAATCGCAAACGTCGATCCCGATGCACTCCCGGAATCGCTCGGCAAAATTCATGCTCTGCCGTCAGACGAGGTATTTGATTTCAGCCGGCATTTTCTCTCGCTGGTCGACGCGTTGAAAACGGACGCAGCCTGGTTGCGGGAAGCCACCCGACTATTGGATCGGGCCGGTCAGTGGAAGGCGAAGGACCAGGACGAAGCACAACTGCTGGGAGGCAGGGCTCTTTCCGATGCGGAAGGCTGGGTATCTACGAAGCCTGCCGCGGCTCCGGCGATCAACAGCGAAATCCTCGATTTGCTGCTGCACAGCCGGCAAGGAGTTTCCCGCCGCCAGAAGCGTACCGTCTTGCTATCCCTGCTTGTCGCCGCTCTGGGCATCGGTCTAGCGGTCTATGCCTGGCTGGAACGAAACTCTGCGCTGGCCAGTCAGTCGACTTATCTATCGAAGCTGTCGGCCGAGAACGTGACAAATGGCGATGCCGTAACCGGCGCGCTTCTTGCGATGTCCGCGCTTCCGACGTGGCCATACGCTCTCGACCGCCCGTTGGTGCCGGAAGCCGAACGCAGCCTCCATGATGCAATGTTCTCCATGCGAGAGATGCGCGTGCTGGAAGGCCATACGGCGGATGTCAACACGGCCGTTTTCAGCGCCGACGACAAGTTGATACTCACGGCCTCGGACGATGGCACTGCCCGACTGTGGCGGGCCGATTTGGGGAGTTCGTTCGAACCATCGGAAAACACTCCGGCAAAGTACTTTCCGCAATCTTCGTAGCCAGTAACAAATTGATTCTCACTGCTGTTGACGAAAGCGCCACGGTTTGGCTCTGGAATGCAAGCGACGGAAGTCTTCACCACCCCCTCACCGGACACTCCGATCCAATCAAGTCCGTCGCAGCAACGCCCGGCGGAGATCGGATCGTCTCGGCATCAAGTGACTGGACGGCTCGCGTATGGCGACCGAATTCACCTGGGGAGCCTCCGATTGTCCTCCGCGGGCACAACGGACCTGTAAACACCGCGATTTTCAGCCCGGACGAAAGGCAGGTCCTGACCTCATCGGAAGACGGTTCTGCCATCTTGTGGAAACTGGAGACGGGACAAGCTGAGCGGCAGCTATCCGGACATCATGATTCGGTGCTACGCGCCGTCTTCAATCAAGCTGGCTCCCAAATCGCAACGATCTCCGACGATCGAACGGCCCGGGTATGGGAGACCTTGACGGGCGAACAAATTGCCAAGCTGGAGCATCCTCGACCCATCAGTTCGGTCGAGTTCTGCCCGTCCGGCGACTGTATCGTAACCACAGGGTATGACGGTGTCGCCCGCGTTTGGGACATCAAGACGGGTGACATCAAACACTCGTTGAATGGTCATTCAGAGCAGATCAAGAAGGTCGCGGTGGATCCGGCCGGGCGGAATTCGGCAGTAACCGTTGGCCGCGATGGAGCCATATTCGTTTGGGACCTCGAGACCGGCACGAAAGTGCTGACTTCTGAATGTCCATGCCGCCGATATCTTTGATGCCTCGTTCTCTTCAACCGGCGAATTTCTGGTTACCACGTCGAGAGACCAGACGGCACGGGTCTGGAGAGTCCCGGCCGCGGCAACGACCCTGGGCCGAACCAACATAGGCGCCGATACCCGCACGATCGATGTTGACGGCAAGGCGAAGCTTGCCGTGCTCGGGAGCTACGACGGGACCGTAGCACTTGTCGACATCAGTGCTTCCAAGCGGTTGGCGAGTGCCACGATATCGAAAAGCGCCGTCACACTGGCCAGGTTCAATGAGCAAGCAAGCCAGGTCCTGCTGGGATCGGAGGATGGAGGCGTTGCGCTTTACTCAATTCCGAATCTCGAACGTCTTTACTTCGGAATGACCGATAATTCGGAAATCGCCGGAGGGTATTTTACCAACACCGGCTTTTCCGTCCTGACAACAGGTGGCAGCACATACGGGTACGATGGGACAACGCTCTCGCAAGTTCGCCATCACAAATACGATTCTGCATTCACAATCATTCCTGCGGGAGACGGTCGCGTGCTGGTTGCCGGCGCGAAGGGTTCGACGCGGATCATCAATAATGCGAGCGGCGATCAGATCGCCAAGCTGGAAGGTCATGGCGGTACTGTCCTGCATGCCGTGTTCGGCGCAGATGGACGCATCGTTGCAACCGCATCGGAGGACGGGACGGGCATAATCTGGAACGCCGTAACTGGTGACAAGCTGAACATCCTGACGGGCCATCAGTTGTTGCCTTCCTTTGTCGCGCTGTCGGAAGATGGCCGCTACGCAGCGATAGCATCCCAGGATGGAACGGCACGCATATGGAAGATGGGGGCGAGCACGCCCTCGGCCGTGTATCGCGGACATCTTGCTGCCGTGCGGGCCGTGCGCTTCCTGCCATCGGGCGGGATGGTATCCGTTTCGAAGGACGGTGAAGTTCACTACTGGCACTTCGGCGACGATTATTCCCGGGCCGCAGCCACAACGAAAGCCATGCTGCCGCGCTGCTTTACGTCGAAGCAACTCGCAGCGTTCGGCTTGCGGAAGGAGCCGCCGGACTTGTGCCGCTCGAAATCACAAACAGAGAATCGTAACGAGTAACCCTAGGCAGGGGATGTTGTCATGTATTGGTCAGCAAAGATTCTCCGGATCCTGGTTTCGTCAACCATCATGCTTGCAGCGATGACGATTCCCGCACGCGCGGAAAGTATCTGGAACCATAACGGTTCGACGATGATGCTGGAAGCCAATGGGGACATTGTCGCGTTTACCTACCTGCAACCGCGAAACCTCATGGCAGCGCAGGGCGTCGAGCGTGGAACGGTGCTGTTCTCCGGCCGTCGAAGCCGCGGCGGCGATCTAGACGATTGGGGTTACTCAGGTACTGCTTACATCTTCTCGGCGCGCTGCGGGAAGCACAGTTTCTCCGTCAAGGGCAGTGACCTGTGGGACCCTTTCCCCAAAATATCCCTGACAGGAAAAGCCCCGAGGATTGATCAACAGACCTGCCGCCGGACTGGAGAAAGAGAGGAGAACCTTGTGTTTGAGTATCAGTTGCCCAATCTCCCCGGGCTATCGGAGGCGACGTGCAAGACAACGGAGATGGACGCCTATCGCGCATGCCTCGAGAGAAGCGCGAATGCAATATGCCGAGGCCGCGTCGAGCGCCTGGATCTGGAAAGATGCTTCCGCCACGTCGCGGTTCTGATTTATCGGAACACTGGAATCGGCGGCTACGCCAGAGACCTGGCTGAGGGGAGCATGTATCCGTTTACCGACTGCAAGAGCGGCTACTGCAAATTTGCCGGCGGGGGTTCGAGCTACACATGCACGCGCGTCAGTAACGATTCCATCAAGGAGTGCGACGGCGACAATTGTAACGACGTAAGCTGCCCCATAAGACGGTGCACAATGATTTGCGACGCCAAATGAGTGGGAGCCGTGCCATGCGGCTTCGTCATGGCACGGCGTATCCGCGACGGCCGGGCCAAAGGTCTTCGTCCGCTCCGTCTACGATTCCGGCGCGCTCGTGGCAGGTGGGATCTGCTCTGCCTCTTTCCCGTGCGACGTTCAGCCGACCGGTCCGGGAATCCAATAGTCGCCGAACAGGGGCCTGACTGTTACGCCATAAATTACGCCGCGCTCCATGCCTGGATCGAAATGGCGCATCGTCCGCTCATTGAGATCGATGATGCGGCCAGGCGTTAGCGGCCCCACGTCATTGATCTTGACGATGACCTTCTTGCCTACTGCCTCAACGAGGGCATATTTCGGCCTTCCGCCATATAGGACCCCACCGAATTTCTCACGCAAGCTCGTCTTGATGGCGGCGGCCCAGACAGAGGGATCATAGCGCTCGCCGGATGCGGTGTTCGGGCCGCCCTCCCGCCATCCGGGCCGGAATGGATTGTACGTGGATGCGGCGCCAACGATCGCATCGCCGCAAGCGGCATCGACGACGGCGCTTGAATGAACCGGAACAATTTCACTTCGGGCAACGGTAAGCGAAACGGCAAACGCAACTGCGGCGCCGCAAAATGCGGCGCTAAAGCGAAACAACATCACAACTCCTGACTGATTTTTTCGACCGGTTCCCGATGCCGCAAAAATTGTTCAAGCGAACGCGGATGCGTTAGCGAACTTGCGCCAAATTTTTTGCGGATTCGTGCCAATCCTGGCGACGGAACCGTTGTGGGAACCAGTGTGGTCCTCGCACAGCGTGCTTAGTTCTCGCCGGTTAAGACAGGAATTGCGTCAGCAACATGACTGAACAGAGAACAATGCGTGAGCAGGAGTACCGTGAAAATACCTGGCCAAGAAGAGAAGTTTTGTCCCGGCCCTATCGTGCGGCGGAAGGCGAGGCAGCTTTCGATTCAGCGATGGCTAGCAACAAGCGCGACAGGAGCGTCCGATGGCTCGTGGCGGCAGAACCACCAGCCTTCGCTACATCGGGGATTGAGGCAAATCGCTGATTAGGCTCACAGGCGGACTTGGCGCCTTCCGTTCGTATTGCCCTTCAGCCCACCGACGCCCCTGCCTTTGCCCGGCTCATGCCGAGGGCCACGATGCGATGCAGCAGCTCCGGGTAATCCATTCCGACATGCTTGGCCGCCATCGCGAACTCCTGGCTCTTGGCGATTTCGGGATTGGGATTGGCTTCGATGAAATACGGCGTGCCGTCGGTAGCGAGGCGAAAGTCGATACGGGCGTAGCCGTCGAGTCCCAATGTCTTGTAGATGCGTTTCGCCGTTCGCTGAATGCGGGCGTATACCTCCGGCGCGAGGTCATCGGCTGGCCCGTCCACGATTCCGACGCGTTCCTGGTAACCGGGATCGTGCTTGGCCTTTTTGGTGGCGATCTGCCGCGCTCCCTGACCGCCGCCCAGGTTGCCGAACTTCAATTCCCAAACGGGGAGAACCTGCAGCCGGTTGTTGCCGAGCACGCCGACATAGAGCTCACGTCCCTCGATGTACTGCTCGGCGATGGCGGCGGTTTCGAGCCGCTCGTGAACGAAGGCGACGCGTTCTGCGAGTTGCTCGTCCGTATCGACGATCGACGCTTGCGAGATCCCGACGGATCCGTCCTCGGTCAGGCTCTTGACGATCAGCGGCAGCGCAAGGCGCGCCGGCCGTTTGACCTTGCGGCGCATCGGAAACACGGCGAAGGCCGGCACCGCGATCCGGCGATGGTGCACCAGCGTTTTTGACAGGTCTTTGCCGCGCGCCAGGATCAGGCCGCGCGGGTTACATCCGGTATAGGGGACTTTCATCAGCTCGAGATAGCTCGCGATGTGCTGGTCAAACGCGGACACATAGTGAAACTCCTCCAGCAACGTGTACACCACCTGCGGCTTGAAGCTTTCGATCTCGTCGCGCACCGGCTTGATTTCCTCCTGCACGCCGAGCGGGCGAACGTCATGGCCGGCCGCACGCAAGGTGCTCACGACGTCGAATTCGGTTTTCCATTCGTTGATTTCCTTCGCGCTGTACCCATCGATCAGTCCGGGGGCACGCAGTCCGGATGCATCAGGACCAGTATGCGCAGGCGTCTCATAGCGCGATCCATTTTCGCTTCGACGGGCCGAACAGCGCGTGCATGGTCTTGGCGGTCAACAGGATGGTGAAATTGATCACAAGCTTGCGTTCAGCACCGGGGGCGCGCAGATCGAGTTCGCGGCAACGGAAGATCATGTTGTCGAGAACGGCATCGAGCGTCAGCTGGTTCTCGCCCGTCCACCGCGCGACCAGTTGCCTGATTTGCGCGCGGTGCCGTCTGATGAAGAGCGAAGCCGGTTGTGCCCGCCGGTGCCGCGGTTCGGCGGAGAACAGGCGGGAGAGGTCGCGGTCGTACGTCTTCGACGGCTTGATCTCGTAGAACGCCAGCTTTTTCCGGTAATGCTCATCAAGCGTCTGGCTCAGGCTGGACAGCGGATCGGTACGCTCGCGCGTCGTGACCAGCGGCCGCTTCCCTGCGATCTCGCCCATCAGCTCGTCGACATATTCCAGCTTCTTCAGCGCCGGCCAGCCGGCATACCGGGTCCGCCAGTTCGACCGCGGCCGCAACCATACCGCAAAGGTTTCGGCGAAATCCTCGTCCGGATGGCTCTGCGCGTACCAGCGCCGAAGATGCTGCACATAACGCCGGCTGGCCGGATTGGGCCGGTAGTAGAGCGGGTAGTGCTTCGACGACGGGCCGAACAATTGCTGCCAGCGCCGGCGGCGTTGCAGCTGGTAACCGTGCTGAATGGCATGGCCCGCCTCGTGACGGAGAATGGACATGCATTCGGACCAGGTGCCGCCCTCGACCTCGAGCATCATCTTCTTCTCGAGCTTCATCAGGCGGGGATGGGCGAGATAGAAGGGAATCGCAATGCCGGGCACATCTGCCGGGCTGAACCACTCGCTCGACATCCATGTGTGCGGCCGCAGCCGGATGTTCCGGGCCTCAAGCTCTTCATTCAGGGCGCTGATACAATCCTCGAGCCAGGTGCCTTCGGCCGTAACCCTCAAACTCCTGAGGCGTTGCTTGAGCAATTGCTCATCCGACAGCTTTTCCCAAGCGTATTTCCGACGCGGCATAGGATATCCAGAAATCATAAAAAAACCGGTACCGGGATGGTGTCACAGGATTTTGCCGGCAACAACCGCCGAGTCTGGACCAGCAGCTCCAATATCGCCTTACGGGCGTCGCCGGCGTTAACCCTGTCGACAAGCGCTCTCTACGCAGGCCGGATTGTCAGGCCAGCCGCCGTCAAGTCATCTCATTGGATCGGAGAATTTTGACCGGCACGCCCTGCGGGCTAGCCGCGATCAGTCTTGGCCTTGGACTGCCGCTTCGGCTCGGGCTGCGTATTGCGGACGGCTTCTGCCAGCATCTCGCGCAGTTCAGCCTTGGTCTTCGCGGGTTCCCGCGTGAAGGTCTTTTGCCATTGTGCCATCCACCCCATGTGGGGATGCCGGAGGGGGAATTAAACCCCCGCGGGACGGCTTGCGGATCATTCATGTCCGATCTTGCCCTGCCCCGCAGGGCAGCCCGGCGCGGCCACCGTTCCTGATCGCATCGATGTTGCTGAAGACCGCGGCACAGGGCAACGTTGCAAATCCAACCAGCGAGGCAGGCCATGGTGAAACCGTTTCCATCGAAGACCCACATCGGGAACCACATGCTGCATCCCGAAACGCTGATGCTGAACTACGGCTACGATCCGCAACTGTCGGAAGGCGCCGTCAAGCCGCCGGTGTTCCTGACCTCGACCTTCGTCTTCAGGACCGCCGAAGACGGACAGGATTTCTTCGATTTCGTCTCGGGCCGGCGCGAGCCTCCCGAAGGGGTGGGCGCGGGCCTGGTCTATTCGCGGTTCAATCATCCCAACAGCGAGATCGTCGAGGACAGGCTCGCCGTCTACGAGCGCGCAGAGTCCTGTGCGCTGTTCTCGTCCGGGATGTCGGCGATTGCGACCGCGATTCTCGCGTTCGTTCGGCCGGGTGACGTGATCCTGCATTCGCAGCCGCTCTATGGCGGCACCGAAACGCTGCTTGCGAAAACGCTGGCCGGCTTCTCGATCGGCGCGGTGGGCTTTGCCGACGGCATCGACGAAGCCGCCGTCGAGCTGGCGGGGGACGAGGCCATGCGAAAGGGGCGGGTTGCGATGATTCTGATCGAGACCCCGGCAAATCCCACCAACGGCCTGGTCGATATCGCGATGGTCCGCCGCATCGCCGACAACATCGGCGAGGCGCAGGACCACGTGCCGATCGTCGCGTGCGACAATACCTTGCTCGGGCCGGTGTTCCAGCGGCCGATCGAACATGGCGCGGATCTCTCGTTGTACTCGCTGACCAAATATGTCGGCGGCCATTCCGACCTGATCGCCGGCGCTGCACTCGGCTCAAAGGCCCTCATGAAAGACATCAAGGCGTTGCGAGGCGCGATCGGCACCCAGCTGGACCCTCATTCCTGCTGGATGCTCGGCCGCTCGCTCGAAACGCTGAGCCTGCGGATGGAAAAGGCCAACCAGAATGCGCGGCTGGTGGCGGATTATCTGCGCGACCACGACAAGGTCGAGAGGGTTCACTACCTCGCGCATCACGACGAAGCCTCCCCCGCCGGCCGTCTGTTCGCGAGCCAATGCACCGGCGCGGGATCGACGTTTTCGTTCGATATCGTCGGCGGCCAGGCCGCCGCATTCAAATTCCTCAATGCGCTGCAAATCTTCAAGCTTGCGGTGAGCCTGGGCGGCACGGAATTGCTTGCCAGCCTGCCTGCAAGCATGACTCACTCCGGGGTTCCTGCCGACATCCGCCAGACAATCGGCGTTCTCGACTCCACCATCCGGCTGTCGATCGGCATCGAACACCCGTCCGATCTGATCGCCGATATCGCGCAGGCTTTGAATCCAGGCATAGAGCCTTTTGTTCCGATTGAACCGGAACGAGGCTCTATCTTTTGTTTTGACGCGTTTTCTTCACGCGAACCGGTAACCCACTTCGCTTGAAAACGCTCTAATCCGCGCGCCAGCCCATTTCCCAGAAATCGGCTTCGAGCCGGGTGGCTTCCCTGAAGATCGCGATCAGCTCCGCCTCGCGGGCCGGCGTGGCGTAGCGATCGGCAAGACCTTCCAGGTGTGCCGCCATTTTCGCCGCGACTTCCTGATACGGTGCGCCGGCATATTCGGCGATCCAGACGCGATATGGGTTCGCTGCCGCAAGCGCATTGGGGTGCGCGGCGAGCCGCGTCGCGATCTCCGCGTAACCGATCACGCAAGGCGCAAGCGCCACCTTGAGCGCCAGCAGGTCGCCGCGCATTCCCGTGTCGAGCACGTAGCGCGTATAGGCCAGCATCTCGACCGCCGGAGCGGCTTGTTCAAGATCGGCGGCCGACAGGCCCCAGCCGGCGCAGAGTTTTACATGCAGGTCCATCTCGACGTCGAGAATGGCCGAGATGCCGGCGGCCGCTTCGCGCATGTCGGCGAGGCTGGGCGACTTGTAGACGGAAAGCGCGTAGGCGCGGGCAAACTCGATCAGGAACAAATAGTCCTGAACGAGGTAACGGCGAAACGCAGCCTCAGGGAGCGAGCCATCCGCCAGGCCGTTCGTGAAGGGATGCCCGGTGTAGGCCCGCCACTCGGCTGCCGCTGCTGTTTTCAATCGCTCGAAGAAACTCATGATCTTTCGCAGGGTTTGCTTCTCAAGGGCTGGCTCGCTGCCGGGGCATAAGCAGACCTCTTATGCCAGGACCGATGTCCGCTTTATCGTTTGGCAGCGGACATTCACAGGGCCGCGGTCAACAGCCAAGGCGGTGATTAGTAGGCATCAGGCGCGGCACCGACGGGCGCCACAAGTGGCAGCCGCAGTTTGATTTTCGTTCCCTTGCCGGGTTCGCTGTCGAGATCAAGCGTGCCACCCAAGCAAGTCGTGACGATTGAATGAACGATATGGAGGCCAAGACCAGCGTGGCCTTGATCGCGACTGGTCGTGAAGAATGGATCGAAGGCCTTTCGCCTGACGTCAGAAGTCATACCGCAGCCGTCGTCTGAAAAGAAAACTTCTGCGGCGTCATCACCTGCGGCCTGAACGTTAATTGAGATAGTGCCTGACGTGGCGTCGGGAAACGCATGAGCTGTAGCGTTTAGGAAGAGGTTAGTTAGAACCTGTCCGTACGGTCCCGGATGACTATTAAGAACAAGATTTGGTTGGCAGGTTACGTTGAATGTAACGGATCGCTTCCGCAGCCCGGGCCGTAAACTCTTGGCGATCTGCTCGGTTAACTCACCGAGATCGAAGACGCGGGGGTCAGTGTAGTTTTGGTCGGTGGCGACCTGCTTGAACGACTGGATCAGTCCGGCCGCTTGGTTGAGGTTTGCCATCAACTGCAATGAGGCCTCACGACTTGCCTCCAGAAACTCGGTCAAGGTGGATCGCCTCAGAGTTTCCCGGGCGGCTTCTGTAGCAAACGTCGCCGTTTTGCTCTCCAAAGTCGAGGCGACGGTCAAGCTGGTGCCGATAGGAGTATTGATCTCGTGTGCGACCCCGGCAACCAGCCGTCCGAGTGCGGCGAGCTTTTCCGTCTGCACCAGGCGGTCCTGAGCGAAGCGGAGATCGTCGAGAGACGCCGACAACTCCCTCGTGCGTTCCTGAACTTCCTGAAACAGCCGGACATTTGAAATGGCGATCACGGCCTGGTCGGCAAATGTCTTCAGCAACTCGACGTGATTTTCAGCGAATGGGCCGGGTTCACTCTTGGTTTGGCCGATCATGCCGATCGCAAACCCGTCGTGCAGCAGGGGAACAAACACTATGCTTCGGTAGCCGCGCAACCGTGCAATACCCCGCAGGACCGGGTCCGCCTCAGTATCAGGAAGACGGAATATCTCGCCCTCGACGTATATGGTCGCCATAAGGAAGTGCGGACAACTCTCTAGGGAACCAAGCCGTCAGCTCTGCGTCGGCGTTTGGAGTGGTCTTCGTGAATGCCGACAGAGTGTACGGTATTGTGGACAATGCTAAGCACCGTGGTCGACAGCCCATTGACCAGCCGATTTGATCGCTCGGCGATGGCCTGGAACACTGGCTGCACATCGTCAGGCGAACTGGCGATGACCTTAAGAATTTCGGCAGTGGCGGTCTGGCGATCCTCGGCGTCGCGAAGAAGGCTTTTTAGCCTCGCAGTCACGGACTTGGGCTTGTCAGCCCGTCGTTCGCCGGACTTCGTCTTGCGAGGCTTAGGTCCTCTTCGGGTCAAAAGCGGATGTTCGGGGCCTCTGAGCAGCCGGATTGATCGGAACGGCGGCTTTGCGGTAACGTTGCATCAAGCGCCGTGACAAAATACCTCGGGGGAAATTCCGTTGCGTCCAAATCCATTGAAACCGCGGCTTGCGGCCGGCGGCTGCGCGTTCGGAACGATGACGTTCGAGTTCTTCACGCCGGGCTATCCGGCGATCTGCCGCGAGGCCGGCGCCGAATTCATCCTCTATGACATGGAGCATTCGGGCGTCGGCTTCGAGACGATGAAGACACAATTCGCCTGCTGCCGCGGGCTCGATCTGGTGCCGCTCGTGCGCGTGCCCTCCGGCGACTATCATCACGTCGCGCGCGCGCTCGACATCGGCGCGATGGGCATCATGGTGCCGATGGTCGAAACGCCGGAGCAGGCCACAGCGATCGTCGACTGCACGAGATATCCGCCCGAGGGGCGCCGCGGCGCCGCGTTCAATGTCGCCGCGCACGACGACTATGCAGGCGGTGCCGAGACCGACAAGATCGCAAAAGCCAACGCGCGCACCGATGGTGATCGCGCTGGTCGAGACCGCCAAGGGTATCGAGAACGTCGATGCGATCGCCGCCGTCGACGGCGTCGACGTGGTCTGGCTCGGTCACTATGACCTGACGAATTTCCTGGGTATCCCCGGCCAGTTCGACAACCCGAAATTCCATGCGGCTGTCGATAAGCTGGTCAAGGCCTGCGAGAAACACGGCAAGACGCCAGGGTTTCTTGCCGGCGACGAGAAATGGGCGCGCGATTTCCGCGCCAAAGGCTTTCGCATGATCGCCTACGGCGTCGACACGCTGCTGATGCAGCGCGCGCTCGCCGACGGCATCAAGCTGCTGCAGGGGACGCTACAGAAATAAGCGGCGTTTTGCCCTTGTTCTGAAGCGCGCCCTCCCCGATGATGGCGCCAACAAAAACGATGCCCAGAGGGAGCGCCGCAATGCACGTCTTGCGTGGGATTCTCGTAGCCTTGTTGCTGCTCGCCGGCGTGGCGCCGTCACTGGCGCAAGGGTATCCGACCCGGCCGGTGCGCGTGGTGGTCGGGTTTCCGCCGGGCGGTCCGACCGACGTCATCGCGCGCATCGTGGCGCAAAACCTGTCCGACAGCCTCGGCCAGCAGTTCTTTGTCGAGAACATCGGCGGCGCCGGCGGCAACACCGCTTCCGGCCAGGTCGCGCGGGTCACTCCCGACGGCTACACCATCATGGCGATCAGCACGGGCTTCATCGTCAATCCCAGCCTCTACGCCAAGGTGCCGTACGATCCGATCAAGGATTTTTCCGCCGTGACGCTGGTCGCGGCTTCGCCAAACGTCGTGGTGGTCAACCCGCAGGTCCCGGCCAAAACGCTGCCGGAGCTGGTGCAGCTGATCCGGGACAATCCCGGCAAATACAGCTATGCCGGCCCCGGCGTCGGTTCGACGCCACATCTCGGCGGCGAACTGTTTCGCCTGACCTACAAGCTCGACATGGTCCACGTCCCCTTCACCGGCGCGGCGCCGGCCGTGCAGTCGACCGTCGGCGGCCACACACCGATCGCCTTCACCGCGTTGCCGTCCTCGCTTGCGGCGATCCAGGCCGGTCAGGTCCGCGCCATCGGCCTTGCCGCGACGGAGCGCGCGGCGGGCGTACCCGACGTGCCGACCTTCGCCGAACAGGGCGTGAAGGATCAGGAGGCCGATACGCTGACCGGCATCGTTGCACCGGCCGGCACGCCAAGAGAAATCGTCGAGCTGCTTTCCCGCGAGATCGCCAAGGCCGTTGCGCGGCCCGATGTCAGCGAGAAGCTTGCAAAGCTGGGCTTCAAGCCGGTCGCCAATACGCCCGACGAGTGGGCCGCGCGCATCAAGCTCGAGATCGAGAAGTGGGGCAAGGTGGTGCGCGACGCCAATCTGAGGATCGAATGATCCCTCGTGCCGCGATCCACTGATCCAGCATGAGCAAGTCCGTCATACCCCGCCACCGGGTCTCGCCTTCGGCGAGCCCGATGACAGGCTCCAGCGGGGTATCCAGTACGCCGAGCCGCATCGGTCAACTACAACGGCCTCTGGGATACTGGATCACCCGCATTCGCGGGTGATGACGACTTGGGGGAGGCGCGCCTACCGTTTCGGCATTTTCTTGAACTTCACGCTTCTGCCGTCCGCCTGCCTTGTCGCGATGTAGCCGGCCTCGAGGCAGGCCTCGCGCTGCGGCATCTTCTCCTGCGGGCTGCGCAGGGTTTCCCACCACGAGGCGCGCTGCGCCGCGCGCGGCAGGGCCGCGTCGAGGATCTCCTCGATCTGCTCAAAGCTCAGCACCAATTCGGCAAGCGTCTGCTTCTTCAGATAGTCCCGCAGCGGGTCGTAGTCGTTCACGCCGGTCCTCAATTGAATTGCAAGCCATTCGCGCCGCATCGGCGCGATTTCGTCAACGAACCGTTAACTCATTACCGCATCGCTGTCGCCATTTAAGGCAGCCGCAACCAATCCCGGCGCATCAAAAGGGATTGGAGCGGATGATGTTTTTCGGACGGCGCAAGGACATGGCGAGGCGGCATTGGCGGCTATCGGCAAAATTGCTGATCGCCTCCTCCGTGGCGACCGTGATCGGCTTCTCCGCGATCTGCGCCAGCGTGATGTTCGACATGCGCCGCGGCGAGGAAGAGCTGGCGCGCCAGATGCTGGAAAACCTCGCGGCCGGCATCGATGCGGACATCGGCCGCAATATCGAGCTCTACGACCTGTCGCTGCGCGCGGTCGCAAGCAGCCTGGCGCTGCCGCAGATCGGCAATGTCAGCAAGGAGATCCGGCACCTGATCCTGTTTGACCGCGCCACGACCGCCAAGCATTTTGGCGCGATCCAGGTGTTCGATGCGACAGGCCGGTTGACGATCGATGCCTCCTCGCTCGACCCGCGGCCGGAAAACCGCGGCGACGAGGAATACTTTCAGATCCACCGCAACAATCCGGACGAGGGCCTGTTCGTCAGCCGCCCGACGATGTATCGCGGCGCCTATTCGATCGTGCTGAGCCGGCGCCTCAGCGACGACGACGGAGGCTTTCGCGGGCGTCGTCGTGGGCTCGATCCGGTTCGGCTATTTCCACGACCTGTTCGCGCGCCTCAACCTCGCGCAGGACGATACCGTCACCGTGCTGCGCCGCGACCGCACCATCCTCATGCGCAAGCCGTTCGACCCGGCGGTCATCGGCATGAACCTCGCCACCGTCCGCACCTGGAATCCGGAAAATCTCAGGGCCACCGGATCCTATGCCGGACAGGGCCCGGTCGACGCGATACCGCGGCTTTACGTCCGGCGCGCCAGCACCGGTCCATTCTATGTGGTGGTCGGAAAGCCGCTCGACGCGATCTTGCGGCTTTGGCAGCGGGAAGCGATTCGCATCGGCGCCATCATGCTGGGGCTGATCGTGTTCGTGCTCGGCACCACGCTGTTCCTTGCCCGCGAGATCAGCCGCCGCGCGCAGGCCGAGGAAAAACTGGAGGAGCTCGCGACCACGGATTCGCTCACCGGCCTGAAGAACCGCCGCAAGTTCGACGCCGAGATGGACAGCGAATGGCGGCGCGCGGCGCGGCAGAACACGCCGCTGGCGCTGCTGATGATCGATGCCGATCACTTCAAGGCCTACAACGACACCTACGGCCACCAGGCCGGCGACCAGGTGCTGGTCGGGATCGCGATCTGCATTTCCGACACCGTGCGGCGGGCCGGCGATTGCGCCGCGCGCTACGGCGGCGAGGAATTTGCCGTGCTGCTGCCGGGATGCGCGCGCCGCCGACGCGGTGAAGGTGGCGGAGACGATCCGGCTCAAGGTCGAGCAATGGTCCGATGGCCCGACCGTCAACACGGTCAGCATCGGTATCGCCAGCATGGTGCCGCGTGCCGGCGATGGATTGGTCGCAACTGGTGGAAGCCGCCGACAAGGCGCTCTACGCGGCAAAAGCCGGCGGCCGCAATTGTCGGTGCTGGCGGAGCTGCCGAAGCTGTCGCTGGTGGCTTAGGCACCGTCATTCCGGGGCGAAGCGAAGCATCGAACCCGTGAATCTGGACATTTCGCATGCCGTGCCGCCCGAATCCGGCTCACGTTGCGCCTCCCCGGAATGACGACATGCGCGTCGCTCCTGACGTCACTTCTCCAGATACTTCTTCATCTCGGCGCGCAGGCCGTCGCGCAGATCGGCGCGGGCCATGCCGAAGGCGATGTTGGCGCGCAGGAAGCCGGGTTTTGAGCCGCAATCGTGCCGCTCGCCCTCGAACTCGACGCCGTAGAATTTCTGCGTCTTTGCCAAGCCGATCATCGCGTCGGTGAGCTGGATCTCGCCGCCGGCGCCGCGCTCCTGGGTCTCGAGCATCTTGAAGATCTCCGGCTGCAGGATGTAGCGCCCGGTGATCGAGAGATTCGACGGCGCGGTGCCCTTTGGCGGTTTTTCCACCATGCCGTCGACCTCGAACATCTTGCCGCTGGCGTTTGCCGACGCCGCAGATGCCGTATTGATGGGTGAGATGGTCGGGCACCGCCTCCACCGCGAGCAGGTTGGACTTTGGCGTCGAGCTTGCCTGCCGCATCGATCATCTGCTTCAGGCAGCCCGGCGTGTTGAGCACCAGTTCGTCCGGCAGCACCACGGCAAACGGTTCATCGCCGACGATGTCGCGCGCGCACCACACCGCGTGGCCAAGGCCGAGCGGCGCCTGCTGCCGTGTAAAGCTCATGGCGCCGGCTTCCGGCTGGTTTGCGCCAGAATATCCTGCTCGGCCTTCTTGTTGCCGCGCGCTGCCAGCGTGGTGTCGAGTTCGAACATGCGGTCGAAGTGATCCTCGATCACGCCCTTGTTGCGGCCGGTGACGAACACGAAATGCTCGATGCCGGCCTCCCTGGCCTCGTCGACCACGTACTGGATCAGCGGCTTGTCGACGATGGTCAGCATTTCCTTCGGCATCGCCTTGGTGGCGGGCAGGACGCGGGTGCCGAGGCCGGCGACCGGGAAGACGGCTTTGCGGATTTTCATGGGTATGTCGGGAAACCTTGAGAGGGGGAATTCGCATCTAATGCGACGTTGTTAGCCGGTTTGCAGCCGGGAACAAAGGCGGATGTATGGTGCGACGAAAAGGCGGCATCGCAATCCGGCCTTTGTTAAACTATTGGAAACCGTGTCGGGTCCTTGTGAAAGCGGGATATTTGGCGAGGAACGGATAAGGGAATGAAACAGCGGACGGCAGCCATCGACGATCCGCCGAGCCGGCATGCTCGTGCTGGCCGCCTCGCTGCTGTCGCCGGGCGCGGCCACGCGCAACGTCCGGCGACGGCGTTTCCAATTTTCTCGGCAACATCTTCACCGCCAAAACCCGGCGATGCGCAGCAGCCGCAGGCGGCGCCGGCTCCCGGCGCGCCGCTGCCCTGGACCGGCGAGGACGGCGCCTCCGGCCATCCGCTGATGACCGCGAGCGCGATCCGCGAAGCGGCCGCGAACTTCAACACTTGCGTCGCCGGCGATGTGGCCCGATGCCGCACGCCGCAACATCTCGCAGGAGAGCTTTCAGAGTTTCACCGCGGGCCTGTACGCCCGATCTGCGCATCATGGACCTGATGGATTCGCAGCCGGAATTCACCAAGGCGATCTGGGACTATCTCGACATCCTCGTGAACGACAACCGCCTCGCCAAGGGCCGCGAGATCCTCGCCAAATACAAGCCGCAGTTCGACGCGGTGGAAAAAGCCTACGGCGTCGACCGCTACATCGTCGCCTCGATCTGGGGCATCGAATCCAACTACTCGACCCAGATGGGCGATCGCAGCGTGCTGAATTCCACCGCGACGCTGGCCTGCATCGGCCGCCGGCAGAAATACTTTCAAGGACGAATTTCTGGTCCGCGCTGGAAATCCTGCATCGCGGCGATCTCAGGCCCGAGCAGTTGCGCGGCTCCTGGGCCGGCGCATTCGGGCCGACGCAGTTCATGCCGACCGCGTTCAAGCGCTATCGCGGTCGATGCCGACGGCGACGGCCGCCGCGACGTGGTCGACAATCCCTATGATCTGATCGCCTCCACCGCCAACAATCTGAAGAAGGACGGCTGGCAGAGCTGCTGCGACCTGGGGCTACGAGATCGTCATCCCCAAGGGCTTTAATTTCATGCTGGCGGACCGCTCCAAGGCGATGACGCTGGCGCAATGGGACCAGCTCGGCGTCAAGCGCGCCGGCGGCAAGCCGTATCCGAATCCGACCGAAAAGGCCTATCTGCTGGCGCCGGCCGGCGCCGACGCGCCCGGCTTCCTGATGCTGCAGAACTTTCGCGTCATCATGAAATACAACCCGGCCGAGGCCTATGCGCTGGCGATCGGCCATTTCGCCGACCGGCTGCGCGGCGGCGCGCCGTTCGTGCAGCCCTGGCCGCGGCAGGAACGGGTGCTGTCGCGGGCCGAACGGCTGGAACTGCAGCAGCTTCTGGTCCAGCGCGGCTTCTACAAGGGCACCCCGGACGGCCAGTTCGGCGGCCAGACCCGCGAGGCGCTGCGCTCGTTCCAGGCCTCCATCGGGGCGCCCGCGGACGGATTCGCCTCCTCCGACGTGCTGGAACGGCTCAGGGGGCGGTAAAATCCGCTGGATTTTGTCCTGACGCGTTTTCTTCACGCGAACCGGTGCCCACTTCGCTCGAAAACGCTATGTCCCGGCACGAAAGTAACCTTCAAAAACAACAGTTTGGCCGCACCCTTGACGGGTGGCGGCCGCTGCCCGGTTTATGGTGGAAAATCCGCCCGCTTGCGGCCTGATTCCGCTATTATAGCCGGGCGCTTCACGAACCATTGCCGCTGAGCCGAATGCAAAAGCCAAAGCCATTTTTGCGCATCTTCACCGAGCCCGGCCCGCTGGTCGCGCTGGCGGTGGCGGTTGCGATGCTGGTCGGCATTGCAGCGCCCGCCTCGGCGCAATTCTTCAACTTCGGCGGACCCTCGCAGCGACCGGCGCCGCCGCGGCGGCGGAGGCGGCTGGTTCGGCGGCGACTTCTTTGCGCCGTTCCAGCAGCAGGCGCCCAAGCGCGTGATCCAGGATTTTTCCAAGGCGCCGCCGCCGGAGAACAAGCGCGACCCGAACTTCGTGCCGGAGCGCAACATGCTGGTGCTCGGCGACGGCATGGCGGACTGGCTCGCCTACGGCCTCGAGGATGCCTACACCGAACGCCCCGACATGGGCGTGATCCGCAAGCACCGGACGACGTCCGGCCTGATCAAGATATCAGCCCAAGGGCGATCCGGCCGACTGGACCGCCGCCGCCAAGGGCATTCTGGCCACCGAAAAGCCTGACGCCATCGTCGTCATGCTCGGCATGAACGACCGCGTCGCGATGCGCGAGCCGGTGGCCGAAAAGAAAGACGACAAGAAGATCGAAAGAAGGACGACAAGAAGGACGCGCGCAAGCCGGACGGCAAAGCCCGGCGGACAAGCCGGCGGCAAAACCGGACGGTGGCGCGGATACGGCTGCAAAGCCCGACGACAAGCCGGCCGATGCCGAGGCCGACGACGCCGACGACGGCCGATGCGCCGTCGATCATCGCGCCGGAGAAAAGCGCGCGCCGGCGGCAGCGGCTGCACGAATTCCGCGAGGAGCGCTGGGTCGAGCTCTACAGCAAGAAGATCGAGGAACTGATCGGCGTCCTGAAAGTCCAAGGGCGTGCCGGTGCTGTGGGTCGGCCTGCCCGCGATCCGCGGCGTCAAGGGCACCTCCGACATGCTGTTCCTGGACTCGCTGTATCGCGACGGCGCCGGCAAGGCCGGCATCACCTATGTCGATGTCTGGGACGGATTTGTCGACGAAGCCGGCCGCTTCCTGCAAAAGGGTCCCGACTTCGAAGGCCAGATCCGCCAGCTGCGCTCGCTTGACGGCGTGTACTTCACAAAACCCGGCGCGCGAAAACTCGCGCATTATGTCGACCGCGAAATCACCCGCCTGCTGGCCGGACGCTCCGGGCCGATCGCGCTGCCGAGCGAACCGGTCGACGCCCGACCCCAATGCCGCTCCCGGCCAGCCCGCGCCGCGGCCGATGGCGGGACCGATCCTGCCGCTGGTGGCGTCTTCCGTCGGCACCGATCAATTGCTCGGCGGCCCCGGCTCGCGCCCGGCCGCGGTCGATGCGCTCGCCGCGCGCACACTGGTCAAGGGTGAAGCGCTGGCGCCGCCCGCCGGCCGCGCCGACGATTTCGTCTGGCCGCGCCGCGAAGTCGGCCGCGAACAGGCCAAGGGCGAATCGCCGGTCGCCAACGTGGCGCCGGAGGGCACGCGTGCGCCCGGCCGCAGAAGCCGCTGACGCCGCAACAGCAGCAGCAACAACTTCAGCAGCAACAGCAGCAGAAGAGACCGCCGCGGCCGCCGGTGCAGACCGCAGCCGCCATCAATGCGCGATTTCTTCGGCGGCTTTGGTGGGCTTCGCCCGCGCCGGCCCCGCGTCAGGCCGCGCCGCCCGCGGCCGGGCCGCGCGTCGCCCCGCCGCCCGGCAACGTGCCGCGTCCGCCGGCCGCCGTCGGACGATCGGCCTCGGTGCCGCCGCCGGCGCAGGGTAATTTCACGCGATAATGTGATCCTCATGGTGGGGAGGCGCGCTAGCGCCGTCTCGAACCATGAGGCCCAGCTGGTGCCATTCATCCTTCGAGACGCGGCGAATGACGCCGCTCCTCAGGATGAGGGATAAGGCTAACCGTAATACCGCCAGCGCGGCGGCGGACGGCGCGGCTGGCGCGTCATCAACAGCGCCAGCGCAAAGCCGATGCCGCCTGCGACCAGCAGCGCGCCGAGCGGATTGTCCTGCACGGTCTTTGCCATCGCCTTCGAGCCGTCGCGCAGCGTGTCGCCGCTGTTGTCAAACGCATCTTTTGCGTAATCGACCGCGGCTTCGCCGGCATCGCGCACGGCATCCTTGGCCTGGCCGTAGAGATTCTGCATCGTGCCTTCGGCCTCGCGCGCAGCCCCGGATGCCTGCATCCCGGCATCGCCTGCGAATTTTCCCGCGGCACCTTCAACCTTGCCGGCAGCATCTTTTACCGCTCCGGCGATCCGATCCTTGTCCATCATGGTTCACTCCCTGAGTTCTTCGGGGAAGTAACCGGTGAAAGGCACGCAGGTTCCAATTCTTTAGTCTGACGCGTTTTCTTCACGCGAACCGGTGCCTACCCCGCATCGTGCGGGCAGGCTCCGAAAACGCTTGGCTACGCCGTCGACGATCAGCGTCTGGCCGACGATGTAGGACGACAGCGGCGAGGCCAGAAACAGCGCGGCGCCCGCCATGTCGGCCGGCGTGCCCAGGCGTTTCAGCGGAATGCGCTCGATCGCGCCTTCCAGCCGCTTGGGATTCGCCGTCGTCACCTTTGTCATCTTGGTGTCGACCAGCCCCGGCGCGATGCCGTTGACGCGGATGCCGTCCTCGGCCCAGGCCTCGCCCAGCGTGCGGGTCAGCCCCATCGCGCCGGTCTTGGACGCATTGTAGGCCGGATTGCCCATGGTGGAATGATAGGCCGCGGTCGAGCTGACGATGATCAGCGAACCTTTTGCGGCGCTGAGCATCGCATGGAATTTGGTCGCGCAGGCCATCAGGCTCATCAAATTGACTTCGAGCACTTTTCGAAAACCGGCCATCTCGAATTCGCCGCGCCGGTAGATCACCGCGCCCTGCGCCAGCACCAGCACGTCGAGCCGGTCGAAACCCGGGATTGAATTTTTCAACCGCCTGGGGGTCGCTGACATCGAGCTGCGAATATTGCAGCCCGTCGAGATGCGAACCGTCCTCGGCCTTGTAATCGGAGGCCGCAGCCCGGGTGCCGCAGACATGAACGCGCGCGCCTCTGGCGCGAAACGCCTGTGCGATGCCGTTGCCGATGCCGCTGGAGCCGCCGACCACCAGCACCTGCTTGCCGCTGAAATCGAGTTCGTTCATCGCCGCGTTCCTCCGCATTTCTTGTTTGAGCATGATCCCCGCGCAAACGCTAGCGTTTGTCGCAGGGAAAACCGGTATCCACTTTTCCGGATCATGCTCGGCCTTTTGATATTGTCCTGTCTGCGGATCGGTGCCAGCCTTGTCAATCCGCAGCCGCACCGCATCATTTTTCCAGCGAGTATCCCATGTCCGATTACAAGCAGCTCAGCCGCTCGGTCAAAGGCCTGACCGTTCTCGTCACCGGCGCCGCCAGCGGCATGGGCCGTGCTACCGCGCATGTATTCGCCGAGGAAGGCGCCAATGTCGCCGTCACCGATCTCTCCGCCGAGGGCACGCAGGCGGTGGCCGGCGAAATCAAGGCGAGAGGCGGCAACGCAAAGGCCTGGACGCTCGACGTCGCCAAGGCAGACGAGATCATCAAGGTCGTCAACGAGGTCGCGCAACAATTCGGCTCGCTCGACATCATCATCAACAATGCCGGCCTGTCGCTGCGCGCCAGCGATCGGCGACGACGGTTACGAAGAGGCCTGGGCCAAGGCGCTGGCCGTGATGCTGACGGCGCATCCGCGCATCATCCGCGCCGCGCTGCCGCACTTGCGAAAATCGAAGTCGCCCGCGGATCGTCAATATCGCCTCCACCGAAGCGCTCGGCGCCACCGCGACCAACAGCCCCTATGCCGCGGCAAAAGGCGGCGTCACCAGCCTGACGCGCGCGCTCGCGGTGGAACTGGGCCGCGAGGGCATCACGGTGAACTGCATCTGCCCGGGCCCGATCCGCTCGGCGATCACCGAGCGGATTCCGGAGGAGCACAAGACCATCTACGCCAAGCGCCGCACCGCACTCGGCCGCTACGGCGACCCCGAGGAGGTCGCGCATATGACGCTGAGCCTGTGCCTGCCGGCGGCCTCGTTCCTGACCGGCGCGGTCATCCCGGTGGATGGCGGGCTGATGGCGCGGAACGCATAACAGCCTGCGCGGGCGCTTGTTGACATCCCCCCTGCCGGGCGTAATTTTTTCACCAAGCAAAGCATCAGGGAGCCGCCCATGCCCGTGGCCATCCGCCAGTTGCACAAGCATTTTTTCGGCGAGGTTTCCGGCGTCGATTTGCGCAAGCCGCTGACCAGGGACGAGGCCCGCGACATCGAGGCCGGCATGGACAAATATGCCGTGCTGGTGTTCCGCGGCCAGGACATCACCGACGAGCAGCAGATGGCGTTTGCGCTCAATTTCGGCCAACGCGAAGAGGCTCGCGGCGGCACCGTCGTGAAGAAGGAAGACTACCGGCTGACCACCGGGCTTAACGACGTCTCCAACCTCGGCAAGGACGGCAAGGTGCTGGCGCGCGACAGCCGCGCCGCCCTGTTCAACCTCGGCAATTGGCTGTGGCATTCCGACAGCTCGTTCCGCCCGATTCCGGCAAAGTTCTCGCTGCTGTCGGCGCGGGTGGTGAACCCGAAGGGCGGCAACACCGAATTCGCCGACATGCGCGCGGCCTATGACGCGCTCGACGACGAGACCAAGGCCGAGATCGAGGACATGATCTGCGAGCATTCGCTGATGTATTCGCGCGGGTCGCTCGGCTTCCTCGACTATACCGACGAAGAGAAAGAGATGTTCAAGCCGGTGCTGCAGCGCCTGGTGCGCACGCATCCGGTGCACGGCCGCAAATCGCTGTACCTGTCATCGCATGCCGGCGCCATCAAGGGCATGAGCGTGCCCGAGGGCCGGCTGCTGCTGCGCGATCTCAACGAACATGCGACGCAGCCGGAATTCGTCTATGCCCACAAATGGACGCTGCATGACCTCGTGATGTGGGACAACCGCCAGACCATGCACCGCGTGCGCCGCTACGACCAGTCGCAGCCCCGCGACATGCGCCGCGCCACGGTGGCGGGCACCGCGCCGACGGTGGCGCAGGAAGCGGCGGAGTAGATCTCTCGTCGTCCCTGCGAACGCAGGGACCCATATGCCGCGACGTAGCGATAGAACTGAGCAATGCCGCTGGCGTATGGATGCCCTGCCTTCGCAGGGATGACGCGTAGTCGAGCTACGCATGCCCCGCTTCATTCGACAGCATGCCGGGATCGATGCCGATCTTGCTCAGCGCGCGGGAGTATTTTTCCTCGACGTCGCCGCCAAAAATCAGATCCGGATCGGCGTCGCAATGCAGCCAGCCATTGTGCTGGATTTCGTTTTCCAGTTGGCCCGGGACCCCAGCCGGCATAGCCGAGCGCCAGGATGGCGTGCTTCGGTCCCGCGCCCTTGGCGATGGCCTTGAGGATGTCGACGGTCGCGGTCAGGCAAATGCCGTCGTCGATATTGAGGGTGGCGTCCTTGATGTGGAAATCGCTGGAATGCAGCACGAAGCCGCGGCCGGTATCGACCGGGCCGCCCTTCAGCACCTTCATCGGCTCGGCGTCTTCCTGCAGCTTGATCTGGTCGGCGGTCTTGATGATGTCGAGCTGCACCAACAGGCCCGGGAAATCGATGCTGCCGGCCGGATGATTGACGATGATGCCCATCGCGCCTTCGGAGGAATGCGCGCACATGTAGATCACCGAGCGCTCGAAACGCGGATCGCCCATCACGGGCATGGCGATCAGCAGCTGGCCGTCGAGATAGCCATCGTCGGGCGCGTTGTGACCCAGGCCGGCCTTGCGGCGGGTGGTCCTCGGTGTCTTGCCTTCAGTGGCTCATCCGCAAAGGCCTCTGTTGCTGATTCATATCCTGATATCGGGTAGCGTTTCTGTCAATCAAGCTTGGCGCCGCCAATCACAAGCAATTCAATGGTTTGCCAGCTGTGCCAACCTGTAAAGACGTCTCATGACGGTCACAGTTCCCATGCGCGCGGCAGCCGGCCTCGCCACCCTGTTTGTCGGCGCCTATGCGCTTCCCCTTCGCGCCGAGGATTCCTCGCCGTGGCAGCGCGATGCGCATTCCGCGGTGCGGCTGCTGGCGGGATCGCGCAGCGGCGGCGTGCTGCTCGGCGGTATCGCGTTCCAGATGCAGCCGGGATGGAAGACCTATTGGCGCACGCCCGGCGATTCCGGCGTGCCGCCGCGCTTCGATTTCTCCAAATCGGACAATGTCGAGGCGGTAACGGTTTTGTGGCCGGCGCCGATGAAGTTCGACGACGGCGCCGGCGGTCAATCGCTCGGCTACAAGAACCAGGTGGTGCTGCCGCTGCGCATCGTCGCCAAAGCTGCCGACAAGCCGGTGACGCTTCGCGCCGCGATCAATTACGCGGTGTGCGACAAATTATGCATCCCGGTGGAAGCAAGCAGCGAACTCACCTTTGCCAGCGTCGCCAGCACCGAGGACGGCAATTTGTCGGCCGCGCTCGATACCGTGCCAAAGCCCGCCAATGTCGGCGATCCCAATCCGGTCACGATCCGCGACGTCAAGCGCGACGGAAAATTGAACGTGCTGGTGGACGTGACTGCGCCGGCGGCAAAGGAAGTCAGCCTGTTCGTCGAAGGTCCGACCCCGGACTGGGCGCTGCCGATTCCAAAACTGGTGGAGCGCAGTCCGCCCGGCGTAAAGCGGTTCGAGTTCGAACTCGACGGTCTGCCGCCGGGCGCCAAGCCGGATGGCGCCGCGCTGAAATTCACGCTGGTCGGCGGCGAGCGGGCGTACGAGTTCAACGTCAATCTGGACTAGGGCCTATACGCCAAAACGCGCTGCCGCGTCTTACCACCAGCGCGGCTGCTGTTGCACCTGAGGATCGTACGGGCCGCCGCGCCGGCGCGCATTGCCGGGTTGGGGCGGCGGCGGATTGGGCTGGAAAAAGCCGAAGCCGAAGTTGCCGCCCCAGTCGTCGCCGCTCGCAATGACCTCGGGCGTGCGCGGGCGCGTCAGGAAGCCGCCCTGGGGCTGGTTGCTCAGCACCGCGACGAACTCGGTACGATAGTTGGTCTCGCGGCTCAGCGGCTCGTCCGAGATAACGATCGAGGATCGCGGCAATGCGGTCGGCGCGATCCGATCGAGCACATTCTGCGGAATGGTGATGCGGTCGAGCGCGCTCCTCGCGTCGTCGCCATTGTCGATCGTGACCGCGGTCCAGCGCAGGCCCGCATCGTTGCCCGCCACCGCCGTGAACACATGCGTGCCGATTCGCCTGCCGGCGTCGCGGATCGCGACCGGAACCTCGATGGTGGTATCGAACACCTCGCCGCCCCCATCAGGCGCCGGCTTATGCGTATTGCGCCGCACGTAAAGCTTCTGCGTCGCGCGGCTGATGAAGATCGACACCGGCTCCACCGCGAGCTTCGCATCACTCGCCGCTTTGGCGGTGTCGGCCTTTCTCGTCTGGGCCTCCTTGGCGGCGTCCTTTGCGGCGGCGGCGGCATCGAGCTTCGATTTCGCCTCGGTCCTGGCAGTGTCGAGCTGCGTCGCCGCCTCTGCCGCCCTGGCGGCGGCCTTTTGCTTGAGGTCGTCGGCCCGCGCTTTCGCTTCATCAGTCTTCGCAGCGGCGAGCACCTTGTCGGCGTAGGCGAGCTCGGCGTCGGCGCGGGTCTTCAATCCCTCCAGCTTGCGCAGCGACGCCGTCAGCGACGCCGTCTCGCGCGTCGCAGTCGCTGCGGCTTTCTTGGTCTCGTCGGCCGCCTTGGCAGCCTCCGCCGCCTCGCGGGGCAGCGCCTCGGCCTTGGCCGGCGCGGCCGCGACGGCCTCCTTGTTTGGCACCAACAGCACCGGATGGGAGATGTCGACCGGCTCGGCGTCGAGCGGCGAGATGATCACGCGCATCCCGATCCGCGTCTTGTCGAACATCTTCTCGGCAAAGCCATAGGGCATCCGCACGCAGCCGTGCGAGGCGGCATAGCCGGGCAGCGGCCCGCCGTGCAGCGCGATGCCGTTCCAGGTGATGCGCTGCATGTTCGGCATCTCGGCATCGTCATACATGTTCGAGCGGTGTTCCTTGTTCTTCTCGACGATGGCGAAGACGCCGGCCGGCGTCTCGCGTCCCGTGGTGCCGGTCGACACCGGCGCGCGCAGGATCCAGCCGTCGGCGTCGTAGAAGGTAACGCGCTGGCTCTTGATCGACACGATCGCCATCAGCGGCTCGCCGGCATCGCGCGGCGCCGTCACCTCGGTGGGGGGCGCGGGGCGCGCCGCCTGTTTCGGCGCGGCTTCGGCGGTCGGCGCCGTCAGGGCGGCGATGGCCGCGAGCGTGACAATGGCGGAAGGCCCCCAGCGCCGCGTCGCCCCGGTGGATCGCGCCGCCGAAAATCGAATTACCATGCCATGCCCCGGTTGAAATGCCTGTTCGCGCTTGCGTCAATCACGTGTCAGATCGCGATTTCCGGACTAACTACCCACCGCCACCATCCATGCCGCCAAATCGCTTTTCGGGAACTATCGGCACGTTCCGGTGGCGATTCTCTCTTATACGACCGCGCGCGCAGGAGGAAGGTGGCTCGCGGTCGCAACCGGCAGGAAGCGGACATCCACACTTATGCCGCTAAGTCGCGGCAGGCGGTCCAAACCAGGTGGATAACGCGCCGGCAAGCCCGGGCTGGGTCAGATCACCAACCCAGGCCACATATCCGTCGGGCCGAATCAACACGGCCGTGGGAGCTGTGACAGCGCCAAGTGCCGGAAGCTCCCACTGACCAGGATATTTGGCGTCGGCAAGTTGAACCCGATCCGCCCATGGCGTGATGTCGAGGCCGCCGGGCTCACCGAGGTTGAGCAGCACACCTCGCGCAGCGTGCAGCAGGGTGAACAGCCGCAGCGGGCCGTCTGGCGGTGACCAGGTCGAGATCGGGCATGCGGCGTCCGAGCAGAGGGTGTCCCTCGCCGAGGTCGTAATGAACGTCCAGACCCGACATCTCCGCGGCGATACGTTTGCGCGGCTCGTCCATGCCGAGGAGCTCAGCGGCGATGTTGCCCAACGCCTTGCTGCGGTCGTCCACGCGGCGAAGCACGCCTTGCGCCATCGTGTTGCGCAACACACGCGCGGCGACCGGGTGGCGCTCGGCGTGATAGGTATCGAGAAGGCTTTCCGGCGATATCCGCTTGAGTACCTGGGCCAGCTTCCATCCCAGATTCACCGCATCCTGCACACCGATGTTGAGGCCCTGTCCACCCATCGGGGGATGCACATGCGCGGCGTCGCCGGCCAGCAGGACGCGTCCGTCGCGGTAAGCGGCGGCCTGCCGCGTCATGTCGGTGAAGCGGGAGATCCAGGTGGGACTGTGAATACCAAAGTCGGTGCCGTAGACGGCGATCAGCGCCTCGCTGACATCGCGCAGTGTGGGTTCGCTGGTGGATCCGATGTCCCGCTCGGTCAATACGACCCGCGCTCCTCCATTCTCCGTCTTGCCGATGCCATGCTTGCCGAAGGCGTCCTCGTGAAATCCCCATTTCGGCTCCTCGGCAGTTTCAAATTCGGCGATCAGCCAGCTCGTCGTCGGATCCCAGCCGGGGAATTCGATGCCGGCTATCTTGCGAACGAGGCTGCGGCCGCCATCGCAGCCGACGAGATACTGCGCCCGCAGCGACTGACCGCCGGAGAGCGCGACGTCGACGCCGGTGTCGTCCTGCGCGAAACCTGTCACGTCACGTCCGCGATAGATCGGCACCTGCAGCTCGCCGACCCATTCGGCCAGGATGCGCTCGATGTGGTTCTGCCACAGGCCGAGCACGTAAGGGTGCCGGGTGGGAAAGTCGGTGATATCGAGGGGAATGTGGAAGTGCACGACCGGATGCAGCTGTCCCTGCGACAGGAACCGATCGGCGATGCCGCGCTGATCGAGGATCTCGATGGTGCGTGAATGCAGCCCGCCGGCGCGCGAGCCGGCGAGTTCCTGACTGGCGCGCCGCTCGACGATGGCAACGTCGACGCCAGCCAACGCCAGTTCGCCCGCCAGCATCAGTCCCGTCGGACCTCCTCCGGCGATCACCACCGCATGATTGGTCATCGCCACATTCAATTCACTCATTTCATGACCCCGCAGGTTTCCGGTTTCGGGCGGCGGTTCTACGCGATGACCGGGGTCTTGAAGCAAGCCCGTTGCGCCCCACATATTTGAGTGGGGAGGAGGAGCATCCTGCTTCTGCTATTGTCCGCGGTAGCGCGGAGTTCCCGTCCCCTCGCACCCCCATCGCGCATCAGGCTGGAACGGCACCGGGAGACCGAATCTTAACGATTCGTTGATAGATCGGATGATTGCCGCGCCTCGCGGCTTTTCCGAGGATGGTCTTCTGTGGCCGTGATGGACACCCAACCCGAAACCGCATCTCCCGCCGGCATCGTCGCACGGCTGAAGGCGATGCTGGGCGGGACCCATGAGGCATCCGTCACAAAACGCCTGGCCGGCACCATCTTCGTCATCCGCGTGCTCAGCGCGGCTCTCGCCTACGGCTCGCAGATCCTGCTGGCGCGCTGGATGGGCGGCTCGGATTACGGCGTCTATGTCTATGTCTGGACCTGGGTGCTGCTGCTCGGCAGCATGATGGATTTTGGCATCTCGGCCTCGGCGCAAAAGCTCATTCCGGAATACCGCACCCGCGGCGAGCATGCGCTGCTGCGCGGCTTTCTGTCCGGCAGCCGCTGGATGACGTTTGGCGTCTCGTCTGTCGTTGCGCTGGGGCTTGCGGGCCTCGTCAAGTCGCTGTCGCCCTGGATCGATGCCAACGCGATCGTTCCGCTCTATATCGGTTGCGCCACCTTGCCGGCCTTCGTGGTCGCCAACACCCAGGACGGCATCGCGCGCTCGCATGACTGGATGCGGCTCGGCTTGATGCCGCAATTCATCGTGCGGCAATCGCTGATCATCGGCATCACCGCCGGGGCTGTCGTGCTCGGCTTCAACCTCGGCGCCACCGCCGCGATGCTCGCCAGCGCCGCCGCGGTGTGGCTCGCGATGATCGGGCAGATGATCGTGCTCAACCGCAGGCTCGGCCGCCATATCGAGCCGGGCGCCAAGGCCTATGATTTCCGCGGCTGGCTCGCGGTGTCGCTGCCGATCCTGCTGGTGGAAAGTTTTTATCTGCTGCTGTCCTACACCGACGTGCTGGTGCTGCAGCAATTCCGTTCCTCCGAAGAGGTCGGCGTCTACTTCGCCGTCGTGAAAACGCTCGCGCTGGTGTCGTTCATCCACTACGCGATGTCGGCGACCACGGCGCACCGCTTTGCCGAATACAACGCGCTCGGCGACAAGGCGCGGCTATCCGCTTACGTGGCGCACGCCATCAAATGGACGTTCTGGCCGTCGCTGGCGGCAACATTGGTGCTGCTCGCGCTGGGCAAGCCGCTGCTCTGGCTGTTCGGGCCGCAATTCGTGGTCGGTTACGACATCATGTTCATCGCCGCCATCGGCCTCGTGGTGCGCTCGGCGATCGGCCCGGTCGAGCGTCTGCTCAACATGCTCGGCCACCAGCACATCTGCGCGCTGGCCTATGCGCTGGCCTTTGTCATGAACCTTGTGCTCTGCATCGCGCTGGTGCCGCGCTTCGGCGGCCATGGCGCCGCTGCAGCGACATCGATCGCGCTCGCCTTCGAAACCGTGCTGCTGTTTGCCATCGTGCGGCGCCGGCTCGGCCTGCACGTGCTGGCGTTCGGCAAGCGCACGACCTAACAGCGCTCGGCCCGCCGAACGGGCTGCCAAACCTCCCTCCCTGCGTTTCCGCATATCACTCAGGCAGACGGCCAGAACCCCGAAGGCTTCATTAAGTCTTCGCAAGCCGCTACGATGCGTGCGGACGGGCCAACAAAGAAACAGAGGAAACATCAATGGATCTGGGTTTGAAAGGAAGAAATGCCGTTGTGCTCGGAGGCACGCGCGGCATCGGACGGGCGATTGCGGATACGCTCGCCGGCGAAGGCGCAGGCGTGGCGGTTTGCGCCCGCAACGCCGATCAGGTCGCATCCGCTGTTGCGGAGTTGAAAGCCAAAGGTGCGCGAGCCACCGGCGCGTCCGTCGATGTTACCGACGGCGCCGCCCTGAAATCGTGGATCGGCAAGGCGGCCGGCGAGCTCGGCGGCATCGACATGCTGTTTTCCAATGCCGGCGCGATGGCGCAAGGCGGCGACCCCGCCTCGTGGGAGCAGAATTTCCGGCTTGACGTGTTGGGCGCCGTGAACGCGTTCGAGGCCGCGCGTCCGTTCCTCGAAGCCGGCGGCGAGAAGAACGGCGACGCCGCATTCATCATCATTTCCTCGATTGCGGCGGCCCAGGCGGAGACCGCCAGTTCGTACGGCCCGATCAAGGCGGCGCTGATCCACATGGCGAAGGGACTTGCGCGGCAATACGCGGGCAAGAAAATCCGCGTCAACGTGGTGTCGCCGGGCACGGTCTATTTCAAGGGCGGCGTCTGGCACATGGTCGAACAGAACGCGCCCAAGCGATATACGGACACGCTCGCGCGCAATCCGACCGGGCGCATGGCCACGCCGCAGGAGATTGCCAACGCGGCCGTGTTCCTGGCGAGCCCCGCCTCCTCGTTCACGACCGGATCAAACCTGATCGTCGATGGCGCGATCTCGAATCGCGTGAATTTTTGAATCCGGCCAAACAGGAAATGCACAAATGGAATACGCCCCCGAGGATCTCGCGCCCCGTGAACGCTACAAGGTGCTGGCCGGATTCGTCCTGCCGCGCCCGATCGCCTGGGTGACGACCATCGGCCCTACCGGCGTGGTCAATGCCGCACCGTTCAGTTTCTTCAACGTGTTTTGCGAGGACCCGCCGCTCTGCATGTTCGCCTCCAATTTGAGGCCCGACGGACGCGTCAAGGACACCGTGATCAACATCGAACGATCAGGCGAATTCGTTGTCAATCTCACCGACGAACCACTGGCGCGCGCCATGCACGATTCCAGCGGCGACTTTCCGCCCGAGATCGGCGAGCCCGACTATCTCGGTCTCAAGCTGGCGCCCTCGACAAAGGTTGGCGTACCTCGGCTGGCCGACGCACCATGGGCGATGGAATGCAAGACCTGGAAGCGCATCGACATCAACAACCGGCAGCTCTTCATGGGCGAAGGCATCCACTTTCACATCCGCGACGATTTATGGGATCGCGACGCGATGCGCGTGCACATGGACCGCTATCACCCCGTGGGCCGCATGTTCGCCGACCGCTATTGCCGGACGGATGACCGGATCGTGTTTCCGGACGCGCCGGTGGTGGCGGGGACGTAGCTCTCTACTGTCATCGCCCGGGCCATAACCGCGGGTGATCCACGTACATCGCAGCCAGTTCGAAGGATTAGCCGCGCATCCGTCTCGGCGTACTGGATGCCCCGCCATGACGGCAGGGAAGGCGGCATGAGACGCCTCACGCCGCCGTCCAGCCGCCGTCGATCGAGTAGTTCGAGCCGGTGATCTGCGCCGCATTGTCGCTGCACAGGAACAGCGCGAGAGCTGCGACCTGCTCCGAGGTCACGAACTCCTTGGTCGGCTGTGCATCCAGCAGCACGTCATGGATGACCTGCTCCTTGGTCATGTTGCGCGCCTTCATCGTCTCCGGGATCTGGTGCTCGACCAGCGGCGTCCAGACATAGCCGGGACTGATGCAGTTGCAGGTGATCTTGAAGGTGGCAAGCTCGAGCGCCACCGTCTTGGTGAGACCGGCGATGCCGTGCTTGGCCGAGACATAGGCCGACTTGAAGGGCGAGGCGACCAGCGAATGCGCCGACGCCGTGTTGATGATGCGGCCCCAGCCGCGCTTCTTCATGCCGGGCACCGCGGCGCGGATGGCATGGAATGCCGAGGACAGGTTGATCGCGATGATGGCGTCCCATTTCTCGATCGGAAAATCCTCGATCGGCGAGACGAACTGGATGCCGGCATTGTTGACGAGGATGTCGACCGAGCCAAAGGTTTTTTGGCCGAGCGCGACCATCTCGGCGATCTCGGCAGGCTTGGTCATGTCGGCCGGCGAATGCACCGCCTTGACCTTGAAATCGGTTTCGATGCCGGAGCGCTCCTTCTCGATGTCGGCGGGCGCGCCCATGCCGTTGATCACGATATTGGCGCCGGCGCCCGCGAACGCGCGCGCATAGGCCAGTCCGATGCCGCTGGTGGAGCCGGTCACAACCGCGGTCTTGCCTGTCAATGTACCCATATCTCATTCACTCCTTTTTGCCGGCGAGGGCTTCGTCCCTCGTCAGATCATAGGTCACCATGGTTTCGCCGGATTGCGGCTGTTGCAGCCGTTCCTTGTGGCGCATCGACGCATGCACGTCGCGCACGCCGGCATCCCAGTGCTCGGTCATGGCGACGCGGGAAAAGTCGTAGTCCTTGGAAGAGGATTCGTAGTTCTTGCTGCGGTAGATCAGGTGCACCACCGTGACGGTGTTTTCCTTGGCGGCCTCACGCAGCAGTTCGACCGACGGATCGTTCTTCAGATTGTCCGGCAATTTGCCGATCAGGTCGCGCACCGCCATGCGGGCGTTGTGGATCTGCCGGTTCTTGTCGGTGGCCATCCGGGTGCGGCTGGAATAGCGGATGTCCTTTTCGCGTTCCGCGGCCTCCAGCAGCGATTCCGGCAGCATTCCGCGCGCGCTGAACAGATCGACCTGGAAGATCAGGACATCGCGCTTGAACTGATCGGCCAGCACATGGTCGAGCGGCGTGTTGGACGCGATGCCGCCATCCCAATAATGCTCGCCATCGATGACGACGGAGGGAAAGCCCGGCGGCAGCGCGCCGGAAGCCATGATGTGCTCGGGGCCGATCTTCTTGCCGCGTTTCCTGAATTCGAAATTATCGAAATAGCAGAGATTGCCCGAGGTGACGCCGACCGCGCCGACGGAAAGCCGCGTCTTGAGATCGTTGATGCGGTCGAAGTCGACCAGTTGCTCGAGCGTCTTCTTCAGCGGCGCGGTGTCGTAGTAGCTCTGCGATTGCGGGCTGCCCGGCGGCCAGAACGGCGCGGGCGGAACGCGCGGCGTGAAGAAGCCCGGGCACGCCAAAGGTCGCGATCAAGGCGGCGCTGGTCTCGTTGAACAGCGATCGCGCGCGGTCGCCCGGCGTCACCGGATTCCAGGACACCGGTGACGACACCATGTTCCAGAATTCCTTCAGCCGGTCGACGCGCTTCTCGCGCGCATTGCCGGCGATGATCGCGGCGTTGATGGCGCCGATCGAGATGCCGGCGATCCATTCCGGCTCGAAATCAAAGTGACACAGGGCCTGATAGGCGCCGGCCTGATAGGAGCCGAGCGCGCCGCCGCCCTGCAGGACCAGCACCGGCTGCGCTTTCGCAGGCGTGGTGGCTGGCGCGGTAGGCTGCTGATCCATGGGACGGCCGATCAATAAACAATACTATTTTGAGCATGATCTTGTCGGAAAACCGGTATCCACTCTTCCGGATCATGCTCCGGGCCGCACCGTGGCCGCAACTCGTCACGGCGTCAATCAGCCTGACGTGCGCAGCGATCACGCCAATTTTATCATTTTTCCGTTGATGCAAGAATGAGCGTCCAGAACACCTTGTATTTGGTGTTTGGAGCGTAACGCGCCGAGATGCCCAATTTTGTGACACCGTTTTTCAGCATGTTTGCCTTGTGCGGCGGCGAGTCGCGCCAGCCGGAAAAGGCTTCCGCCAGCGTGTGATAGCCGGCGGAGACGTTTTCAACCGCAACGGTGGCGGGATATCCGCCGGCGCCGAGCCGCTTGGTCAGGGACGCCTTGACGTCATGGTCGAGCTTGTTGCGGCTGGCCATCGCTTCCGACTGCTGGTCGGCGAGCTTCATCAGATCGGGATCGACCGCCACGGCGCCGAGGCCGTTGTTCTGGCGGTACAGCGAGATCATCGAGGCAGCGGCCTGCGGATCGAGCGTGGCGCCGCCATTGGCCATGCTGAGATACATGGTCGGCTGCGTCGGCTGGGTTTCGGCCATGCAGCCACCCAGCGCCAGCAGCCCGATAATGGCGATGATCGCCCGCATGATCACAAAAATCCCCCGAATTGGTCTGCCGTTGTTGCATACCAACCGTGGCTGAAAGGTGAACGCCGCGGCATTTTCGCGTCATTCCGGGGCGCGAAAATGCGAACCCGGAATGACCCGAGGATCAGTCCTGGGCGGCAAAAATACGGTAGCGGCGGGGCTGCAGGCCGATGGTATCGCCGGCCTGCAGTTCCCGGTCGCGCGGCGCGTCGATCTCGATCACGGTCTTGCCCTCGCCGCCGCACAGCGCGATCTCGGCGCGCTGGATCGGGCCGAAGGTGCGGACATGCTGGACCGAGCCTTCCAGCGAGCCGCTGCCGGCCGGTCCGATCTGCATGTCATGGCGGCGGATAAACAGCTTTGCAGCCCCGGGGGCTGCGCCGTTGGCCACGATATTGAGCGCCTTGCCGCCGAGCTTGACGCTGCCGTCGCGCACCTCCACCGGCAGCACGATGGATTCACCGATAAAGCCGTGCACGAAGGCGGTGGCCGGGTTGTCGTAGACCTCGCCGGGCGTGCCGATCTGCTCGATGCGGCCCTTGTCCATCACCACCACGCGGTTGGCGACTTCCAGCGCCTCTTCCTGGTCGTGGGTGACGAAGATCGAGGTGACATGGATCTCCGAATGCAGCGAGCGCAGCCATTGCCGCAGCTCCTTGCGCACCTTGGCATCGAGCGCGCCGAAGGGCTCGTCAAGCAGCAGGATGCGCGGCTCGATGGCGAGTGCGCGTGCCAGCGCGATGCGCTGGCGCTGGCCGCCGGAAAGCTGGCTCGGGTAGCGGTCGGACAGCCAGTCGAGCTGCACCAGATCGAGCAATTCCTTGACGCGGGCGCGGATCGAAGCCTCGTCCTTGCGAATGGCGCGCGGCTGCACGCGCAGCCCGAAGGCGACGTTCTCGAACACCGTCATGTGGCGGAACAGCGCATAATGCTGGAACACGAATCCGACATGGCGCTCGCTGGCGCCATGGGCCAGCGCGTTCTCGCCGTCGAACGACACTTCGCCGGAATCCGGCCAGTCGAGCCCGGCGATGATCCGCAGCAATGTGGTCTTGCCCGAGCCCGACGGGCCGAGCAGCGCCAGCAACTCGCCGTCGCCGACCTTGAGGTCGACATTGTCGAGCGCGGCGAAATTGCCGAATTTTTTAACGATGTTCTTGACTTCAAGTCACCGGGAATTGGCCCTTCGTCCAGCCGCCGTTCGAGAATCGTCTTCGCCACCAATGTGATCAGCGCCAGCATGGCCAGCAACGAGGCGATCGCGAATGACGATACGAACTGATATTCATTGTAGAGGATTTCGACCAGTAGCGGCATGGTGTTGGTCTCGCCGCGGATATGACCCGAGACGACGGATACCGCGCCGAACTCGCCCATGGCGCGCGCATTGCACAGCAGTACGCCATAGAGCAGGCCCCATTTGATATTGGGCAGAGTGACGCGGAAGAAGGTCTGCAGGCCTGACGCTCCCAGCGAGATCGCCGCCTCCTCTTCCTGCGTACCCTGCTCCTGCATCAGCGGAATCAGCGCGCGCGCGACAAAGGGGAAGGTCACAAAGATGGTGGCGAGCGCGATGCCGGGAACCGCGAAAAGCACATGGATGTCATGCGCCTGCAGCCACGGGCCGAAAAACCCCTGGGCGCCGAACAGCAGCACGAACACCAGCCCGGAGATGACGGGGCTGACCGAGAACGGCAGGTCGATCAGCGTGATCAGAAAGGTCTTGCCGCGGAAATCGAATTTGGCGATGGCCCAGGCCGCGATCACGCCGAACACCAGATTGAGGGTGACGGAGATCGCCGCGATCAGCAGCGTCAGCCGGATCGCGGACAGCGCCTCGGGCTCGGCGAGCGCGGTGAAATAGGCGCCAACGCCCTTGGAAAAGGCCTGCGCGAACACCACCACCAGCGGCAGCACCACGAACACGATGAGAAACAGCACCGCCAGCGCCACGATCACAAAGCGGATCGCCCCGGGCTCGGTATGCATCTCGTCCCTCGGCGGGTAGGACAGCGTTTGCGGCTGATTCATTTCCAGTCTCAATGTGCCGGAATGCGGGTTTGCGCCCAGCGCTGCAGCCGGTTGACCGCGAAGATGATCAGGAACGAGGCGATCAGCATGACGACCGCGATCGCGGTGGCGTCGGCATAGCGGAATTCGGACAGCCGGATCACGATCAGCAGCGGCGCGATCTCGGACACGTTCGGCAGATTGCCGGCGATGAAGATCACCGAGCCGTATTCGCCGACCGCGCGCGCGAACGCCAGCGCAAACCCGTGAGCATCGCCGGGATCAGGCTCGGCAGGATGACCCGAAACACCGTGTGCCAGCGGTTGGCGCCGAGCGAAGCGGCCGCCTCCTCGATCTCGACGTCGAGATCGATCAGCACCGGCTGCACCGTGCGCACCACGAAGGGAATGCCGATGAAGACCATCGCGACGAAGATGCCGATCGGCGTGAACGCCACCTTGATGCCGAGTTCGGCGAGCGGCGCGCCGAGCCAGCCCTTTTGCGCGAACAATTGCGTCAGCGCGACGCCGGCGACCGCGGTCGGCAGCGCAAAGGGAATATCGACGATGGCATCGAACAGCCGCCGGCCCGGAAAGCGGTAGCGCACCAGCGCCCAGACGATGATCATCCCCATCACGAGATTGACCAGCGCCGCGGCAAAGGCGAGGCCGAAGGAAATCTTCAGCGCGTTCAGCGTGCGGCGGCTGGTGATGATGCCCCAGAACTGCTCGAAGCTGAGCTCGAACGTCTTGAGGAACAGGCCGGCGAGCGGGATCAGGATGATGACGGAAAGCCACGTCAGGGTCAGGCCCATGGTGAGACCAAACCCTGGCAAGGTGCTGCGCCGTGCACCGCTCCCGCTCACCATGCCCCGCTTCCGCTATGCCGTCGTCCGGATCAGTTCTTGTAGATCTGGTCGAAGATGCCGCCCTCGGCGAAATGTTCCTTCTGCGCCTTGGTCCAGCCGCCGAACACATCGTCGATGGTGAACAGTTCAACCTTGGCGAAAGATTTTTCGTACTCCTTCGCGATCTCGCGTATCGCGCGGACGGTAGGAGTTGCGTGCGGCGATTTCCTGACCTTCCCTGGTATACCAGTATTTCAGATAGGCCTCGGCGACCGCGCGGGTGCCCTTCTTGTCGGCGACCTTGTCGACGATGGTGACCGGCGGCTCGGCCAGGATCGACAGCGGCGGCGCCACGATCTCGAACTTGTCCTTGCCGAATTCGCGCTGGGCGAGGAACGCCTCGTTCTCCCAGGCCAGCAGCACGTCGCCGACGCCGCGCTCGACGAAGGTGACGGTCGAGCCGCGCGCGCCGGTATCGAGCACCGGCACGTTCTTGAAGAGGTCGGCGACGAACTGCCTTGGCCTTGTCGGCGGAGCCGAACTTCTTCTGGGCATAGCCCCAGGCGGCGAGATAATTCCAGCGCGCGCCGCCGGAGGTTTTCGGGTTGGGCGTGATGACGCCGACGCCGGGCTTGATCAGATCGTCCCAGTCCTTGATGCCCTTCGGATTGCCCTTGCGCACCAGGAAGACGATCGTGGAGGTGTAGGGCGAGGCATTGAGCGGCAGGCGCTTCTGCCAGTCGGTGGCGATCAGGCCCTTGCCGGCGATCGCGTCGATGTCATAGGCGAGCGCCAGCGTGACGACGTCGGCCTGCAGGCCGTCGATCACGGAGCGCGCCTGCGAGCCGGAGCCGCCATGCGACTGCTTGATCTCGACGCTCTTGCCGGTTTCCTTCTGATAGGCCGCCGCGAACGCCTTGTTGAACTCGGCATAGAGCTCGCGCGTCGGATCGTACGACACGTTCAGCAGCGAAAAGTCGGCGGCGAAGGCAGAACTTGCCCAGAGCAGTCCCGCGCAGCAAGCGGCAAAACACGACGGATCATCTTCGATCTCCATTCGGTCGACGACGGATGCATCGAAGGCGCGCTGGACATAACTCGTGACGAAACCGGTCTTACGTCAACGAAACCGCATTTTTTTGTTTGCGGTGTGGCAGCTTCATTGTCCTATGAAGTCCTTCGTCGTATGGATGCCGCATTCTGTCTTGGCGCGGCCGCGCCAGCGGCCGGCGCGGGCATCCTCGTCCGGCGAGGTTCGGCTGGTGCAGGGCATGCAGCCGACCGACATGAAGCCCGAGGCCACCAGCGGATGCGGCGGCAGGTTGGCGAGCATGTAATCGCCTCGATGTCGTCGCGCGAAGCATTGGCGAACGGATTGAATTTCAGCCGGGCGCCGTCGTGCCTCGACCACGGGAATGTCGGCGCGGGCGCCGCCCTGAAAGCGCTTGCGGCCGTTGATCCAGGCCGCGAACGGCTCGAGCGCGCGCGCCAGCGGCTCGACCTTGCGGATGCGGCAGCAGGCGTCGGGATCGGTGAACCACAGTTCGCTGTCGGGATCCTCGCGCTGAAGCGTCGCTTCCAGCGGCTTGATCGACCGGACGTCGCGCAGGCCGAGCATTTCGTCAGCGTGTCGCGATAGTCCAGCGTCTCCTCGAACAGCCAGCCGGTGTCGAGGAAGACCACCGGGATGGCCGGATCGACGTCGGCCACCATCTTGAGCAGCGCAGCCGATTCCGTGCCGAAGGACGACACCAGCGCGAGCTTTTCGCGGCCGACGGCTTCAGCGCGGCTTCGATGACTTCCGCCGGCGACGCGTCGCGCAGCGCACGATCGAGCGCACGCCGCCGGCGAGAGTCCGGCGCGTAGCGATCAAGGCCTGCTGCGCGGAATCGCGCTCACTGGCCGGCACTCTCCGAATGGCGCAACTGCATGCGGCGGTGCAACGCGGTGAGGCGGCCGTCGCCGGTCGGCTGGTAGAACACCCAGTAGCGCTTCGCGGTCGCGGCGAACACCTCCGCGTCGGCGTCCTTCTTCACCTCGAACGCGTCGAAGCCGGCGCGCAGCATGAAGACGAACTGGTCGCGCAGCACCTGGCCGGTGGCGCGCAGCTCGCCGTGATAGCCGAGCCGCTCGCGCAGGATGCGCGCCTGGCTGTAGGCGCGGCCGTCGTGGAACTTCGGAAACACCAGCGCGACCGCGGCGAGCCTGTCGAGATACGGCGCGAGCTCGTCGATGTCGCGGTTGTTCGGCCAGATCACGCCGGTCTCTCCCGCGCGCTGCAGCAGCGCTTCGCGGGTCCTCGAGAAACCGCTCCGCCGAAATCAGCACGGCGCCGTCGCCCGGCATCGGCGCGTCGGCGAGATGCGACGAAGCAGATCGGTCGATGATCTTGCCGTGTTTAACGAGTGGCATAGACACGCTCCTTGAAAGGTTCGACGCCGAGCCGCTTGACGGTGTCGACGAACAGTTCATCGGGCCGCAGCCGCAGATCGAGATAGGCTTCGACGATATCCTCGACCACGTCGGCGACTTCGCGATAGGGCACGGCCGGGCCGATCAGCGTGCCGATCACGGCGCCTCTCGTCGGCGCGGCCGCCGATCGTGATCTGGTAGAATTCCTCGTCGTTCTTCTCGACGCCGAGGATGCCGATATGGCCGACATGGTGATGGCCGCAGGCGTTGATGCAGCCGGAGATGTTGATGTGCAGCCGGCCGATCAGGTTGGCGGTCTCGTGGTTGGCGAAGCGGCGGGTGATCTCCTGCGCCACCGGGATCGCGCGCGCATTGGCCAGCGAGCAGTAGTCGAGGCCCGGGCAGGCGATGATGTCGGACACCAGATTGACATTCGGCGTGGCGACGCCGATCGCGTCGAGCGCGCGCCACAGCGCCGGCAGGTCGCGCTTGGCGACGTGCGGCAGCACAGGTTCTGCTCATGGCCGACGCGGATTTCGCCGAACGCATAGCGGTCGGCGAGATCGGCGATCGCATCCATCTGCTCGGCGGTGGCGTCGCCCGGAGGGGCGCCGACCGGCTTCAGCGACAGCGTGACGATCCGAATAGCCCGGCACGCTGTGATGGCGACCGAATTGCGGTACCAGGGCTCGAACGCGGATCGGCGCGGCCTGCTTCAGCTCGTCCGGGTTGTCGGTCAGCTTCTCATAGGCCGGATATTTGAAGCGCGAGCGGATGTCGTCGATCACGGCCTCATCCAGCGCAAGCGGGCCGCGTCCATATGGTGCCATTCGTCCTCGACCTCGCGCGCGAACTTCTCGATGCCGAGCTCGTGCACGAGGATCTTGATGCGCGCCTTGTAGATGTTGTCGCGGCGGCCGTACTGGTTGTACACGCGCAGGATCGCCTCGATGTAGCTGAGGATGTCCCGCCGCGAGACGAACGGCTTGATGGTCTTGGCGATGAACGGCGTGCGGCCGAGCCCGCCGCCGACCAGCACCTCGAAGCCGGTCTCGCCGGCGCCGTTCGGTGCAGGCGCAGCCCGATGTCGTGGATCTTGATCGCTGCGCGGTCGTGGTCGGACGCGGTGACCGCGATCTTGAACTTGCGCGGCAGGAACGAGAATTCCGGATGCAGCGTCGAATACTGCCGCAGCAGCTCGGCCCAGATGCGCGGATCGTCGATCTCGCCCGGCGCCACGCCGGCCCACTGGTCGGTGGTGACGTTGCGGATGCAGTTGCCGCTGGTCTGAATGCCGTGCACGCCGACGGAGGCAAGGTCGGCCATCGCATCGGGCAGGTCGGACAGCTTGATCCAGTTGAACTGGATGTTCTGCCGCGTCGTGAAGTGGCCGTAGCCGCGGTCATATTTGCGCGCGACATGCGCCAGCATGCGCATCTGCGCCGACGACAGCGTGCCGTAGGGAATGGCGACGCGCAGCATGTAGGCATGCAGCTGCAGATAGACGCCGTTCATCAGGCGCAGCGACTTGAACTCGTCCTCGGTCAGCTCGCCGGAAAGGCGGCGCTTCACCTGATCGCGGAATTCATTGACGCGTTCCTGCAGCAGCGTGCGGTCGAATTCGTCGTATGCTGTACATGCAAGGTGACCTTAGGCGGTCGCGGGAGCGCGAAGGTGGTGCCGCGCAGGCGGATGTTTTCGCGGAAGTTGCCGGGTTCGATCGCGCCGTTGGCGCCGACCTCGACCGGGGCGATGTAGGAACCGACCGCGCCGAGGTCGTCGGCCATCGCTTCCGCCCACAACGCTTTCGCGTCGTCGGCGGTGCGCACGACGGCGGCTTGCGACAGGTCGGTCGACCAGCCTTTCGGAGCCGTCCGATAGATCACGACGCCGTCGCTGGTGCGGTTGGCGGTGACGATCGAAGGACCGGTGATTTTCAGTTTTTGTTGCAGGGGAGATGTCATTCGGCAGCCATTTGCAGTTTCGAAACGAGTTGTTGAGTCCGGCGTCGCGCCAGGGCGCCGAATGCGCCACGACGTCGCCGATGATCAGGATTGCGGGTCCGCGATCGACCTGCGCGGCGAGTGCCGGCAGCTCGTCGAGCGTGCCGACCACGGATTTCGCATCCGCCCGCGTGACGCGCGCAAACACGCCGACCGGCGTCTTCGGCGAACGGCCGGCCGCGAGCAGGCCTGCGCGGATCGCGGGCGCCGCCGTCATGCCCATGTAGACGACGACGGTCATCTTGGTGTCGGTCAAGCCCGACCAGTCGACGACCTCGGCGTCCTTCGCCTTGTGCGCGGTGAGCAGCGTGATGCGCAGCGCTTCGTGGCGGAAGGTCAGCGGCACTTCGGATGCGCCGCCGCGCCGATGCCGGCGGTGATGCCGGGCACGACGGCGTAGGCAATGCCCGCCTTGCGCAGAGCCTCGATCTCCTCGCCGCCACGGCCGAAGATGAAGGGATCGCCGCCCTTCAGCCGGACCGCGCGCTTGCCGGATTGTGCCGCCTCGATCAGCAGGCGGTTGATCGCGTCCTGGCCGATGCCGGGCTTGCCGACCCGGCGGCCGACCGGAAAGCGCGCTGCATCGCGGCGGATGCGGTCGAGGATTTCGGGCGAGACGAGTTCGTCATAGAACACGACGTCGGCGTCCTGCAGCGCGCGCAGCGCCTTGATGGTCAGCAGGTCCGGATCGCCGGGACCGGCGCCGACCAGGGTGACCGACCCTGTTGCCGCCTGCTCCTTCGGCGAAGGCGGACGGATCGTCGATGGCCTTCAGCGCTGCTTCGGCCTCGTCTTGCCCGCGAGCACGAGCTCGCCAATCGGCCCGTCGATCACGCGCTCCCAGAAGCGGCGCCGCAGCGAGAAGTCGCCGATGCGCGCATGAAACTCCTTGCGCCAGCTGCCGATGAAGCCGGCGAGATCGCCGATGCGCGCGGGCAGCAACGCCTCGATCCGTTCGCGCAGGCGGCGCGCGACGACGGGCGACGTGCCGCCGGTGCCGATCGCGACGACGACGTCGCCGCGGTCGACGATCGCCGGCGAGATGAAAGTGGAATGGGCGAGATCGTCCATCACATTGACGGGAAGGCCGAGCGCCTTGCGCGCGCCGACATCGCGGCGCCGACGTCGCCCGCGCCGGCGCAGAGAACGGCGATCGTGCCTTGAAGGTCGGCCGCGAGCGGATCGTCGGTGAGCATTTCGATCTGCGCTGCGTCCGTCGGCGCCGAGGCCGGCCAGAGGTCATGATTGCCGTCGGTCGCATACCAGCGCACGCGCGCGCCGGCGGACAGCCAGCACGCGCAGTTTTGCGCGCACGAGCTCGCCGTCACCCACGCAGCACATGGCCCGCTTTCAAATCGAGAAAGACCGGCAGGAACCGCATCCGATACTCCGCTTCCCCAACTTCGGGGGTTGACTGGAATTATTTTCTATATATGTCTGGCGCAAGCGGCCGCAAAGAGAAAATTATTTCTTCTCTATGCCGCGCAAATATAGAATTTTTCCCCACCAAGTCAAAGGCCAGAGATGCATCTTCTCAGCAATGACTCCGGCGGACACGGGTTGCGGCCCGGCTGCCTTCACCAAAGCATCATCCGTGCCGAAAATTTTGGCCAACGGGCAGCTGCCGCCAGCCTCGTGGACCATCTCGACGAACTCGAAGCGCAGAGCATCTACATTCTCCGCGAGGCGTTCGCGCGGTTGAAGAAGCTCGCGCTGCTGTGGTCGCTGGGCAAAGACTCCAACGTGATGATCTGGCTGGCGCGCAAGGCCTTCTTCGGCCGCGTGCCGTTTCCCGCCATGCACGTCGACACCGGCAAGAAATTTCCCGAGATGTATGCCTTCCGCGATCGCTACGCCAAGGAATGGGGTCTCGATCTGAAGATCGAGCCGTGCCCGCCGATCGACGCGGTCGATCCGACGCTGCCGCCGGCCGCGCGCTCCGCCGCGCGCAAGACCGAAGGCCTGAAGCTGGCGCTGGCCAAGTACGGTTTCGACGGCTTGATCGCCGGCATCCGCCGCGATGAGGAAGCAACGCGCGCCAAGGAGCGCGTGTTCTCGCCGCGCGGGCTCGAAGGCGGCTGGGACGTGCGCGATCAGCCGCCGGAATTCTGGGACCAGTTCAACGCGTCGCCGCCGCCCGGCGCGCATCTGCGCATCCATCCGATCCTGCATTGGACCGAGGCCGACATCTGGGCCTACACCCAGCGCGAGAACATTCCGATCATCCCGCTCTATCTGTCGAACAACGGCAAGCGCTATCGCTCGCTGGGCGATCAGGACATCACCTATCCGGTGGCGTCGCCCGCCTCGCAGCATCGATGAGATCCTGACCGAGCTCGACGGCACCAAGGTGCCGGAACGCGCCGGCCGCGCGCTCGATCATGAGACCGAAGACGCTTTCGAGCGGCTGCGTGTCTCCGGCTATCTCTGACGGACATTTGGTGTGAGCGTCGCTATGAACATGATCCTCCCCGCGGCCATCTCGGCCACGCCCCAACGGCACCGACGCGCCCGCAGGTTCGCATCGTCATCGTCGGCCATGTCGATCACGGCAAATCGACGCTGGTCGGGCGCCTGCTGCACGAGACCGGCAGCCTGCCCGACGGCAAGCTGGAGATGCTGAAGGCGGTCAGCGCGCGGCGCGGCATGCCGTTCGAATGGTCGTTCCTGCTCGATGCGCTGCAGACCGAGCGCGACCAGGGCATCACCATCGACACCACGCAAATCCGCTTCCGCACCAGCTCGCGCGACGTCGTGCTGATCGACGCGCCGGGCCACGCGGAATTCCTCCGCAACATGATCACCGGCGCCTCGCAGGCCGACGCCGCGGTGCTGATCATCGACGCCGCTCGAAGGCGTGCGCGACCAGACCCGGCGGCACGGCTATCTGCTGCATCTGCTCGGCATCAGGCAGGTCGCGATCGTCATCAACAAGATGGACCGCGTCGATTTCAGCGCCGATCGCTTCAAGGAGATCAGCGACGAGATTTCCGCGCATCTGATCGGCCTCGGCGTCACGCCGATCGGCCGTGATCCCGATTTCCGCGCGCGACGGCGACGGCGTCGCCGAACACACGCCGCGGATCGGCTGGTACCAGGGGCCGACCGTGGTCGAAGCGCTCGACGCGCTCGAACCGGCGCGGCCGCTGGAGCAACTGGCGCTGCGGCTGCCGGTGCAGGCGATCTACAAGTTCGACGACCGCCGCATCGTCGCGGGCCGCATCGAGTCCGGCAGCTCTGAGCGCCGGCGACGAAATCGTCATCATGCCTGCCGGCAAGATCGCAAAGATCAAAACCGTCGAGAGCTGGCCGGTGACGCCGGCTCACGGGCAGCCATGGCGCCGGCCGTTCGGTCGGCATCACGCTCGATCGCGAACTGTTCATCGAACGCGGCGACGTCATCGCGCATGCCGGCGCGACCCCGCGCGACACGCGGCGAATTCGCGCGCGCATTTTCTGGCTGCACGACAAGCCGCTGTCGAAGGGCGACCAGATCCTGATCCGCCTCGGCACGCGGGAAAGCCGCGCCAGCGTCGTCGCGATCGAAAACGCCGTCGATCCCGGCGAACTCTCCAACGACGGGACCAAGTCGATCGCGCGCAATCATGTCGGCGAAATCGACATCTCGCTGGCGCAGCCGGTCGCGGCCGACCCCTATCAGGACAATCCGCGCACCGGGCGGCTGGTGATCGAGGTCAACGGCCGCATCGCCGGCGGCGGTCTCGTGCTGTGGGTCGATGCCGGACAGCGTGGCGTGCCGGTCGACATCGTGCCGGTCGAATCCGCGCTGCGTCCCGACGAACGCTCGGCGCGCTACCGCCACAACGGCGCGGTGATCTGGCTGACCGGCCTGCCGGGCTCCGGAAAATCGACGCTCGCGCGCGCGCTGGAGCGGCGGCTGTTCTCCCGCGGCGGTTCGCCGATCCTGCTCGACGGCGACACCTTGCGCGCCGGCCTCAACGGCGATCTCGGTTTCTCCGCGCAGGACCGCACCGAAAACATCCGCCGGCTCGCCGAAGTGGCGACGCATCTGGCGCGCAACGGCCACGTCGCCATCGTTGCCGCGGTGTCACCGTCGGCGGATGACCGTGCCGCGGCGCGCCGCATCGCCGACAGACGTTCCACGAGATCCATGTCTCAACGCCGGCCGAGATCTGCGAGAGCCGCGATCCCAAGGGCCATTACGCCAAGGCGCGCGCCGGCAAGCTGCAGGCTTTTACCGGGATCGGCAACGACTACCAGCCGCCGGCCCGGGCGGAGCTGAGCATCGACACCTCGGCCAAGATCGGTCTCCGATGCGACCGACGAGATCGAGCGGATGCTGGCGGAAACCGGCATGCTGTTCGACGAACTCGTCGATCTCGCGGCCAATATCTGAAGCCTTTTAGGCCTCCGGACCTGCTTCGGGGGCTTCTCATCGACCCGGCTTTAGGGCTAAAAGGGCGGCCAACGCTGCCCTTTTTGGCGCGTTTTTTGCTGCTTTTCCTCCCGAAAACAGCCTTAAACGCCATTTCTACCGAGAAAGCCCATCATGAATCGTGTCGATGCCCACGGATTGAAGATCGCACCTGTCCTGTTCGATTTCATCGCCAAGGAGGCGGCGCCCAAAACCGGGATTTCGCCGGATGCATTCTGGGCCGGGGTCGCCGCCATCATCAAGAAATTCGGGCCGAAAAACCGCGAGCTGCTCGCCTTCCGCGATGCGCTGCAGGCCAAGATCGACGGCTGGCATCGCGCCAACAAGGGCAAGCCGTTCGACATGAACGCCTACACGGCCTTCCTCAAGGAGATCGGCTATCTGCTGCCGGAGCCCGCACGCAGAAGGTCGAGACAGCAAATGTCGACGAGGAAATCGGCAAGATCTGCGGACCGCAGCTCGTCGTGCCCCTGACCAACGCCCGCTACGCGCTGAACGCGGCGAATGCGCGCTGGGGCTCACTGTATGACGCCTTCTACGGCACCGACGCGATTCCGCACGATCCGAGCGAAGGCGGCAAAGGTTACAACAAGGCGCGCGGCGACAAGGTGATCGCCAAGGCAAAAGCCTTCCTCGACGCCGCCGTGCCGCTCGCGACCGGCAGCCATACCGACGTGACGTCCTACAGCGTCATCGCCGGCCAGCTCGCGGTGAAGCTCAAGAGCGGCAACGCCACCGCGCTGAAGTCTGCTTCGCAGTTCGCCGGATATCAGGGCGATGCCGCTCAGCCTTCCGCGATCCTGCTGGTCAACAACGGCATGCATGTCGAAGTGAAGATCGACCGCAGCCACGTGATCGGCAAGGACGATCCGGCCGGCGTTGCCGACATCATCCTGGAATCGGCGGTCTCCACCATTCTCGACATGGAAGATCAGCGTCGCCGCGGTCGATGCCGAGGACAAGGTGCTGGTCTATCGCAACACGCTCGGGCTGATGGACGGCACGCTCTCGGCCGATTTCGAGAAGGGCGGCAAGACGCTCAAGCGCTCGCTCAACCTCGACCGCGTCTACAAGACGCCGGACGGCAAGCAGCTGACGCTGCACGGCCGCAGCCTGCTGCTGATGCGCAATGTCGGCCATCACATGTTTACCGACGCCGTGCTCGACGAGAAGGGCGAGGAAATTCCGGAAGGCCTGCTCGACGCCGCGGTCGCCGGCCTGCTCGCGATCCACGACCTCAAGGGTTCGTCGAAGACCAAGAACAGCCGCACCGGCTCGGTCTACATCGTCAAGCCGAAGATGCACGGCCCCGACGAAGTCGCGCTGACCTGTGAGCTGTTCGGCGAAGTCGAGAAGCTGCTGTCGCTGCCCGAGAACACCATGAAGGTCGGCATCATGGACGAGGAGCGCCGCACCACCGTCAACCTCAAGGCCTGCATCCAGAACGCGTCGAAGCGCATCTGCTTCATCAACACCGGCTTCCTCGACCGCACCGGCGACGAAATCCACACCTCGATGGAAGCGGGTCCGATGATCCGCAAGAACGACATGAAGGCGCAGCCCTGGATCAAGTCCTATGAGGACTGGAACGTCGACATGGGCCTGATCGACGGCCTGCCCGGCCATGCCCAGATCGGCAAGGGCATGTGGGCGGCGCCCGACAAGATGGCCGACATGCTCACCCAGAAGCTCGGCCATCCGCAGGCCGGCGCGACCACCGCATGGGTGCCCTCTCCGACCGCCGCCACGCTGCACGCGCTGCATTATCACCAGGTCAACGTGCAGGCCCGCCAGCAGGAACTCGCCAAGGGCGGCCAGCGCGCAAAGCTTTCCGACATCCTCACCATCCCGGTGTCGCAGTCGAACTGGGCGCCCGACGACGTCAAGCAGGAGATCGACAACAACTGCCAGGGCATTCTCGGCTATGTCGTGCGCTGGATCGACCAGGGCGTCGGCTGCTCCAAGGTGCCCGACATCCACGACGTCGGCCTGATGGAAGATCGCGCCACCTTGCGCATCTCCAGCCAGCATCTGGCGAACTGGCTGGCGCATGGCGTCGTCAGCAAGGACCAGGTGATGGAGTCGCTGAAGCGCATGGCGGTCGTGGTCGACAAGCAGAATGCCGGCGACCCGCTTTACAAGCCGATGGCGCCTCGTTCGACGGTGTCGCTTTCCAGGCCGCCTGCGACCTCGTCTTCAAGGGCCGCGAGCAGCCGAACGGCTACACCGAATACATCCTCACCGCCCGCCGCGGGAAGCGAAGGCGGCGGCGCATAAATCACGTCATGATGCCGCATCGGTTGCTAGGAACGCCTGAGCTCTCCATCCGTTGTTGAACATCCCAACATGGAAGGAGACAGCGATGGATTGGAACCGGGTTGAAGGGAACTGGAAGCAGTTCAAGGGCGCCGCCAAGGAAAAATGGGGCAAGCTCACCGATGACGATCTCGACGTGATCGAGGGCCGCCGCGAACAACTCGAGGGCAAGCTGCAGCAGCGCTACGGCTTTGCCAAGGACCAGATCCGCAAGGACGTGGACGACTGGTTCGGGACGTTGAAGTGGCTCGCGCTTCCGAGCATCAAAAGCCCCGGCATGTGCCGGGGCTTTTTTGCTTTGGCAGATCGGCGCTAGATGACGGCGATGTATTTCAACAGCGAGATCACGCCGAGGATGATCACAACGACGCGGGCAATCTGCTTGGCGCGGCCGTCGAGCGGCAGCAGGTTGATGAGATAGAGAACGAGAATAAGACCAGGAACGTGATGAGTACACTGACGAGCATGCGGGGTCCCCCTCGGCATTGCGAAAAATGCGCTGGTAGTGCATTGTTAACGTCGAAGGGCACGGCGGGTTCCTCGTAGCGGAACTTCACCGTCACCCGGAAAATTCCAATCATTTCAACGATCACCGTAATTCTACGCGGGCTGCAACTGGTTAAGTCTTTACCCTTTCCCTCCAAATTGCCGCGAGCCTCTGGGGGAGCATCATGTTGAACCGTCTGACCGTATCCGCGCTGCTGAAGACCGTCATCCTCGTCACCTCCTTCTGCGTGGTGGTCGGATTTTCGCTCAACGCCTGGGACTCCTGGGCCGACTGCAAGCGGCGAGCCGCATTGCCGTGATCGCAGACGCGTCCGCAAACATGTTCAAGGCGATGCACGATCTGCGCACCGACCGTTCCACGACCAATCGGCTGTTGAACTCCAATACGCCGATGAGTCCGACATCGAAAAAGATCTGCGCAACATTCGCGATACCGAAATGCCCGCGATGGCCAGCGCGCTCGCCCAGCTCGGAGGAATGGAATTCGCCGAGCAACAGATGCTGGTGCCCGAGTCGTCCGCCTGCTGAAGGCGATAACCTCGCAGCAGAAGGAATTCTGGGAAGCGATGGCAAGCCAAAGGCCTCGCGCCCCCGACTTTCGCCAAGGAATACATGGACACCACGACCGCGATGCTGGAAACGCTCGAAAAGCTCTCGCGCAACGCTGGCCGCCACCGTCAATCACCAGGACGCAACAATCGACCAGTTGCTGGCGATCAAGCAGATCGCCTGGCTGCTGCGTAACACCGCGGGCGAGGCTTCGCTGATCGTCTCGGTCGGACTGTCGAGCGGCGGCAAGGTGTCGCCGGAAAGCAAGGCTGGCCTACACCAAATACGCCGGCGGCACCGAGGATCGCCTGGAATGCGCTGGAGCTCACGGCCGCGGGAATGAAATTGCCGCCGCCCTTGGCGAGCGCGATGACGACGACCAAGACGGCCTATTTCGAGCCGCAATATCTCCAGTTTGCGCGACCGCCTCCATCAACGTGGATGGCGGCCGGCGAGAAGCCCAAGATAACCGCCAACCAGTGGACCCCGCTCACCGTGGTCAGCTTCCTCCGCTGTGGTCTACGGTCGCCGAAGTGGCGCTGGACGCCGCCAAGGAGCATTCGCTGGCGCATGTATGCGCCGCCGCCCTGCAACGCCCTTGCCATGCAACTCGCAATGTTGATCGGCGTAATTGCTTTTGATGCTCGGCGCCATGATCTATGGTGGGCCGCCACGAGATCACGCCGCTGCACAACATGCGCGATGCGATGCTGAAGGTCGCCGGCGGCGACTTTCGTGGGTCGAACCGGCTATGCCGCGCGTCAGCGATGAAATCGGCGCACTGGCGGGCGCGCTGGAAACCTTCAAGCAGACAGGGCGATGGACAAGGTCCGGATCGAGGCGCAGGAGCGCGAGCGCAACGCCGGCGCGGCCGCGCGCCAGCAGGCGATCGAGAACCATGTCGGCGAGTTCGAGAGCATGGCGCGCCAGTCGCTCGCGCAACTGGGCGACGCGTCCGGCCAGATGCGCACGACCTCGTCGGGCCTGTCGACCGTCTCGCGCCAGACCAATGAGCGTGTCCAGGTCGCCGAACATGCTTCCACCCACGCGTCCATGAGCGTCGACAGCGTGGCGGCGGCGTCCGAGGTGCTCTCCGCCTCGATCAACGACATCAGCCAGCAGGCCGCGCATGCCGCGGGGATCGCAAGCCGCGCCGTCAACCAGGCGCGCGAGACCGACGGCACCGTGCAGGGGCTGGCGAAGCTGACGGGTGCATCTCGGCGAAGTCGTCGGGCTGATCAACACCATCGCGGCGCAGACCAATTTGCTCGCGCTCAACGCCACCATCGAGGCGGCGCGCGCGCGGGCGAAGCCGGCCGCGGCTTTGCTGGGGTCGCCTCCGAGGTCAAATCGCTGGCCAGCCAGACCGCGAAAGCGACCGAAGAGATTCCAAGCAGATCGCCGACATCCAGAAGGTCGCCGGCGAGGCGATCGACGCCATCAAGAACATCGGCGGCATCATCGGCGAGGTCAACGAGGTCGCCACCGCGATTGCGGCGGCCGTGCAGGAACAGGGCGCGGCCACCCAGGAAATCACCCGCAGCACGCAATATGCCGCGCAGGGCACCAAGAACGTCTCCGACAACATCACCGGCGTGAAGGCGGATGCGGATGCCGCCGCCGCCGCGGCCGATGACGTCAAGCGCGCCTCCAGACGCTGGAAACCCAGAGCCAGCAGCTCGGCACCCAGGTAACCAGTTCCTCGGCAAGATCCGGGCGGCTCGATTTAACCTCCATTCCCCGCAAGGGCGGGGCGAGGGAGAAGCAGCAGCCGGCCATGACGACGGCTATCATTCCGGCCAGCCCCTACAGTTCAATCAATCCCTACTCCCGCGCCACCACCGGCGCGCGCTCATAGCGCGCCTTGATGCGCTCCGAGGCCGGGCTAGAAGTTCAGCTCGGCGCCGCGTTTGTCGGGGCGGCCTGCAACCAACAGTCCGTTTTCGCCGGCGACGATGTCGCCCTTGCGCAAGCGTCGGGTCGTCCTCGATCTTGACCTGCGCGAGGCCGAGCGCGTCCTTGCCGTTGCAGGTGCAGCCCGAGACGAGCTCGTTGCGGTAACGGAACGCGTTGGGCATTTCCGAATAGGGTTTGCCGTTGTCGGTCGCGGCATCGTCGATGCTGCCGCCGTAGACGACTTTCGTCTCGCTCGCCGGACACAGGCTGCTGCAGGACTGCGCGCGGCTCTGGTTGTCGGATCCCGTGACCGGGAAATGCCGGCCGTCGCAGGTGCGCACGCAAAAGGCCTGACCGCCGCCGCCATAGCGCCGGCCTTCGCTCGCGCTGCACCAACGGCCGCCGTCGTCGAAAACGGCATGCGGATGACCGGTCCGCGCGAGCGGCCGAAGCCGCCGAACAGGTTCGAGAAGAAATCCTGCGCCTGGGCGGCGGAGGCGAGCGACAAGCAAACACCGCCGCCGCTCCCAACGTCCATCGCCTGATTGAATCTGCTTCATCCAGTCACCTCAATAGGTCTGCGAAGCCGAAAGATTGATCGCCTGACGGCCCGAGGGCGGCGTCGTCGACGCGGGCCGCACCGGACGAACGCTGATGCTGGTGCGCGTTTCCGCTCCGTCGGACCGCGCCACAATCGGCGCGTTCTTCGGCAGCACCACGACCTTGGTTCCGACATCGACGCGGCTGAAGAGATCAATGACGTCTTCATTGGTCAGGCGGATGCAGCCGCTTGAGACGAATTTGCCGATGGTCGAGGGATCGTTGGTGCCGTGGATGCGGTACTGGCTGGAGCCGAGATACATCGCCCGCGCGCCGAGCGGATTGCCGGGACCGCCGGCCATGAAGCGCGGCAGATAGGGCTGGCGCGCCACCATCTCCGCCGGCGGATGCCAGTCCGGCCATTCCGCCTTGCGGCTGATGGTCTGCACGCCGGACCAGGTAAAGCCTTCGCGGCCGACGCCGACGCCGTAACGGATCGCGCGGCCCTGGCCGAGCACGTAATACAGCGCCGTGTTGCCGGTATCGATCACGATGGTGCCGGGCGCCTCGTTGCTGTTGAACGCGACGACGGCGCGGCGCAGCCGTTCCGGCGTGGCGCGCCTCGCCTTCATCTGACGTCACATAATCGGACGGAAACGAATTCTGCTGCGCGGGTGCATAGCCGAACGTCTGGGCGTTGGCCGCAACAGTGAAGATCGCGGGCGCCACGAAACCGCGGTCGCGAACATGAGCGCACGGAGCTTCGGCGACGCTGGCTGGCGGAAGGAGGAGAATGGCTGTGTCATGTGCTGCCCCATGGGATGCGCATCAGGTGGATGCTCTGCCCTAACAAACGCGGCGGGGCTCGCAGTTCCTGGCGGCGTTGGCGTGCGTACATTCGCTGTCAAGCCGAACATGACCTCACGACTGTGCGATGGAACCTTTGCGTCCCGCGCCGTTATCGGCGCATAGTTCGGTTCGCAGGGCGGCGTCGAACCTTGTCGCGTCGCTCTCGGGCGGGAGAACCATTGTGCGTGTCCTTCCCAATGAACGTTCGTTGCTCGGTCAAGATCCCGCCGACAAGGATACCGGGCGCGCCAACCAGCACGCTCCCGAGGAAAAAGGTGGCAAGGCCAAGGAAAACGGCAACAGGCCAAGGCAACTCCAACAAGGAAAATCCAACAAGGCCACAGCAAAGAACACGCCGGCAAGGAGCATGGCAAAGAACCCAACGGCAAGCCGCAGCCGAGGCACGCCGGTGCCCGACAGCGCAGCCGAATTGCCGCCGCTCATTCGCCGCCAGGAAGTGGTGGCGATCGCGCTGGTCGGGCTTCTCATCATGCCATCATCACCGTTCTTTATTTCGCAAAGGCCTTTTTCCTGCCTGTCGTGATGGCGTTCGTGATCGGCACCATGCTGTCGCCGGCCGCATCCTTCCTCGAGCGCTACAAAATTCCCCGCGCGGTCGGGTCGGTGCTGCTCGTGCTGGCGGCCGGCGCACTCTGCGTCTTCTCGTCGGCCTGATCGCCTCGCCGGCGATCGAATGGAGCAACCGCCTGCCCGAACTCGGCGCGCGGCTGAAGGACAAGCTGCACATTTTCGACCGCCCGCTGGCGCTGTGGCAGCAAGTGCAGGGCATGCTCGGCGGCTCCGATCCGCTGACGACGTTCCAGCTTCCCAAGTTCGAATGGGTGAAGCCGACGCTCGAATTCCTGTCGCCGACCTTCGCCGAATTCCTGCTGTTCTTCGCAACCCTGCTGCTGTTCATCGCGAGCTGGAAAGATCTGCGGCGCTCGCTGATCATGACGTTCGGCGACCGCACCTCCCGCTTGCGGACGCTGCGGATCATCAACGAGATCGAGGAGCATCTCGGCGGTTATCTGCTGACGGTCACCGTGATCAACGTCGCGGTCGGCATCGCCACCGGCATCATCTGCGCGTTGGCCGGGATGCCCAACCCGGCCGGACTCGGTGCCCTGGCGGCAACCCTGAACTATCTGCCCTATATCGGGCCCGTCGTGATGTTCGTGGTGCTGCTGGTCGTCGGTCTTGTCGCCTTTCCGACCGTCAGCGCGGCGATGGTCGCGCCGTTGCTGTTTGTCGCGCTCACCTTCATCGAGGGGCATTTCGTCACCCCGATGATCATCGGCCGCCGGCTGGCGCTGAACGCACTCGCGGTGTTTCTCGCGCTCGGGTTCTGGACCTGGCTGTGGGGCCCGATGGGCGCCTTTCTGGCGTCGCCGCTGCTGATCGTGGCGATCATTCTGAAAGAACATCTGATGCCGGTCGAATCGCCGCAGTTGCCGGGCGATTGATCCGGTTTCATGCAGGAACTTCCACTCGCGCGAAACGTTCTCCCGCTGAAACAACAAACCCCTCGCGGGAGAGAAAAACATGACGGATACAGCGACCTACGATCGCCTGCAAAAGGATGTCAAAGCCGTGAAAAACGATATCGCCGCGCTCACCGACCAGATCACCGAGGCGCTCAACAGCTTTGCCGGCGACGCCAGCAAGCAGGCGCGCCGCGGCTACAAGCAGGCCCGCGCCGGTGCGGAATCCGCCTTCGACGACATCTCCGAGCGCGGCAGCGCGATGATGGATGCGGCGCAGGATGCCGCCACCTCGCTCGAGGAAACACTGGAAGACGCGATCACGCAGCGCCCGCTCGCCACCGTCGGCATCGCGCTCGGCATCGGCTTGCTGATCGGCATCGCCTGGCGGCGCTGAGGCGCACGATGGCAAGACGGACCAAATTCGTTTCGGCGGTGGCGGCGCTGGTGCACGGCGGCGTCGTTCGTCAGCCTGCTTTACAGGACAAGGCGTAGCAATGCTGCAGCGGTTCATCGATGATCTCAGGGATTCGACCGGCACCGCGCTGCGGCTGACATCGCTCGTGGCCGCGGCGGCGGTGGCGCTGTTCGTCACCACCGCGTTCCTGTGCGCGGCCGCCTTCGTGTTCGTGCTGGAAAAATACGGCCCTGTCCAGGCGTGCCTCACCGGTGCGGCGATCTTCTTCGTGGTCACGCTGCTTGCGGCCGGCAGCTACATGATGCGCAAGCAGCAGATCCGGGTCCACGCTGAAGAGGCGGCAAAGGAGCCGCCCGCACCGCAAAATCGGCGGCGCAGACCATGCTGTCGGATCCGATGCTGATGGCCGCGGCGCTGCAGGTGGTGCGCGCGATCGGCATCAAGCGGCTGGTGCCGATTTTGGCCGTCGGCGGCATCGCGCTGGGCTTTCTGGCGAGCCGGAATGCGGCCGCAAGTCACGAAGCGGATGTGCCGGCGGAATAATATCTTGCCTCGTCTCGGCACGCTGGGATCTATAACCACTGGCGGTTGTTGTCGAAGCAAAGCCGTCTACCATCTCGATTCTCACAATTTCCGCCGCGGCTTATGGGTCCCGGATCTGCGCTCGCTCCGCTCGCTTGTCCGGGACGACGTGAGGAGAGATTATGCGTCCGCGATCTCGCGGCATGGATTTGCCCGAGTTTTCCAAATTCGTTGTCCCTCTCTCGAAAAGAGGGCGCAGGGAATGCCGGGTGCGCGCTGCACCCGCGGTCTCATGTGCCAAAGTGCGCAACTATGGCGCACACGAGCATACAGGTGAGCGGTGAACACACCGACATCCCCTGCGCAATGGCTTTACGGCGTACTTCGTGCTCTCCCCGGTGGAGCGAGCGTCTTGTCACCGTCGCCTGCGGGATAGCTTCCCAGCGAGCTTGGCACCAGCATACGCGGTGTCAGGACCACACGACTTGGCCGTACGCCGCGTTCGTCCCAGTCGCCGCCTGAGCCAAAGCGTCCATCACATACCCTGCCCTACGTTTCGTGACGATCGCGAAGCGCCCCTCGTGTGGGCCGGGATGCAGAGTCTGTCATTCTGATTTGCCGAAATGACAAGCGAAATATTTTTTTTTCCAGGGCTTGACACGATTCGGTAAATCAGAACTGATTAGCCCCGGCTTCACCGAAGGCTACGCCGGGCGCGGCTGTCGAGTTGAATTTGTCGCACCTGTCTCATCCGTCATTGCGAGGAGCACTAGCGACGAAGCAATCCAGCTTTGCCGCAAAAGGAAAGCTGGATTGCTTCGTCGCTGCCGCTCCTCGCAATGACGGAGTGAGCCGCGCGGCGGCATCCTTCAAGACGCCGCGGCTCAAACGGCTCGCCTGTGGCGGAGGATGAGGTCGCTGGATGTTGTGAAGCCTTTCGTCCCTTGCCATTGTCCGGCTTTCCTGACCGGCGAGACTTCGCCATCCAGCCAATCCTGCTCTTCCGCGAGCGCGCGCCATGCGGCTTCCATGCGCTTGTAGCGCTTGTGGGCGGGTTCATCGGTGGCGCGCTCGGCGAGCTGGGCGCAATTCTCCGCGTTGTCGAGAAAGTGTTGCGACTGCTTCATGGTGTCCTCCTGTTACGGAGGACCTAGGCGGAGGAGTACCGAATTCAACTGGAACTTTGTGAGGCTTTGCCCATGGTCATGAATGCCGTTCACGCGCGCGGGCGCAAGCAAGCGGCCGATCGGATTCAGGTGACGCAGCGGCCGGGCTGCAGCAGTTTTGCGACTTCGGTCAGCACGCTGACCGTCGGCTCGCAGGCGACCATCTTGCGGTCGGGCTTGCGGGGGGTCTGCTTGTTCGCGGCGGGGAGGCGGCAGGTTGCGCGCTTCCTTGGCAACGGGAACCCGGACCAGCACGGAAGTGTCGGTCATACTGTCGACCTTCAGCGAAATCGTCCGGGTCGGCGCTTGCGGCGGGAATATTGGCCTCGCGGTCCGCCTTGGCGGTGCGGTTGATATCGATGCCGGTCGGTTCCGTTACCCCCTGGAAGCGGCCGGCGAACTCCTGGCCGGTGGCAAACTGCACGGCGCCAAGCGTCAGCAAGGCAGCCAGCGAACCGAAAATTACCTTGGAAATCTGTGACATGAGCGTTTGTCCCTCGCCCCATGGCGATCGCGGGAACAACGCGGACGAAACCGACGGTTCGGGCGGCTAGACGATCACTTAACCGTGTACGAAAAAATCTGAAAAAAATTTTGGGCGGCAGGAACCGATTTGGGGGCTTCGGAAGTAATCCCGGCAGCCGGTTATCCCCCCTGCCCCATTGACCGGCGACGAGGGGCGCGACCGTGGTGATGCCGGTCGCGCCCTTCTTTTTTGCGTCAGACCCTCTGCAGCGCCAGCGTCACGCCGCCGAGCGTCAGCGCCATCGCCGCGACTTCGCGAAGGCCGAGCGGCTCGCCGAGAATGATCGCGGCGGAGACGACGCCGATGACGGGCACCAGCAGCAGGCCGGTCGAGGCCGAAGTCGGCGACAGTCGGCGCAGGGTCTCGAACCAGGTGATATAGCAGACGCCCATCGGCACCAGGGTCATGTAGACAAAGCGGCCGATGCCCGCGGCGAGATCGCGGCGATAGTTCGGATGCTCGAACGCGACGCCGAGGACAAGCATCACGAGGCAGCCGAGGCCGACCTGCCAGGCCACCACGACCAGCGGCGGCATCGGCAGCGGGCTTGCGGTTGAGCGCGTTGCCGAGCGCGAACAGGATGGAGCAGGACAAGGGCCAGCGCGAGGCCGATCAGTTTCCCGGCGTGAAGGCAAAGCCGTCCGCGCCAAGCAGGAGCGCCACGCCGGCTACGCCGAGCACCAGCGCGAGGGCGTCGCGGAGGTGGGGCGCGCCCGCAGGAACGGCCAGGCGAACAGCATCGCCCAGATCGGCATCGTATAGGCGAGCAGCGCGCCCTCGCCGACGGTGACGTAATTCATCGCCATGGTGCCAAATCCCATCCAGGCGAAGACGTTGGTGAAGGAAGCAAACGAGCAGCCGCGGAAAAGCCTCGCGCGGCAAGCCTCAGCGACTGCCCGCGGCTGAACGCGAGCGAGGCAAGGATGAGAGCTGCAGCGACGCCGGCAAGGCCGCGCGCGAACAGCGGCGGCCATTCTCGCAACAGCAGCTTCATCAGCGGCCAGTTGAGCGCCCAGCCGGTCGCGGTCACGACAAGGCAGAGGGAGCCGATCCACTGGTTGCGGCGGGATGAATCCATGACGACCGCTTAGCAGGCGGGATCGCCGGGCCCTATGTCGGTCGACGCATGCCGGGGCGCACTCTGATATGCAACGCGTATACGCGACCGCCGCGATCGACATCGATTTTAACGCGGTGCACACGAATTGGCGGAGCGGGATATCACGAAGGAGAAATCGACATGCTTGTAAAACCTCTCGCCCTGGTCACATCGATGATCCTGCTCACCGCAATCGCCGACAGGCGGCGGCGCACGGACACTCGGGATGCAGCACTCTAACCACGGCAAGATCGCCAAATGTCGTTGCTGCGTCGCAAAGCAGGAACCCGTCGCCAGGTCGACGAGGCTCCGACAAGTTTGTTACATGAGCTGCCGGACAGTTCCGACTGAACCTGCGGCACTCTACTGGGATAAACACAACCCATAGACCCGCGCTGTCCCAGCGTTGCCCCTCCATGCAGCGAGAGGGTCATCCCATGGCAGATCAACAGCGCGTTCCGAAGCGCGAACTCAAGACCAGCCGGCAAATCTACGAGGAAAGCATGGGCGTGCACCGGCAGGTGGACGACGGGCGGCCGCGGCAGTCGGAGGACGACATGCAGCGGGCGCAGTTCGGGCCGCGCGGCGTGCCGGGCCAGCCGGATCCGGCGGTGATGGTGCCGCAACGACGGAAGAAGACGCCGACGGATTTCGATCCCGGGCATACGGCGTGAGAGCAAAATAACGGGCGCTGTCTTCGTCATGCCCGGGCTTGTCCCGGGCATCCACGTCTTGACATTCAATCGGCAAGAAAGTCGTGGATGGCCGGGTCATGCGCGGCGCTTGCCGGCGATGAGAAGGGTGAGAAATAGCGGCGCGCACAAAAGATACGGCGCGCCGCTTCAGTGCGCAGCCGATCAGTTCACCCAGCCAAATCAGATCAGCCCGTCGCCGCCCTGGGGGCGCGGTTGCGGGAGTTGCGCTGGAAGAACAGCGCCTGGCTCGCGACCGCCGACACCATCGCCGGCTGGAACGGTTTTGAGATCAGGAACGCCGGCTCCGGCCGCTCGCCGGTGAGGAAGCGTTCCGGATAGGCGGTGATGAACACCACCGGCACCTCGAAGGTTTTCAGCAGCTCGTTGACGGCATCGAGGCCCGAGGAGCCGTCGGCGAGCTGGATGTCGGCGAGGATCAGGCCCGGCTTGCGGTTCTTGGCGAGCGCCACCGCATCCGAATGGGTGCGGGCGACGCCGATCACGTTGTGGCCGAGGTTTTTCACGAGGCTTTCGAGGTCCATCGCGATGAAGGTCTCGTCCTCGATGATCAGCACGTCGGTGGCGATCTCGGCGGCCATCTCGCGCCCCGCGGCATCGGTGAGCTTTCGCGGTCTCGGCGATGTCGGTGTCGAGGATGAAGGCGACTTCCTCCTCGGAGAAGCCCTCGAGCGACAGCAGCAGGAACGCCTGGCGCGGCAGCGGCGTGATGTTGGACAGCCGCCGCTCCGACGGCAGCGGCAGCGTCGCGACATCGCTCTTGTCGTTGACCGACGACCGAATTCCAGATCTGGGTGAACAGCCGGAACAGGCCGGCGCGCGGGCCATGGCGCTCGTCGAGCAGCGAGCCGTCCTGCAGCAGGGCCTCCAGCATGGCGGCCACATAGGCGTCGCCGGAAGACTGGTTTCCGGTCAGCGCGCGGGCATAGCGCCGCAGCAGCGGCAAATGTTCAGCAACGACCTGTGATCGGGACATCCCCACTCCATCTTGTCTCGGGTCAATCACGGCGATCTACCTGCCTAGCGCTCAACCTGAACGGGGTGACCCGGTTCCCCTGATCGCCCGACTACGCCTGAGGGCGCAAAAAGTTCCATCAAATAGTTCCTGGAATGCGGAACTTTCCGGCGAACTTTGCATTAGCTCCGTTCATATGCGGCCGGTGCCCAGATTTCAGACAGAAAAAATCTTTTGAAATTACAGGGACTTAACTCTCGGGGGAGCGTGGATCAGATGATGAAGGAAGTAAAGTCTCAAGCGAGCCAGCCGGGTCCCCCCGGAGGCAGGGCGGCCTCAATGCCGAAATTCAGTCCCGGATCGGGCATCAACTCCGCGCGATGTATGACGACGTGGTTCGCCAGGGCGTGCCCGACCGTTTCGCGGATCTGATCCGCAAGCTGGATCAGCCAGGAGCAGCCCAGGCCGGGGGCGAAACCGACAAAAACGGGAGGGACTAATGCCTCTCACCAACCACCTCCGCGACGACATTTTGGCGTCGGTCCCAAGCCTGCGCGCGTTCGCGATCTCGCTTTCCGGCAACGGCGATCGTGCCGACGATCTGGTGCAGGAGACGCTGCTTCGGGCGCATTGCCAATATCAACTCGTTCCAGCCCGGCTCTAACCTGCCGGCGTGGCTGTTCACGATCCTGCGCAACCTGTTCCGCTCCGACTATCGCAAGCGGCGGCGCGAGGTCGAGGACGCCGAGGGCAATTATGCCAAGACGCTGAAGACGCAGCCCTCGCAAGGCGCGCATCTGGAGTTCGAGGAATTCCGCGTCGCGCTCGACAAACTGCCGCAGGACCAGCGCGAGGCGTTGATCCTGGTCGGCGCCTCCGGCTTCTCCTATGAGGACGCCGCGGCGATCTGCGGCTGCGCGGTCGGCACCATCAAGAGCCGCGTCAATCGCGCGCGCTCAAAACTCTCGGCGCTGCTCTATGTCGAGGGCGCGGAGGATTTTGGCCCCGATGACACCGTGCGCGCGGTGATCGGCGGCAACGGCTGATTGATCAGCCGCAGGGAAGTGACTACAGCCCCCGGAAGACGAAGAAAGGCGGCCCGTCGTGGCCGCCTTTTTTGTTGCGGCGTTCTGCGAGTTGTCAGTTCAGGCCGCCGAAAGCCCAGATCAGAGCCAGGATCGGAAGCGGCACGCCGATCAGCCACAGCAACATGTATCGTCCCATCAGCCATCTCCTCAGTTGGGAAATCATGCGGATTTAATGCGCGGAGACGTGGGTGTTGTTCCGTCAGGTCCGTCATCCCGCAGGCTGGAGGCGGAGGTTGCGGACTCCGATCCAGGCTACTGCCCCGGCCGCACCGGTGCAGAAAGCTGTTCGGTGCGGTCGCGCTCGGTCATGTCGATGACGGTTTCCATCGGCGCGGTGAGTTCGTAGACGTAGCTCACATCGGTGAAATAGCGTTTCGAGGTGCCGCCCAGCGCTTCGGGCGCGACGCGGTCGAGCAGGATCAGGCCGAAATCGCTGTCGGCGCGCCGCGTCGCCTCGCTGGTGTTGAATTCTTCCCAGCGGAAATGAAACACCGCCTCCGGCTCCTCGCCGGTGACTTCCCAATGCGCGACGATGTGCGGGTGTTTTCCGACCAGCGACAGGCCCTCGTCGGAATGCGAGGCGAGCTCGAAGAACAGCAGCGACATGCTCTGCGCGGCGCGGGCGCTCACCGCGATGTCGGGGCCGTTGATGGCGATGCGGTCGGCATGCGGGAATGGCGCGCGCCTCGAACAGGCCGCGCAGCTTGACGCCCTGCCACTGGCTTTCGCTGAGCAGCGAGACCACGTTGGCCATGGCGTGGATGCGCCCGATCAGCAGTTCGCGCGAGACGTCGATGTCGGAGCCGTGGCGCAGCGTGCGCGTCACGATCGACTGGATCACCGCAAGGATGTTTTTGACGCGATGATTGAGCTCGTCGATCACGGCGGTGAGCCGGCGCTCGAAGCCGATCCGTACCTGGATCTCGCGGGACAGCCGCAGATTGTTGTAGGCGACATAGCCGAACAGGCCGCAGACGATGCCGGTGAGCGCAAGGCCGATGGCGGCGACGATCGCCGCGGTCTGCTGCGCGCGCACCGCGGCGTTGGTCTTGGCGTAGTAGCCGAGCGTCCAGTCGCGGCCGCCGAACGTCACCGTGCGCATGATCAGCGGCACCGGGCCGCCTTCCCGCACCGCGCGGGAGGTGACGACGCCCTGGTCGTCGGCGACCAACTCGTTGTTGGGCTCCTGCGGATTGCGCAGCACCACCGAGAACAGCGACAGATCGTCATTGGCCAGCATCAGCGGCGCCAGTTCGTAGGAGAACGTGACGAAGCCGGCGGGCTCGCTCGCGCCGTCCTGCTGCACCGGTGCGGCAAGCACGATGCCGATCGGGCCGTTCCTGCGCAGCAGCGGGATCGGATCGGATGCGACCGGCTTGCCGGCCGTCATGGCGCGGGCCAGCGTCGGCCCGATGATCGAAATCCTGATCGAGCACGCGCCCGGGAAGTCCGATCGTTTCCGGGCTGCGCGGCTCGATATCCATCAGCACGTTGACCGGCTTGTCGATCGCCTTGAGGTCGAGCGGCTGGTCGTCATAGTCGCGGATCGCCGGGTTGGAAAATCCCTCGCGCTTCAACTCCGCCTGCGCGGCCGCGAGCTCGTCCGGCCTCAGCCGCGCGATCCAGGACGGCGAGCACGAAATCGGTCTTGAAGGCATAGATCGAGGCGCGCAGCGGCTGCAGCATGTTGGCCTTCACCATCGAGGGCGCGCGGAACAGGCCGGAGGCGACGCGGGCCAGCAACTCGCGCTCGGTGAGGCGGTCCTGCACCTGGCTGGCATGCACGTCGATCGCGCGCGCCATCGCGATGCCGTCGAGCGTCAGCTCCTGGTCGTGGACGCGCCAAGCCGCGAGCCCGGAGAGCAGGGCTCCGATCAGCGCGATAAAACCGATGATGAAGCCCAGCCGAACCACTCGTTTACTCGGAAATGCAGGGTTGGCGAAGGAATGGACAATGCATCCGACGTCTGCCGGGACGGCAACAAGGCAAAGCAGGATGAAGGCCAACCGCGGACGATAATGAAGGAGCGAACATCAGGACGCAACCGGGGTTGGCAAAAGGCCGCAATAATGGCTGCCGCCAATGCTGCGTTGACGGAGCCAGAGAAGAGGTAATCGCGCAAGGACCGGATTTGGTTCCAGATTGCGGCCGCAGATTCCTGTTGCGGCGGGCCGAAGATGAACGGATTGGTTAATTCGGCTTGCGCGCGGCGGCTCGCCTTCGTTAATCTTTGCGGGCTGCACGCGGCGGGCCTCAGGCCTCCCTTGGCCTCGATAAAGCCGATGATGCGCTCCAGCCCCTCGCTTTTCTTCAGATTGGTCATCACGAACGGCCGTTCGCCGCGCATCCGTCTTGCGTCGGTGTCCATCTTCTCCAGCGACGCGCCGACATGGGGGGCGAGGTCGATCTTGTTGATGACCAGCAGGTCGGAGCGCTGTGATGCCGGGGCCGCCCTTGGACGGGATCTTGTCGCCGGCGGCGACGTCGATGACGTAGATGGTGAGATCGGCGAGTTCAGGGGAAAAGGTGGCGGCAAGATTGTCGCCGCCGGATTCGATCAGCACCAGATCGAGGTTGGGAAATTTCGCCCGCATGTCGGCGACCGCCGCGAGATTCATCGAGGCGTCCTCGCGGATCGCGGTATGCGGGCAGCCGCCGGTCTCGACGCCGGCGATGCGGTCCGGCGTCAGCGAGCCCGAGCGCACCAGAAATTCCGCGTCCCATTTGGTGTAGATGTCGTTGGTGATCGCGGCGATGTCGTAGCGCTCGCGCATGTTCTTGCAGAGCAGGTCCATCAGCGCGGTCTTTCCCGATCCGACGGGACCGCCGACGCCGATCCGAAGCGGGCCGTGTGATTTGGGCATGTTGCGCGTTCTTTCCATTGGGAGGCGATGCGCGGCCATCACGACCGGAACAGCCTCGTATATTGCGTCTCGTGGCGGAGGCTGGCGAGGTCGGCGCGAAAGGTGGCGCTGCCGAGATCGTCCAGCGTGGCGGCGATGGCGCGTCTGGCGGTGGCGGCGACTGCCGGCTCGAGCTGCGCCAGCACGCGCTGGCTGTCGGTTTGGCCGAGCGGAATGAGGCGGCTGCCGGCGGAAATCCAGTTCGACACCACGGCGTGGAGGAACGCGTGCATCGACGGATTGAGCGGGATCGCATGCGCCGAACTGACGAGGCCGACCGCGACGGGATAGACGATCGCCGCCGCCACAGGCCGCGATCACTTCATCGAGCCCGTCGCAATGCCAGGCGGTGCGCGCGATCTCGATGAAGGCGCGGCCCTGCGTCGTGGTCTCGAGCTGGCGCTCGCGCGAGGGCACGAAGGCGGCCGCCAGCTCGGCGATCTCGCGCAAGCGCGCGATCGTCATGCGCGGTCACCGCGCGATGGGTCTGCGCCAGCAAGACGGCGTCGCAAAACCCCGAACCGTCCGTGAGCATCGACGGCCAGCCAGCCGTGCAGCGAGGCGGCATCGGTGATGTCGCCGGCCTCCACCGCCCATTCGATGCCGCTGGAATAGGAGAAGGCGCCGACCGGAAAGGACGGCGACAGCCAGGTCATCAGCCGGTACAGCGCCGCCGTCTCGCTTTCCGCCATCGCGGGTGCGTCGGTCGGTCCGGCGCTATTTGTGGTCATGAGCATGGCTGTCGCCGTGGTGATGCTCGTGATCGCAATGCTCGTCGTGGTGATGGTGATCACCGTGGTGATCGTGATCACCGTGGTGATCGTGATCGTGATCGCCGTGATGATGATCGTGCGCGTGGTGTTGGCCGGTGTGCCCGTGATCGTGCGCGGCATGTGCGGCCGCATAGGCGCCGCCTTCGGGATCGAACGGCGCCTCGATCTCGACCACGCGCGCGCCGAGCCCCTTCACCATTGCCTCGATGACATGGTCGCGCCGGATGCGCAGGCCCTTGCCCGCGATCTGCGTCGGCAGATGGCGGTTGCCGAGATGCCAGGCGATCCGCACCAGATGCAAGGGATCGGCGCCCTTGATCTCGAGCAGCGGCTCGGGAGCGGCGACCACCTCGATCAGCCTTCCGTCTTCCAGCACCAGCGCGTCACCGCCGCGCAACGCAACGGCGTTTTCCAGGTCGAGCAGGAATTCGAGCCCGCGCGTGCCCGTCATCGCCATTCTGCGCCGGTGCCGGTCGTCGAAGTCGAGCACGACCGTATCGGCCGGAGATTCGGTCCAGCGATACTGCCCCCGGACTTCGGTCGCGCGGATCATGCCTTTGATCGTATCCACCTTGTCGGCGCTGATGATCTCGATCGTCGTCGGCGAGGCCTTGAGCGGCGCGGAATATTCGCGCCAGACCTTCATATGCGGCGCCTTGCCATGCGCGGTGAGATCGTCGCGCGTCTCCCAGCGCTCCACCACGACATAGGTGTTGGGATCGTGGATGGCGGTGTGGCCCTCATAGGAGAGGCATCCCTTTTCCTTCAGCGTTTCGGCGATGCATTTCTTGTGCCCTGCGATGAATGAATCGCGCTGGTCAGGTTTCACCTGCGTGGTGGCGACGACGTAGATCATTGTTCTCTCCCTTGTTGTTCTTGTTGTCAGCGCACGGTGACGTTGGCGGGCGTGATGACTTCGATCTTCGGCGGCGCGCTCATGCATTTCACGGCAACCCGGCCAAAGGTCTTCATGTGCTCGGCGGTCCGGTGCGGCACCAGCGCCTCCTCGTTATCCCACTGCTCGACGAATACCATCTTTGAGGGATCAGTGACGCTTTCGTGCAGATCATAGGCGATATTGCCGGGCTCTTTCCGCGTCTCCTTGATGCAGGCGGTGGCGGCGGCAATGAATTCGGCGCGTGTTTCGGGTTTTACGGTCAGGGTTGCAACGACGTAGATCACGGAAAATCCTCCCGGCTTTTGTTCTGGCTTAGGCCGGGAGGGGTTTTAGAACATGAAATACCGCTGCGCCATGGGCAGCACCTCGGCGGGTTCGCAGGTCAAAAGCTCGCCGTCTGCGCGTACCTCATAGGTCTCGGCATCGACCTCGATTTTCGGGGTGGCATCGTTGTGGATCATGCTCTTTTTCGAGATGCCGCCGCGGGTGTTTTTCACCGGATAGAGCTTCTTGTCGATGCCGAGTTTTCGCGCCAGCCCGCCGGTGATGGCCGCCTTTGACGTGAACACCACCGAAGACGCCGTCAGCGATTTGCCGAAGGCGGCGAACATCGGCTGGTAGTGCACGGGCTGCGGCGTCGGGATCGAGGCGTTGGGATCGCCCATTGGAGCCGCCACGATCGAGCCGCCCTTGATGATGCAGTCCGGCTTGACGCCGAAGAAGGCCGGCGACCACAGCACGAGGTCGGCGAGCTTGCCCTTCTCCACCGAGCCGATCAGTTTTGAGACGCCATGCGCGATCGCGGGGTTGATGGTGTATTTCGCGATGTAGCGCTTGACGCGGAAATTGTCGTTGTCCTTGCCCTTGTCTTGCGGCAGCGAGCCGCGTTGTTTTTTCATCTTGTCGGCGGTCTGCCAGGTGCGGATGATGACTTCGCCGAGCCGGCCCATGGCCTGCGAGTCCGACGACATCATCGAGAGCGCGCCGAGATCGTGCAAAATATCTTCCGCCGCGATGGTCTCCTTGCGGATGCGGCTTTCGGCGAAGGCGAGATCCTCCGCGATCGAGGGATCGAGATGATGGCACACCATCAGCATGTCGAGATGCTCGTCGATGGTGTTGCGGGTGAACGGCCGCGTCGGGTTGGTGGAGGACGGCAGCACGTTCTTCAGACCGGCGATCTTGATGATGTCAGGCGCGTGGCCGCCGCCGGCGCCTTCGGTGTGGAAGGCATGAATGGTGCGGCCCTTAAAGGCCTTTATCGTATCCTCGACAAAGCCCAACTCGTTCAGCGTGTCCGAATGCAGCATCACCTGGACGTCGTAGTCGTCGGCGACGGCCAAGCAATTGTCGATCGCGGCCGGCGTGGTGCCCCAGTCCTCGTGCAGTTTCAGCGCGCAGGCGCCGGCCTTGATCATCTCGACCAGCGAGGCCGGCCGCGCCGCGTTGCCCTTGCCGGATATGCCGAGGTTAACCGGGAAGGCGTCGAACGACTGGATCATCCGCGCCATGTGCCAGGGCCCGGGCGTGCAGGTGGTGGCAAACGTGCCGTGCGACGGCCCGGTGCCGCCGCCCAGCATCGAGGTGACGCCGCTCATCAGCGCGTGCTCGATCTGCTGCGGGCAGATGAAATGGATGTGGCTGTCGAACCCGCCGGCGGTGAGGATTTTTCCTTCGCCCGCGATCACGTCGGTGCCGGGGCCGATGATGATGGTGACATTGGGCTGGATGTCCGGATTGCCGGCCTTGCCGATCGCCGCGATCATGCCTTCCTTGATCGCGACGTCGGCCTTGACGATGCCCCAGTGGTCGACGATCAGCGCATTGGTGATGACGGTATCGGCCGCGCCCTGCGCGTTGGTGACCTGCGATTGCCCCATGCCGTCGCGGATCACTTTGCCGCCGCCGAATTTCACCTCTTCGCCGTAGGTGGTGAAATCCTTCTCGACCTCGATGATGAGATCGGTATCGGCCAGCCGCACCCTGTCGCCGGTGGTGGGCCCGAACATGTCGGCATAGACGGAACGTTTGATTTTTACGGACATAAGTCAGCTCCAGCCAATTCCGACATTCTTCACAGCTTGCCCATCACGTCGCCGCGGAAGCCGTAGACCACGCGCTTGCCCGCGAGCGCGACCAGCTGGACGTCGCGGGTCTGGCCGGGCTCGAAGCGGACGGCGGTGCCGGCGGCGATGTCGAGCCGCATGCCGCGGGCTTTCTTGCGGTCGAATTTCAGCGCGGGGTTGGTCTCGAAGAAATGGTAGTGCGAGCCGACCTGGATCGGGCGGTCGCCGGTGTTGGCGACCGTGAGCGTCACGGTCTTGCGGCCGGCATTGAGTTCGATCTCGCCGTCCTTGATGAAGCGTTCGCCGGGGATCATGCCAAAACTCCTATCGGATCGGCTCGTGCACGGTGACGAGTTTTGTCCCGTCGGGAAAAGTCGCCTCGACCTGGATGTCGTGGATCATCTCCGGGATGCCGTCCATGCACTGCGCGCGGGTCAACACCTGCGCGCCGGCCTGCATCAGGTCGGCGACGGTGCGGCCGTCGCGCGCGCCCTCGACGATGAAGTCGGAAATGATCGCGATCGCCTCGGGGTGGTTGAGCTTGACGCCGCGCTCCAGCCTGCGGCGCGCCACCATCGCGGCCATCGAGATCAGAAGCTTGTCCTTTTCGCGGGGAGAAAGATTCATGCGGACACTCTGGTGTTGAATTGAATTAGTTGAGCCACAGCCGCGGCAGCGCCCCGGGCGAGGCGCGGCCGAGCACCGTCATCATGTCGGCGCGCAGCCGGGCGGCATCTTGGGCACAGAAGCGCGCCATTGCAAATCCATTCCAGGCGGAGATGCCGACTTCCCCGCCGAACGAATTGGCGGCCTCGCGGATGCGCTCCACCAGGGCCTCATCGCCGGGCACGATCAGCGCCGTGCCGATGGCGACGCCGCCGTTCGCAACCGCCGGCCTCGCCAGCTTTTCGCCGATGTCGCCGTCGAGCCGCACGGTCTCGGCAAACACCAGCCGGCCGCCGCGGCGCAGCCGCCAGCGATCGACGAATTCGCCGCTCAGCATGCGCTCGCCCATCGCCGAGCGGCCGAACACCACGATTTCGCAGAGCAGAAGGGAGGCGTCTTCGGCCAGGTCGATGTCGATCCGCCGCGAAATGCGCGCGCGGTCGAACAAAATGGTTTCCTGCGGCAGCCAGCCGAGATGCGCGCCGCTTTCCGCTTTCAGGGAAATGTTGAGCTGCGCGGCTTCATCAGGCGCGCGATAGACCTTTTCCGCCGCCGCCGTGGTCAGCGTCAGCCGGGCCCCCTCGCCCGCCGCGATCTCGATGTCGAAGCGGTCGCCGCCGGCAACGCCGCCTGCGGTGTTGACGAATACCGCGGAGAGCCCTTCGGCCTCGGGGGAAGGAAACCGCACGCGCAGCGAGCCGGACTCATGCAATTGGCCGCGGCGGGTGACGCCGTCCTCCAGCCGCACGTCGAACCGTACGGCGCCCCGAGCGCGGTTGGCCGCAAAGATCGCTGACGCCGCGCCTGTCCCCATCCGTCCCCCGGAGTCGCGGCCGCGGGCCGCGTCAAAGTATTTATTACAGGGCCATCTGCCGGCTGATCTCGCTCGGATCGAGATTCGAGCGGTCGCAGGCAAATTTCACGGCGCCGCGGTCCATGACCGCAAAATTGTCGCCGAGCTCGCAGGCAAAGTCGAGATATTGTTCGACCAGCACGATCGCGATGTTGCCGAGGTTGCGCAGGTACAGGATGGCGCGGCCGATGTCCTTGATGATCGAGGGCTGGATGCCTTCGGTCGGCTCGTCCAGCAACAGGAGTTTCGGCCGCATCACCAGCGCCCGACCGATCGCGAGCTGCTGCTGCTGGCCGCCGGAGAGGTCGCCGCCGCGGCGCCCGAGCATCGATTGCAGCACCGGAAACAGCGAGAACACGTCGTCGGGGATGTTGCGGTGTTCGCGCTTCAGCGGCCCGAAGCCGGTCTTGAGGTTTTCTTCGACCGTCAGCAGCGGAAAGATCTCGCGGCCCTGCGGCACGAAGCCGATGCCCTTGCGCGCCCGCTCGTAGGGTTTCAGCGCGGTGATATCGTCGCCGTCGAAATTGATCGAGCCGGACGCAATCGGATATTGGCCGACCATGGCGCGCAGCAGCGAGGTCTTGCCGACGCCGTTGCGGCCGAGCACGCAGGTGACCTTGCCGGGTTCGGCCGACAGCGACACGCCGCGCAGCGCCTGCGCCGCGCCGTAATAGAGGTTGATGTTGTCGACCTTCAGCATGCCCTAGCGCCCCAGATACACTTCGATGACGCGCTCGTTCGACGAGACATCGTCGATGCTTCCTTCCGCCAGCACCGTACCTTCGTGCAGGCAGGTGACCTTGACGCCGAGCTCGCGCACGAAGGTCATGTCGTGCTCGACGACCATGATGGTGTGATTCCGGTTGATCTCCTTCAGCAGCTCCGCGGTCAGATGCGTCTCGACATCGGTCATCCCGGCGACGGGCTCGTCGACCAGCAGGACTTTCGGGTCCTGCGCCAGCAGCATGCCGATCTCCAGCCATTGCTTCTGGCCGTGCGACAGGCTGCCGGCCAGCCGATGGCGTGCGTCGTTCAGGCGGATGGTCTCCAGCACCTTGTCGATGCGCTCGGACTCATCAGCGTTGCCGCGCCAGAACAGCGTGCCCTTGACGCTGTGGTCGACATTGAGCGCCAGCAGCAGATTGTCCTCGATGGTCTGGCTCTCGAACACCGTCGGCTTCTGGAATTTTCGGCCGATGCCGAGCTCGGCGATGCGGGTCTCGTCCAGCCGCGTCAGATCGACGGTGCCGTCGAACAGCACGACGCCCTCGTCCGGCTTGGTCTTGCCGGTGATGATGTCCATCATCGTGGTCTTGCCGGCGCCGTTGGGGCCGATGATGGCGCGCATCTCGCCGGGCTCGAGCGCCAGCGACAGATTGTTGATGGCGTGAAAGCCGTCGAACGAGACGTGCACGCCGTCGAGATACAGCATGGCGGAGGTGGTGCGCGGGTCCATGACGTTCATGCGCTCACTCCGCCGGATTCGGTTTCGGCTCGACGCCGTCTTCGCGCGCCGCGCTCTCGGCCGCATCCGAAATGCGCTGCGCCTTCCACGGCTCCCACCACGCGTTGAAGGTGCCGACGATGCCCTTGGGCAGCAGCAGCGTCACCAGGATGAACATCGCGCCGAGCATGAACAGCCAATACGGCGCCAGCGGACCCGAGGTGAAGTAGGTTTTGGCGTAGTTGACGACGACGGCGCCGAGCGCCGCGCCGGTCAGCGTGCCGCGGCCGCCGACGGCGACCCAGATCACCGCCTCGATCGAGTTGCCCGGCGCGAATTCGCATGGATTGATGATGCCGACCTGCGGCACATACAGCGCGCCGGCAACGCCCGCCATGCAGGCCGACAGCGTGAACACGAACAGCTTGTAGGATTCGACGCGGTAACCGAGAAACCGCGTGCGGGATTCGGCGTCGCGTATCGCGATCAGCACCTTGCCGAGTTTCGAGGTGACGACTGCCGCGGCAGATCAGGAAGGCGACGATCAGCGCGAGGCAGGAGAGCAGGAACAGCGCCACGCGGGTGCCGTCGGCCTGCACGTTAAAGCCCAGAATGTCCTTGAAGTCGGTCAGGCCGTTATTGCCGCCAAAGCCAAAATCGTTGCGGAAGAAGGCCGAGCAGCAGCGCATAGGTCATCGCCTGGGTGATGATCGAGAGATAGACGCCGGTGACGCGGGAGCGGAACGCCAGCCAGCCGAAACAGAAGGCGAGCAGGCCCGGCACCAGCACGACCATCAGCGCGGCGAACCAGAACATGTCAAAACCGTACCAGTACCAGGGCAGGCCCGGATAATTCAGGAACACCATGAAGTCGGGCAGGACCGGATTGCCGTAGACGCCGCGGCTGCCGATCTGGCGCATCAGATACATGCCCATGGCGTAGCCGCCGAGCGCGAAGAAGGCGCCGTGGCCGAGCGAGAGAATGCCGCAATAGCCCCAGATCAGATCGATCGAGAGCGCGAGGATGGCGTAGCAGACATATTTGCCGAACAGCGCCACCAGATAGGTCGGCACCTGGAAGAACGAGCCGGCCGGCAGCAGGATGTTCGACAGCGAGATCAGCACGCCCAAGGCCCGCGACCACCAGGATGAAGAGGGTCGCGGCGCGGTCGAGCGAGCGCGTGAGCACGTGCGGCATCATGCTTCCACCGCCCGCCCCTTGAGCGCGAACAGGCCGCGCGGGCGTTTCTGGATGAACAGGATGATCAGCACGAGGATCGCGATCTTGCCGAGCACGGCGCCGGCCACCGGCTCCAGAAACTTGTTGGCGATGCCGAGCGTGAAGGCGCCGACCAGCGTGCCCCAGAGATTGCCGACGCCGCCGAACACCACCACCATAAAACTGTCGATGATGTAGCTCTGGCCGAGGTTCGGGACTGACATTGTCGATCTGCGACAGCGCCACGCCGGCGATGCCGGCGATGCCGGAGCCGAGGCCGAAGGTCAGCGCGTCGACGCGCGAGGTCGCGATGCCCATCGAGGCCGCCATGCGGCGGTTCTGCGTCACCGCGCGCATCTCGAGCCCAAGCGCGGTGTAGCGCAGCATCGCGAGCAGGATCCCGAATACCGCCAGCGTGAAGACCAGGATCCAGAGCCGGTTATAGGTGATGGTGATCTGGCCGAGTTCGAATGCGCCGCTCATCCAGGAGGGATTGCCGACCTCGCGGTTGGTCGGGCCGAACGCGGTGCGCACCGCCTGCTGCAGCACCAGCGAAAGGCCCCAGGTCGCGAGCAGCGTTTCCAGCGGACGGCCGTAGAGGAAGCGGATGATGCCGCGCTCGATGGCAACGCCGATCCCGCCCGCGACCAGGAAGGCGAGCGGCACCGCGATCAGCAGCGAAACGTCGAACAGGCCGGGATAGCGGGTGCGGATCACCTCCTGCACCACGAAGGTGGTGTAGGCACCGATCATCACCATCTCGCCATGGGCCATGTTGATGACGCCCATCACGCCGAAGGTGATGGCAAGGCCGATGGCGGCCAGCAGCAGCACCGAACCGAGCGACAGGCCATACCAGGCGTTCTGCACCATCGACCACAGCGCGAGATTGCCCTGGATCGACGTGATCGCGCTGGCCACGGCGCTCTTGATCAGCGGCGGCTGGTCGGGGCCAAGACTGGTCAAGAGCGCCATGGCCTCCTGATCGCCGCGCGCCTTGAGGGTGGCGATGGCCTCGAGCCTGTCGGCCTCGCTGGCATCCGATTTGAACAGCAGGATCGCCGCGCGCGCCTCGGTGAAGGCCGCCTTGGCGTTCTTGTTGGTTTCCTTGGCAAGCGCATCGTCGATCGCGGGCAACGCGGCTTCGTCATGCGTCTTGAAAACCCCTTGCGCGGCCGCGATCCGCTTGGCGGGATCGGGCGAGGCCAGCGTCAGGCTGCCGAGCGCCGCATCGACGGTGCGGCGCAGGCGGTTGTTGAGCCGGACCACGGCGGCATTGTCGGGCAATTTGTCGACCGCAGCGCCGGTCGCGGCATCGATGATCTTGCCGTCGGGTTGGGTGAGGAAAACCTTCTTGCTGTCGGGATCGGCCGCCAGCCGTTCTTCCTTCAGCGCGCTGATGATCGGGAAAGCCAGCGGATTGCCGGAGCCGGCGACCACGCCGATCGCTTCGTCGGTATCCGAAAAATCGTCGTTGGCGAATTTGGCGACGGCGTCCTCGAACGGACCCGCTAGCGCCGGCACAGCGAAGGCCGCGATCAGGAGGACTGAGAGGGCAAGTCCGCGTAATCGGTAGAGAACGTTGATGAGCACTGGACGACCCCGGCAGAGAAGAGGAGAAGGCGGCGACAGCCGCCGCCTTCTCCGGTGTTCGCGCGCATGATCCTTCGGATCATGCCGCGTGGGATCAGGAGCCCTGACCGCCGCACTTGTTGGTCTTGGTGTTGTAGTTGCCGCACTTCTTGCCGACCCAGTCGCCGATCAGGTCCTTGGAGCCGTCCAGCTCCTTCGACCATGCATCGCCGGCCACGAGGCCCGGGGTCTTCCACACCACGTCGAACTGGCCGTTGGCCTTGATCTCGCCGATGAACACCGGCTTGGTGATGTGGTGGTTCGGCAGCATCTTCGAGGTGCCGCCGGTCAGGTTCTTGGCTTCGATGCCGGGCAGCGCGTCGATCACCTTGTCCGGATCGGTCGACTTCACCTTCTCGACCGCCTTGACCCACATTTCGAAGCCGATGACGTGCGCTTCCATCGGGTCGTTGGTCACGCGCTTCGGATTCTTGGTGTAGGCCTGCCAGGCCTTGATGAACTTGTCGTTGCCGGGATCCTTGATCGACTGGAAGTAGTTCCAGGCGGCGAGATGGCCGAGCAGCGGCTTGGTGTCGATGCCGGCGAGTTCTTCTTCACCGACCGAGAACGCCACGACCGGGATGTCGGTCGCCTTGATGCCCTGGTTGCCGAGCTCCTTGTAGAAGGGAACGTTGGCGTCGCCGTTGATGGTCGAGACGACGGCGGTCTTCTTGCCGGCCGAGCCGAACTTCTTGATGTCGGCCACGATCGTCTGCCAGTCGCTATGACCAAACGGCGTGTAGTTGATCATGATGTCTTCCTGCTTGACGCCTTTCGACTTCAAGTAGGCTTCGAGGATCTTGTTGGTGGTGCGCGGATAGACGTAGTCGGTGCCGGCCAGCACCCAGCGCTTCACCTTCTCGTCCTTCATCAGATAGTCGACCGCGGGGATCGCCTGCTGGTTCGGCGCAGCACCGGTGTAGAACACGTTGCGCTCGCTCTCCTCACCCTCGTACTGCACGGGGTAGAACAGGATGTTGTTCAGCTCCTTGAACACCGGGAGCACGGACTTGCGCGACACCGAGGTCCAGCAGCCGAATACGACGGCGACCTTGTCCTTGGTGATGAGTTCGCGCGCCTTTTCGGCAAACAGCGGCCAGTTCGATGCGGGGTCGACGACGACGGCCTCGAGCTTCTTGCCGAGCACGCCGCCTTTCTTGTTCTGCTCGTCGATCAGGAAGAGGACGGTATCCTTCAGCGTGGTTTCGCTGATGGCCATGGTGCCGGAAAGCGAATGCAGGACGCCGACCTTGATGGTCTCCTGCGCCTTGGCGTTGGTGAAAGCGGCCAGGCCTAAAACCAGGCCGGCGGTGGCCGCCAGCCAGCGACGGCGGCTCACCGGCGCTATATCGTGAGTCAATTGAGTAAGCATGAGCTGTCATCTCCCTGACGCAGGCGTTGAAACGCTGCGAACGGCCCCACGGCCGCCTGCATTAACGGAATCGCAAGAACCATGCCACGGTGCACAATGCAGCTAAGTGAATGGTATCTTTGGAGAATTCTGTACTCATGGCGGGAAAACCGGGGTTATTTGCCCAATCCTTGAGCTTAAAAAATGTATGCTATAGCGGCAATATGTATATTAAATAGGCAAAATTGGCAAATTGGCTAAAATTCCGGCATGGCGAATTGACTCAAAAACAGTCCCTGGACCGGACTTTGGACCGGACTTGCAGCCTGTTTCCGGAATTCACCTTGAAAGCGCCGCCATCCTGTTCCATATGAACGCCACGACCTAGGGAATCGCGCCAGCCGCGATCATCGGGTCACCGCAAGCAGCGTGTTCTGAGCCCCTTCCAACGGCCTCTGGCTTGCCTCTCAGCTAAACACATCCGACGCCCCAGACACGCGGGTTGTCATTGACACCCTCGCGCGCTCCTGGCGGACATCGCCGGGCGCCTGCTGTTTTGATGGAAAGAACCAATCTTTTGACCTCCTTTCAGGATTTCGGCCTTGCCGATCCAATCTCCCGTGCGCTCAAGGAAGAAAATTATCTGACGCCCACGCCCATCCAGGCCCAAACCATCCCCCTAGCCATCGCCGGACGCGACGTCGTCGGCATCGCCCAGACCGGTACCGGCAAGACCGCGGCCTTCGCGCTGCCGATCCTGCACCGCCTGCTCGAGCATCGCATCAGGCCGCAGCCGAAGACCTGCCGCGTGCTGGTGCTCTCGCCCACCCGTGAATTGTCCGGCCAGATCCTCGACAGTTTCAACGCCTATGGCCGCCACCTCCGCCTCACCTCGGCGCTGGCGATCGGCGGCGTGCCGATGGGCCGTCAGGTCCGCTCGGTGATGCAGGGCGTCGAAGTCATGGTCGCTACTCCGGGCCGGCTGCTCGATATGGTCCAGAGCAACGCGCTGAGGCTCGGCTCGGTCGAGTTCCTCGTGCTCGACGAAGCCGACCGCATGCTCGACATGGGCTTCATCAACGACATCCGCAAAATCGTCGGCAAGCTGCCGATCAAGCGGCAGACGCTGTTCTTCTCGGCCACCATGCCAAAGGACATCGCCGACCTCGCCGAGGCGATGCTGCGCGACCCGGCCCGCGTGGCGGTGACGCCGGCGGCCACCACGGTCGAGCGCATCACCCAGCGCATCATCCAGGTCGACTTTGCCGCCAAGCCCGCCTTCCTCGCCTCGCTCCTGAAGCAGGAGCCGGTCGATCGCGCGCTGGTGTTTACCCGCACCAAGCACGGCGCCGACAAGGTGGTGAAGAGCCTCGTCAGGTCCGGCATCCCGGCCGATGCGATCCACGGCAACAAGTCGCAGAACCACCGCGAGCGGGTGCTGGCGGCGTTCCGCACCGGCGAGATCCGCACCCTGGTGGCCACCGACATCGCCGCCCGCGGCATCGACGTCGACGGCATCAGCCATGTCGTCAATTACGACCTGCCCAACGTCCCCGAAACCTATGTCCATCGCATCGGCCGCACCGCGCGCGCCGGCGCCGACGGCATCGCGATCTCGCTGATCGCGGGCGCCGAGGAAATGGGTTATCTGCGCGACATCGAGCGGCTGATCCGCGTGGCGCTGCCGCGGGAAGATCGCCGCACGCCGGGCAGCAACAACCGGGATGCCGCGCCCGCGGCGGCCCAGCATCGCGCCGGCCGGCCCGCGCCGCGCGTCCATGCCGCACGGCAAAACGAGAACGCGCCGGGATCGTCAAAAGGCCCTCGCCGACGCCGCCGTGGTGGTGGTAATCATGGCGCGCCGCAGACCAACCGTCATGAGTTGGCGCGTCCGTCGCATGGCGGCAAGACTGACGGGGCACAGAAGGCGGACGGGATGCAGGGGGTTGCCTTTTTGCATCGCGAAAGCCGCCCGAACACCAAACCCAACCGCAACCAGCGACCCCAGCACTAGCCGTCGATCGACCTGGAGAGAACCATGGCTAAAGAAGAGCTGATCCAGTTCGAAGGACTGGTCACCGAAATCCTCCCCGATGCCCGCTACCGCGTGCAGCTCGATGCCGGACACGAAATTGTCGCCTACACGGCCGGCAAGATGAAGAAGAACCGCATCAAGACACTGGCAGGCGATCGGGTGACGATCGAGATGTCGCCCTATGATCTGGAAAAGGGCCGGCTGATCTTCCGTCACAAGGACGAACGTCCCAGCACGCCGGGCGGGCCACCGCGTGGCGCACCGCAGCGCGGCGGTCAATTCCGCCGCAGGTAAACCTCAACGACGACGATCGCGCGTGGCAAAATCATGGCCATGCGCGGTCGCTGCCTGCGAGATACGCAGCCTCTCGCGGCCCCCGAAGGCGCCGGCCGCAACAAAAATTCGCGCACCTCAGGATTGTTTTGGGGGCTGCCTTCGCATAGAATAACCGCCATCGATTTTCGGCCGGACGAGATTAGCACCACACCGGTACAGCCGGTTCAGACGCTGACGACCCTTCCAAAAATTCGATCTCACCAGCCCACGAGAGTGGGCTTCGACGCTTTATACCTGAAGGGACTACCCCGTGAGCATGGGAACTGTGAAGTGGTTCAACGCAACCAAGGGATACGGCTTCATCCAGCCGGATGACGGCGGCAACGATGTGTTCGTGCACATCAGCGCAGTCGAACGTGCCGGCCTTGGAACGCTGCGCGAAGGCCAGAAGATCTCCTACGAAATCGTAGCGGATCGCCGTTCTGGCAAGTCTTCGGCCGACAATTTGCGCGCCGCCGGCTGACGAAGCTCCGCGGCGAGCTTCTCGCGGAATTCAACCGAATGGGACGAAAGGCCGTGCGGGTCGCGCGGCCTTTTTTGTTTTCGGAAAATGCCGGAGCGGCCTCAGACCGGGCAGTCGGTGGCGGTGGCGTACAGCACGCAGAGCCCATAGCGCGGGCGCGTGAACATGAAGTCGCTGAGCTTGATGGCGGTCTTCATGACGTAGCCGACCGTCGGCGTGTAGGTGTAATCGACCTCGGAATAGATCAGATAGGTGCCGCCGATCTTGAGCGCGGTCGGGATGGCGACGGTGGTGTCGAAGCCACGCGCCGCCGACCCCTTGCTCCACTTGACCTTGGCGGTCAGCGTCGTGGGGTCGACATACAATTCCGAGATCGTCGAGTTCAGGAGCCCCGACGGATACGGCGTCATGATCGCCTTGGCGGTGATCGTGAAATTGGCAATGTCGGTGTCGGTCACCTTGCTCGATTGCGACGTCAGGTCGGACAGCGTCCGTGCCGCCATCGTCACCTTGCGGTCGACGGCGACGCCGGAGGAGAATTCGACCACTCCGAAGAACAGCGTCAGCATGATCGGCACGACGATGGCGAACTCCACTGCCGCGTTGCCGCGGTCATCGCGGCGAAGCCCGGAGATCGATTTGCGGATACGAAGCGACATCTTCTGCATCGGCATGATCCTCAGGGCTCGACGCGGAAGGCGGCGGTCGCGGCCAGCAGGCGCTTGCTGAAGGCGGTGTTGCGCCCGATATTTGCGATGTTGTAGCCGAGGCCGGTGACGTAAAGCGGCCAGCGATAGAACGCGCGCGCCACCACGGTGGCGTTGCTGCCCAACGGCGGCGTCAGATAGGTCAAGCCCGAGGGATCGTAATTGCCGCTGCCGTCGATCGGATCGGTGATCGTGATCGCGGTGCCGGCGGTATAGAACTTGACGTCGACGGCGACGATCGAGCAGTCCATCAGCACGGCGACGCGGTTGCAGAGATCGGTCTTGAACTGCGCCTGTGTCATACCCGCATCCTGCGCCTGGTGCGTATAGAGTAGCCGGGCGCTGTCCTGCAGCCCGGTCTCCAGCACCTGGCCGGCGAAGAACACGATCGAGGTTTCGATGATGGCAAACAGCAGCGCGAAGAACGGCGTCGCGATCAGAGCGAATTCGACCGCAGCCGAGCCGCGGCGATCGCGGCGAAAGCGGCGAAACCGGCGCAACAGCTTGAGGGTGGCGGCAGGCGTGCAAGCGGGCGACGGCATCGACAAACCCCGGACAAAGCAATGAACGACAGGCCCAACAAGTAGCGGAAACAGATTGTCGAAGTGTTTCGCGCGATCGGAGCAGACTGACCCGTGGCGTTAACCGGGCGTTAACCGCTTTCGGCATCGCCGCGCGGCACATGATTCGCGATGGCGCTGGCGGCGCGCGGGCGCGTACCGGCCCGCGCCAGCGCGATGGGCTAGTTCTGCGCCTTGCCCGCCTGCGCCGCGGCGCCGGTGGCGGTGCCGTTGAGGGTGCCGGCCTGCTCAAGCGTCGACTTGAAGAAGTCGCCGCCGTCGCCAAGCGTGACCCGGCGCTGGCACACCGGCATGCAGCTATAGGAATTGCGCTCGACGCCGCGGTAGACGGTGATGAGCTGGTGGTCGGCCGGACCCTCGACCTGGATGACGCGGTCGACCACGATTTCGCCGGCCCGGTCGAGCGCGATGAAATTGGTCGCGCCAAAACCCTTGCCGGTGACGACCACGATGCCGCCGGGTTGCAGCGTCACGTCCGCGATCATGGGATTGCCGATGACGATGGTGGCGACCTTGCCCGGAAGCTTGACGAGCTTGGCCTGGTCGACATTGACCGCGACGGTTTCGGGGGCGGGTGCCGTCGAGGCGACGGCAGGCCAAAGCAGGATTCCAGCCGCCAGGGCCGTGAATGCCGAAGGGAATTTGGAACGCGCAAAAGCGCGGTTACGCAAGGAACTATACGCCATACTCTACTACCCCGGGACGTTGAACTTGCCGGCAAAAGCGATACGCAGCGGACCGGCGCCCGACCGGGTTAAACTGACGCCAATGTGTGAAATAATCGCAAAGAGTCGAGGCAAAATGCCCGACATTCCCAATGTTTGCGATCCTACTGCCTGAACGGATAGGCCAATTGGCCGGCGATCTCGGTCGGGAACGTCTCCTGATTGTCGATGCCGTAATTGTCCGGCAGCACGTTCTCCGGCATCCGCCAGGTACCGAACAGGATATCCCAGATCGGGAAAGTGCCGGCAAAATTGGTGTTGCCGCCCTCTTGCGGCCCGGTGTGGTGCCAGCGGTGGAACACCGGCGTCGCCAGCACGTATTTGAACGGGCCGAGCGTCCAGTTCAGGTTGGCGTGGACGAAGGCCGAGTGGAAGATGTTGAACGGCGCGATCCAGACCATCGCGTCCGGCGAGATGCCGGCCAGCAGCAGCACGACGTCGACCCCGATGGTGCCAAGCAGGAGATTCACCGGGTGAAAGCGCGCCGCCGAAATCCAGTCGAGATCTTCCGACGAATGATGGATGGCGTGGTACTTCCAGAATCCGCCGTTGTGGAACATGCGGTGCAGCCAGTACATCATGAAATCGGCGAGCACGAGCATCAGGATTGCCTGCAGCCACACCGGCAGCGTGGCCAGGGGGCCGTGACCGTGGTCGTAGAAGGCGATCAGTTCGTCCGCGTCGTGGATCTTGAAGAAGAAACCGGCGCCGACCACCAGAAGGCCAATCCGGAACACGCGCGCGAACAGCGGCACGAAGAACCAGTAGCAGACGTCGGTGACGAGCTCCTTCTTGCGCCACCACGGTTTTCCCGGATTGCAGGCCCAGAAATGCGTCAGCAGCGAAAAGACCAGTGCGAGAGCGATCGTGACGGGCACCACCTTGACGATCGTCTGCCCCAGCATCTCGACGACTTCCATGGGTAGACTGGACATATCCGCCTCATCCGATCAGCTGCGCCGGAAAGCGTTACAAGCCCGCGCTTAAGGAGCCATGAATGCTGCCCGCTTTCCGCATGCCGTCCGCGGCCATCATAATGGCGATGCTGACAAATATCGAATTCTATCGATGTTCTTAATGAGAAATTTACTCTGCTTAAGAACAGCGGGTTCCCGCCGTATTTACGCAATCGAATTAACTGCGCTGAAATTGTCCGACCGTAGGGTGGCCCCATGGTCACGGTGCTGAGAACGCCGGCCAGACCTAACGTTAGTTTGACCAGCCACTGTGTACATGGAGTTTACCTGATGAAGAACCTTGTTGCCCGTTTCGTGAAGGATCAGTCCGGCGCCACCGCCATCGAATACGGCCTGATTGCTGCCGGCATTTCGCTGGCGATCATTGCGGTCGTCAACGGCCTCGGCACCAACCTGAACACCAAGTTCACCTCGATCAACAACTCGCTCAAGTAAGCGATCGTTGCGGGTTGAAATCAAAAGGCCCCGGTAATACCGGGGCCTTTCTGTTTCGGCGAGCCGGTTACGGCAAGCCCTGTCACGGCTAGTTCCGAGTATGCGTATGCGTAAACCCGTCGCCGTCCCGGTCGCGGCCAGCCGCACCGATCGTTCCATCGAGCTGGTCTGCCTCGCGCTGGTGCTGGCGCTGGCGATGCTGGCGGTCCGGATCGTCAGTGTTCTGTGAAACCACCGGCCGTTTTCCGATCGTTCACCATTGCCCGCTAGGCTCGCCGCTCCGACCCCCACGCATCTGCTGTTCGGGCCCTGAATTCCATGATCCTCGACATCGCGCGCCTTATGCTGTTCCCGGCCCTGATGGCGTTCGCAGCCGCGAGCGACCTCCTCACCATGACGATCTCGAACCGGATATCGCTGGCGCTGGTGGCGGGCTTTCTGGCGCTTGCGCTGCTCGGCGGCATGGGGCTTTACGACTTCGCCCTGCATGTCGCAGCCGGCGCAACCGTGCTGGTGGTGGCATTTGGCTGCTTCGCCATGGGCTGGGTCGGCGGCGGCGACGCCAAGGTGGCGGCGGCCGCGGGCCTCTGGTTCGGTTTCGGCCACCTGATGAACTACCTGCTTTACGCCTCGCTGTTCGGCGGCGTGCTGACGCTGGTGTTACTGCAGTTCCGGCAATGGCCCCTGCCCTACTCGCTCTCCGGCCAGACCTGGCTGATGCGGCTGCATGCCAAGGAAAGCGGCATCCCCTACGGCATCGCACTCGCGATCGGGGCGTTGATGATCTATCCGGAGACGGAATGGATCAAGGCGGTCGACCTCAGCCACCTCGCGATCCGCTAATTGCGCAACACCGCGCAAGTAACTCTCCGTTAAGGCAATTTACTCACGCTCCATTAACCATGCTTTGACGAATAGCTGGTCAACTCCGGTTACGGCGGCGGAAGCGTCGCAGCGTAATGTGGAAAGTGAAGCGTATGACTCCCGCACGCATTGTGGTCCTAGCCATTGCCGTCGGCGCTGGCGGTATCGCCGCATATCTTGCGAGCGGCTCCGACGCGCCGCCCCCCACGCCCGTCGCCCAGCTGCCGACCGTCGACGTCCTGGTCGCGAAATCCGACGTCGGCCTCGGCCAGTCGCTCAAGCCCGAAGACATGGTGTGGCAGACCTGGCCGGCCGCCTCCGCCAGCAACACCTTTATCAAGCGCAGCGAACGCCCTGAGGCGGCCACGCAGGTCACCGGTTCGATCGCGCGCGCGCCCTTCATCGCCGGTGAGCCGATCCGTGAGGCAAAGCTGGTCAAGGCCGACGGCTCAGGCTTCATGGCGGCGATCCTGCCCACCGGCATGCGCGCCATTTCGACCGAAATTTCGCCGGAAACCGGCGCCGGCGGCTTCATCCTGCCGAACGACCGCGTCGACGTGCTCCTGACCAAGCGCGAAAAGAATGCCGACAAGACCGGCGGCGACATCGTCAATTCCGAAATCGTGCTCTCCAACGTGCGCGTGCTCGCGATCGATCAGGCGCCCAAGGAGAAGGACGGCCAGAACGCCGTGGTTGGCAAGACCGTGACGCTGGAACTGAAGCCCGAACAGGCCGAAACGCTGGCCCGTTCGCGCCAGACCGGCACGCTGTCGCTGGCGCTGCGCAGCATCGCAGACGTCAACGCCCCCGAGATCAAAACCGACGAGCGCTCAAGGCGCGGCGAAAGCGTCAATATCGTCCGTTACGGCATCAACAGCCCGACGACGATGCAGAAGTGACCGAAAGGACGCACCAGATGCAATGCAGGGGAAATCGATCGACGATGCGGGCCTTGGCGGTCCGCGCCCTGTCGTTCACGGCGGTCGCTGCGATGATGCTGAATCAGACCGTAACGCCGGCGATGGCAGGCGATTATCGCGTCACGGCCGCGCCGATCAACGCCGACGGCCAGATGAATGCGCGTTCTCTTTCGCTCGGCATCGGCAAGTCGATCGTGATCGATCTGCCGCGCGACATCAAGGATGTGCTGGTCGCCGATCCCAAGATCGCCAACGCCGTGATCCGCTCGGCGCAGCGCGCCTATATCATCGGCGCCGCGGTCGGCCAGACCAATATCGTGTTCTTCGATTCCGCCGGGCAGCAGATCGCCGCCTATGACATCGCGGTCAAGCGCGACCTCAACGGCGCCCGCGCTGCGCTGAAGCAGATACTGCCGAATGCCGATATCCAGATCGACGGCCTCGGCGAAGGCGTCGTGCTCAGCGGCACGGCATCGAGCCCGATCGAGGCGCAGCAGGCCGGCGACCTCGCCGCGCGTCTTGCCGGCGGCCCCGACAAGGTCGTCAATTCGATCGTGGTTCGCGGCCGTGACCAGGTAATGCTGAAAGTCACCGTCGCAGAAATGGCGCGCACCATCATCAAGCAGCTCGGCATCGATCTCTCGGGCAGCCTGAACTACGGCACCTCGGTCGTTAACTTCAACAATACCGCCCCGTTCACGGCCCTCGGCCGCTCGCTGAACGCCAGCAACATCGTCGGCGGGTTCGGCAGCGGCGCGGGCGTCGGCGCGCCGTCCGTCCAGGCCACCATTCGCGCGATGGAAGGCGCCGGCGTGGTCCGCACGCTGGCCGAACCCAACCTGACCGCGATCTCGGGCGAATCGGCAACCTTCATCGCCGGCGGCGAATTCCCGATTCCCGCAGGCTATTCCTGCGATCCGACCACCCGTGTCTGTACCACCCAGATCAGCTTCAAGAAGTTCGGCATCTCGCTCAACTTCACGCCCGTCGTGCTGAGCGAAGGCCGCATCAGCCTGCGGGTGATGAGCGAGGTCTCCGAACTGTCCAACGAAAACTCGCTGACGATCTCGCAAGCGGTCACCGCCACCAGCACCAACTCCGTGACCATTCCCTCGATCAAGGTGCGCCGCGCCGAGACGACGCTGGAGATTCCGTCGGGCGGCGCGATGGCGATGGCAGGCCTGATCGCCGACCAGACCAAGCAGGCCGTCAACGGATTGCCCGGGCTGACCCAGCTGCCGATCCTCGGCGCGCTGTTCCGCAGCCGCGACTTCGTCAACAACCAGACCGAACTGGTCCTGCTGGTGACGCCCTACATCGTCCGCGCGGCGGCGCCCAAGGACATGGCGCGCCCGGATGACGGCTTTGCCAACGCGACCGATCCGCAGGCCGACCTGCTCGGCAGCATCAATCGCATCTACGGCGTTCCGGGCCGCGTCGAGCCGGCACGGAATTATCGCGGCACCTACGGCTTTATCACCGACTGAGGCGGGATGGGACAATGACGACCAAAGCCAAATCATCCGCCGGCCACAGCGCCGCACTTCGCATGGCGGGCGCGCTGACAGGCCTCGCCGTCGTGCTCGGTGCCTGCAAGCATGTCGAGGAAGCCTCGCCGATGGCGTTTGCACCCGACGAGTACAAGCAGCGCCACCCGATCGCCATCACCGAGACCGATCGCTCGATCGTGGTCTTCGTCGGCAACAACCGGGGCGGTCTCACCGCCTCGCAGCGCGCCGACGTGATCGCGCTTGGACATACCTGGCTGCGTGACGGCACCGGCACCATCAGCATCGATGTGCCGGTCGGCACGCCAAACGCGCGCGCGGCAACGGAATCATTGCGCGAGATCCAGGCGATGTTCGCGGCGGCCGGCGTGCCGCCGCGCGCCGTCAACATCCGCCAGTATCGCCCGGAAGATCCGCGCCACATGGCGGCGATCCGGCTCAAATATCCGAGGATCGCGGCGGTCGCCGGGCCCTGCGGCCTGTGGCCCGAGGACATCGGCCCCGGCTACAAGAACAAGAGCTACTACGACAACAAGCAGTACTACAATTTCGGCTGCGCCTCGCAGCGCAACCTCGCGAACATGATCGACAATCCGGCCGATCTCGAGCAGCCGCGTCCCGAGACGCCGGCCTATACGACACGGCGCACCACCGCGTTCGAGAAGTACCGCAAGGGAACCGCGACCGCGACCACATATCCCGAGGCCGACAAGGCCAAGCTAAGCGATGTAGGCAAATGATCAGCTACGGGCGCCAGAACCAGGAAGCACGGCCGGAGGCGGCAGCGCCGCTTGCCGACGATCACATCGCGCCGGCGCCGCGGGTGTCGGTGCAGGCATTTTGCGAAACGGTCGAAACCGCCGCTGCCGTGCAGTCCGCGGGCGAGGATCGTCGTCTCGGCAAGGCTCACCTCAAGATCCAGATGGGCGGCATGGCCGCCGCCATCGAGGCCTATCGGTCGGCACCGACGCCGAACGTGATCATCCTGGAGGCCGAAGCCCGCAACGATATCCTGTCCGGCCTCGACCAGCTCGCGAGCGTGTGCGATGCCGGCACCCGCGTCGTCGTGATCGGCCGCATCAACGACGTCATGCTGTACCGCGAACTGGTGCGCCGCGGCGTCAGCGACTATGTCATCGCCCCGGTCGGCGCGATCGACGTGGTGCGCTCGGTCTGCAACCTGTTTTCGGCGCCGGAAGCCAAGGCCGTCGGCCGCATCATCGCCGTGGTCGGCGCCAAGGGCGGGGTCGGCGCTTCCACCATCTCGCATAACGTCGCCTGGGCGATCGCCCGCGATCTGTCGCTCGACTCGGTGGTGGCCGATCTCGATCTCGCCTTCGGCACCGCGGGCCTCGATTACAACCAGGACCCGGCACAGGGCATCGCGGACGCGGTGTTCTCACCCGACCGTGTCGATACCGCCTTTGTCGACCGCCTGCTGTCGAAATGCACGGATCATCTCAGCCTGCTGGCGGCGCCGGCGACGCTCGACCGGGTCTACGATTTCGGCGCCGACGCCTTCGATTCGATCTTCGACACGCTGCGCACCACGATGCCCTGCATCGTGCTCGACGTGCCCCATCAATGGTCGGGTTGGACCAAGCGCGCCCTGATCGCGGCGGACGATATCCTGATCGTCGCCGCACCCGATCTCGCCAGCCTGCGCAACACCAAGAACCTGGTCGATCTGTTGAAGGCGCAGCGGCCGAACGATCGCGCGCCGCTTTACTGCCTCAACCAGGTCGGCATTCCGAAGCGGCCGGAGATCGCGGCCGCCGAATTCGCCAAGGCGATCGAGAGCCAGCCGATCGCGTCGATCCCGTTCGATCCCCAGATGTTCGGCGCGGCTGCCAATAATGGCCAGATGATTGCGGAAATCTCCGCCAATCATCGCACCACCGAGATGTTCCTGCAGATCGCACAGCGGCTCACCGGCCGCGGCGAGACCAAGAAGCCGAAAGGCTCGTTGTTGTCACCACTGATCGAGAAACTGCGGGGCAAGTAAGCCACCCGCCTGGAGTGCCGTCGTGTTTGGTAAGCGTAGCGGAAATGAAAGCGATTCGCGGCCGGTAAAACCCGCCGCCCCCATGCCGGCGGTTTCCCCCGGCGTGGCGCCCGCGCGCGAGGCAGCCGCCCCGACCGTCGCTTCGCCACCGATCTCCCCGGCAAAGCCGCCGCCGCCACCACCGGCGCCCGCGATGGAAGCGCGGCGCTCGGACAATTACTATCAGGTCAAGGCCACGATCTTCGGCGCCCTTATCGAGGCGATCGACCTCGCCCAGCTCGCCAAGCTCGACAGCGAGTCGGCACGCGAGGAAATCCGCGACATCGTCAACGAGATCATCGCGATCAAGAACATCGTGATGTCGATCGCCGAGCAGGAAGAGCTGCTCGACGATATCTGCAACGACGTGCTCGGCTACGGCCCGCTGGAGCCGCTGCTGTCGCGCGACGACATCGCCGACATCATGGTCAACGGCGCCGGCACGGTGTTCATCGAAGTCGCCGGCAAGATCCAGAAGACCGGCATCCGCTTCCGCGACAACCAGCAGCTGCTCAACATCTGCCAGCGCATCGTCAGCCAGGTCGGCCGCCGCGTCGACGAATCCTCGCCGATCTGCGACGCCCGCCTCGCCGACGGCTCGCGCGTCAACGCCATCGTGCCGCCGCTGGCGATCGACGGCCCGGCGCTCACCATCCGCAAATTCAAGAAGGACAAGCTGACGCTCGACCAGCTGGTCAAGTTCGGCGCGATCACGCCGGAAGGCGCCGAGATCCTGCAGATCATCGGCCGCGTCCGCTGCAACGTGCTGATCTCCGGCGGCACCGGCTCCGGCAAGACCACGCTCCTGAACTGCCTGACGCAGTTCATCGAGCACGACGAACGCGTCATCACTTGCGAAGACGCCGCCGAACTCCAGCTGCAGCAACCGCACGTGGTGCGGCTGGAAACCCGTCCGCCCAATATCGAGGGCGAGGGCCAGGTCACGATGCGCGAATTGGTGCGCAACTGCCTGCGTATGCGCCCCGAACGCATCATCGTCGGCGAAGTCCGCGGACCCGAGGCTTTCGACCTGCTGCAGGCGATGAACACCGGCCATGACGGCTCGATGGGAACGCTGCACGCCAACAATCCCCGCGAAGCGCTGTCGCGTTGCGAATCCATGATCACGATGGGCGGCTTCTCGCTGCCCTCGCGCACCATCCGCGAAATGATCTGCGCCTCGATCGACGTCATCATCCAGGCGGCGCGCCTGCGCGACGGTTCGCGCCGCATCACACACATCACCGAGGTGATGGGCATGGAAGGCGATACCATCATCACCCAGGACGTCTTCCTGTACGACATGGTCGGCGAAGACGCCAACGGCAAGATCATCGGCCGTCACCGTTCCACCGGCATCGGACGCCCGCGGTTCTGGGAACGCGCGCGCTATTACGGCGAGGAGAAGCGGCTTGCCGCTGCGCTGGATGCCGCCGAAGTCAAAGTCGAGACCTGAGGGGGCGAGCCATGAACCTGCAAATGCTCGCATTGGCCTTTCTCGCCGCTACCGCGGTCGGCGGGGTGGCATGGGTATTCATCTATCCGATGCTTTCAGGAGAGAAGCAGGCGGAAGCCCGCCGCGCTTCCGTCGCAAAGCCCGAGCCCGCGGTACGGCGCGCCGACGCCAAGAACCAGCGTACGCGCCGCGAGCAGGTTGAAGGCTCGCTGAAGGAACTCGAGGCGCGGCGCGCCAAGGAGTCCAGGGTTCCGCTGGGCACGCGTCTCACCCAGGCCGGCCTCGGCTGGTCGGAGCAGAAGTTCTGGGTGATTTCCGGCGTGCTTGGCGTTGCTGCCTTTACGGGCGCCTTCGTGGGCAGTGGCAGCCTGCCTGGCGCGGCCGGCCTTGGCTTTGCCGCAGCTCTCGGCCTGCCGCGCTGGATCCTGAGCTTTCTGAAGAAGCGCCGGGAAGAAGCGTTCCTGAAGGCGCTGCCGGACGCCGTCGACGTCATCGTCCGCGGCATCAAGGCGGGTTTGCCGCTGTTCGAATCCATCAAGGTGGTCGCTGCCGACGCCCCCGAGCCGCTGCGGAGCGAATTCGTTGCCATCATCGAAACCCAGGCGATCGGCATGCCGCTCGGCGAAGCCTGCGCGCGCCTCTATGAACGGATGCCGGTCCCGGAAGCGAATTTCTTCGGAATCGTGATCGCGATCCAGCAGAAATCCGGCGGCAATCTGTCGGAAGCGCTGGGCAACCTCTCCAAGGTGCTGCGCGACCGCAAGAAGATGAAGGAAAAGATCCAGGCCATGTCGATGGAAGCGAAGGCTTCGGCGGGCATCATCGGCGCGCTGCCGCCCATCGTCATGATCCTCGTCTACCTCACGACGCCGGATTATATCTCGCTGCTGTGGACCCATCCAACCGGCCAGCTGATGCTGGTCGGCTGCGTCATGTGGATGTCGATGGGCATCATGGTGATGAAAAAGATGATCAATTTCGACTTCTGACGGTGCACTATGTTTGATTTCCTGATCAATGCGATCCACGACGTCCGCTTCATGACGATGCTGTGCGCCGCCATCGCGGCGAGCCTGACCGCCTACACGCTGGTCATGCCGCTGTTTGCCGGCGAGAGCCTCTCCAAGCGCATGAAGGCGGTTGCCAGCGAACGCGAACGGCTGCGTCAGCGCGAGCGCGAACGCCTGAGCAAGACCGAAAAGGTATCGCTGCGGCAGTCACCGAAGCAACTCGTCTCCAGGGTGGTGGAGGATTTCAACCTCACCAAATATCTGGCCCAGGAAGCCGCCCGCGACAAGCTGATCATGGCCGGCTACCGCGGCCATGCCCCCTACGTCACCTTCCTGTTTGCCCGCCTGGTGACACCGGTCGTGATGTTCATCGGCGCCGTCCTCTATGTCTTCGTGATCTCCCAGATGCAGAAATCGCTGCCGATCAAGATCGGCATCTGCGTCGGCGTGGCCTATCTCGGTCTGCAGGCGCCGATGATCTTCCTGAAGAATGCGATCAGCAAGCGCCAGCTGCAGATCAAGCGGGCCTTCCCCGACGCGCTCGACCTGCTGCTGATCTGTATCGAATCCGGCATGTCGGTCGAGGTCGCCTTCCGCAAGGTGGCGACCGAGATCGTGTCGCAGTCGGTCGCGCTGTCGGAGGAGTTCGCGCTCACCACGGCCGAACTGTCCTATCTGCAGGACCGCAAGATGGCCTATGAAAACCTGGCAAAGCGCACCGGGCTGGAAGGCGTGAAATCGGTCTGCCTCGCCCTGATGCAATCGGAACGCTACGGCACGCCGCTCGGCCAGAGCCTGCGCGTGATGGCGCAGGAAAACCGCGACATGCGCATGAACGAGGCCGAGAAGAAGGCCGCCGCACTGCCGCCGAAGCTGACCGTGCCGATGATCCTGTTCTTCCTGCCGGTGCTGTTCGTCGTCATCCTCGGGCCGACCGGCATCAAGGTCGCAGCGATGCAGTGACGCGGGCGGCGCGGGCTAAACGCCGCGCCGGTCTCTCCTCAACCAAGATTGTCGTCGCCCGGCTTGACCGGGCGATCCAGTACGCCGCGGCTTCACGGTTCTAAACACCAGCGTCTCTGGAATACTCGATCACCCGCATGCGCGGGTGATGACGGCTGTGATTGGGCTGACGATGACGGCTGTAACTGGGAAAATCAGTCGTTGGCCTGATCGAACGCCACCACCGGCGGCTTGCCGTTGCGCGAGGCCGTCCGCGGGTTGTCCTTGCGGCTCAGCATCTGCTTCAGATAGGCGACGTTGGCGGCGGCCTCATCGGCCGGCAGGTCGCCCTTGGCAATGGTCTCGGCCTCGGCGAAGCGGCCCTGCAGGCCGATCGCCAGCGCCAGGTTCTGCCGCACCCTTCCGTCGGCGCGGCCGGTGGCCTGGGCCTGGCGCAGCGTCTCTTCCGCCTTGGGCAAATCCTTCGAGAGCACGTAGGACAGACCGAGGTTGGACAGCACCGATGGCTCGTTGGGCGCGATCTGCAGCGCGCTGGCGTAATAGCGCCTTGCTTCGGGATGCCGGCCCATCTGGTCGAGCGCGGTGCCCTGCACCGACAGGATGCGCCAGTCGGGATTATCCGGGCTGTGGGCGCGGCCCAGCACGTCGAAGGCCTGCTGGAAGCTGCCGTTGTCGGCGAGTGCGCGGCCGTAGGTGGCGAGCAGCGTCTTGTTGGTGGGGTGCGCGATCGAGCCCTGTTCGAGCACGGCCACGGCTTGCGCGCGCTGGCCGGTGGCGCGCAGCGCCTGACCGTAACGCAGCGCGGCGTCGGCGTCCCTGGGGTTGGCGCGATAGCGCTCGCCATAGGCCTCAGCGGAACGGCGCGGATCGGCATCGGCAGATGGAGCAGGCTCGGCCTTCGAGGTCAGTGCGCCCTTGACGTCGGCCATGGTCTGGCAGCCGCCAAGACCCGCGGCCAGGATGGCCGCGACGGCGGCGGAGCCAAGAAACCGGGCAAGGCTGGACTGGCGACGCATGGCACTTTAACTCACGGGTCCGGACGGATGGATTGAGCCGAATACGCCAGCAATAGACTGTTAACCCTAATGTCTGGTTAATGGCATACCGCGCACCCACCCCCGCCACTGCCGAGCCCAGAGAACCGCATGCCTCCCGTATTCGAGACCGCGCCCGACACCTCCGCCATCCCCATCACCTTTGCGACCAAGGCGACATGGGAAGAGATCAGCGCGGAACTATCAGCGCCGGCGCGGCAATTTGCGCAGGCCAATGGCTTTGCAGCAAAGCCCGGCAAGTGCCTGATCCTGCCGGCGCCCGACGGCCGGATCGCACAGGTGATTTTTGGGCTGGAGGATGCGGGCAGCAAATCCCGCGATCTGTTCCGGGCAGGCGCCCTGCCCGGGCTGCTGCCGGCCGGCGTCTATCGCTTCGCCAATGCGCCGCACGATACGCGCCTGGCCGCGCTGGCGTTCGCGCTCGGCAGCTATCGTTTTGGCCGCTACCGCAAGACCGAAGCCGCCGACGTGCGGCTGGTGCCGCCCGACGGCGTCGATGCTGCGGAACTCACGCGCATGACGGAGGCGGCATACCTGGCCCGCGATCTCATCAACACGCCTTCGAACGACATGGGGCCGGAACAGCTCGAAGCCGCGGCGCGCGATGTCGCCGCGCGGTTCGACACGAGTTTCAATTGCATCACGGGCGAGGAACTCTCGAAGAATTTTCCGCTGGTTCATGCGGTCGGCATGGCGTCGCCCCGCGCGCCGCGGCTGATCGATTTTTCCTGGGGCGATCCGGCCCATCCGAAGGTGACGCTGGTCGGCAAGGGCGTCTGTTTCGATACCGGCGGACTGGACCTGAAACCTTCCAGCGGCATGCTGTTGATGAAGAAGGACATGGGCGGCGCGGCGAATGTGCTGGCACTGGCGCAGATGGTGATGGACGCCGGGCTGAAGCTGCGGCTGCGGGTGCTGATCCCCGCGGTCGAGAACGCGGTCGCCGGCAATGCGTTTCGACCGCTCGACGTCTTCAAGTCGCGCAAGGGGCTGACGGTCGAGATCGGCAACACCGATGCCGAAGGCCGGCTGATCCTCGCCGACGCGCTGGCGCTGGCCGATGAAGAAAAGCCGGAACTGCTGGTCGATCTCGGCACGCTTACCGGCGCCGCGCGGGTGGCGCTGGGTCCCGGACCTGCCGCCCTTCTATACCAATGACGAGACGCTGGCCGCCGACGTCGCGCGGCTGGCGCGGCAGGAGAACGATCCGTTGTGGCGGATGCCGCTGTGGCCGCCGTACGATTCCTGGCTCGACTCGAAAGTCGCCAACATCAACAACGCCCCGTCCGGCGGCTTTGCCGGCTCGATCACCTGCGCATTGTTCCTGCAGCGCTTTGTCGAGGCCGCCAAGAGCTGGCTGCACGTCGACATCTATGGCTGGACGCCGTCGGCAAAACCGGCGCGCCCCGAGGGCGGCGAATGCCAGGCCGCACGCGCAATCTACAAACTGTTGAGCGAACGCTATGGATGATCCGCGCCTGACGCCGGCACGCGGTGACCTCGCCGCGAAATATCTCGAAGGCAAGGTGAAGGCGGCGCGCTTTGTCGAGGGCGAGGAACTCGAGGTGGTCGACGCCATCGCGCCGCTGCGCGAGGCGGCCTCGCCCGTAGCGACGCAGCTGACGCAGGCGCTCAGGGGCGAGCGCGTCACGGTCTACGACCGCAACGGCGAAGGATTTTGCCTGGGCCCAGCTGAACAGCGACGGCTATGTCGGCTGGCTGCCCGATCGCGCGCTGGCAAAGCCTGGGGCGGCACCGACGCACAAGGTCAGCGCGCTGCGAACTTTTGCCTTTCCCGGTCTCTCAATCAAGCTGCCGCCGATCGACGCCCTGACAATGGGCGCAAGAGTGGCGGTGGCGCGCGAGGAAGGTGGCTTTGCGATCACGCGGGACGGCCAATGCCTGCCGCGGCTGCATCTCGCGCCCCTCGACGCCAACGCGTCCGATTTCGTCGCCATTGCCGAACGCTTCGTCGGCACGCCCTACCTCTGGGGCGGCAAGAGCAGTCTTGGCATCGATTGTTCGGGCCTTGTGCAGGTATCGCTGAACGCCGCAGGCACCGGCTGCCCGCGCGACAGCGACATGCAGCAGGATGGCCTTGGCCGGACGTTGAGCGCCAGCGAGGCGAAAAAACTGCAGCGCGGCGATCTGATTTTCTGGAAAGGCCATGTCGCGATCGTGCGCGATGGCGAGACGATCGTGCACGCCAACGCGCATCATATGGCAACGGTGATCGAGAATGCGAACGGATGCCGATCGCGCGCATCAAGGCCGCGGGAAGCGAAGTCACCGCGATCAAAAGGCTCTAGGTCGCCACCGCCCCGCCGGGCGCCGCCTCGATCCGGAACGCGGCGGCAAACAGGGCGCGGGTGTAGTCGCTCTTCGGGTTCTTGAACAGTTCCGACGCCGGCCCCTCCTCCACCACCTTGCCGTGGCGCATCACGATCAGATGACTGGCGAGGGAAGCCACCACGCGCAAATCGTGCGAGATGAACATGTAGGTCAAATCGCGCTTGCGCTGCAGTTCGCGCAACAGGTCGACCATCTGGGCCTGGAACAGCATATCGAGCGCGCTGGTCGGCTCATCCAGCACGACGAAGTTCGGCTCCAGCACTACCGCGCGCGCGATCGAGATGCGCTGGCGCTGGCCGCCGGAAAATTCGTGCGGGTATCGGAAGCGCGTCGCCGGATCGAGGCCGACGTCGTTCAGCGCCTTGATCACCCGCATTTCGCTCTCTTCGTACGAGAGCGACGGCTGATGCACGCCGAGCCCCTCGGCGACGATATCGCCGACCGACATCCGCGGACTGAGCGCGCCGAACGGATCCTGAAACACGATCTGCATGTCGCGGCGGAACGGCCGCATCTCCTTGAACCGCAGGCCCTGGATGTTGCTGCCGAGGAACACGATCGGCCCGTTCGAGGAGATCAGCCGCAGCAAGGCCAGCCCCAGCGTGGTCTTGCCCGAGCCGGATTCGCCGACGACGCCGAGCGTCTCGCCCTTGCGCACCGCAAGGCTGACGCCATCGACCGCCTTGATGTGGCCGACGGTGGAGCGGAGCAGCCCGCGCTTGATCGGGAACCATACTTTCAGATTGTCGGCCGACATCACCACCGGCGCGTTCGGCCGCGGCGGCGCCGGATCGGGCTTGGGCTCGGCGGCCAGCAGCGCGCGCGTGTAGGGATGTTTCGGCGCGGTAAAGACCTCCTCGACCGGGCCCTGCTCGACGATCTTGCCGCCGTTCATCACGCAGACCACATCGGCGATGCGACGGACGATGCCGAGATCGTGGGTGATGAACAACAGGCTCATGCCGAGCCGTTCGCGTATCTCCGCCAGCAGCGCCAGGATTTGCGCCTGCACCGTGACGTCGAGCGCGGTGGTCGGCTCGTCGGCGATCAGAAGATCCGGTTCGTTGGCGAGCGCCATCGCGATCATGACGCGCTGGCGCTGGCCGCCGGACAGTTGGTGCGGATAGCTTTGCAGCCGCGTCTCCGGATCGGGGATGCCGACCTGCGTCAGCAATTCGAGCGTGCGGGCCCGCGCCAACGATCCGCTGATGCCGTTGTGCAGCGAGAGGATCTCGCCGATCTGCGCCTCGATCGTATGCAGCGGATTGAGCGAGGTCATCGGCTCCTGAAAGATGATCGAGATGTCGTTGCCGCGGATTTCGCGCATCTCGTTTTCGGAAGCCTTGAGCAGTTCGCGGCCCTTGAAATGGATGGTGCCGGAGGGATGCGACGCGGTCGGATAGGGCAGCAGCTTCAGCACCGACAGCGCGCTGACCGATTTGCCGGAGCCGGACTCGCCGACCAGCGCCACGCATTCGCCGCGCTTGATGGAGAACGAGACGCGGTCGACCGCCGTCGTGATGCCGCTCGGCTGGTGGAACGCCACCGAGAGATCGCGGACATCGAGCAGCGGCTGGTTGATGGCGTCCATGCAAACCCTACCGGAACGTCTTGCGCGGGTCGAAAGCGTCGCGCACGCCTTCGCCGATGAAGATCAGGAGCGACAGCATGATCGCGACCGAGAAGAAGCCGGTAAAGCCGAGCCAAGGCGCCTGCACATTGGCTTTGCCCTGCGACAGGAGTTCGCCGAGCGACGGCGAACCCGGCGGCAGGCCGAAGCCGAGGAAGTCGAGTGCGGTCAGCGTCATCACCGACGACGACACGATGAATGGCAGGAACGTCATGGTGGCGACCATCGCATTCGGCAGCAAATGCCGGAACATGATCACGCCATTGGAGACGCCGAGCGCGCGCGCCGCCTGGATGTATTCGAAATTACGGCCGCGCAGAAATTCCGCGCGCACCAGGCCAACCAGCGACGTCCAGGAGAACAGCAGCAGAATGCCAAGCAGCACGAAGAAGCCGGGCACCAGCACCGACGACAGGATCAGCAGCAAATACAGCGAGGGAATCGAACTCCAGATTTCGATGAAGCGCTGGAAGCCGAGATCGATCCAGCCGCCGAAATAGCCCTGCACGCCGCCGGCGATGACGCCGATGATCGAGGACAGGATGGTCAGCGTCAGACCGAACAGCACCGAGATGCGGAATCCATAGATCAGCCGCGCCACCACATCGCGGCCCTGGTCGTCGGTGCCGAGCCAGTTATATTCGAGGTCGCTGCAGCCGCTGAGACCCTTCTTCTGCACCACCTCCTTGCACTGCGCCTCCGTCAGCATCCAGGTCGGCTTTGACGGCGCCGGCGTCGGCAAATCGAGATTGTGCGTGGCGTAGGAATAGCGGATCAGGGGCCAATAGATGCTGCCGCCCTTGTCGGCGATCAGCTTCTTCAAATAGGGATCGCGATAGTCGGCCGCGGTCTCGAAATCGCCGCCGAATGTCGTTTCGGAATAGCTGACGAAGGCCGGCCAATACAGATGGCCGTCATACTTGATCAGGAACGGGCGGTCGTTGGCGATCAGTTCGGCAAACAGCGACACCACGAACAGGATCAGGAATATCCAGAGCGACCAGTAGCCCCGGCGGTTGGCCTTGAAGTTCTGCCAGCGACGCTTGTTCAGCGGCGACATCGCAAGCGGATGACGCGAGACCGGCACGGCGGTGCCGAGCGGCGACTGCGTCGAGGTTTCGATCGGCTGCGGCGCGAGCATTGTCATCAGACCTCCCGCGCCTCGAAATCGATCCGGGGATCGATCCACATATAGGCGAGGTCGGAGATCAGACCTATCACGAGGCCCACGAGGGAGAAGATGAACAGCGTACCAAACACGACCGGGTAGTCGCGGTTGAGCACGCTCTCGAAGCCGAGCAGCCCGAGCCCGTCGAGCGAGAAGATGGTTTCGATCAGCAGCGAACCGGAGAAGAAGGCATGCACGAACGCGCCGGGGAAACCCGCGATCACGATCAGCATCGCATTGCGGAAGATGTGGCCGTAAAGCACCTGCCGCTCGCTGCAGCCTTTGGCACGCGCGGTCATCACATACTGTTTGCGGATCTCATCGAGGAACGAGTTTTTGGTCAGCAGCGTCATGGTGGCGAAGGCACCCAGGCCCATCGCGATCAAGGGCAGCGTGATGTGCCAGAAATAGTCGAGGATCTTCCAGTACCAGGGGAATTGCGCCCAGCCATCCGAGGTCAGGCCGCGCAGCGGGAACCAGTTGAAAAACGAACCGCCGGCGAACAGGATGATCAGCAGGATCGCGAACAGGAAGCCTGGAATCGCAAAGCCGACGATGATCACAGCCGACGTCCAGGTATCGAAGCGCGAGCCGTCCTTGACCGCCTTGCGGATGCCGAGCGGGATCGAGATCAGGTAGGTCAGCAGTGTCAGCCAGAGCCCGAGCGAGATCGAGACCGGGAGCTTCTCCTTGATCAGCTGGATCACGCTGGTGTCGCGAAAATAGCTCTTGCCGAAATCGAAACGGGAGAAATTCCACACCATCAGCGCAAAGCGCTCCGGCGCCGGCTTGTCGAAGCCGAACTGCTTTTCCAGGTTCTTGATGAACTCCGGATCGAGACCCTGTGCGCCGCGGTATTTCGAATTGACCATATCGGCCGAGGCGCCGGCCTGCGGCGCGCGACCGGCGAAATCGCCGCCGGAGCCGCCCGAGATGCGCGACGAGCCACCGGTATCGGCGCCCGACAGCTGTGCGATCACGCGCTCGACCGGTCCACCGGGCGCGAACTGCACGACCACAAAGGAGACGAACAGGATGCCGAGCAAGGTCGGGAACATCAGCAGAAGGCGGCGGGCGATGTAGGCGGTCATGGGCTATTTCGCCTGCTCGATCTTTGCGGTCTTGGCTGGATCCAACCACCACGTGTCCGGAGCGCCCCTGGCATAGCGCGGCTTCTTCGGCGGGAAGCCGAATTGATCCCAATAGGCGATCCAGTGAGAAGCCTTGCTCCAGTGCGGAATCCAATAGCGACCCGACCGCAAGACGCGGTCGAGAGCGCGGCAGGCAGAATTGAGTTCGACCTGGGTTCGGGCTGCGACCGCCTTGTCGAGCAAAGCGTCCACGACCGGATCGGCGATGCCAGCGAGGTTCATCGCCCCCTTGGTCGAAACGAACTCGCTGGCAAAATAATTGCGCAGCGTACTTCCCGGTATCTGCGGATAGATGAAGCGGTCGATCGTTATGTCAAAGTCGAAATCCTTCTTGCGCAACTCCGCCTGTGACGGATCGACAAGACGGATATAGGCGTTCATCCCGAGAATCTTGCAGATTCTTTATGAAGGCGTTGTGATGGGGTTCGAAGCTGCGCTCGACCAAAAGGAATTCCGCTGAAAGCTGCTCGCCGGCCGCATTCACGCGCTTGCCATCCTTGATGGTCCAGCCGGCCTCGTTCAGGAGGTCGCCGGCAGCGCGAAGCAACTTGCGATCCTGCCCTGATCCGTCACTTACCGGAGGTGTCCAGGCCGGGCCAAAAACTTCCGGCAGAACTTTGTCGCGAAACGGCTCAAGCAGCGCCAGTTCGTCGGGCGACGGCTCTCCCTTTGCCATCATCTCGGAATTCTGGAACACCGAGTGAGTGCGCTCGTAAGAGCCATACATGATGTTCTTGTTGACCCACTCGAAATCAAAGGCGAGGGTCATGGCATCGCGCACGCGGCGATCCTTGAATTTTTCTCGCCTCGTATTGAGCAGCCATCCCTGCGCGCCCGAAGGCCGCTCATCCGGGATGATTTCGCGTTTCACGCGGCCATCGCGCATCGCGGGAAAGTCATATCGCGTCGCCCAAACGCGGGACGTGAACTCCTCCCTGAACAGATAGTTGCGTCCGGTGAATGCCTCGAACCCGGCTTCACGGTCGCGATAATATTCGTCACGAACGAGATCGAAATTGTATTGTCCGCGCGAAATGGGAAGCTTCTCGCCCCACCAGTTCTTGACCCGCTCGAACTCGACATACCGCCCCTGTTCGAAGCGAGCGACACGGTAGGCGCCGGAGCCAAGCGGAGGCTCCAGCGAGGTCTTGTCGAACGGACGACTGGAATAGTAGCGCTCGGAAAAGATCGGCATCGCCGCTGCAAGCGCGGGCTGGTCCAGGCCACGCCCCGGCTGAAAATTCAACCGGACGGTACGCTTGTCTTCCGCCACGACACTGGCAATGTCACGCAGGACGGAGGAGTAGAGCGGGTGCCCCTTCGCCTTCAAGGTAAGCAGCGAGAACGCAACATCGCTCGCTGCAATTTCGCTGCCGTCGTGAAAAGTGATTCCGGGCCGGAGCTTGAAGACGAAGACGAGCCCATCGGAAGAAACTTCCAATTCCTCGGCCGCAAAAAGATAAACCGCATCGGGCTCGTCGTACGCACGCGCCATCAGCGAAGCGAAGGTCAGATACATGCCGTTTGCCGCGTCGCCCAATACGATGAAGCTGTTGAAGCTGTCGAACGTCGACCCGCCTGAGCCGACCAGTTGAGAGAACGTCCCGCCTTTCGGCGCATCCGCATTCACGTAGTCGAAGCGAGGAAAATCGGCTGGATATTTAAGGCTGCCGAAGGCGGACAGGCCGTGGACCTTTGTGCCGTTTTCCCCCGCCGCATGCGCGCGCGACAGATGCAGCGCACTCAGCGCACCGGCGCCGAGGCCGAGGACGTGCCGGCGGGAAAATGGCGCCATGCGCGAAAAATCCTTCAAGAGCGTTTACCGTTTCGCGCCGCCTTGTCAGCGTCGAACCACCACAGCGTCGGGAAACCGGACTGGCCGTACTTTGGCAATTCGGCCGGCCGGCCGAAGCGGTCCCAGCGCGCGGTGCGGACCTTGGGGTAATTCCACTGCGGCACCACATAGTGATTCCACAACAGCACCCGATCAAGCGCCTTGGTCGCAGCCATCAGGTCTTCGCGGTCCTTGGCGTAGATCAGGCGATCAATCAATTTGTCGACCGCCGGATTCTTGATGCCGATGATGTTGCGCGAACCCGCCATGTCCGCCGCTTGCGAGCCCCAGTATTCGCGCTGTTCATTTCCGGGTGACAACGATTCCGCCCACGACGAGACGACGATATCGAAATCCCAGCTGCGAAGCCGGTTTTCATATTGCGTCGGATCGATCGTACGCACGCTGACGGCAATACCAAGCCGCTCCAGAGAAGGCTTGAAGAACAGCATGACGCGTTCGAAGGACGGGTCTGCCCCGAGCAATTCGAGGGTGAACTGAGCCCCCGTCTTGCTGTCCACCAGCTTGCGCTCGCGCACCTCGTAGCCGGCTTCCTTCAGCAAGCGCAGTCGCCTCACGCAGATTTTCGCGAACCGCCTCGGGGTTGCCGCCGACCGGATTCGTATAGGGCTTCGTGAATACCTCGGGCGGCACTTCGGCGCGAACGGCTTCGAGTATCTCCAGCTCCTTGCCTTCCGGCAGGCCGCTTGAAGCCAGTTCAGTGCCATCGAAATAGCTGCTGATGCGCTTGTACTGACCGAAGAATATCTGCTTGTTCATCTCCTCGAAGTCGAAGGCAAAATTCAGCGCACGACGCACCCGCGGATCCTTGAACTGGTCACGCCGAACATTCAGCGCGAACCCCTGCATGATGCCGGAACTGCGGTTTGGAAATTCCTCGAGCAGGACGCGCTTGTCATTGACGGCAGGAAAGTCGTAGGCCGTTGCCCAGTTCTTGGCACTGTTTTCGGTGCGCCAATCGACCTGGTCACCCTTGAACGCCTCGAGCGCGACCGTCGAGTCCCGGAAATATTCCAGGCGCAGTTCGTCGAAATTGTTGATACCGACATACATGCTGAAATTGCGCCCCCAATGGTCCTTTACCCGCTCCAGTGTCAGCGTCCTTCCCGGGACAAATTCCTTGATACGGTAAGGGCCCGAGCCCAAGGGCTTCTCCAGCGTCGTCGTGGAGATATCGCGCTTGCGACCCTCGCTGTCGGTGCCCTCCCACCAATGCTTCGGCAAGATCGTCAGCTGTCCAACGATCTGCGGGAGCTCGCGATTGCCGGGCGCGTCGAAGGTGAATTTTATGTCGCGATCACCAACTTTTTCGGCTTTCACCACGTGGCGATAGTAAGCCGAATACTGCGGATGATGTTGCTTGAACGCGGCAAACGAGAAGATCACGTCGTCAGGCGTAACGGGCTTTCCGTCGTGCCATTTCGCCTCTCGCCTGAGACGATAGGTGACCCAGGAGAAATCCTCGGGATGGCTGACGGCTTCGGCTAATTCGCCGTACTCGGTCGAAACCTCATCCAGCGACTGCGTCATAAGAGTTTCGTAGATTAGCTGAGCGCCGGCTGCGATCGAGCCTTTGACGCCAGCAACCACAAGGTTGAAGTTATCAAATGTCCCGACCTGGATCTGACGTAGGGTGCCGCCCTTCGGCGCGTCCGGATTGACGTAATCGTAGCGCTTGAAATCGGCGGGATATTTGATGTCGCCGAACAGCGACAGCGCATGCCGCCACGCTGGCTCGCTGCCCGTCGCCTGCGCCTGTGCCGTTCCGATCGCGGGAAGCGTCGTCGCGATGCCGAGGGCGGGAGCCATCGCGGCCATCGCGCCGCCTTGCAGAAGATGTCGTCGGGTAATCGTCAAATGAGAATTCCTGTTGCTGTCATTTACGCCCCGGAATTTGGTCCTTCAGCCCCGCCATTGAAGGCCCAGTATAAGGCAGGTATTCGGCCGATTATGTTGCTTTTTCCTCATCTTGCCAGTCCGGGAACCCAATTGCTGCGGCGAAACGTCCCGATAACAACAATGCGATCCCCATAAGCAAACGGCCAGGCTTTGCCTGGCCGTGGAAGTTCGTGCGGCACTGCCTGAAAGTTACTTCGACGCGGTCGGAAGCGGGACCGGCTTGTCCGACAGGGTGCGCAGATAGGCGATCACGTCGGCGCGCTCGCTGTCCTTGGTAATACCCGCAAAACCCATCGCGGTGCCGGGCACAAAGCCCTTGGGGCTGGCGAGGAACTTGTTGAGGTCGTCATAGGTCCAGGTGCCGCCCTTCGCCTTCATCGCGGCCGAGAAGTTGAAGCCTCCCTTGCCCTCACCCTTCTTCTCGTCGACGATATTATAGAGGTTCGGGCCGACGCGGTTCGGGCCGCCCTTCTCAAAGGTGTGGCAGGCGGCGCACTTCTTGGCGGCGCCCGTGCCCTTCTCAACCGACGCGGTCTGCAGCAGCTTTTCGATCGGCTCGGACGGTACAGCGGCCGCAGGTGCCCCGCCTTTCGACTCTTCCTTCACCGCAATCTCAAAACCCGGCTTTTCCGGCATCTTGGGCGTGAAGACCGCTTGGGCTGCAAAGCTGGTCACCAGCACGAGGATGCAGGTGGCGAGAACCGCGCCCATGATTTTATTGAGTTCGAAGGAGTCCATTTCGGATCAGGCTCCAGGCCGGAAAGACGAAGGTCAAGGCCGGAGGAACGGCCGCGGAAAGGCCTCAGGAATCAGGCTTTCGCGCCGCACCCTCAGCAGGGTTGAGATATCGGTTTGCCCCGCCTCTGGCAACCCGGTAAAACGCGCCAGCTTTCGCCCGATCCCCACAATTTCCGGCCTGTTTTCGTCCGGCCGTCGACCTCGTTCCCGATGACAAAAACCCGCACTTTGGTGCTGATTCCCGCCCGCATGGCGGCGACCCGCCTGCCCGGCAAGCCGCTGCTGGATATCGGCGGCTTGCCGATGATCGTCCATGTGCTGCGCCGGGCGGAAGCCGCTGAGATCGGCAGGGTCGCGGTCGCGACCGACACGGCCGATATCGCCGCCGCGGTGCGGGCGCATGGCGGCGAGGCGGTCATGACCCGCGCCGACCACCCCTCCGGCTCGGATCGGATCTTTGAGGCGATGCAACTGCTCGACCCCCAGGGGCAGGTCGAGATCGTGGTCAATCTGCAAGGCGATTTCCCGACCATCTCGCCGGACAATATCCGCGACGTGCTGCCGCCGCTCGCCGACCCCGCCGTCGACATCGCAACGCTGGCGGCCGAAATTCACAGCGAGGAAGAAGCCCTCAATCCGAATGTGGTGAAGGCGGTCGGCTCGCCGATCGGCGGCAAGACGGCTGCGCGCGCTGTATTTCACCCGCGCCACGGCGCCGACCGGCGACGGGCCGCGCTATCACCATATCGGGCTCTATGCCTATCGCCGCGCCGCGCTGGAGCGCTTTGTCTCGCTGCCGCCCTCGCCGCTGGAAAAGCAGGAAAAGCTCGAGCAGCTCCGCGCGCTGGAAGCCGGGATGCGGATCGACGTGACCATCGTGGACACCGTTCCGCGCGGCGTCGACACCCCGGCCGACCTCGAAACCACCCGCCAGATCCTGAAGGCCCGTCCTGACTGAACGTATGACCCTAGCCCCTTGTTTTGACGCGTTTTCTCGACGCGAACCGGTAACCACTTCGCTCGAAAACGCTCTTTCAAAAGCCCGCGCGGCTGTTACAAGGCGCGCAGGAAAAATGACATGACAAAGAAGCTGAAAATCGCGTTCCAGGGCGAACCGGGGGCCAATTCCCACATCGCCATCGTCGAAGCCTATCCGGACGGCGAGCCGTTGCCCTGCCCGACCTTTGAGGACGCGCTTGCCGCGATCACCTCGGGCGAGGCCGACCTCGGCATGATCCCGATCGAGAATTCGGTCGCCGGCCGCGTCGCCGACATCCATCATCTGTTGCCGGATTCCGGCCTGTTCATCGTCGGCGAATGGTTTTTGCCGATCCATCATCAAATGATGGCGCCGCGCGGCGCAAAACTCGCCGACATCAAGACGGTCGAGAGCCATGTCCACGCACTCGGCCAGTGCCGCCGCATCATCCGCAAACTCGGCATCAAGCCGATCGTCGTCCGGCGATACCGCGGGAAGCGCGCGCATCGTCGCCGAGCGCGGCGACAAGAGCTGCGCCTCGATCGCCTCGCGGCTGGCGGCCGACATCTACGGCCTCGATATTCTGGCCGAGGACGTCGAGGACGAGACCCACAACACCACGCGCTTCGTGATCCTGGCGCGCCAGGCGGACTGGGCCAAAAAGGAAGACGGCCCGCTGGTCACCACTTTTGTTTTCCGGGTGCGCAATCTCCCCGCAGCGCTCTACAAGGCGCTCGGCGGCTTTGCCACCAACGGCGTCAACATGACCAAGCTCGAAAGCTACATGGTCGACGGCGAGTTTTTTGCGACGCAGTTTTACGCCGACGTCGACGGCCATCCTGATGACCGCGGGCTGGCATTTGCGCTGGAAGAGCTGAAGTTTTTCTCGCGCGAGTTTCGCATCGTCGGCGTTTATCCCGGCCATCCGTTCCGCGCGACGTTCAGCGGGAACGGGGATTGATTTATCTCGTCGTCCCGGCCAGTGCGTCGCGGCGAACGCCGGGACCCATACCGCGTGATCCATCGATTTTGCCGCGGTTGGAGTTGATACTTCCCGCAACAATTCGCTGCGGTGGCTATGGGTCCCTGCTTTCGCAGGGACGACAGCGGTTTTACGCCGCCGCTTTCTTCGCCAGCCCGAACGCATCCGCCAGCAGGCTGTACGATTTCTTCCGTGCGTCGTGATCGTACACCGCGGTGATGATCATCAGCTCATCGGCCTGGCTTGCCGCGATCATCGGCTGCAGCTTTTGCATCAGCGTTGCGGGGCTGCCGACGAACAGGCGCGAGCGGTTGCGCGCGATCGAGGCGCGCTCGCTGTCGCGTATAGGGATAGGCCAGCGCCTCCTCGACGCTCGGCAGCGGCAGGTACTGGCCGCGGTCGCGGCGCAGGCGGTTGAGGTCCATCGAGGTCGCGAGCTTTTCCGCTTCCGCATCGGTTTCCGCGGCGACCACGGCGACCGCCAGAATGGCGTGCGGCGTCTGGCGCCAGCCCGAAGGCTTGAAGCGCGCTTTGTAATGCGTCATCGCGTCGACGGCGTCGTGGGACGCAAAATGATGCGCGAATGCAAAGCCCATTCCGACCTGGGCGGAAAGTTCGGAGGAGTAATCGCTGGAGCCGAGCAGCCAGATCGGCGGCAGCGGTGAATCGTCCGGCATCGCCACGACATTGTTGTAGGGATGGCCGGGCGGGAAATCGCGGGTCTCCCACAAGGTGAGCTCATGCAGCCGCTCGAGAAAATCGTCGCCCTCGCGGCGGTCGAGCCGGCTGCGCAGCGCATGGGCCGTGGCGCCGTCGGTGCCGGGCGCGCGGCCGAGGCCGAGATCGATGCGGCCGGGAAACAGCGCCTCCAGCATCTTGAAGCGTTCGGCCACCACCAGCGGCGCATGGTTGGGCAGCATCACGCCGCCGGAGCCGACGCGGATATTTTGCGTCACCGCCGCGATCTGCCCGATCATCAGGTCCGGCGCGGGGCTCGCGACGGAAGCAAGGTTATGATGCTCGGCGAGCCAGTAGCGGACATAGCCGAGCCCATCGACATGGCGCGCCAGATCGATGCTGTTGCGCAGCGCAGCGGCGGGTTTGGTGCCGGTGGTGACGACGGAGAGGTCGAGGACGGAAAGCGGGATCATCGCCACAAACTAGTGTGAGAGGCCAATGACACAAAGGCCCCTGCCGCGCAGATCAGGGGCGCGCCGGGAGGGGACGGCGCGAACTCGCGCGACACCGGAAGTGGGACGAAGTATGACAAATCTCTGAATTTTGCCTTCTGCCCACCTCCGCCACGAATAGCCGAATTTCCAAAACTTCCCATTTTTATAGATAATACTGTGCTATTTTGGTTTCGGATGCCTTTGCCCAACGATATCAAAATATAGCCAATAAATTCATATATTCCACCAAAATTGGGCCATTTCCCATCACCAATGGGCTGTTTGACAGGCCATGTTTGGCTTATTTTAGCGCCTTGCCGCTAGGCCTGTTGTCCGCATTTTTGGTCTGCAGTTTCTTGGAGTTTTGTGAGCGTCATGACCGAGATTACGCCCCCCGCCCCCGATGGGCAGCGCGCGCTCAAATCGCCCGCGATCTCCTTTGAGTTCTTCCCGCCCAAGACCGAGGAGATGGAGAAGAGCCTGTGGGAGACCATCAAGCGGCTGGCGCCGCTGTCGCCGAACTTCGTCTCCGTCACCTATGGCGCCGGCGGATCGACGCGAGAGCGCACCCATTCGACCATCGCCCGCATCCTCAGCGAGACCGACCTGTTGCCGGCCGCGCACCTGACCTGCGTCGGCGCGGCGCGCGGCGAGATCGACGACATCGTCGGCCGCTATCACGATATCGGCGTCCGCCACATCGTGGCGCTGCGCGGCGATCCGCCCGGCGGCATCGGCACCGCCTATTCGACGCATCCCGACGGCTATCGCAGCTCGGCCGAACTCGTCGCCGGAATCAAGAAGCAACACGGCGACATCGAGGTTTCGGTTTCGGCCTATCCGGAAAAGCATCCTGAAAGCCCCGACCTCGATGCCGACATCGACATGCTGAAGGCCAAGGTCGATGCCGGCGCGACGCGCGCGATCACCCAGGTGTTCTTCGATAACGACCTGTACCTGCGTTATCTCGACCGGGTGCGCGCCCGCGGCATCACAATTCCGATCGTGCCCGGCATCATGCCGATGCACAATTTCAAGCAGGCGAGAGCCTTCGTCACCCGCGCCGGCACCACGGTGCCGGACTGGCTCGCGGAAAAGTTCGAAGGCCTCGACGACGATGCCGAGACGCGCAAGCTGGTGGCCGCCACCGTGGCCGCCGGCCAGGTGCAAAAGCTCGCCAAGCACGGCGTCGATACCTTCCACTTCTACACCATGAACCGCGCGGATCTCGTGTTCGCCATCAGCCATTTGCTCGGGATCCGCCCCAAGGGCGCACAGAAAGCCGCCTGATAAATGACCGTACCCGCATCTCCCAAGCGAACTCTGCTGCTGGCGGCTGCCCGCGAACGTATTCTGGTGCTCGACGGCGCCATGGGCACCATGATCCAGGGCTTGCAGTATGACGAGGCCGCGTTCCGCGGCGCGCGCTTTGCGGATTTCCATCGCGACGTGCGCGGCAACAACGATCTCTTGATCCTCACCCAGCCGAAGGCGATCGAGGATATCCACGCCGATTATCTGCGCGCCGGCGCCGACATCGTCGCCACCAACACGTTTTCCTCGACCTCGATCGCGCAGGCCGATTACGACATGTCGGACCTCGCCTATGAGCTCAACCGCGACGGCGCAAAACTGGCGCGCGCGGCGGCGGAACGGGTGTCGGCCGAAGACGGCAAGCCGCGCTTCGTGGCCGGCGCGCTGGGCCCCACGAACCGCACCGCCTCGATCTCGCCTGATGTGGCCAACCCCGGCTACCGCGCCGTCACCTTTGACGATCTGCGCAAATCTTATGGCGAGCAGATCAACGGACTGCTGGACGGCGGCGCCGACCTGCTGCTGGTCGAAACCATCTTTGACACGCTGAACGCCAAGGCCGCGCTCTACGCCATCTCGGAAATCTGCGAGGCGCGCGGCATCGACGTGCCCGTGATGATCTCGGGCACCATCACCGACAAATCCGGCCGCCTGCTGTCGGGCCAGTTGCCGGAAGCGTTCTGGAATTCGATCCGGCACGCCAAGCCGGTCACCGTCGGCTTCAACTGCGCGCTCGGCGCCGAAGATCTGCGCGCGCACATCGCCGACATCGGCCGCGTCGCCGATACGCTGGTGTGCGCCTATCCCAACGCCGGCCTGCCCAACGAATTCGGCCAGTATGACGAGAGCCCGGAATATATGGCGCGGCTGATCGGCGAATTCGCCGCGTCCGGCCTCGTCAACATCGTCGGCGGATGCTGCGGCACCACGCCGGACCATATCGCCGCGATTGCCGCCGCGGTCGCGCCGCACAAGCCGCGCATCGTGCCCGAGATCGAGCCGCGATTGCGCCTCTCCGGTCTCGAGCCGTTCGAACTGACGCCCGCGATCCCCTTCGTCAATGTCGGCGAGCGCACCAACGTCACGGGCTCGGCGAAATTCCGAAAGCTGATCACCGCCGGCGACTACACCGCCGCCCTTCAGGTGGCGCGCGACCAGGTCGAGAACGGCGCGCAGATCATCGACGTCAACATGGACGAGGGCCTGCTCGATTCCGAAGCCGCGATGGTGACGTTCCTCAATCTCGTCGCCGCCGAGCCGGATATCGCCCGCGTCCCCGTCATGGTGGACTCCTCGAAGTTCAACGTGATCGAGGCCGGCCTGAAATGCGTTCAGGGCAAGCCGGTGGTGAATTCGATCTCGATGAAGGAAGGCGAGGAGAAATTCATCCATGAGGCGACCATCGCGCGCCGCCATGGCGCGGCCGTGGTCGTCATGGCGTTCGACGAAAAAGGCCAGGCCGACACCTTTGAGCGCAAGACCGAAATCTGCAAACGCGCCTACGACATTCTGGTCGAGCGGCTCGATTTTCCGCCGGAAGACATCATCTTCGATCCGAACATTTTTGCCATCGCGACCGGCCTCGAAGAGCACAATAATTACGGCGTCGATTTCATCGAGGCCACGCGCTGGATCCGCCAGAACCTGCCGGGCGCGCATATTTCCGGCGGCGTCTCCAACCTGTCGTTCTCGTTCCGCGGCAATGAGCCGGTGCGCGAGGCCATGCATTCGGTGTTCCTGTATCACGCCATCAAGGCCGGCATGGACATGGGCATCGTCAATGCCGGGCAGATGATCGTCTATGACGACATCGATCCGGAGCTGCGCCAGGTGTGCGAGGACGTCATCCTCAACCGCGACCCCGGCGCGTCCGAAAAATTGCTGGCGCTGGCGGAAAAATTCCGCGGCAAGGAGAAGCAGACCAAGGAGCAGGATCTCGCCTGGCGGGAATGGCCGGTCGAGAAGCGGCTGTCAGCCACGCGCTGGTGCACGGCATCACCGAATTCATCGAGGAAGACACCGAAGCGGTACGGAAGACGGTCGAGCGTCCGCTCAACGTGATCGAAGGCCCGCTGATGGCCGGCATGAACATCGTCGGCGACCTCTTCGGCGACGGCAAGATGTTCCTGCCGCAGGTGGTGAAGTCCGCGCGCGTGATGAAGCAGGCGGTCGCCTATCTGATGCCGTTCATGGAAGAGGAGAAGGCGCGCAACCTCGCCAACGGCGTCGCCTCCGACGGCCGCAACGCCGCCGGCAAGATCGTGCTCGCCACCGTCAAGGGCGACGTCCACGACATCGGCAAGAACATCGTCGGCATCGTGCTCCAGTGCAACAATTTTGAGGTGATCGACCTCGGCGTCATGGTGCCCGCGGCAAAGATCATCGAGACCGCGAAGGCGCGAAGGCGCCGACATCATCGGCCTGTCCGGCCTGATCACGCCGTCGCTGGATGAGATGAGTTTTCTCGCCGGCGAGATGGAACGCCAGGGCATGAAGATGCCGCTCCTGATCGGCGGCGCCACCACCAGCCGCGTGCATACGGCGGTGAAGATCGATCCGAACTACCGCGGCGGGCCGGTGGTGCATGTCAATGACGCCAGCCGCGCGGTCGGCGTCGCCTCCTCGCTGCTGTCGCCGGAGAAGCGCGACGCCTATGCCGCCGAGGTGCGCGCCGAGTATGCAAAAATCTCCGCGGCGCACTTTCGCGCGCAGGCCGACAAGAAGCGGCTGAAGCTGGCCGATGCCCGCGCCAATGCGATGCAGATCGACTTTGCCAAGACGCCGCCGAAGAAGCCGGCGTTCCTCGGCGTGCGCAGCTTTGACGAGTACGATCTTGGCGAGCTCGCGCAATACATCGACTGGACGCCGTTCTTCCAGACCTGGGAACTGACCGGGCGCTTTCCGGCCATCCTCGACGATCCCAAGATCGGCGAAGTCGCGCGCTCGCTGTACGACGACGCGCGCAAGATGCTCGACCTCATCGTCAGGGAAAAATGGTTCAAGGCGCGCGCCACCATCGGGTTCTGGCCGGCCAATGCGGATGGCGATGACATCGCTGTTTATGCCGACGATACGCGGCGTGAGAAGATCGCGACCTTCCACACGCTGCGCCAGCAACTCGAGAAGCGCGAAGGCCGCTTCAATTCGGCGCTGTCGGATTTCATCGCTCCCGCCGCGAGCGGCGTGCCGGACTATGTCGGCGCCTTCGTCGTCACCGCCGGGATCGGCGAGGATGCGGTTGCCGACCGCTTCAAGAACGCCAATGACGATTACTCCTCGATCCTGTGCAAGGCGCTGGCCGATCGCCTGGCAGAGGCCTTTGCCGAGCGGATGCATCAGCGCGTGCGCAAGGAATTTTGGGGCTATGCGCCGGACGAGGCGATCTCGACCGAGGATTTGATCCTGGAGAAATACGCCGGCATCCGGCCTGCGCCCGGCTATCCCGCACAGCCCGATCATACCGAGAAGAAGACGCTGTTTGAGCTGCTCGACGCCGAGAACAATACCGGCGTCAAGCTGACCGAAAGCTATGCGATGTGGCCGGGCTCGTCGGTGTCCGGGCTCTATTTCAGCCATCCCGAAAGCTTCTATTTCGGCGTCGGCAAGATCGAGCGCGACCAGGTCGAGGATTACGCCGCGCGCAAGGGCATGAGCGTGGCCGAGACCGAACGCTGGCTGGCGCCGGTGCTGAACTACATCCCGGCGCAGGATCAATCCGCGCCGGATCGCGCGGTCAAGGAAGCCATGCCGACGCAGGCGCCCGCCGCTTCCGTGCCCGCCAACGACGTGTCCTCGCACCCGCCCGGCTGCAACTGCGCGGTGCATCTGGCCTACCGGAAGAAGGCGGCAAGGGGTTAGCTCGCCCCGTCTCGAGCCGCAGCCGTTCCTATCCCTCTCCCCTTGTGGTGAGACGGCGAAGTCGCCTTTGCGCACCGCGCAGCGCCGGGTGGGGGTAGCGCACGGCAGTGCGCAGAAATCTCACTTGCGGAGACAGCCCCCCACCCGTCATGTTGTTCGCTTCGCTCACGACATGCCACCCTCCCCACGAGGGGAGAGGGATAAGAGAGTGCCCCCATGAAATTCTTCTCCTTCTGGCGATCGCTGGCGAGCTTTCGCGTCCGTATCGCGCTCAATCTGAAAAACGTGCCCACCGAGGTGACCTTCGTCGATCTCGACGCCGACGCGCACCACGCCGACGAATACCGCCGCGTCAATCCGCAGATGGCGCTGCCGGCGCTGGTGGAGGATGACGGCACCACGCTGTTCCAGTCGATCGCGATCCTCGAATATCTCGAGGAGAAGTACCCCGCCCCGCCGCTGCTGCCATCCGACGCGGCCGGCCGGGCGCGGGTGCGCGGGCTGGCGCTGATGGTCGCCTGCGAGGGCCATCCGCTGCTGACGCCGCGGGTGCGGCGCTATCTCGACCGCGAGCTCAACCTGCGCGACGAGCAGCAGACCGCATGGCGGCGGCACTGGACCATCGAGACCATGACCGCGCTGGAAGGCCACCTCGCCGGCCACAAGGACACAGGGCGTTTCTGCCATGGCGATGCGCCGACCTTCGCCGACATTTGCATGGTCGGCCATGTCCAGGCGGCGAACATGCAGCAGATCGCATTGACGCGCTGGCCGACCGTGAAGCGAATTTCTGAGACCGCTATGGCGCTGCCGGAATTTGCAAAGGCAAGTCCGCTGGCGCAGCCCGATACGCCGGAAGCGATGCGGCCGAAGGCGAATTAGCCGCGTTCTCACATCGTTCCCGGAACGCGGGAGCCTATCCGCGAATTTCAAACAGCGTGAGGGGCCTAACAGTGCGTCCAACGGCCGCGGCATTGGTTCCGGCGTCGCCGGGACGACGGCAAATAGCGCGAGCTTCGGATGATCAACACGCATGCCGTTCCCGCGGCGATGTTCGCCCGGTTGTGCATCTCGTTGGCCCTCTTCGAAAAGAGGGCGCAGGGAAAGCCGGGTGCCGACTGCACCCGCGGTCTCGTGTGCCAAAAGTGCGCATTTGGCGCACACGAGCATACAGGTTCAGCCGAAACATCCCGGCCTTCCCCGCGCAATGGCTTTACGGCTTATATCGTGCTCTCCCCGGTGAGCGGGCTTGTTGTCACCGTCGCCTGCGGGACACTTCCCGCAAGCTTGGCGCCAGCATCGCGGCGTCAGGACCACACGACTTCGCCGTACGCCCTCGTCCAGTCGTCTGCACGCTCGCGCGCACCTGAACAAAAGCGTCCATCGCATCCCCGGCCCAACGCATCGTGACGATCGCGAAACGCCCCTCGTGCGGGCCAAGGATGGCGCGACTGATGCCAGTGATTTGCCCGACGTGACCAGCGGAATATTTTTGCTTCGGGGGCTTGACATGATTTCTGAAAATCAGAAGTGATTTGCCCGACGTGTGGATTTGCCACATCCTCTCGTCTCCGGGATGCGCCGCTTAGCGCAGGCCCGCTGATCCATCCCCATCGTGATGGATGGCGGGTAGCGCTCGCACGCGCCGGAATGCGAAGCGACGTGCGCGGCCATCCTTCGAGACGCCGCTTCGCGGCTCCTCACGGATGAGCGTGGTGCGGCGCTGCGACAACCTCAATCCCCGCTCGGCGGCGCAAGCGGCTGCACGATTTCCCGGAACGGCGGCAGCGCCTCGCAGCGCGCGGCATGCGCAGTCAGCGCCGGATGGCGCGCGGCTGACAGCAGCGCCGGATGCGCCTCGCCGGTGAAGCGCAGCACGCAGGCGACCGCGATATCGGAATGCCCGATGCGTTCGCCGAACCAGTACGGCGTCTTCACCGCGGCGCGTTCCTGCTCCAGCACCTCGAACACGCCGGAAATCTGCGCCTCGCAGCGCTCGACCCACAGTTTTAGCTGCTCCTTGCGCAGCACGCGCTCGTAGACAAGGCTGACCGACTTGTCGCCGAGCCCGGTCGCCAGCGCGATGATCCGCAACTGTTTTCGCCGATCCGGCCCGTGCGCGAAATTCATTGCCTTGCCCGGCCCGACCGTCTCGTCCAGATAATCCAGGATCGCCGTGCTCTCGATCAGCGCCTCGCCGCCCTCCAGCACCAGCGTAGGCACCCGCCGCAGCGGATTATACGGCGCGATCCTGTCGGCATCGCCAAAGGTCGACCACGGCCGGTGTTCGAAGCCGATGCCATAAAGCCGCAGCGCGATCGCGACGCGGCGGACGAACGGGGAGTCGTATTGGCCGATGAGAAACATGAGTTGGCCTCTGGCGCGAGCCGCAGATTGCACCCGTCATACTCCGCGAAAGCGGGGTATCCAGTACGCCGCGGTGTTTCGGCTCTATTGTTGGTCTCTGGAATACTGGGTCACCCGCCTTCGCGGGTGACGACGGCAAGTATACAAAGCGGGCCGCGCTTCGCTACTCAATAATCGGCACATGCCTTGCCACATCGCGCGGCGCGGTGCCGTCGAGGCGCGGATCGTCCTCCACCTCGATCTGCCGCCGGAACGGGCGAAAGCCCGCGCGCTGGTAGAACGAAACCGCGGACGGATGATCGTAGGTGCAGGTATGCACCCAGACCCGCGTCACCGGCCGCGACCACGCCAGCTCCAGCGCGCGGTTCATCATAAAGCGCCCGGCGCCGCTGCCGATCAGTTTTGCGGTGACGCCGAAGAAGGCGAGTTCGCACTGGCCGGGCTTGCGGAAGTCGAGTTCAAGCAGACCCTCGTCGCTTCCGTCCTGCACCAGCGCGTACACTTCCACCAGCGGCGAATGAATGATCGCGGCCAGCTCCGCATCGCTCATCTGCACGCGCGAGAACCACAGCCATTCCTCGCCGACGCGAAGATAGAGTTTTCGAAACCAGTCGAGGCCAGGCGTATCGACCTTGCGCAGCGTCCATGTATCAGCGGGATCGGGCGGCAGCACCGGGCGTTCGGTCATCTCCAGATGCGTGACGACACAGGCGATCTTGCCGGCAGGAACATCGGAATAGCCGTCGGGGAGGGTCATCGCTCTAATCGCTGTCGTTGAAGGCGAACAATCCGATACGATACATCAGGATCAACTCGCTCGCTTCCACAGGACATCGACATGCCCGCCGCGCGGCGGGCGCACGGTCAATTTCAGTTGATCCTGACTGATCTCGAAAAGCCGCTTCTGATCGGTTCCGTTCCAGTTGGGGAAAGAGCTGGCTTCGATATGGATGGTCATGGCGCGGTCCGTCTCGTTGACCGAATATGAGCCGAAATATGTGATGGTCCCCAGTGCCGTGGCTTTTGCTTCCTCCGCCGAGATTTGCGCAATCTGGCCGAAGTTATCGATCTGGTAGTTGGCTTGATCCGAGCGCATGACCGAAATGATGTAGTGACCGGCCGTATCGAAGAAGGCGAACCCCTTTGGATTCGTGCCAAACTGCTGCAACTTGCTGCCGTCCGCGTTCGTCTGCTCCCATGAAACAAGGGTCCAAGCCCCGGCAAGTTGTTCCTTGAGCGGCCTTTGGCCGACGACGCTTTGTGTCATCACGCCCCCTCATCGCTCGCCAGCACGCCCTTCACCGCCCGCGCCCACCCTGCCAGCTTGCGCTCCCGTGTCGCCTTGCTCATCGCGGGCTTGAAGCGGCGCTCCAGCCGCCAGTTGTCGGCGAATTTTGCGGGCTCGGGATAGACGCCGGCGTTGAGGCCGGCGAGATAGGCGGCGCCGAGCGCGGTGGTTTCCTGGATCATGGGGCGGTCGACCGGCGCATCGAGCAAGTCGGCGAGGCGCTGCATGGTCCAGTCCGAGGCGGTCATGCCGCCGTCGACGCGCAGCACGGTTTTCGCCGCGGACGCGTCCGGCCAGTCGGCGCGCATCGCAGCCCATAAGTCAAAGGTCTGGTAGCAAACGATCTCCAGCGCGGCGTGGGCGAGTTCGGCGGGGCCGGTGTTGCGGGTGAGGCCGAACAGCGCGCCGCGCACATTCGGATTCCAGTACGGCGCGCCCAAGCCGACGAAGGCCGGCACGAGGTAGACGCTCTGCATGGCGTCCGACTTGTCCGCGAGCGGGCCGGTCTCGGCGGCCTGCTTGATGATCCCTAAGCCGTCGCGCAGCCATTGCACCGCGGAGCCGGCGACGAAGATCGAGCCTTCCAGCGCGTAGGTGCGCTTTCCCCCGAGCTGATAGGCGATTGTGGTGAGCAGCTTGTTCTTCGAGGCGACCGGCGTCGTGCCGGTGTTGAGCAGCGCAAAACAGCCGGTGCCGTAGGTCGACTTGATCATGCCGGGCTCGAAACAGGCCTGGCCGATGGTGGCGGCCTGCTGGTCGCCGGCGATGCCTGCGATCATGATGCTGCCGCCGAGCAGTTCCGGCACGCTGTCGCCGAAATCGGCGGAAGAATCCTTTACCTCCGGCAGCATCGAGCGCGGCACGCGCAGGATTTTCAACAACTCGTCGTCCCACTCGCCAGTGTGGATGTTGAACAGCAGCGTGCGCGAGGCATTGGTGGCATCGGTCGCGTGCGCCTTGCCGCCGGTCAGCCGCCACAGCAGGTAGCAATCGACGGTGCCGAACATCAACTCGCCGCGTTCCGCGCGCTCGCGCGCGCCGGGGACGTGATCGAGAATCCACGCCACCTTGGTGCCGGAGAAATAGGGATCGATGATCAGGCCGGTATTGGCCGTGATCGTGGGCTCGTGGCCCTCGGCCTTGAGTTTCGCGCAGATGTCGGCGGTGCGGCGGTCCTGCCAGACGATGGCGCGGTGCACGGCCTTTCCCGTCGCGCGGTCCCACACCACGGTGGTTTCGCGCTGGTTGGTGATGCCGATGGCGGCGATGTCTTTTGCGGTGACGCCGGCCTTCTTTAGCGCCTCGCGGCAGGTCGCGATGGTCGAATTCCAGATGTCTTCCGGCTCGTGCTCGACCCAGCCCGACGCCGGAAAATGCTGCGGGAATTCCTGCTGCGCGGTGGCTGCGATCGAGATGTCATTGCGGAACACGATCGCGCGCGTGGATGTGGTGCCCTGATCGATGGCCAGAACGAAGGACATGGTGCGTCTTCCCGGATGGTTTCTTGTGATGTGTCCGGGTTAGGACAGCGGATTGGGGATCGTTCGTCAATATCCGCGGCGGCGATGCTCTATCCCTCCCCCCTTGTGGGGAGGGTGGCACAGCGTGAGCGGAGCGAACGATGTGACGGGTGGGGGTTGCGCACGGCAGTGCGCGAAAAAGCGGGTAACCCCGATGCTGTAAGCTAGGTTGAAGCAAGGCATTTCAAGCGCGCTGCCGCGCGCTACCCCCACCCGGCGCTGCGCGCCACCCTCCCCACAAGGGGGGAGGGATAAGCGCTACACCGACGCTGTCGTCACACCGCCGTCGACCACGATGGTCTGGCCGGTCATGAAGGTGGAGGCATCGGAAGCGAGATAGGCCACCGCACCTGCGATCTCGTCGGGTTCGCCGATGCGGCGGAGCGGCGTGGTGGCGGTGCGGCGCTTGAGGTTTTCCGGGTCTTCCCACAGCGCGCGGGCGAAATCGGTTTTCACCAGGCCCGGCGCCACGCAATTGACGCGCACGCCCTTCGGGCCCCATTCGCTGGCGAGGCTGCGGCACAGCGCGAAATCCGCCGCCTTGGAAATCCCGTAGGCGCCGATCACGGTGGAGCCGCGCAAGCCGCCGATCGAGGAGATGATGACGACGGAGCCATTGCCGCGTTCGGCCATTTGCGGGATTGCCAGCGCGCAGAGCCAGATGTTGCTCTTGACGTTGCTGCCCATGATCTTGTCGAAGGCCTCGTCCTTGATGTCGAGCAGCGGGCCGTAATAGGGATTCACCGCGGCGTTGCAGACGAGGATATCGACCTTGCCGTAGTGTTTTGTCGTGCCCGATATCAACGCCTCGACTTCCTCGCGGCGCGAGATGTTGCAGGGGATGACGTGGGCATTTCCGCCCGCCTTGTTGATGCCGTCGGCGACTTCCTTGCAGGCGTCGGCCTTGCGGCTGGAGATCACCACCTTGGCGCCGAGCTTTGCCAGCAGTTCGGCGGAGGAGCGGCCGATGCCGCGGCTCGAGCCGGTGATGATGGCGACCTTGCCGGTGAGATCGAACGGGGTGTTTTTCATTATTGGTTGCTCCGCCTGCACTTTTCTAGATTCGTCATTCCGGGATGCGCCGCAAGGCGCAGGCCCGGAATCCATACGCATTATCGTGGTTATGGATTCCGGGTTCGCCGCTGCGCGGCGCCCCGGAATGACGAGAGGAGGGACTTAGATCAATCCCCCCGCGTCGGTGACGCGGCGGAGATGATATTCGGTGTCGCCAAAGGTGTTTTCGATCATGGTCAGCCGTTTGAAGTAGTGGCCGATCTTGGCTTCCTGGGTCATGCCGATACCGCCGTGAAGCTGGATCGACTGCTGGCCGACGAATTTCAGCGACTTTCCGATCTGCACTTTGGCGGCGGCCACCGCGGTGGCCCGCTCCTTGGCGTTATCGAAATCGGCCGCCATGGTGGCGAACATCGACATGCTGCGGGCCTGCTCCAGCGCCACGAACATGTCGGCGGCGCGGTGCTGCAGGGTCTGGAAACTGCCGATCGGCACGCCGAACTGCTTTCGCGTCTTGAGATATTCGACGGTGGTCTTGAGCGATTCATCCATCGCACCGACCGCCTCGGCACAGAGCGCGGTGCGGGCTTCGTCAACCACGCGCTCGATCAAGGCGAGGCTGTCCGCGGGATCGCCGATCGCAGCATCCGCGCCGACCTCGACGCCGGTGAAGGTGACGTCGGCCGCGTGCAGCCCGTCCTGGGTCGGATAGCCCTTTCGGGTGATGCCCTTTGCGTTCGCAGGCACCAAAAACACGCCGATGCCGCTTTTGTCACGCTGGCTGCCCTTGGTGCGCGCGGTGACGATAAAGGTGTCGGCGTTCTCGCCGTTGAGCACGACGAATTTTTCACCGTCGATGACCCAGCCATCGCCCTTCTTCTTCGCCGTGGTGGCGACGTCGGACAGGTCGTAGCGCGAATTCTTCTCGAGCTGCGCAAAGGCAAAGGTCTTGCTGCCGTCGATGATAGCAGGGATATGGGCGGCCTTCTGCGCATCGGAGGCGCCGTGGCGCAAGAAGCCGCCAGCGATCACGACCGTCGGCAGATAGGGCTCCAGCATCATCGCCTTGCCGAGCGCTTCCATCACGATCATGGTCTCGACCGCACCGGCGCCAAAGCCACCATCGGCTTCGGCAAAGGGCAAGCCCAGCAGGCCCTGCTCGGCGAGCTTGCCCCAAACAGCCTTGCTCCAGCCGCCTTTTTCTTTCGCGTATTTCTTGCGCGCATCGAAGTCGTAGGAGTTGTTGAGGAGACCGTCGACGCTTTCCTTGAGAAGCCGCTGCTCCTCGGACAAATCAAAATCCATTTTCTCTACTTTCCCGGCATCTATGTCGTCATGGCCGGGCTTGACCCGGCCATCCACGACTTTCGTAAACAAGAACGTGGATGCCCGGGACAAGCCCGGGCATGACAGTGTGAGGTTACAGCCCCAGCACCGCCTTGGTGATGATGTTGCGCTGGATCTCGTTGGAGCCGCCGTAGATCGAGACCTTGCGGTTGTTGAAGTAGCTGGGCGCGATCTGCGCGGTCCAGTCCATGGTTTCGTTGGAGCCGTCGTCGCCATGCTCGTCATAGGGCGCGGCGAACGGGCCGATTACTTCCATCAGAAGCTCGGTGGTGGTCTGCTGGATCTCCGAACCCTTGATCTTCAACACCGAGGAAGCCGGATTGGGCTTGCCCTTGCCGTGCTTGTTCTCGTCGGCGACGACGCGAAGCTGCGTCAGCTCGAGTGCCTTCAGCTCGATCTCGACGGCGGCGAGTTTTTCGCGGAAACCCTGGTCCTCAAGCACCGGCTTGCCGCCGGACTCGACCTTGGAAGCAAGATCCTTGATGCGGCGCAGCCGCTCCTTGGAAACACCGACGCGGGCGATGCCGGTGCGCTCGTTGCCGAGCAGGAATTTTGCGTAATCCCAGCCCTTGTTCTCCTCGCCGATCAAATTCTCCACGGGCACCTCGACATCGTCGAAGAAGACCTCGTTGACCTCATGGCCGCCGTCGATGGTTTCGATCGGGCGCACGGTGACGCCCTTCGACTTCATGTCGAACACGATGAAGGAGATGCCCATCTGCTTCTTGGCATTGGTGTCGGTGCGGCACAGGCAGAAGATCATGTCGGCGTGCTGCGCCAGCGTGGTCCAGGTCTTCTGGCCGTTGATGATGTATTTGTCGCCCTTGCGTTCGGCTTTGGTCTTCAGCGAAGCGAGGTCCGATCCGGAGCCGGGCTCGGAGAAGCCCTGGCACCACCAGTCATCGACATTGGCGATGCGCGGCAGATACTGCTTCTTCTGCTTCTCATTGCCGAAGGTGTAGATGACGGGGCCGACCATGCTGACGCCGAAGGCGAGCGGCGCCGGCGCCGGATGCATCTGCAGCTCTTCGTTGAAGATGTAGTGCTGCACCGAGCTCCAGCCGGTGCCGCCATGCTCCTTCGGCCAGTGCGAGACGCCCCAGCCCTTCTTGTTCAGGATGCGCCACCAGGTGATCATGTCATCCTTGGACAGATGACGGCCCTCGACCATTTTCTTCCGCGTATCCGGCGGCACGTTGTCCCGGAAGAACGCACGCACTTCCTCACGAAACGCCATTTCTTCCTTGGTAAAAGCGAGATCCATCGGATCCTCCTGCTGAAGCGAATGAACGAAAACTCTTGCTTACGCGATTTGTCTCTTGGTCTGCGGCGAAGGCTGCTGTTGACGCAATTCATGACGCGAGAGTTTGCCGACCGGCGTGCGCGGCAATTCCTTGACGAACTCGACCTCCGCAGGCAGCTCATGCTTGCCGAGCTTGCCGGCGAGGAACGCACGGAGCTCGTCGGCCGTGAACGGCGCAGCCCCCGCGCGCAGGGTGATAAAAGCCTTTGCCGCCTCGCCGCGGTAAGCGTCGGGAATCCCGATCACGATCACTTCCTGCACCGACGGATAGGTGTAGATCGCCTGCTCGATCATCTGCGGATAGACGTTGAAGCCGCCGGAGATGATCATGTCCTTCTTGCGGTCGACCAGGTAGAAATAGCCGTCGGCGTCCATGTAGCCGATGTCGCCGGTGAGAAAACGGTCGCCGACAAAGGCTTCGGCGGTTTCCTGCGGCCGGTTCCAGTAGCCTTTTGTGACGTTCGGCCCGCGGATGCGGATTTCGCCGACCTCGCCCACCGGCATCAGCTTCTTGGGATCGTCGAGCGCGACGACATCCATCTCGATGCCCGGCAGCATCAGTCCGATCGAGCCGGGCTTGTCGGGCCCTTCCTTGGGATGCGCGGTGCCGGGCGAACAGGTTTCGGTCATGCCCCAGCCGCTCTTCAGCTTCATGCCGACCCTGTGCTCCAGGATCCGTGCGACCTCGACCGGCAGCGGCGCGCCGCCGGAGCCGACGCTGACCAGCGAGGAGAGATCGCGCTTGTCGAGATCGGGGAGCGCGGCGATTGCGATCCACATGGTGGGGACGCCAGGGAAATAGGTAGCGCGCTTGACCTCGATGTCGCGCATCACGGCTTCGACGTCAAAACGCTGGTGCAGCGAGATCAGGTTGCCGCGGCGGAGGCTGGAGAGCAGCACCACCGTCAGCGCGTAGATGTGGAACAACGGCAGCACGCAGATCACGCGCTCGATCGCGTTGCGCTCGGCGCGCGTCGGCCGGCCCCAGACGTCGTAGACCGACACCGCCGCGGTGAGATTGCCGTGGCTCAGCATCGCGCCCTTCGGCAGGCCGGTGGTGCCGCCGGTATATTGCAGCAGCGCGACATCATCGGCGCTCATCTGCGGCCATTGCGCCGGTTTTGCCGCACCGTCGATGAATTGCTTGTAGGTGATAACAGCGGGATTGTCGGGCAGCGCCGTTTGCGGCGTACCGGCCTTGCCCCAATCGTCGTCCTCGCAAACGATCAGGCGATCGAGCAGACCCTTGTCGAGAAACTTCAGCGCGGTCGGCAACAGCGTGGCGAGGTTGCTGGTGACCAGCACGCGCGCGCCGGAATCGGACAGCTTGTGCGACAGCGCGATCTCGCCGTCGAGCGGCGACAGATGCACGATGCGGGCGCCTGCCTTCAGCGCGCCGAAGAAATTGACGGGGTGATCCGGCGTATTGCCGAGGAACAGCGCGACCGAAGTATTCTTGCCGTAGCCGGCACGCAGAAAAGCGCCGGCTGCGGTCTCGACCCGGTCTTCCAGCTGCCTGTAGCTGATCGGCCGGTCGCGGAACTCGATCGCGGGCCGCTCGCCATATTCGGACGCCGCCGTCGACAACAAATCCGGCAGCGTGCCGCGATCGATCGGCTCGTCCCAGCGGACGCCTTGCGGATAAAACTGTTCGCCGGGATGAGTCATGGATGCCTTCAGCGCCCCAAGTCGTCATTCCGGGGCGCGCGGAGCGCGAGCCCGGAATCCATACTCCCGATCGTGGTTATGGATTCCGGGCCTGCGCCTTGCGGCGCATCTACGATGCGCAATTGCGCATCGGAGAATGACGATCGGTTAGAGTTGAGGCCCATCAAGCCGCTTTCGACTTCGCCGCCATCGACGCAAAGGTGCCGCCCTCGGCGGCGAGCCGCTTGAGCAGCGGCGAGGGCTCCAGCGAGGGATCGTTGGTCTCCTTGGCGTAGTACGACAACCGGTCGGCGATGTGCTTGAGGCCGACCTGGTCGGCATAGAACATCGGGCCGCCGCGGTAGATCGGCCAGCCATAGCCATAGAGCCAGATCACGTCGATGTCGCTCGGACGCGCCGCGATGCCCTCTTCGAGGATGCGCGCACCCTCGTTGATCATCGGGTACATCATGCGTTCGAGGATTTCCTCGTCGCTGACCACGCGCTTCTTGCGGCCGAGACGCAACAGGGTCTCGTCGATCAGCTTTTCGACCTCGGGATCGGGCAGCGCCGCGCGCGACCCGCCTTCATATTTGTAATAGCCCTTGCCGGTCTTCTGGCCGAAGCGGCCGGCTTCGCACAGCGCGTCGGCGATTTCCGACTTGATGCCGCGGTCCTTGCGCGAGCGCCAGCCGATATCGAGGCCGGCGAGATCGCCCATCGCGAACGGTCCCATCGGCATGCCGAACTTGGTCACGACGGCATCGACCTGCTGCGGCAATGCGCCTTCGAACAGCAGCTTTTCCGACTGCTTGCCGCGCTGGGCCAGCATGCGGTTGCCGACAAAGCCGTCGCAGACGCCGACCACCGCCGGCACCTTTGCGATTTTTCGCGCAACAGCAACGGCCGTGGTCAGCGCGTCCGGCGCGGTCTTGTCGGCGCGCACGATCTCGCACAGCTTCATGACATTGGCAGGCGAGAAGAAGTGCATGCCGAGCACGTCCTGCGGACGCTTGGTCGACTTCGCGATTTCGTCAATGTTGAGATAGGAGGTGTTGGAAGCCAGCACCGCGCCGGGCTTGGCGTACTTATCGAGCTTTTCGAACACTTCCTTCTTGATCGCCATGGTCTCGAACACAGCCTCGATCACCAAGTCAGCGTCCTTGACGTTTTCGATGCCGACCACGCCGGTGATCAGGCCCATGCGCTTGGCCGGCGCATCCGCCGGGATGCCGCCGCGCGCCGCGGTGGCCTCGTAGTTCTTCTGCATCACGCCCATGCCGCGCTTGAGCTGCTCCTCGCCGGTCTCGATCAGCGTGACGGGGATACCGGCATTGGCAAACGACATCGCAATGCCGCCGCCCATGGTGCCGGCGCCGATGATGGCGACGCGGTCGACCTTGCGCGGCTTGGTGCCATCGGGCACGCCCGCGATCTTGGCGGCCTCGCGCTCCGAGAAGAAGGCATAGCGCTGCGCCTTGGACTGATCGCTCGACATCAGCTTGAGGAACCCTTCGCGCTCCTTCTTCAAGCCTTCGTCGAAGGGCAGATCGATGGCGGCGCCGACCGCGTCGGCCGCCGCGAACGGGGCTTCCAGCCCGCGCGCCTTCTTGGTCAGCGCGGCAACGGCATTGGTGAAGATCGAGCGATCGGCTCTGGCGGCCGCGAGCTTCGAAGTCATCGTCGCGCAGCTTGCGCAGCGGGCGCTTCTCGGCCAGCACCTTTCGGGCAAAGGCTTCGCCGCCCGACGCCGGACCTTCGACGATCTCCTCGATCAGGCCGTTCTTGAGCGCATCGGCCGCAGAGATCGGATCGCCGCCGACGATCATCTTGACGGCGAGTTCGGGGCCGACCGCGCGCGGCAGGCGCTGGGTGCCGCCGGCGCCCGGCAGCAGGCCGAGCTTCACTTCGGGCAGGCCGAGCCGCGCCTCCTTGGTGGCGACGCGGTAGTGGCATGCCAGGGCCACTTCGAGACCGCCGCCAAGCGCGGTGCCATGAATGGCGGCAATGATCGGCTTCGCCGAGTTCTCCATCGCGACCAGCACTTCATGCAGGCCGGGCGGCTTCGGCGGCTTGCCGAATTCGGTGATGTCGGCACCGGCAATGAAGGTGCGGCCACCGCAGGTCAGCACGATCGCCTTTACTTCCGGATCGGCGATCGCCGCTTTCATGCATTCGAAAATGCCGCCGCGCACGGCGGCGCTCAGCGCATTCACCGGAGGGCTGTCAACCGTAACGATGGCGATGGCGTCACGACGTTCGAGTTTGACCACTTCGTTCACGAGACTCTCCCTTGCGTACTTGTTCTTGGTTGCTTCTTGCGTTCAGCAGCTACGATCGCACCAATTTCGCAGTGCGAAATTAAATTCCACATCTTGACACGGAGGGTTATTTTGAAGCACGTGCCTTGTCAACGAGGACTGAAAAGCAGCAGGGAATGAAGCGTCCAGCCAAGAAAGTGGCGACCGATCGCAGTTTCGTCGTCGCGCTTTCCCGCGGCCTTGATGTGTTGCGCGCATTTCATCCCAACGACGGGCTTCTTGGCAATCAAGAGATCGCGGCCCGTACGAATTTGCCAAAGCCAACCATTTCCCGGCTGACCTACACGTTGACCAAGCTGGGCTATCTTACACCTGTTCCCCGCTTCGAGAAGTATCAGCTTGCGCCGTCAGCCATGGCGCTGGGGTATGCCGCGCTGGCCAATCTCGGGGTTCGGCATCTGTCCGAAGCCTACCGCGAAGAGGTGATGCGCGAGACCGGCGGCGCGGTGGCGGTCGGCGGCCGTGACCGCACCAGCATGATCTATTTCGGCCAGAGCCGTAACGGGCTGACGCTCGGCGTGCAGCTCGACGTCGGTTCGCGGATACCGATTGCAACCACGGCGATGGGTCGTGCGTATATCTGGGCACTGCCACCGGACGATCGTGTCGCTTTGTTGCGCGAACTGCGCGACCATTACGGCAGCCGCTGGCCGAAGCTGCGTGACGGCATCGAGCGCTCCGGCGAAACGGTAGCGCGCTATGGCTTTACCATTTCGGCGGGTGAATGGCAGAACGACGTCGCGGCGGTCGGCGTCGGGCTCAAACTGAATGACGGAACCGGACCGTATGCCTTCAATTGTGGCGCTCCGGCATTCCGCTTTACGGAAGACCGTTTGATGAACGATATTGGACCTCGTCTGGTCGCGATGGTAAGGAACATCGAGGCGGCCCTGGGTGGCGTGGCGCCGCCTTTAAAAAAAGACGAAAACAAAAAAGCTAAAGCAGGAGGGAGGGTTGCACGTGTTGCTGAGGGGATCAGATAGCCATCGTCATGGCGTCCGGCGAAGGGATTTGCAGGGCGACGCGCGCGCCACAGGTCTTGTGGGCGCAACGAGATGACGCAGGCCCAGCTCGCGCAGGGCAATGCTCCCCTGCTCGCGGTTCGCGACGTCAGCGTCGTGTTCGGCGGCATCATCGCGCTCAATGGCGTGTCGTTTGACATGCACAAGGGTGCAATCCTCGGCCTGATCGGACCGAACGGCGCCGGCAAGACCACGCTGTTTAATTGCCTGTCGCGGCTCTATCAGCCGAGTTCCGGCGACATCCTGATGGAAGGCGCCAGCATCCTGACGCGGCCGCCGCATCGCATCGCCGAGATCGGCATCGGCCGCACCTTCCAGAACGTCGCGCTGTTCCCCAATCTCTCGGTGCTGGACAACGTCCGCGTCGGTTGCCACTCGCGCTCTTCCAGCGACATCATTTCGGACTCGATCAAGCTCGCCTGGGTCCGCCGCGGCGAAGCCGAGATCAACAAAAAGGTTCAGGAGATTCTCGCCTATCTCCATCTCGAGGACGTCGCCCATACCGTGGTGTCCGGCCTGCCGTTCGGCACCCAGAAGCGCGTCGAACTGGCGCGCGCCCTGGCGGCGGATCCAAAAATCCTGCTGCTCGACGAACCGGCCGGCGGCCTCAACCACGAAGAAGTCCATGTACTCGGCGACCTGATCAGGCGCATCCGCGACGAGCGGCACATGACCGTGCTGCTGGTCGAGCATCACATGGGCCTCGTGATGTCGATCGCCGACCACGTCGTCGCACTCAACTTCGGCCGCAAGCTCGCCGAGGGAACACCGGCCCAGGTTCAGGCCGACCCGGATGTCATCAAAGCCTATCTGGGGAGCAAGGACCAATGACCGCGATGCTCAACGTCAAGGACCTCCGCGCCTATTACGGCCAGGTCCAGGCCCTTCACGGCCTCTCCTTCGCCCTCAACGAAGGCTCGCTCACCACGCTGCTCGGCGCCAACGGCGCCGGCAAGACCACCACGTTGCGGGCGATCTGCAACATGGTGCGCTCGACCGGCGCGATCGAATTCGAGGGCAAGCCGCTCTCCGGCAAATCGACCGAGAACGTCGTCCGCCTCGGCATTGCGCATGTGCCGCAGGGCCGCGGCACCTTCACCACCCTGACGGTGGAGGAGAACCTGCAGCTCGGCGCCATCACCCGCAAGGACCGGGCCGGCATCGTCTCCGACATCGAGCGCATGTACGCGCATTTCCCGGTGCTGAAGGAACGCCACACCCAGCAGGCCGGCACGCTGTCGGGCGGCGAGCAGCAGATGCTCGCGGTCGCGCGTGCGCTGATGCTGCGGCCGCGGCTGATGCTGCTGGACGAGCCGTCGTTCGGCCTCGCGCCGCTGATCGTGCGCGACCTGTTCAAGATCCTCGGCAAGATCAACCGTGAAGACAAGGTCACCATCCTGGTGGTGGAACAGAATGCGCAACTGGCGCTGGAGCTTGCCGACCAGGCCTATGTGATCGAAACCGGACGGATCGTGATGTCGGGCGACGCCAAGGACATCGCGACCAACGAAGACGTCCGCAAATCCTATCTGGGCTACTGAGGAGTACGGCCGTGGAACTATTTACCAACCAAGTCCTGGCCGGCATTGCCACAGGCGCGATCTATGCCTGTATGGCGCTCGCCGTTGTGATGATCTACCAGGCGATCGACCATCTTAATTTCGCCCAGGGCGAAATGGCGATGTTTTCGACCTTCATCTCCTGGCAGCTGATGCAGTGGGGCATACCGTACTGGTGGGCTTTCCTTGCCACGCTGATCATCTCCTTTGCCGGCGGCATCGTCATCGAACGGCTGCTGTTCAAGCCGCTCGCCAAGGCCCCGATCCTGACCAACGTCGCCGGCTTCATCGCCTTGTTCGCGATCGTCAACAGCGTGGCCGGGTTGATCTGGGATTTTACCATCAAGCAGTATCCGACGCCGTTCGGATCCTCGCCGTTCCTCGGCAGCCAGCTGATCTCGACCCACCAGGCCGGCATGATCGGCGTCACCGTGCTGCTGCTGATCGCGCTCTACGTCTTCTTCCAGTTCACGCGGATCGGTCTTGCGATGCGCGCGGCCGCGGCGCTGCCTGAATCGGCGCGGCTGGTCGGCGTCAACACCTCCTGGATGATCGCGCTGGGCTGGGGAATGGCATCCGCGATCGGCGCGATCGCCGGCATCCTGATCGCACCCGTGGTGTTCCTCGAGCCGAACATGATGGGCGGCGTGCTGATCTACGGATTTGCCGCGGCCGTGCTCGGTGGCCTGACCTCGCCGCTCGGCGCCGTGCTCGGCGGCTTCCTGGTCGGTGTGTTCGAGAACCTCGCCGGGACCTACATCCCCGGCGTCGGTAACGAGTTGAAGCTGCCGATCGCGCTTGCGCTGATCATCACCGTATTGGTCGTCAAACCAGCCGGGCTGTTGGGCCGGCCCATCGTGAAGCGAGTTTGATCATGAGCGCTGTCGAAGAAGTCGTCGAACATCCGGCTGTCGAGGCCGTTCCGAAGCGAGCCATGACGCTGGGCCTCGGCACCTCGCTGACGGTGCTGGCCGCGCTGGTCATCGCACCGATGCTCGTCAAGAACTTCATCATCTTCCAGATGACGATGCTCCTGATCTACGCGCTTGCGGTCCTCGCGCTGAACATCCTGACCGGCGGCAGCGGCCAGTTCTCGCTCGGCCAGAGCGCGTTCTACGCGGTCGGCGCCTATACATCGGCGATCCTGATGGAACATGTCGGCATGAACTATGCGCTGACGCTGCCGATCGCCGGGATCATCTGCTTTGGCTTCGGATTCCTGTTCGGCAAGCCGGCGCTGCGGTTGAGCGGCGTGTACCTCGCCCTGGCAACCTTCGCGCTCGCGGTCGCCATGCCGCAATTGCTGAAGCTCGGCTTCTTCGAGCACTGGACCGGCGGCGTGCAGGGCCTCGTCGTCACCAAGCCCGATGCGCCATTCGGCCTGCCGATGGGGCAGGACATGTGGCTGTATTACTTCACGCTGGTGATCTCGATCGGGATCTATATCGCCTCCGTCAACCTGCTGCGGTCGCGTTCCGGCCGCGCCTTCATGGCGATCCGCGACAACGAAATCGCGGCTTCCGCCATGGGCGTCGACGTCGCGCTGTACAAGACGCTGGCGTTCGGCGTCAGCGCCGGCATCACCGGCGTTGCCGGCGGGCTAGGCGCCATCGCCGTGCAGTTCGTGGCGCCGGACGGCTACACCATCACGCTGGCGATCTCGCTGTTCCTCGGCATGGTGGTCGGCGGCGTCGGCTGGTTGCCGGGATCGATCGTCGGAAGCGCCTTCATCATCTTCGTGCCCAACATCGCAGAGCATATTTCCAAGGGTCTCTCGGGCGCGGTGTTCGGCGTGCTGCTGTTCCTTGTCATCTTCCTGGTGCCGCATGGTGCACGGCAGGTGGCGATGATTGCGCAGCACATGATCGGAAAGCTCAGAAAGGGTTAACTGCCCAGGAGCGGCAGCCGTTCGGCGGCAGCATCGGCGGCGAACACCGCACCCAGGTTAATATTCCGCGCCACGGGCAACTGCCCGAACGGATCCGACTAAAAAAGAAGCCCTCCGCGACACTGTCGCGGAGGGCTTTTTGTTGCTGGCAGAAGGGGAAAGGTATTCAATGCGGACCAGGAGCCAGCAAGTGCATCCAATCAAGAAAAAACGACACATCAACCGTGATCCAGGGAGATCAGAATGCCCGTTATCAATTTGCGGCTGGGAGCCTTTTCGGCTGCCCTCGCATTGTTTGCCTTAACCAGCACCGCTTCATTCGCTCAGAAAAAATACGATGTCGGCGCAACCGACACCGAGATCAAGATCGGCAACATCATGCCCTATAGCGGACCGGCTTCCGCCTACGGGGTGATCGGCAAGACCGAGGAAGCCTACTTCAAGAAGATCAACGCCGAAGGCGGCATCAACGGCCGCAAGATCAACTTCGTCTCCTACGACGACGCCTACAGCCCGCCCAAGACGGTGGAGCAGGTGCGCAAGCTGGTCGAGAGCGACGAGGTGCTTCTGGTGTTCAACCCGCTGGGCACGCCGCCGAACTCGGCGATCCAGAAATACCTGAACACCAAGAAGGTGCCGCAACTGCTGGTCGCGACCGGCGCCACCAAGTGGAACGATCCGAAGGAATTCCCCTGGACGATGGGCTGGCAGCCCAACTACCAGAGCGAGTCGCAGATCTACGCAAAATACATTCTGAAGAACCATCCGAACGGCAAGATCGCGATCCTTTACCAGAACGACGACTACGGTAAGGATTACGTCAAGGGCCTGAAGGACGGCCTTGGCGCCAAAGCGGCGTCGATGATCATCGTCGAGGAGAGCTACGAAGTTACGCAGCCGACCATCGATTCCAACATCGTCAAGCTGAAGTCGCTGGGTGCCGACGTGTTCTTCAACGTCACCACGCCGAAATTCGCGGCGCAGGCGATCAAGAAGATGAACGAGATCGGCTGGAAGCCGGCGCACTTCCTCAACAACGTCTCGGCCTCGATCGGCAGCGTGATGAAGCCGGCCGGTTTCGAAAACGCCCAGGACATCATCTCCTCCAACTACCTCAAGGATCCCACCGACAAGAAGTGGGAGAAGGATGCCGGGATGATCGCCTGGAACCAGTTCCTGGATAAATACTATCCGGAAGCCAACCGCGCCGACGCCTCGGTGATGTACGCCTATACCGTCGCCCAGGGCCTCGTGCACGTGCTGAAGAACTGCGGCGACAACCTCACCCGCGAGAACGTCATGAAGCAGGCGGCGAGCATCAAGGATCTCGAGCTCGGCGGGCTGCTGCCGGGTATCAAGGTCAACACCTCCGCCACCGACTTTGCCCCGCTCTCGCAATTGCAGCTTATGAAGTTCAAGGGCGAAGGCTGGGAGCTGTTCGGCGAAGTGCTTAGCGGCGACGTCGGCGGCTAGTTAACCAACCAGACCATCTACTAAAGAAGCAGCCCCCCGCGCACAGCGCGGGGGGCTTTTTGTTGTGACAATTCCGGCAAAATGCTAGTCACGGCGCGCTAAAAAGAGCTTCGGCTAGGGCCTGGGCACGTACCATTTGCAAATAAAAAGGGAGAGACGGAATGTCCGTTACCAAAAAACTCGCGGTGCTTTCGACCGCATTCGGCTTGATCGCTGCATCCTCGAGCGGCGCGCTGGCGCAAAAGAAATATGATACCGGTGCGACCGATACCGAAATCAAGATCGGCAACATCATGCCCTACAGCGGACCGGCTTCCGCTTACGGCGTGATCGGCAAGACCGAAGAAGCCTACTTCAAGAAGGTCAACGCCGAAGGCGGCATCAACGGCCGCAAGATCAATTTCATCAGCTATGACGACGGCTACAGCCCGCCGAAGACGGTGGAGCAGGCCCGCAAGCTGGTCGAGAGCGACGAAGTGCTGTTCGTCTTCAATCCGCTCGGCACGCCGCCGAATTCGGCGATCCAGAAATACCTGAATTCGAAGAAGGTGCCGCAACTGTTCGTCGCCACCGGCGCCACCAAGTGGAACGATCCCAAGAACTTCCCCTGGACCATGGGCTGGCAGCCCAACTACCAGAGCGAAACCCAGATCTACGCGAAGTACATCCTCAAGCAATTTCCGAACGCCAAGATCGGCGTGCTCTATCAGAACGACGATTACGGCAAGGATTACCTGAAAGGTCTCAAGGACGGACTGGGCGCCAAGGGCTCGATGATCGTCATGGAGGAAAGCTATGAGGTTTCCGAACCGACCATCAACTCGCATATCGTCAAGCTCAAATCGTCGGGCGCCGACGTATTCGTGAACATCACCACGCCGAAATTCGCCGCCCAGGCAATCAAGAAGAACGCGGAAATCGGCTGGAAGCCGGTTCATTTCCTCAACAACGTTTCGGCGTCGATCGGAGCCGTGATGAAGCCGGCCGGCTTTGATGCCGGCCAGGACATCATCTCGTCGCAATACCTCAAGGATACGTCCGATCCGGCATGGAAGGACGATGCCGGCATGAAGGGCTTCGACGAATTCCTCGCCAAGTACTTCCCGGAAGGTAACCGGATCGATGGCTCGGTGATGTTTGGCTACACCGTCGCGCAAGGCATCGTGCATGTGTTGAAGCAGTGCGGCGACGACCTGACACGCGAAAACGTCATGAAGCAGGCGGCCAACATCAAGAACCTCGAACTTGGCGGCCTGTTGCCCGGTATCAAGGTCAATACCAGCCCCACCGACTTCGCTCCGATCTCGTCCTTGCAACTGGTCAAGTTCAAGGGCGAAACCTGGGACAGGTTCGGCGAAGTCCTGAGCGGCGACGCCACCAACTGATCGCAAGTTCCTATCGGCCGATAGGCAAACCGGAGACCCCCGCGGGCTGTGCCCGCGGGGGTTTTCTTTTGACCGGATTGGATGGATAACCGCCTTCCCATCCGCCTCTAACCAAGACCCAGCGATGACCGACAGACGCCCTCTCCTGCGCGCGATCTTTGATGCAGCCGTCGCCGCTGCGCATCCCGACGTCGTGCTCGGCCGGCATTTGCGCCCGGTGCCGAAAGGCCGGGTGATCTGCCTTGCCGCCGGCAAGGGAGCTGCCGCGCTGGCGGCGGCCGCGGAACGGCATTATCTCGACGCGCTCGAACTGGAGCCTTCGCGGCTCCTGGGTATCGCCACCACCCGCCACGGTCACGGCGTGCCGACCCGGCGCATCCGGGTGGTCGAAGCCGGCCATCCCGTGCCGGACGAGGCCGGATTGCAGGGCGCCTCCGACACCCTGCAACTGGCGCAGCAGGCGACCGCGGACGATCTCTTGCTGGTGCTGATATCCGGCGGCGGCTCCGCCAACTGGATCGCGCCGGCCGACGGCGTATCGTTCGCGCAGAAGCAGCAGGTGAACCGTGCGCTGCTCCGCTCCGGCGCGCCGATCGGCGAGATGAATATCGTCAGAAAGCATCTGTCGCGGATCAAGGGTGGCCGGCTGGCGCGCGCCGGACAGCGCGCCGAGATCGTGACGCTCGCGATCTCCGACGTGCCGCACGACGATCCCTCCGCGATCGCATCCGGGCCGACCGTACCCGATCCGACCACGCTGGCCGACGCGCGTGCCATCGTTGCCAAGTATAACCTCGCAATCGACGACGCCGTTCGCCGCGCGCTCGACGATCCCAAGAACGAGAGCTGCAAGCCGGGCGATGCGGCGTTCGCGCGTGCGCAGTTCGAACTGATCGCACGGCCGAAGGCGTCGCTGGAAGCCGCGGCCGCGATCGCAAGGGATGCCGGCTATGAGGTGATCGCGCTCGGTGCCGATCTCGAGGGCGAGGCCCGCGACGTCGCCGCCGAACACGCAAGGCGCGCGCTGAAGGCCCGCGGCGAAGGCAAGCGCCTCGCCATTCTGTCGGGAGGCGAACTCACGGTCACCGTGCGCGGCAATGGCCGCGGCGGCCCCAACCAGGAATACGCGCTGGCGCTGGCCGAATTGCTCAAGGACATACCCGACGTCTCGGCACTGGCCGGCGATACCGACGGCGCGGACGGAGGTGCCGGCAGCGTCGCCGATCCTGCCGGCGCGGTCATCGACGGGTCCACATTCGCAAAGATGAAATCGCTCGGCCTCGACCCCAGGGCCTATCTGGACAATAACGACGCCACCGCGTTCTTCGACAGAACCGGCGATCTGCTGCAGACCGGCCCGACGCTGACCAATGTCAACGACATCCGGGTCATCCTGGTCGACTAGAGCGTTTTCAAGCGAAGTGGATACCGGTTCGCGTGAAGAAAACGCGTCAAAACAAAAAGCTGGTCTCCGTATTTCGCCGGTGTGCCGGCCCGCCCCAGGGTCGGAAATTAACGTTTCGTTGAGGGCGTTCCAAGGAACCTGCCGGAAATAGCGGCAGGTCAAGGATGCGATTCACCTCACTTGGCTTCTAATGGCCAACTCCCAGTAGCAGGGACACCGCCGTTTCGCGGGTGGGGACACGTATGACGGATCGTGACCAGTTAGCCATTGACCCGGAGCCGGCCGAGTTGAGTGCCCGGCTCGAGGAGGCAATCCACAATCTCTCGCTTGGTATCGTCATCTTCGACAGCAAGCGCCACGTCATTTTCTGCAACAGGCGCTACATGCAGATGTACGGGCTCACGCCCGAACAGGTGAAGCCGGGCACGCCGACCAGCGATTTGATCCGGCACCGCCTCAAACTGGGCCTGAAAACCCGACTGGCGCCCGACGATTATATTCGTGAGCGCGTCGGGCGCGATATCGCCCTCGACACCACCGTCCAGGAATTCACCGACGGCCGCATCATCGCCTACACCGTCCGTCCGCTGCCTGATGGCGGCGGGATCGCGACCCATGAAGACATCACCGAGCGCGAGGAACTTCACGCGCGCCTCAAGCGGCAATACGAACTGGGCAAGGAGCAGGAAGAGGCCCTGCGTATCAGAAACTTCCAGTTCGACACCGCCATCAACAACATGTCGCAGGGCCTGTGCTTCTTCAACGCCGACCACAAGCTGATCGTGTGCAACGATCGCTTTGTCGAGATGTACGGCCTTCCGCCTGGCCGCGTCGGTCCCGGCACGCCGCTTACCGAAATCGTCGATCTTCGCTATGAAGCGGGAAGTTTTCCGGCGATGTCGCGAGAGCAGTACGTGCGCTGGCGTACGGAAATAGGCGTTTCCAATGAAGCCAAGGACAGCATCGTCGAACTGATGAACGGGCGGACCATCAAGATCCGCCATCGGCCGATGCCCGACCAAGGCTGGGTTGCCACCCATGAGGACATCACCGAGCAGCGCCAGGCCGAGGTCAAGATCGAGCACATGGCGCATCACGACACCTTGACCGACCTCGCCAACCGCGCGCTGCTCAACGAGCGGCTTGAGCAGGCGGTGAGCCATTACCAAGACAAGCAGATGGTGGCAGTGCATCATCTCGACCTCGACCAGTTCAAGGCGGTGAACGACACCTTCGGCCATCCCAGCGGTGACAAGTTGCTGAAGATCGTCGCGGACCGCCTGCGCGGTCTCGTGCGCGAGACCGACACTATCGCGCGGACCGGCGGCGACGAATTCGTCATTGTGCAAGCCCCGATCGCCGATCCCAACGAGGCGACCTCGCTGGCGCAACTGATCATCGAATGGATCAGCGAGCCCTACGACATCGACGGCCATCAAGCCAATATTGGCGCCAGCATCGGCATCGCGGTCAGTCCCGGTGACGGCCTGACCCCGGACAAGCTGCTGCGCAATGCCGATCTCGCGCTGTACCGCGCCAAGGGCGACGGCCGCGGCACGTTCCGCTTCTTCGAGTCCGCGATGGACGAGCAGATGCAAACCCGCCGCATCATGGAGCAGGATTTGCGGAAGGCGCTGCCCGCGGGTGAGTTCGAGCTGTATTACCAGCCGGTGGTGAATCTGGAGAGCAGCGAGATCAGCGGCTTTGAGGCGCTGATCCGCTGGAATCATCCCGAGCAAGGTCTGGTCTCACCCGCGACGTTCATTCCGCTGGCGGAAGAGATCGGCTTTATCGTCCCGCTGGGCGAATGGGTGATCCGGCAGGCTTGCCTCACGGCGGCGCAATGGCCGGAGCATCTGCATATCGCCGTCAATATCTCGGCGGCGCAGTTCCGCGGCGCCAGCCTGATGCCGGTGATCGTCAATGCATTGGGGGCCTCGGGGCTGCATCCGACCCGGCTCGAGATCGAGATCACCGAAACCGTCCTGCTGCACGACAGGGAAGCGACGCTTGCCGTACTTCACCAGTTGCGCGCGCTTGGCGTCCGCATCGCGATGGATGATTTCGGCACCGGATATTCCTCGCTGACCTACCTGCAGTGTTTTCCGTTCGACAAGATCAAGATCGACCGCTCGTTCGTCAAGGACATCACGGAAAACACCGGCTCGCTCTATATCGTGCGCGCGGTGGCGGCGCTGGCGAACGGTATGGGTATGGCGGCCACCGCCGAAGGCGTCGAGACCACCGAACAGCTTGCCAAGATCGCGGCCGAAGGCTGCACCGAGATGCAGGGCTTTCTTTTCAGCAAACCGCTTCCCGTTCACGAGATCGAGCGGCTGTTCCTGCCGAGGCGCGAGAAGCCGATCGTTTCGGACCGCTCCGCGGTGGCGTGATCGCGCCTAGACGAAATTCAAAACTCCCGCGCGATCTTCGCCAGCATTTGCAGCAGCGCAACACGATTAGCGGGGCCCAATAGTTCATCCAGCCGCGCTTCGTGCTTGGTCGCGACCAGCTTTTTCGCGCGCGCCAGCACCGCCCTGCCCTTGTCGGTCAGGACCAGGATGTGGGAACGGCGGTCGTTGGCCGAACGCATCCGCGCGCAAAGGTCGCGGCTTTCCAGCGCGTCCAGCATCGCCACGAAATTCGGCCTGAGGATGCCGAGCGTGTTGGCGATCTCGGTCTGGTTGCGGCCGGGATTGTTGTCGAGCAGAATCAGCACCGAGAACTGCGCCGGCGTCAGTTGCAGCGGCGCGACGCAGCGCAGGAAATCCTCGAACACTTTCAATTGCGCGCGCTTCAGCGAATAGCCGAGCAGATCGGACAGTTCACCCATCTGCAGTGCAGCGTCCTCGCCCGCGCCGTCCGCGGCCTCCTTGCGGGGCCGGGCAAGCTTGACGCCGTCAGCGGTGGCGGTCTTGGAAACAGTCATCGCTCGAAGCTCGCAATCCCGCTAGAAAAGGCTTCCGGAGTCTTCCGGGCCTTGCGATTATATTTGATAATTGTTATCCACTATATCAAATTCCGGCGGCTTTCAACCGCCGATATCGCCGGCCAACAGGTTTGCGATCGGTTCGACGCGTGAGGGGGAGCGCCGGTCTTGAATACGACGATCATGCTGTTCCTGATCCAGGACGGCATCACCAATGGCGCAATCTATGCGTTGCTCGGCCTGGCGCTGGTGCTGGTGTTCGCGGTCACCCGCGTCATCCTGATTCCGCAGGGCGAATTCGTCACCTACGGCGCGCTGAGCTACGCCGTGCTGGCGACCGGCAAGGTGCCGGGCACCGCATGGCTCGCGGTGGCGATGGGCGCGCTCGCGTTCGGCTTCGACCTGTTCGCCGCGCGCCGCGCGCTGCATTTGAAGCGGATCGGACGCAGCTTTGCGCTTAACATCGCTCTCCCCGTGGCGATCCTGGTGCTGACCTATTCGCTCGCCGGCCCCAAAACCCCGATCGCGGTCAATATCGTGCTGGCGCTCCTGATCGTCTCGGTCATCGGGCTGTACCTCTACCGCATCGCGTTCCAGCCGTTGGCGCACACCTCGGTGCTGGTGCTGCTGATCGCCTCGGTCGGCTGCCATCTCGCACTGCAGGGGCTTGGGCTGGTGTTCTTCGGCGCCGAAGGCCTGCGGGGACCTGCGCTGTCGACGGCGGCGTTCACGGTCGGCCCGCTGCGCTTTACCGGGCAGAATATCGCGGTGTACGGCGTCACCATCGCCTTCATCGTCGCGCTGTGGCTGTTCTTCGGCACCACGCTGATGGGCAAGGCGCTGCGGGCCACCGCCGTCAATCGCCTCGGCGCCCGCCTCGTCGGCATCCGCACCACGTTGTCGGGCCAGATCGCATTCCTTTTGGCGTCGGTGATCGGCGCGATTTCGGGGATCCTGATCGTCCCGATCACCACGCTCTATTACGACACCGGATTCCTGATCGGGCTGAAAGGTTTTATCGCCGCGATCATCGGCGGCCTCGTCAGCTATCCGCTGACCGCGGTCGCGGCGCTGATCGTCGGCACGGTCGAGGCGTTCTCCTCGTTCTACGCCTCCAACTTCAAGGAAGTCATCGTCTTCACGCTCATCATCCCCGTACTGGTGCTGCGCTCGCTCGCGGCGCCCGCGGTCGAGGAAGAGGGAGACTGACGATGACCAACCGTTGGCCGCTCCTCGTTTTTGCGTTGATCATGGCGGTGATCCCGCAGATCCCGGGCATGCCGCCGTTCTGGATCGTGCTCCTGGACAATATCGGCCTCGCCGCACTGGTCGCGATGGGGCTGGTGCTGCTGACCGGCGTCGGCGGCCTGACCTCGTTCGGCCAGGCGGCGTTTTGCGGCTTTGGCGCCTACACCACCGCGGTGCTGAGCGTGACCTATGGCGTCTCGCCATGGCTGACACTGCCGCTCTCGTTGCTCGTCAGCGGCATCGCCGCCGTCATCCTCGGCATCGTCACGGTGCGGTTGTCCGGCCATTATCTGCCGCTCGGCACCATCGCCTGGGGCATCGGCCTGTATTATCTCTTCAGCAAGCTCGAATTTCTCGGCCGCAATGACGGCATTTCCGGCATCCCGCCGCTGTCGATCGGCACGCTGAGAATGCTCGATCCCGGCACGATCTATTACGCGATCTGGATCGCGGTGTTGATCTCGGCCGTATTGACCATGAACCTGCTGGACTCCCGCACCGGCCGCGCCATCCGCGCGCTGCGCCGCGGCCATATCGCAGCGGAAGCCTTTGGCGTGCAGACGCCGCGCGCGAAACTTCTGGTGTTCATCTATGCCGCGGTGCTCGCCGGCCTCTCCGGCTGGCTCTATGCGCATTTCCAGCGCGCCGCCACGCCGACGCCGTTCGGCGCGCAGGCCGGCATCGAATATCTCTTCATCGCGGTGGTCGGCGGCGCCGGCTATGTCTGGGGCGCCGTGCTCGGGGCCGGCATCGTCGTGATCCTGAAAGAGATCCTGCAGAGCTATCTGCCGCTGATCTTCGGCGGCCAGAGCCAGCTCGAGACCATCGTGTTCGGCATCCTGCTGGTGGTGCTGCTGCAGCTCGCGCCGACCGGCGTCTGGCCGTGGCTGATGTCGCTGCTGCCGTTCAAGTTCGGCCGCAAGCATCCCGATACGGCGCTGATCTTGCCGGCCCGCGAGCGCTCGGTGACCGCGCCCTCCGTGCTGCTGCAGATCGAGAAGGCACGCAAGCAATTCGGCGGCGTGATCGCCGTCAACGATGTCAGCTTTGACGTGCAGGCCCGCGAGATCGTGGCGCTGATCGGACCCAACGGCGCCGGCAAGAGCACGACCTTCAATCTCATTACGGGCGTGCTGACCTCGACCGGCGGCAACATCTCGGTGCTCGGCAAGAACATCGACAATGCGCCGCCGCAGCAAGTGGTCCAGCTCGGCGTCAGCAGAACTTTTCAGCACGTCAAGCTGGTGCCCGACATGACCGTGCTGGAGAACGTCGCGATCGGCGCGCATCTGCGTGGGTCTTCCGGCGCCATCTCCAGCATGTTCCGGCTCGACCGCGCCGACGAAGCAAGGCTGCTGGCGGAAGCCGCGCGCCAGATCGAGCGCGTCGGCCTCGGCGACCAGATCGATCAGCTCGCGGGAAGTCTCTCGCTCGGCCAGCAGCGCATCGTCGAGATCGCGCGCGCGCTCTGCGTCGACCCCGTGCTGTTGCTGCTCGACGAGCCGGCCGCGGGCCTGCGTCATCTGGAGAAGCAGCGGCTGGCCGCGCTGCTGCGCCAGTTGCGCGACGGCGGCATGTCGGTGCTGTTGGTAGAGCACGACATGGGCTTTGTGATGGATCTCGCCGACCGCGTCGTGGTGCTCGATTTCGGCACCAAGATCGCGGAAGGCACGCCCGATGCGATCAAGACCAACCCAGACGTGATCAAGGCCTATCTCGGAGTGAGCGCATGAGCGCGCTGTTGCAGGTCGCCGACGCCCATATCTCCTATGGCAAGGTCGAGGCGGTGCGCTCGGTCTCGCTCGAGGTCGGCGACAACGAGATCGTCACCATCATCGGCGCCAACGGCGCCGGCAAGTCCACGCTGCTCAACGCCATCATGGGCGTGCTGCCGCTGAAGGGCCGCGTGGCCCTTGCCGGCGAGGACATGGCGCAGCTCGAAATCGAGGATCGCGTCGCGCTCGGCCTCAGCCTGGTGCCGGAGCATCGCGAGCTGTTCAGCACCATGAATGTCGAGGACAATCTGCAACTCGGCGCGTTCCGGATTCCGAAGGCCACCGCCGCGCAATCGTTCGATCGCGTCTATACGCTGTTTCCGCGGCTGAAGGAGCGGCGCAAGCAATTGGCCGGCACGCTCTCCGGCGGCGAGCAGCAGATGCTGGCGATGGGCCGTGCGCTGATGGGCGCGCCGCGGCTCTTGATGCTGGACGAGCCGAGTTTGGGTCTGGCGCCAATCATCGTCGCTGACATTTTTCGCACCATCGGCGAATTGCGCGCGTCCGGCGTCTCGGTGCTGCTGGTCGAACAGAATGCGCAGGCCGCGCTGAAGATCGCCGACCGCGCCTATGTCATGGAGCTCGGCGAGTTCGTGCTGAGCGGCCCCGCCAGCGAGATCGCCACCAACCAGCGTGTGGCTGCGAGTTATCTCGGCTTCACGCACGAAGGTACGAGCGCGATCTAGCTTCAAATGTAGGGTGGGCAAAGGCGCTCATGCGCCGTGCCCACCGCAATTATTGTGTCGAGCAAGTTGGTGGGCACGCTGCGCTTTGCCCACCCTACGCAAGCTCTATCACTTCACCAGCACGTACTTTCCGTTCTTCACCGTCAGCAGGATGCGCGAGCGCTCGTCGACGCCGTAGCGGTCTTTTTCGGTGAAATTGTAGACGCCCTGGCTGGCGGCGATGTCGCGCTCGGTCATCAGCGCCTGGCGGATGCCCTCGCGGAATTCCGCCGTGCCGGGCTTGCCCTTCTTCAGCGCGGCCGGAATGACCCGCTCCAGCACCAGGAAGGCGTCGTAGGAATGGCCGGCGAACTGGCTGCGGCTGTTGGCGCCGTGCTTGGCCTCGTAGGCCTTGTTCAGTGCCAGACCGGGCTTCTTGGTCAGCGCGCTGTCGGGCTGATCCTCGGGATCCATCACCGGACCCGAGGCCATGAACACGCCTTCAGCCGCGGGTCCCGCAATCCGGATGAAGTCCATGCTGGCGGCGCCGTGGGTCTGGTAGATCAGGCCCTTGTAGCCGCGCTCGCGCAGCGTGGTCTGCGGCAGCGCCGCAGCGGTGCCGGATGCGCCGACCAGGATCGCGTCGGGGTTGGCGGCGACGAGCTTCAGCACCTGGCCCGCGACCGAGGTATCCGGTCGGGCAAAGCGCTCTTCGTCGACCATCGTCATGCCCATCGGCACGCCCTGGGCCTTGAAGTCGTTGAACCAGAGATCGCCGTAGGAATCGGAATAACCGATATAGCCGACGGTTTTGACGTTGTTTGCCTTCATGTGCTCATAGACGACCTTGCCCATGATCGGAATCGGCTGCGGCATCGCTACCGACCACTTGGCGCGCTCCGGCGAGATCGGAAACGGCGCCAGGCCGAAATGCGGAATGCCCGCCTCGTTCGCGACGTTGGAGACCGCAACCGTCGGCGGCGTGGTCGAAGACCCCATGATGATGTCGGCCTTGGACTCCGTGACGAAGCGCCGCGCATTGGTGGTGGCGTTGGTCGGGTCGCCGCCGTCATCGAGCACGATGACCTTGAGCGGCACGCCGCCGATTTCCTTGGCGACGAATTCGAGCGAGTTGCGCTCGGGGATGCCCAGCGCCGCCGCGGGACCGGTGGTCGTCACGGTGATGCCAATGACGATCTCGTTGGCCTGTGCAAATGCCGGCGATCCCGGCAATGCCAGGGCCACGAGCGCCACGGCCGACAGAAGACTCTTTCTCATTTATTCCTCCCTTTGGTGTTTTATCGTTCAATCAAAAAACGAGAGCTATTTCTGCCCCTTCTTTAGGTCATGCGGGCGTCCGAGTTAGCCCCGCATGAATTTCTCTACAATCTCCGGCGGTACCGGCGCCCCCTTGAGCTTGTTGGGATCATCGGGATGACGGCCGACCAGCACGCGGGTCTCGAACGCCTCGATCGCCAGCACCTCGCCCTTGAACACCTTGTGCGTCACCTCGAAGCTCGAACGCTTGAAACTTTCAATCCGGCTTTCGATCGTAATCCAGTCGCCATGGGTCGAGGGGATGTGGAATTTCGCCCGTGTATCCACCATGGGAATGCCGACCAGGCCATATTTGTGGATGAGGTCCTGCTTGGAGTAGCCGGCCGCCTCGAACAGGATCGAAGTGGAATCGTCGAACATCGCGAAATAGCGCGGGTAGTAGACGATATTGGCGGGGTCGCAGTCGCCCCACTGAATCTGTACGTCGCGCCGGTTGACGAACATGCGTTTACCTCAGCGCGGCGCCATGCGGAGCGCGGCATCGAGCCGCACCACTTCGCCGTTCAGATAGGGGTTGTCGATCATGTGCAACGCGAGCGACGCGAATTCATCGGCTTGTCCGAGCCGGCGCGGGAACGGGATCGAGGCGGCAAGCGAGTCCTGAGCTTCCTGCGGCAGATTGGCGAGCAGCGGCGTCAGGAACAGGCCGGGCGCGATGGTGAGCACGCGGATGCCGAATTGCGCGAGCTCGCGCGCGATCGGCAGCGTCATCGCGACGATGCCGCCCTTCGACGCCGAATAGGCCGATTGACCGATCTGGCCGTCATAGGCCGCGACCGAAGCGGTAGAGATCACCACGCCGCGCTCGCCGGTCGACAGCGGCTCCAGCTTCGACATGTCGGCGGTCGCAAGCCGCAGCATGTTGAACGAGCCGATCAGATTGACCTGGATCACCTTGTTGAAATCGGCCAGGCCCATCGGGCCGTCGCGGCCGATCACCCGCTTGGCGACGCCGATGCCGGCGCAATTGACCAGCACGCGCGCCGGGCCGTGCGCCTTCGACGCGTGGGCGACCGCGGCTTCGGCAGAGGCCGCGTCCGAGACGTCGCAGATCACGGCGACACCGCCGATCTCGGCGGCGACAGTCTCTGCAAGTTTTGCGTTAAGGTCGCAGACCGCGACCCTGGCGCCCTGCGCCGCCAGCAGGCGCGCCGTCGCCGCCCCCAGTCCCGATGCACCGCCGGTGACGATGGCCGCTTGATCCTTCAACTGCATGGTCTTCTCCCTTGAAATTCCGGTTTCAGCCCAGCGCGATGATCTGCGCCGACGGCACGGGTGCATAGATCGCCTCGATCAGGCCGGCGCGATGCTCGAGCACCGCGCGCTGGTTGATCGAACCCTTGTCGGTGACTTCGCCGCGATCGATCGACAGCGGCGTATCGAACAGCACCGCGCGCGTGATGCGGGTCGAAGAGCCGGTGGCGGTGGCGAGGAATTTTGCAAAGCGTTCGCGGAACGCGGCGCGAACCAGGGGGTCAGCGGCCGCGGCGGCGATATCGCCGGGAGCGAGTTCCGGATTGACCAGACGGCAGCCGTCGAGATCGAGCACGACCAGCGCGGAGAGTTCGTCGCGGTTGATGCCGGCAATCACCACATCGCGCACCAGCGGCGCACAGGCTGCAACGAAACGCGCGCGCAAGGGGCCGACGCTGACCCAGGTGCCGCTTGCGAGCTTGAAGTCTTCCGCGATACGTCCGTCGAAATCAAACCCGGCGTCGAAATCATCTGCAACGGCCGGTTTCAGCGCATCGCCGAATTTGTAAAAACCTTCCTCGTCGAAGGCAGCCTTGGTCAATTCCGGCTCGCGCCAGTAACCCGGCGTCACGTTCGGCCCCTTGGCGCGAACTTCGATCTTGCCGTTGTTCGGCAGCAGCTCTCCAGCATTGCCGGAGACGGGTAGCCCGACATGGCCGGAGCGGCTGGTGTCGGGCCGGACCGACATGAAGAACGGCGAGGTCTCGGTGGCGCCAAGCCCGGTCAGCATCGGCACGCGGAAGCCGGTTTCCGCGACAGCGAGTTCGTCAAGGCTGTTCCAGACGAACGGCGACAGCGCCGCGCCGGAGAAGAACATCGCATGCAGCCGCCCGAAGAATTTTGCACGCAGCGCCGTGTCGTCGCGCAGATACGGCAACAGCAATTCATAGCCCTTCGGCACGTTGAAATAGACGGTCGGCGAAATCTCGCGAAGGTTTCTCACGGTCTCCTCGATGCCGCCGGGCATCGGCTTGCCTTCGTCAGATACATCGACCGCCGTTGAACAGCGTCAGCCCGATATTGTGATTGCCGCCAAAGGTGTGATTCCAAGGCAGCCAGTCGACGATAACAGGCGGCTCGTCCTTCAAAACGCCAGCGTCTCGCGCAGCATCACCTGATCGGCGCAGATCATGCGCTGGGTGTTGATGACAGCTTTGGATTGCCGGTCGAGCCTGAGTCAGCAGGAATTTTGCGATAGTGTCCGGGCCGACGCCGCATGCGCCGCATCGAGGCGCGGATGCTCTGATGTCGCCAACAGGTCGGACAGTTTGTCACGTCGCGCCCGGGCAAACTGCCGCGTGACGCCGCGATTTCCGTTCCCGCCGAAACATTGGCGCTGAGCGCGTCGGCAAATTTCTTCGGCGTCGTC
>CAVSXQ010000063.1:0-38494 GCA_963731915.1 uncultured Alphaproteobacteria bacterium
AGGCCAAACGCATCGGGAGACATGGTGCGCGCCGCCAGCGAGAACATCGCAAACGCAAGGCCGCCGCTGCCAACCTTGAGAAGGATGGTCCCGGCAACCCCGCGGGTCACGTCGCGTCGCACCAGTTGGAGAATGGATTCCATCATGAGAGCGGCAGGTCGCGCGCCTTTCGGCATTTGGGGGTACAAGCGTCGGCCTGCCCCCTCCATTCGTGGCACAGGCTTCTCCTGAGCTATTTGAGCCCAAACAGGTTTTTATATGTTTGACGAAGCTTCCGTTGGCAATTTGCCGGCATGGTGAAGGGTTTCGGACCGGCGCTCGATCGGCGCCGCAGATGTCCCAACCGTCTTGAAAGGGGTCAACCCGAGATTTTTGCGGACAAACCAGAGAATTCCGGGCTGGCGCACCGGCCGCGTGCCTCGAAAACCGGTGGCTCCCAGGGATGGATTTGACCACCGACCTGACGGTAAACAACCGTCCACTCTACCCGCGGAACAGAAAAACACATGAGAAGCGAGGATTGTTAAGGAAGTGTGAGGAGCAATTAACCGCAATATCCGAAAACGATCGCATGCGCCCCTTGCGGCCAGTACAGGCATCGAAATTGCAGTCTGACTGGTTACCGAGCCAACACAGGGCAACATCATGACCATCGACCCGAACCTGACCCAGGGCGCCGGCCGCGAGGCCGCTTCCATTGTGGCGGATGTGGCCATCGTTGGCGGCGGGCTGGCTGGCTCGCTCGCCGCCGCAGTGCTCACCCGCCGCGGGCTGCGGGTCGCGCTGATCGACAAGCGCGCTGTTTATCCTGAGGAATTTCGTGTCGAAAAGCTCGGAGGCCAGCAGCTCGACATCCTGCATCGGCTCGGCTTGATCGACGCATTCGCGAAAGACGCCTGTTTGTTCGATACCGTGCTGAACATCAGGCAGGGCAAGCTCGTCGACGTCAGCCGAGGCAAGAGCTACGGCATTCCCTACGCCCCGCTTGTCGCCATCGCACGCAGCCAGTTGACCGAACCATCAAGCCTGATCGTGGATCAGGTTCTCGATATCAGCTCCAGCGACGACCTTCAGCGGCTGTCGCTTGCATCGGGAAAGCAGGTGACGGCGCGCCTGGTCGTAGTGGCCACCGGCATGTCCGGGGCGCTCTCGCACCGCCTCGGTATCAAGCGGCGTGTTCTGGCGGAACGGCATTCCCTGGCGTTCGGCTTCACGATTGCGCCGGCGGACAACACCGAGTTCGCGTTTCCGGCCTTGACCAGCTACGGCGAACGCACCGCCGACGGAGTTGACTATCTCAGCATCTTCCCGATTCCCGGCGGCGGCATGCGTGCGAATCTTTTCATGTTTCGCGACCCGACAGATCCGATCATGCGCGAGCTTCGGCGCGAGCCGAGGTCGACGCTGTTCCGCCTGATGCCCGGACTGCGATCCTACCTCGGCGACTTTCCGTCACCGATCGCGTGCAGAACTGGGTGATGGACCTCGCAACCGTTGAAGGTCATCTGCAGCCCGGCATCGTCCTGATCGGCGACGCGTTCCAGACGTCGTGTCCGGCTGCCGGCACCGGCGTAAGCCGCCTGCTTGTCGACGTGGAACGTCTCTGCACCGTGCACCTGCCGGAATGGCTCAAGACCGACGGCATGAGCGCGGAAAAGATCGCGCAGTTCTATTCCGACCCCGAGAAGACCGCCTCCGACGCCCGCGCCTTCAAGATGGCGTTCTTTCGTCAGGCCCTCACCGTCGATGGCGGCATGCGCTGGAATTTTCGCCGCCGCCTGCATTTTCTGCGACGAAATGTCCGGCACCGTGTCGATATGTGCGGCCGGGCTGGACCACGCGGGTCGCGGGAATGCTGCGCGCCTGAGCTCCCGGTCGGGACCGGGTCGGGCCGCCTAGCTGTTGGCCGGCGTCAATTTGAATTCAGCGATCCTTTTTGCGGCCCGTTTGATCCAGGGCAGTTGCACCAGCGCATAGCCGGCCAGGGCTCCCGCAGCGCTGCCGGTTTGAGTCACGGTCCACATCGGCGATGGCTGCGCACCGAACAGCTTCTTGTACGGTTCGTCGCCGATGGTGAAATCGAGAGCGGTGTCTCCCCGCCGATGCAGTCCTTTGCCACCTGTTCGAACATGAGCGCGCCGAGAGACTCACTCTTGAAACCCTCAACATCGAACGCGCTCATAATGACGAGGAAGGCGCCTTTGTGGCAAAGGCCGAGCACCGCAGCGATCACGCGACCATCCATTCTCAGGGCATAGAGCCGGGAGAACGATCCATTCCCCGGAGCGCGATGTCGGAATAAAAGTCGAAGTATTCGGAGCGCTGCAACAGATCACCGTCACCGCGGGTATGAAATCGCGGACCGCGATACTGCTTCATCGTTTCCAGCGTTGAGGCAATGGACGAAGCGTCTTCACAGGAAAATTGCAGCTCGCCCTTCTTCTGCAACTGACGCATCTTCTTGGCGAGTTCCTTCTGGTAGGATCGATCGAACGCGCTCGCCCGCCAGTCTTCAAACGCCCCGTTCAGGCCGACCGAGTAGGCGCTCGAGTCCATGATGGCGCGCGGACTGGATCCCAGCAGCTTTTCCAGGGCAACCGTTCCTTCCGGAATTTCGGAAACCTCAACAGATCGAACGGCTGGATGGCGCGCCTTAGGTCGCGACAAGCCGTCTCATCCTGCAGCAGATCGAAGAATGCGTTTTCACGGCAAACCGGAGCGTTATAGTCCGATACCCGCAGATCAGCCCACTCGACTGTCCGAATTGGTCCCCGCCTCACGCGCAGCATGGGCAGCAGCATCGCCAGTTCGCCGCTCGCCCGGTCCCGGCCCGTGATCACCAGCCGATTTGCACCGCAGGCCGGCGCAAGCTTCGCGTAAAGACTGTCGAGCCACAGCGGATGCTGAAACGCCGTTGCTGCCGAGCCGTCAAACAGCACCGCATATTCGCTCGACGAAAAGTCGAACGAACTCTCGGCAGTTACGTCGAACCTTCGGGTAGCTTGATGCATGCGTCGCAAACCAGCAGCAACCAGGAAATGAATCAAAGGAATCAGTAAAATCGGACCGACAACCTATATCAAGCGAGGAGCTATTCAGTTGTTAATGCACACGCGGAATTGAGCGAGCATCCTTGCCTCGGCGAACTCCGAAATCCTGGCCGGCCCCCTCAAGGGATCGGCTGCTGTGCGACCTTGATCAACAAAAGGGTCTTGCGGGAATGGCGGCTCCGGCACCGCATATCGCCTTCCCGGTTGAGCAGGGGCGGCGCCGTGTTTCAGATCATTAACCAATTTTTACACATTTCCGCGCTATCGCCAAGTGATTGGACCGGACGACGAGGAGTGCAAGGGATGCCTGCGCGAAATTCCGGGCCCCGCAAGATCCGATGCGCCTAGCCGTCGCCGATCCACCGCTGCCGGCCACCGATGTGATCCTGGCGATATGCCTCGCCGTCGTGTCCATCGCGTTTGCACCGATCCTGCACGTCTCCAGCCCGGTCCTCGCGATCGGCGTCGAAACGCTGATCGGCTTGTCGATCGTGTTGCGTTGCCTGCCTACGCGCCGTCGATCGCAATTTTCGTCCTGCTATTCCAGAATCTCTTCGTCTCGGTCTTGTCGTCATATCTGTCGAGCCCTTCCGAGCTCGAATTCGTCAAGGGTTACAACTTCCTCTTGCTCGGTGATGTGGCTGGGGACCCTGGCACTCTATCTGCTGCGCCGAGAAATCACTCCAATGAAGTCAACCGCATCATGTGGTGGGGTATCTTCGCCCTCGCCACGGTGATGCTGTACTTCGTCATCGGCTTCGTACAGATCCGCTTGCCGCTTCGATATATCTGCGAAACATCGTGCTGCCGCTGTTCCTGTTCCAGCTGGCGCTGCTGACGGCCGCGACATTCGAGGTCCGCATCACGCCGTTTCTCGTGGCCGTCGGCGTTGCCTTGCTGTCTGCGGATATCTCGAGCTCGTGTTCCGGGACTTCTGGCTGGAAGTCACCAACGGTTACACGTTCTGGCGTTTCGACGAAATCAAGGCCACCCATTCCGGCGTCTGGGAAGCGAGATGCGGGCGACGGGGAAGGTACCCGTCGATCTGAAAGACCGGTTTCGGTTCAGCTTCCTGAATACCCCGCTACTCGAGGAGCTCGGGCTTCTCCGACATACTGCGAATCTTCGGGCCCAACATGAGTCCGATCAGCTTCGGCTACGGTGTCGGCTTCTTCATCCTTTTCCTGTTTTCGGTCGGACGACCGTTGCTCGCCGTGGCTGCGCTTCCCCTGCTCGTGCTCTGCAGCGTCAAGGGTGCGCTCATCATGGCGATCTTCGTCTGGGCGGCCTGGATCTCGACGAGACTGCTTGGTCCGGTCGTCACCCTGCTGCTGGGGCTGCTGGCATTGGTGGTTTACGCGATCGCTGCATCTACATCGGCCTGCAGATCGGCGACTATCACGTCATCGGCTTCATGGGCGGCTGGAACGGCTTCCTGCAAAATCCGTTGGCCGGGGTCTCGGCATGGGCGGAAATCTGTCGGAAGGATTCCACTCGATCGACTGGAGCGCCGCACAGCAGGCCGGCACCGTCGACGGCGCAGTCGAGAGCGCCGTCGGTGTTCTTCTCTATCAGATGGGCATGGCCGCATTCGTGCCGCTCGCGTTCTATTTCGGCGATGGCGCTGAAGACATGGCGGCTCTACGCCTGCTCGGGAAACCTGACGCAGGGGCTTGCTCGCTCGGCGTCATGGTCGCGCTGGTCAACGGCATGTTTCAGGAGGAGGCCCTGTTCGCACCGCCCGCGCTCGGGCTGTTGTGCTGCCTGCCGGCCTGGTGATCGGCAACCACATCCGGCCACAGCCAGCCTCTGCCTAAACCGGCCGTGCGCGGCCCGCTTTGAACCAACCTCGTCTTCAGCGCGTCTCGCTTTCCCTCAAGGTTAGCCCAGTAACCATCACAGAAATCTATGGCGACTGGGCTGGACCGGAAATTGCTAAGAGGAATCCACAAGCTTTGGTTTCAGGGCGGGACGAAAACATGGGCAAACCAACGCAAATACGGCTCATTTTTCCAGCCGAACAGATGATGTCGCGATTGCTGTCGATCCTGGCACACATGGGCTGTCCGCACGTCCAATATGTGACACCGCACCTCGGCGTCCGGCCGCGCCGGTCAACCTCCAGCGAGACCAACAACATGCATGAGCGTCGCACAAATCCCGTCGGAAGGGCCGCTACGGCGACATTCCCCGGATCACCCTGGGCGGGCTCAGGCTCGCCGTGATCGATATCGAGCAGACCGCCAATTTCATGATCGGCATGGTGTTCCCGCAACGCCGGCGACCCGCCCGCTGTACCTGACCTCGGCCAATGGCGAGGTGCTGGCGCGCTGCTCGACCGAACCGATGACCGACCGGCTGTTTCGGGCCGCCGACCTGATCAATGCCGACGGCCAGCCGCTGGTCACGGTGTCGCGGTTGAAATCGTCGACGCCGCTGCCCGAGCGCGTCGCGACCACCGACCTGTTTCACGCCGTCGCACGCAAGGCGCGGCCGCGGCTGACCTTCTACATGTTCGGCGCCGATGAAGCGGAGAACGCCGCCGCCGTCGCCAACGTCCGCAAGCTGTATCCGGACCTGAAGATCGTCGGACATCCCACGGCTATCTCCGGGGCGACGCGCTGCGCGCCAAGGTCGACGAGATCAACGCGCTTGGCGCCGGATTATCTCTGGGTCGCGCTCGGCGTTCCCTACGAGCAGGCCTTTGTCGAGGAATTCATCCCGCATCTGCTCAATGTCGGCGTCATCAAGACTTCGGGCGGATTGTTCAACTTCCTGTCCGGCAGCCGCGCCCGCGCGCCGCGCTGGATGCAGCAGGTCGGGCTCGAATGGGCATGGCGCATCTGGCTGGAGCCGCGCCGGCTGTTCTGGCGCTATCTGACCACCAATCCGCGCGCGCTCTACCTGCTGCTTCAACAAGAGCCGGCCGCGACAGCGACCGGATGCGGGACTGATGAGCGGCCGTCCTGCCATCCTGGTCACCGGCGGCGCGGGCTATATCGGCTCGCATTGCTGCCGGGCGCTGGACGCGGCCGGGTTATCGGCCCGTCGTCTACGACAATTTTTCCACCGGCCACCGCAGCTTCGTCGCCGGCGCGCTGGTGGTCGGCGACATCGCCGACAAGGCCACGCTGGCGCGCGCCTTCGCCGAGCACGACATCGCGCCGTCATGCACTTCGCCGCCTCGAGCCTGGTCGGCGAGTCCGTCGCCGATCCGCAGAAATACTACGCCAACAACCTCGCCGGCACGCTGTCGCTGCTGGAGGCGATGCGCGAGGCCGGCTGCAACCGCCTGGTGTTCTCGTCGACCGGCGCGGTCTATGGCAATGCCGACAGCAAGGCGCTGCCGCGAGAATTACGCCTGCGCGCCGATCAATCCCTACGGCGCCTCGAAATGGATGATCGAGCGCGTGCTGGCGGATTATCGCGCCGCCTACGGCCTCGGATCGTTCGCGCTGCGCTATTTCAACGCCAGCGGCGCCGATCCGGCCGGCGGCATCGGCGAGCTGCGCGACGTCGAGACCCATCTCATTCCGCGCGCGATGATGGCGCTGCAGGGACATGTGCCGGATTTCGCGGTGTTCGGCGACGATTACGACACGCCTGACGGCACCGCGATCCGCGACTATATCCACGTCACCGACCTTGCCGCCGCGCATGTGCTGGCGCTCGAACTGCTGCTGCAGGGCCATTCCGGCGGCGCCTTCAATCTCGGCACCGGCAAAGGCTTTTCGGTGCGCGAGATCCTCGCGGCGATCGCGAGCGAGACCGGCCGCGAGGTGCCGCATGTCGTCAAGCCGCGCCGCGCCGGCGATCCGACCTATCTGGTCGCCGACGCTTCCGCCGCGCGCGAGGTGCTGAAGTTCGCGCCCACCCATTCGGACCTTCGACCATCATCCGCACCGCCTGGGCCTGGCATAAAAAGGCTCATCCGCAGAAGAAGACAGGTGAGCCGGTGAATTCGGACAACAGCCTGTCTCCCGCTGCGTGATTGCATCCTCGTGCCCGCACCGGACGGCGTAAACCCTCGCTATTGATGCTGCAGTTGCGTTGCGGTGGTTGCCGCACGGCGCCGGTCACGCATGCAGACGTGCGTCTTGCTCCACGCGAACGGCACCCGCTAACATCGTGACAATAAAAGCGATGGGCGCGGTTCAGCGCGCGTATCGCAACATTTTGTTCGACAGAGCCAGGAAGCACGCCGGATGACCCTGCTGTTTCAATGCAAAGTGTGCAGCCCCGCGACCGATCACGGCAGCGCGCCTGCGCGAACCGGCAAGGCCAAGCCGTGGCGCACCATCGACATCCATTGCCACTGCATGGTGCCGGAAGCCAATGCGATGGTGCTGAAGGCCACCGGCATTCCCGGCGGCGGCGAGACGCCGAATGCCAATGCTCATGTCAATGAATTGACGCGGAGCATCCAGCCGCAGCGCGGCAAGATCGATTTTCCAAAGCTGACCGGTCTCGAGACGCGGCTGGCCGAGATGGACCGCACCGGCATCGACGTGCAGGTGGTCTCGCCCTATCCCGGCCATTTCGTCTATGCGGCGCCGCCGGAAGTCGCGCGCGACTCCTGCCATATCGTCAACAACCACATCGCCGGGATGGTCGAAAAGCATCCCGACCGGCTGATGGGCATGGGCACCGTGCCGCTGCAGGACCCCGGCATGGCGGTGGCCGAGCTCGACCGCACGGTGAAGGAGCTCGGCTTTCGCGGCGTCGAGCTCTGCACCAATGTCAGGGGTGTCGACCTCACCCGCGCCGGGCTGGAGAAATTCTTTGCCCGCGTCGAAGAGCTCGGCGTGATGATCTTTCTGCATCCGTTCGGCACCAGCCTGGTCGGCCGCATGGAGGATCATTATTTCCCGAACACGGTCGGGCATCCGCTGGATTCCGCACTATGCGTCGGGCAATTGATTTTCGACGGCTATCTCGAGCGTTTTCCGAAACTGAAGATCTGCATCGCCCATGGCGGCGGCTATCTGCCGGCCTATTGGGGCCGCTTCGATCACGCATGGGCGCATCGCGAGGATTGCCGCGTCACCATCAAGAAGCCGCCGTCGGAATATCTGAAAAAGCTCTATTTCGACACCATCGTGTTCGACGAACGCGAGCTGAAGCATCTGATCGAGATCTGGGGCGCCGATCACATCATGCTCGGCACCGATTATCCCTTCGACATGGCGGAACCCGATCCGGTCGGCTTCCTCTCGCGCGTCAAGGGCGTCAGCAAGCAAGAGATGGCGCTGGTGGCCGGCGGCAATGCCGAGCGGCTGCTGGGATTGTCGGCAAAAGCGAAGGCCTGAGCGCCCGCGCATTGCGCTGTTCGCGGATAGCGCTATCATCAAGGCTGACAGGAGAGCTTCGATGCATCCGGCGGCACGACTGCAGTTCAAGCGCGTGATGGACGAATTCGTGGCATGGCGCGCGATTGCGGAAGACGAGCGTCCGCCCGCTCCCGCCTGGTGGTGGGGGCCGGCGTTTGAGCTGCGCGAGATCGATTTGCGGCTGCCGGCGCACTGGTGCGGCCGGCTTGGCTTGGCCGAGGGCGCCACCTATGCGGCAGGCGCAAAAGTGCTGCGCGACACATTGGCGGACCAGACGCTGGTGCCATGGCCCTATGATTTTTCCAGCAAGGTGAATTCGACGGATTCCGACGTCCGCGACCTGCACGTGCAGCCGTCAGACGACAGCGCGTTTCCGCCGTGACGCCGGGGCCGGTTTCGCCGGCGCGCCGTCCGGTTGCAGCGGCGGCGACATCAGCATCGGCGGGGACTGCAGCAGACGCGCCAGATCCGGTGCCGGCAACGGTTTGCTGAACAGAAAGCCCTGCATCTCGTCGCAGGCGTGGTTGCGCAGGAACGCCTGCTGTTCGGCGGTCTCCACGCCCTCGGCGACCACGGTCATGCCGAGCGCCTTGCCCATGCTGATGATGGCCTGCGCGATGGCCTGGTCCTCGGAATCCTTCGGCAGATCGCGGACAAAGGAACGGTCGATCTTGATGGTGTCGATGGGAAAGTGCTTCATCAGCGACATCGACGAATAGCCGGTGCCGAAATCGTCGATCGCGAGGCGAATGCCGCGGCTCTGAATCGCGTTCAGCACCTTGATGGCGCGCGAGACGTTGCGCATCACCATGCTTTCGGTGACTTCGAGCTGCAGCAGCACCGGCGACATGCCGCTCGCCATCAGCGCGTCGTCGATATCGTGCAACAGATATTCGTCGGCGAATTGCCGCGGCGACAGATTGACCGCCATCGACACCGGCCGCAGGCCGCGGCGCTGCCAGGCCATGTTCTGCAGGCAGGCCTCGTTCAGCACCCAGCGGCCGATCGGCACGATCAGGCCGGTTTCTTCCGCCAGCGGGATGAACTGCATCGGCGCCACCTGGCCCAGCTCGGGATGCTCCCAGCGCAGCAGCGCCTCGACGCCGGTGATCTGTCCGGTCGCCACGTCCACCTTCGGCTGGTAGTGCAGCGTGAATTGTTCACGCTCCAGCGCGCGGCGCAGCGCCGCTTCCAGCGTCAGCCGTTCGATCGACTGGACCTTGACGTCCTTGGTGAAGAAGCGAAAGCCGTTCTTGCCGTCTTCCTTGGCGAGATACATCGCCATGTCGGCATTCTTGGTCAGCGTCTGCACGTCGGCGCCGTCATTCGGATACATCGCGATGCCGATCGAGGCGGTGGCGTGGCATTCATGGCCGCTCAACTGCACGGGCTCGCCCAATACCGACAAGAGATTGCCGGCGATGCGTTCGACGTCCGGCCGCTCCGCGGTCTCCTCGAGGACCACGACGAATTCGTCGCCGCCGAGCCGGGCCACGATATCGCTCGAACGCAAGGCGCCGCGCAGCCGGTTGGCGACCTCCACCAGCAGCATGTCGCCGGCTTCGTGCCCGAGCAAGTCGTTGATCACCTTGAAGCGGTCGAGATCGATGAACAGCACCGCGAATTGCCGCTCATAGCGGCCGGCCGCCTCGATTGCATGGCGCAGCAGTGCGTTGAACATTTCCCGGTTCGGCAACTGGGTCAGGCTGTCGTGCGAGGCGAGGTACTCGATCCGCTCATCCGCCCTGCTCTTTTCGTCGGCGCGATCAAAGCTCTCCAGCGCGAACGAGACGTTGTCGGCGAGCCGCTGCAGCAGATCGGCGAATTCGGGCGTGAACGTGCCCTTTTCAGCCGAGATGAACAGCATGACGCCGACCACCTTACCGCTGACGAACAGCGGGAATGAGGCACCCGATTTGGCGCCGTCCTTGCGCGCCTGGGCGTGAAACGCCTGGCTGTTCCGGTTCGCCAGATAGTCGTTGCTGATGCAGGCCTTGCCGGAACGGTACGCCGTGCCCGCGAGTCCGCGTCCTTCGGGATAGGCTTCGCTGGTTGAAAGCCTGACGTGCCGGGCACTCTCGGACGTCGGACCTGCCACGGCCGCAAGCTCGAAGAAATCGCTGTCCGGGCGCACCAGGAAGATATTGGTCGAGGTGAACCTGCCGCCCTCGGCCGCGGCTTCGCACACCAGCTGGTGGAGTTCGGCGCGGGATTTCGCCCGCATGATCGCTTCATTGGTCGCGCTCAGGGCTGCGAACATCCGCGCCAGCCGTTCCTTCTGCTCCTCGGTCCTCGCCTTTTCGTCGGCACGGTCGAAATTGCCGAGCGCATAGGAAACGTTGTCGGCCAGCCGCTGCAGCAACTCGGCGAAATCGGGGGTAAACGCATTCAGCTCTGAAGAGATAAAGAGCATGACGCCGACGGACTCCCCGCCGACCAGCAACGGAAAGGCCGCCCCGGATTTCGCTCCGTTACTCTGGATCAGCTGCTGAAAGGCGTAGCTGCGGGGATCATTGGGAAAGTCGTTGCTGATATTCGATTGCCGCGTACGGAACGCGGTTCCGCAGAGGCCGCGGCCTTCCGCATAGGCTTCACTGGTGTAAACCGTCAGCCGGCGCGCATTGGCTGCGGTCGGCCCGGCGGCTGCGACCACGTCAAGACGGTCGCTGGCGGGCCTCGGCAACAGAATGCTCGCGGAGTTGAACCGGCCGCCATTGGCCGCCGCCTCGCACACCAGTTCGTACAGCTCGGTGCGGGACTTTGCCCGCATGATGGCCTCGTTGGTGGCGCTCAGCGCCGCATACATGCGCGTGAGGTTCTGCTTCTGCTCGTCGGCCTTCACCTTTTCCGCGGCACGCTCGAAATTATCCAGCGCGAACGAGACGTTCTCGGCCATCCGGCCGAACAGCGCGATGATCTCTTCATCCCTGGCCCAGGACCGGCCGACAAAGAACAGCAATACGCCGACGCTCTTGCCCATCTTGATGAGCGGCAGCGCGACGCAGGCCGTCGCACCGGTCTCGCGCTGGACGTCCGTCCAGGCCCCGCTCTTCGCGGCGATGTCGGCGTTGATGCAAGCCTTCTGCGTTCGAAACGCTTCGCCGGTAACACCCTTGCCGTAGGGGTTTTCCGGATCGATCGAGAATTTCGTCCGCGTGATCTGCACGGCCATGTCGCCGGTTCCTGCCACCGCCTTCAGCCAGATCGAACCCGGTTCGGCGAGAAAGGCCACGGTCGTAAATGATTTTCCGCTGTGAACGGCGGCGTCGCATACCAGCTGATACAATTCCAGCTCGGTCTTGGCGCGAAGGATGGCTTCGTTGGTCGCACTGATGGCGCCGAACATCCGGTTGAGGCGGCGCATGGCGCGCTCGCCGTCCTTGCGCGCGGTCTCGCGATCGAAATTGTCGAGCGCAAAGGAGATGTTTGCCACCATGCGCTGCAGCAGCGAGACGATCTCCTCGCTCAGGGATCCCGCTTCGCGCCTGGTGACGAGGAACACGCCGACGCTGCGCCCATGGCAGGTGAGCGGCATCGCCGCCGCGGCGCCGACCTGGCTCTTGCGCGCGCCGCTGCGCCAGGCCAGAGAACGCGGGTCGTTGAGGAAATCATTGCTGACGCTGATCTTGCCGTCGCGAAACGCCTGCCCGCAGACACCCGATCCCTCGGGAGTGTCGGCCGCAACCGATATGTCGATGCCGCGCAGCCGCGCCGTGTCTTCGCCGAAGCCGGCGGCGAACCGCAGCAGGTTGGTCTCGGGCTCGAGCAGGAAGATCGCGGTCGCAAGAAAATCGCCGCTGGAGAACGCGGCTTCGCAGACCTGCCCGTAGAGCTCCTCGGGCGATTTCGCATAGAGGATCGCCTCGTTGGTGGCGCTCAGCGCCGCAAACGTACGCGCGAAATTCGTCGACAAACCCGGCTCCCTCAGACAACCCTGGCCCAGCCAGATTAATGCGTGGGGGGTGCCTAAATGCCCGTTAGGGACCGGTAAAAACCGCGAGTCAGAGTAAACGCCCCACCAACAATCCCCTGAGAAACCCCGGAAAATTACGGCTGAACCGGCAGGCGGCAGCGGAACCAGGACGATCCCGACCCAGCGATGCATTCGCCGCATTGCACCCAAGAATTTCTCCCGGGAGGACCGGGGGTCATTGCTATCGGGCGGTCGCTTTGAGACCATGCGGCCCGTACCAAGAAGCAAGACCCGCTCCCCATGCGGGCGCGAGGCGAGGAAGCCAATGCCCATTATTCAGGCCGACCGCCTCTCGCGCATCGGCGTAGCCCTGCTGAGGGCTGCCGGCGCGTCGGAGGAGGAAGCCCAGGCGGTCGCGGCCGGCTGCGTCAACGCCAACCTCGCCGGCCATGACTCGCACGGCGTGATCGCGATCCCGACCTATATCGACCGCATCAAGGCCGGGCACATCGTGCCCGGCGCGCCCTGGACCATCGTGCAGAAATCGCCGACCACCACCGTGATCGACGGTCATTGGGGGTTTGGCTTCCACGTCAACGCCAAAGCGATGGCGCTGACGATCGAGAAGGCGAAGACCGCGAATGTCGCCGCCTGCACGGTGTTCCGGCAGAGCCATGTCGGCCGGCTTGCCGCCTATCCGCTGATGGCGATGCGCGAGGGCATGATCGCCATTGCCACCGCCAATTCCGGCCGCTCGCCAAAACATGTCGCACCGTTCGGCGGGCGCGAGGCGCGGCTCGGCACCAACCCGATCTCGATCGCGGTGCCCTCCGATCTCGAGGCGCCGTTCTATCTGGACATGGCGACCTCGGCGGTTGCCGCGGGAAAAATTCAGCTCGCGGTCGCGCGCGGCGAACAAATTCCAACGGGGTGGATCATCGACGCCGAGGGGCGGCACACCACCGATCCCACGCAATACCGCAAGGGCGGCGCGCTGCTGCCGCTCGGCGGTACCGAAGGCTACAAGGGCTCAGGCCTCGCCGCCATGGTCGAGGTGCTGTGCGGGCTGTTGACGGGCCTGGGTTTTGGCGTGGAGCCGACCGGCCGGCATAATGACGGCGTGTTCATGGCGGTGTTCAATGTCGCCGCTTTCCGTCCGCTGAAGGATTTCAAGAAGGAAGTCGCCGATTTCGCACGCTATCTGAAATCGACGCCGCCCTCGGAGGGTTCAAAAGGCGTGTTCTATCCGGGCGAGGTCGAATATCTGCGCGAACAGAAGTGCCGGCGCGACGGCATCGAGATCGAGGACGCGACTTTCGAAAAACTGCGCGCGCTGGCCGGTGAATACAAGATCGCCGGCGAACTCGGTCTCGCGTGAGAAGGAGAGCAGCATGACACGGCAAATGGCGCTGGTTGGTTTCCTGCAGGCGCAGAACTGCACCAATTTGCCGAGCTCATGGCGGCACCCGGAATCGCGCGACAATTCGATGTCGTCGGATTACTACCAGGAGATCGGTCGTATCCTGGAAGCCGGCAAATTCCACATGGCGTTTTTCGACGATCGCCTCGCCATGCCGGACCGCTACGGCAACGACCATGCCCACACGGTCGAATACGGCATCCGCTGCGTCAAGATGGACCCGCTGGTGGTGCTGACCTGCATGGGCATGGCGACCGAAAAGCTTGGCCTCGGCGCGACCGCCTCCACCACCTATTTCGAGCCGTTCGACGTCGCCCGGCGCTTCCAGACCCTCGATTTGATGACGGGCGGGCGCGCGGCGTGGAACGTCGTCACCTCGCTCAACGACGGCGAGGCGCTCAACATGGGCAAGGACGCCCATCTCGCGCACGACTATCGCTACGACCGCGCCGACGAATTCATGGAAGTCGTGCTCGGCCACTGGGACGCCTGGGAAGACGGCTCGCTCATCATGGACAAGAAGACGGGCCGCTTTGCCGATCCCGCGAAGGTGAAGCGGCTCGACCACAAGGGAGAATTCTTCAAGTCGCGCGGGCCGTTCACGGTGCCGCGCTCGCAACAGGGTCATCCCGTCGTGATCCAGGCCGGCGCATCCGGGCGCGGCCAGCGCTTTGCCGGGCGATGGGGCGAGGTGATCTTTACCGCCGCGCGCAATGTTACTGGGGCCAAGGAGGGCTATGCCGCCGTCAAGAACGAGGCTGCCAAAGCGGGCCGCGATCCCGACCAGATGTTCCTCTGCAACCTCACGACGCCGGTCTGCGGTGCGACCAAGGCGGAGGCCGAGGACAAGATGGCGCTGATCGACAAGCTGCCGCTTGAGATCGATGCACTGTCACTGCTGGCAGAGGCGTTGAATTATGACTTCGCCTCGAAAGGTCTCGACGAGCCGCTGACGACCGACGAGCTCAAGAGCATGCAGGGCATTCTGGGCATCCGTGACGGTGTGCTGAAAACCTCGGGCAAGAGCAATCCCAGCGCGCGCGACTTCGTCACCTTCTCCGGGCGCGGCCAGGTGCACGACGCCATCGTCGGCGGGCCGAAGGAGATCGCCGACAAACTTGAGGAGATGTTCGTCGAGCGGGGCTGCGACGGGTTTGTCATTGCGGCCACCATCGTGCCGGGCTCCTACGCCGACTTCGTCAAGCACGTGGTGCCGGAATTGCAGCGGCGCGGGCTGTTCCACAAGGATTATGCCGGCAAGACGCTGCGCGAGAATCTGGGCTTGAAGTACCCGGCCGCCGGTGCCTGGAAGACCCGGCCGCAGGCCGCTGCGGAATAAGGAAAAACAAAATGCGTTGGTTGAAATTCTCTGCCGCGGGCAAGACGTCCTGGGGCGTCGTCGAGGGCGACAAGGTCACCGCCGTAAGCGGCGATCCCTTCGGCGAATGGCAGAAGACCGCGCAGTCGCATGCGCTGAAGGACGTCAAGATCGAGCTGCCACTGATCCCGCGCACCTTCTATTGCGTCGGGCTGAACTACCTCAAGCATCTCAAGGAAGCCGCCGACAAGGCCGGCACGGTGCCGAACGTGCCTGATCGGCCCGAGATCGGCTATCGCGCCCAGAACGCACTGATCGCGCATGACGAGGACGTGGTGATTCCCTCCTTTGCGACCGAAAAAATTCACTACGAGGGTGAACTGGCCGTCGTCATCGGCAAGAAGGCAAAGCATCTCACCGAAGCCAACGCGATGGCTTGCGTGTTCGGCTACACCATCGGCAACGACGTGTCCGAACGCAGCTGGCAAAAGGCCGATCGCGGGCTGTGGCGGTCGAAAAACGCCGACACGTTCAAGCCGATGGGACCGTGGATCGAGACCGATGTCGATCTCGACAAGATGGAGACCGTGATCCGTGTCAACGGCAAGGAGACCGGCCAATTCAAGACCAACGAGATGATCTTCGGCATCGTGCCGTTCCTCGTCGAGCTGACAAAATATTTCACGCTGTGGCCGGGCGACGTGATCTGGATGGGCACCGACGGTGCTTCGCCCGACATCAAGCATGGCGACGTGGTCGAGATCGACATCACCGGCATCGGGACCTTGCGCAACAAGTTCGTCCGGGAAGGCCAGTAGGGCATGGCTCGCTACCCGGCCGCGCATTATTTCCTCGAGGGTCTGGTCGACCTCGGGGTCGAATACATCTTTGCCAATCTCGGCACCGACCATGTGTCGCTGATCGAGGAAATGGCGCGCTGGGACAAGGAAGGCCGCAAGCATCCCGAGATGATCCTGTGCCCGCACGAAGTCGTCGCGGTGCATATGGCCGGCGGCTATGCGCTGGCGACCGGGCGCGCTCAGGCGGTGCTGGTCCATGTCGATGCCGGCACCGCGAATGCCTGCATGGCGATCCAGAACCTGTTTCGCTATCGCCTGCCGGTGATGCTGTTCGCCGGCCGCGCGCCGCACACGCTGCACGGCGAATTGACCGGCTCGCGCGACACCTACGTCCATTTCGTGCAAGACCCCTTTGATATCGCCAGTATCGTGCGGCCCTACGTGAAGTGGGAGTATTCGCTGCCGTCGGGCGTGGTCGTGAAAGAGGCCCTGGCGCGCGCCAGCGCTTTTGCCCACAGCGATCCGCCCGGCCCTGTCTACATGATGCTGCCGCGCGAGACGCTGGCGGAGGAATGGGACGAGGCGGTCATGCCGGCCTATCCGCCGGCACGTTACGGCAGCGTGCAGGCCGGCGGCATCGAGCCGGCGCGCGTGGCTGACATTGCGGATACGCTGATGCGTGCGGAAAACCCGGTGGCGTTCGCCGCCTATCTCGGACGCAAGCCGCACGCGGTTGCTGCGCTGGACCGGCTGGCGCGGACCTGCGGCATCCGCGTCGCCGAGTTCAACTCCATCGACCTCAACATTCCCCAGGATTCGCCTTGCTTCGCCGGCTCCGATCCGTTGGCGCTGCTCGATGGCGCCGATCTCGGCTTGCTGCTCGATACGGATGTGCCGTACGTGCCGCAATCCGCCAAACGTGCCGGCAACATGAAGTGGATTCAGATCGATCTCGATCCGCTGAAGGCGGATTTTCCGATGTGGGGATTTGCCACCGATATCCGCGTCCAGGGCGATAGCGGCACTATTCTGCAGCAGGTATGCGAAGCGGTGGAAGCTCGCGCCGATGACGGTTACCGCCGCCGCGCTGCCGATCGCGTCGCCAGTTGGGAGGGCGCTCGGGCAACGGCAGCGCAGAAGCGCGCCGCGGCCAGCGCCAACAAGGGCGTCAAGGGTGCGCTCAATCCTGCCTTCGTGCTCGCCACCCTCAGCGGAAAAATTTCGCAAGACGACGTCGTGCTCAACGAAGCCATCCGCAACGGGCCGGTGCTGCAGGAACATATCAGGCGGACCAAGCCGCAAAGCTATGTTGGCCTCGCCGGCGGCGGGCTCGGCTTCAGCGGCGGCATGGCGCTGGGATTGAGGCTGGCGCGGCCGAACCGCCGCATCGTGCAGGTGATCGGCGACGGCGGCTTTCATTTCTCCTCGCCCGACAGCGTCTACGCGGTGGCGCAGCAGTACCAGATTCCGATCTTCACGGTCGTGCTGGACAATGGCGGCTGGCAAGCGGTGAAGTCGGCGACGCAGCGCGTTTATCCCAAGGGCGTCGCCGCCGAGACCGATCAGTTCCAGTCGCGGCTGATGTCCGGCCGCCAGGGCGAACGTCGGGATTTTTCGCTAGTGGCAAAGGCGTTCGGCGCCTATGGCGAATGCGTCGCCGAGCCGGACGAGCTTGGTGCGGCCATTGATCGCTGCCTTGCGGCGCTCGATGACGGCAAGGCTGCGGTACTGCATGTTCACGTGACGCGGCTGTAAGGGGTTTCGGGGGAAATCCAATGAAGGCTCTGGTTCAGAATGCCCTGATTGGCGCGATAATCCTCGCGCTCACGGCGCCAGCCCATGCACAGGACTATCCGGCAAACCGATCCGCCTCATCGTCGGCTTCGCCGCGGGTGGCGGCAACGACATCATCGCGCGGGTGTTCGGACAAAAGCTCTCCGACAGCCTTGGCCAGCCCGTGATCGTCGAGAACAAGCCGGGCGGCGGCGCTATCGTCGCGACCGACTATGTCGCCAAATCCGCCCCTGACGGCTACACCCTGCTGATGAGCGCCAGCGGCATCTCGATCAATCCTGCCGTCTACGCCAAGCTCCCCTATGACGCCATCAACGATTTCGTCGCGGTGTCGGAGCTCGCCGCGTTTCCGCTGATCATGATTGTCGCAAAGGATTCGCCGATCAAGTCGGTGGCCGAGCTGGTGGCCTATGCCAAGGCGAACCCCGACAAGACGAACTACGGCAGTTCGTCCGCCTCGTTCCAGCTCGTGACCGAGCTGTTCAAGCAGAAGACCGGCGCGCCGATGCAGGTCATCCCCTACAAGAGCGCCAATGAATCGGTGCTGGCGGTGATTTCCGGGCAGGTCACCACGACGATTGCGGATGCGGGGCCCGTGCTGCAGCAGGTCAAGGGCGGAACCGCGCGGGCGCTCGCGGTCGCCACGCCCAAACGGATCGACGAGCTCCCTGATGTCCCGACGCTGAAGGAAGCCGGCGCGGACGTGGAGGCGGTGCTGTGGAGCGGCATCTTCGTGCCAAAGGGTACGCCGCCCGCGATCGTCAAGAAGCTGGAAGGCGAATTCATGCGGATCGCCAAACTGCCCGACGTGATCGCGCGGCTGAAACCGATCGGTATCGACACCGTCGGCAATTCGAGCGAGGAGTTCGCCAAAATTCTGGCTGCCGATATCGCGCGATGGGGCGCGGTGGCAAAGGCCGCCAACATCAAGATGGAGCAATAGCGCCTGGTTGCTCACCCGCCCCGTCCCCAGAAATGAGGACAAGCGCAGACCCGGCCGGCGAGTAAGGTCTTTTGCGGAAATCCGCCTTCCTTTGCCTGTTGGAGAGGAGAAAACCATGAGCCGACGCAACGCATTCCTGCTCAGCGCAGCCATCGCAGGCCTGGCCTGCCTCGGATCGTTCTCACCGCCCGCGGCCGCCCAGACCGCACCCGATCTCGACGCACTGACCGCGACGCAGGCCGCAGCCGACCTGTGCGCCGGAAAGATCACCAGCAAGGCGTTGACGACGGCGGCGCTGGCCCGCGCCAAGGCGAAGGCGGATCTCAACGCCTTCATCACGCTCGACGAGGCCGGCGCGATGAAGGCCGCGGAAGCCTTCGATGCCGGCCGCAAGAAAGGCCCCTGCAAGCCGCTCGGCGGCGTGCCCATCGTGATCAAGGACAATATCGAAGTGGCGGGACTGCCCTCGAGCGCGGGAACGCCCGCGCTGAAAGGATTCGTGCCGCGCAAGGATGCGCCGGTGGCCGCCAAGCTGCGCGCGGCGGGCGCCGTCATCATCGGCAAGACCAACATGCATGAGCTGGCCTTCGGCATCTCCGGCTACAACGCCGCGTTCAAGACCGGCGCTGAATCCGGCGTCCGCAACGCGTATGATGCGACGAAAATCGCGGGCGGATCGTCATCGGGAACGGGCGCCGCGGTCGGCGCGCGCATCGTCACCGCGGGTCTCGGCACCGATACCGGCGGATCGGTGCGCGTTCCCTGCGCCCTCAACGGCTGCGCCGCGCTGCGGCCGACCGTCGGACGATATCCGCAAGGCGCCATCGCGCCGATCTCGCACACCCGCGACACCGCAGGCCCGATGGCCGCGACGATGGCCGACGTGGCGCTGCTCGATCGCGTCATCGCGGGCGGCGGCGCGATCGCGCCGGCTAACCCGAAGCAGGTGCGCATCGGCGTGGTGAAGGCCATGCTGGCCAATCTGGACGGCGATACCGAGGCTGCGTTCCGCGCCGCCATCGACAAGCTCAAATCGGCCGGCGTCACCGTGGTCGATGTCGAGATGCCAAAGCTCGCCGAGCTGAACGGCCAGGTTGGTTTCCCGCTGGCGCTGTATGAAGCCTATGACGATATGGTGGTTTACCTGAAGAAGACCGGCACCGGCATCACCATCGAGCAACTGGCCAAGGGGATCGCAAGCCCCGACGTGAAGGGCACCTATGACGGGCTGGTGATTCCGCGAAAACTGCCGGCGCCGGAAAACAAGGTGGCCGATGCCAAGCCTGCCTATGACGCGGCGATGAAGACGGCGCGCCCCGCATTGCAGGCGCTTTACCGCGAGACATTTGCCAAGAACAAGCTGGATGCGATCGCCTTCCCGACCACGCCAAAGGTCGCGATTGCGTCAAACCCGGACTCCAGCAGCCTCGCCAACTTCCTGCTGTTCATCCAGAATACCGACCCCGGCAGCAATGCCGGCGTGCCCGGCATTCAGATTCCGGTCGCGCTCGGCGCCACCAGCAAATTGCCGGTCGGACTCGAGCTCGATGGCCCCGCGGGAAGCGATCGAAAACTGCTCGCGATCGGCATGGCGTTTGAAAAGGTGTTCGGACGGCTGCCGGCACCTGCGGCGCGCTGAACGCTTACCGGTGCCTTGCGAACAGGCTGGCGACGCCGCTGCGGCGGCGTACGCCGAGTTTGGCAAAGATGCGCTTGAGATGGGTGCGGATGGTCGAGATCTCGACGCCGAGCCGATACGCGATCTCCTTGTCGCTGAGATCGTCCGCGATCATGCGTGCTATCTCCAGCTCGCGCACCGAAAGCCTGGAGAATCAACGAACCGCTGCTCGCCTCCCTCAGCGCCGGATCGCCTTCGGCCCGCGCCAGCGCGCCGGTGAACGCCGGCTCGATCAGGCGCAACAGCTCCAGCGTATGGGCATCGAAATTCTCGCGGCGGCGCGCCCGCCAGATTCGCATGTCGCCGATATTGCGGCCGCCGACATAGCTGTAGGCGTTGACGCCCCAATGCAGCCCGTCGCGGGCGAGGAAATCGTTGAAGAATTCGGTCCGCATCAATTCGCGCTGCGGCATCACCTGCGTGACGAGGGTGGCGTCACGGCGCGCCTGCAGCTTGAAGGTGATGGGATCGTGGTACTGATAATAGCTGTCGTAATTGGCGACGTTTTTCGGATCCATGTTGAGGATCACGGCCTTGTCGAAGCGGCCGGCTTTGTCCTGCCAGACAAAGGAGGCGTAGTAATCGGCCTCCAGCAGTTCGAGCAGATGATGCCCGACGGCCTCGCGCACGTCGCGCTCGGCAAGGTCCTCGGACAACAGCCCGAAGATGCGCGCCAGCACACGGCTCTCTGAGGCGGTGACGTACATGATGGCCGGGGATGTTATCGAATAAGCCTGATCTTGGGAACTGAAAGGCCGCGCAGAGACGGGGCGCCGGGACAGCCGCCGGCGCCCTACTCGACCTTGATGCCGGCGTCCTGGATCACCTTGCGCCAGCGCTCCTCCTCGCCACGGAAATAGCGGGCGAAATCTTGCGGAGACGCCGGGACCATGACGAGCCCCTCGTTCACGGCAATTTTCCGAAAAGCCTCCGACTGCAACGCCTTGCCGGCCGCGCGGTTGAGCCGGTCGACAATCTCCGGCGGTGTTTTGGCCGGCGCAAACAACCCGTACCAGTTCTCGAGCACGTAGCCGGGAACGCCGGCTTCCGCCACCGTCGGCAATTGCGGAAACGCCGGCGAGCGCTCCGCCGAGGTCATCGCCAGCGCGCGCAATTGCCCGCCTTCGATCAGCGCGGCCGCGCTCGACACCGTCGTGAACATCACCTCGATCTGCCCGCCGAGCAGGTCGGTGATCGCGGGCGCCGATCCCTTGTAGGGCACCGCCGTCATCCTGACCCCGGCGAGGCTCTTGAACAGCTCTCCGCCAAGATGCGCCGAGGTGCCGGTGCCGTAGGTGCCGAATGACAGTTTTCCAGGCTCCGCCTTCGCTGCGGCAGCCAGATCGGCGATCGACTGCAGCTTCGAGCGGGGATTGACGACCACGATGTTGAATGCACGGGCAATCAGCGCGACAGGGGCAAGATCGCGATGCACGTCGTATGGCAGTTTGGCGATCAGGCTCGGATTGACCGCGCTGGCAAATGTCCCCATCAGCAGCGTGTAGCCGTCCGCCTCGCTGCTCACGACCGCTTGCGTACCGACGATGGTGCCGGCGCCCGCCTTGTTCTCGACGATGACGCTGGCGCCGAGATCCCTCGCCATTTCCTGCGCCAGCACCCGCGCAATCGCATCGGTGCCCCCTCCGGGCGCCTGGGGAACCACGATCTTGATGATGCGCTCGGGATAGGCGGCGTGCGCCGGCTGGCCGGCGGATGCGCCAATCAGCAGCACAGCCACAAGCGGCAGAACAGAAGCAATGCTGCGCAGCTTTGAGGGCATTCCGGTCAGATCATCCGCGCCACGAAGGGAATTTTTCGCAGCCACAGCGTGAGCAGCCAGCTTCCGCCCAGCGTGCCCGCGAACACGATTCCGGCTTTGACGCCGGCGGGCCATGCGGGATCGTAGACCACATATTGCAGCCAGATGATGAAGATGTAGTGCAGAAGAAAGATGCCGTAGGCCGACGGCTGCATCGCGTCGAGCAGTTTCAGGCTCGAATTCGCCAGCCGCAAGGATGTCGCCGGCACCGTGAACGCCATCGCGGCACTGAACGACGCAAAGGCCAGCCCATACGCAGCCTTCCACCACAGCGCCGGCGAATTGAAATTCGCGATCCAGTTGTGGTGGGCATAGACGAGGATCAGGATGGCGCCATAGAACAGCACCGCAAACGCAAGCCAGACCGGCCAGCGCTTGGCGATCTCACCGGTCTCGCTGAGGATCCCCGCTCTCAGGCTGATCATGCCGACGCCCACCCCGGTGAAGAAATAGGCGGGGTAGAGCAGGATGCGGCTGGTCTGGATCGGAAACGGGTAACCGCCCGGATCGAACCACGCGCCGTCGCCGACCGCCAGATGCATGGGCACGTAGGACACAATGGACAGGGTCAGGAAGGAGGCGAACGCCATCATTGGCCGCTCGCGCAAGGCGGCAATCAGCCGGCCCCAGGCCGCCAGGATATTGGGCGCGACCGACCAGATCGCGATGGCGATGAAGTCGAGGGCGAGCAGCACCCAAAGGAACCAGGCCGGCCCCGACGGCCACGGCCCGACCGTGAAGACGCGCCACCAGAAATGAAAGAAGTTGAAGTCGGTCGTACCGGGCAGGTGATAGCGCAGGAAAGTCGGATAATAGGCGATCGGGATAAGGACGAAGATCGAGATCAGCAGCGGCACCCCGAGCCGGAACGCGCGCCGGCGCAGATATCCCGGCGTACCCCTTCTGGTCAGGCCCTCATGAACAAACAGTCCGGAAATCAGGAACATCAAGGCCATGAAGAAGCTGTCGTTGAACAGCACGATCAGGTCGAAGCCGAGCCAGCGCGCGCGGTCGGCGGTGCCGAAATGGGTGTAGCTGACGACGGAATGGTGGATGACGACCAGCAACGTAATGAAGGTGCGGGCACGGTCGAACGCGACAATGCGCGCCGTTTCCGTGGCAGTGGGGGCGCTTGCATCGGTGTCACGCAGCATCGGCCCGCCCCGGATTTATTTTTCAAACGCGTCGTAGATCATCCGTTTCAGATTCACCAAGACATGCATCCGATCTGACGGCGAGTTCTCCATCAACACGAAGAACATGTCCTGGGCGCGATCGATCACGATGTAGCAACCGGTCGCGCCGTCCCATTTGATCTCGCCGAGCGAGCCGGGCGGCGGCGGCACCGCGTTGCCGGGATCGGTACGCACGCCAAAGCCGTAACCGAAGCCGAAACCATCGCCGGGATAGTAGTAATAGTTGCGCTCAACGCCCGAGCCGGGCCCGATGTGGTCGGTGGACATCGCGGCGAAACTCTTGGGACTGAGAAAGGTCTTGCCGTCGAACGTGCCGCCATTGAGCAGCATCTGCCCGTAGCGGGCAAAATCGGCGATGGTCGAGACCAGCCCGCCGCCGCCGGATTCCCAGCGCGTGACGTCGAGCGAGTTGCGCTCGACATGGCGGTCCTTCTTCAACGGCTGCGCGTAGCGGGCGCGCTCGGCCGGGTCGGTCAGAAAATATTTCGTTGTGGTCATCCCCAACGGATCGAACAGGTGCTGCTTCTGGAATTGATAGAGCGATTGCCCCGAGGCGACCTCGATGACGCGGCCCAGCACGTCGATGGAATGGCCATAATTCCACAGCGTGCGCGGCTGCTCCGCCAGCGGCACTTTTGCGATCCGCTCGGCGAACTCGGCATTGTCGAAATCGCCGAGATAGATGCCCGCATAGGCGGACTTGACCAGCCCGTCGCCGTAAAAGCCGTAGGTGATCCCCGAGGTATGCAGCAGCAAATCCTCGATGGTGACCGGACGGCGCAACGGCACCAGGTCGAGCACAGCCTTCCCGGTCCCGTCCTTGCGCTCGACACCGACCTTCATGCCCGCAAAGGACGGAATGTATTTGCTGACGGGGTCGCCGAGCGCGATTTTTCCGCGGTCGACCAGCAACATCGCGGAAACGCTGGTAATGGTCTTGGTCACCGAATGGATCGGGAAGATGGCGTCTTCCGTCATTGCGATTCCAGCGTCGACATCGCGCTTGCCAAAAATCTTGAAATAGACCGGCTTGCCGCGACGCTGGATCAGAACGATGGCGCCGGGGATTTTTCCGGCCGCGACCTCGCCATTGATGAAATCGTCGATGCGTAGCAGTTTTTCGACGGCCAGCCTGGCGCCGGGCGGCGGGCCGAGCTGGGTGGCGGCGGCGGGCAAGGCATGCGCGGACGCCAGGGCCGCGATGATCGTCGCCAACAGCGTGACACATCTGCGTGAGATCATTGATCTGCCGCCTATCCGGTTGGACAGACATTATGGCATAGCCACATGCCAATCCAGAAGGCCGGCCGCCCTGCAAGCGGTCGCGCTCGACAGTATACGGTATGAGGCATCCAGCAAAGGAAGACAGCCATGAAAACCCGGATGAACTATTACCAGGCTGCACCCGACACCATAAAGGCACTGATTGCGGTGGAGGACCAGATCAAGGCTTCCGGCCTCGAACTGTCGTTGATCGAGCTGGTGAAAACCCGCGCCTCCCAGATCAATGGCTGCGCCTTCTGCATCAACATGCACACCGCCGACGCCCGCAAGAATGGCGAGACCGAGCAGCGGCTTTACCTGCTGAACGCCTGGCGTGAGTTCCCGCTCTACACCGAGCGCGAGCGTGCCGCGCTGGCCTGGACCGAAGCGCTGACGCTGATCGCCGAGACGCATGCGCCCGACGCCGACTATGAAGCCATGCGCGCCCAATTCTCGGAAGCCGAGGCGGTGAACCTGACCACGCTGATCGGAGCGATCAATGCGTGGAACAGGATCGCGATCGGTTTCCGGGCGATTCATCCGGTGAGAAAAGCGGCGGCGGCTTGAGCCGTTGAGGTTAGACCGCCGTCGCCTTGGCGAAATCGACATAAATCTCGCGCAGCCGGTCTGTCATCGGGCCGGGCTTGCCGTTGCCGACCTTCTTGCCGTCGATGGAAACCACCCCCTGCACGAACACGGTAGCGCTGGTGATGAAGGCTTCCTTGGCCGCCAGCGCCTCTTCCACCGAGAAGGCGCGCTCCTCGACACGGAGCTGGCGTTCTTCGGCGAGCTTGACCACGGCCTTGCGGGTGCAGCCGGGCAAAATCTCGCTGCCGTTCTGGCGCGTCACGATCACATCGTCCTGGGTGAGGATGAAGCATGACGACGAGCCGCCTTCCGTGACCTTGCCGTCCTCGATCATCCAGGCCTCGCCCGCGCCGGCCGCTGCCGCCGCCTGCTTGGCCAGCACCTGCGCCAGCAGCGCCACGCTCTTGATGTCGCGGCGGGTCCAGCGCAGGTCGGGCACGGTGATGACGCCGATGCCGGTTTTGGCCGACGGCGCATTGACGATGTCCTTGACCGACGTGAACATGATCAGGGTCGGTTTGACGTCGCCCTTGGGGAAGGCGAAGTCGCGTCCGGTGTCGGCGCCGCGCGTCACCTCGAGATAGACCATGCCGTTCTCAAGGTTGTTACGCTTGACCAGCTCCTTCTGGATTTCCTCGATGCGTGCGAGGCTTTCGGGCAATGCCAGCGAAATCTCGCCGACCGAGCGCTGCAGCCGCGCCAAATGCGAGGCGTTGTCGATCAGCTTGCCGCCGAGCACGGCGGCCACTTCGTAGATGCCGTCGGCAAACAGAAAGCCGCGGTCGAGAACAGAGACCTTGGCCTCCGAGAGCGGCACGAAGTCGCCATTGACGTAAGCAATCGGTTCCAAGCGAGGTCTCCTTTGGGAATCCGGGGAATTTGCCGGACAATATAGTCCAATCGGTAAGACATGATCCACAACTCACTGGCACGCGCGCGGCCAGAATTGCTCCGAGTACATTCACAGCGATGACAGGTCATCGCGCCTCAGTGCTGCAATATCTTGGACAGAAACTTCTGCGCGCGATCGCTGCGGGGCTTGCCGAAAAAGTCTTCCTTTTTCGCGTCCTCGACGATCTCGCCGCGGTCCATGAAGATGACGCGGTGGGCCACCTTGCTGGCAAAACCCATCTCATGGGTGACGACCATCATGGTCATGCCCTCGCGGGCAAGGTCGACCATGACGTCGAGCACTTCGGAGATCATTTCGGGGTCGAGCGCCGAGGTCGGCTCGTCGAACAGCATGGCGATCGGATCCATCGCCAGCGCCCGCGCAATCGCGACGCGCTGCTGCTGGCCGCCGGACAGCTCCGCCGGATATTTGTCGGCATGCTCGGTCAGCCCGACGCGCTCGAGCAGCTTCTTGCCCTTTGCCACCGCCTCGTCATGCGAGCGGCCCAGCACCTTTTCCTGCGCCAGGCAGAGATTCTCGATGATCCGCAGATGCGGAAACAGCTCAAAGTGCTGGAACACCATGCCGACGCGGGCGCGCAGCTTTGGCAGATCGGTCTTGGGGTCGTTGACCTTGATGCCGTCGAGGATGATTTCGCCCTCCTGGATCGGCTCCAGCGCGTTGACGCATTTGATCAGCGTCGATTTGCCCGAGCCCGACGGACCGCACACCACCACCACCTCGCCCTTGGCGACGCTGGTGGTGCAATCCTTCAGCGCCTGGAAATTCGGCCCGTACCATTTGTTGACGTGGCGGAGTTCGATCATGCGTGTTCATCTCTTTGTTTGAGCATGATCCCCTCGGAAACAGGTTCCATTTTTCGGATCATGCTCTTAACGTACAATGCTGATGCGCGCCTGCAGGCGCCGGACAGCCGAACGAGGCGACGCAGGAAATCGTGAAATAGACCACCGCGGCGAACAGGTACATCTCGACCAGCCGGCCGTCGCGCTGCGCCACCTTGCTCGCGGCGCCGAGGAAATCCGTCATCGACAGCACGTAGACCAGCGAGGTGTCCTGGAACAGCACGATGGTCTGGGTCAACAACACCGGCAGCATGTTGCGAAACGCCTGCGGCAGCACGACGTAGCGCATGGTTTGGCCATAGGTCAGGCCGAGCGCCTGCGCCGCGGCGGGCTGCCCCTTCGAGATCGACTGGATGCCGGCGCGCATGATTTCGGAAAAATACGCCGCCTCGAACGCGATGAAGGTGACGAGCGCCGAGGTAAATGCGCCGACGCTGATCGGACGCGGGGCGCCGGTAACCCATTGCCCGATATAGGGCACCAGGAAATAGAACCAGAAGATCACCAGCACCAGCGGCAACGACCGCATGAAGTCGACGTAGACCCCGGCGATGCGTCCGAGTAATTTCAGGCCCGACAGCCGCATCAGCGCGATCAGTGTGCCGAAGATGATCCCGCCGAGCGCGGACAACCCGGTCAGCATCAGCGTGAAGGTCATGCCGTCGAGGAAGAGATAGCCGAGCGAGCGGCGGATGACGTCGAAATCGAGATTGCCGAACATGAGCGTCTATTTCCCCGTGATGTAGCCGGGGATCGCGACGCGGCGTTCGAGGAAACGCATGCCAGTGACGACGACGACGTTGATCAACAGATACATCAGCGTCGCGGCGGTGAAGGCCTCGAACACCTGGAACGAGAATTCCTGCATCGACCGCGCCTGGCCGGTCAGTTCGATCAGGCCGATGGTGATGGCGACCGCGGTGTTCTTGATGGTGTTGAGGAACTCGGAGGTCAGCGGCGGCAGGATGATGCGAAACGCGATCGGCAGCAGTACGTAGCGATAGGACTGCAGCGTGGTCAGCCCGAGCGCGGTCGCGGCCTGTTTTTGGCCCCTCGGCAGCGAGGCGATGCCGGCGGCCAGCTGCACGGCGACACGTGCCGACATGAACAGTCCGACCCCGATTGACGCTGTATAGAACGGTGCATTGGGCATCTGCTTCAGCCACAGTCCCCAGCTCCGCGGCAGTAATTCCGGCAGCACGAAGAACCACAGGAACAGCTGCACCAGCAGCGGCATGTTGCGGAAGAATTCGACGTAGGCGAAGCCGACCCAGTAGGCGGTTTTCGACGGCAGCGTCCGCAGCACGCCGATGATCGAGCCGAACACCAGCGCGATGATCCAGGCGAACACACCGGTCTGGATGGTCAACCACAGTCCCGAGAGCAGCATATGGAAATAGGTGCCGGTCCCCCCGGGGGCCGGCTCGAAGAAAATGCTCCAGTTCCAGTTATAACTCACGAAGGCCTACCGTATTGCGACGCCGCCGGAACATGCCCAAGCAATGGCCGGGCCATTGCATGGGCGGGAGCTCGATATGGCCGGTTACTTGTAGGAATCAGGATCAGCCGAATCCGAGGGCTTGGCGTACTGGTTCTTCAGTTCGGGGCTGATGGGCGCATTGAGGTTCAGTCCCTTGGGCGGGATTTTGGTGGTGAACCACTTGTCGTAGATCTTCTGGCCCTCACCGCCTTTGTAGAGCGCGGCGGTGGCGCCATCGACGACCTTCTTGAAGGCCGGATCGTCCTTGCGCAGCATGATGCCGTAAGGCTCGGGCTTGGAGAAAGCGTCCGTCGAGATCACATAGTCGCCCGGCGCTTTCGATCCGGCGACGAGGCTGGCGAGCAGGATATCGTCCATCACGAAGGCGACGGCGCGGTCGGTCTCGACCATCAGGAAGGCTTCGGCGTGGTCCTTGGCCGGAATGATGTTGACGTTGAGACTACGCGCGGCGTTGGCTTCGGTGAGCTGCTTGATGTTGGTGGTGCCTGAGGTCGAGACCACCGGCTTGCCCTTGAGATCGTCGATCGAATTGATCTTGCTCGATTTCTTGGAGACGTAGCGGCTCGCGGTCAGGAAGTGGGTGTTGGTGAAGGAAATCTGCTTCTGGCGATCGGCATTGTTGGTGGTCGAGCCGCATTCCAGATCGATGGTGCCGTTGGCCAGCAGTGGAATGCGGGTCGACGACGTCACCGGGTTGAGCTTGACCTCGAGCTTGTCGAGCTTGAGCTCCTTCTTCACGGCATCGACGATCTTGTAGCAGATGTCCATGGCGTAGCCGATCGGCTTCTGGCTGTCGTCGAGATAGGAAAACGGGATCGACGAATCGCGGAAGCCGAGGGTGATCGCGCCGGTATCCTTGATGTTTTTCAGCGTGCCGGTGAGGTCCTGCGCCATCGCCGGCCCCGCGCTGAACGCGGTGGCGAGAGCGAAGCCAATCATATGCGTGCGTTTCATGCGTGTACTCCTTGTTTGGTGGGTATCGTCGAGTTGCAGATTTCGTTCAGTACCGGCGCTATATAGCGGCGGAATTGTTCGGGGTTTTCGCTCATCGGGAAATGACCGAGCTGTTCCATGATGGTGACGCGGGCACCAGCGATCGCGGCGGCCGTCCGCCTTGTGTCTTCGGGCGTGCATGAGAAATCATACTCGCCGGTGAGAAGATAGAGCGGACATGCTTTAGTATCGATGCTCGCCACCCGGCCACGCAGATCGCCGTCGACGCGATAGAAATAGAGATCGCCCTTGAACACGCCCGGCCCACCCTGCTTGTAGGCCCACAGCGTTTCGTCACGCGAGGTTTTCGGGCTTTGCTGCGCGATCAGGCCGGACACCAGCGCGGCGCAGACTTCGCCGCCATGCACGTCGGGCCGGTTCAGCCATGCCGTGTCGTACCACGGCGCCTGGAAATCGGCGGCTTCCAGCCCGATCAGCGCGCGAAACTCCGCGGCGTGATCGATCGCCAGATTGAGCACGATGCGGCCGCCGATCGAGCACCCCATCACGACAGGCTTTTCCAGCTTCAACGCCTTGCAGAAGGCGCGGATGGTTTCGGTGTAGCGTGCGGTGGTGAGCTGATATTCCTCGCCGTTCCAGTCGGCTTGCGGATTCGATTTGCCATGCCAGGGCATGTCAAAGGCAATGATGCGAAAATTTTTCGCGAATTCTTCGTCGGCCAGCAGATGGCGCCACTGCCTGTTGTCGGCGCCGGCGGTGTGCAGGCAGACCAGCGGAATGCCGGCGCCGTTTTCCTCAAAGTAGATGCGATACGGCGCACCGCCGATCTCGACATGGACGTAACGGCCGACCATCGGCTCGATATGACCGGTCATCCCGGCGCGAGCGCTCATGCCGGCACCGCCGCAAAATTCGCGCGCGGCAAGGCCAGCACGTCCTTGAAATACTGCAGATTGGCCATGAAGGGGTGCAGATCGCCTTCGAGCACAGCCTCCCCGCGCTTGGTCAGCGACAGCAGATCGTGCCAGCCCGGCCGGGGCATCGGCTGCCAGTATTCCGCCCAGGCCGCTGGTGTTGCGCGATAGGCAAATCGCCAGGATCGCATCAGGACCGGCGCCGGCGTGAGATCGACGATCTTTCCGGCACGGATCGCAACGTGGAAGGGGCGCTCCATCGGCCCCAGCAGGCAATCGCAATCGAGAAACCGGCCGCGAAGGATCAAGCCGGGGCTCTGTTCGAGCAACGCCGGAATTTTGGCGAACGCCTCGACAATTGCTGTTTCGGTAAAGTCGGAAGGTGATGTCATCAGCTTCAGGCAGGTTTTCCTGCGATGCCAATATTGGCAGACGCCGGAACTTGCTCCGGTCGAGGCCATGATGGCCCGAAGGCAGGAAGGCCGCAAGGCACCGCGGCAGACAGGTTTTGCGCCATTCGGCACCGGACCAGGGTAGGGCCAAATTCCGCCCCTCGGCATGATCGCGCAGACTTTTTGTCGCACGTGCCGCTCGAGCCGCTTCCGTGGGCAAGTCTTTCAATCAACAAGCTTTTCTTCTCCGTTGTTTTCAGGGAAGATTGCAGGCATGTGACAGAACAGGTCCGGCTCGGGCATCAACCGAACCCCAGGGGAGAGAGTTTCCATGTTTCAGCGCAGCCATTTGAAGATCACGCTCGCGGCGATCGGCATGTTGATGTCGGCCAGCGCCGGCGCGCAGGATTATCCGACCAAACCGATCACCCTGATCGTGCCGTGGCCCGCGGGCGGATCGACCGACATTTCGATGCGCGCCATCGCCGAAAGCGCCTCGAAGGTGTTGGGACAGCCGATCGCGATCGACAACAAGGCCGGCGGCGGCGGCACGGTCGGACCGGCGACCATGGCGGCGGCGGCAAAGCCCGACGGCTACACCATCGCGCAATTGCCGATCACGGTGTTCCGCCTGCCGCTGATGCAGGAAGTGTCCTGGGATCCGGCCAAGGATTTTTCGTATATCGTCCACCTCACCGGCTACACGTTCGGCGTCACCACCAACTCCGAGTCGCAGTTCAAGACCTGGAAGGACGTGGTCGATTTCGCCAAGCAGAACCCCGGCAAGGTCACTTACGCGACCCCCGGCGCGGGAACATCGCTGCATATCGGCATGGAGCAGATCGCCGGCATGGCCGGCATCAAGCTGACGCAGGTACCGTTCAAGGGCGGTGCCGAGACCAACGCCGCGGTGCTCGGCCAGCACACCATGCTGCAGGCGGACTCCACCGGCTGGCGGCCGCTGGTCGATGCCGGCAAGCTGCGCCTGCTGATGGTCTGGACCTCGGCGCGCTCGCCGAATTTCCCCGACGTGCCGACGCTGAAGGAACTCGGCTATCCCATGGTCTATGACTCGCCGTTCGGCATCGCAGGTCCCAAGGGCATGGATCCCAAGATCGTCGCCAAGCTGCACGATGCCTTCAAGAAGGCGCTGGAGGACCCGGCCGTGATCGCGACGCTTGCGAAGTTCGATATGGTGCCGAACTACAAGAACACCGAGGACTACAAGAAGTTCGTGGTCGAGGTCACCAACTCCGAGCGCAAGGTGATCGACACGCTGGGGCTTGCGAAGAAGACGAACTAGCATCAACGTTATCCTGAGGTGCGCGCCCTTCGCGCGCCTCGAAGGATGGACACGGGCACCGTCGCCCTTCGAGGGCTTCGCTGCGCTCCGCCACCTCCAGCGACAACGGCAAAGCCGTTGCGCGGGGGTGACGGTGATCTGAAAGCACGACATATGACCGATCAGACCAACGTCAAATTCCGCCTCAACAACTCCGAACTCTGGGGCGGGCTGATCGGGCTTGCGCTCGGGGCTTTCGTGGTCTGGTCCGGACTCAAACTCAAGCTCGGCACCATCAACGATCCCGGCTCCGGCTATGTGCTGTTTTATACCGGCCTGCTGATGTGCGCGTTCGCCGTCACCATCATCGTGTCCGCGGTCACCGAGGGCGGGCCAACGTTCGGCTCGCGCTGGGTGAACACGCGCTGGACCAAGCCGCTGATCGTGATCGCCTGCCTTGCCGCGTTCTCTCTCGCGCTCGGCACGTTCGGCTTCCTGCTGTCGGCGATCCCGCTGATGGTGCTCTTGATGCGCCTGATCGATCCGGTGCGCTGGTCGCTGACGATTCCGATCTCCTTCCTTGTCCCGCTCGGCATGTGGTGGATTCTCAAGCGCGGGCTGCTCATCCAACTGCCTTCGGGCATCTTCGAGATCGGTTGAGCCCAGATGGATGTTCTGACCAACGTTGCACACGGGTTCGGCGTCGCGCTGCTGCCGATCAACCTGCTCTATTGCTTCCTCGGCGTGTTCATCGGCACGCTGGTCGGCGTGTTGCCCGGCATCGGCCCGATCTCGGCGATGTCGCTGCTGCTGCCGATCACGCTGTCGGGCACGCCGGAATCCGGCATCATCATGATGGCCGGCATCTATTACGGCTCGATGTATGGCGGCTCCACCACCTCGATCCTGGTCAACATTCCCGGCGAGGCCGCTTCCGTCGTCACCTGCATCGATGGCCACCAGATGGCCAAGCAGGGCCGCGCCGGCCCCGCGCTCGGCATCTCCGCGTTCGGCTCCTTCATCGCCGGCACCTTTGCGCTGGTCGCCTTGATGCTGGTGGCGCCAAAGCTGGCCAGCGTCGCCGTCGCCTTCGGCCCCGCCGATTACTTCAGCCTGATGGTGCTCGGCCTCGTCGTTCTCACCTTCCTGACGCAGGGATCGATGGCGAAGGCGCTGTTGATGGCCTGTATCGGCGTCGTGCTCGGCCTGATCGGCCTCGACAGCATCACCGCGCAGCCGCGTCTCACCTTCGGCCGCATGGAGCTGATCGACGGCATCGGGCTCGTGCCCGTCGTGATGGGCCTGTTCGGCCTCGCCGAGGTGCTGCTCAACACCGAGCAGGTGATCAAGCGTGACGTCATCAACGCCAAGATCACGCACTTGCTGCCGAGCAAGGCGGACTGGAAGGCCAGCGCCGGTCCCATGGGCCGCGGCACCCTGCTCGGCTTCTTCCTCGGCATTTTGCCGGGCGGCGGCGCTGTGGTGGCGTCCTTTGCCTCCTATGCGCTGGAGAAGCGGCTGTCGAAGACGCCGGAACGCTTCGGCCATGGCGCGATCGAGGGCGTCGCGGGACCGGAAGCCGCCAACAACGCCGCGGCCGGCGGCGCGTTCATTCCGCTGATGACGCTCGGCATTCCGCCCAACGTGGTGATGGCGCTGCTGCTCGGCGCGTTCGTCATTCACGGATTGCAGCCGGGCCCATTGATGATCACGCAAAACCCCGGCCTGTTCTGGGGCATCGTCGCCAGCATGTATATCGGCAATCTGATGCTGCTGGTCTTGAACCTGCCGATGATCGGGATGTGGGTGCAGCTTCTGAAACTGCCGTACAACATCCTGTTCCCGCTGATCATCCTGTTCACCATCATCGGCGTCTACTGCTCGAGCAACAACGTGTTCGACGTCTATGTCATGATCGCCTTCGGCATCATCGGCTATTTCATGCGCAAGCTCGGCTATGAGCCGGCGCCGCTGGTGCTGGCCTTCGTGCTCGGGCCGATGATGGAGAACAATCTGCGCAAATCGCTGATCCTGTCGCAGGGCGATCTCATGACGTTCGTGACGCGGCCGATCTCGGCGGTGTGCCTCGTCTTCGCGGTGATCCTGCTGATCGGACCGCTGCTGCCTTCGCTGCGCAAGAAACGCGAGCTGGTCGCGCTGGATGAAGGCGTGTAGTCAGGAGCGCTTCCCCTTCTCGCCGAGGTCCCAGAACAAGCCGGCCATAATGGTGAGTGCTTCCTCCGTCACCGGCAGCAGGATGTGTTCGTTCGGCGCGTGCTGCGAGCAGCCGGGATAGGAGTGCGGCACCCAGATCGTCGGCAGCCCCAGCCCTTCGGAAAACACGTCGTTCGGCAGCGAGCCGCCAAAATTCGGCAGGATCGCCGGCGCCTTGCCGGTGGTCTGCCGGATCGATTCCGCGGCCCAGTTGACCCAGGGACTGTCGAAATCGGTGCGCGAGGCGGCAAAGGCTTGCGCGCCGCTCACCTCGACCATCGGAAAACCATTGCCGTGCAGATGCTTTCGCACGGCATCGACCGCCCTGATCGATTTTGGTGCCGACCACGAAGCGCAGTTGCAGCACCGCATGCGCCTCGCCCGGAATAGCATTCGCCGGGCTCAAGATATTGCCCGACGACATCGCCAGCACTTCGAGCGTGTTCCAGGCATAGAGCCGCTCGGCGGCCGAGAGCCCCTCCTCGCCCCAGTCGGGCGACAGCGCCGGCTCGTCCGCTGATGGTTCGACCTTCACGTCGGCGAGCACGGCGCGGATCTGGTTCGAGATGCGCGGCGGCTTCAGCGCGTCGAGCTGCATGCGGCCCTTCTCGTCGACCAGCGACGCGATCGCGCCGGAAAGGATCGTCGCGGCATTGGCGAGCACGCCGCCCCAATTGCCGGAATGATGCCCGCCGTCGCGCAAATTGACGTCGAGATGAATCCGCAAGCCGCCACGGCAGCCGAGGAAAATGGTCGGTCGATCCGCCGACAGCCGCGGCCCGTCGGACGCCAAAAACAGATCGGCTTTCAATTCCTCGCGCAGTCCCTCGCACACCTGGCGCAGATCGGGCGAGCCGATCTCTTCGCCGGTCTCGATGATGAATTTGGCGTTGAAGCCGAGCTTGCCGCCGCGCGCCTCGCGGACCGCCGCGAGCGCCGACAGATTGATGCTGTGCTGGCCTTTATTATCGGCGGTGCCGCGGCCATAGACGCGCTCGCCCTTTGTCGTGGTCCGCCATGGATCGAGATTGTCGCGCCACTCGCCTGCCATGCCGTCGACGACATCGCCATGGCCATAGGTGAGCACGGTCGGCAGCGACGCATCCTCATGGTGATCGGCAAGCAAATAGGGGCCTTTGCCGGTCGGCAATTCAATCAGCCGCGTCGCAAAATCGAGTTGCTCAAAGGCCGGTATCAGATCCTCCACCAGATAGGCGCGCAACGCGTCGCCTGAGTCCGGCCTTTGGCTTTCAGTCCGATAGCCTACCCTGCGGTCGAGGATTTTGAGGAACTCGCCGGAGCGAAAATGCTGCCGCGCCCGGTCAATTGCGTCGGCTCTGGTCATGCCCTGTCTTCCCTGTCGAAATCTCGTGCCGAGGCAACGTACCGGGATACGTAGCCTGCTGGAAGTCGCATCAGATCCCCCGGATTTGCCCCTTGCCAATCCCGCGCCGATGCAACAATTTCGGCGCCCCAACCGCGCATCAGAACACTCAAGGCCATGCCCAAAGAGATCCGCCTCAACGCCTTTGCCATGAACTGCGTGGCGCATCAGTCGCCGGGGCTGTGGACCCATCCGCGCGACCGCACCGCCGAATACAACAGGCTGCCGTACTGGATCGATCTAGCAAAGACGCTGGAACGCGGGCGGTTTGACGGGCTGTTCCTCGCCGACGTGCTCGGCGTCTATGACGTGTTCGGCGGCAGCCCCGATGCGGCGCTTGCGCAACGCGACGCAGACGCCGGCCAACGAGCCGCTGATGCTGATCCCGGCGATGGCGGCGGTGACAAAACATCTCGGCTTTGGCGTCACCTCCAATCTGTCGTTCGAGCCGCCCTACCCGTTCGCGCGTCGGATGTCGACGCTCGATCATCTGACCGAGGGGCGGATCGGCTGGAACGTGGTCACCGGCTATCTCGACAGCGCCGCGCGCGGCGCGGGCAAGGACAAGCAGACCGCGCATGACGACCGCTACGACATCGCGGATGAATATATGGAGCTGGTCTACAAGCTCTGGGAAGGAAGCTGGGAAGACGACGCCGCATTGCGCGACCGTGCGCGCGGGATTTTTGCGGACCCCGCAAAGGTGCATCGCATCGTTCATGAAGGCAGCAATTACCGCCTCAACGCCATCCATCTCAGCGAGCCGTCGCCGCAACGCACGCCGGTGCTGTATCAGGCCGGCACCTCGCCGCGCGGCCGGCAGTTTGCCGCCGAGCATGCCGAATGCGTGTTCATGTCGGGACCTTCCGCAAAAATCATCGCGCCGCGGGTCGCCGCCATTCGCGAGCTCGCCGCCAAGGCCGGGCGCAACCCGGCGGAAATTTTGATGTTCAGCATGTTCACCATCATCCTCGGCCGCACCGAGGCGGAGGCGAAAACGAAATACGAGGACTATCGCAGCCACATCAATCCGGAGGGCGCGCTGACCTTGATGTCGGGCTGGACCGGCGTCGATTTCTCGACCTACGACCTCGACCAGCAGGTGCGGCATGTGCAGAACGACGCCGGCCGCACCGCGATGGACAACATCACCCGCGCTGATCCCGACCGGGTGTGGACCGTGCGCGAGGTGGCGCAGCATGTCGGCATCGGCGGCATCGGGCCCGTGGTGGTGGGCACGCCGGAAAAGGTCGCGGACGAGATCGAGGCGTGGTTCGAAGCGACCGATGTCGACGGGCTGAACGTGCCGTTTGCGGTGTCGCCCGGCGATTTCGAGGATATTTCGGACATGCTGGTGCCGGAGCTGACCAGGCGCGGGCGTTACAAAAGCACGTATCGCGAAGGCACGTTGCGCGAAAAATTGTTCGGTGCTGGACGCGCGCGGCTGACGGCGCAGCATCCGGCGGCGCAGTACCGGCCGGGTGTGAGGGCGAAGGCGGCGGAGTGAGTTGAACTCTCTCAGCCCGTCGTCCCGGCCTAGTGCGCAATTGCGCACGGGAGCCGGGACCCATAACCACAGGGCACTGTTGGTTAGCAAAGCCGTCCACCAGTATTTTCAAACAAACTCCGCCGCGGCGTATGGGTCCCGGATCAGCGCTCACTTCGCTCGCTTGTCCGGGACGACGTGGGGAGAGAGCGTGCGTTCGCGATCTCGCGGCGCGTTTCGCCCGAGGTCTTGCAAATTCGGTGGCCCTCTTCGAAAAGAGGGCGCAGGGAAAGCCGGGTGCCAGCTGCACCCGCGGTCTCGTGTGCCAAGAACGCGCATTTGGCGCACACGAGCATACAGGTTCAGCCGAAACATCCCGGCTTTCCCCGCGCAATGGTTTTACGGCGTACTTCGTGCTCTCCCCGGTGAGCGAATTCGTTTTGTCACCGTCGACGGCGGATAGTTTCCGCCAGCTTGGCACCAGCAACGGGTGTCAGGACCACACGACTTGGCCGTACGCCTCGGCGTTTTCGTCCGGCGCGCTAACGCACGCCTGACGCCGAAGCGTCCATCACGTCCCCGGCCCAACGCATCGTGACGATCGCGAAACGCCCCTCGTGTGGGCCAAGGATACCGCGAACAAATGCCAGAGATTTGCCCGACATGACAAACGAAATATTTTTGCGCGAGGGGCTTGACATGATTTCTGAAAATCAGAAGTGATTTGCCCGTCGTGTCGAATTTGTCACAGTCGCCACCGTCATTCCGGGATGCGCCGCAAGGCGCAGGCCCGGAATCGAAACCACGATCGGGAGTATCGATTCGGGCTCGCGCGAAGAGGCGCGCCCCGGAATGACAATGGCTCAGTTCACCGCGTTGTTCACCACCACTTCGATCAGTTTCGTTCCCGGCCTATTGAACGCTGACGACAGCGTGCTCTTCAATGCGGCGGGATCGGTGACGCGGATCGCTTCCAGTCCCAGCGACTTGGCAACGCCGGTGAAATCCACGGGCGGGTCGATAAAATCCATGCCGACGTAATGGTCGTCGTTATGGAACGCGAGCAGGCGCTGCTTGATGATGCGGTAGCCGCCATTGTTGACGATCACAAACGTCAAATTCAGCTTGTGGTTGGCCGCGGTCCACAGCGACTGGATCGAATACATCGAGGAGCCGTCGCCGGAAAAACACACCACGGGGCGGTCGGGGTTGGCGAGGCTGGCGCCGACGGATGCCGGCAGGCCCCAGCCGATGCCACCGGAGGCGAGCGCGTGATAGCCGAAGCGGTCGCGATGGGCGCGCAGCGCCGAGATGTGGCGCGACGAGGTCAGGCCTTCGTCGATCAGGATGGCCTTGTCGGGCATCGCTTCCACCACCTGCAGCGCCAGCCAGTCCGGATCGATCGGCGAACGGTCTTTTGCTTTCGAGATCTGCTCGACGATGGTCTTGCGCCTTGCCGTCCAGTTCTTCGAGGAAAGCTCGGCGACGCCTTTTTTG
>CAVSXQ010000064.1:0-117102 GCA_963731915.1 uncultured Alphaproteobacteria bacterium
CCAGACGAGTTTGACGCTGCGTTCGATGCCGCAGTCCGTGAGGGCGTGGGCGGCATCATCGTTGGATCTGACGTCGTATTCTTCGCAAGCAATTCCACGACACTGGTGGCTGCGGCGGGGCGTCACCGGTTGCCTTTTATCGACGTCGACCATGTGCCTGTGAAAGCGGGCGGACTTATTTGCTGCGTCACCGATCAATTTGAACAGAACCGGGAAGTGGGCCGCTACGCGGGCCGCATCCTGAAAGGCGAGAAACCTGCGGATACTCCAGTGCAGCTATCAACGAAGACGACGTTGATCATCAACTTGAAGACGGCCAAGAACTTAGGGATCACGATACCAACGACATTGCTGGCCAACGCCGATGAGATAATCGAATAGACTGTTAGGGCAAAGCGGACCTCGCGCTTCATCGGCGCGTTTCTTTCTCAAGATGGCTTCCATGTCCTTTTTGAAATTGCCCTGCTGCCCATTGCCGGGGAAGCGGACGTCATGTGTTTGTTTTATTTCCCGGTAGGGCACCAAGTGGCCAGCCGTTTGGCTTTGGCTTCCGGCCCGGGCACGTATGGCAGGGCGAGGCCTTCCTTGAGCAACTTTTTACCGACGTCGAGATCACCGGCATAGACGGTCGCCAACCACCGGCCAAAGCGGTCAACACCGTCAGGAGTGTAGGACACCTCGGCGTTAGTGAGCAGCTCGGTCAGCCGATCCTTGGCCTTTAGTCCGAGCTGGTATTCGTTCTCGCAGCGTGAACGGAACGTCTCCGGCGTATCAATCGACAGGATACGAATCGCGTCCCGTCGATGTCGACGGTGTCGCCGCCGATAACCCTGACGCCTGGCAAAGGCTGACGACAGCATCGCTAGCGTCAGCGCGGTGGCTAACGCTACTCGCATGCGATGCCATCGTTATCGCGGTCGAGGTGACGGGCGTAGCCGGGCTGGCCGGTGCGCATCCGGGAATAACTGGCGGCGCGGGCGTCCTTGCAGGTGCGGAAGTAGACTTCAACCTTGGTTGCCTTCTCAACCTCGTCGCCGTCCTCGCCGTCGTCGCCGTCTTCCACGGTTTCTTGGGTGTCGGGCTTGGCCTTGAGCTTACCCTTGGCCATTGTCGGGGCAGTGACCACAGCCAGTGCAGCCGCGACAACGATAGGTCGCTTCATCATTTGTCGATTCTCCGTTCAATCACCTGACACCTCAACCCCGGAGAGTCTTGCGACCGCCGGGGGTAAGGTCTCGCTTACTTTACAGCCACCGGGTAACCGTGAAGCTGTGTTTGGAACCATCGTCGTCCAGTTGCAGATCGGTGATGGCGAACACGTCGGTATATCCGGTTCGTTTCGGAGTACGCCCGGTCCAGTCGTCGTCGCTCATCACGACTGCGCCGTGCTTGACGATGGCCTCTTTCCAAGCTTTCAACTTGCCGGGGTATTTCAACATACCGGCGTTGTTGTGCTGGTAGCGCTTGGTCGCGCTGTCGAAGAAGCGGCGGTGGGCGGTCGGCAGCGTAGCCGTGCGGCCGTCGTCCCAAATGACGTCCACCAGCCAGACGCCCTGCCTACTTTTGATTTCCTTGTTACCAATCCTCACTTGCTTTCTCCGTTGTCAGGTTTCCCTGACACCTCAACCCCGGTAGGTCTTTCGACCGCCGGGCGTGGGCATTAGTTTGAAAGTGCCTTATTGGCCTTGTCCTCTAGTTTTTTCATACGATTGGCGGTGGTGTCGCACCACTTTTTCATTTCAGTTTTGCTGCCGTTCCAAGAATTGATGACCACCGCGCTGCCGACCTGAAGTTCTCTCTGGCTCACGTCTTTCTGCAAGCCCAGCTGCAGCGTTTTCATCAGCGGGGTCAGCGGGGTTTCGCAAACCGACTCCGAAAGCAACATAATGATGGAGGTACCGAGTACCTGACCGTCTTCCTTGGTATCGGCATGGGCGGCACTAATCAGGGCGGCGGCGATGGCGGCGGCAATCAAAAGCCTTTTCATTTTCGTTCTCCGTTGTCAGGTTGTCCCGCCACCTCAAGCCCGGTAGGTCCCTCGACCGCCGGGCATGGGCTGTTGACCTGTTATGCGGTGGGCAATGGCGGGAGTGCGTCGTAATGAACCCGAGCCACGTTGGTAGCGCTTTATGGCGGTCGCGGCCCAGACCAGCGCAACGACCCAGCAAAAAAAAAAAAAAAAAAAGGGGGGGATGCCCCAAGCCCTTGCTTGGCCTTACGTATTATGTTATGAGATGCATTATACATATAATATGCAAATACGCAATACAAATCGGATGGGCAAAATGCCCGCACAAAATTAGACGATGAAATCCAGCGACTTAACATGGTCGCGCCCGCCGCATGGGTGAAGAAGATCGACGACTGGAGACGGCGCGAGCCTGATTTGCCCAATCTTTCTCGGGCCATCAGGGAGGCCTGGTTGAAATGGGCCTTGAGAGCGCGAAGAAGGGCGGCAAAACCCGTTAAACGACGCCAGCGCGCGGTCGGCACGACAATTGGCCTCATCAGGATCGGCGACTTGGTGGTGATTGGTTGTACGAGCTACTGCCGGGTCTGCCAACCATTTAGGCGGGCTGCGGCTGTGTCCTCGTCTTCTGAGTTCACCCCCTCTGCTGATCCTACTTCGACCTTACCTTCGCCGCAGTTATCCGCGGTCCCGGCGCGCCCCAGAAGCCGTGTCGATTGCGCGAGTAGCCGCGACCGCTCAGCATTGCTTCCATCAGGTGCAGCCGCTGCGCGTCATGGGCGGCTAATTCAGTGTCTGCTACAGCTTCCTGCTCGGCAGTCCGGCTGATGTCTAGAACAGTCATTGGTTTTCCTTAGACGATGGTGGTGTTGCCTTGCAGGTAGTTTCGGATCGCTTGGAATGCCTCCCGTGCAGTTTGCTATCTTGCGCCAAAGATTTGTTCCGGCACGCCAACTTGGATACTCATAAACCCGGCTCGGAGCTGTTTCGCCGAATGACGCTTCGATACGAAAGCGAGTGAATTGCTACGTCGCCGCGAAGCGACGCGATAGGCCAACAACCGACTACGCAGAAGGCGCGTCAAGGCCGTGCGGCAGTAAAACCTGTATAACATTTTGCCCTTCCGGTGGATGGCGCGAGATATGCCCTTTCCCATGCGTATCCTCGACTAGAACCGCCTTTCCAGCGGAGACACGTCTCGTCTCTCCGTCGCTCGTTTCAAACTCGACCTCGCCATCCAACCAAATGGCAAGGAGTTGACCCGGTGGTTTATGAAAGTCCGCTTCGCGCGCCCCTCCAGCAGGGATATGAACAAAACGAACTCGCGAGGCTTCGTAGAAAGCGGAACGCGAGGATTCGTAGTTAGCGGCAGGCGCTCCATTCGGAAACGATCGCGTTAGTGTCGTGGGGATATCAACTTCCCCAAAATGGGATTCGCCATCAGGCGTAGCGAAAATGCGCAGGCACTTCATCTTTTTACCTCCATTGTACTTTCGAGGTTATTATGAAGGAGCGAGCCGTGTCGGGAAGGGTCATTTTTGACCGATCCCGCGGAGATTTGTCGGCCGGTCGATGTCGCCTTTTGACCCCGAGCGGACATTTGCCCTAGCAGGATAACACCTCAGTATGATTTGATCCGAGAGAGCGATTATCCGCACTTGAGGGGTCACACTTGAACGGCAATCGGGTCGAGCGGCGATTGGCAGCAGTTCTGGTGGCGGACGTTGCCAGCTACAGCCATTTGATGGGGGTAGACGAGGTCGGCACCGCCCGCACTCTCCGCGAACACCGTGCCGTCTCCGATGCGTTGGTGGCAAAGTATGCTGGCCGGATGATTACCGCCTTCGGCGATCCCGAGACCAAACGCAAGGCGATAGAAGGCGGTGCAACCGGGTTGCTGACCAAACCAATCGACTTCACCTTGCTACGGTTGGAGATCGACAGCCGACTCCAGCCTGGGCCTGCGAGCTAATTCGGGTGCACAGAATGAAATGTTTTATTATTAGTCCGATCGGTCAGCCCGGCAGTCCCGCTCGCGAGCACGCTGACGACGTTTATGAATGCATCATCAAGCCTGCTCTGAAGGAGGCGGAGATCGACGGGCACAGAGCAGACCACGTAAAGGACATCGGCAGAATTACGAAACAAATGTACGATGCGATCCTCAATTCGGATTTTTGCATCGCCGTTCTTCACGACTTCAACCCCAATGTATTCTACGAATTGGCGGTCGCGCACAGCGCGGGAATACCGGTCATCTTGTTGAGCGAGAAAGGAATAGATCCGCCGTTCGATCTGAAGGACGAGCGTGCGCTTCCCTACGATCTAAGTCCGAGAGCGGTCTACAGAGGTGACAATGTTCGAACGCTCGTTGAAATGATTGAAGGAGTGCGCCGCCTCGAAGGTCGGCGCGAGGTACCGTTCGGCAGTAATTTGACGCCTCTCAACGCGTCGTCTGCGAGACTGCCTTATTCGTTGAGCAGCGAAAGCAACGCTAGCGCCGAATATTGGCTTCAGTTGATTGGATATAGTCGCAAGCGATTGTATCTTGCCGGGATCGGATTTTCCGGCTGGAGGGGCATTCCGGGCATCAGGGAAGCGTTAGGAAAAACGGCGGCGTCAGGTTGTGATGTTCGTGTCCTGACGTTGGATCCACAAAATCCTGCGTTTGCCGTCATGCTAAATCCAAACGTGACCTCGGTCGTCTCGAAAATCAGGTAGCGTTTTCCGCGGAGGCGCGGTCATGGTTCAAAAATGCGCTCGGAGATGCGTCAAAATCAGAAGTTCGTGCGCTTCGTAAAGGAATGTTATTTCAACAAATTATTATTTCCGACGCCCAAGCGCTTATTTCGCCGTACCTTTATTCCGCCAATACCGGTTATAGCCCTCGCCTCGAACTTAGCGAAAGCTGCGGGGCTTTTGGCTCGGTCCTGCATGAGTTTGAGGAATTGTGGAAATTCAACTCGCCGAGCTAGCGCTCGGCTGGGACGCCGGGCGGGACAGGCCCCGGATGGTACGGGCCCTCCCGGCGGCGTTGCGGCGAGCGCCCGCGCGGTGGCGGTGAACGTCGCCAGTCGTGGCGGCATCGACCCGGACGGGCTGGCCGAAGCCGCTGTGCGCCGTCCCAACACGCTATCGCGACTTCGCCGCCCGACAGGATCTCGACGGCGATGCGCTGCTGCGCGCCGACAGGAATCGAAACGATCAGGCCTGATGATTGCGGCACGGCTGAACCTCGGCGTTGATGCGGCGCTGATTTGCACGGCACGGCGTGCCGCCCAATTAACCGGATGCCGGGTTCGTTGAAGATAAGTTCTCACTCGACAACGATGACGACGATCAAGCGTTTCGGAGCAGACATCGAAGTGATTTAGCGGCTTGAGCAATGGGTTTGCGCAAACGGTAGGTCATACGGTGGGTCACTTCCCCGCCTATACCCCGTAAGCTTATGATCCAGCAGGCGAACCTCTGCGAAGGCGCGAGGTCGCGGGTGCAGCGTGCACCCGGCATTCCCTGCGCCCTCTGTTCGAGAGAGGGGCAATGAATTTGAAAAACCTCGGGCAAAACACGCCGCGAGATTGCTTTTCGTCGTCCCTGCGAAAGCAGGGACCCATACGCCGCGGCGAAAGTTGTTGGAAAATGGTGGTCGACGGCTTTGCTAGAGCAACTTGGCCCTGTGGTTATGGGTCCCTGCTTTCGCAGGGACGACAACTACAAAACCACACCCCTACACCCGTATCCCCTCATCCAGCACCTCGACCACCAGCTCCATCGTCATCAGCACCGGATTGTCGCCGCGCACCAGACGGCCCTCGGCGAGGCCGCCGAGATAGTCGACCAGCGCGATGTCGAGCTGCGCCTCCAGCGCGCCGCTGCTACCTGGCGCGATCACACCCGAACCGATCGCAAGTTCGGTGGCAAACGGCACCAGACTCGTCCCGTCCGCAAAACGCGCTCCGATGATACTGCCGACGCCGCCGCGCAGGCGCGCCCGCGAAATGCCGCGCTGGCGGCAAAAAGCTTCCAGCGCGCCGGCAAAATCCTGGTTCGGCCGCAGCCGCAGCGCAAAGGCCCGCCCGGTGCTTTTCGCGCCCGTCGCGTCGCGCGCCACCGGGCCGAACAATTTGAAACCGGTCTCGGGATCCGGCTCCGCCAGAAAGATCGCGCCGTCGATGCCAAAGGCATCGACCTCAAACGGCTCTGCGACGATGGTTTCCTCCGGCAAGATATGCCCGCCATTGACGCGGCCATCCGCTTCCGTCCACAGCGCGTGGCAGTGAAAGAACGGCCCGCCGTCGCGCATCCCAAGCGTCATCGCGCCCATCTTCAGCCGCGTCACGCGCGCAGGGCGAAAGGTGTCGCTGTAGAACGCGGCATGGTCGGATGTCTTCGACAGCGCCGGCATCACATAGGCAAACGGCCCCAGCGCCCCTGCCCGCATGTTCAACACGCCGCCGGCAAATCCGGCTTCGGCAAATCCGCGGCGCGCGGCTTCGAGCAACGGAACGCCGGCTTGCAGCGTGAACGAAAAAGCGCGGCCACGCGCTTCCACCCATTGGATGCGCTCGGGCACCGGCGGCCCGGGTTGCTGGATACGCCGCACGGATCAAGTGCCCGTGGCTTTGGCGATATCAGCCAGCAACCCCCGCGCCTCCAGCTCGTCGCGCACCATCCGCTTCGGGATTTTGCCGTAGCCGGATTTCGGCAGCGCCTCCCAGAAGAAGAAGCGCTTTGGCATCTTGTAGCGCGGCACTTTTGGCGCCAGGAACGCTGCAAGCTCCGCCTCGCTCACGGGCTTTGCACCCTCGCGCGCCACGCAAACGGCGATGCCGACCTCGCCCCAGAACGGGTCGGGCACGCCCACCACCGCCACTTCGCCGATCGCGGGATGGGTGAGGATCTTTTCCTCCACCTCGCGCGGATAGATGTTGGAGCCGCCGGAAATGTACATGTCCGAGGCGCGGCCGGTGATGTAGACAAAGCCTTGCTCGTCGACATGGCCGAGATCGCCGGTGCGGAACCAGCCGTCGCGAAACGCCTTCGCATTGGCCTCGGGGTTGTCGTAATAGCCGGCAAACACAGCAGGACCAATCACACAGATTTCGCCGGTCTCGAACGGCTTCAACTCGCGGCCATTGTCGTCCTGAATCGAGACCTGCATCCCTGCGCGTTCGTAACCGCAGGTGCCGACCCGCGCCTGCGGCCCGTCCTCGATCTCGTGCAGCGCCGCCGGCATGACCGTGATATTGCCGGTGACTTCGCCGAGGCCAAAGTACTGCACGATCACGGGCCCGAGTTTGTTCAGCGCCGCCTTCTGGTCCTCGCGGTACATCGGCGCGCCGGCGTAGATGACATGGCGCAGCGAGGAATGGTCGAAGCGATCGATCGCGGGATGCTCGACCATCATCTTCAAAATGGTGGGCACCGTGAACATGTTGCTGACCCGGTGCGCCTCGATCAGGCGAAAGGCTTCGGCGATGTCGAACTTTTCCGACGGCAGCAGAATCGTTTTCACCCCGCGCGCGGTCTGCACCAGTTGATGCACGCCGGCGCCATGCGACAGCGGCGCCACCACCAGCGAGGCGTCCTGCTCGGTCACGCCGGGCGTGAGATCCGCGAGATGATTGGTGACGACAAAGCCCATCTGGCCATGGGTCAGCACCGCCGCCTTGGAACGCCCCGTGGTGCCCGAGGTAAAGAAGAACCAGCAGGGATCGTCGTAGTCGACAATGGCCTCTTCCACGTTCGCGTCCGCATGGGCTGCGATCGCTTCACCGACCGTGCGTTCGCCGAACGCGCCCTCCTCGCCGATCCGCCAGATGAATTCGAGCGCGGGGCTCGCCGCCTTCGCGGCGCTGGCATGATCGGGGAATTCGCCGTGGCACAAAAATCCCTTGGCGCCGGAAGCGCTGGAGAGATAGGCGACCTCGTCCGGCATCAGGCGGAAATTGGTCGGCACCCAGACCGCGCCGAGCCGGAACGCTGCGAACATCGAGAAAAACATCTCGTCGTTGTTCTTGGAATGAACGAGGACGCGGTCGCCCTTGACGATGCCGCGCGCGGCCAGCGCCGCCGCCAACGCCGATACTTTGGCGTCGATCTCGCGCCAGGTCCAGGCGCGCTCGCCCCAGGCAAAGCCGGTGCGCTCGCCATGCCGGCGCGCGTTCTGCCTCAGCATGTAGGCGAGGTTCATGACCCGGCGCGACATCCGGCTCAGGCCGCCGCGCGGCGAAGTTGCTGTGGTAGCCTCGGTCAATTCGTTCTCCCTGCCTTCTTCTTGTCTCGTCTCCGGCCATGGAACACGCCGGGTCCCGGCCCGTTTGAATTAAGCCTAGCAGCGGCGGCACCTCAATGCCCAGTGCAACCTATGCCCTATTCCGCGACGCGATCCTCCGCGAAAGGCAGGTGGTGTGCAGCTATGACGGCCGCCGCCGCGAACTCTGCCCGCACATCATCGGCACCAGCCGCAGCGGTGAGGAAGTGGTGCTGGCCTGGCAGTTCGGCGGCAACAGCAGCGGCAGGCTGCCGCAATGGCGGTGCCTGCGGCTGGCCAATATCCGGGATGCGCAAGCCCGCGACGGCGACTGGCACGAAGGCGGCTCGCATCGCTCCGAACAGACCTGCGTCGGCAATATCGATCTCGACATCAACATTCACGTCCGCAGGCGGCGATAACGGACGCTTACGACATCCACTCCGGCTCGCGCGTCGGGATCTGCGCGGTCTCCTTCAGCGACGACAGCACGATGATGGTTTCGGTGCGCTCGACGCCCGGCACCGCCTTGATCACCTTGGCGAGCAGCCCCTCCAGCATGCGCGTGTTTTTCACCCGCACCTTCAGCATGTAGTTCCAGACGCCGGTGACGTGATGGATTTCCATGACCGTCGACTGGTTGACGATCTTTTTCAGGAACGCACGCTCGGTCTCCGGCTTGCTCCAGGCGACATAAATAAACGCAAGCAGATCGTAGCCCATCACCTCAGGCGAAATTCTGGCGTGGTAGCCGGCGATCAACCCGCGTTCGCCGAGCTTGCGGATCCGCTCATTGACCGAGGATGCCGCAAGCCCAACCGTTGCCGCAAGCTGCGCCTGCGGCGTGCGGGCCTCCTTCTGCAGCAGTTCGATCAGCGTCAGATCGATCTCGTCGATATCGGCCATGCTGGGCTTCCCGTGATCTGGATCACGCTTCCCTATCAAACCGAATGCTGTTCGGCAATGAGCGGTGAACTTGTGGCAGTTTGGCGACCACCAATCCCCTGCAAATCAGGACGCCAGCGATCCAGCCTGTTGCAGCAACGCGCTGCGGTTGGGGAAGCGGGCTCCCTGAGAATAGTTGGATCGCTAGCGCCGACCTGCCCCACCGGCTCTTGCTCGATCCTGCGCCGGGCGCGCCGGAACGTCTCCCTCCGGCGCGCCCGTGCGCTTTGCCAGGCGGCCGAGATCGCATCTTCTGCCTCCAAAATCCTACCCCGATTTTTATTCGCGAGACTTCCGATGAACCATCGGTCCACCGACGGCACTAACCCCGTGCAATCAGGACGCCCGGCCTTCCGCTCGCTCTGCGTTCACGTGCCTGTGCTATCTGTTGACGGCTCGATCGATGTGAGGACTGCCATGGTCGCCCGCCGTTCCCTGATCTTCGCTGCTGCCGCAGTGTTACTCGGCAGTGCCGTTGCAAATCCTGTTTTCGCCGCCGACGATCCCGTTGCCATCGTCAACGCCATCTACGCCCGCGTCGCCAAGGGCAAGGGCGATAGCGGCGGCAACTTCGTGGTCGATACCAGGGCCGCAAAGGCGAAATACCTTTCGAAATCGCTGATCGAGTTATGGGCCAAGGCCGATGCCCGCACTCCAAAGGGCGATGGCGATCCGGTCGGGTTCGATCCCGTCACCAATTCGCAGGATCCGGACGTCAAATCGTTCAAGGCGGTTGCGGAAAAAACCGCGGCCGACAAGGCAACGGTCGCGGTCACCCTCACCGCCCATCATAGCCCGCGCAAGAACCGCGCCGACGACGTCGTTCGCTATGATTTTGTACGCGAAGCCGGCGGCTGGAAGATCGACGACTTCAGGGGCGCCGTCGACGGCAAGCCGTGGTCGGTCCGGCAACTGCTGGTCAACTACCTCAAACTATTCCGCTAGCAAACCGCCGGCCCATTGGCGGGCCGGCGGTCGCAAGGAGTTGCGTTATTGGCCGTGCTTGGCGAGATCCTGTTCGCTCAAATCCCAATCCTGCCAGAGTTGCAGGGTCGCGAGCAGCACGACGAGGCCGCCGAGACCTGTATGCCAGACCCGCAGCATCCCCTCCTCGGAATAGCCGAAGATGTAGGGCGAAGCGATCAGCCAGAGGCCGACCAGGATTTCAGCGCCCTCCTCCCAGCGTTGCAACGCAACATACTCAAGCTGGGCCAGGCCGAACACGATGATACCGACGGTGAACGTATTGAGGACGATGAAACTGCGTTCCGCCTCGAGCATCTCGTGGGCGGCCTGGGTGGGAAACCACGGCGACAATACGATCAGCACGCCGAGCAGCATGCCGAGCCAATCTTCCCAGGTCCGATGAGTCTTGAAGAAACTAAAGTCCGACATGTAGACCTCCTTCAAAAGAGGCATACGTCAGCGGCTGGCGAGCATGACACTCCGACTGTCAGGCGACCAATCCGGCCGCATCGGGGGCGTATGTCTGTCCAAAACGTGGGGAACCTTTTTGCGCCGGCAAGATCAAACCATGGAAATTTCTGAATCGGATCTGACGAAATGAACGACACGGTTTCCAACAACGCAGCGCAGCATCGCTTCGAACTCGAGGTCGACGGCCATGTCGCCGCGGCCTATTACGAACGCGCCGGCGATGTCATCACCTTCGAGCATACCGAGGTGCCGGCCGAACTCGGCGGCAAGGGCATCGGCTCAAAGCTGGTCAAGGGTGCGCTGGATCAGGTGCGGGCCGACGGCCTGAAGGTGGTCGCGCAATGCCCATTCGTGAAAGGCTGGATCGGCAAGCATCCGGATTATGCCGACCTGCTGAAGGCGTGATGGCTATTTCGCCGCGCCAAGCCGTTGCAGGCTCTCGCGCGCGGTATCGAGGTCGGGGCGAAGTTTTAGCGCCTCCCTGAAATCCGCGATTGCGCCCTGCTTGTCGCCGAGCCGCAGTTTGGCCTGGCCGCGGTTGTTCCAGGAGTAGACGTCGGCGGGATCATACTGCAGCGCCTTGTCGTAATCGGCGAGCCCGCCTTTGTTGTCGCCCTGGTAGAGCCGGATCATGCCGCGGTTGCGCCAGCCGCGCGCGTCGGTCGGCGCCAGCCGGGTGACTTCGGCATAGTCGGCGGCAGCACGGTCGAGCTGCTCGGAATCGCGATAGGCGTTGCCGCGGTTGATGTAGGCGAGCACATCAGGCGCAAGCTTGATCTGTGTGGTGTAGTCGGCGATCGCGCGCGTCATGTCGCGCTTGCGGTAGTAGAGGTAACCGCGATTGCCATAGGCGATGGCGAGCGAGGGGTTGTATTTGATCGCCGCGTTGAAATCGTCCAGCGCGCGGTCGACATCACCCTTGCCGGCCCAGGCGTCGCCGCGGTTGTTGTAGGCCAGCGCAAAGGTCGGATCGAGGCGGATCGCCTCGTTGTAGTCGATCATCGCCCGATCGATATCGCGCTTGAAGGCGTAGACGCGGCCACGGTTGGTAAGGGCGCATGGATAGGCAGGATCGATGCGGATGGCCTCGTCGAGATCGGCCAGCGCACGGTCGAGCTCCCGCTTTTCCGTCAAGCCGTGCCCGCGGTTGCAATAGGCGGCCGCCAGTTTCTTGCCGCTTTCCGAACGGGCATCGATGACGGCCGTGCAGGACATCACCCGGTCGTCGGGCCTGGTCGCGGCGCCTATGCAGGCATCCCATGCCTGCCCTGACTGCGCCGAAGCCGGTACCGGCTGCGAACACATCAATGCGGCGCCGAGCAGCGAAACCGTCAGACAAGACTATGATGCGCATTGTTCCCCCATCCATGCCGCCTTTGGCTTGGTCGCAGGTTTGCAACGCCGGGTTCACATGCGTAAATGGAGATCGGACTGAACCGGGGATAGCAGGATATGGCCGCCGTTCGCGACAACAAGGCGCTCAGCCAATTCGAGATGGATGTTGAGGGCGCCGTGGCGTTTGCCAATTACCGGCTGACGCCGCAGGCGGTCATCATCACCCATACCGAAACCCCGCGCGCGTTACGGGGGCGCGGCATCGCCTCTGAGCTGGTTAAGGGCGCCCTGGATCTGATCCGAGCCGACGGCCGCAAGGTCATTGCCGGCTGCGGCTTTGTGGTCGACTATCTCTACAAGCATCCGGAGTTTGCGGATTTGTCCGCGTGATTGTCGTCCCAAAGAAAAAGGCCCGCGATGGCGCGGGCCTTCCTCACATTTGATCCGTCAGCTCAATGTTTGAGGTCGGCCGGCAACTTGCCGCCATTGGCGGCGAGCTTGGTCATCACCTGCTTGTGCAGCCAGATGTTCATGCTCGCGGAGTCATTGCTGTCGCCGGTATAGCCGAGCTCCTTGGCGAGCTCCTTGCGTGCGCTGAAGCTCGAGTCGATATCGAGCGCCTTCATCAGGTCGACGATCGAGGTGCGCCATTCGAGCTTTTCCTTCTTGGCCTTGACCGCAGCGTCGAGGATGGGTGCGACATCAACGGTTGCCGCGGCAGGTGCGGCTGAGCCGCCTGCGGTCGCGCCGCCACCAGCCGGAGCTGCGGTGGCCGAGGTACCGAAGATCGCGCTCATGATTTTTCCGAAAATACTCATCGTTCGCTCCCAATGGACTTGAAGACGTTGTGGAGGGTTTGACGGCGCTTTCTCATTTACCGGCAGCACCGGCCGGGATCGTCGGCGAGTTTAGCCCACGGCAAAGTAACTTGCCAATGCGACATTCACTGAAGCGTGAGGGACTCTGTCTTTATTTAGGAGTACGCTGACCGCTCAGTTCGCGACATGGCCAGCTTCGGTTTCCTGTCTTCGCGTCTGGTCTGATCGTGATCGTTTACGGGAACGGCCCGCGTGTGCCTTTGGCGCGGCACGGAGTGTGGCCGTTGCGTCAAGGGAGACGACGAGCATGGCCACGCAATATCAGGGAAATGTCACACATGCCGACGAGAGCGCGCAGGATGGCGACGCGGGACCCGTCATCCGGACCATCGGCCTGTCCGACCTGCACCTGGCGTTGCGGCTCGGCTGGGAGGATTTCAAGGCAGTTCCAAGCCATGCCATTATCCTCTGCGTGATCTATCCCGTGCTAGGGCTGGTGCTGGCGCGACTCGTGCACGGCTATTCGGTGTTGCCGCTATTGTTCCCGCTGGCCGCGGGCTTTGCCCTGCTTGGTCCGTTCGCAGCGCTTGGTCTCTATGAAATGAGCCGCCGCCGCGAAAACGGGCAACCCGCTTCCGCCTGGGACGCGATGGAGGTATTCCAGTCGCCGTCATTCGGCGCGATGCTCGGGCTCGGCACCTTGCTGTTGGCGCTGTTCGTGACCTGGGTTACAACCGCGCAGGCGATCTATACCGCGGCGTTCGGCTATGAGACCGCAGCCAACATTCCGGATTTCGCGACCCGCATCCTGACCACACCGCAAGGCTGGTGGCTGATTGTCGCCGGGTGCGGCATCGGCTTCCTGTTTGCGTTGATCGCGCTCTGCGTCAGCGTGGTGTCGTTTCCGATCATGCTCGACCGTCACACCGGTGCTGGCGAAGCAATGGTCACGTCGCTGCGGGCTGTCGCGAAGAACCCGGTGCCGATGGCGGCATGGGGTTTGATCGTCGCGGTGCTGCTGGTGGCGGGATCGCTGCCGTTCTTCCTCGGGCTTGCGATCGTCATCCCCCTGCTCGGCCACGCCACCTGGCATCTCTATCGCCAGGTGATCGCGCCCGAATTGAACCCGCAACCGCTGCCGCCCCGTCCGCCACGCGTAAAGCGTCCGGCAGCTGATTTCCCCGCCAATTTGTTCCCGTGGCGGCGCAAGGACGACGCCTGACAGCAGGCCGCTACCATTGCCAGACCGCCGGTTGTTTGCTGACCGGCGGTTTGGCATGCATGCGCGCAAAATTGAGATCGCCCAGTTCGACATCATCAATCCCAGCGACATCCGCGCTGCCCATGAATTGGGCGTGACGGACGGCGAGGCTTTTGCTGCTTCGTTGGGACAGTAGCCGAACCATTTTCATCAAATTGTCAGAGCCTTGTTTTGGCCGCGGTTGCCGCAAACATTTGTTTTAGTTGCGATACTAATATTGATAGCGGAGCATCCGAACTCGATGAATTTTCGTTCTCTACCAAAGGCCTTCGCGCTTGGCGCGCTGCTCACAATGGCGGCCGTACCTGCGTTTGCGGCGCCCTGCGGCACCGGCAGCTTTGAAACATGGCTGGAGGATTTCAAGAAGGAAGCCGCCGCAAAGGGCATCCCGCAGGCCACCCTTGCCGCCGGCCTGAACGGGGTGACGCTCGACAAGGCCGTGATCGCGCGCGATCAGTCGCAAAAGGTATTTTCGCAGTCGTTCGAGGAATTTTCCGGCCGGATGGTGCCGCCGCGCCTCGCGCGCGGATCCAACATGCTCAAACAATATGGCTCCGTGCTCGGCCGCATCGAGCAGACCTATGGCGTGCCCGGCGAGGTGCTGGTCGCAATCTGGGGGCTGGAGACGGACTATGGCGTCAACATCGGAAAATTTCCGACCATGCGCGCGCTGGCGACGCTGGCCTATGACTGCCGCCGCTCCGACATGTTCAAGGCCGAATTGATCGACGCGCTACGCATCGTCGAGCGCGGCGATGTCGCGCCGCAGGAGATGCGCGGCGCATGGGCCGGAGAAATCGGCCAGACCCAGTTCATGCCGTCGAGTTACATCAAGTTCGCCGTCGATTTCGACGGTAATGGCCGTCGCGATCTCCTCCGCAGCGTGCCCGATGTTTTGGCCTCAACCGCGAATTTCCTTGCCGGCCATGGCTGGCAAGGCGGCAAGGATTGGGAGCCTGGCAGCGCCAACTTTGCCGTGATCAAGGAATGGAACAAGAGCGAGGTCTACGCGAAGACGATCGGCTACTTTGCCAGCCAGCTCGCGCGCGCTCCCTGATGTGTTGAGTGAAAGAAGGGCCGATCGCGAAGCAACCGGCCCTTTTGAAAACTACTTCGCGGCGTGCATGGCCTTGCCGAGATGCGAAGCACACACACCCATCTTGCCGCTGAGCATCGCGTCCTGCGCCAGGGAGATTTCCTTTTGGGCCGCGAACTTGCCCTCGCCGTCGGCCATGGCCTCGACCATGGATTCGACCTTGGTGAGGTTTCCACCACTGCAGCCCGCCTCCACCTTTGCAGCATTGGCGGGACAGGTTGCATAAGCAATCGCAGCCATTGCGGCTGCTCCGAGTAACTTGTTGAGCATGTTACTTTCCTTTTTTGTATTTTTGCGCAGTCCCGGCGCCATTGCCGGAATCTGCTAAACGAATGATTCCCGATCTCCGAAAATTTTGAGAATGAACTCCGCGCGATCCGGATGTGATGAGCGCACAGCGCAACGCCTTATGCGAAGCGCATCGTTTTGATTACAAGCCCGTAACGATCCGCGTGCCCGAAGGCGCAGCGCCGACGACTTCTCAACTTGCGGTCGGCTCGAACCCGGGTTGGTCGGTCGTTTGACTTCGCGCGACCTGAGTCTGGTGAACGGCCGGCCGCACGAAAGGTCTCCGCGGCCCGTGCGGACGGCGCAACGGCAAGCCGATGCGTGCGGCCATCACCTGCGCCATCGACAGTCTGCAGACCCTCCAAGCCCTGGTCGGATAGGTCGGATCATCTGCTTATAAAATGATTTTATATTCATTTTATCGAGGCAATTTGCATGCGAATCGCGCATGCGGAATTACCTGATTCGGGGCAGATCGAGCCTTCAGCTGCCACTAACCGCCTTGAATTCAGTTTCCCCGATTACCACTTGGGAAGCGATGATCGATATGTCGGCAATACGACAACTGCCCGATTATACAGGCATTTTGTTCGCAATTTGAAGTCGGCGCAAAGCCCGCCGCCTGCGAAGACGGCAGCTGCGCCGAAAGGTTTAAGCGGCTCTTACCGACGTCATGCATTTTCGGTCTAGCTGCATCGCAACATTGGAACTTCTGCAATGCACCACGCTGTCTTATATTCATTTCAACGATGAGGCTTCCTCCAAGGGCTGAATCGTAACTGCAAGGAGACTACCATGTTGCTCTCTCTCATCCGCTTCATCCAGGCGTTCCGGGACTATCAGCGCAATCTCAGCGAACTGTCCCAGCTCAGCGATCGCGAATTGGCCGACATCGGCCTCGATCGCTCGGACATTCCGAACGTTGCGGCCGGGAACTATAACAACGGCTGAAACTCGTTCAGTCGACTGATGAACGGATAACGCCCGCTTTGTCGCGGGCGTTGTCGTATCCGGACATCGTCAGCGCAGGTGCAAGCCCAGCGAAAACGCGCTAACCCTGCGCGCCATGACAACCCCCAAATCATCTCTTGAGCCCGTGCACATCGTTGGCGCGGGCCTCGCCGGCTCGGAAGCTGCCTGGCAGATCGCCAATGCCGGCATCCCCGTCGTGCTGCACGAGATGCGGCCGCATCGGATGACCGAAGCGCACCGCACCCAGGGCCTTGCCGAGCTGGTCTGCTCAAATTCCTTCCGTTCCGATGACGCCGCCAACAACGCGGTCGGCCTGCTGCATGCCGAGATGCGCCGGCTGGGCTCGCTGATCATGCGCGCAGCCGACGCCAACCAGGTGCCGGCCGGCGGCGCGCTGGCGGTCGACCGCGACGGCTTTTCCGCCGCCGTGACGCAGGCGCTCGAAAATCATCCCCTGATCGAGATCGACCGCGCCGAGATCGCCGGTCTGCCGCCATCGGATTGGGGCAACGTCATCGTCGCGACCGGCCCCCTCACCTCGGCGCCGCTGGCGGAGGCGATCCGCGAACTGTCAGGCGAAAGCGCGCTGGCCTTCTTCGATGCCATCGCGCCGATCGTGCACAAGGAGTCCATCGATATGTCGGTGGCGTGGTTCCAGTCGCGCTACGACAAGGTCGGGCCCGGCGGCACCGGCGCCGACTACATCAACTGCCCGATGACGAAGCTGCAGTATGACACTTTCGTCGACGCGTTGCTGTCCGGCGAAAAGGTCGACTTCAAGGACTGGGAGACCAGCACGCCCTATTTCGATGGCTGCCTGCCGGTCGAGGTGATGGCCGAGCGCGGCCGCGAAACGCTGCGGCACGGGCCGATGAAGCCGGTCGGGCTGACCAATCCCAACGATCCGACCGTGAAGCCGTATGCGATCGTGCAGCTTCGCCAGGACAACAAGCTCGGCACGCTCTACAACATGGTCGGTTTTCAGACCAAACTGAAGCACGGCGCGCAGCAGCGTGTTTTCCGCACTATCCCGGGGCTCGAGAACGCCGAATTCGCGCGGCTCGGCGGACTGCACCGCAACACGTTTCTGAATTCGCCAAAGCTGCTGGATTTGCAGATGCGGCTGCGCGCGCAACCGCGGCTGCGCTTTGCCGGCCAGATGACAGGCTGCGAAGGCTATGTCGAATCCGCCAGCATCGGGCTGATCACAGGCCTCTATGCCGCGGCCAACGCGCGCGCGCAGGAGTTGGCTCCGCCGCCGTCGACCACGGCGCTGGGCTCGCTGCTCGGCCACATCACCGGCGGCCATATCGAGACCGTCGATGCCGGCCCGCGCTCGTTCCAGCCGATGAACATCAATTTCGGACTGTTCCCGCCGCTCGCTGCGCCGCCGACCAAAAAGCCGGACGGATCGCGGCTGCGCGGCAACGAAAAGACGGTTGCGAAGAAGCAGGCCATGAGCGCCCGGGCGCTGGCCGATCTCGACCGCTGGATCGCCGACCATCTGCGCGTTGCGGCGGCGGCGTGAGCGTTCCAGGTCGGCGAACTAGTCGCCGCCCTTGAATTCCAGCGATCGCGACGCCCGCCACAGCGTCCACAGCAAGCGCACTCGCGGCACCCGCCGTGCCACGAAGGGATCGTTGTCCGCGCGCGACATCCGCCGGAGATCGCGGCGGACCAGCGCCAGTGGCAGGAAGGCCGGTCGCGCTTCCGCCGGCACGCCGGCCAGCAGCGTTAGCGCCGTATGCAGGTGGTTTTTCGCCTCGCCGATCAGTTGATCGATCGCCGCGCGCGCTTGCGGCGTCTGCTTGCCGGCAAACACCTGTTCGAGACCGCTGCCGTGGCTCTCCAGGAACTGCAACGGCACGAATAATTGCCGCCGCACGGCGTCGAGCGGCAACGAAGAAATCGCCTGGACGATGCCGTAGGCAAGGCCGGCGTGGCGCGCGAGGTGGTCGATCGCTTCCGACGGCCGCACCAGGAAACGGGCGCCGCAGGCAAACAACGTCGACGCCGTGTCGTTGGCGTAGCCTTCCAGTGCCGCCAGCGACGGCATCGGGTCGTTGTAAAGATCGAACTCGTGCTCCTCGACCAGCCGCACCAGCCGGTCGACCGGCAGCCGCCAGGTCCGGATCGCCCACAACAATTCGGCGGCGACCGGATTGCCCTCGACGCCGCCGTGATTTTGCCCGAGCAGCATGTCGGTCCACCATCGCAGGCGCATCTCGCCGGGCAGCGGCTGGCTGACCTGGTCACGCACGCGGGAGATCTCGACATTGAAGGCATAGAGGGCGAGCAGCGGGCGGCGATGAACGCTCGGCAGGAACAGCGTCGAGGCGTAGCGCGGAAAATCGTGGCTGCGCACCAGATCGGCGCAGAAGGCAGTGGACTGCTCCGGCGAGTGCGTGTCGCTCATGGCACCGCGATCAGCGCGGCCGCGACCCGCCGCCGCTCTCCCATCATGATGTTGTAGGTGCGGATCGCCGGCCCCGTCTGCATCGCATCCAGCACCACCTTGACGGCGCGCAATGCCTCACGCAATTCGCGTGGCGGAATCCAGACGTCGGTGCCGGTGCCGACCACCAGCGTATCGATGCTGTTGGCGGCCTCGAACACTCTTGCCAGCGAATCCTTGTCAATGTCCTGCGGCTTGGTCACCGGCCAGGCCCAGATCGCATCCGGCAGACACAGCAGCGAGCCGCGATGCGACATATCGGCAAAGGCAAAGCCGCCCTTGCCATACGCATCGATTGGAGCCGACCTCGGGAAATGTAGTTCCGAAGATTTCGACCATGATTACTTCTTGGCTGGTTTGTCCGGCTTATCAGACGTATCCGGCGCGTCGGCCCTGTGGGTGCCGACGCCGAGATAGATCAGGATCGGTGCCGCGATGAAGATCGAGGTGTAGGTGCCGACCAGCACCACGCCGAAGATCATGACCGCCGTGAAGCTGTGGATGGCGTGGCCGCCGAACATGAACAGCGCCAGCAAGGCAAGGGTCACCGTGACGTGGGTGATGATCGAGCGCGACAGCGTCGCATTGATCGAACTCGTTGAGAAGCTGCGGCATCGGCATTTTCTTGTAGCGCCGCAGCATTTCACGGATACGGTCGTAGATCACGACGGTATCGTTGAGCGAATAACCGAGAATCGTCAGCAGCGCCGCGATGCTGGTCAAATCGAAATCGACCTGCGAGATCGACATGAAGCCGATCGTCAGCACGATGTCGTGGACGTTGGCGATCATGGCGCCGAGCGCGAACTGCCATTCGAAACGGAACCAGAGATAGATCAGGATCGCCATGATGGCGAGCATCAGGCCGAGCATGCCGTAGGCCAGCAATTCGCTTGAAACGCGCGGGCCCACCACTTCGACGCGGCGGTACTCGACGGAGTCGCCCAACGCGCCGCGGACTTTTTGCACCGCCGCCTGCTGCGCGGCGTCGCCGCCCGGCTGCTCGGCGACGCGGATCAGGACGTCAGCCGGGCCGCCGAATTGCTGCAACTGGACATCGCCGAGGCCGAGGCCGCCGAGTGTCGCGCGCATCTGCGCGATATCGGCCGCGCCGGACTTGGACTGCACCTCCATCAGGGTGCCGCCCTTGAAGTCGATGCCGAAGTTCAGGCCGTGGGTGAAGAACAGGATGATCGCGGCGATCGACAGCAGCGCCGAGATCGGAAACGAGATGCGGCGAAACTGGGTGAAATCGAAATGCGTATCATCAGGGACGATACGCAGGGGCGGCAACAGGTCGAGCACGCTGACCACGGTCAGCACGACAATCAGGACGCCGAGAGCGATGAGGACGAATTGAGTAGTAGTCACGGGGATCCCTAGATCGGCACGACCTTCGGCCGCTTCCACTGCACCCACCACGCCACGATCAGGCGGGTCAGCGTGAAGGCGGTGAAGACCGTGGTGATGATGCCGATGCCGAGCGTCACGGCAAAACCGCGCACCGGTCCGGTGCCGATGTAGAACAGCACGGCGGCGGCGATGAAGGTGGTGATGTTGGAATCGAGAATTGTGGCGAGCGCGCGCGTGAAGCCGGCATCGATCGCCGAAATCGGGGTGCGCCCGCCGCGCAGTTCCTCGCGGATGCGCTCGTAGATCAGCACGTTGGAGTCGACGGCGATACCTACGGTGAGCACGATACCGGCGATGCCTGGCAGCGTCAGCGTGGCATTGAGCAGCGACAGGATGCCGAAGATCATGGCGACGTTGATGGCGACCGCGATGTTGGCAAATACGCCGAACAGCCGGTAGGTCACCAGCATGAACACGATCACCAGGATCGAGCCGACATAGGCTGCGAGCTCGCCCTTTTCGATCGAGTCCTGGCCGAGACCGGGACCGACGGTGCGTTCCTCGATGATGGTAAGCGGCGCCGGCAACGCGCCGGCGCGCAGCAGGATCGCGAGGTCATTGGCCTGCTGTACCGTGAAATTGCCGGAGATCTGCCCCTGCCCGCCGATGATCGGCTCCTGGATGACCGGCGCCGAGATCACCTTGTTGTCGAGCACGATCGCAAAGGGCTCCTTGACGTGCTCGGTGGTGGCTTGGGCGAATTTGCGCGAGCCCGACGAGTTGAACTTGAACGACACGATCGGCTGGCCGCCGCCGCGCTGATCGAATCCAGGCTGGGCGTCGGTCAGATCGCCGCCGGACACCAGCACCTGCTTCTTGATGACGTAGTTCTGGCCGGGGTTTTCGGCGCTGGGCAGCAATTCCGAATCGGCCGGCACGCTGCCGCGGGTGGTTGCTTGCTCGGGCGACACGGTCAGATCGACCATGCGGAATTCCATCTTGGCGGTCTTGCCAAGCAGTTCCTTCAACCGGGTCGGATCCTGCAGGCCCGGCACCTGGACCAGGATACGGTCCAGCCCCTGGCGCTGGATCAGCGGCTCGACCGTGCCGAGTTCGTTGACGCGACGCTCGACGATCTGGATCGATTGCTCGACCGATTGCCGGATACGTTCGGTGATCGCGGCCTGCGGGACTGTCATCCTGTAAAGGCCGCCGCCGGCATCGGCGACTTCAAGGCTGCGCTGGCCGCTGGAGCCGAGCAACCCGCCCAGTGGCTGCGACAGCTCGCGCAGCTTGCTCAGCGCGGTTGCAAAGTCCGTATCCTTGGTGACGCGAACTTCGACGGCGTCGCCGCGGACGTTGAGCCCGGTATAGCCGATCTTGGCGTCGCGCAACGTGCGGCGCACGTCGTCGCGGATCTGGTCGAGCTTTTCCTTCTTGACGTAGTTGGCATCGACCTCAAGCAGGATATGCGAACCGCCCTGCAAATCGAGGCCCAGCACAAGGTGGCGCTGCGCCCATTTCGGCCAGCTCTTGACGGTGGCCTCGGGAAAGAAGTTCGGAACGGCGAACAGGCACACCACCAGCGCCGTCAGGATGATCGCCAGCGCCTTCCACCGCGTGAAATACAACATCGAGTTGACCTGTCAGATCAGGAAAGAATGGGAGCAGATCAGCTCGAAGCCGCTTCGTCCTTGGCTTCTGCCTTCTCCTTGGCGGGCTCGCCCTTGGCGCGCACGCCGGAAATCATCTGCCGCATCTGCCGCACCCGCACGCCATCGGAGATTTCGAACTCGATCTGGTCGTCGTCGACCACCTTCGTTACCTTGCCGACGAGGCCGCCCGAGGTCACCACGGTGTCGCCGCGGCGGATGTTCTTCACGAGCTCCTGGTGGTCCTTCACCTTCCTCTGCTGCGGGCGCAGAATCAGGAAGTACATGATGACGAAGATCAGCGCGAACGGCAGCAGCGACATCAACATGCTGTTGGCATCGCCACCGGCTGCAGCCTGGGCAAACGCAGGGGTAATCAGCATTCCGACAATCCTCGAGGTAAGACGGGAAAGAACCGGCAAGCGCGGGACGCGCCGGGCCGGTTCGGGTCAAATTCGCGCGGACTATAGCGGCCGCGGTCCCAATTGCAACGCTAGCAGGCCCCTCATTTAGGGCGCTTGCGAGACCTTCCAAGGCCCGATAAGGCTGCCCCGTCAGGAACTCCGGATATGACCAAAAAGCCCAAGAAAACCGTACCTTCCGCCGCCGCCCGCAAGGCCGCGACAAAACGCCCGGTGCCTGCGTTAACGGACGGCAATGCGGAGCGGATCGCCAACGCGCTGGAGGCCATTGCAGCGCACCTTTCCGCGGCCTCTCCGGCCGCCACGACCGAGTCGTTCGGCGGCGCGGATGCCTTCGTCTGGCACCCCGACGGAAGGCTGTCGCCGGTACCGCGGGTCTCCCGGGTCGACATGGGCCTGCTCAAGGGGATCGACCGGATGCGCGATATCCTGGTCGAGAATACCGAACGCTTTGCCGACGGCCTGCCCGCCAACAACGCGCTGCTCTGGGGCGCGCGCGGCATGGGCAAATCCTCGCTGGTGAAGGCGGCGCATGCCAGCATCAACGCACGCCGCAAGCCGGCCGACCGGCTAAAGCTGATCGAGATTCACCGCGAGGATATCGAGAGCCTGCCCGGTCTGATGGATCTGCTGCGCGGCTCGAATTTCCACTTCATCGTGTTCTGCGACGACCTGTCGTTCGACGGCAACGATGCCTCCTACAAGTCGCTCAAGGCGGTTCTGGAAGGCGGTATCGAGGGACGTCCCGACAACGTCATCCTCTATGCCACTTCGAACCGGCGGCACCTTTTGGCGCGCGAGATGATCGAGAACGAGCGTTCGACCGCGATCAATCCCGGCGAAGCGGTCGAAGAAAAGGTTTCACTGTCGGACCGATTTGGCCTCTGGCTCGGTTTTCACCGCTGCAGCCAGGACGAATACCTCGCCATGGTCAAAGGGCTATTGCGGACACTTTGGCATCAAGCTCGGCGAAGAAGAGCTGGAGCGCGAGGCGCTGGAATGGTCGACGACGCGCGGCTCCCGTTCGGGCCGCGTCGCCTGGCAGTTCACCCAGGAACTGGCGGGACGGCTCGGCGTGCGGATCAAGGCAGGTTGAGCTCTCAGCCTTCTGCGACAGCGCCTCGTTGCCGGCGCGCAAAGGGAACCAGCAGCAAGCCCAGCAATGCGATCGCGGCCATCAGTGCCCACGCTTCATTGGCGCTGGCAGCGAAGGCCGCCTGCTCGATGGCAGCAGCAACGGTAGATAGATCGGCCGGAATGCGATCAAGTCCGATCGCCTGCGCGGTCGCGGCGTCGCCGGCGACCAGGCGCTGTCGGATCGCATCGATATGGCCGCTGGTGCGGCCGTACAGGATGGTATCGATCAACGCGATCCCTACCGCCCCACCAAGGTTTCGCATCATGTTGAACAGGCCGCTGGCGTCGGGCACCTGCTTGTGCGGCAACATCTCCAGCGCCATCCGCGTCGGCGGCAGCAGGCAGAACATCGCCGCAAAGCCGCGCAGCACCTGCGGCCAGAACATCTCGTCGTAATCGGCGGTGCGGCTTTCAAACGCGCTCATGCCCAATCCAACGGCGAACAGCGAAAAGCCGAACGCCGACAGCCAGCGCGGGTTCACCCTGCTCTCCAGCGCGCCTGCAATCGGTGCGGCGACGAGTTGCGCTGCACCTGTCACCAGCATGATCTTGCCGATCTCCAGCGCATCGTGCTGCCTGACATAGGCGAGGAACACCGGCATCAGATAGACCGCGCCGAACAGGCCGACGCCGAGGCAAAAGCTGAGCACGCAGCCGATCGAGAACGGCCGCACCCTCAGCGTCGAAAGCTCGACCACCGGCTGCACCGCCTTCAAGGTCCGGATGGCAAACAGCGCGGTCGTCACCGCGCACAGCGCAAACAGCGCAAAGCACACAACGGAGAACCAGCCAGAGTACGGCGCCTGCTTCAGCCCGATTTCCAGGCTCGCCAGCGCGATCGCCATCATCGCCAGCGAGAGCCCGTCGAAATTCTTGAGATTGTTGAGCCGGGCCCTGCCGCGCGGCAGCAGGAACGGCGTTGCGATCGCTGCGACAACACCGGGAACCACGTTGACCAGAAACAGCCAGGGCCAGGAATAATGGAACGTGATCCAGCCGCCCACCACAGGTCCAACCGTCGGCGCCAGCACAGCCATGATGCCCGCGATCGTGCCCGCAATCGGATGGGCGCGCGCGGGAAACAGCAGGAAGATGCCGGAGAACACGGCGGGGATCAGCGTGCCGCCCGCAAAGCCCTGAAGCACACGGAAGACGACGAGCGAGGTAAAATTGCTGCTGAACGCGCAGCCGATCGACGTCATCGTGAACACGGAGATCGCGATCACGAATAGCCAGCGCAAGGTGAAGACGCGCGTCAGCCAACCCGTCAGCGGAATGGCGATGATCTCGGCGATCAGATACGCCGTCTGGATCCAGCTCATCGCATCAGGCGATATCTTCAGCGCGCTCTGGATCGTCGGCAGCGATGTCGCGACCACCTGGATGTCGAGGATTGCCATGAACATGCCGAAGCACATCAGGCTGAAGCCGAACCAGGTCGCTACCCTTGCCTTGGTCGTTCGCCAGACAGTCGTCATTGCGTAACGCGCGTTACTGCCTCACGCGGCGCACAAGGTTTGTTGCTCGGCATGCCTGCTGATCGCAAAGAAGGGACGTCAAATCAATTGGGATCAAAGCTCGGCTTACGGGATAGCCGACTGGCAAACGGATGTATACCGTCTGGCCGGTCCGGAACTGGTCCGGAGCGGCCCCTGAACGCCAAATCGCCCGCTTGCGCGGGCGATGGAGATCCGGTTTGGCGCTGGCCTGCGGCCTCACGCCCCATTGAGGAATTGAAGCGGGTCAACCGGTGAAGATCCCTTGCGGATCTCGAAGTGGAGCTGCGGCGAGCCCACCTCACCCGATTGACCCGACTTGGCAATGATCTGGCCGCGCTTGATGGTATCCCCGCGCTTCACAAGCAGTTCACTCGCATGGGCATATGCGGTGACGTAACCGTTGGAGTGCCGCACCAGAACCAGATTGCCGTAACCCTTGAGTTCGTTTCCGGAGTAAGCGACGACGCCGTCCTCGGCGGCCTTCACCGGCGTGCCCTCGGGCACCGCGACGTTGATGCCGTCATTGGACTTGCCATTGGTCTTGGCGCCGTAGCTCGTGATCACCTTGCCGCGCACCGGCCAGCGGAAGGTCGGCAGCGCGCCGGTGGCTTCGCTGGACTTCACCGGGGTCTCGGCCGCAGCCTTTTCCTCAACTTGTGTGGTCGCCGACGCGAGCCGCGCGGCCTGCGGAGGCGTACCGATCGAACGGGTCGCAGGTGGCGCCAGCGCAGCGACCTGCTGCGCAGGAGCGGCAGATGCGGCTTCAGCCGCCGCTGGGCTTTTCGCGCCGGGCACAGTTAGCTTCATGCCAAGGCTGAGCTTGGCCGATTGGTCGAGATGGTTGGCCTTGGCGAGCTCGGCCACCGGCACGCGATTGCGGCGGGCGATGCTGTTGAGCGTATCGCCGCGATTGACGATATGAACGCTCGACGCGGCGGCGACCGGCTTGCTGGCCGGCGGCGCAACGGCGGGCGCCGGCGTCGCCGCTGCGGCCACCGTCTGGCGTGGAATGATCAGTTGCTGGCCGGGCGACAGCGCGCGCGGACCCTTGTAGCCATTGGCCTGCAGGATCGCGGCGCTCGAAACGTTGTAGCGGCGCGCCAGGATTTCGAGCGTGTCGCTGGTGCCGACGATGATCGTGGTGCCTGCGGCATGGGCCGGCGGCCGGGTGGCCGCGACCGATTTCGGCGCGACGGTGCCGGTGGTCTCGAGCTTGGGATGCGCCGGCGGCGCATAGGAAGAAAGCCCGCGTCCGCCTCCGGACACGCCGCGGCTGGCGACGGGATAGGACTGCGGTGCGGCAACCGGCGGCGGCAGGGCCTGCGATTGATATTGCGACTGCGGCCGGGCGTATTGCGGCAGCTCCCGGCGCTCGACCTGGGCGGTCGGTACCGAGGCAGTGGCTTCGGGCTGGGAGGCAAAGGGATTGCTGAAAGAGCCTTGCGAAAGGCGAGTTTGGGTGTCGGCGCTACAGCCGGCAAAACCAATAGAGATCAGCGCCAGTGCCGCGACCTGCGGCACGCGGCGCGAGCGAAGCAACTCGACGACTCGGGACATGGTTACTCACTCGTACGCAACAAAATACTGTTTTGAGTAAACACGTCGGGAGTAAATAACCGCTTAACCCTTGAATAAGGTCTTGGCGGGAACGGCCAATCCGCAATCTTACAGCTCGCGGGCGATACCCGGCAGCGCCGGCACGAAGCGGACATCGACCAGTTCCCTGGCGTCAAATCCGGTTTCGGTCCTGACCATCCGGACCAGGGTCTGGACCCCGTGATGCGGCCCGACCGGCGCGATCAGGATGCCGCCCGGCTCCAGCCGCTCCCGCAGTTTTTCCGGGATTTGCTCCATCGCCGCGGTGACGATGATGCGGTCGAAGGTGCCGGCACCGTCGGGGACATCGAAGCCGTCGCCGAATATCACCTCGATGTTGTCGTAGCCGAGCGTCTTGAGCCGCTCCCTGGCCGTGTCGGCCAGCGTCCGGTAGCGCTCGATGCTGACGACGTCCCGGCACAATCGCGACAGGACCGCGGCCTGGTAGCCTGAGCCGGTGCCGATCTCGAGCACCCGATGCGGTTTTCGCACGGCCAGTTGCTCGGTCATGTAGGCGACCACGAAGGGCTGGCTGATGGTCTGGCCGCAGGAGATGCCGAGCGCACTGTCGCGGTAGGCATCGGCACGGTCGGCCGCCCCCACAAACGCCTCGCGCGGGACATCCTCCATCGCGCGCAGCACCGCCTGGTCGCTGATCCCGCGCCGCCGCAGGTTGAGCTGAAACATCATCTTCTCTGGCGGATCTGGAGCAGCGGGCATTTCTGTCTCGAAGCACAATCGCGAAGCAGCGCGGATCGCGGCGGTTGGCGCGCATCGTCCAGACCGATTGATGCCACACGGACCGGCGCACAAACGGAAAATTTTACGCTTGTCCCCTGTTCCCGACGGGGAACCCCAGGTCATCATCGACGTTGAAGGTGCCGACAATCTTCCCGTCAATGGTGACGATCGGGAGAATTCAGCAGCCTTCAACTTTCGTTCGCGCATTAACGTTGCGCCGGAGGGCGTTATTTGCCAACCTTGATTCCGGGAAGGGCAAGGATTCCAGCGATGACGGCAACGCGCCCGGCGGGCGGTTCTGTATTCCTCGTAGAGGACGAGGTCATGATCCGAATGATGGTCGCGGACATGCTGGAAGAGCTTGGCTATCGCGTCGCAGCCGAGGCCGGCGAGATCGGCGAGGCGATCAAGCTCGCGCAATCGGCCGATTTCGACTTCGCCATTCTCGACGTCAACGTCAACGGCAAGGTGATTTCGCCGGTCGCCGACCTGATCAAGGCGCGCAACCGGCCCTTCATCTTCGCGACCGGCTACGGCTCGTCCGGCCTGCCCGAGGAATACCGCGACCGTCCGGCGCTTCAAAAGCCCTTCCAGCTCGAGACGCTGGCGCGGATGATCGACGCCACGCTGAAGGACGCCGCGGCTTAGTCAGCAAGCCGCCGTCGCCCGGCTTGACCGGGCGATTCAGTATTCCAGAGCTATCAGCGATAAAACCGAGAAGCCTCGGCGTACTGGATACCCGCTTCGCGGGTATGACGGCGGTGGTTGTGGCCGCGCTTATTTCAGCGTCTTCGTCAGCGTTTCCGAAAACACTTCATCGGTGCGGTCGAGCCGCAGCGGCGTCACGGAGACGTAGCGCGCGGCGAGTGCGGCGAGATCGGTGCCTTCCGCAGGCGTGTCCATGACAGCGGCGCGCTCGAACCCGATCCAGAAATAGGGATTGCCGCGGCCATCCTGGCGCTGGTCGATCTTGAGAAAGCCGAGATTACGCTTGCCCTGCCGCGTTACGCGCACGCCCCTCACCTCGTCCGGCGTGCAGGCAGGAAAATTGACATTGATCACGGTGTTCTTCGGCACGCCGGCATCGATCACCCGGTGCAGGATTTCGGGACCGAATTTCAGCGCCGTCTCCCACAGCGGCTTTTCTCGCGTCTCCATGGAAAATTCCTGCGACAGCGCGAATGACGGCAAACCCAGAATGGTGCCTTCCAGCGCGCCGGCGATGGTCCCGGAATAGACGACGTCTTCGGCGACGTTGCGGCCGCGGTTGACGCCCGACAGCACGAGGTCGGGCATCTTGTCGCCAAGGATGTGGCGCGCGCCCATGATCACGCAGTCGGTCGGCGTGCCGCGCACGGCAAAGTGGCGCGGGCCGACGGCGCGCAGCCGCAGTGGATCGTTCAGCGACAGCGAATGCGACACGCCCGATTGATCGAGCTCCGGCGCCACCACCCAGACATCTTCGGACAGCGCACGCGCAATTTCCTCGACGACCTTCAGGCCCGGCGCATGGATGCCGTCGTCATTGGTGCAGAGAATTCGCATTCTTTTCAGGGCCTTTTGGTTCGCTTCCACATGCCGTGGTGCGCCGTCTTAACCGGCTATCGCCAGCGAGGCAAACCCGGCAAGGCAGGGCGAAATGGCGATTTCCGGTTGTACCGGGCGGGACGCCATTTGTGATATCGGTCATACATCTGGGAAAATTGACAGGGCATAACCAGCAGCACCCGCGCATGGCAGGCTACGTTGCCATGCTTCCGGTTGATGATTGAAATCGCCTTTTGCGAACGCGCAAGTGCTGCGGTTTTTTGAGATGAGTCAAAGATATCTGTTCAGGAAGGCACGAGGTTTCGTCGTGATCCGTCTTGCAACCGCGATCGTTATTTTGATCGGCAGCCTGGCTGTCGCCACAGTGCCGGCGCGCGCCCAGCAAAACGCACCGGAGAGAATGTGTTTCCCCTGGCAGGAATTTCGCGATGGCGCCTGCGTGGCGACATCGGGAGCTGTGCCCGCACCATCCGTTCAATGCAGCGGCGGCACGGCCGATACCGAGGGGCGATGTGTCTGTCCGGCCAACACGCATCTCGATGCCGGCGCTTGCGTCGCCGATGTCAGCCCGAGCCCATCGCGGCAATTGACCACCACGATACGGGAATCCGTTGAAACCATCGCCTGCGACGGCGGCACGGTGACATCAGGCACGTGCACCTGCCCGGCTGATTTCAGGTTGCTTCCCGCCGCGTCCGGCAAAGGCGGCGCGTGCGTCCGGACCAACGCGGAGAATTGCCTCGGTGGCGATTTGACCGTGGCCGGTAGCTGCCTGTGCATCGGACGCGTCACCATGTCCGGCGAGACCTACGCGCTCGAACTGCTCGGCGGCAAATGCGTACCCAAGCGCTGCCCGGTCGACACCTATCTGAAAGCCGGCCAGTGCGTCGCCAGCAACGACCGGATTCTTTCGCTTCACCTGCCGCACCGGCTACATCCCCGAAGAAGCAAATCCCGGCTCGCCCCCGACCGGACTGCATTGCATTCCCGATCCGACGTTCTGTCCCGCCAACTCCAGACGAAAAGGCGGCTCCTGCGCAAAACAATCTGCCATCGCGATCGATTGCTTTGAGGACCGCTGCACCTGCGGACCCAATGCGGATTGGGTCGGCTATTTGTGCCAATGCGTCGAGCCGTACCGCAACGTGAACGGCAGTTGCGTGGCCGGAGGTGCGGCGACGGCGAGCCACACGCCAACCGTGAAGCCCGAACCTGAAAAGCCCGAATTGCAATCGGCCGAGCCGTCACGCCGGCGGAAGGCTTGCGGGCGCGGCATGGTGCGAACGGCGGCCGGCAACTGCGTCGCGGCGAGGCCGAGATATACGGGTCCCCGTGTCGTGATCGAACCGTATTACCCGCGCTATCGCTATCGCACCTATTAGACCAGGCGCACCGCAGGCCGGGAGCTAAAAATCGCGAAAACAACCCCATGCAAAGTAGAATGGGCCCCGACCTGATCTCATCCCGCTCTCGCACGGCTGGCACGACTGAAATTGCTAAGGCCGATACCGCCACGGCCGCACAAACCGGGCGCGTCCTGGGACCGGCATGTCAAAAGCCGGTGCCGGCGGTTCGACGGCGCCCGCAACAGGCGTTGCAACTTGCTCGGCCGGCTCGATCGGCGCGGGAAGCAGGAGCGCTTCGTCGCTTCGTCAGCCTCGTCAGGCAAGACGGCTTGTTCCGGCACCGGCGGAATTGCTTGGCGAGGCGATTCCGGTCTTGCCGTTGGAGCCGGTGAATCCGTCTTGCTGATGCCAAAGGTATCAAACCATTTGCCCAGCAAATCCTCCGGCGGCGCGGGCTTCGGCGGCGTGACGGGCTCAGCCTTCGCCGCTTCTTCCGGCTTTGCGGCTTCGACGGCCTTCGGCGGCGACGCGACGACGGCGCTCGCCTTCATAATCGTCTCGACCGGCAATGGCGTCGGCATCGGCGATGGCGCGGGTTCTGATGCAGGCGGTGGCGCGGGTTCGGGCGCCCGCAGCACCCCCGGATAACGCTTGCGCGCGATCACGAGCCCCTTGCTGAAATCGTCGGCGTTGAACCATTTCTGCTCGCTCAGGATTTCGGGCAGGCCCTGGTCCCACAACCGTTCGATCTCGATATCGAACCGGCCGCCAAGCCGTTGATCGATCGCCTGCATGCCATATCCGGTGACCGCCCATTGCCGGCCGATCCAGTGGATGTCGCGATGCAACGCCATCTGCGCACTTGCCGTTGGGTGATTTACTCGATCACCTTGAGACCACCCATATAGGGCTGCAATACGTCAGGAACGGCGATCGAGCCGCCCTGCTGCTGATAAGTTTCCATCACCGCGATCAGCGCGCGGCCGACCGCGGTGCCGGAGCCGTTCAGCGTGTGAACGAAACGCGGCTTGCCGTCCGGCCCACGATAGCGCGCATCCATGCGCCGCGCCTGGAAATCGCCGCACACCGAGCAGCTCGAAATCTCGCGGAATGCGCCGCCGTCGCCCTGCCCGGGCATCCAGACCTCGATGTCGTAGGTCTTTTGCGCGGAAAAGCCCATGTCGCCGGCGCACAACGTCATCACGCGGTAATGCAGATCGAGCCGGCGCAGCACCTCTTCCGCGCAGGCCAGCATGCGCTCCAATTCGTCCTTGCTGGTTTCCGGCGTGGCGATCGACACCAGCTCCACCTTGGTAAATTGGTGCTGCCGGATCATACCGCGGGTATCGCGCCCGGCCGCGCCGGCTTCCGCGCGGAAACACGGCGTCAGCGCGGTCAGGCGCATCGGCAATTCCTTGTCGTCGACGATGGATTCACGCACGAGGTTGGTCAGCGCGACTTCGGCGGTCGGAATGAGACCAAGGCGCTCGGTCTGCAGTCTGCCATCCGGAGCGGCCAGCAATTCGCCCTTGATGGCCCAGAACTGATCGTCCTCGAATTTCGGCAACTGCCCGGTGCCGAACATGATGTCGTTGCGAACCAGCAGCGGCGGATTGATTTCAGTGTAGCCATGCTCGTTGGTGTGGAGATCGAGCATGAATTGTCCGATCGCGCTCTCCAGCCGTGCGAGGCCCTTTTTCAGCACGACGAAGCGCGCGCCGCTCAGCTTGGCCGCAGTCTCGAAATCCATGTAGCCGAGCGCTCCGCCGAGATCGTCATGCGGCTTCGGCGCAAAACCATATTCGTGCTTCTTGCCGAACACATGGCGCTGCACATTGCCGTGCTCGTCGACGCCATCTGGCACTTCGTCGAGCGGCAGGTTCGGGATCGCGGCGAGTTCCTTGGCGAGTTCTTCGTCGGCGGTTTTCGCCGCGGCTTCGAGCTCCGGCATCGTGGTCTTGAGTTCGGCCACCTCGGCCATCAATTTCGCCGCGCGCGCCTCGTCCTTGGCCTTCTTGGCGTCGCCGATTTCCTTGGAAGCCGCGTTGCGCCGCGCCTGCGCCTGCTCCGAGGCCAGGATCGCCGCGCGCCGCCGCTCGTCGATCGCCAGCAGCGATGGCGACAACGGCGCAAGCCCGCGCCGCTTCAGTCCGGCGTCGAATGCTGCGGGGTTATCGCGGATCGCTTTGATGTCGTGCATTGGAAGTCATTCCTGTAATTGGCCGGTGAAGGCGCGCATCCAGTACCCCGAACAGGCGTGGTTTTGGAACAGCGAAAGGAGAATCGCTATTCCGCCGGATTGGCCGCCGATGGGGCGCCGGCCGCCTGCCCTGTGGTCGCCCGCTTTTCCACGATCCGGACGGCGACGATCGCGCCCTCATAGAGGACCAGCAGCGGGAGCGCGAGCGAAGCCTGGCTCAGCACATCCGGCGGCGTCAGCACGGCGGCGATGATGAAGGCGACGACGATGAAATAGCGCCGCTTTTCGGCAAGCATCTTCGAGGTGACGATGCCGATCCGGCCCAGCAGCGTCAGGATGACCGGCAACTGGAACGCGATGCCGAACGCAAAAATCAGCGACATCATCAGCGACAGATATTCGCCGACCTTCGGCAATAGCTGGATTTGCGCGGACTCTTCGCCGCCCATCTGCTGCATGCCGAGCGAGAAGCGCACCAGCATCGGCATCACGATGAAATAGACCAGCATCGAGCCAAGCACGAAGAACACGGGGGTTGCGACCAGATAGGGCAGAAACGCGTTGCGCTCGTGCTTGTAGAGGCCGGGCGCGACGAATTTGTAGATCTGCGTCGCCACGATCGGAAACGAGATGAAGCCCGCGCCGAACAGCGCCAGCTTCAACTGCGTGATGAAATACTCCAGCAGTGCCGTGTAGATGAATTTGGAATTCTCCGCCCCGGCGATCCAGACGAACGGCCATACCAGCACGTTGTAGATCTGCTTGGCAAAGAAGAAGCAGAAGATGAACGCGATGCCAAAGCCGAGCAGCGCCTTGATCAGCCGCGAACGCAGCTCGATCAGGTGATCCATCAACGGCGCCTTGCTGGCCTCGATGTCTTCGTCGCTCATGACGCTTTGGCGTCCTTCAGCACCTCAGTGGGCTGAGGCGTCGTCTCCTGCGCTGCCGGCTGGGCTTCGCGGGTAATGACCAGCGGCTCATTTGCGGCCGGATGCGCCTCGGCCTCGACGAAAGTGGCCGGGGTCGGCGCTGCCGGCGTTGTCGGGGTCATCGGCGTATCGCTCGCCGACGTCGCGGCGGGCTCGACCAGAGAATCCACCTGCGCATCCGGCGCCGCGAGTCTCGTTCCTTGGGCTTGTCGATATTGTCGATCTGCAGGGAGTCGCTGACGTCCTTTTGCAGCGAGGTCATGATGTTGCCGCTGGCGATGCCGGTCGCGGCGTCCTTGACCTCGTCAAAACTCTTCTTGATGTCGGCCATTTCGGCCTCGCGCATCGCTTCCTGGAACTGGCCCTGGAATTCGCCAGCCATCTTGCGCGCCTTGCCGATCCATTGCCCGACCATGCGCAGCACGCCCGGCAGTTCTTTCGGGCCGATGGCGATCAGCGCGACAACCGCGATGACGACCAGTTCACTCCACCCGATATCGAACATGAAAGTTTCCGCTCACGCGAGAATTTGGCCCCTCTCCTCTAGCAGGATTTGGGGGCGCTCGCGGCTTTTCTCAACATAGCGTTTTCAAGCGAAGTGGATCCCGGTTCGCGTGAAGAAAACGCGTCAAAATAAAGCGCTTTAGACGGCCTTGCTGCCGACGTCCGTGCGGGCAGCCGTGGGCGCCGCGTTGTGGTCGATCGTCTTCGGCGGCTCGGCCGGCTTTTCAGGCGCCTTTTCGTCGTCCTGCATGCCCTTCTTGAAGGCCTTGATGCCGGAGGCGACGTCACCCATCAGGTCCGAAATCTTGCCACGGCCGAACAGCAGCAGGACCACCACGATCACGACGAGCCAGTGCCAAATGCTAAGCGAACCCATCCTGCAACCCTCCAAAAACGCGGGGCCACGGTGCCGGCCCAAGCTTTGGCCGGAAGGTAGGCCCCCGAAGTGCCGAAAACAAGGACTTCAGGCGCGGCAAATCGCTGTCCGGGCTACGTATTATTGCTACCGTTAACTCGGCGATAGCTTCCTTTTTGACGCGTTTTCTTCACGCGAACCGATGCCCACCCCGCATCAAGTGCGGGGCAGGCTTTCGCTCGAAAACGCTATGGCGGAACTAGCTTTCCTCGCCCTTTTCGGGCTCGGCGGCGGGCGCCAGCAGCAGTTCCAGACTATCGCCGGCTTCCAGCGCCTCCTCATCCTCGCGCAAGGCGACGTCATCGGACGGCGTCGGAACATTGAAGCCGGTCGGCAGCCGCGAATCCAGGAGCCCCGTCCCCTTCAACTCTTCGAGACCGGGCAGATCACCCAGCGCTTCCAGAGTGAACTGCGACAGGAACGCTTCGGTCGTGCCGAAGGTGAGCGGACGGCCGGGCGTCTTGCGGCGGCCGCGCGGGCGGATCCAGCCGGTCTCCAGCAGCACGTCGAGCGTGCCCTTGGAGGTGATCACGCCACGGATCTCCTCGATCTCGGCGCGGGTCACCGGCTGGTGATAGGCGATGATCGCCAGCACTTCGATCGCCGCGCGCGACAGCCGCCGCGTCTCGGTGCTCTCGCGCGTCATCAGCCACGAAAGATCGCCCGCGGTGCGGAACGTCCACTTGTTGGCGACACGAACCAGGTTGACGCCACGCGAGGCGTATTCGGCCTGCAATTGCGCCAGCGCCGCCTTGATGTCGACGCCGTCGGGCATGCGTTTTGCGAGCGCTGCCTGATCGATCGGCTCAGCGGATGCGAACAGCAGGGCTTCCAGGAGCCGCAATTCCTCGGGCCGCGCTTGCGGATCGGCTGACGTCGCTTCGTCGTCTTCCACGCGTCTCTCCGCCAGGCTTGCCATGGCTCGGTCTCCTTCTTCCAATCCGGGATCACTTTTCTTCGAAAAATGATCCCGTCTTATTTCTGTTTGAGCATGATCTTTTCGGAAAACCGGTACCCACTTTTCCGGATCATGCTCTACTCGACCGAAAGATCCGGCGCGGCGTTATGCATGTGCCGGACGTTTGCGGAAATACAGCGGCGCGAATGCCGCTTTCTGGTTCAGTTCCATCTGGCCTTCGCGCACCAGTTCCAGCGCGGCGGCAAAGCTCGACGCAAACACGGTCGCCTTCTGCGAGGGATCGGCGACGTATTGCAGCAAAAATTCATCGAGGCAGCTCCAGTCCTCGGCGATGCCGATCAGCCGCTCCAGCGAGGCGCGCGCTTCGGTCAGCGACCACACCGTGCGCTTCTGAAGGTGCACGGAGGCCAGCACGCGCTGCTGGCGCTGCGCGGCATAGGCCGTGAGCAGATCAAACAGCGTTGCGGTGTATTTCGGATGACGGATTTCGGCGATCGATTCCGGATTTCCGCGCGCAAAGATATCGCGCTGGAATTGCGGGCGGTTCATCAGCCGGTTTGCAGCTTCGCGGATCGCTTCGAGCCGCCGCAGCCGGTTGGCAAGCGCGGTGGCCATTTCCTCGGCGCTTGGGCCGTCCGGCGTTGCAGGCTCAGGCAACAGCAGGCGCGATTTCAGGAAGGCGAGCCAGGCCGCCATGACCAGATAATCGGCGGCCAGCTCGAGCCGGATTTTTCGCGCCGCTTCGATGAAGACGAGATACTGGTCTGCCAGCGCCAGGATCGAAATTTTTGCGAGGTCGACCTTCTGCTGCCGCGCCAGCGTCAGCAACAGATCGAGCGGGCCCTCATAGCCCTCGACGTCGACGACCAGCGCCGGTTCGCCGTCCGCGATCTCGGCCGGCCGCCCGGTTTCAAACGACAGAATTTCCGCGGTCATGCGCTCGCCATCCCTGCCCGTTCAATCAACGCATCCAGCTCAAGGCGCGCCGCCTGCCGGTCGAATGGCTCAGGCGGCTTGCGCGACGCCAAGGCCCGGTTCGCCCGTTCCAGTGCTTGACCGGACAGCATTGGCGTCTGGCGCGCGACCTCGCGCATCTCATCGAGCTTGCCGTTGCAATGCAGGACCATGTCGCAGCCGGCATCGACGACGGCCCGCGTCCGCTCAGCGATCGATCCCGCCAACGCGTTCATGGAAACATCATCACTCATCAACAAACCCTGGAACCCGATCACGCCGCGAATCACCTGTTCGATCATTGTCGCAGAAGTCGTCGCCGGTTGGGCGGGGTCGATCGCGGAAAACACAACATGTGCGGTCATCGCCATCGGCAGGTCCGCAAGCGGTTGAAAAGCGGCGAAATCGGTCCTTTCCAGCTCGTTTCGCCCGATCTCGACCGTCGGCAGTTTGAAATGACTGTCAGCCGTGGCCCTTCCATGGCCGGGGATGTGCTTCAGAACGGGCAGAACGCCGCCCTGTTCCAGCCCCTCGGTCACCGCACGGGCGATCGCCGCGACCTTGCCCGGCTCGGTTCCATAGGCCCGGTTGCCGATCACGGCATCGGCGTCGGCGACCGGGACGTCCGCCAGCGGCAGGCAGTCCACGTCGATTCCGAGGTCGATCAGATCGGCCGCGATCAGCCGCGAACTCAACCGGGCCGCCTTGAGGCCCAGTGCCCGATCGATGTCGTAAAGCGCGCTGAACACGGCCCCGGGTGGATAGATCGGCCAATGCGGCGGGCCGAGCCGTTGCACCCGGCCGCCCTCCTGGTCGATCAGGACCGGGGCATCCGAATTTTCACCAGTATTCCGCAATTCGCCAACAAGCCGAGTAACTTGCGCCGGCGTACCGACGTTGCGCTTGAATAGGATGAAGCCCCACGGCTGTTCGGCGCGGATAAATTCGCGCTCGGAATCGGTCAGTTCAAGTCCGGATACGCCCGTAATGAATGCGCGGCTGTTCATGGGGCCGATTAGCCCCCGCAGCCCTCAGGCGTCAAGGAAACGGCGGCTAATTGCTTTGGACGACGCACTGCCCGCCGGCGGTTTTCAGATTGCCGCAGAATTGCGTGGCTTCGTCACGGGATCCGAACGGGCCGACCATGGCGCGGTAATAGACGCCCTTTTCGCCCAAATCAGCACGCTTGATCAGCGGCGCCCGGGAGCCGAGCACAGCCGGGAACTTGCCCTGCAACGCCTTGTAGGAGGCCTGGGCGTCCGCCTCGTTCTTCTGCGACGAGACCTGGACGACGTAGCCACCGCCATTACTGCTGGCGGCAGGCGCGGCCGTATTGACCGCGGCTACCCGGGCCGGAGGCTCGGCGGCGGCCGGTGGTGATCCCTGCGGCGACAGCGAGAGCGGCGCATTGGCGCTGGCGTTGGCCGACGATGGGCTACGCGGTGCGGCCGCAGGCGGCGGCGCTGCTGGGGTCTCGGGCGGGCGGCTTGGGCCGCGGACCGTGCCGGCGGCGGAGCGGCATTGGCCGGCACACCGGCGTCGGCGTTCTCACCCTTGACCGAGAGCGTTCTGATCCGGCGCGGCTCGTTGTTCGACAGTGTGCCGTTCGCAGCCCCTGTGGGCGGCGCGCCAGGCGCGACGCTCGCCGCAGTCGGCGGATTGGCGTTCTGGTTCAGCGGCGGAAACACCACGCGCGGTCCGGAGCGCGCATTGACGTCGACGGGAGTTTCCTCGCGCGGCACCAGCTTCTCGGTACCGTCTCCGATCGCCATGCGATCCGGCGCCTTGGCCGCACTTTCGCCCGCGGCCGGCACGACCTTGGTCGGGCTGTTATCGGCCTTGATGATCGGCGGTTCACCGCTGCGCGGCGAGCCGACGAAATTGCGATAGGCAAACGCGCCACCCGTGCCGAGCACGGCGAGCGCAAGAACGGCGACCACGGTGAACAGCCCGCCACGCTTGCGAGGCTCCTCCGGCTCTTCCTCATAGGCATTCTGGTAGGCGTAGGGATCGTCCGGATAGGCCGGATCGCGCTGATAGTCCTGTCCAGCCTCGATCTGGCCGTACAGCGCATCGTCGTAGCGTGACGGATCCTGCTGCTGTCCGGGCTCCGCGTAGTGCTGCTCGTCCTGATACTGCGGCTGCTCGTATTGCGGCTGCTGATACTGCGGTTGCTGATATTGCGGCTCGTGCGCGGCATGCTGCGCTGCGTAGCGATGCAACGGATGCACCGGGCTCGGCTGGTATTCCGGCTCCTCGTAATATTCCTCCTGCGGCGGCGGCGGAGGTGCCGCTTCCTGCCGGTGTGAGCGCTGCATCCACGGCGGCGGACCTGCGGCAGGCTCTTCGTCGACTTCGGCAGGCGGCTGATATTGCTGGGTGCGTTCGGCATGCGGCTGAACTTTTGCGTTGGCGCGGCCCATCGCAAACGGATCGGTCTGCCCGATCAGCCTCGCCAGTTCAGCCAGCGGATCGCTCTCGGTCCGGTTGGCCGCATGCGGATCGCTGCCGCGGCCATACTCGTCATGGGCGGGATAAGGTCGGTCCTGATATCGATCAGCCATCGTAACGATGCATCCCCTTCAGCAAGGAGCCAAGTCGTACGACAAACGAATTGCCACCTGCCATATGCCGCGTCACATCCCCATGTGCGCAGCCTTCACCCCTAGCCTACCGCATCTCGGTTGGAGCGTGGACGCCGAGAACGGCCAATCCGGATGCCAGAACCGAGACGACGCCCTGGACCATCGCCAGTCGCGCCTTCGTGATCTCTGCATGATCATTGATAATGAAGCGTAAATGGGGCAAATCGCGGCCCTTTGTCCAAAGTGCATGAAATTCGCTGGCTAAATCATACAGATAAAACGCGATTCGGTGTGGCTCGTGTGCGATGGCGGCCGCTTCGACCGTCCGCGGAAAAAGTGCCAATCGCTTGAGCAGGTCAAGTTCCGCGGGGTCCGTCAGCTTCTCGACCGGTGCGCCGGCCAGATAGGCCGACCGGGCGCGGTCATCCTCCGGCAGGTCAGGGATCGTCTCCCGGGCGTTCTTGAAGATCGAATGGCCGCGGGCGTGGCCATACTGGACGTAGAATACCGGGTTGTCCTTGGACTGCTCCAGCACCTTGGCGAGGTCGAAATCGAGCACCGCATCGTTCTTGCGGAACAGCATCATGAAGCGCACGGCATCCGAACCGACCTCTTCGACCACCTCCCGCAAGGTGACGAAATCGCCGGAGCGCTTTGACATCTTCACCGGCTCGCCGTTGCGCAAGAGGCGAACGAGCTGCACGACCTTCACGTCAAGCGTGGCCTTGCCCGAGGTGACGGCTTTGACTGCCGCCTGCATCCGCTTGATGTAGCCGCCATGGTCGGCGCCGAACACGTCGATCAGATTACCGAACCCGCGATCGAACTTGTTCTTGTGGTTGGCGATGTCGGAAGCAAAATAGGTGTAGGAGCCGTCCGACTTGATCAGCGGACGGTCAACGTCGTCGCCATAGGCGGTGGCGCGGAACAGCAACTGCTCGCGGTCCTCGTAATCCTCGACCGGCGCCCCGCCCTTCGGCGGCGGCAGGCGTCCCTCGTAAATGTCGCCCTTGTTGCGCAGGAAATCGATGGTTTCGGCGACCTTGTTGTTGCGGGTCTCGATCAGCGAACGCTCGGAGAAGAACACGTCGTGCTTGATGTGGAGGGCTGCGAGATCGCCCTTGATCTCGTCCATCATCATGGCGATGGCCTTGTCGCGAACGATCGGCAGCCAGGCGCCCTCGCTCATTGCCCTGAGCTTGTCGCCGTATTCTTTCGCCAGCGCTTCGCCGACCGGCTTCAGATAGTCGCCGGGATAAAGCCCTTCCGGGATGGCACCGATGTCTTCGCCGAGCGCCTCGCGGTAGCGCAGGAACGCCGAGCGCGCGAGCACGTCGACCTGGGCGCCGGCGTCGTTGATGTAGTATTCCCGGGTGACGTCGAAGTTCGCGAACTGCAGCAGACTGCACAGGGCATCGCCGAACACCGCACCACGACAATGGCCGACATGCATCGGGCCCGTCGGATTAGCCGAGACATATTCGACATTGACCTTTTCCGAGGCGCCGACCGCGCTTTTTCCGTAGGTCTCTCCCTCGCGCAGCACCGTGCGCAATTCCTCGGTCCAGACCGACGGCTTGAGCGTGAGATTGATAAAGCCGGGACCGGCGACATCAACTGACGTAATGAGGTCATCGGCGCGCAGCTTTTCCGCGATCGCCTCGGCGAGATCGCGCGGCTTGGCCCTGGCTTCCTTGGCAAGCACCATCGCGGCATTGGTCGCCATGTCGCCATGCGCGGCATCGCGCGGCGGCTCGACCACGACGCGCGAAAAATCCGTCCCCGCGGGCCAATTGCCCTCGCTGGCAAGCGCCGCGCAGACGGCGTGGACGCGCGCCAAAACGGCGGCAAAAAGATGCTGTGACGGGGGTTTGTCGGCCATGGGCCGCCGCCTAACGCAAATCCGGGGTCGAGTCAAAAAGCCTTTGATGCTCGGTCAGCGCAAAGCGGTCGGTCATCCCGGCGATGAAATTGCCGATCCGCCTGACACGCTCGGCCTCGGTTTCGCCGACGGTGCCCTCCAGCCATTCCGAGGGCAGATCTTCAGGCGATTTCCGGTAGCGCGCGAACAGGTCGGCGACGATCGCTTCGGCCTCGCCCATCACCCGCATCACCCGCTTGTGGCGGTACATGTGCTGGTAGAGGAACGCCTTGATCCCGGCCTCCACCTCGGCGACGCCGGCGGGAAAGGCGATCATCGGCCGGTCGAGGTTTCGGATATCGTGGACCGATTGCGGCTGCGCGGCACTCAGGCGCTTCTCGGCCTCGTCCATCACAGCCCCGATCAGATAGGAGATCAGTTCGCGTACCAGTTCCGCGCCGCGCCTGACGTCGTCGAGCCCGGGATAGTGCTTTTCGATTTCACCGGTGATTTCGGCGATCAGCGGGATCGCCTTCAGGTCGTCGACCGCAAATAGCCCAGCGCGCAGGCCGTCATCGATATCGTGGGCGTCATAGGCGATGTCGTCCGCAATCGCCGCGACCTGCGCCTCCAGCGAGGCAAAACTCCAGAGCTCCAGACCATAGGCCGTGTCGTAGCCGGAGATGCCGACGGGGATGCCCTGCTCGCGATATTTTCCGACCGGCGCGCCGCCCCGTTCGGTCAGCGGACCGTTATGCTTGACGATGCCCTCCAGCGATTCCCAGGTCAGGTTGAGCCCGTCGAAATCGGGGTAGCGATGTTCCAGCGAGGTGACGACGCGCAGCGTCTGGGCGTTGTGGTCGAACCCGCCATGCGCCTTCAGGCAGGCATCGAGCGCCCGCTCGCCGGCATGACCAAACGGGGGGTGACCGAGGTCATGCGCCAGCGCCAGCGTCTCGGTGAGGTCTTCGTCCAGCCCGAGCTGGCGGGCGAGCGCACGGGCGATCTGGGCCACTTCCAGCGAATGGGTCAGCCGGGTGCGGTAATGATCGCCCTCATGGAACACGAAGACCTGAGTCTTGTGCTTCAGCCGCCGAAATGCCGTGGAATGGATCACCCGGTCGCAATCCCGGCGGAACGGGCTGCGGGTCTTGCTCGGCGGCTCCGGAAACAGCCGGCCGCGGCTGTGATCGGGGTCGCAGGCATAGGTCGCGCGGGGGGCAGCCATTCCGACCGACACGGCAATTTAATCCTTATCCATTTGATTCCGTTGGCCGGCGCACTTAACTATGGTGACACGCGCGATACCAAATGAATTGGGTATGACGCCGTTGGGCCGGATGCCCGGAGACCAGGTCATGAGCACTGCAATCACCGTCAGCGAGCGGGCCGCCCGCCGCATCGGCCAAATCCTCAAGGGCGAAGGCGACGGCGCCATGCTGCGCATCAGCGTCGAGGGCGGCGGCTGCTCCGGCTTCCAGTACAAATTCGACGTCGAGCACAACAAGGCCGAGGACGATCTGGTGATCGCCAATGACGGCGCGGTGGTGCTGGTCGATCCGGCCTCGGTGCCTTTCCTGGCGGGCTCAGAGCTCGATTTCGTCGACGACCTGATCGGCGCCTCGTTCCGGGTCGTCAACCCGAATGCGACGGCGTCCTGCGGCTGCGGCACGAGCTTTTCGATTTAAGCCAATTCAGCGCTTGTCGGCGAACAGCGCTTTTGCGTTGCCGTTGGCGATCTGCGCCGCGATCTTTGGCGGCAATTGCTCCAGCCAGGCGCGGTAGCCGGCCATGATATCGCCGTAGCTCGCCCAGCGTTCGGGCACCCAGGTGTCCGAGCCAAGCAGGAAGCGATCCGGGTATTTTTCGAACAGGCCGCGCCATTCCGCGGTCAGCTTCCCCGAGCCATCGACGATGCCGCTGCGGTAGGACAGTTCACCCCACAGCTTTGGATATTTCGTCAGCATCGCGGCTACACGATCCGTCGATAGCCCAAAGCCGGTATGCGCCCAGATGATCTGCGCCTTCGGATTATGGCGCATCAGGATCTCGATCGCCTCGTCGTCGGAATGGGCGTGCAAATAGAGATTATTGGCAACCGCGAAGTCGACGGTCTTCTTTACCCATTCGTTCTCGGCCGACTTGCCGTGCAGATGAAATTCGCCGATGCCGCGGTAGTAGCCGCGCTTGAACTCGTCCTGCACGAGGTCGAAGATGACGGGATCGCCGAACCAGCTCTGGATATCGGCGCGGACGCGATACGGCCGGATGAACGGCACGACCCACAGGCCTTGCGCCTTGGCATCGACAAGCGCGTGCGTCCCGGTGTTGGGACGGCTGGTCGCGAGGATGCCGGTGACGCGGTGCTTTTTGAAAAGCGCCAGCACCTCGTCAGGCTGGTAATACGGCTTCGGCTCCCAATTGTAGTGCAGATGGGCGTCGAAAATTTCGATCGGCTCGGCCGCGCGCGCCGGCATGGCCGCAAACAGCGCTAGTGCGGCCGCGATGCGGATTGCCCGGCCGGTGTGCATTATTCGGCCGCGACCACGTGCGGGGGTTTGGCATCGCCGAGGTCTTCGGCCTGCGGTTCGAGGCGACGGCGCAGCCGACGGTCGATGCGGTCGAGATAGATGTAGACCACGGGCGTGATGAACAGCGTCAGCACCTGCGAGAGCACCAGGCCGCCGACGACGGCAACGCCGAGCGGCTGTCGCAATTCAGCGCCCGCGCCGGCCCCGATCGCAATCGGCAGCGTGCCGAAGATCGCGGCAAAGGTCGTCATCATGATCGGGCGGAAGCGCAGCAGCGCCGCCTCGCGAATGGCGTGTTCGGCCGACAGCCCGACGCGGCGCCGCTCCAGCGCGAAGTCGACCATCATGATGGCGTTCTTCTTGACGATGCCGACCAGCATCACGATGCCGATCATCGCGATGACGGACATTTCCATATTGAACAGCATCAAGGTCAGGATCGCGCCGATACCGGCCGACGGCAGTCCCGAGATGATCGTGATCGGGTGGATAAAACTCTCGTAGAGGATGCCGAGGATCACGAACGCCGCGAATACCGCGGCGAGGATCAGCACGCCCTGCCCGCGCAGCGAATCCTGGAACACCTGCGCCGTGCCGGAGAAGCCGGTCGCGATCGTCACCGGCAGGTTCGAAGCCTGCTCCAGCGCGGTGATCTGATCGACCGCATGCCCCAGCGAATAGCCCGGCGCGAGATTGAACGAGATCGTCACCGCGGGCTGTTGGCCCTGGTGGTTGATCTGCAGCGGTCCGACCGTCGGCACCAGCTTGGCCACCGCATCCAGCGGGATGGTCTGGCCATTCGCGGTCTTCATGTAGAGCTTGGACAGGTCGGATGGGTCGACCCGGAACCGCGGCTGCGCCTCCAGAATGATCTGGTAATCGTTCGACGGCATGTAGATGGTGCCGACCTGTCGCGTGCCAAAGGCGTTATAGAGCTGGTTGCGGACCTGATCGACGCTGACGCCGTAGACCGCAGCCTTCTCGCGGTCGATGTCGACCGTCATCTGCGGGTTCTTGATGTAGAGATCGGTGGTGACGTCGAGCAGGCCCGGGATCTTCTCGATCTTGTCGCGCATTTCCGGCGCCGTGCGGTAGAGCGACTCGGTATCGCCGCTCTGCATCACATATTGATACTGGCTCTTCGAAATCCGGCCGCCGATGTTGAGGTTCTGGATGGGCTGGAAAAACGCCTGCATGCCCGGAACCTGGCGCGCCTTGGCTCGAAGCCGTCCGACAATCGTATTGAGGTTATCGCGCTCCTTTTTCGGTTTCAGCGCGATGAACAAGCGGCCGTAATTCGCGGTCGGGTTCGGCCCGCCCGAACCGACGGTGGAGTTGATGTAGTCGATCGCCGGATCGGACTTCAGCACGTCGACCAACGCCCGTTGCCGCTCCGACATCGCCTCGAAGGAGGTGTCGGTGGCGGCCTCGGTCACGCCGATCAGGAAGCCCGTATCTTCCTGCGGGAAAAAGCCCTTCGGCACGATCATGTAGAGATAGACGGTACCGCCCAGGGTCGCCAGCGTCACGAGCAGCATCAGCGCCTTGCGGGCGAGCACCCAGTCCAGCGTCCACTCGTACGCCCGGAGCCAGGAGTCGAACATGCGCTCGAAAAGGCGCAACACGATATTCGGCCGCTTGGTCTCGTCATGCGCCTTCAGGACGCGCGCGCACAGCATCGGCGTCAGCGTCAGCGACACGAAACCGGACACCACGATCGCGACCGAGACCGTTACCGCGAATTCACGGAACACACGGCCGACGATGCCGCCCATCAGCAGCACCGGGATGAAAACGGCGATCAGCGAGAAGGTGATCGAGATGATGGTGAAACCGATCTCGCGCGCGCCCTTCAGGGCCGCCTCGAAGGGCCGCATGCCGTGCTCGATATGACGCACGATGTTTTCCAGCATGACGATGGCGTCGTCGACCACGAACCCGACCGACAAGGTCAGCGCCAGCAGCGTCATGTTGTTGATGGAATAATCCAGCGCGTACATCACCGCGCAGGTTCCAAGCAGCGAGATCGGAACAGCGAGCGCCGGAATGAAGGTGGCGGAAGCCGAGCGCAGGAACAGGAAGATCACGAGGATCACGAGGGAAATCGCGATCAGCAGGGTTTCCTCGACGTCGGCCACCGCCTGACGGATCGAGATCGAGCGGTCCATCAGCACACTGATCGCGACCGAGGGCGGGATTTGCGCCCGCAGCACCGGGAGCTTTGCCAGGATGGAATCGACCACCGCCACCGTGTTGGCGTCCGGCTGCTTCTGGATGCCGAGCACGATCGAGCGGGCGTCGTTGAGCCAGCTCGCGATCTTGTCGTTCTCGACGCTGTCGTAGATCTGCGCGACTTCCTCGAGCCTGACCTGCGAGCCGCTGACCGACTTGACGACGATCCGCTTGTAGTCCGCCGCCTTGTCCATCTGGCCCGAGGCCTGCAGCGCCACGTCCTGCTTCGGCCCGTTCAGCGTACCGACCGGGGTCGACGAGTTCGCGTTCGACACGGCGTTGCGGATGTCATCGAGCGACAGCCCCCGCGCCGCGGCGGCTTCCGGATCGGCCTGGACGCGGATGGCGAATTTCTGGGCGCCATAGACGCTGACCTGCGCGACGCCCGGAAGCTGCGACAATGTCTGACCGATGGTGATGTCGCCATATTCGTTGACGGTCGAAAGCGGCAGCGTTGCCGAGTTGAGCACGACGAACAGCACCGGAAAGTCCGCAGGATTTACCTTGCGGAAGCTCGGCGGAATCTTCATCTCGATCGGCAGCCGGCGCTGCGCGATGGTCAGCGCGGTCTGCACGTCGAGCGCGGCGGCGTCGATATTGCGGTTGAGGTCGAACTGGATGGTGATGACGCTGGTGCCCTGCGACGAACTCGACGTCATCGAGGAGATGCCGGCGACGGTCGAAAGCTGGCGCTCGATGATGCCGGCGACGGAGGCCGCCATGGTATCGGCGCTTGCGCCCGGCAAGGTCGCGGTCACCGCGATGGTCGGGAAATCGACCCGCGGCAGCGCCGAGACCGGCAGCAGGCGGAACCCGAATACGCCGAACGCGATGATCGACGCCGTGATCAGCGTCGTCATGACCGGGCGGCGGATGCAGAGTTCGGAGAGCGTCATCGGCTAGGCTCCGGCCTTCTTGGCGCGCGGCTCGACGCGCGACCCGTCCGACAGCAGCAACTGCCCGTCAATCACAACGTTTTCGTCGCCCGACAGTCCCTCGGAGATCACCGAAAAACCCTGAAAAGTACGATCGACCTTGACCGGCTGAACCTTGGCGGCGCCGTCCTTGACGACGAAAACGAAATTGCCGCTCTGGCTGCGTTGCACCGCAATCGTCGGCACCACCACGGAATTTTCAGTGCGGATGATCAGCTTGGTCGAGACCAGCGTCCCCGGCCAAAGCGTTTCATTGCCGTTGTCCATGACGCCGCGCACGGTGATCATGCCGGTCGTTGCATCGACCGTGTTTTCGACCATCGCGATCTTGCCTTCCTCGGAACTCTGGCGGCCCGGGATCGTCGCGATCACTTTCGAGCCGTCCTTGGCCATGGCCTCGCGCAGATCCACCAGCACGCGCTGGGGAACCGCAAAGGTGACATAGACCGGCGCCATCTGGTTGACGACGGCGAGCGGCTGGGTGTCGGCCGGCCGCACGAAATTGCCGACCTTCACGTTGGCCGCGCCGATCCGTCCATCAAATGGCGCGCGGATCATGGTGTAGGTCTTCTGGACCTTGAGATTGTCGAGCGCGGCCTGATTGGCCTTGATGGTGGCAACCAGGATATCGGACTGGGTCTTTGCGTTGTCGACATTGACCTGCGTGGTCGCGCCCTTGGCGACGAGGTCGGTGTAGCGGCGCAGGTCGCGCTGCGCGCCCTCGAGCTGCGCCCGATCCCTGGCGAGCGTGCCCTCGGCCTGTTCGATCTGGGCATCGATCTGGCGCGCGTCGAGCGTGAACAGGAGGTCGCCCTCGTTGACCTTGGCGCCGTCCTCGAAGTGAACCGCAACGATGGTGGTTTCCAGCCGCGACTTCAGCGCCGCGCTCGCAATCGGCGTCACCAGTCCGATAGCATCGACATCGACCGGCACCGCCTTGCGTTCAGCCTTGGCCATTTCAACCGAAATCGTGCGCGGCCGTTGCGGCGCCTGCGCACTGGCGTTGCCGCCCATCCAGGAAGATCGGGTTACAAACGCGCCTACGGCAACGATGCCAACGGCGCCAGCAAGTAAAATCCAGGTTCGTTTTTTCATAGTTTTTCACGTCCGCCGGTCCGCAATGGCCGGGGGATAGTACTGTCCTGCCCCTTGACGGCGAATTTTACGCCTTATTTCTAGACGGTTACCACAGCATTGCGGCACATGGTATGCCACAAATCTAAAATGTGGTTAGGAGCCGGGATTTTTCCATGCGTATTGCTACGTGGAACGTTAATTCGATCCGGCAGCGGGTCGAGCACCTAACCAGCTGGCTGAAGGAGTGCTCGCCCGACATCGTCTGCCTGCAGGAAATCAAATGCGTCGACGAGGCCTTTCCGCGGCTGGAGATCGAGGCGCTCGGCTACAACGTCGTCACCCATGGCCAGAAGACGTTCAACGGGGTGGCGCTGCTATCAAAGCTGCCGTTCGACGAGACCAAATCGGGGCTGGCCGGCGACGACGAGGACGCCCACGCCCGGTTTTTGGAGGGGGTGGTGACGCTCAAACACGGCGTGATGCGGATTGCCTGCCTTTATCTGCCCAACGGCAACCCGGCCGACAGCGACAAATATCCGTACAAACTCAAGTGGATGTCCCGGCTTCTTGAGTACTCGAAGGAGCGGCTTAAGACGGAGGAACCGCTGGTGCTGGCGGGCGATTTCAACGTCATTCCGGCCGCCCGCGACGTCTATAACCCCGCGGCCTGGACCAACGACGCGCTGTTCCGTCCGGCGACCCGCGAAGCCTTCCAGTCCCTGCTCGGCCTTGGCCTGACGGACGCCCTTCGCGCGGTCAGCGACGAGCCGGGCCAATACACGTTTTGGGACTACCAGGCCGGCGCCTGGCAGAAGAACTGGGGCCTGCGGATCGACCACCTGCTGCTGTCGCCGCAGGCCAGCGATCGCCTGGTCGATGTCGGGATCGACAGCTACGTGCGCGCCTGGGAGAAGCCGTCGGACCACGTGCCGGTCTGGGCGGATTTCGATCTGGAGACGGCCTGACAACCAGAAAAATGGTGGGCACGCTCCGCTTTGCCCACCCTACTTTCGGAGTCACGCAGGAATCAGTCCTTGCGGCCCTGCACCCACTGCTCGAGCATCTGCAAGGCCATGGCGCGGTCGTCGTTGGACGCCTTTGCGATCGCCTTGTTGTAGCTTTCCTTGATCCAGGACTCATCCGGCGTGGCGCTGTCGCGCGCCAGCGTCAGCCACATCAGCCCGCGGGCGCGTTGCGGCGGCATCTGGTCGCCATTGAACAGCATCTGTCCGAGCAAGGCCTGCGCCTGATGCTGGCCCTTCTGTGCGGCCAGGCCCAGCCAGCGGGTGCCGTAGCGGAAGTCGTCGCGCGAGGCGCCCGAATTCCGCAGATACAGCCGCGCCAGATCGTATTGCGCATCCGCATTGCCGAAATAGGACGCGGCATAGGAGAACATCTCCCGGGCGCGATCGGGATCGGACTTGATCTTCGAATTGGGGATGCCGCTGAGGTAATAGCGGCCCAGCGCCACGAAAGCGTTGGCGACGATGGTCGCCTGCGGCGCGGACGGATTGTCCTCGGCATGCTGGTTGGCGATGCGGCTGAAATATTCGAACGCGCGCACATCGTCCTGGGCGACGCCGTCGCCGTTGGCATACATCCGGCCGAGCTTCCACTGCGCGATCGGGTGACCGCCTTCGGCGGCGTATTGCAGGGACGTCAGGGAGGAAGGCGCAGCAGCGGCCGGCACGGCCGCGGGCGGAACCGGCTTCTTCAGGGCCTGGGCTGTTCCCGGCTGGGGCGAAACCACCGCAATCGGGGCATCCGGGTTGACTGGCGCACCGTCGAATCCGAACGCGGGAGCCAGCGGGAGGGCCCCCAGTACGAACGCAACTATGGTACACCTAGCTGTCCGCATAACACTGTTTCTCGTGCGCACCGCCCGGATGGGTTACGGCCCCACCCAATGCCGGCCCAACCCGTTGGGCATATTTCCACAGCGCACCAGACCTGTGGTGTGTCTCTCGGACCTTCCATTTGGTTCGCCGCATAGTGAGCGCGGCGCCGGTCAACTTTACGTTAAGACCTGAGGCATCAAGGTCTGGAGCACCGGCATCGATCCCGATGATGTTACCATCCTGCAACAGGGCGATCGGGCCGCCGACGTCCGCCCGCTCTTCGCGGTAGAAGCAACCGGCCGGTCCTGTAAATTTCAGCCTCGACATATCCGCGACCTCGAAGACCGCGCCATCGGGCGCGCACCGCGCCACGTCCTGACGCGGATTTCCTGTCACGCTTTTGAGGTCTTCGATCGTTCGGCCCGTGACGGTTATGCAATCCCCGTGCAGGTGGCCATGGTCGAGCAACGTTTTCATCAGAAGCGATATATCGGCAACGTGACGCATGTCTGCGGCAAGATAACGGCCACTCGGCTTCAAACCGGCGGCATCGGGTGTCTTTTTGAAGATTTCCGTCAGGTCGATCGAACTGGCCTGCGCGCGCGAGAGACCCTCCGTCACATGACGGCTCGGCTGCCTGATCTCGATGTTGGTCCTGGCGTCCATCGCGAAGTCAGTTTCCTCTAGCCGTCTCCAAGCGACCCCTCTTGGATCCGGGCGGCAATTGCCCCTGGTCCTCGCGAGTCCATCGCAATAACCATGATTTCACGGAGGGGTGTGGCTAAATAGCGGCGGTTCCAAGAGCCGGCCGGGTTTCCACTCAAATCTTGGCTAAGTGTTGCATCCGCGACACAATCGTTGCCCGACGGCAACCATTATGGCAGTCCAGCGGCCGGAGCGAGGCATGAGGTTGCGGTCTCGCGGCACGGCATGCCCGAGTTGTGCCCTGGCTTTTGCCCTTCCGAAAGGGAGGGCGCAGGGAAAGCCGGGTGCCGACTGCACCCGCGGTCTCGTGTGCCAAAAGTTGCGCATTTGGCGCACACGAGCATACAGGTTCAGCCGAAACATCCCGGCCTTCCCCGCGCAATGGCTTTACGGCGTACTTCGTGCTCTCCCCGGTGAGCGAATTCTGGTTTGTCACCGTCGTCTGCGGGACACTTCCCACAAACTTGGCACCAGCAACGGGTGTCAGGACCACACGACTTGGCCGTACGCCTCGGCGTTTTCGTCCGGCGCTTGGGCACCGTCCTTTCGGAACAATGCCGCCGCGCCTGACGCCAAAGCGTCCATCGCATCCCCGGCCCAACGCATCGTGACGATCGCGAAACGCCCCTCGTGCGGGCCGGGATGGCAAAGCAAATGCCAGAGATTTGCCCGACGTGACCAGCGGAATATTTTTGATTTGGGGGCTTGACACGATTTCTGAAAATCAGAAGTCATGCCTCCCGGCTTCGTCGACCGCCTTCGACCGAAGGCAGACTTCGACGGGTCAAATGCTACGCCGGGCGCGGCCGGCGGGTGCGAAAGCGCTCACCGCGAGGTGTGGGCGGCGTTCAACGTCCCGTCCAGCATGAACGCCGTCTGCAGCGACATGGTCGCCGCCCGCAAATAGGCCGGCTCCTTGATGGCGTTGCTGAGCATACGGATCGCCACCTTCCAATGACCGGCTTCGCGCTGGTCCGGGGTCAGGCCGGCAAGGTAGTCCGCAGCTTCGCCCACGCTCGCGATGGACTTTCCATCACGAAGCTCAAGAGTGAAAGCGAGAGACGTCGCGTTGTTTACTTCCAGCAAGGAATTCTCCGCAGCTGCTGAACCTACCCATAGAGACTTAAGAAGTTCCGCCGCGTGTCCATCTTCACAAATGCTACCCAACAGCCCGCCGTACCCGGAGGGAGGATACGACGGACCTGTCTACCAAATGCTCTTCAACGGGGCTTCAACGCCTACGGCACGTCCGCCCAAGAAAGTGACGGCCAGTTTCCGGGCTCAGTGGCCGGCTTATAAAATTATAGTGGCCAAATTTGATTTTGTGTTCACTCGGGAACTGACGGCCAGGCGACGGCATATTAGGATCGGAACTTCCTCAAACCCGGCGGTGTAGGAACCGCAAAGCCACGAGGTTGTGTCATGGAGCGTCGCCGTTTCAAACAGACCCAATCCCTTGAAGAACGACTTGCAGAAGAAGCAAAGCGCCTACGCGAGGAAGCCAAGCGGCTCAAACCTGGCGCGGCACGAGACGAACTAATCCGCAAAGCGCGACAGGCAGAGACTGGATCGCACATGAGCGAGTGGTTGCGATCCCCGGGGCTGCAGCCGCCAAGTTAGTTCCGTCGGGTAACAGACGAACAAGTTCCCCGCGTTCGACTGGCCTGCCTCTTTCACAACGAAAGAGTCAGACGCAATGGAACGGTTTTATTTGCACATCAAAGACGGTGACGACGTGTTTCTCGACGACGAAGGCGTTGAATTGCTGAGCGTTGACGTCGCTACCTCTGCGCCTAACCGCGCGGAGGTTCGTCAAGCCCGGACAGGTATCCCACCGGTCCGTTCCATGCGTACGACCGCACCCTTCGAAAGACCAAGCTGCGCCTCCCGATCGCCACGGAACATAGGCGAACGCGGCTATGTTGATTATCCGGAGACGGAATCTTCGCGAGGAGCGGGACAGTCGCCATCACGGCCAAGAGCGGAGTAACGCCCGCCTGGCCGTGATCCCTCTGCGGAAAGCGAGCAGGCAATGAACAGGCGCAAGCCGACCTATTTTCGTAATGCGATGGATTTGAAGGACAAGGTTCAGGTGAGGATCTTGCGAAAGCGCCTGAAACTTTCGCCTGACCAGTTTTCGGCGGTCGTACGCAAGGCGGGAAATTCGATCTCGGCGATTACCAAGGAAGCTGGTCGCTAGCAGCCATCGATCGACGGCGCGCGAATGCTGCGGCGTGTGTGCCGCAAACAAAAAGGCCGCTGCGTGATGTCAGCGGCCTTTCGGCAAAATTGTTAGGTGATGAAATCCCTGCCCGGGGCATTGATAGTGCAAAGCGCCGATGCTGTGGATTCCGGTTGACTACGGGAGTTCCCGGTTCCCTGCCGCGCAAGTTCCATCAGAGCAGCCCTCACCTTTTTGCACGAGTGGACGCGGAACGAGTTTTTGCGTCGTGCGTGAACCCCGTATGAACGGGACGGCAACTGCGTGGAGGAACTCTGCGATGCACATCAAGGAAAGCAAGCTCTTGCCTGACGGCGCATCGTCGGAGGGCATCATGGCCGACATCAGCCTCGGCGTGACGGTGACGAGCCTCTACACCCTCGTTGGATTGGGGATCGTTCTCGCGTTTATGTGAGGGCGCGGGTTTCAATGAAGCGGAGAGCGCTTCCGGTTAGCCGCCCGGCACAACCGGCAACCGGTTGATCGCCTTCAACCCCGGCCGCTTGCGCCAGATGATCTCGGACTCGTCCACCGCGAGCGCGAGTTTCGGCCAGCGCTTGAACAGCGATTTCAGCGCGCACTTGCCTTCGATCCGCGCCAGCTGATGGCCGAGGCAAAAATGAATGCCGGTGCCGAAGGCGATGTGCCGGTTCGGCCGGCGCGCAAGATCGAGCCGCTCCGGATGCGGATTGGCCGCGGGGTCCATGTTGGCCGCCGCCAGCATCGCCATGATGCGGTCGCCGCGCTTGACCGTGACGCCGCCGAGGTCGACGTCCCGGCGCACGTAGCGCGGCTTTGTGAACTGCACCGGCGTGATGAAGCGCAGAAATTCCTCGACCGCGAGATCGGCGCGGCCCCAGTCTTCCTCGAGCCAGTCGCGCAGGCCGGGGTTTTTCAGGAGCTCATGCACGGAGCCGCTGATCAGATGCGTCGTGGTCTCGTGCCCGGCGAACAGCAGCAGGAACACCATGGAGACGATTTCATTGGGGCTGATCCGGCCGCCTTCCTTTTCGACGCGCACGATCTCGGCGATCAGCCCTTCGCCACCCTTTTCGCGCACGGTTTCGAGATGCGCCTCGATGTAGCGCTTCATGGCAAAGATTTTTGGCATCATGCCGAAAAATCCCATGGCGCCGGTGAAGCGGGTGAAGCCTGAGGCCCAGGCGGTGAACTTTGGCCGGTCGGCCTCGGGCAGACCGAGCAACTCGCAAATCACCGACAGCGGCAGTTTTCGCGCATAGCGCTCGACGAGATCGGCCGGGCTTCCCTCGCTGAACAACTCATCGGCGAGCCGGTCGGCGGTGGCCTGAATGTGCGGCTCCATGTCCAGCACGGCGCGGCGGCGAAACGCCTCGTCGACGATATCGCGCAGCCGCTTGTGGTGCGGCTCGTCCATCGAGAGCATGCTGTTGGCGAGCGTGCGGACGATGCCCGGCATCCACCAGCGCAATCCCGCCACCGTGCCGTCGTCCTTGCGGATGGTGAAGGTGTCGGTGTCTTTCAGCACCTGATCGGCCAGCGCCTGCGTGGTGGTCGCCCACACCGTGCCGATGATCGGAAAGCGCACTTCCACCACCGGACCCTGGCCGCGCAGCTTTTCCATCGAGGCTGCGGGGTTGCGAAAAAACTCCTGGCTGGTGAAATCCGGACGTAGCGTCATGGGCGTCTCCTGCCCCGACAGGTGCGCTATCCATTGCGGCATTTCAAGAGCGGGCGGCCAAGGCGGACATCACGGTCCCGTCGCTGGCATAAGCCGATACGATGGCTTATCCTGAGCCGGGGGAAGGCAATGAGACGGCGCTCCGGGGCAGACGGCGGACCAGATAAATCGCGAAAACGCACGGCGACGACGCGAAAGAGCGGCGATGCGCCAAAAGCTGCGCCCGTCTCCACCCCCGACAACGCGAAAACCGACGCCGCGCAACTTGCCCTCGAACTCCGGGAGGCCAGGGAACGGCAGGCCGCGACATCCGAGGTCTTGAGCCTCATCGCCGACGCGCCGACCGACCTGCTGCCGGTGTTCGACAGGATCGTTAGAAATGCCGCGCGGATATGCCAGAGTGTGCTGAGCGCCGTTTATCGGACGGACGGGGATCAGGTCCACCTTGTCGCCCACGATCAATTCTCCCCGGAATCGGTGGCGGCGGTGCGAAAGGCCTATCCCGCCCCGCTCACCAGCAAGAATTTGATCTCGGTCGCCATCCGCGAGCGGCGCGTCGTGCACGAGCCGGATGTGCTCGTCTCCGGCGGCTACTAGCGAGCTGCAGCGGACATCGGGCTATCGCAGCATCCTCATCGTGCCCATGCTTCGCGACGAGGCCGCGGTCGGCGCGATCGCGGTGATGCGGCTCGAGCCGCAACTGTTCCCCAGGGCGCAGGTCGAGCTCTTGAAGACCTTTGCCGGTCAGGCGGTCATCGCCATCGAGAACACGCGGCTGTTCACCGAGGTGCAGGAACGCACCCGGCAATTGTCGCAATCGCTTGAAGAGCTGCGCGCCGCACAGGACGGTCTCGTGCAGACCGAAAAGCTGGCCGCGCTGGGACGGCTGGTGGCGGGGGTCGCGCACGAGCTCAACACCCCGGTCGGCACCAGCCTGACGGTTGCCTCGGCATTCATCGACAGGACCAAACGATTTGAGGCTAATGTCGCCAGCGGCGATGTGCGCCGGTCGGCCCTGACTGAATTCATTGCGTCAAGCCGCGAGGCGGCTTCCCAGATCATGCTCAATCTTGGCAACGCGGTTGATCTAATACAGTCTTCAAGCAGGTCGCGGCCGATCGCAACATTTCGGATCGCCGATATTTTGATCTCGGCCAGGTCACCGAACAGGCGGTCAGGGGATTGCGGTTCGGCCTGCGAAGCGAAAACCTTGCGGTCATCATCGAATGCGAGCCTGATCTCGCCATGAACAGCTATCCCGGACCTTACGGCCAGATGCTGACGAACCTTGTCCTCAACGCCGCGACGCACGCCTTTCCGGATGGGACGCGTGGATCCGTCCATATTGCGGCGCGGGCATTGGGCAAGGAAAATGTTGAAGTGCTGTTTTCAGACGACGGCTGCGGCATGAGCCCGGAGGTCATGTGCCAGGTGTTCGACCCGTTCTTCACCACAAGGCGCGATCAGGGCAGCACCGGGCTCGGATTGCACATCGTCCACAACATCGTGATCAATCGTCTGGGCGGCCGGATCAGTCTGGAAACCAGACCCGGCGCAGGAACGAAAATCAGGATCGTCTTTCCGCGCGAAGCACCGCTGGAGCTTGCTGCCGAATAAGGCGCGTGGCGCGACCCGGCTTCCTCGTCGTCCCTGCGAAAGCAGGGACCCATACTCCGTGGCCGGTGTTGATAAAAAAGAAAGCACAACCAACAGTTCGCGAATAACTAACGCCTGTGGTTATGGGTCCCTGCTTTCGCAGGGACGACAATTTTGCGTTGGCGCGCGCTTGAACCTAAACGCATCCGCGCTAATCCACCTTGACGTTGGCGGCCTTGATGATCGGCCACCACTTTGCAATTTCCGCCTTCTGCCACTCGCCGAGCGCTTGCGGCGTCTGCTTGTCGCTGGGCGGCATCTGCAGGCCGAGATTTTCAAGCTGCTTGCGCACGGCGGGATCGTTCAGCGCCTCGACCGCGGCGGCGTTGAGCTTGGCGACGATGTCCTTCGGCGTGCCCTTCGGCACCCACATGCCCGACCACAGCGTCATGTGAAATCCGGGCAGACCCGCCTCGTCCGTGGTCGGAATGTCGGGGGCCGACGCGACGCGCTTGCTGTCGACGATGGCGTAGGCGCGGATGTTGCCGGCGCGGACCTGGGTGATCGAGTTCGAGGTCTGGTCGACGATCATGTCGATCTGGCCGGCGACGAGATCGTTCATCGCGGGTCCGGTGCCGCGATACGGCACATATTGCAGCTTGATGCCGGTGGCGGCTTCGAACGCCAGCCCGGCGACGTGGCTGCCGGAGCCCGCGCCTGCCGTGCCTGCGGCGGCGGGCGACGGCCGCGCCTTCAGCCAGTCCAAAAACTCCTTCAGCGTTTTCGCCGGCACCGCGTTCTTGCTGACGATGATCATGGGGTTGCTCGGCAGCAGCGCCACCGGCTCGAGATCGGCGACGAGGTCGTAGCCGAGCTTGTAGATCGCGCCGTTGGCGACATGGGTGCCGAGATGGCCGAACGAGACGGTGTAGCCGTCCGGCGGCGACTTTGCCGCGCGGCCGACGCCGATCGAGCCGCCCGCCCCCGTGACGTTCTCGACCAGCACGGCTTCGCCGAGCGTGACCTTCATCCGCTCGGCGAGGATGCGGCACATCGCATCCGACGGCCCGCCGGCGGAGAACGGCACGATGATGGTGATGGGGCGTGAGGGGAAATTCTGCGCGATAGCGGCGCCGCCGAGGGCGAGCGTTGCAAGGACAGCCAGAACAATCTTCCGCATTACATCTCCCTCAAAGCCTCAAATCGTCATCGCGAGGAGCAAGACGAAGCAATGCATCTCGGTCGCAGCGATATGGATTGCTTCGCTTCGCTCGCAATGACAGCCGTTATAGCTTAGCGTAGTCGATCGGCTTGTGACGATCGAGCGTACGCGTAACCGGCGGCAGCGGATATTTAAGCCCTGTCGCGCAATTGAACAGCATCACGCGATCATTTTTGTTGACGCGGCCGTCGGCAAGGCTTTGCCTGGTAGGCAGCGTAGGTGGCCGCACCCTCCGGGCACAGCAACAGCCCCTCCTCGCGCGACACTTCGTTCAGCGCAGCAGAAATCTTCTCGTCCGGCACCGCAATGGCAAATCCCTTGCTCTCGCGCACGGCGCGGAGAATGAGAAAATCTCCGATCGCCTGCGGCACGCGGATGCCCGAAGCGATGGTGTGGGCGTCTTCCCAGCGCGGCGCGTGCTCGGTGCCTGCTTCAAAAGCACGCACCATCGGCGCGCAGCCGGAGGCCTGCACCGCCACCATGCGCGGCCGCTTGCAGCCGATGAAGCCGATGGCCTCGAGCTCGGCAAACGCCTTCCACATCCCGATCAGGCCGGTGCCGCCGCCGGTCGGATAGAAGATCACGTCGGGCACGTCCCAGCCGAGCTGCTCGGCAAGCTCCAGCCCCATCGTCTTCTTGCCCTCGATCCGGTACGGCTCCTTCAGGGTCGAGGTATCGAACCAGCCGGCTTTGGCCTTGCCCTCGCCGACGATTTTTCCGCAATCGTCGATCAGCCCGTTGACGCGATAGACAGTGGCGCCCTGCAGCTCGATCTCGCTGACATTCACTTCCGGCGTATCGGCGGGGCAGAAGATCGTGGTCTTGATGCCGCACGACGTCGCATAGGCCGCCAGCGCCGCACCGGCATTGCCGTTGGTCGGCATCGCCATGTGCTTGATGCCGAGCGCCTTGCCCATCGACACCGCCATCACAAGCCCGCGCGCCTTGAACGATCCGGTCGGCAGCCGGCCCTCGTCCTTGACGATGATCTCGCCGCCGCCGAGTTTTTTCGAAAGCTTTGGCAGCCGGATCAGCGGCGTCGTCACCTCGCCGAGGCTGACGATGTCGGCGATTTTCCGCACCGGCAGCATCTCGCGGTAGCGCCACATGTCGGCCGGCCGCTGCGCCAGCGCGTCCTTGGTCAGCGCCTTCTTCACGCCGGCGAGGTCGTAGCGCACCAAGCAGCGGCTTGCCCGCCTTGGAGAGGTTGTGGATCTGGTCGGCGGGATAGTGATCGCCTTCCATCGCGCATTCGAGATGGGTCACGAACGTCGGGCGTTCGATGGTCAGATTGTCGTTGTCTTTCACGGATTGTTCTTTCTTGTTCATGGTCTCGTCGTCCGTCATTGCGGAGCGAGCCGCGAAGCGAATCCAAGCTTTGCTGCGAGACCGCTGTGCATCGCTTCGATGCGCTGGTCGAGCTCCTCGCAATGACGGAGCTTCAAATATTCAGCACGCGCCCGTAGGCATCCAGCACCGCTTCCTTCATCATCTCCGACAGGGTCGGATGCGGGAAGACGGTGTGCATCAGCTCTTCTTCCGTGGTCTCCAGGTTCATGGCGACCACATAGCCCTGGATCAGTTCGGTGACCTCGGCGCCGATCATGTGCGCGCCCAGCAACTGGCCGGTCTTCTTGTCGAAGACCACCTTGATCAGGCCCTGATCCTCGCCGAGCGCGATCGCCTTGCCGTTGCCGACGAACGGAAAACGTCCGACGCGGATTTCGCGGCCGCCCTCTTTCGCCCTCGCCTCGGTCAGGCCGACGGAGGCGATCTGCGGATGGCAATAGGTGCAGCCGGGAATGAGGTTCTTGTCCATGGCGTGCGGATGCAGGCCCTTGATGGCCTCGACGCAGACCACGCCCTCATGCTCGGCCTTGTGCGCCAGCATCGGGGGACCCGCGACGTCGCCGATGGCGTAGATGCCGGGGACGTTGGTCTTGCCGTAGCCGTCGATCACGACGCAGCCGCGGTCGGTTTTGACGCCGAGCTTTTCGAGCCCGAGATCTTCGATATTGCCGACCACGCCGACCGCCGAAATCACCCGCTCGAACTCGACCGCCTGCGGCTTGCCCTTGCCGTCGTCGATGGTGGCGACCACGCTGTCGCTCTTCTTCTCGAGTTTCGTCACCTTGGTGCTGGAGAGGATCTTGATGCCCATCTTCTCAAAGCGCTTGCGGGCGAGGCCTGCGATCTCCGCGTCCTCGACGGGGAGGATCTGCGGCAGCACTTCGACCACGGTGACGTCGGAGCCCATGGTGTGGAAGAACGAGGCGAACTCGATGCCGATCGCGCCGGAGCCGACCACCAGCAGCGATTTCGGCATTCGCTCCGGCACCATCGCCTCGAAATAGGTCCAGACCAGTTTCTTGTCGGGCTCGAGCCCCGGCAGCACGCGCGGCCGCGCGCCGGTCGCGATGATGATGTGTTTGGCCTGATAGGCGCCCTCGCCCAGCGCGCCCTTCGGCGCCTCGACCGCGGATTTCTTCACCGTGATCTTGCCGGGCGCGTCGATCGAGGCATCGCCCCAGATCACCGTGACCTTGTTCTTCTTCATCAGAAAGCCGACGCCGTCATTGAGGCGCTTTGACACCCCGCGCGAGCGCTGCACCACGGCCTTCGGATCGTAGGAGACTTTTTCGGCCGACAGCCCGTAATCCTTGGCGTGCTGCATGTAGTGATAGATTTCCGCCGAGCGCAGCAGCGCCTTGGTCGGGATGCAGCCCCAGTTCAGGCAGATGCCGCCGAGATAGGCTTTCTCGATGATCGCGGTCTTGAAGCCGAGCTGCGCGGCGCGGATCGCGGTGACATAGCCGCCGGGCCCGGAGCCGATGATGATGACGTCGAAGGAAGTGTCGGCCATGTCGCTCGTTCTCATCGTCGCCGGACTATCTTCCGTCATTGCGAGGAGCCCTTGCGACGAAGCAATCCACTTCCGGTGGTGAAATGGATTGCTTCGCTGCGCTCGCAATGACGGCTGTCACACCATCATCATCACGGGGTTTTCGACCAGCCGCCTGAACGCGCCGATCAGCTCGGCGCCGAGCGCGCCGTCGATGGCGCGGTGATCGCAGGACAGCGTCACGCTCATGATGTGCGCGGCCTCGACCTTGCCGTTGCGCACCACCGCCCGCTCCTCGCTGGCGCCGACCGCAAGGATGGTCGACTGCGGCGGGTTGATCACGGCGGTGAAATGGCTGATGCCGAACATGCCGAGGTTGGAGACCGACGACGTGCCGCCTTGATACTCCTGCGGCTTGAGTTTTCGCGTGCGCGCGCGGGCGGCGAGGTCCTTCATCTCGTTGGAAATCGTCGACAGCGACTTGCTCTCGGCATTGCGGATGATCGGCGTGATCAGGCCACCGGGCATCGCGACGGCGACGCCGACGTCGGAATGCTTGTGCTTGACCATGCCGGCCTCGGTCCAGCTGACATTGCAGTTGGGAACCTGCTGCAGCGCCACCGCGAGCGCCTTGATGACGAAGTCGTTGACCGAAAGCTTGTAGAGCGGCTTCTTCTCCTTGTCCTTTGGCGCGGCGGCATTGATCTGTTCGCGCGCGTCGAGCAGCCGGCCGATGTCGCAGTCGATGGTGAGATAAAAGGTCGGAACGCTCTGCGTCGCCGCGGTCAGGCGCTGCGCGATGGTGCGGCGCATGCCGTCATGCGGCACGATCTCGTAGGAGCCCTGCTCGAACAGCGCCAGAATTTGCTGGTCCGACATCGCCGGCGCGATGCTCGGCGCACCCGCGGGCGCGGCGGCCGGCGCCTTCAGGCCCTTGCCGGATTTGGCGCCCTCGACGTCGCGGGCGATGACGCGGCCATGCGGGCCGGAGCCGTTGATGCGCGCCAGTTCGATGCCGGCATCCTTCGCCAGGCGACGGGCGAGCGGCGAGGAGAAGATGCGGCCGTGACCATTGGCCTGCGCGGCGGGTGCCGCCGCCTGCGGCGCGGCGGCTGGTGCGGCGCGGCGCCGGCAGCTTTGCGGCGCGGTGCCGCGGCCGGTGCCGGTGCGGCGGGGCTGGCGGCGGGCGCCGGCGCAGCAGCCTTCGGCGCGCTTGCGGCGCCGGCGCTTGCCGCCTTCACGTCCTCGCCATCGCCGGCCATGACCGCGATCACGTCATTGACCGGCACGTCCTGCGTGCCCTCGGGCACCAGAATTTTCGCGATGGTGCCCTCGTCGACCGCCTCGACTTCCATCGTCGCCTTGTCGGTCTCGATCTCCGCGATCACGTCGCCGGACTTGACCTTGTCGCCCTCCTTCTTGAGCCACTTGGCAAGGTTGCCCTTTTCCATGGTGGGCGACAGCGCGGGCATCAGAATGTTGATTGGCATTGTCAGTGACCCTGTTGCGACCGCGGCGTGGTGGAGCCCATGTCGGTCGGCCGCGCGATTTCGGCTTCGAACATGTCGACGATGCGCGCCAGCGCCTCGTCCTCGGTGTAGCTCGCTCTCGCGGGCATAGGCGCGCGCGGCATGGCGCGCGACGTCGACCAGCAGCAGGCCCCACATGTCCGGCTCCTCGAACGCGCGCTGGAACGCGATCGACAGCCCGCCATCGACCACGAAGGCGCGCAGCACTTCGGTGCGCGTCCTCGCGGCCCATCGACGTCAGGCGGCAATGGCTGTTCCTTGGGACCGGCCATGGCGGCTTACCGATAGGAGACGGCCTTGGCGGCTTGCGACCACCTCGGCGACAGATGGGCAATGCGAGCTTTTCGAGATTGGCGGCATAGGGCATCGGCACGTCCTTGCCCGATACCCGCGCCACCGGCGCGTCCAGATAATCGAAGGCGTGCTCCATGATGCGCGCGGCGATCTCGGCGCCGACGCCGGACTGCTGCCAGCCCTCTTCCACCGTCACCGCGCGGCCGGTCTTCTTCACCGAGGCGATGATGGTGTCGGTATCCATCGGGCGCAGCGTGCGCAGATCGATCACCTCGGCCTCGATGCCTTCCTTGGCGAGTTCGTCGGCGGCCTTCAGCGCGTAGGTCATGCCGTTCGACCACGAGATGATGCGTGACGTGACCGCCGGAGCGCACGATGCGCGCCTTGCCGATCGGGATCACATAGTCGTCGAGCTTCGGCACTTCGCCGGTGTGGCCGTACAGCATCTCGTTTTCGAGGAAGATGACCGGATTGGGATCGCGGATCGCGGCCTTCAAGCAGGCCCTTGTAGTCGGCGGCCGAGAACGGCGCGATCACCTTCAGGCCCGGAATCTGCGAGTACCAGGCCGAATAATCCTGGCTGTGCTGGGCGGCGACGCGGGCGGCGGCGCCGTTGGGTCCGCGGAACACGATCGAGCAGCCCATCTGGCCGCCGGACATGTACAGCGTCTTGGCCGCGGAGTTGATGATCTGGTCGATCGCCTGCATGGCGAAATTGAAGGTCATGAATTCGACGATCGGCTTCAGGCCCGACATCGCCGCACCAACGCCGACGCCGGCAAAGCCGTGCTCGGTGATCGGCGTATCGATCACGCGCCGCGCGCCGAATTCCTGCAGCAGGCCCTGCGTGACCTTGTAGGCGCCCTGATATTCGGCGACCTCTTCGCCCATGATGAAGACGTCGGCGTCGCGCCGCATCTCCTCGGCCATGGCGTCGCGCAGCGCTTCGCGGATGGTCTGGGTGATCATCTCGGTGCCGGCAGGCACTTCGGGATCGGGCTCGGCGACGGCCGCCGGCGCGGACGGGTCGTGCGGCGCCGAGATCATCGGCTTGCCCTCGCCGACCGGCGAGCGGCGATTCCGCGACTTCCTTCTGCAACCGGGCGCGGCGCCGCGGCCGGCGCCTTGCCGAGATCGGCGGCGCTCTCGCCGTCGGCCAGAATGGTCGCGATCGGCGTGTTGACCGCGACGTCGGCGGTGCCTTCCGGGATCAATATCTTGCCGAGCGTGCCCTCATCGGTCGCCTCGACTTCCATCGTCGCCTTGTCGGTCTCGATCTCGGCGATGACATCGCCCGACTTGATCGTCTCGCCTTCCTTTTTCAGCCATTTGGCAAGGTTGCCCTTTTCCATGGTGGGCGAGAGCGCAGGCATCAGCACTTGAATGGGCATATCAGCTCCCGAGATCACTCTCTTAGTTTTGAGCATGATCTCGGAAACCGGTTCCACCGGTCATGTTGGTTCTGCGCTCGAATCAGCGATAGACGTCGGTCCAGAGTTCGGACGCATCGGGCTCGGGATCGTGCTGGGCGAAATCCGCCGACTGCGTTGACGATCTCGCGCACCTCGGCGTCGATGGTCTTCAATTCCTGCTCGCTGACCTTGGCGGCCAGCAGGCGGTTGCGCACCTGCTCGATCGGGTCCTGATCGTGGCGGATCTTTTCGACCTCTTCGCGGGTGCGGTACTTTGCCGGATCCGACATCGAATGGCCGCGGTAGCGGTAGGTCTGCATTTCCAGGATGAACGGCCCCTTGCCGGCGCGGCACCAGGCGACCGCCTCGTCGCCGGCGGCCTTCACGGCGCGCACATCCATGCCGTCGACCTGCTTGCCCGGGATGTTGAAGGAGATGCCGCGCTTGGAGAAATCGGTCTGCGCGGACGAGCGCGTCACCGACGTGCCCATGGCGTAGCGGTTGTTCTCGATGACGTAGATCACCGGAAGCTTCCACAGCTCCGCCATGTTGAAGCTCTCGTAGACCTGGCCCTGGTTGGAGGCGCCGTCGCCGAAATAGGCGAGGCTGACGAAATCATTGCCGCGATAGCGGTTGGCGAAGGCCAGACCCGTTCCGAGCGAAACCTGGGCGCCGACGATGCCGTGGCCGCCGAAGAAATTCTTCTCCATGCTGAACATGTGCATGGAGCCGCCCTTGCCCTTGGAATAGCCGCCGCGGCGTCCGGTGAGTTCGGCCATCACGCCGTTGGCTTCCATGCCGCAGGCCAGCATGTGGCCGTGGTCACGGTATCCGGTTATGACCTGATCGCCCTTCTTCAGCGCCATCTGCATGCCGACCACGACGGCTTCCTGGCCGATATAGAGATGGCAGAAGCCGCCGATCGCGCCCATGCCGTAGAGCTGGCCGGCCTTTTCCTCAAAGCGCCGGATCAGCAGCATGTCCCGCAGCGCCGCCAGTTCCTGCGCCTTGGTGAATTCCGGTGGGGATCCGTTTGCCTTCTCCTGCCCTGATTCCTTGTGCGACGCTTTTCTTGGGTGCGGCCATGGCAATTCCGGATGAGAGAGACGGATCAGCCCTCTCTAACCCAACTCAAACCGCCGTGAAAGGATTGCCGTGCGCTGGAGAAAATATTGCTATGCCGCACTGCAACGCGGCGCGACATTTTCGAAATCGATTTTGCAGTTTTTTGAAATTTGCGGACCGGCGTCGGACGTCAAGCCAACGACGGCGTGTCGTGACATCGGCTTGAAAACTAGTTCGGCTTGAGGGTCCGGACCAGGTCGCGCGGATTGGCGTAGTCGAGCTGGAAGCGTGCGCGCTCGTCCAGCATGTCAGGGTCGACCCGGTCCGAGCGCAGCAGCGAAACCCGCTGCTCGCCCTGCGCCCGCTCCCGCTTCAGCCGCGCCAGTTCCGAGGTCAGCGCGATGATCTCCTGATCGAGTTCCTGCCGCGCGTTCAGCCCGTATTTGCCGGTATAGGCGTTGACGCCGAAATAGCCGACCATCAGCGCCGCCATCGTGTAGAGGGCGAGCCCGGTAAGGATCGATTTCAGTCGGGTGCGGGAGACCATGGCCGCAAGATGCGACGGCCGGGTTAATGGAATCCTAAAGGCGGGTCGGGCATGGCGCCCCGTCATTGCGAGCGCAGCGAAGCAATCCAGAGCTCGGCATAACGTACGATGGATTGCTTCGCTTCGCTCGCAATGACGGGATAGACCGCCTACCTGTTCTGCTTCTCGATGAACGCCGCAAACGCGTCGATATACTGCTGCAGCACCTTCTGCACCGCTTCCTTGGTGAGCTGGCCCTTGTCGTCAAAGGCGTCGCCGACGCCGTTCAGGTAGATTTCGGGCTGGCCGATGATCGGCCCGGCAATGCCCGGCAGGATGTTCTGCAGATGCTTGGCCGCGCTGACGCCGCCGAGCGCGCCCGGGCGAATTGCTGACGATGCCGATCGGCTTGCCGAGGAACGAGCTCTTGCCATAGGGGCGCGAGCCGACGTCGATGGCGTTCTTCAACACGCCGGGGATCGAGCGGTTGTATTCCGGCGTGACGAACAGCACGCCGTTCGACTTCTGCAGCTTTTCGCGGAACGCCAGCCAGTCGGCCGGCGGGGCGGCTTCCAGATCCTGGTTGAAGAAGGAAATGCCGTCGCAGCGTGGTGACGTCGAGCTTCAGCGAGGCCGGCGCCAGCTTGGCCAGCGCATTGGCGACCTTGAGCGAAAAGCTCTCCTTGCGAAGCCTGCCGACGATCGTGACGATGGTATGGGTGGCCATTGAGATTTCCCTTTTGAAGCAGAAGCGCCTGCGCTCCGCTTACGCCGGATCGGCGAAAAGATGCAAGTGCATGAATTGCCTTTGCGGCTCCGGAAACGATGTCGTTCGCAAAATTGGGCTTGCAAAACGAAACAGGCCGCCTGCGCGGAGCGGCCTGTCGCGCGGATAAGCACGTCCGCTCATCAGCCCTTGCTCGGGTTGATCAGGAATTTCTCGCCGGTGGAGCGCTTGTTGTAGACCGCGATGTTGGCGAGCTGCAGCGTTTCCTGCAGCGACACCACCTTGCGTGTAGTGGCTGGCAAACGTGGTCTTGAGTTCGGACGCGACGCGCTGGCGCAACCTGCCGATTTCGGCCGGGCCGATCTTCTGCAGGAACGGCGTCAGCAGCCAGCCGCCGACGCCCCAGGTCAGGCCGAACGCCCGGCTCAATTCGGTCGGACGGTTGTCGAGGCTGCCGTAGATGTAGACCTGCTTGTACACGTTCGAGCCGTAGCGGCTGTATTCCTTGGCGGTCTTGTTGGCCGCGATCTCCATGCAGGTGAGGATCTGCCCCGCGAGCTTGCCGCCGCCGATGGCGTCGAACGCGATCGTGGCGCCGGTTTCCACCAGCGCGTTGGTGAGATCGTCCATGAAGCTATCCGCGGTGGAATCGACGACATGTTTGGCGCCGATCTTGTGCAGGATGTCGGCCTGCTCCTTGCTGCGCACGATGTTGACGAGGCCGATGCCGTCCTTGATGCAGATCTTGTTGAGCATCTGGCCGAGGTTCGAGGCGGCGGCGGTATGCACCAGCGCCTTGTGGTTTTCGCGCCGCATGGTCTCGGTCATGCCGAGCGCGGTCAGCGGATTGACGAACCAGGACGCGCCGTCGGCAGGCGTGGTGCCGGCGGGCAGCTCCATCACGTCCCTCACCTTCATGGTGCGGTACTGCGTGTACATCGCGCCGCCGATCATCGAGACCGTCTTGCCCATCAGCGCCTTGGCGGCATCCGAGGAGCCGGTCCTGATCACGACGCCGGCGCCTTCATTGCCGACCGGCAGCGACTGATCGAGCCGCGCCGCCATCATCCGCATGGCGGCTTCCGGCATCTTTGCGGTGACCACGGGCGCGTCCTTGCTGCCGGAAACCTTGGCGGTCGACATGTCGGCCGGGCCGATCAGGAGCCCGAGATCGGACGGGTTGATCGGCGTCGCCTCGACCCGGACCACGACTTCGTCGTCGGCCGGCTCCGGCGTCGGGACATTCACCAGCGACAGTTCGAGTTCGCCGCTCTTCTTGAGCAGCGAACGCAGTTGAAGCCCGCTCTTGCCGTCGCACTCATCGCAATCCTCCCTGTTTCGGCGGCGCCGAATTGGCCGGGAGTGTTCGCAGGTTATGGCGAGAAGGCAAGCCTCAAAGTGCCGGCGGGGTGCATTCAGCGCAGCGCAGACGGCTAGACGATCAGCCAGTCATGCGGTGGCAACGACGTCAGTGACGCCGTTCGGAGTGATCGACGCGTCGGGACCGGGATGGATGACGGTATCGTGACCGACGACATGACCGGACAGGTTTGCGAAGTCGGCGACGGGCGACGACGCGAACTGGATGACATCGTGATCATGAGTGTCCCCTGCCCGGAAATTGTTGATGACGTCGTGACCAAGGACTCGCGGAATACAAAATTGTCCCCGCCTGCGCTGTTCATCACCTCGTGTATCGCCCGTCGCGTTCGGTGTCACGCCCGAGACCGGGACCGTCGTGCCGTGGGAGGCGTCGTTGTTGCCAGAAGTTGGGCGTGGGATTGCCGGCGTCGCCAAAGTCCTGAGCCGGAAGCAGGCCGCCGGAATGCAGGACGCTGACGCCGATCGTGATGTCGGCGAATTTCAGCAGTTCGACATTGTCGAGGCGGTCGATGCCGTCGCGCCCCGCGACGGCGTCGGTGACGACGAGCTTCATGTCATCAACGCCAATGTGGTAATCGCTCATCCGGCCGGTGAACACGGCGGTATCGCGGCCGTCCCCGCCGTCGATCGTGTCGTTGCCGATGCCGCTGGCAATAACGTCACTGCTGATGCCGCCGGCGATGACATCGTTGCCCGACGCCGCCATCGATGCTGTCGTTGTCGGTCGAGGCGCCAAAAAACCAGTCGGGATGCGCGGCCGCATCGAAATGGATGCTGCGGACGTAAAGGTCGAATGTGCCGGGCATGCTGGCATTGGTGCCATCGGCGGGTGTGATCGCGACGCCGTTGATCGAGATCGCCTTGAAATGCAGCGCGCGTCCCAGGTGTGGATTTGATCAGTTCGATATCGAGGCTGTTGATGATATCTGGATTGTCAAAGGTCACCGTCATGGTCTGGTAGGCAGACGGATCGGCCGCCGGCCTGAACTCGAACACACCGGACACCTGCTGGCCGTTGACCAGGATGCGTGCCTGCGCGCCGACGCCGCTGACTACCGAGCCGTAGCCGGTGACAGCTGATGGTCGTCGTCGCAAGCCGCGTCGCGGCAGCGGGTCCGGCGGTGATGAGATCATCGCCGCGCCGGCGCGGATGAAGTCGTCGCCTAAGACAGCCATTGATGACATCATTGCCGCGGCCGATATCGACGAGGTCGTTGCCCGGTGATCCCGGTATCGTCAGCCCCGGCGCCAGACCGCCGCCGTGAAAGTATTCGGAGACGATGGCCTCGGCCGGCTTGCCCATCACCGAGTAGCCGGTGGGTGAGTATTTGTTGTTGAGGTCCCACTGCCAGAATTCGACGCCCTTCAGCCAGCTGCCGCCATGCGCGCTCCAGACCTGGAAGAAGGCGTTGTAGGCGTCCGCCTGTTCGCCGACATCGGCGATGCCGCCGGCGTCCATCGCCGGGACGGATCGCGGTGCCGTCGAGGCTGCGATAGCCGACCTCGGTCATCAGAACCGGAAGGCATATTTCACGGACAGGCCGTGCAGGAAATCGACCGGCGATTTATTGTCGAAGGCAGCAGCATAATAGGGATTGAACGGCACCTCGCTCCAGGCCTGCACCAGTTCCTGCACGGTAGGCGTAGTGCTCGACGTCAGCGGCGGATAGGTGTTGACGCAGATGACATAGAGCTGATCACAGAAGCAGATCTTTGAAGCTTAGTCAGTAGCGCGGCGTAGGTCAGTTCGCCATAGTAGACCTCGCGCACGGCGGAGATCAGATCGGTACAGTAAGAGCGATATTGCGCGCCGGACAGGCTGCTCATATCGTTGCCGATGCAGAAAATCTCGACACCGCCGGCCTGCGCAATGCTGGCGAGATGCACGATCTCGGCCTTGTAGGAAGCAAAGAACGCAGCGAATCCATCGGCGCGAAACTCGTTACCGGCGTGCCGTTCAGCGCCGACAGCATCGCCTTGAAGACGACAGAAAGTCATGCGGCCTGCGCGGCTTGAAAGACCGCCAGCAGGCTTAAATCGCTCTCAGTCTTGGCGGGCTCGGCATGGAAGTCGCTGCTGTTCCGCTAGAGGTACAGATACGCGTGGTCAATTCGATAGAATTGGAACAGAGAGATGCGATCTTCTGAAAGGACAGACTGGCAGACGCGCTAGAGAATTGTAAGTTGTATAAAGACAGGGCGCCAAAACTCTGGATCTCAAACATAGTTGCCACGTGCGCATCCCCGTAATTCACAGAGACGGTGTAGTGGAGCAATTACCTTAGTATAAAAGAGAGAGAGTAATAAGATGAAAAATATAAGAGAAGAGATAGGATAAGAAAAATAAATGAGAATGTAAAATAAAGAAAGGAAATATGAGAGATATAAAATAAAAAGAAGAAAAGATAAAAGAGATATAAGAGATAGAGAGAAAGAGATTAAGATGAAGAAAAGGAAAACTTGATAAGGATGCTACGTGTAATTACCGCTAAAGAAGAAAAGAAGGGGAAAAAAGAAAAGAAGAAATGAGAAAAAAGTAAAATAAATCGAAAAAAAAAAAAGTAGAATAAGAAATAGAGAAAAAAAAAAGAGATAAGAAAAAAAGGGGAGAAGGAAAATAGGATGTGAAAAAAGGATAGAGAAGGGGAATAAGGAGGAAGGGATAAAGAAAAAGAGAAGATAAGAGAAAATGGAGGTGGAGTTTAATAAAAAAGTAGTAAAAGAAGGATGGGAATAAAAAAGATATAAAAGAAAAGAATAAAATAGAGAAGAGAAATAAGAAGATGAGAAGAAAGAAGTGGAAAGAAATCGCGAAAAAGATAAAAGAAGAGGAAAAGAAAGAGAAAGAGAAAAAAAAAAAAGAAAAAAAAGAAAAGAAAAAGAAAGAAAAGAAAAAAAAAAAAAAAAAAGAAAAAAAAAAAGAAAAAGATAAAGAAGAAAAGAATAAAAAAATAGAAAAATAAAAAGAAAATTAGACCACCAAAAGCCCCCCAAAACCTGAAAAAAAACAAAAAAAAAAAAAAAAAAAAAAAAAAACCAATCGACGTAGCCGCGCTGAGCGATCCGCCCTAGTAAAGAAGGAAAAAAAAGAAGAATAAAAAGGAGAAAAAAAAAGGAAAGGACGAAAAAAAGAAAAAAGAAAAACGAAAAAAGATAAAAACCGCGTCGAGCTAGTCGGCGAGTGCCAGGTGGAAGAGAAGTGCATCGACGAATATCTGTTTGCGCTCTAAGAGAGGACGCCGAAGGAAGACACCAACAAGGAGAAGAGAGCTGAGGAAAGTGAACGATCAAGAGAAAGGGCAAAATGGTGACGGTCAAGAGAAGCTTAACCAAGCTCGTCGACAACGATTTCACCTGGAAGGATCCGAAGGCGGCGGAACGAGTAGGCATGTCGATGAGAGACTACGTGATCGGCGGCATGGACAGAGCTTCAAGATGAAGCTGTTTTATATGCTTTACGCCGCGGAGAAAGCCGGACTGAAACCCGGTATCACGAGAGCATTCCGAGACGACTACCGACAATAGATCGCAAGAGGACTGAAGGCGGCGAGCCAACCGGTCGTATCACGGCGGCAGACTGAGCGGCGGATATGGCAAAGGGCTTGCGGCTGATATCGAAAGCGTCAAAGGCGTCAATCGCGCGCAGCGATGGGCTTCGACCGAAACGCTCTGGAAATGGGTCGATGCGAACGGAAAACAGTACGGGATCGGACGGCCGTATCTCGCTTTCGATCCACCGCATGTCGGCCAGATGGACGGCCCGGAATATGCGTCCCGCCGCGGCGGAACGAAGACCGCCGATGTGAAGAAGCGGCAGAAACAGGTCGCGCAGGCCAGCCCACGGCGAAGCGCCAGGTCGCCGCGAAACCGCCCAAGCTAGCCGCCGCTTAGCGGCAGCGCGCTAGCTTCTCGATGTGGTTGTTTAATTTCGGGTTCAATTTTTTATGCAGCAGGGTGGAAGACGCTGAGACGCTTCTTACGCCAGTGCCTTGAACACCGCCTTGCCCGCATATTTTGCCTGCTCGCCGAGCTGCTGTTCGATGCGCAGCAGCTGGTTGTACTTGGCGGTGCGGTCGGAGCGCGCCAATGAGCCGGTTTTGATCTGGCCGCAATTGGTGGCGACCGCGAGATCGGCGATGGTGGAGTCTTCGGTCTCGCCGGAACGGTGCGACATCACGGAGGTGTAGCCGGCCTTGTGGGCCATCTCCACCGAGGCGAGCGTCTCGGTCAGCGTGCCGATCTGGTTGACCTTGATCAGGATCGAGTTGGCGCGGCCGTTCTTGATGCCGTCGGCAAGGCGGGTGACGTTGGTGACGAACAGATCGTCGCCGACCAGCTGGCACTTCTTGCCGATCAGATCGGTCAATTCCTTCCAGCCGTCCATGTCGTCTTCCGACATGCCGTCCTCGATCGAGACGATCGGATAGCGCGAGACGAGATCGGCGAGATACTTCGCCTGCTCGGAGCGCGAGCGGGTCTTGTTCTCGCCGCCATAGACGTAAGCGCCGTCCTTGAAGAACTCGGTCGCCGCGCAGTCGAGCCCGAGCATCACGTCCTCGCCCGCCTTGTAGCCGGCCTTGCCGATCGCGCTCACCACGAATTCGAGCGCGGCGTCCGCCGACGGCAGGTTCGGCGCAAAACCGCCCTCGTCGCCGACATTGGTGTTGTGGCCGGCCTTTTTCAGCTCGCCGCGCAGCGTGTGGAAGATTTCCGAGCCGCAGCGCAGCGCTTCGGCGAAGCTCGCAGCCCCCACCGGCAGGATCATGAATTCCTGGAAATCGATCGGGTTGTCGGCGTGCATGCCGCCATTGATGATGTTCATCATCGGCACCGGCAGCGTCCGCGCCGAGGTGCCGCCGACATAGCGATAGAGCGGCATGTCGAAGGATTCGGCCGCCGCCTTGGCGCAGGCCAGCGAGACGCCGAGGATGGCGTTGGCGCCCAAGCCGGCTCTTGTTCGGCGTGCCGTCGAGATCGATCATGATCTGGTCGATCTGGACCTGCTCCTCGACGGCCTGGTCGCTCAGCGCCTCGAAGATTTCGCCGTTGACGGCCTCGACCGCCTTCTGCACGCCCTTGCCGAGATAGCGCTTCTTGTCGCCGTCCCGCAGTTCGACCGCCTCATGCGCGCCGGTGGAGGCGCCCGAGGGCACCGCCGCACGGCCGATCGAGCCGTCTTCCAGCACCACATCGACTTCAACGGTGGGATTGCCCCGGCTATCGAGAATTTCGCGGCCAATGATGTCGACGATGGCGGTCATGTCTGCACTTTCCTGGGAATGGTGGGTCAGGTTTCGGGGGCGTCTTACACGGCGCGCAAGCAAATGTGAACGCTTGGCTGCGGCCTTTTCCGGACGATGGAGCCGGGTCAGGATAGACTGCTTCAAGGTTGATATCAGCGTCCAAACCTTCACATTGATAAGCCGGGGTAACGCAATGAATCGCCGCCAGTTTCTTGGAACCGCCGCCGCCGGAATCCTCGCCGCGCCCGCCCTGCTGCGCCACGCCAGCGCCCAGGAAGGCCCGTTCCGCGTCAAATATTATCCGGTCGCGCCAGGCATGGGCTCGCGCGACACCACCCCCGCCCCCGACGGCACGATCTGGTTCTGCGGCCAGCGCAACGGCACGCTGGGGCGTCTCGATCCCGCGCGACGGCTCCTACAAGCTGGTCGACCTCGGCAAGGGCGCGGCGCCCCATGGCGTCATCATCGGCCCGGATGGCGCGCCCTGGGTGACCGAGGGCGGCCAGAACGCGATCGCGCGCGTCGACCCCGGTGATCACAAGGTGACGCTGTTCCGCCTGCCCGAAAAGGAGGCCTACGCCAACCTCAACACCGCCGTGTTCGACAAGAACGGCATCTACTGGTTCACCGGCCAGATCCGGCATCTATGGCCGGCTCGACCCGAAATCGGGCGACATGACCGTGTTCAAGTCGCCGCGCGGGCGCGGCACCTACGGCATGACCATCACGCCGAAGGGCGACATCTGGTACGCCTCGCTCGCCGGCAACCACATCGCCAAGATCGATCCCGCGACCGGCAACGCCACCGTGGTCGAGCCGCCGACGCCGAACCAGGGCGCGCGGCGGGTGTGGTCGGACTCCAAGGGCCGGATCTGGGTCAGCGAATGGAACAGCGGCAATGTGTCGGTTCACGATCCCGCCGACGGCTCCTGGAAGGCCTGGAAGCTGCCCGGCAGCAATCCGCGCACCTATGCCGTCTATGTCGACGACAAGGACAAGGTCTGGGTCACCGATTTCGGGGCCAACGCGATCGTGCGCTTCGATCCCGTGACGGAAAAATTCAACGCGTTCCCGAGCGACAAATCGGGCGCCAATGTGCGCCAGCTCGACGGCCGGCCCGGCGAAACCTGGGGCGGCGAATCCGGCAACGACCGCCTGGTCGTGATCCAGACGGTCGCGCCTGCGTGAGATCGTTCGCGGTCCTGCTGCTGTCCCTTCTCCTGCCCGCTTCCGCCGCCGCGGAGGAAAACGGCGCGCGGGCGTTCACGCCCTGCCGCGCCTGCCACAGCCTCGATCCCGCCGAGCGCGGCCTGCCCGGCCCCAATCTCGCCGGGCTGATCGGCCGCGCCGTCGGCGGCGACGCCGATTTCGACTACTCGCCGGTGCTGCGCAAGGCGCGCGACGAAGGCTTGCGCTGGGACGCAAAGCGCCTGGAGACCTTCCTCGCCGATCCCGCCGCGATGTTTCCGGGATTGTGGATGTCGATGCGCGGGATCGAGGACGCCGCCGAACGGCAGGCGCTGGTGCGGTTTCTCGACAGACCCCTCGCTCGCGCTGACAGTTGACGGCCACGCCTGTTGCGTCCATGTCAGCCCTCGCAACAGGACGATCATGATGGCCAAGAAATCATTGCAGAAATCATTGCAGCTCGGCCGCGCCGTGGAATGGCCGGACAGCCCGGAAAAGGCGCAGCTCGACCGCGTGCCCAATCCGCAGGCGGACACCAATTATCTGGTGCGTTTCACCGCGCCGGAATTCACCTCGATCTGCCCGGTGACGGGCCAGCCGGATTTCGCGCATCTGATGATCGACTATGTGCCGGGCCAGTGGCTGCTGGAATCCAAATCGCTAAAACTCTATGTCGCGAGCTTCCGCAATCACGGCGCCTTCCACGAGGATTGCACGGTCATGATCGGCAAGCGGATCGCGACCGAGATCAAGCCGAAATGGCTGCGCATCGGCGGCTACTGGTATCCGCGCGGCGGCATCCCGATCGACGTGTTCTGGCAGACCGGCAAATTGCCCAAGGGCATGTGGGTGCCCGACCAGGGCGTCGCGCCCTATCGCGGGCGCGGATAGCTCCGCGCTACTTGTCGATGTGCCATGACCCGTTCCAATCCCGGAGGCGGCGGATTGGTCCGAAAACCTTCGATGCGCTTGATCAGGGCCATCGGCGGCCCGTCGCCCGGCACCGCCTCGAGCGATGCATCGAACGCGCCAAGCGCATCATCCCATCGTCGTTCGCGGTAGGCCGAGAGCCCTCGCCAGTACTTGTCCCGAGATGCCACATATTGCGGCGTGAGATCGCCTTTGCGTCCAAGGATTTCGAAAACGGTCTTCGAACGGGTTTGTCCCGCCACCACGATCTGTCGATCTCGCGAAACTCGATGGAGGCGCCCGCCTCCGCGATCGTCCTCTCCGAAACCAGAGTGCGGATGCCATACACCTTGTTCGCGCCCTCCAGCCGCGAGGCGAGGTTCACCACGTCGCCCATCACGGTATAGCTCATCATGACATCAGAGCCGATGCTGCCGACCAGCGCCTCGCCTGTCGCAATGCCGATCCGCAGATCGCATGTCTCCATGGGCGTGTCCCGAACGCCAAGCAACTCGGGAATTTCCCGTGCGCAATGTCGGGATGCGCTCGACCATTTCCATCGCGGCAAGGCATGCCAGACTGGGCATGATCGGCCTCGTCGACGAACGGAGGACCCCAATAGGCCATGATGCCGTCACCGAGATATTTGTCGATGATCCCCCGGTTGGTCCGGATCGGTTCGGACATGATGGAAAGGTAGCGGTTCATGACCTTGACCAGGCCTTGCGGCGTCATGCCTTCGCTCAGGCTGGTGAAGCCCTTCAGGTCGCAGAACACCACCGTCATCACCCGGCGCTGACCTTCCGCGGCGGTCAAATTAGGACGGTCGATCAATCCTTCCACGACGCGCGGATCGATATATTTGCCAAACGTTTCCTTGATGCGCTGGTTGTCGCGCAATTGCACGACCATCCGGTTGAAGGCGGCCGCCAGTTGCCCGATCTCGTCGCTCGTCTTGACGTCGATGGATTGATCGAGCTGGCCCGCCTCGACTGCCCGCGTACCCTCCAGCAACTGACGCACCGAGCGAATGATACCGCCGCTGACGAGGTTGGCGAAAATCAATCCGACAATCGCGGCAAGCAGCGTCACGATAGCCGATATCACGGCGATCTGAGTTTGCTCCGACCTGATTTCGCGATGGCCCCATCGCTGACCTTCGCCATCTCGGGCCGAAGTAGCCTCGATCTTTTCCTCGAGTTCGTCGCGCAACGTATCGGCTCGCGCAAGGCTGCGTCTCGCCGCCTCGAAATCCCTGCGCGTCGAGTGCGACAAGAAGCTCCTTGCCGTCTCCGCTTCAGATGAGCGGCGGGTATCGGTCAGCAGACTGTCGATCCGGCCATCGATGCGCGCCAGCGCGGTATTGTCCGAAGGCGTACTCTTGTCGTCAATGATGGCATTGATGGATTTCGGCGAGCTTGCGCCTCGCGGTCGATCTCGGCGTCCTTTGCCTCGTAGACCTCCTTGCGAGCCTTGAAGGTGCTCTCGTCGGGCGGCTCCTGCATCTTTGCGATCACCATACGGCGCAGCGCAAGAGCTCGTTCAAGCGATGAGAGTATTGATGCGGGTCAGGCTCGCATTGGCCGGAATGTACCTGCTCGGTCGAGTTCATCCAGCAGATGGCCGACCCGGCCCACCATCACCATCGAAAGAACAGAGGTCGCCAGCATCAGGATGATCAGGCCGACGGCGATCGAAACGATCCGCCGCTTGATCGACTGCCTGATCACGGACAGTTTGAGCAGGTTTTGGGTAAAAGTAGTGGAAATATCCGCCTCCGCGCCGTCAGCCACTGGTCGCGAAACATGTCAGATGAATCGAAACGTTCGACCCGACGTTAGCAATCAATGCCCGCTCAGCACCAGCGTCTTGATCGGCAGCAGCAGGGCCTGAATCCGCAACAGCATGGCGTGCACAAGTCCGGTCGCATCGACGACATGCAACGCAAAGCTCTTGAATGCGCCGAGTTTTCCGGAAGAGATCAGTTCGTGGTTGCTGGTATAGGCATTGGCGATACAGCTGCTGCCGGGCGTCACGCCTTCGAGCCCGCCTTTGTAGATCGGCTCCATGAAGACGAGAATCGTGCCCGGACGCACCATGTTCTGCGCCTCGATCAGTTGCTCGCCGCCCCTGAACTGGCCCGCCGCGATGTAATTCTGCACGCTGGTGATCACCATCGGAATGATCGCCCACGGCTTGGAGATGCAGGTGGCCTCGGCCACCATTCCGACCTTCATGACCTGGCCTCGATCTGCCCAAAGCCGCCGCGAGAGCGCGCGTGCCCGGCGCCCTCGGGGATCAGGACGCCGGCCGGCCGTATAATTGGATTGACGATGTCGCCGGGCCGCAGCAGGAACTGCTCGACGCGCCCGTTCACACCGGCGCGAATATAGGTCTTGTCCAGATCGACCTGCGCTTCGGCAAGCGTGCGCCTCCGCGCTGGCCTTCTCCGCCGGCAGCAGCGCGCTGACCCGTACCATCGCGGACTGCTTGGCAGCCGTCGCGGCATCGAGAGAGCCCTGGCGGCCCGCGACGACCACCTGCGAGCTTTTCGATGTCGCGTTGCGGCACGATGCCCGGGTTGCGCCGCTGCAATTCGCTTTTGACGTCGAGTTCATCCTGAGCCTGCTGCAGCGAGCCCTTTGCTTCCTGAAGCTGGCCTTCCGCCTTGAGGATATCGGCCTCCGCCGCCAGCATCGAGGCATCGACTTCGGCGATCTTGCGCTTGGCGGTTGTCCAGCGCCGCCTGCTGCTTTGAATTGTCGAGCCTGAAGATCACGTCGCCCTGCTTGACGGGCGCGCTGAAATCGACGTGAACCTCCGCCACCCGGCCGGTCACTTCGGAAATAATCGGAACGGTGCGAAAGTACAACGTCGCCGACGTCGGTCGACGGATGAAAGTAGAAGATCATCGTGATCAGCGAGACCGTGAGCATCAGGCAGGTGATGAGGCCGAACCGCAGCTCGTACCAGACGGAAAACAGCGTGATCTCGTGGCCGATGCGCTTGCCCTGCCGATAGCGGCGATAAAGATAGTCCGGCAATACCGTCACGAGCGAGCAGAGGATGATCTCAAGCATGACCCTGCACCTCGCTCTTGGCGGCGCGGACCTTCGCCGTGCTCTGGCCCTTCAGCACCGCATGAGCGGCGCCTGCTCCTGGCATATCGGACTCTTCGGGCTCAGGCGGAACACCCGCCAATTTATCGACCGATCCCGCGATCCGGCGCAGCGGCGTGATGAAATCGGGTAAATCAATCAAGGCAAGAAACAGCCCGATCACCCAATACAGATGGTTGTGGGTAAAGAGTGACAGCAAGCACAGCACCGCCACGATTTCGAATTGCAGCTTTTTCGACTTGTGCGCCATTCGTTCCGGCAAGCTGTGCAAATGCAGATACAGATTGCCGACTCCCACAACGGCGAGGATCAGGAAGATACCGACGCCGATCATCAAATAGTCGGTATCACCGGGTGCGGTGATAAAGCCCGGCAGATGATGCGGCGCGGCGGGATGAAGCGACTCACTCAAGAAAAACTCTCCATTCCAATGGCCGCACCTATTTCCGGAAGCCGTCTAGAGCACGGGACCAAACCAGTTCGACCCCATCGAAGCGCCAAACCGTTGATTTAGGTCAAGCCGAATGTCCGAGAGAGCCGACAGCCGAACCAAATTCCGTTTCCATCCTTGCATAATAATGGGACTTGGCAAGCATCCTTGTGAACGCGAGGTAAAAATGTCCGCACAATCCGAGACCGGGCGTGACGGATTAATCCGCTCCGAGGCAGCGCGGAAATGGCATGATAATTCGCGCAATTGGTGTATACGCATCGAAAGCCCGTGGCCATGAAGGGTGAATTCAAGCAAGCTCTCAACGCACCTCTACGGAAGCACATGTGAGCGAATACCGCAAAATCGATACTGAAGAACTCAATGCAACGGTCATAGGGTTGGCCATCCGGCTGGCGTTTCCTTGGCGTCATCCTGTTCCTGTCGCTATCGATCATCCGCCCATTCCTGGAAACCATGGTCTGGAGCGTCGTGCTGGCCGTGGCGCTCTATCCGGTTTTTGACCTGCTGGCGAATTGGCTCGGTGGACGCCGGGGGCTCGCTGCGGCGCTGATTACAATTCTGCTTCTCCTCATCATCATTGGGCCCGTGACCTGGCTCGCGCTGGATCTGGTCGAGGTCCCCAAAATGATTTACGCGCGTCTCGATTCCGGGCAGCTATCCGTCCCGGCGCCGATCGAGACCGTCAAGAACTGGCCGTTGATCGGTGAGCCGATATTCCAGTTCTGGGAACTTGCATCGACCAACCTTACCGCTGCGCTTGCGAAAGTGGCTCCCCACCTGAAGCCGGTTGGCAGCACCTTGCTCGGAGCGGCCGGAAGCGCCAGCATGGCGATTCTTCAATTTCTTGCCTCCGTTATCGTCGCCGGATTTCTGCTCGCACCGGGCCCGATGCTGGTCGACGGCGTCGCAATGTTCCTGCACAGCCGCGTTTCAAAGCGCGGCAGCGAATTCATGCAACTGGCCGGCGCGACCATTCGAAACGTATCGCAAGGCGTCATCGGCGTGTCACTGTTGCAGGCGCTTCTGGCGGGCATCGGGCTGACGGTCGCGGGCGTTCCCGGCGCAAGCCTGATTGCGTTCGGCGTTCTCGTCATGGGAATTATTCAAATCGGCCCGTCGGTGATCATCGTTCCGGTCATCATCTGGAGCTGGATGACGATGGAGACGTGGACGGCGGTGCTGTTCACCGCCTACATGGTGCCGGTAAACCTGGTCGATAACGTTCTCCGGCCCATCATCTTCGCCCGCGGCCTCAAGACACCGATGCTGGTGATCATCGTCGGTGTCATTGGCGGCACCCTGTCGAACGGAATCATCGGACTTGTTCGTCGGCCCGATCGTGCTGGCCGTCACCTGGGATTTGTTGATCGCCTTCGTGAGGGATAATGATGCCGCTTCTGTTCAGCCGGATCGCCAGTTGAACGCCGATCGGAGTGCTCGAAGGTCGAGCCGTGCGCGATACCGAGCCCGTAGCAGCCGAACACAAGCCTGCAACCACCGGAGGTCTCAACGATGGATACCGTGCCGCCTCCAGAACGAAAACAATCCCCGGTCGATCGCTCGCAGTTCGAGCAAACCGTGCTGCTGCTGCAAGGCGGCGGCGCGCTCGGCTCCTATCAGGCCGGCGTCTACCAGGCGCTCGCGGAGGCTGACCTGCACCCGGATTGGGTGGCCGGCATCTCGATCGGAGCCGTCAACGCCGCATTGATCGCCGGCAATCCGCCGGAGAAGCGCGTCGAAAGATTGCGGGAGTTTTGGGAAGCCGTGAGCACGCCGCCGCTTGGCATCCCCCATCTCGCCTCGATGAAGATCGGCAACGACTTCACGCACAGCATGATCAATCAAACCCGCGCGCTGGGCATCATGATGTTCGGCGCGCCGCACTTCTTCACGCCTCGCCTGCTCTCGCCCGCGTTCTGGCCGTCACCCAATGCCGACGAGCTCAGCTTCTATGACGTTGCGCCATTGAAGGCGACGCTTGAGCGCCTGGTGGACTTCGACCGGCTCAACGCCGGCGCCATGCGCTTCAGCGTCGGCGCCGTGAACGTCAAAACCGCAAACTTCGCCTATTTCGACACGACGACCCATCGCATCGGTCCGGCGCATATCATCGCCAGCGGCTCGCTGCCGCCCGGCTTCCCGGCGACCGAAATCGACGGCGAGTATTATTGGGACGGCGGGCTGGTCTCCAACACGCCGCTGCAGTGGGTTCTGGACAGCCGGCCGCGGCTCGACACGCTGGCGTTCCAGATCGATCTCTGGAGCGCGCGTGGCGAGTTGCCGCGCAATCTCGGCGAAGCCGACGTGCGGCAGAAGGAAATCGTGTTCTCCAGCCGGACGCGGGCGGCGACCGATCAATACAAGCGGGCCCAGAAGCTACGCATCGCCTTTGCCAGCCTCATGAAGGACCTTCCCGCCGAACTGCTGGACCGTCCGGAAGTCAAGGCGCTTGCCGCGGAGGCTGACGAGAAGGTCTGCAACATCGTGCACCTGATCTACAACGCCAAGAGCTATGAGGGGATCGCCAAGGACTACGAGTTTTCCCGCCGGACCATGGAAGAGCACTGGGCGGCGGGCCACGAGGATGTGGTTCGCGCGCTTTCCCATCCGGAAGTCCTGCAGCATCCCGACAAGATGGAAGGCGTCCGGACCTTCGACTGGGCTCACCACCGCGAGCAGTGAACGCTGCGCGAATAACGAGCAGGCAACGCCGGTGATCCACTCGGACAACGCGTTCGCTTCAATACGCGCTGAGCAGATCAACCTTGGCGTTGGCAAGGATCAGCCGCCGTGCCAGCAGCGCGGAGAGGTTCTTCATGATCTTCATGGAGATCTGGGGATGAAGCTGGCGATAGTCGGCAAAGGCGTCGAGCGGCAGTTCAAGACATTTTACTGCGGTATCGGCCCAGACGTCGGCGCTGCGCTGATGCTCGATGATGGCCATCTCGCCGAACTCCATGCCCGGACCGAGTGAGGCAAGGCGCACGCCGCTCTGCAGTTTGACGCTGACCATGCCGCTCTGCAGAAAAAACAGCGAGTTGGCCGGCTCCCCGGCGCAGATGATGCGCTGGCCGGCCTCATAGCGGCGCGTGGTCGACAATTCCGCGAGGGCGGCGATCTCTTCGGGGTCCAGCTCTGCAAGCAGCGCCTGCTCGCCAAGGTGGGTGGTTTCCTTTTGTTCGGTGAAACCGCCATAGCGATAGATCACCTGATCCTCGGCCCATTCGATGGCGTCGTCGAGCAGCGGGAAGCTTCGCAACCTCCTGCAATCGGCGACGCGTGCCCTGATCGCCGCCAACACTGGCGATGTCATCTCAAAACCGGTCAGAACGCCGGTGACGCCGGCGTTACTCAAAACGGTGAGCTTTTCACCAAGCAACTGCGCGCCCGCCGCGGTAAGGTCGGGTACCCTGCGGAAATCGAGAATGAGCAGCGGCGCGTTCGGCGGCTCGCTGGCGAGTTTTCGAGTGATGTAGTCGATGGTGGCAAAATTGAGCGCGCCGACCAGTTCGATCACGCGGATGTCGCTGTGGTGCTCGTCGAGAATCTGCTGCTCGTGCGGCTGGCGGCTGCGGCGCGAAGCGATGCCAAAGATGTCGTAGTCGGCGATGACGCAGGTGCGGACATCGGCGCTGCGGTTCAGCATGTGGAGGTCGAAGCGCGACGACAACGCCTCGCAGACTTTCAGCCCACGCACACTGTTGCCGTGACTGTCGAGACACGGCGAAAACGTGCCGAGCCCCATCTGCGACGGCAGCGCCGCGACGATGCCGCCGCCGACGCCGCTCTTGGCGGGAATGCCGACGCGGTAGATCCATTCGCCGGCGTAGTCATACATGCCCGAGCTCGTCATGACCGATAATGTGCGGGCAACGACGTTCGGGGTGATCACCTGCACGCCAGTCACGGGATTGACACCGCGATTGGCGAGGGTCGCAGCCATCACGGCAAGGTCGCGCGCAGTGACAAGAATCGCGCATTGCCGGAAATAGGTATCGAGCACCGCGTCGACATCGCCCTGCACCACCAGATAATTGCGCAATAGCCAGGCGATCGCGCGGTTGCGGTTACCCGTTTCGGTTTCGGAGGCATGGACGGAGTTGTCGACAGCGAGTTCGCGCCCGGCGAACTGGCCGAGTTTTTCGCGGATGCGCTCGAAGGCGCCGGCGCCATCGACCTGATGGATCAATCCGGAGCACGCAATCGCGCCGGCATTGACCATCGGATTGAACGGCCGGTTATCGTTGGTCAGCCGAATCGAATTGAAGGCCTCGCCGCTCGGCTCCACGCCGATGGCGGCGGAAACGCGCTCCTCACCGACCAGTTCGAGCGCCAGCGCGAATACAAAGGCCTTCGACACCGACTGAATGGTGAAAGGCACGGCACTGTCGCCGACCTCGTAGATGTGGCCATCGATGGTAACGAGACCAATGCCGAAATGCGCCGGATTTGCGCGCTTCAGCTCGGGGATGTAGTCGGCGACCGCGCCGGAATGGTCGGATCGAAATTCCTCGTAGCAGTCAGCGAGGAAACGCTGCAGCGGAGGTTGGGTGGCGTATCCGGTATTGCGGGTCGAGGAAATGATGTTGTTCAAATGCGTGACTTGGGCGTCCACGGTCGCTCCTTTGACCGTGAATCAAGCAATCCCCGTGCCATGGGGCCGCCAACTATCGGGCACCGGCAGGCCAAACATTGTGCGTCATCCTGAGGCAACCGGTCCCCGGTCCGTGGGCCGCGTCTGCCGCAACAGCCGCGCGCAGGCAAATCCCAGCGCGACCATGATCACAGCCGCCACCAGCAGCGTCGGAATCTTGCCGGCGTGTCCGATGCCGAAACCGTAAGCAATCGGACCAATGGTTTGCCCCATGAAAAAGAAGAACGAGTGCAGCGCCAGCGCGGTGGCGCGCGCTTCCAGCGACAGTTCGCTTGCGAAAACCTGCAAGCAGCCGTGGATCATGTAGAAGCCCCAGCCCATCAGGAGCAGGCACGCGAGCTGGATTCTCCAGTCCGGGCCGAATGCGACCGCCGCGAGTTGCAGGCCAACCAGCGAACCACCCGCGATCATCATGCCGCGGACGCCAAGCCGCGGCAGGAAACGCGACACCGTCAGCGTGTAGAGCAACCCGCCGACGGCAAAGCCGGCGATCACGATGCCGGCGATCGAGAGCGAGGTTTGGCCGAGGTCGAACAGGAACGAGGCGATGAAGGGAAACAGGCCCAGCACGCAACAGCCCTCGATGAATACCGCCGCGTAGCAGAACTTTGCATTCGGGTTGGTGAAGATCGTGCGATAGCCCTGACGAATAGCGGCGAAACTCGTGCGCGGCGGACGCGCCAGCGCCGCGCCTCTGAAGCCTGCGGCAATCGCAATCGAGGCAATGATCACCAGCACGCCGAGCACCGCAAGCACCCCGCGCCAGCCGAGGAAATCGCCAATCAGGCCTGATGCCGTGGCGCCGAGAAGGTTTCCCGCCATTGCGCCGCCAAGGGTCCGGCTCATCGCGATCTGACGCCTGTCCGGCCCCACGAGGTCGCTGACCAGCGACAGCGCAATCGGGAAGACACCGCCGGAGCCGATGCCGGCAAGGACACGCGTGACGAAAAGCATGGCGAACGAGTTCGCCAGCGCGCCAAGAATGCAGGACACGCCGAGCAGCACGAGGCAAATCGTCATCAGTCGCGCCTTGCCGAACATATCGGCGGCAGCGCCCGAGCACCGGCTGCACAATCGCGAAGGTGAAGGCGAACGCCGCCGCGAAGCCGGCGGCCGTCGCGATGCTGACGCTGAATTCGTCGGCGATATGCGGCAGGACGGGATCGAGCGCTCGCGCCGAAAGGCTGGCGGCGAACGTCGTCAGCGCGATGATGTTCAGGGCTGGAGGAAGCGGGGATGTCACCGCGCGGTAGTCTTGACGGAATTCTTGGCGAGCGCGTCAAACGCCATCAGCGTCTTCACGAGGCCCTCGAATTCGCGCAGCGGCACCATGTTGGGTCCGTCCGACGGCGCGCGATCGGGATCGGGATGGGTTTCGATGAACACGCCGGCAACGCCGACCGCCACCGCCGCCCGCGCCAGCACCGGCACGAATTCACGCTCGCCGCCGGAGGAAGCGCCCTTCCCGCCCGGCTGCTGTACCGAATGGGTGGCGTCGAAGATCACAGGCGCGCCGGTGGTTCGCGCGAGAATCGGCAGCGCGCGCATGTCGGACACCAGCGTGTTGTAGCCGAACGAAGCACCGCGCTCGGTGACGAGCACGTTGGCATTGCCGCCGCCGGTGATTTTGGCGACGACGTTTTGCATGTCCCACGGCGCCAGGAACTGGCCCTTCTTGACGTTGACGACTTTTCCGGTCGCCGCCGCCGCCACCAGCAGATCGGTCTGCCGGCACAGATATGCGGGGATCTGCAGCACGTCGACGGCTTGCGCCACCTCGGCGCATTGCGAGGCTTCATGGACGTCGGTCAGCACGGGCAGCCGAGCGACGAACGTATCTCGGCAAAGATCGGCAACGCCTGCTTTCAGCCCGATGCCGCGCCCGGCGGAGGCACGAGGTGCGGTTCGCCTTGTCGAAGGAGGTCTTGTAGACGAGCCCGACCTTGAGGCGCGCCGCGATCTCCTTCAGCGCGGACGCCACTTCGAGCGCATGTGCACGGCTCTCGAGCGCGCAAGGGCCGGCGATGATCGAGATCGGCAGATCGTTGCCGAACTTGACTGAACCAGCCGCCACGACCGGTGCTGCAGAGATGCTTGCGCTCACGGATTTTTCCTTGTTTCGGCGCGGACCATGCCGGTCCACGCTATCAGGATCAACCCTGTTCCGGCCCTGAATATCAGGGTTGCATCGCCGGTTATTTCACCGAGGAAAACGCCGTCGGCACCAAAAGCTGGCTGACGATGTTGTCGATGATCTGGCCGTCCTCCTCGCTCTTGGCGCGGCCGGCGATCCAGTCGGGATCGGACTGAAATGCGGTCCATTTCTTTTCGCGGTCGGCGAGCGAGTCCCATGCGACGAAATAGGTCAGTTCCTGGTTGGAAGTGCCGATCAGCGTGGTGAAGAAACCGGCCTGCTTGATGCCGTGCTTGTCCCACAATTTCAGCGTCAGCGTATCGAACCGCTTCATCAGCGCCGGCAGGCGGCCCGGCAGACAGCGATAAACGCGCATTTCCATGATCATCGGCTTCACTCCCTGGATTTATTGTTCTTGCAGGTCACGGGAGCCGTTTGTCGCAACAATTGGCGCGTTCGTCAAAGGCCGCAAATGCAGGCCGCCTCACGAAAACCGCTGCCATGCGGCCTGCCGGGAAACGCCGAGCGCCTTGCCGATCGCGCCCCACGTCACCTCGCGATTGCGCAGCGCATCGACGTGGCGATTGAGCTCTTGACCGGCCCGATCCGCGATCGTTGCCGATCGGCCAGGCAGCTCGAGTAGTTACTCGTCCGAATACTCATCCCACGCGGAGCTCTGAACCGGCACGGGTCCGCCGCCCAGACACTGGTTGCAGACGTCGACACATTCACTGCAGATGAATGCCGATGGTCCGGCAATCAAGGCTTTGACGAATGCGGATCGCACGCTCGCCTCATCCAGACCGCCGCGGTCAAAACGAGAGCGCCGGGCAAGCTGATATCAACCTATGACCTGATATCAACCTATGATAACATTTATCACATGACATCTCTGATTGCGTGCATAACGATTGGCTGTTGATTATTTCGGGGAGGCATTGGTGGCCGGCGACATCGGAATTGAGGAATCCATTGCGGCGCCCACTGCCGCGACCTTGAGGGAGGCCAGCGCTGCCCCGCCGATCCCGGTGCTCCACGACTATGGACCCGACTTCAGGATCAGAATTGGCCCCGCGCAGGCAACGGCACGCGCGGCTCGGCCGCTCAATCCGCAAACGCTCTCCGAGAATGAGCAGCTGGGGTTGGCGGCGCTGCAACTGCGCGAGTCCCCGCAATACGCCGCGGACAAGGCTCAACGTCCCTATTCAGGCATCGCGTGGGCCAAAGGGGGTAGCCCACTTCACCTCAATGAACGCGCCATCGTCGGCCGGCAGGCGCCACCCGGGCGCGAAGGCGACGGCGCAGCTATGCGCGCTGGAGCAAGCGTCAGCGCCGCCCCGCGCGCAAAGCGGCTCAAAGGCCGGATCGCAGTTGGAGTGATAATGGTTTCAGGACCGGGTCAGCTCGCGCTCACCAGACGCTCAACAAGTCAAGATCGCTGCCGAGGTGCAGAACGGATTGTCGTGGCTTGGCGCCCAGAGTCCGGCCAAGGACGTCACCTGGCTGCACGACAACAGGCATGTGACCGTACCAACGCCTCCATCGCCGAGGATACCGCGGAGAGGCCGCGAACACTGGGAACATTACGAGAGGCCCTGGCGCGACGCCGTCCTGCACCAAATGGGATTTCCCAAGGGTAAAGCCGGTGTGGATGCCTACATCGCTTCGCTCAAGGCAAGCAAATCGGCCGACGCCGCCTACTGCGCTTTCTTCGTGCATTATCCGCTCAATCATTTCGCGTATTGCACGGGACCATATTTGGTCATGCAGTACGAAAACGATGACTGGAGGCCCAACAATCTCGATCGGGTCTTTGCGCACGAAAGCGGCCACGTGTTTGGCGCGCCGGATGAATACGGTGAATCCGGATGCAACTGCAGAGGCCGCCACGGCTTCTTTGGCAAGCCCAATCTCAACTGCGAAAGTTGCGCGCCAGACGGGGGTGTGAAGTGCATCATGAACTCGAATGACTGGGCAATGTGCAGTATTACGCCATATCATCTGGGGTATGATGGGTTACCGAACGTGGCACCGACGAGACCCGACGCGCATGTAGCATGAGGCCTTGCATGGAACAGTTGCTGATTTTGAATCAGCCAAAGGACAAAGCGCTACGAGAGAGCATCGAGCGAAAAGCCCGAGTGGTCCAGGAAGGATCCGACAAGCTGCTGATTGTCGAGGGCTCGGCGGACGCAATCCGGGAAGCCACTCAGTTGCCGGGCGTGACGGCTGCCGACCAATTGTCGGCCGACGCAGCCAGGAATCTGTCGCCGAGCGAACAGGTGTTCCTGGAGGCATGGCGCAGCCGTGGAAGTCTCGAAAAAAAGTCGAGGATTGGCGACGGACTGAGCTGGGGTTCCAAGGGATTTAAGGGCCCTTGACGTCGGACCGGGCGTTCAAGTCCCAAACCAAGAGCCAGCGCGAACGACGGATTGCCCCGTCGCCATAGCCTCACACCAGCCGCGACTGCGCCATCGCCGCCTGGATGAAGGAGGCAAACAGCGGATGCGGCTCGAACGGCCGCGACTTCAGCTCGGGATGGAATTGCACGCCGATGAACCAGGGATGGTCCTCGTATTCGACGATCTCCGGCAGCACGCCGTCAGGCGAAAGGCCGGAGAAGCGCAGGCCGTGCTGCTCGAGACGGTCCTTGTAGGCGGTGTTGACCTCATAGCGGTGACGGTGGCGCTCGGAGATTTCGGTGGCGCCGCCATAGACTTCGGAGACCCGGCTGCCGCGCTTCAGCGCCGCAGGGTACGCCCCCAGCCGCATGGTGCCGCCGAGATCGCCGGCCCTCGAGCGCTTCTCCAGCTCGTTGCCGCGCAGCCATTCCGTCATCAGGCCGACCAGCGGCTCCGGCGTCGGGCCGAATTCGGTGGAGTTGGCGTTCTCGATGCCGACCAGGTTTCGTGCGGCTTCAATCACCGCCATCTGCATGCCGAAACAGATGCCGAAATACGGCACGTCACGCACGCGGGCGAACTGCGCCGCGCGGATTTTTCCCTCCGCGCCGCGCTGGCCAAAACCGCCGGGGACCAGAATGCCGTTGACGTGTTCGAGGAACGGCGCCGGATCCTCGTGCTCAAACACCTCGCTCTCGATCCAGTCGAGATTGACCTTTACCTTGTTGGCGATGCCGCCATGCGACAGCGCCTCGATCAGCGATTTATAGGCGTCCTTCATGCCGGTGTATTTGCCGACGATGGCAATGGTCACCGCGCCCTCGGGGTTGCGCACCCGCTCGTTGATGACGTTCCAGCTCTGCAGCGCCGGCGGAATTTTTGGCGCGATGCCGAACGCGGCCAAGACTTCATCATCGAGCCCGGCGGCGTGATAGGCCTCCGGGACCGCATAGATGTTGTCGACGTCGCGCGCCTCGATCACGGCGCTCTCGCGCACGTTACAGAACAGGCCGAGCTTGCGCCGCTCCTCCTTGGGGATCTCGCGGTCGGTGCGGCACAACAGGATATCCGGCTGGATGCCGATCGAGCGCAACTCCTTCACCGAATGCTGCGTCGGCTTGGTCTTCAGTTCACCGGCGCTGGGGATGTAGGGCATCAGCGTCAGATGGATGTAGACGGCGTGCTCGCGCGGCAATTCATTCTTGAGCTGGCGGATCGCCTCGAAGAACGGCAGGCCTTCGATGTCACCAACGGTGCCGCCGATTTCAACGAGGACGAAATCGTACTCGTCGTTGCCGGAGAGGACGAATTCCTTGATCGCGTTGGTGACGTGCGGAATCACCTGAATGGTCGCGCCGAGATAATCGCCGCGGCGTTCCTTGCTGATGATGTCCTGATAGATGCGCCCGGTCGTGATGTTGTCCTGCTTGGTGGCGGGACGTCCGGTGAAGCGCTCGTAATGGCCGAGATCGAGATCGGTCTCGGCGCCGTCATCGGTCACGAACACTTCGCCGTGCTGATACGGCGACATCGTTCCGGGATCGAGATTGAGATAGGGATCGAGCTTGCGGAGACGGACCTTGTACCCGCGTGCCTGCAACAGCGCACCGAGTGCCGCCGAAGCCAGACCCTTTCCGAGCGAAGAAACCACGCCGCCGGTGATGAAGATATACCGCGCCATGGGACTTAACCTTTAAGGCCAGGTGCTCGATTCGCCAAAACGAATCGCAACATCAGGCAAACAATTTGTGGGCCTGTGGGTGACGTCAAACCCCGAGCGATTTCAGGGCATTAATTAGGATTTCTGATGCGGCGCGGAAACTGTCCGCTCCGCATGGCCACCCTGCTTTATTGCGAACGCGGCGCCTGCGGGCCGCTATGGCGCCTTCTGCTGCTGCTCGTCGACCTTCTTCAGCGTATCGAGCACGCCGCCTGATGTCGGCGGCTGGATCGGCGTCGCGCCGCCAGCGGGCGCGGACTGCGAGGCCGGCGTGCCGATGATCGAGCTCGGCTTGCGGTCGTAGCTCGCAAGCCACGACAGGAAGAGACTGGTGATGAAGAAGCCGACCGCGAGAATCGCCGTCGTTCGCGTCAAGAGGTTCGCCGTGCCGCGGCTCGACATGAAGCCGGCGCCGCCGCCCATGCCGAGGCCGCCGCCTTCGGATTTCTGCAGCAGCACCGCGCCGATCAGCACGGCAACGATCATGAGGTGAATGACGATAACGACAGTCTGCATTGCTACCTTCCGTCACAAGCCGGTGTGGCCGGCATCCGGCACGTGGACTTGCGGGGTTTTCGTGAAGTCGCGCGGTGTTACACGAAAGCACCGGGCATTGTCACCCCCGAGATAATGCCTGACGCGTTCGGGGCAAGCAGGTTTGCACAACGCCGCACCCGCGATTTCGCGGCTTGCGTTACACTTCAAATTTCTATTATAATTGACATATGGATACTTTAGTAGACGATCTCAGCCATCGCCTCGCCCACCGCCTGCGGCTGGAGCGCGACAGCCGCGGCTGGTCGCTGGCGGATCTGGCCGAACGTTCCGGCGTCTCCAAAGCCACCATCAGCAAGATCGAGCGCGCCGAGGTCAGTCCCACCGCCGTGGTGCTGGTGCGGCTGGCCAGCGCCTTCGACCTGACGCTGGCCGGGCTGATGCTGCGCGCCGAGGGCCAGGACGACCGGCTTTCGCGGGCGGCCGGGCAGCCGGTCTGGCGCGATCCCGAAACCGGATATGTCCGCAAGCAGGTCTTCAACCGCCCCGATCATCCCGTCGAACTGATCCGGGTCGAGATGCCGGCGCGGCAGCGCGTGACACTGCCGGCTTCCTCCTATGCCCATATCCGCCAACTGCTCTGGGTTTTGAACGGCAGCCTCGTGATCACGGAAGCAGGCCAGCGGCACGAACTCGGCGCCGGCGATTGCCTCGGTTTTGGACCGCCGGCGGATACGACTTTTGCCAACGAGACCGGTGCGCCCTGCGTCTATGTCGTTGCGCTGGCGCGGAGCTAGGCGCGATGTCCGAGGCCGAGACCTTCGTGGTCGAAGAACAGAGTCCGGCAAACTGCACGCGCGGCCACAATGGCGGGCCACCGCTCGACGAAGCGCACAGGCCGGAATGGGGCGACGGCGGGATCGGAAATTATTTCTACTGGAAGGCCGCGCATCGCAGGGCCTGGCGCAACACCTTGCCCGGCATCGTGTCGTTTCGCATCCGGAAAGCCGAGCGGTTGGGGCTGACCTACGAAGAGTACACGTTGGAAATTCTCGAACGCGGCCGTCATCTGCAAATCGAGGACGTCGAAAGGATCGCGGAGATCAAGCAGGCGCGCGCTGCCCGCACCGTCAACGATCGAAGCTGAGGAGCCAGCCTTTTATGCGGGACATCCAGATCAAGGCCTTGAGCGCTTCGCCCGCTATCTGCGCGATGCTCAGTGAAATGCTGATCGAGGCCATCGCCAATGGTGCTTCGGTCAGTTTCATGCATCCGCTGCCGCCGGAAGCAGCGAACGCCTTCTGGGAAAAGTCGCTGGCCGCAGCCGGCCGCGGAGAGCGGATCGTGCTTGGCGCGTTCGACGGCGAGAAACTGATCGGAACGGTCACGCTGCATCTCGACTGCGCCCCCAATCAGCCGCACCGCGGCGAGATTGCCAAGCTGATCACGCGGATCAGCCATCGCGGCCGCGGCGTGGCGACGGCATTGATGCGGCAGGCCGAGAAGATGGCGATTGCGCGGGCACGAACCCTGCTCGTGCTCGACACCGCCGCCGATGGCGGCGCCTCGCCGTTTTACGAGGCCGTTCGGCTTCAAGCTGTGCGGCGTCATTCCGGATTATTCGTTCAAGCCGCACGGCGGCCTCACCGCCACGATGATTTATTGGAAACAGATCGCCGAAAACGCGGCGGCCTAGCAGCCCGCCGCGATCCCCAGAAAATCAGCCGCTTTCAAACTCGCGCCACCGACCAACGCGCCATTGACGTTGGCGACCGCCATCAATTCCTTCGCATTCGACGGCTTGACCGAGCCGCCATAGAGGATGCGCATCTTGCCGCCCTCCCCTTGAAGCGATCGGTGAGAACGCCCCGGATAAACGTGAACCTGCTCGACATCGGCAGTTGTCGGCGTCAGCCCGGTGCCGATCGCCCAGACCGGCTCATAGGCGACCACCAGATTGGCTGAGGTCGCGCCATCGGGCAGCGAGCCCTTCAATTGCCCGCCGCAGACATCGAGCGTCTGTCCGGCGTCGCGCTGCGCCCGGGTCTCGCCGATGCAGACGATCGCGGTGACGCCAGCGCGCCAGGCGGCTTCCGCCTTTTGCCGCACCAGCGCATCGCTCTCGCCATGGTCGGCGCGGCGCTCGGAATGGCCGACGATGATGGCGCCGGCGCCGGCATCAACCAGCATTTCGGCGGAGAGGTCGCCGGTATGGGCTCCCGAGGCGTTTTGATGACAATCCTGCGCGCCGACCGCGACGCCCTTGCCCCGCGCCTTGTCGGCAAACGCCGCCAGGAGCGTCGCCGGCGGGCAGACCAGCAGATCGGCCTTGCCGGCAAAGGCGCCGGCGCCTGCCAGCATCGCTTCAAACTCGGCCATGGAGGCTTTCAGGCCGTTCATCTTCCAGTTGCCGGCAATAAGGGGCCGAATGGCGTCGGACATGTCGGAAATCTCACTTCAAAAGAGGGATTGCATGCGCTAGCAGAGCATCGCGATCCGTTCCAGAGACGGTCGCAGCGGTCGCCTGCCCGTTAACCCGCTTCAATTGGCCCCGCTGGCCATGGTTGCGACCGGACGGCGGCCACTTTATGATGCGTTATCAATCGGGTGATGCCCTTTTCGCAATTCGCTAGGGCGCACCCCGGTTCCCTCCTCTAAAACAAGTTGGACCCATGCTTCGAGGAATGCGCAAAGCCTCATCAAACTGGCTCGGCAAGATTGTCATGGCCGTGGTGATGGGCGTCCTGATCGTCAGTTTCGGCATCTGGGGCATCGCCGACATCTTCAAGGGGTTTGGGCAGTCGACGCTGGCCAAGGTCGGCCGCACCGAGATCTCGACGGACCAGTTCCGCCAGATCTACACCGACAGGCTGCAGCAGATCGGCCGCCAGTTCGGCCGGCCGTTGACGCAGGAGCAGGCGCGCGCCTTCGGCTTCGACCGCCAGGTGCTGCAGCAGACCATTGCGGATGCGGCGCTCGATGAAGAAGCGCGGCGGATGGGGCTCGGCCTGTCCGAGGCCGAGATCATGCGCATGATCTACAACGATCCGAACTTCAAGGGCATTGGCGGCCAGTTCGACCCGGGACGTTTTCAGGCTGCGATCCGGCAGTTCGGCTACACCGAACAGCGCTATCTCGCCGAACAGCGGCGGGTGTCGCTGCGCCGGCAGATCTCCGGCACCATCACGGCCGGGTTTGAGCCGCCAAAGCTGCTGGTCGACGCGCTGACCCGTTTCCAGAACGAGCAGCGCTCGATCGACTACATCAAGCTCGACGCCGCCCAGGCCGGCACCATCGATCCGCCGTCGCCGGAAACGCTCGCCGCCTATTTCGACGAACGCAAGACCCAGTTCCGCGCGCCCGAATACCGAAAACTGTCGTTCACCGTGATCACGCCGGACGAAATCGGCAAATGGAGCGAAGTCTCCGACGAAGAGGCGCGGAAGATTTTCGACCAGCGCAAGGACAAGCTCGGCACGCCCGAGAAGCGCGAAGTATCGCAGATCGTCTTTCCCAGCATGGACGAAGCGCAGGCCGCGCGCGGCCGCATCGGATCCGGATTGTCGTTCGAGGATCTCGCCAAGGAGCGCGGCCTGAAACCGTCCGACTACGAACTCGGCCTGATCGCGAAATCCGCGATCCTGGAGCCTGCCGCGGCGGACGCCGCATTTTCGCTTGGCTCCGGCGAGGTCAGCCAGCCGGCGCAAGGCCGGTTCGGCGTGACCCTCGTCAAGGTCGGCAAGATCGAGCCCGGCACGGTACCGACCTATGAGGCTGTCGCAGCGACCGTGAAGAAGGAGCTTGCGGCGGCGAATGCGCGCGACCAAGGTCGCCGAGCTCCAGAACAAGATGGAAGACGAGCGCAGCGGCGGCGCCAGCGTCGCCGAAGCGGCCCAGAAACTGGGACTGACCGCGGTGACGATCGATGCCGTCGACCGCTCCGGCCGTACGCCGGACGGCCAGCTGGTGGCCAATATCCCGCGCGGCCTCGATGTGGTCTCGCAGGCCTTCAACAGCGATGTCGGCGTCGACAACGATCCGATCCAGTTCAATGGCGGCTATGTCTGGTACGACGTAACAGGCATCACGCCGTCACGCGAACGCCCGCTCGACGAAGTCCGCGCCCAGGTCGAGGCAAAGTGGCGCGACGACCAGATCTCGAGCCGGCTGCGAACCAAGGCGGCCGAGATGGTGCAAAAGCTCGAGCAAGGCGGCAATCTCGCCGAACAGGCGACAGCTGTGGGCGCAAAGGTCGAAACCGCCAAGGACTTCAAGCGCGAGGCATCCGTCCCCGGCGTGCCCTCGGGCGCGATCACGGCGGCGTTCCGCACCGCCAAGGACGGCGTCGGCCAGACCGCGGGCAGCGGCGGCGCCGAATGGATCGTGTTCCGCGTTACCGACGTCACGATCCCGCCGGTCGACATGGCCTCGGATGAAGTGAAGAAACTCAAGGAGACGCTTGAACGCGGCTTGAGCGACGAACAGGTCGCGCAGTTCGTGAACAAGCTCGAACAGACCATCGGCACATCGATCAACCAGGCCGCATTCGCGCAGGCGACGGGCGCCAGCAGCAGTAGCAGCAGTAATTGACGCTCATCTGAAAGCACGCGATGGACGACCTGAAATCGATTATCGGAAAAGTCGCGACCGGCGCGACGCTGTCGCGTGACGAGGCGGCCTCCGCCTTCGACGCCATGATGTCGGGCGAGGCCACGCCGTCGCAAATGGGCGGACTGCTGATGGCGCTGCGCGTGCGCGGCGAAACCGTGGACGAGATCACCGGCGCGGTGTCGGCGATGCGCGGCAAGATGCTGCGCGTCACGGCGCCTGCGGACGCGGTCGACGTGGTCGGCACCGGCGGCGACGGCTCCGGATCGGTCAACGTCTCGACCTGTGCGTCCTTCATCGTCGCCGGCGCCGGCGTGCCGGTCGCCAAGCACGGCAACCGCGCGCTGTCGTCGCGCTCGGGTGCCGCCGACGTTCTGGCCTCGCTCGGCGTCAAGATCGACATCACGCCCGACCAGGTCGGCCGCTGCGTCAAGGAAGCCGGTATCGGCTTCATGTTCGCGCCTTCGCATCATCCCGCGATGAAGAATGTCGGACCGACCCGTGTCGAGCTCGCGACCCGCACCATCTTCAATCTGCTCGGACCGCTCTCCAATCCCGCCGGCGTGAAGCGGCAGATGGTCGGCGTGTTTTCCAAGCAATGGGTGCTGCCGCTGGCGCAGGTGCTGAAGAACCTCGGCGCCGAGTCGGTCTGGGTGGTGCACGGCTCCGACGGGCTCGATGAAATCACCCTCACCGGCCCGACCTCGGTCGCAGCGCTTGAGAACGGCAACGTCCGCAGTTTTGAAGTGACGCCGGAAGACGCCGGCCTACCCCGCGCCGGCGCCGGTGCGCTCAAGGGTGGCGACGCCGATGCCAATGCGGCGGCGCTGCGCGGCGTGCTCGACGGCAAGCCGAGCCCCTATCGCGACGTCGCGCTGTTCAACGCCGCGGCGGCGCTGATCGTTGCCGGCCGCGCCAAGGACCTGAAAGAAGGCGTCGCCATCGGCATCAAATCGCTCGACAGCGGGGCAGCCGCGGCGCGGCTGAAACAATTGATCGCGGTTTCCAACGCATAAGAGGCCAGCGATGTCCGATATCCTGACCAAGATCGAGACCTACAAGCGCGAAGAGATCGCCGCCGCCAAGCGCGCCCATCCGCTTGCGAGCGTCGAGGCGCTGGCGAAGACCGCGCCGCCGCCGCGCGGTTTCGTCCGCGCGATCCAGGAAAAGCTCGCCCGCGGCGACTACGCGCTGATCGCCGAGATCAAGAAGGCCTCGCCCTCCAAGGGTCTCATTCGCGCCGACTTCGATCCGCCGGCGCTGGCAAAAGCCTATGAAGCCGGCGGCGCCGCGTGCCTCTCCGTGCTGACGGATACGCCGTCGTTTCAGGGCCATCTCGATTTCATGGTGGCGGCACGCGCGGCGACCAATCTGCCGGTGCTGCGCAAGGATTTCATGTTCGACACCTATCAGGTGGCGGAAGCCCGCGCCCATGGCGCCGACTGCATCCTCATCATCATGGCGGCGCTCGACGACGGCGCGGCAAAAGACATCGAGGACGCCGCGATCGCGCACGGCATGGACGTGCTGATCGAAATCCATGACCGCGCCGAACTCGACCGGGCGCTAAAACTTCGTTCGCCGATGATCGGGGTCAACAACCGCAACCTTCGCACCTTCGAGACGACGCTGGCCGCCAGCGAGACGCTGGCGCCGCTGATTCCGAGCGATCGCCTGATGGTCGGCGAGAGCGGCATTTTTGCGCCTGCGGATCTGGCGCGGCTTGAACGCGTCGGCATGTCGACCTTCCTGGTCGGCGAAAGCCTGATGCGGCAGGCCGACGTCGCTGCGGCAACGCGCGCGTTGCTGGCCCGCGATGCCGCGCCGCGCGCCACCGGGACGCGCTAGGCATGGCGCGGAAGGCTTCGAAGAAAACCTCCGCCCTCACCCATATCGACGCCAGGGGCGAAGCCCGCATGGTCGACGTATCGGCAAAACCCGCAACCGAGCGCGTGGCGGTGGCCGAGGGCCGCGTCGTCATGAGCAAGGCGACGCTGGAACTGATCGTCTCGGGCAACGCGAAGAAAGGCGATGTGCTGGGCACAGCCCGCATCGCCGGCATCATGGCGGCCAAGCGCACCTCCGAGCTGATCCCGCTCTGCCATCCGCTGGCGCTGTCGAAAGTCACCGTCGACATCACGCCGGACAAGAAGCTGCCGGGCTGTGTCGTGCAGGCCACCGTCAAGGTCACCGGGCCGACCGGCGTCGAGATGGAGGCGCTGACCGCGGTGTCGGTCGCGTGCCTGACCATCTACGACATGATCAAGGCCGCCGACCGCGGCGTCCGCATCGAAGGCATTCATCTCGTCGAGAAAAAGGGCGGCAAGTCCGGGCATTATCGCGCCGGAGATTGAGCCGTCACGCCGATGTGACCGAGGCTGGCCGGAGTGAAGCCGCGCCCGCGGTGTCATCACACGGTCAAGCTCACACGGAGGAATGCCATGTCCTCTCTCAAGCTACTCGGCGCAGCGGCGATCCTGTTCGCGGCCAGCGCGCCCGCTCCCGCACAGCAGGTGATCTCGGAGCCGGGTTACTGCGCGTTTTTCTATCCCAATGCGAATTGCCAGAACAAGGGACCGGGCAATCCCTACACCGATCCCAACGCCCAGCGCAGCATGGCGCCGGGAAGCCAGATTGTGGGTGCGCCCCGGGAAGCCAGACTGTGGGTGTCGCCCCCGTAAAGCGGCCGCGGAAACCGGCAACCCGGCCGCAGTGAAACGCATCTCGTCGATCAGGTGAGGAAGCAAGCCGGCCGCCGGCAAGTTTTTTCTGTTCCCGAAGCGGAACTCGCCGGGGTGGTTTGGCCATCGCCTCACTGCGCCGCAGTCGCGGCCATAACGTTCCGTTAACCAGAATTCCTAACCGCAATTCCATCTCGCCGCGGTACCCGTTGTAGGTGCCGGGGGCGGGGACGCTCGCTTCCGGTGAGTCAGGACCTGGCGGCGGCTAACGCGAATGAATTCAGACAATTTTGCTTCCCTCAACGCCACCGCCGCCGTTCGTGGCGGCCCGATCCGCTGGCTGATCCTGGGCGGCGCCTTGCTGATCGCTGCGATCGCGGTCGGCGCCACCGTGATGGCCGGCAATTTCCGCGAGCGCGCGCTGAACAATGCCGAGCGCGAGCTGGAAAACACCGTCCTGCTGCTCGCCCGTCACTTCGACCAGCAGCTGGAGGATTTCGAGGTCGTCCAGAGCGACCTGATCGACTACATGCGCTCGAACGGCATCAACACGCCGGAGAACTACAAGCGCCAGATGTCGAGCGAGGCGATCCATCTGATGCTGAAGTCGAAGATGGCCGCGTTGTCCTATGTCGGCGGCATCAATGTCTTCGACGCAGACGGCAAGCTGATCAATGCCTCGGCGGTCTGGCCGACGCCGTCCGTCAGCGTCGCCGACCGTGCCTATTTCCGCGCCTTCAAGTCGGACCCGCGTTCCCCCGACCTGATCATCGAACCCGTATACAGCCGCATCACCGGCGTCTGGACCACCGTGCTCGCGCGCAAGGTGAAGGGGCCGAACGGCGAATTCCTCGGCGCCGTCGGCCGCGGCATCGAGCCCGGCAATTTCGAAAAGTTCTTCGCCACCGTGGCGCTCGGTCCGGATGCGGCGATCTCCATGCACCATCGCGACGGCACCCTGCTCGCCCGTCATCCTCACGTAGCCGAGATGATCGGCAAGAATTTCAGGACCGGACCGGCCAGTCAGCAGCGGGTATTCGAGCTCGACAGCACCGCCACCCGCATGACCAGTCCGATCGACGGCAAGGACCGGCTGATTTCGTCGCGGACACTCGCCAAATTTCCGATCGTCGTCGTGGCGACGAACACCACATTGGCGGCGCTCGCCGACTGGCGCGAGCAGATCGCGATGCTGATCGCGGTATCCGGTGTGTTTGTCATCGCCATCGCGATCCTGCTGTTTCTCGTCGTTCGCAAGCTGTCGCATCAGCACCGCGTGTCGCAGCAGCGGCTGACGCTGGAAAAGCAGCGGCTCGACACCGCCGTCAGCAACATGACGCAGGGGCTGCTGCTGTTCGATTCGTCGCAGCGGCTGGTGATCTGCAATCACCGCTACATCGAAATGTACGGGCTCTCGGCCACCATCATCAAACCCGGCTGCAGTTTCCGCGAGGTCATCGCGCATCGCAGGCAAACCGGCTCGTTCACCGGCGACGTCGACAAATATGTCGAGATGGTGCTGCGCGACATCGAGCAACGCAATTCGATGGTGATCGAGACCCCGGACGGGCGTTCGATCCACATCGTTAACGAGCCGACCGCCGACGGCGGCTGGGTGGCAACCCATGAGGACATCACCGAGCGCCGCCGCGCCGAGGAGCGCATTACCCACCTCGCCCATTACGACGCGCTGACCGATCTGCCCAACCGTGCCTTGTTCCATGAGCAGCTCAAGCGCGAGCTGCCGCACGTCGCCGCGGACCGGCAGCTCGCGGTGCTCTACATCGACATCGACGAATTCAAGAGCGTCAACGATTCGCTCGGCCATCTGATCGGCGACGAGCTGCTGAAAGCAGTCGCCGCCAGCCTGAGCCGATGCGCGGAGGAAACGGATTTCGTCGCCCGTCTCGGCGGCGACGAGTTCGCCATCGTGCAGACCGGCGTCCGCGCGCCTTCCGACGTCGTCGATCTCGTCGAGCGTATTTTCGAGGCGATCCGCGCGCCCTACGATTGCCTTGGACACCAGGTCACCACCGATGCCTCGATCGGCATCGCGCTCGCCCCGCAGGACGGCTCCGACTTCGAGCAGATCCTGAAGAACGCGGATCTCGCGATGTACGCCGCCAAGTCCGCCGGCCGGCGCACCTGGCGCTTTTTCGAGCCGGCCATGGACGCCCAGGTCAGGGCGCGCCGCCTGCTGGAAACGGATTTGCGCCAGGCGATCGCGGATGGCGGGTTCGAGGTCCACTACCAGCCTTGCCTCGGCCTGCGGGACAATTTGATCACCGGCTGCGAGGCGCTGGTGCGCTGGCGGCATCCCGCGCGCGGCATGATCTCACCGGCCGAATTCGTTCCGATCGCGGAGGAAACCGGCCTCATCAACCAGCTCGGCGAATGGGTGCTGACCACGGCGTGCATGGAAGCGGTCAAATGGCCCGACAGTGTCCGCCTCGCCGTCAACGTCTCGCCGGTGCAGTTCAAGAGCGCCACGCTGGCGCTGAAGGTGATTGCGGCGCTTGCGGCGTCCGGCCTGCCGGCGAGCCGGCTGGAGCTCGAGATCACCGAGGCGGTGCTGATCCGCGACGATGACGCCGCGCTCGCGATCCTGCACCAGCTCCGTGCCATCGGCGTGCACATCGCGCTCGACGATTTCGGCACCGGCTATTCCTCGCTGAGTTATCTGAAGCGTTTTCCGTTCGACAAGATCAAGATCGACCGCTGCTTCATATCCGATATCGGCGAGCCCGAGGGTTCGGCCGACATCGTGCAGGCCGTGGTCAACATCGCCGCCGGACGCCACATGACGACGACGGCCGAGGGCGTCGAGACCGCCGAGCAGCGGGAATTGCTGCGCGCGCTCGGCTGCTCGGAAATGCAGGGCTATCTGTTCAGCGCGCCAAAACCCGCGGCCGAAATCCGTGACCTCCTGTTCGCGCACCAGCCGGGCCCGGCCACGAAACCGGCGAGCCGCGAACGCAAGCGCAAGCCGGCGAAGGTGTCGTGAGCGTTCACGACGCCTTTTCGTTCGGATCGTAGGGCGGGCATAGCCACCGGGCGCAACCTGCCATTGGAGCGGCGTTGAGAATCAGCTGACTGACCCTTTTGGTCGTGGCAGTGGTGGCGCTTTCCTGACCAACTCCTGTCCCGGATAGACACGCCGACAGCGCTGGATCAGTTCTTCGACGAACTGCTGCGCAAAGGGCGGCAGGAAACGTTGTCGGCTCCAAGCGGCGACGGTCCACTGACCGATCGGTGCCCCACGGTGCACGACTACGGCTACCCGAACGCTCTCGCGCGGAATCCGCACAACCGAATTGATCAGAGCAATGCCGAAGCCGGTTCTCGCCAGTGCAATCAACGAATGGGGTGTAATGCTTTCGAGCACCACTCGGGGCCGTATCCGTTCAATCTGGCATGCCGCGTCGAACCAGGCGTGCGACGCGAACCCGGGGCCGAGCCGCAGCAGCGGTTCATCGACGAGGTCCGCCACGTCGAGCACGGCGCGGCGGCTCAATCGGTGATCCCTTGGCATTACCGCTACCATGAACATTGGATAGAGCAGCCGGCGGAAGAAATGGTCGTCACTGTCGGGCAAAATGGCAACATGCATGTCGCCGGCTTCCAGGCGGGCGGGCAGACGAGCCCCTTGATCCTCAACCAGGTGAATCTCGATGCCGGGATGACGTTTGCGGTAGTGCTGCAAGAAGTCCGCGAGCAGATTTTCCATGATTTGGGGAGCCGCCCCAACACGGAGCACGCCGGTTTGACCGGACCTGAGCGCGCGAGCGCGCTCTCCGAGGGATTCCGCCTCCGCCAGCAGGCGGCGGCTGCGCATCAGAAGGTCCTCACCTTCGGAGGTGAGCTTGATGCTCCGGCCGATCCGATCAAACAGTTGCACGCCGAGTTCGCTCTCGAGCGCATGGATTTGCCGCGACGCTGCCGACTGCGTCAGGTTCAGCCGGGTCGCGGCGCGTGCAAACCCGCTGCTGTCGGCGATCGCAACGAAAGTGCGCAGGAATCGCAAGTTCATCCGATGCATTCCAAATTCTCATCGATAAGTAGACCATAAATGAATTGGACACATCAAGGAGGCGGTGGCTAACCTGCCTTGGAGAGTGAACCAACGAGCCGGCAGGGGAACAGGATGAGCCTTGGCCGCCGTCAGTTTCTGGGTCTCGCAGCGGGCGCCGCCATGCTGCCCACCGGATCACCTGCCTGGGCGCAGGGCTATCCGAAGCGGCCCATCCGATGGGTGGTCGGATTCCCGCCCGGCGGCTCGACCGATATCGTGGCGAGGATCATGGCCCCCTGGCTATCGGAGCGGCTTGGTCAGCAGGTCGTCGTCGAGAACAAGCCTGGCGCCGGCACCAATCTCGCCGCGCAGTCTGTCGTCAATGCTCCGCCCGACGGCCACACGTTGCTCTTCGTGACGCCGGTGAACGCGATCAACGCGACGCTGTATGGTGCGCTTCCCTTCGACTTCAAAAGGGACATTGCGGCGGTCGCCGGGATCGTCGCCGTGCCTTTCATGCTGGTGGTAACCCCATCGTTTCCGGCCAACACCGTTGCCGAGCTGATCGCGTACGCGAAGGCCAATCCCGGCAAGATCAGCATGTGCTCGGCCGGCGTCGGCAGCGTGCCGCACATGGCCGGCGAATTGTTCAAGCTGATGGCCGGCGTCGACATGCTCCATGTCCCCTATCGGGGATCCGCGCCCGCCTTGACCGACCTGATAGCGGGGCACGTGCAGGTCATGTTCGACGCCATGCCGGCTTCCTTGCCACCCGTTCGCTCGGGTGCTTTGCGAGCCTTGGCGGTGACGACCTCTGCCAGATCGAGCGTGCTGCCGGACCTGGCGACCGTCGCAGAGACCGTGCCCGGATACGAGACGACCTCTTGGTATGGAATGGGCGCGCCGAAGGATACGCCTTCGGAGATCATCGAGCGATTGAACCGTGAAATTGCTGCAGGACTGGAAGATCCGATCGTTAAAGGACGGCTCGCCGACGCGAATGCAGCACCCATGCCTCTGCCATCAGGCCGATTTGGCATGCACATCGCAGCCGAAATCGAGAGGTGGGCCAAGGTGGTTCGCGCCGTTGGCATCAAGGCGGACTGAATCCTCCCGGCGCGCGGTACAACGATCGACCCACAAAGGCTTGCCGATGTGAGGCGCGTCGTGCCCGTGTCCGGCCTGTTCTTTATCCACTCGCTCACGTTTCCCATGCTCACAGAACAAATCGAAACTGTCATTGTGGGAGGCGGCCAGGCTGGGCTGGCGATGAGCTATTACCTCGGCCAACTCGGCCGAGAGCACATCGTGCTCGAACGCCGGCGCGTGGCGGAGAGGTGGAGAAGCGAGCGGTGGGACTCCCTTTTCTTTCAGGCCCCGAACTGGAATATGCGGCTACCCGGTTTCGCGCATCACGCGGCCGATCCGGATGCATTCGCGCCGCGCGACGAGGTCGTAAGATATATCGAGGGATATGCCTCCGCTCATCGGCGCGCCGATACGCTGCGGCGTGGCAGCAACCGCGCTTCGTCAGAAGCCGGGATCGACGCGCCTCGTGATCGAGAGTGCGAGCGGATATTTCACGGCGAAGAATGTGGTGATCGCGACCGGGCCGTTTCAGAAACCTGCGCCTACCCCGAGCCTCGGTTGCAAAGCCCTGCAATTGCATTCCAGCCAGTATCGAAATCCCGCTCTCTTGCCTCCCGGCGCAGTGCTTGTCGTCGGCTCAGGCAACTCGGGCTGCCAAATCGCAGAGGAGCTCTGCTCTGGCGGCCGGCGCGTTTACCTGTCGGTGAGTCGCCACCAACGCACGCCGCGCCGATATCGCGGCAGGGATTGTATCTGGTGGAATCTTGCTCTCGGCGATGCTGACATGACCGTCGAGCAACGGGTGCACGCACAGCCGTCACGGTTGATGACAGGCGTGGGGGGCGGCCACGACATCGACCTGCGACGGCTTGCCGCCGACGGGGTCGTGCTGCTTGGCCGCGTGATCGGCGGCCGTGACGGCAAGCTCGCCCTGGCCCCTGACCTTGGCGAGAACCTCGCCCGTGGCGACGCCTCGCTGATCGCATTGATACGACGGTGCGATGAACACGTTGTCCGGAACGGGCTCGACTTTCCGGAAGATGCGCGCAGGGAGACCCTGCCCGATCCCGCGGAAGTTGCCGATCCAGTTCTGACGCTCGATCTCGCCGACGCAGGCATCTCCGCGATCATCTGGGCGAACGGGTTTAGCTACGACTTCGGCTGGATTGATCTCCCGATATTTGGAAACTGCACCGACGGATGGAATCTGCTGCCCCGCCACAAACGGGGAATCACGTGCGTGGCCGGCGTGTATTTTCTCGGTCTGCCGTGGCTGCACAAATGGAAGTCAGCGTTCTTGTTCGGCGTCGGCGAAGACGCCGAATATCTTGCCGCACACATTGCAACGGATTCGAAACCTTGACCGCCATACACCCTGATCACAAGACCTTCGTCTCGTTCAGCCCGTTCTGCCAGGTCGAGGGCTGGGTGCCAAAACCGCGCTTGGCGCGGGTGCCGAGCCAGTAGCCGAATTGCGGCGGCACGTTGCGGAACGGTCCGTCGATGCCGAGTTTGAGCGCGGCGTCCATCGGCCAGTTCGGGTTGTTGAGGATCTCGCGCCCGACCGCGATCAGGTCGGCCTGCTTGTCGCGCAAAATCTGCTCGGCCTGGTCGCCATGGATGATCAGCCCGACCGCCATGGTCATGATGTCGGCGTGGCGTTTGACATATTCCGACAGCGGCACCTGGTAGCTGTATTTGATTTCCTTGCCGAGGATCGGCGCCACATCGGTGATGCCGCCGGACGAGCAGTCGATCACGTCGACGCCCTTTGCCTTGAGAATCTTTGCCAGTTTTGCGCTCTGCTCCGGCCCCCAGCCGGCATTGTCTTCCACCGACAGCCGCACGAATAGCGGCTTGTGATCGGGCCAGTGGCTGCGCACGGCTTCCGTCACCTCGGTGATGAAGCGCATCCGGTTTGACTCCGAGCCGCCATATTCGTCCGCTGCGCTGGTTCGATCTTTCCGACAGGAACTCATGCACGAGATAGCCGTGTGCGCCGTGCAGTTCCAGCATCTCAAAGCCCGCTTCATGCGCGCGCCGCGCGGCATTGCCCCAGGCCTGCACGAGGTCCTTCACTTCGCCCCGTTCCAGCGCCCGCGGCACCGGCCATTTTTCGCTATGGGCGATCGCGCTCGGCGCCACCGGCGTCCAGTCGTCCCAATCGTCGATCTCGGGCGTCCGCGCTAGAGGCCGGTCGCCCTCCCACGGCCTTGTCGCGCGCGCCTTGCGGCCGGAATGGCCGAGCTGAATGCCGGCCGTTGAATTCTGCTGCTTGATGAACGTCACCAGCCGCGACAGCGGCTCGACAAATTTGTCGTCCCAGATGCCGAGATCGCCGACCGTGCCGCAGCCGCGCCGCTCGACTTTTGTCGACTCGACGACCACCAGCCCCGCGCCGCCGGCCGCGAACTTTCCGGCATTCATCAGATGCCAGTCGGTCGGAAAACCCTTGATGGCCGAATATTGATGCATCGGCGGCACCACGATGCGGTTCTTCAATTCGAGCCCGCGGATCGTCATCGGGGAGAACAGCAGTGGGCCGGACATGAGGTTTCCTCGTTAGCAGCGGACATCGTTGCCCCGGCGCAGTTCCGGGCGGTCTCTTACCAGAACGACGATATACGCGCCGTCATCCGCAGCAAGACCGCATCGTTGCATAGCGGCTGCGTTTTTCGTACATCCTCCGCTGCAATGACCGCATCCCCGCTCTCCCCCGGCTCCGCCGACGTGCTGCTGTTCGATCTCGGCCGCGTTGTGCTCGACATCAGTTTTGACAAGGTGATGTCGATCTGGGCCGGCCATGCCGGCTGCGCGCCTGCCGACCTCGCCGGCCGCTTTGTCGTCAACGATCATTTTAGGCATCATGAGACAGGCCAGATTGATGACGCGGCTTTTTTCGAGAGCCTGCGCCAATCGCTTAGCATCACTATTACGGACGCGCAGTTCCTCGAAGGCTGGAACGCGATCTTCACGGGCGAAATGGCCGGTATCGCGCCGCTGCTGGCGCGCGCGGCACCGCGGATGCCGCTCTATGCGTTCTCCAACACCAACCCCGCCCATGTCACGCATTTTTCGAAAGCCTATGCCGACGTGCTCGGCCATTTCCGAAAAATTTTCCTGTCGTCCTCGATCGGGCTGCGCAAACCTGACGCCGAAGCCTATGATCATGTGGTAAGAGCGATCGGCGTGCCGGCGTCAAAGATCGTGTTCTTCGACAACTCGGCTGCCAATATCGAAGGCGCGCGGGCGCGCGGCCTTGTTGCCATCCACGTGACATCGACGGATGACGTGGCGAGGGCACTCACCGCACTTGGGATATAGTCCTGAGCTTATGGAGCTTTGCCCGTGGCCCTGATGCCAGTTGCCGACGCGCTCGCCGCGATCCTCAAAGGCGCCGAGGCGCTGCCCGAAGAAATGGTCGCGCTGGACGCCGCGTATCATCGCGTGCTCGCGCGCGACGTCGCGGCGCGGCGCACCCAGCCACCGCAGGCGATGTCGGCGATGGACGGCTACGCGGTGCGCGCGGCAGACGCCTCTGAACTGACGGCGCGGCTGAAGGTGATCGGCGAAGTGGCGGCCGGACGCCCGTTCGAGCGCAAGGTCGGCCCGGGCGAAGCGGCGCGCATCTTCACCGGCGGCGTGGTCCCCGACGGCGCCGACGCCGTCATCATCCAGGAAGATACCAGGGCCGACGGCGACACCATCACCATCACGGAGGCCGCCGTGACCGGCCGGCACATCCGTCCCGCCGGCATCGACTTTCGCGAAGGCGACGTGCTGCTCGCCCGGGGAAGGCACCTCGCCGACCGCGATCTGTCGCTGGCGGCGGCCATGAACTATCCGGAACTGCCGGTGCGCCGCCGCCCGAAGTTGGCGGTGCTCGCCACCGGCGACGAGCTCGTGATGCCCGGCACCACGCCCGGTCCGGGCCAGATCGTCTATTCCAACGGCTATGCGCTGCGGGCGCTGGCGCGCACCGAAGGCGCCGACACCATCGACCTCGGGGTGGCGGCCGATACCGTCGCCGCCACCACCGACGGCATCCGCCGTGCCCGCGACGCCGGCGCCGATATCCTGATCACCTCCGGCGGCGCCTCCGTGGGCGACCATGATCTGGTGAAGCGGTCGCTGGAGGCCGAAGGCGTCACCATGGCCTTCTGGCGGATCGCGATGCGGCCGGGTAAGCCGATGATGCACGGACGGCTGGGGGCGATGCGCGTGATCGGCCTGCCCGGCAATCCCGTCTCGTCCTATGTCTGCGCCTGGCTGTTCCTGGTGCCATTGATTCGGGCGCTGTCGGGCCGCTCAGACATCCATCACGTCAGGGAGAAGGCGTTGCTCGGCCGCGACCTTGCCGCCAACGACCAGCGCGAAGACTATCTCCGCGCCCGGCTTGAGAAGCGCAGCGACGGCGAATGGATCGCCACGCCGGTCAACCATCAGGACTCGTCGCTGCTCGGAAATCTCGCTGCGGCACAGGGATTAGTGGTACGTCCGCCGCTCGCGCCGGCAGCGGCGAAGGGCTCTGGTGTGGATGTTCTTCGCCTGCCGGATTGAGGCCCCCTTGATTCGCGCCTCCTGACAAAAGCTCATGTTGTTCACCTAAAATTAAATGGTTGCGGAACATGTATCGAACATATAGTGTCCGTTCATGATTTGTTTCGAGTGCTGGTGTCTGGGAGATGCGCTTCCAGAGTCTTGCAGAGTCTCGGAATCGAAGGACGCTATCCAACCGGGGGAATGCTCGAGATGCTCACGCGCAAACAATATGAACTTCTGCGTTTCATCAACGAGAGGCTCAAAGAGGCCGGCGTGCCGCCCTCCTTCGACGAGATGAAGGACGCGCTCGACCTGCGCTCGAAGTCCGGTATTCACCGCCTCATCACGGCGCTGGAAGAGCGCGGCTTCATCCGCCGCCTGCCCAACCGCGCCCGCGCCATTGAAGTGATCAAGCTGCCCGAACTCGCCGCCGGCAGCAGCAACGGCCGCCGCGGCTTTACCCCGAGCGTCATCGAAGGCACGCTCGGCAAGCGCTCCGCCGGTGCGGCCGCAACCGAGAATGACGGCGAACGCCCGGTCGCCGTGCCCGTGATGGGCCGCATCGCCGCCGGTACGCCGATCGAGGCCTTGCAGACCCGCAGCCACACCATCAGCGTGCCGCCCGACATGCTCGGTTCCGGCGAACATTACGCGCTGGAAGTGCGCGGCAACTCCATGGTGGATGCCGGCATCCTGGACGGCGACATGGCGCTGATCCAGCGCAACGAGACCGCCGACACCGGCGACATCGTGGTGGCGCTGATCGACGAGGAGGAAGCAACCCTGAAACGTTTCCGCCGCCGCGGCGCCTCGATCGCGCTCGAGCCCGCCAACACCGCCTACGAAGTCCGCATCCTGCCGCCGAACCGGGTCCGGATTCAGGGCAAACTGATCGGGCTGTACCGGAAGTATTGAGTTAAGGCGGCGCTTGAAGCTGTCGGCGGCGCTGGTGCTGCGCCGCCGCCTGTTGAATTTGTACGCCAGCCGACATTGCGGCCAACCGGATCGGTCGAGGTTTTGTGATCGGGCGCATCGCGCCTGAGCCGCATAAATGCCCACAACAGGATTATGCTCTCTCCCCAAGTCCACTCTGATAGAGGCCTGCGCCTCCAGAGAAAGATGGAGTGCGCGGGTGCTATCTCGAACGAGGGAGCACATCCGATGTGTGACTACAGTCTCCAAGCTGTCGCAACCCGTCCTGCAAAAGTCGGCGAGACGCTGATCACGACGACCTTCCGCGGCACGTCGACCCGCGGCTTTGCCTCCGAAAGCGATCCTGCTGTCGCGGTCTGCCTGCTTCCCGGCACCGAACTCGCGTTTGCCGAAGACGTCAAATACGACAACCGCTGGATCTGGACCCGAAGCGTCGACTATCGCGTCGGCAAATTCAACCAGATCGACCCGCACATCAGGGAACGTCATCATGACGCGATCGAATTTCCCGATGGCAACTACGTGCTGGTGACGCAGCTCTGCGAGGGGCAGCGGGCCACCGTGCTGCAGATGCCGGTAACTCAGCCGGTCCCCGAGCGCGCTCCCGCCGTCGAAACGCCAACGGCTGCTTCGCTGTTCATGGGCTAAAGTCCCGCGCAGGCGGGTTTGGGGGACAGGCTGCGTGGTCGACAAGGTGACATGGCAAAAGGCCGGCCGCGTGACCGAGCCCGGCCGGTACATGTTCCGGTTTGGCTGGCTGACGGTGACGGACGCCGATCTCGCGATCTGGCGGCAGTACCCGGACGCGCAGTTCACGCTGGTGCAGATGCCCGGACAGACCGGCCCCGAGGAGGAATTTCACCTCGGGGCCTTTGAGTTGCCTTCGCCGGGCAGCGAGTGAAGCGCTTCAATCGTCGACCTGCAGGTCCGCTTCCGCCGGCGTGGCATCGACCGCGCGCGGAGATGACGCGCGGCGCGCGGATGTTTGTCTCCGCCTCGCTCTCGCCACCCACTGCCGGCGACCACGGCCGGTCGATGCCGCCCGGCTTGACGGCTTCGACCGAAAATCCGTCGCGCGTCCGGCGCAACGCCAGCGCGCCCTGCCGCCGCAGACGGTCCGCAGAGATGACGGTCGCGCCGCAGCCCGATGGCGCCGGCCGCGCGGTGACGATCAGCGCGGCGCGCGCGCAATCATCGGCAAGCGCCTCCGGCCGCAGCGCCAGTGCCACCAGCGCGCCGCTTGCCGCCGCCGTCACGCAGCCGCTGCCGTCGCAGGAGACGCCGTCGGCGAGCGAGGCGTCGCCGGCCTGCCGTGCATCGGCGTCGGCGGCGAGCCATTCCCGGGTCAGAAACGCCTCCTTGCCGCTGCGCATCAGATGCAGCCGGCCATCGGCGCCGCGGACGGCCACGTTCCGGCCGTCGGCCGCGACGAGAATATCCGGCTTTGGCGCGCTGACCGCCCAGACCACCGCCAGCCCCAACGCGACCGCACCGGACCATCGCAACGGCGTGCGCAACAGCCCCATCACGATGATCCCGAGACTGGCGAGGACCAGCGGCGCGATCGAAAACGCCGCCATCCGGCCGACCGCGCCGGGCAGGTTGGCGACCCATTGCGCGACCGCGATCATCCAGTCGATGCCGATCCCCATCAGCCACCAGAAGAAGCCGTCGAAACCAAAGGGCATGGCGACCAGGCCGAGCAGACCGGCCGGCATCACCAGTGCGGACACCACCGGCATCGCCGCAAGATTGGCCAGCACGCCGTAAGGCGCGATGCGGTGAAAATGAAACGCCGCATATGGCGTCGTCGCCAGCCCCGCAATCAGCGAGGCCAGCAGCAATATGACGAATTCCCGCCCGCCCCACAGCGCAAAGCGCGCGGTCGCGGAATGATCGGGCGCGGCAAACAGATTGGGCATGCCGATCTGTATCAGCGCGACAAGCCCGAGGGTTGCCGCAAACGACATCTGAAAACTCGGATGCACCAGCGCTTCCGGCGCAATCGTCAGCACGATCATCGCGGCCACCGCGAGCGTGCGGAACGTCACCGCGCGGCGGTCGACCATGACAGCGATCAGCACCACCGCCGTCATGAAGAACGAGCGTTGCGTCGCGACTTCCGCGCCCGACAGCAGCAGATAGAACGCAGCTGCAAGCAGCGCCGCCACCGCCGACCACTTCTTGATCGGAAACGACACCGTCAGCGCCGGGATCAGCGCCAGCAGCGCCCGCACCGCAAAGAACACCACACCGGCGACAACCGCCATGTGATAGCCGGAGATGTGTCAAGAAATAGAAAAAACTTGATATTTCAGTATGTTAGAATAAGTTTGCTTCCCAGTTTCTTCAGCCGGGAAGCGTCTGGGAAGCAGTCGGGCCGGGCTGAGCAATTCACGCTGGTTTGATCGCATTGAATGGTTGATCCAACCGGACGAAACCGTAATCCGCTCGAACGAAGCGGTCCGGAAACAGGCGCGGCCTAGCCTTTCGATCGATCAACAACGGGGTTCGATCATGGCCGTCATCCTCAACGCGATATATCGCGAATTCCTCAGGGCCAGTTTATCGGGTGCGATCGCTACCAGGAAGCTTTAGTCGGACCACGATGACCGAGCTCGATGAGCTTTGGGCGAAAGCTGACGAGGCGTTGGCTGAAGCCCGCGAAATGCCTTGGGGACCGAAAAGGATCGAAGCCCTCAAAACAGCTGGGCTGCTTCGGAACAGGCCGCTCAACAGGAAATCTCCCTTGGTCAATTTCGGAAGATCTCGTTGGAAAACAGGTAGACGCCTGGAAATGCGGGTCGCCAGCCATCGATGCATGAAACCGAATGCCCTTCTACAACTCTAGGAAGGCCGTTGCTGCGGTGCCGGTCCGTGGGCTCCCGGCAGTGCGGTCGCTTCTAAAAACAATCGGGCCGCCCGGCACGAAGCGAGGCGGTCCTGCAACAGTCAGAAGCGATTTCAGCTATCCACAGGGGGCATAACGCCATAAGGTTGAATGGACCCCCGCCGCGGCCTAGGCTTTATGCCCTAGCTTAGGGCATCAACCGATGGTGAAAGATCGTTTCCCTCCGAACGAGCCCATCCCTCTCTTTCTTTCCGGTCCCAACGAAGAGACCGAGCGATCGGGAGTCAGGAAAGTTGTATCGTCGGAAGTCTTTAGGAAAGCTGCTTTGGTTTTCGCAGCAGTAGCGATCGTGTTCGCTGTCGTATCGGTTGGGAATGCAATCCTCGTTGCGAGCGTCACGGCTTCCCAGGTCAGCACGCCGGCGCCTTGGGACGGCAGCGCCACGCCCGCGGTTCAATCAACCGCTAGCGCAGAGGCCGTGCCGGGCACCCCCCGGGCGATGAACTGGTTGCTGCTTTTAGATCCGCCCTCGAGAATAAGGTCGAAGTCGATCAGGCAAGAGCCGAAGCTTTGTTCAATCAATTCCAGGCTTGGGCGGCTGAGGAAGCAGCTCAAGCACCGCCCGGGCCCCAACAAGCGGTCCAAGATGTCCGAACAGATATTGTGCAATCCCCGCCTTTACCAAAGCGTCGGCCGATCCAGGTCGCACACACCGCTCGGGCACGGGATTCGTCGCCGCAAAATGCCCAGTCGCTCATGCGACGCTTCGGTTGGCAGAATTGACTGACACGGGCGCCAGCCGTTTAGAGCAAGCCAGCCCCCACGCCGCGCTCATGCGCTGTGAGCGCGGATCTCTAGTGGCCATCGCCTGGGCTTTGCCGCCGTTTGCCATAGGTCCGCACCTCGTTTGGCCTAAGTTTGTAGGACCAAATCTCCGTAGAGGTCAGTCGATCGGTTGAAATGACCTGATCCCCCGGCCCGATTTCTGGATGATCCAGAACGGCGGCTATTGCCTCTTCGGAGCTAATTTTAGCGACGATGAAGTCTATCACGGCGGCGTGTGAGGCTGCATCCGTGGTCTTGACCCGAACAAACCAGCCTTGCTCAGCCAGTTTTTGTGCCATCCCCAAGAATATGTGCCTTCGGCCCGACCAATCAACCAGTGCCCTAGATGACTCTAGGAAGGCCGCTGGTGCGGGTTCCGTTTGGAGGTCCCGAGGTGCCGCCCGATTCCGAACGTCACCAGACGTGCCCTACGCTGACTCGCGTAGTGGACCTTGGAGGGACGTCGCGCGTTGAGCCTTTGAGACCGGGGCGACAACCCGGAGTTTTGCTTATGAGTACTATCCCTCTGCACCTTGAAAGAAGGTGCGAACAGCGATGGGCCGCCAGATTTGCGCGGCAGGCGCCAGAACCCTTGTCACAAAAGAGCGAGCAACAAAAGCAGGGTCAACAGCTCGCGGCGGCGGCCAAAAACGGAAAAGGTTGAGCCGGCGGGCTTGAGATCTGCCCGAGCGCCCGGAGCGGCGGAACTGGAAACCGCTGGCCGCCTGCGGTGATGTTTAGGCGGTCCGACGAAGCCATTTTCCAATCGCTGCGAAGCCGTCCGGAAATGATCACCAGCTAACATCCGCGCGGATTCGCGTTGCGTGAGTGGTGATTTATGTCGAGTTCTTTTCACAGTGCAGACAGACGCACCTATCGGAAAGTCATGCTGGTAGGCTTGCTATTTTGCACGGCGTTCGTGGTGTTCAGCTTTTTTGCGAGAGAACAGCCGGAAAATACCTACGTTTTGAAGAAGGCGGACAAGTTGGTTCGCACCGCAGGCGGTGCGACGCCTGCTAACTAATTGCCCAAGAGAAAGGCCGCCCAGCATGAAGCGAGGCGGCCCTACTTGGAACAGACCTTCAGCACTCATTCTTGCCATTTGACGTCTCCGGCCCAAAAAGCTTTTTCAGCGCTCCCCACATCGGACCACGCTTCCAAGCTGTATTGAGCGCGTTCCTCTGGTCCCCATAATACAATGCGAACAAGCTTGCCCGTTTCCGGGTCGTAGCTCGTGCGGAATCCGCCTTGTTGCTGAATAATGACCATCGCCTTGCCCTCAACCCGGCGGGCGTGAACCGGCGGGCAAAACTCAGGCGCTCACATTGTCAGGTTCGTCAGGTGTGATGGAAAACAGATGCTGGACGCCTTCTGCAACTAACTTGTCTTCGTCTATCACGCCATCCTTGGCCATCTGAACCAAGTAGTTCGCGAGCGCGGGGCGCGCGACCTCAGGGGAAATTCTTACCCGCCCCGGCCGATAGTAGCGCGCCCAGGCCCGGTCAAACGCTCTCGCGAGGACTAGCTTTAGTTCATCCGGATCCAACGACGATCGCTCCAAAGGTTTAGCCAACCCTTAGATTTTCTGCCAACTCTTTGCCGCGGTTGGCGACGACTTCATAGCTTACCTTGGCTCCTTCATTCAGGCTGCTCAATCCCGCTTTTTCAACTGCCGAGATGTTCACGAATACATCCCTGCCGCCGCCCGTCGGGCTGAATAAAGCCAAATCCCTTGTTCGGATACCTGTCGCCACGTCGTCGCTCCCTAGTTCGTTGGTGATGGAGAGGCTAGCGCCTCAAACGGTCTGTGCAAAGAAAACCCGCCGGGCTGTGCTACCGGCGGGCCATTCCAAAAGCGTCTAGAATGTCGCGGTACGCAATACCAGTTCCGCGGCCCGATCAGATTGACGCAGAAGGGTTAAAAAACTGCGGAGGACTATGCCCGCCGGCGTGAACAGCGGGCTACCCTGCGACGGCACGCCGCTTGCTTCTCCGAAGATCTAGGTTTTGGATGCCGTTGCCGGAGTTTGGGGGAAGGCAATGAAGCTACCGCCGACGCGGGAGGCGATGCCTCTATCGGTATGGATTGCGCTCGTGCTCATGGCCCTTGGTACGGTCATTTACCTGACCGGCGTTGTGGTCGTTGACGACATCATGGCGTTTCTTTTCGATAAGAAGTGATGCTAGCGAAACCCGCCGGGGACCTGGCGCCGGCCGCCGCCGGGTTAAGTCTCGGCGATGGCCTTGCGCAAATACTCCCGCGGCTGTGCTAACCGCGATTGGGCTTAACTTAAGTCCGAGAGGTTAAGGAGCCGTGCCCCGCAATGGACGGCCCCGAACCCTTCCACTGGCTCGGGGCGCCAGTCGCCGTGTACGGACAGTTCGTCTCACGGAAGAAAGACGCTTTAATGACACCTCAACCGCCGCGCATTTTGACGCGTATCGATTGCGCTGACGCGGCCGCCCGTGTCCTAGGCGATCTTTGGCGACAGCGTCCGGACGTATTAGTCGAAGGCCACACCGATCTGATCCTCTTGGCGCCAGACGACGTGACAGGGGATGCGTGTACTGTCCGCCTTAAAGACAAGTTCGAAACGCTCGGGAATGTCCTTGGGGTTATTGACATCGAGCGCCGCGCCCGAAACGGAAATGTTACCCGTCGCGGGGGCACACCAGCCCAACTTCAAACACGCTGCCGTGAACGAAACTCTTTGCCTGAGATCGCGAAGCCTTCCTGAAACACAGCCGTCTTAGCTTTCGGATGAAGCTAACACTTTCGGGAGCGCGGAATGCGTACTCTGATTTTCGGCGTCATTTTACTAGCAGTCGCCGCTGCAGGGTTTCACACGTTGATCTCGTCGTCGCTTGCTGCAGCTTGGGATGCCAAAGCAGCGACGTTTTCCGAACGATTTGCTCCAGTGCTCAAGCCCCAATGAGAGGGCCCGTCGCTTTTGCGTCGGCCGGACCTAGCTGCCAAGCCGAGGAACAACCGCGACCGCTTTAGTCCCGTTTAAAGAAGCGATGACGATGGACGGTCGAATATTCAACAGCCTAGGCAAGCACGTGGCCAACGTTCGGTCACAGCAAATTTATGACCGAGTTGGCAAGAAGCTGTACGACCTACGAGGTCAGAAAATTTATAAGCCAACGGGCGAACTCGTTGGCCACCTAATTTCGTCTGCAGGCGACCAGCGCCTCGATAAGTTCACCGATAGATTATTTCCAGAAGCATGAAACCGCGGGCTTGTAGAGCTGGGGCTGAAGGCGAAGCCTAAATAACCATTATGGAGGGTTTCGTGCTAGGCCGACTCCGGAAACTGGTGTTCAAAATTCGACACCAATTCCCCACTAGCCGATTTGCCGAAAGCATGCGCAGTGTAAATCGGTTGGCGCGACTGATGACCATTGTTCAACACAAAGCCGCCGCCAGGGGGCGACGCACGGAAAGCCACACCACAAATTCGCCCGAGGGGGCCCGGAATCATGACCACTGACACTCGTCTGATCGCTGCTCATTTGGCGGCGCTCTTAGCGGGTAAACCGCTTGATAAAGCGAACGGCGGCACGGCAGCGGCGGCTGCAAAGCTCTACTTTGACGTCCTCGATGCCGTGATGAAGGAACAGGAAAGGGCGCTATGCTTCGCCGACAGGGCGCGCGAGTGGATGACCATGAGATATTAGAGCCGGGTACCCGCGTTCGCCTTTCGGCTTTGGGCAAGATGCGTTGCCCTAAGATGACAAGGCAAGCGTTGTGGCCGTGGTCTCTCACAGTGATGCTGTTCGCGTTTTGATGGACGGCAACAAAGATCCGAGCACGCTGCACCGAAGCTATATAGAAGCGGAGTGAGCGCTGTATTCACACCCCTTCCCGCTGTAGCCCCGTGCCGTTCCGATCCCCAAGGATGAGCTTCACTTCAGCTTCGCCGTAAAGCGCGCCAACGTCGTCTAAAGCGCGCCAACAAGGACCAAAGCAATCAAGACTGCCGATCCGATCGTCAAGATGGCCACGTGCCACGCTATGTGCCGTTTCGCAACTCGGTCATGGCGGGAACCTCCATGAGCGACATTGTCCCACGGACCAGGCACTGGCGCTGTGAACCAGTTCACTCTTCGCACACCGCTAAACGCAGTGGCCGTTCGCGTTTCCAAGCCACTAGAGCATCGCCGGCCGCGAAATCATGCGGCATGCCCGCCCCCGCCGCATTGAATTCCTGGTTGCCGCGGTTCCGCGAGCAAGTCGCGATCTCGTGGGCTTGACGAAAAGAGGTGTTGCACGGAAGATCGACAGCGTGAGGTTGCGCATCCATTTCAGGAGTATCCCAATGGTAGGTCGCCTTCGCTTTCTTCTCCCAATCATCCTATTAATGTTGCCGGTAGCGTCGGCAAACGCTCAGGGCCAAGCTGGCCCGATAAATTTCGGAAATCTGCCGAACTGCGATCCCATCAAGATCAATTATTATGAGTGGGGAATGCTGGAGTTGTCGTCTTATGAATACAAACAATTTCCGCCGGACCAAAATTGTGTGAGGTATCGGTGTGAGCGGCGAGGATTGTGCGTTTCAGAGTATCGCAGTGATTTGTGGTTTCCCATGATGCGAATTCCGATGACGGCCGCTGCGCGTGGTTGCCTGCAGAATAGATGCGTCGCCCGACGCTTGTCCCCCAGGTAATGACCAGTTCACATAAGGAATTGCAGCGCAGCTGCGGCCGCGCTTCAATGCGGCATGGCCCGTCACGATCCGCAAGGCCTGCGGGAAACGGGCGCTGATGTACGGCCGCACTTTGCTCCCGCCCGCAAGAGAACTTAGCAGATGAAGTATGCCGAACCCCAACTTTATGCCGATCCCGAAAAAGCCGCGCGGCGCATCGTTGAGATTGCCAGCAAGATTGAGCCTGTGTGACATCGATTGCGGCCAAGATCGGCTGCACGCCGCAGACGCTGCATGACTGGGACAAGAAGAAATAGCGGGCAGCGGGCCGGCGTTCCGACCGACATGGCCGACAAGCTGAAGGCCCTCGAGCGGGAGAACCGCGAGCTTCGGCAGGCCAACGAGATCCTGCGCAAGGCAAGCGCTTATTTTGCGACGGCGGAGCTCGACCGCCGGTACAAGCCATGATCGCCTTCATCGACGATCATCGTGGGGCGCATGGGGTCGAGCCGATTTGCAAGGTTTTGCCGATCGCCCCCTCGACCTACCATGCCGATGTGGCCAAACGGCGCGATCCCGCCAAGCTGTCGGCCCGCGCCAGGCAGGATGCCACGCTGAAGGCGCGTCTTCGATGAGAATTTCCGGGTCTATGGCGTGCGCAAGGTCTGGCGACAGCTCAAGCGCGAGGGCTTCGATGTTGCCCGTTGCACGGTGTCGCGACTGATGCGGGACATGGGTTTGCAGGGGATCATCCGCGGCAAATCCGTCAAAACCACGGTCAGCGACAAGGCCGCGCCATGCCCGTTGGATCACGTCAACCGCCAGTTCAAGGCGCCAAGGCCGAATGTCCTTTGGCTCTCCGACTTCACCTATGTCGCGACCTGGACCGGCTTTGTCTACGTCGCCTTTGTGATCGACGCCTATGCCCGCAGGAGCGTGGGCTGGCGGGTCTCGCGTACGGCGCACACCAGCTTCGTGCTCGACGCGCTGGAGCAGGCACTGCATGATCGACGGCCGGTCCATCGCGGCGGCCTCGTGCACCATAGCGACCGGGGCAGCCAATACGTCTCAATCAAATACACCGAGCGCCTGGCTGAAGCAGGCGTAGAGCCTTCTGTCGGCAGTGTCGGAATTCCTACGACAATGCTCTCGCCGAAACCATCAACGGTCTCTACAAGGCCGAGCTGATCCACCGGCGCGGACCTGGCCACTTCGGTGGCCATGTCGGCGCCGGCTGGGGAACCACCGAGTCGACCCTCACGGGCGTCGCGATCGTGCCTCCGATCATTCCGGCGATCGCCTTGAACCTCCCGTTCTCCCAGACCAGCACGAGCGGGTTCCTGGGTGGCGTGCAGGCTGGATATAACTGGCAGGCCGGTTGGGCTGTGTTCGGCATCCAGGGTGACATCGCTGGTGCCAATATCAAGGGCACGAGCCCCTGCCTCGTCGTTCTCGGCTGTAGCACCGACACCCAGTGGCTGGCGAGTGTGACTGGCCGCCTCGGTGCCGTGGTTCTGGATCGCGGTCTTGTTTACGTCAAGGGCGGCGCTGCCTGGCAGAACTCCACCCACACCGTCACGCTGCCGTCCTTCGGCGGCGTCGGCGGTCAGGATCTCACCAGCAAGGAAATCACCCACTTCGGCTGGACCATCGGTATGGGCACCGAGTGGATGATCACCCCGAACTGGACCGCGTTCGTCGAATACAATATTACGACTTCGACAAGACGAACCACGTGTTCCCCCTCAATCTCGGGGCCGGCCAGATTCCCTTCGCGGTCAATGTCGGTCAGACCTCAGGAACACCCTGTCGACCTTCAAGGTCGGCGTGAACTACAAGTTCAATTGGGGTAAAAGCCCGGTCGTCGCGGCGCTACTGAGGCTATCCATTCTTTCTCCAGTGTGTGAAACTAAATCCCGGGCCATGTGCCCGGCGTTTTTTTGATCGACGTCATGTCCGGAGGACGCGCGTCGTGACAAAGCAAACGAGAGACGAGGAAGATTGGAAGGCCGCGGAAGCCGCGTTGGATGCGGCTCGCGAGATGCCTTCCGGCGCCGCGCGTATCAAAGCCCTGAAGAAGGCCGGGCAAATGCGTTTTGAAGCGGATCGTCGCCGACGGGAACAAGAGGCTTCGCGGTTAGGCAATCCACGATCAGCGGCCGATTGAACCCCGATCAATCGGAACGTCAGGCAGGTGTTCGATCCCGATCGCAAAGACCACCATTGGGGCAAACGCAAACTGAAGAGGGACCAAATGACGATGGCGGCAACGATGTCCGCTCTTACCCCAAAAGCGGACATTGGTCGGCC
>CAVSXQ010000065.1:0-17402 GCA_963731915.1 uncultured Alphaproteobacteria bacterium
GGCGCACCCGCGGGCGCGGCGGCCGGTGCCTTCAAGCCCTTGCCGGATTTGGCGCCCTCGACGTCGCGGGCGATGACGCGGCCATGCGGGCCGGAGCCGTTGATGCGCGCCAGTTCGATACCGGCATCTTTCGCCAGGCGACGGGCGAGTGGTGAGGAGAAGACGCGGCCATGACCATTGGCCTGCGCGGCGGGCTGATGCAGCGGGGGCCGGAGCTTTCGCGGCCGGTGCCGCGGCTTGTACCGGTGCGGCCGTAGGCTGAGCGCGGCGGGCGCCGGAGCGGCAGCCTTCGGCGCGCTTGCGGCGCCAGCGCTTGCCGCCTTCACATCCTCGCCATCGCCGGCCATGACCGCGATCACGTCATTGACCGGCACATCCTGCGTACCCTCGGGCACCAGAATTTTCGCAATGGTGCCCTCGTCGACCGCCTCGACTTCCATGGTCGCCTTGTCGGTCTCGATCTCCGCGATCACATCGCCGGACTTGACCTTGTCGCCTTCCTTCTTGAGCCACTTGGCAAGGTTGCCCTTTTCCATGGTGGGCGACAGCGCAGGCATCAGAATGTTGATTGGCATTGTCAGTGACCCTGTTGCGACCGCGGCGTGGTGGAGCCCACGTCGGTCGGCCGCGCGATTTCGGCTTCGAACATATCGATGATGCGCGCCAGCGCCTCGTCCTCGGTGTAGCTGCTCTCGCGGGCGTAGGCGCGCGCGGCATGGCGGGCGACGTCGACCAGCAGCAGGCCCCACATGTCCGGCTCCTCGAAGGCGCGCTGGAACGCGATGGACAATCCGCCGTCGACCACGAACGCGCGCAGCACTTCGGTGGCGTCCTCGCGGCCCACGACGTCAGGCGGCAATGGCTGTTCCTTGGGAGCGGCCATGGCGGCTTACCGATACGAGACGGCCTTGGCGGCTTGCACCACCTCGGCGACAGATGGCAATGCGAGCTTTTCGAGATTGGCGGCATAGGGCATCGGCACGTCCTTGCCCGATACCCGCGCCACCGGCGCGTCCAGATAATCGAAGGCGTGTTCCATGATGCGCGCGGCGATCTCGGCGCCGACGCCGGATTGTTGCCAGCCCTCTTCCACCGTCACCGCGCGGCCGGTCTTCTTCACGGATGCGACGATGGTGTCGGTATCCATCGGGCGCAGCGTGCGCAAATCGATCACTTCGGCCTCGATGCCTTCCTTGGCGAGTTCGTCGGCGGCCTTCAGCGCGTAGGTCATGCCGTTCGACCACGAGATGATGGTGACATGACCACCGGAGCGCACGATGCGCGCCTTGCCGATCGGGATCACATAATCGTCGAGCTTCGGCACTTCGCCGGTGTGGCCGTACAGCATTTCGTTTTCGAGGAAGATCACCGGATTGGGATCGCGGATCGCGGCCTTCAACAGCCCCTTGTAGTCGGCGGCCGAAAACGGCGCGATCACCTTCAGTCCGGGAACCTGCGAATACCAGGCCGAATAGTCCTGGCTGTGCTGCGCGGCAACGCGGGCGGCGGCGCCGTTCGGTCCGCGGAACACGATCGAGCAGCCCATCTGGCCGCCGGACATGTAGAGCGTCTTGGCGGCGGAGTTGATGATCTGGTCGATCGCCTGCATGGCGAAATTGAAGGTCATGAATTCGACGATCGGTTTCAGCCCCGCCATCGCCGCACCGACGCCGACGCCGGCAAAACCATGCTCGGTGATCGGCGTATCGATCACGCGCTTCGCGCCGAATTCCTGCAGCAGCCCCTGCGTGACCTTGTAGGCGCCCTGATATTCGGCGACCTCCTCGCCCATGATGAAGACGTCGCCGTCACGCCGCATCTCTTCGGCCATGGCGTCGCGCAGCGCTTCGCGGATGGTCTGGGTGATCATCTCGGTGCCCGCGGGCACTTCGGGATCCGGCTCGCTGACGGCAGCCGGCGCGGACGGATGATGCGGCAGCCTTAGGCTGAGGCACTTCCGCCTTGGCTTGTACGGGTGCGCAGGCTCCGCTGCCTTCGGGGCGGCAGGAGCCGGCGCTTTCGCGAGATCGGCCGCGCTCTCGCCGTCGGCCAGAATGGTCGCGATCGGCGTATTGACCGCGACGTCGTTGGTGCCTTCGGGAATCAGGATCCTGCCGAGCGTGCCTTCATCGGTGGCCTCGACTTCCATCGTCGCCTTGTCGGTCTCGATTTCCGCGATCACGTCGCCGGACTTGATGGTCTCGCCTTCCTTCTTCAGCCATTTGGCGAGGTTGCCCTTTTCCATCGTGGGCGAGAGCGCAGGCATCAGCACTTGGATTGGCATGGTAGCTCCGGAACTTAGGCCGTTTGTTTGAGCATGATCTTCTCCGAAAACCGGTAACCACTTTTCGGGATCATGCTCTGCGCTCTCAGCGGTAGATGTCGGTGTAGAGTTCGGACACATCGGGCTCGGGGTCGTGCTGGGCGAAATCCGCCGACGCGTTGACGATCTCGCGCACCTCGGCGTCGATGTTCTTCAGATCCTGTTCGCTCACCTTGGCGGCCAGCAGCCGGTTGCGGACCTGCTCGATCGGATCCTGATCATGGCGAACCTTGTCGACTTCCTCGCGGGTGCGGTATTTCGCAGGGTCCGACATCGAATGGCCGCGGTAGCGATAGGTCTGCATTTCCAGGATGAACGGCCCCTTGCCGGCGCGGCACCAGGCGACCGCCTTGTCGCCGGCGGCCTTCACGGCGCGGACGTCCATGCCGTCGACCTGTTCGCCGGGGATGTTGAAGGAGATGCCGCGCTTGGAGAAATCGGTCTGCGCCGATGAGCGCGTCACCGAGGTGCCCATGGCGTAACGGTTGTTCTCGATGATGTAGATCACCGGCAGCTTCCACAGCTCCGCCATGTTGAAGCTCTCGTAGACCTGGCCCTGGTTGGAGGCGCCATCGCCGAAATAGGCAAGGCTGACAAAATCGTTGCCGCGATAGCGGTTGGCGAAGGCCAACCCCGTGCCGAGCGAAACCTGCGCGCCGACGATGCCGTGGCCGCCGAAGAAGTTCTTCTCCCTGCTGAACATGTGCATGGAGCCGCCCTTGCCCTTGGAATAGCCGCCGCGGCGTCCGGTCAGTTCGGCCATCACGCCGTTGGCTTCCATGCCCGTGGCCAGCATGTGACCGTGGTCGCGGTATCCGGTTATGACCTGATCGCCCTTCTTAAGGGCCATCTGCATGCCGACCACGATGGCTTCCTGGCCGATATAGAGATGGCAGAACCCGCCGATCGCACCCATGCCGTAGAGCTGGCCGGCCTTTTCCTCAAAGCGCCGGATCAGGAGCATGTCGCGCAGCGCGCGCAACTCCTGTTCCCTGCTGAATTCCGGGGGCGAGCCGCTGTCCTTGTCCTGACCTGCTTCCTTTGCGGTGCTTTTTTTCGGTGCGACCATTGGCAATTCCGGATCAGAGGAACGTGAAACTCAAGCCCTCTCTAACCCAACTCAAACCCCCGTGGAAGGATCGCGTCGATCCGCGAGGAATTTGCTATACCGCACTGCAGCGCAGCCAAGAATTTTGGAATCGATTTTGCCGCGTGCGAGATATTTCGTTTCGTCGAGGCTGCGTTTGGCGGCGTGATGCGATGACGATCCAGCGGATATGGCTACGGCCTGGTCCCGTCCGTTCTCTGTGTGGCTGCCTGTTGTAGTTCGCGGCGAAATTCGTCGCGCCTTTCGTGGATGGAGGCAATGACCGGTCCTGTGGACTGCCCCAGTCCGATCAGCGCCGCTTCCGACAGCTGCAGGCTGGCCTCGATGGTCTCCGGCACGGCATCGGTCACGCCGATCCGATACAAATGGCGCGCGTGGCCGGCATCGCGGGCGCGCGAAACGATAACGATTTCCGTTCTGAGCGCGCGCACCTGCCGTACGACTTCGTCGATCGCGGCCGTCGCCGCCACGGTGACGATCACCGCCTTGGCCTCCATCAGCCCGCAATTTTTCAAAAATTCCGGGATCGTCGCGTCGCCATAATAGACCTCGCGGCCTTTTCGCCGATGTTCCGGCACCGCCGCGGCGTCATTGTCGACGGCGATATAGGGACAGCCGTGCCGACCGAGCATCTCGCACACCACCTGCCCGACCCGGCCGTGCCCTATGACGATGGCGTGTCCCGTCCCGCCACCGGGCGTGACGGCGAGCTCCGGGTCGAGCGGCCTGGGTTCGCGGAATTTCGGCGCCAGTTTTCGCGCGAGCAGAGACAGCGCCGGGATCAGCGCCATGGTGATCGACGTCAGCGCCAGCGTGAAGCTCGATACACCGGTGCCAATCAGCCCGAGCGTGGTCGCCATGCCGATACCGACGAATGCGAACTCGCCACCGGGGCCCATCAACAGGCCGGTTTCGATCGCCGCCGGCCAGGACAAACGAAACGCCCGGGCGAGCACGATCAGCAGGATGGCCTTGATGCCGATGAGGCCGACGACGGAGGCAAATAACCAGAATGGTTCGCGGGCAAGCTCGCGGATATCGATATTCATGCCGACGGTGAAGAAGAACAGGCCGAGCAGCAGTCCCTTGAACGGACCGATGTTGGTTTCGATGGCCTTGCGGAATTCGGTTTCCGACAGCAGCAGCCCGGCGATGAACGCTCCGAATGCCATTGTAAGTCCGGCCAGGGCGGCTGCTACCCCTGCGCTGATGATGACAAACAGCGCCGTTGCCACGAACAATTCATTGACGCCGGTGGACGCGACCAGCCGAAACAACGGTCTGAGCAGCAGACGGCCGATGATGACGATGGCCGCAACGGTCAGCGTTGCCTTGACGAGCGCAAGGAGAATTCCGGTCATGGCTGAATTGCCACGACCCAGAATGGCGACGAACAGCAGGATCGGAATCACGGCCAGGTCCTGCGCCAGCAGAACGGCAAAACTGGCCCGGCCGGCGTTGCTGCCGAGCCGGCCATGGTTGGACAGGACCTCGAGGACGATCGCCGTGGAGGACAAGGCAAGGCACGCGCCGAGAATGACCGATACGGCGGGCGGGTTGCCCGCCAGCGCGGCTATGGCGGCGATCAATGCAGTGGTGAGAGACAGCTGCAGCCCGCCCAATCCGAACACCAGCCGGCGCAGGGTCTTCAAACGTTCGTAGGACAACTCCATGCCGATGAGGAAAAGCAGGAAGACAACGCCGAGTTCGGCGATACCGGCCACGTTGCGGGCGTCAACGACCGTCACCCAGTACAGGAAGGGAAACGTCTTGATGAGCGAGCCCAGCCCCAGCGGGCCGAGCAGCGCTCCGGCCGCGAGGTAGCCAAGCACTGGACTAAGTCCGAAGCGGCGCGCCAGGGGAACGACGACGCCCGCCGTGCCAAGTACGACGAGGACATCGCTGTAGACATCGAGATTGATCGGCACCATTACGGATTTCCTGCGCGGCGTCCCACTCCGTACCGGATTACATCGCCGGTGCAAGGTCATGCTGGAGGCGGCGAGAGGCCGCGGCGGAATGGTCGCAGGGCACGGGCTCAGAAGCCTGGCGCGTCAAGTCAGCCTTCGGCACGCTTCGGAGTTCCGGGATGTGCGGGACGCGGCGCGGCCCGCAACGGAACCGCTTCAGTTCGGCTTGTTGATCCGGACCAGGTCGCGCGGATTGGCGTAATCGAGCTGGTAGCGCGCGCGCTCATCGAGCATGTCGGGGTCGACCCGGTCGGAGCGCAGCAGCGACACCCGCTGCTCGCCCTCGGCGCGTTCGCGCTTCAGCCGTGCCAGTTCCGAGGTCAGCGCGATGATCTCCTGATCGAGTTCCTGCCGCGCGTTCAGCCCGTATTTGCCGGTATAGGCGTTGACGCCGAAATAACTGACCATCAGCCCCGCCATCGTATAGAGGGCGAGCCCGGCAAGCAGCGATTTGAGTCGGGTGCGGGAGACCATGGCCGCGAGCATGCGGCCATGGGGTTAACGGAATGCTAAGACGACCGCGGTCGCTCCACATCGTCATTGCGAGGAGCCAACGGGTCGCGCGAACGCGCGCCCGATGACAGGCTCCGCGACGAAGCAATCCAGTTCACCGCTTGCCGAGGTATGGATTGCTTCGCTTCGCTCGCAATGACGCGGGGAGAATGCTTACTTGTTCTGCTTTTCAACGAAAGCGGCAAAGGCGTCGATATATTGCTGCAGCACCTTCTGCACCGGCTCGCTGGTGAGCTGGCCCTTGTCGTCGAAGGCAGCACCAATGGCGTTGAGGTAGATTTCCGGCTGTCCCATGATCACCCCGGAAATGCCCGGCAGGATATTCTGCAAATGCTTGGCCGCGGCGACGCCGCCGAGCGCGCCCGGCGAATTGGAGACGATGCCGGTCGGCTTGCCCAGGAACGAGCTCTTGCCATAGGGGCGCGATCCGACGTCGATGGCGTTCTTCAAGACGCCTGGGATCGAGCGGTTATATTCGGGCGTAATGAACAACACGCCGTTCGACTTCTGCAGCTTTTCACGGAACGCCAGCCAATCGGCCGGAGGCGCTGCTTCGAGATCCTGGTTGAAGAAGGAAATGCCGTGCAGCGTGGTGACGTCGATCTGGAGCGAAGACGGCGCCAGCTTCGCCAGCGCGTTGGCGACCTTGAGTGACCAGGCTTCCTTGCGAAGGCTGCCGACGATCGCGACGATATTATAGGCCATTGAATTTCCTTTTTTAAGAATTGGCTGGCTTCACCTAGCCTTGTCGGGCAAAAGATGCAAGTGCATGAATGCGGTAGTCGGAAATGATGCGTTCGCAAAATTGCGCTTGCAAACAAAAACAGGCCGTCTGTCCAAACGGCCTGTTTTGTCAAATCGCGACCGCAACGCGTCAAATGACCGGATTCCACGGCGCCGGCACGAGGCGGTATTTCGAGCCGTCCTTTTCGACATAGCCGATCGAGGGAAAGCTGAAATGGAATCCCACCACGGTGGCCTTCTCTGCCGCCGCCATGTCGTAGAATTTGTGACGTGTCGCCTGCGCCGCCATCGGATCGATGTCGTAGGCGACGTGCCAATCGGGATTGCGCAAGAAGAATTCGGGGATGTTGGTCACGTCGGACTGGATCAGCACCTTTGATCCACCCGAGGCAATCGCGAACGAAGTATGGCCCGGCGTGTGCCCGGGGGTCGCAATCGAGGTGATGCCCGGCACCACCTCTTTGTCCCAATCATATTTCGTCACCTTGCCCTCGATGCCGGCATAAACCTTTTTCACGTTGGCAAAGTAGTTCTTCATCATTTCGTTGGACTGGGCCTTTGCGGCGTTCTCCTCGCTCATCCAGAATTCCCAGTCTTTCGCCGGCACCATGATCTCGGCATTCGGAAACGCCATCGAACCATCGGCGGCGCGGATGCCATTGGTGTGATCGGGGTGCAGATGCGACATCAGCACGACGTCGACGTCCTTGGGCTGGACGCCGGCCGCCGCCAGGTTCTGCAGCGTGCGTCCGACCGCGCCTTTGCTCGGCTCGAACATGGCAACGCCGTTGCCGCAATCGATCAGCACCAGCTTGCTGCCGGTGTTGATAAGCTGCGGGTTGAACGGCACCGTCACCATGCCCTCCGGCATATAGGCGGCCCTTGCCGCGGCGAGCGCCTCCGGCTTCGGTACGTTCTTCACGAACGTATCCGGCAGCGGAAAGGTGCGTGCGCCGTCATTGATCGAGGTGCACTGGAAACTGCCTACCTTGTAGCGATAAAATCCCGGCGCCTGCGCGCTGGCCGGCGGCGCGCCGGCCGCAGCGGTCGATACGCCCAACGGCGATAGCGCAGCCGAGGCGCCAAGCGCGGCGGGCCCCGCCAGCAATTCACGGCGGTTCAAGTCGATCATGGAATCCTCCCCGTCTGCTTGCCTTGCGGTTTTCCCGCTTCGTAGCAGCGGAAATGTTCTCCCGTTGCCGGGAGAACGCAAGCCGGATTGTCGGGAAGGAGCCGCCCTCACGCGCCCTTGTTCGGGTTGATCAAGAATTTCTCGCCGGTGGCGCGCTTGCCGTAGACGGCGATGTTGTCGAGTTGCAGGGTTTCCTGCAGCGACACCACCTTGGTGTAGTGGCTGGCGAAGGTGGTCTTGAGTTCGGAAGCGACGCGCTGGCGGAGCCTGCCGATGTCGGCCGGGCCGATTTTCTGCAGGAACGGCGTCAGCAGCCAGCCGCCGACACCCCAGGTCAGGCCGAACGCCCGGGAGAGTTCGGTCGGCCGGTTGTCGAGACTGCCGTAGATGTAGACCTGCTTGTACACATTCGAGCCGTAACGGCTGTATTCCTTGGCGGTCTTGTTGGCGGCGATCTCCATGGCGGTCAGGATCTGGCCAGCCAGCTTGCCGCCGCCGATCGCATCGAACGCAATGGTGGCGCCGGTCTCCACCAGCGCGCCGGTGAGATCGTCCATGAAGGTAGCCGCGCTGGAATCGACGACATGTTTGGCGCCGATCTTGTGCAGGATATCCGCCTGCTCCTTGCTGCGCACGATGTTGACGAGGCCGATGCCGTCCTTGATGCAGATCTTGTTCAACATCTGCCCGAGGTTCGAGGCGGCCGCCGTATGCACCAGCGCCTTGTGGTTCTCTCGGCGCATCGTCTCGGTCATGCCGAGCGCGGTTAGCGGATTGACGAACCAGGACGCACCGTCGGCGGCCGTGGTGCCGGCCGGCAGCTCCATGACGTCCCGCACCTTCATGGTGCGATACTGCGTGTACATCGCGCCGCCGATGATCGAGACCGTCTTGCCCATCAGCGCCTTCGCGGCGTCCGACGAACCGGTCCTGATCACAACGCCGGCGCCTTCATTGCCGACCGGCAGCGATTGATCGAGCCGCGCGCCCATCATCCGCACAGCGGCTTCCGGCATCTTGGCCGTAACCACAGGAGCGTCTTTGCCGCCCGAGGCTTTTGCGGTCGACATATCGGCCGGACCGATCAGGAGCCCGAGATCGGACGGATTGATCGGCGTGGCCTCGACCCGAACCACGACTTCGTCGTCAGCCGGTTCAGGGGTCGGGATATTCACCAGCGATAATTCGAGTTCCCCGCTCTTCTTCAGCAGCGAACGCAGTTGCAGCCCGCTCTTGCCGTCACTCATGACCTACTTCCTCCCTGACCGCGGCCGGACCATCGCCGTGCCTTTGCTGGTTCCAAACAACATTTTTGGTCGCAGCGGGCAATGATGTTAACGCTCTGAGGGCGCGTCCCAACCCGGGACATACCCACAGACCGGTACGTTGCACTCCGGCAACAGTTCCCTGAATCGTTCAAACTCCTGTAGTATCTGCCCTTGCGCGTCCACATTCCGGGCCGAAACATCAGCGGCGTCGGATACTGATTGTGCAACCGGGCTCGGTGGGGGCCGTTGGAGGCAGGGATCATGAACCCGCGGCGATCCGCAACTTTGGCGGCGGCGGTTTATCCAACTGTCGTTGTCGCAGGCTGGGCTTTCGTCAGCCTTACCAGTGCAGCTTCACCTCGCATCGAGAATTCCGCCGCCGTGCAGGTGGTGGACCGCCTCGCGCCGTCGCTGACCGCCAGCATCGACGCGACGGCCAGGCCGCAGGCCAATGCGCCGCAGGCCATTGCTGCATTGGGCTTTGTCGCGCCCGATACGCCCGAAGTGGCATCGGCCCTCGAACTCGTGTCAAAGCTCGTCATCGATATCAAGCCCGTAACCGATACCAGGCCCGCCACCGATACCGCGGCAGCCGCCGCCGGAGCCGCGCCCCTTCGTGGTGGCTTCGCTGGGCGATCCCGTAGTAATTCTGCCGGAGACACCATCCGTGCAGGCGGCCGTGATCACGGCCGATCCGGTGCCGCAAGACACCAAGACTGCTGCAACCCGCATCGAGCTTGTCGGCGAGTGCATGGTGGTAGAGCCCTGCATCGACCAATATCTGTTTGCGCTCTATGAGCGGACGCCCAAGGAAGACACCATCAAGGAGACCGAGAAGCGTCAGGTGACGGTCAAGCGCAAGGGCAAGATGGTGACGGTCACCCGAAGCTTTACCAAGCTCGTCGAGAATGATTTCACCTGGAAGGATCCCAAGGCGGCCGAACGCATCGGCATGTCGATGAGCGACTACGTGATCGGCGGCATGGACAAGAGCTTCAAGATGAAACTGTTCTACATGCTGCAGGCGGCGGAGAATGCAGGACTGCAGCCCGGCATCACCAGCGCCTTCCGTGACGACTACCGTCAATCGATCGCAGCCGGCCTGAAGGCGGCAGCCAATAGGTCGTATCACGGCGGCAGCCTCCGCGGCGGTTATGGCAAGGGACTTGCCGCAGACATCACAAGCGTCAGCGGCAAAAATCGCGCACAGCGCTGGGCTTCGACCGAAGTCCTCTGGAAATGGGTCGATGCCAACGGAAAACAGTTCGGGATCGGGCGGCCATATCTCGCCTTCGATCCACCGCATGTCGGCCCGATCGACGGCCCGGAATATGCCTCCCGCCGCGGCGGGTCGCGGAGCGCCGATGTGAAGAAGCGCCAAAAGCAGGCCGCACACGCCAGGCCCGCCGCGGCTAATCGCGCGGTTGCATCGAGAAGCAAACCAGCTGGCCGGCTTGCGGAAGCGCGCTAGAGCCTATTCCGTTCCGATTGAATCGGAACGGGGCTCTAGCTTTTTGTTTGACGCGTTTTCTTCACGCGAACCGGTACCCACTTCGCTCGAAAACGCTTTGGTCTTACGCCAGCGACTTGATCGCCGCCCTGCCCGCATATTTCGCCTGCTTGCCGAGCTGCTGCTCGATGCGCAGCAACTGATTGTACTTTGCCGTGCGGTCGGAGCGCGCCAGCGAGCCGGTCTTGATCTGTCCGCAATTGGTGGCGACCGCGAGATCGGCGATGGTGGAGTCTTCCGTCTCGCCGGAGCGGTGCGACATCACTGACGTGTAGCCGTATTTGTGGGCGAGCTCGACGGCGGCGAGCGTCTCCGTCAGCGTGCCGATCTGGTTGACCTTGATCAGGATCGAATTGGCGCGGCCGTTCTTGATGCCGTCGGCGAGCCGCGTGACGTTGGTGACGAACAAATCGTCGCCGACCAGCTGGCACTTGTTGCCGATCAGATCGGTCAGTTCCTTCCAGCCGTCCATGTCGTCTTCCGACATGCCGTCCTCGATCGAGACGATCGGGTAGCGCGACACCAGATCGGCGAGGTATTTCGCCTGCTCCGAAATCGAACGCGTCTTGTTCTCGCCGCCATAGACGTATTTGCCGTCCTTGAAGAATTCGGTGGATGCGCAATCCAGCCCCAGCATCACGTCGGGGCCTGCCTTGTAGCCGGCCTTGCCGATTGCGCTCATGACGAACTCAAGTGCGGCGTCCGCCGACGGCAGGTTCGGCGCAAAGCCGCCCTCGTCGCCGACATTGGTGTTGTGGCCGGCCTTCTTCAGTTCGCCGCGCAGGGTGTGGAAGATTTCCGAACCGCAGCGCAATGCTTCGGCAAAGTTCTTGGCGCCGACCGGCAGGATCATGAATTCCTGGAAATCGATGGGATTGTCGGCGTGCACGCCACCGTTGATGATGTTCATCATCGGCACCGGCAGCGTTCTGGCCGAGGTGCCGCCGACATAACGATAGAGCGGCATGTCGAAGGATTCGGCGGCCGCCTTGGCGCAGGCGAGCGAGACGCCCAAAATGGCGTTGGCCCCTAACCGGCTCTTGTTTGGCGTGCCGTCGAGATCGATCATGATCTGGTCGATCTGCACCTGGTCCTCGATGGCGTGGTCGCTCAACGCCTCGAAGATCTCGCCGTTCACGGCGGCGACCGCCTTCTGCACGCCCTTGCCCTGATATCTTGCCTTGTCGCCGTCGCGCAGTTCGACCGCCTCATGCGCGCCGGTGGAAGCGCCCGACGGCACCGCAGCCCGGCCCATCGAACCGTCCTCGAGGACCACGTCGACCTCGACCGTGGGATTGCCGCGGCTGTCGAGGATTTCACGGCCGATGATGTCAACGATGGCGGTCATGTCTGCACTTTCCTGAATTTGGTTCCGGCTGGATTTGGGCGGGTCTTACACGGCGCGCAAGCAAATGTGAACGCTCAGGGTCCGCCGTCGCCTGACGGGCCGATGTGGTGGTACTATGTTGTCCTAAAGGTTGATCTCAGCGTCCGAACCTACCTTCTCACAGAGCCGGGGTAACGCAATGAATCGCCGCAGGTTTCTCAGCCTCTCCACTGCCGCAATTTTCGCCACGCCGGCGATTCTGCGCTCCGCCCGCGCCCAGGAAAGCCCGTTCCGGGTGAAATATTTTCCCGTCGCCGCCGGCATGGGCTCGCGCGACACCGCGCCTGCCCCCGACGGCACCATCTGGTTCTGCGGCCAGCGCAACGGCACGCTGGGCCGGCTTGAGCCGCGCGACGGCTCCTACAAGCTGATCGATCTCGGCAAGGGCGCCGCGCCGCATGGCGTCGTCATCGGGCCGGACGGCGCGCCGTGGATTACCGAAGGCGGCCAGAATGCGATTGCCCGCGTCGACCCTGGCGATCACAAGGTCACGCTGTTCCGCCTGCCCGAGAACGAAGCCTACGCCAACCTCAACACCGGCGTGTTCGACAAAAACGGCATGTTCTGGTTCACCGGACAAAGCGGCATCTACGGCCGGCTCAATCCCAAATCCGGCGACATGACCGTGTTCAAATCGCCGCGCGGCCGCGGCACCTATGGCATCACGGTGACGCCAAAGGGCGACGTCTGGTACGCCTCGCTGGCCGGCAGCCACATCGCCAAAATCGATGTCGCGACCGGCAATGCGACCGTGGTCGAGCCGCCGACAGCAGGTCAGGGTGCGCGGCGGGTGTGGTCGGATTCCAAGGGCCGCATCTGGGTCAGCGAGTGGAACAGCGGCAATGTGTCGATGCACGATCCCGCCGACGGCTCCTGGAAGGCGTGGAAGCTGCCGGGCAACGGCCCGCGCACTTACGCTGTTTATGTCGACGACAAGGACAAGGTCTGGCTGACCGACTTTCGGGGCCAACGCGATCGTGCGCTTCGATCCCGTCACCGAAAAGTTCAACGCATTCCCGAGCGACATGTCGGGCGCCAATGTGCGGCAGCTTGCCGGCAAGCCCGGCGAAGTCTGGGGCGGCGAATCCGGCACCAATCGCCTGGTGCTGATCCAGACGGTCGCGCCTGCGTGAGATTGCTGGCGGGCCTGCTGCTGCTCCTGATTCCGGTTGTGGCTTCAGCTGAGGACGGCGCACGGCTGTTCGAGCCCTGCCGCGCCTGCCACAGCCTCGATCCGGCCGAGCGCGGCATGCCCGGCCCCAACCTCGGCGGAATCATCGGACGCAAGGTCGGCGGCGACGACGCCTTCGATTATTCGCCCGTGCTGCGCAAGGCGCGCGAGGAAGGCCTGCGCTGGGATGCGCCGCGGCTGGAAACCTTCCTCGCCGATCCCGCCGAAATGTTTCCGGGGCTGTGGATGTCGATGCGCGGCATGGAGGACGCGGGTGAGCGGAAGGCGCTGGTGGGGTTTCTGGCGGCTTCGTCCCCGCGCTAGTTGACGGCGATCCCCGGTTACGTCCATGTCAGCGTCCGTAAAGGACAAGGATGATGGCGAAGAAATCCCTGCAGCTCGGCCGCGCCGTGGAATGGCCCGACAGCCCGGAAAAGGCCGTGCTCGATCCCGTTCCCAATCCGCAGGCGAATACCAATTACCTGGTGCGCTTCACCGTGCCGGAATTCACCTCGATCTGCCCGGTCACGGGCCAGCCGGATTTTGCGCATCTTGCGATCGACTATGTGCCGGGCAAGTGGCTGCTGGAGTCGAAGTCGCTAAAACTGTTCGTCGCCAGTTTTCGCAACCACGGCGCGTTCCATGAGGACTGCACGGTCATGATCGGCAAGCGGATCGTCGATGCGATCAAGCCAAAATGGCTGCGCATCGGCGGCTACTGGTATCCGCGCGGCGGCATTCCGATCGACGTGTTCTGGCAGACCGGCCGCGTCCCGAAAGGCTTGTGGATTCCTGACCAGGGCGTCGCGCCCTATCGCGGGCGCGGCGCTCAAGACGGCGTCGCTTGAAAACGCTTTGCTATTTCTCGATCTGCCACGCGCCGTTCCAGTCCGCGAGCGGCGGGCTGGTGCGCAGGCTTTCGATCCGCTTGATGAGGACCAGCGAGGGTCCGTCGTCCGGCGCCGCCTCGAGCGAGGCATTGAAGGCGACAAGCGCATCGTCCCATCGCCGTTCACGGTAGGCCACAAGGCCTTCGAGATATTTGCTGCGCAGTGCCTGCTGTTGCGGCGTGAGCTCGCCCTTGGGTCCGAGGATTTCAAACACGGTTTCCGAGCGGGTCTGCCCGGCCACCACGATGCTGTCGATCTCGCGAAATTCGATTGTCGCGCCGGCTCCGGCGACGGTTCGCTCGGACACCAGGGTGCGAATGCCGTACATCTTGTTCGCGCCTTCCAGCCGGGAAGCGAAGTTCACCACGTCGCCCATCACGGTGTAACTCATCATCACATCGGAGCCGATGCTTCCGACCAGCGCCTCGCCCGTTGCAATGCCGATCCGCAAATCGCAGGTCTCCATGGGGGTGCCGAGCACGCCGAGCAATTCCGGGATTTCCTTTCGCAATGTCGCGATACGCCCGACCATCTCGATCGCTGCAAGGCAGGCAAGACTGGCGTGATCCGCCTCGCCGACGAAGGGAGGCCCCCAATAGGCCATGATGCCGTCGCCGAGATACTTGTCGATGATTCCGCGGTTGGTCCGGATCGGTTCGGACATGATGGAAAGGTAGCGGTTCATCACCTTGACCAGGCCTTGCGGGGTCATGCCCTCGCTCAGGCTGGTGAACCCTTTCAGGTCGCAAAAAATCACCGTCATCACCCGGCGCTGGCCTTCCGCCGCGGTCAGGTTCGGACGATCGATCAACCCTTCGACGACGCGCGGATCGATATACTTGCCAAAAGTCTCCCTGACACGCTGGTTCTCGCGCAACTGCACGACCATCCGGTTGAAGGCGGCAGCCAATTGCCCGATTTCGTCGCCCGTCTTCACGTCGATGGGTTGGTCGAGCTGGCCGGCTTCGACCGCCCTCGTGCCCTCAAGCAATTGCCGCACCGAGCGAATGATTCCGCCGCTGACGAGGTTGGCGAAGATCAATCCGACGATCGCGGCAAGCACCGTCACGATCCCCGATATCAGGACGGCCTGGCGTTGCTCCGACCTGATCGTCGCGATGGCGCCATGGCTCACCTTCAGCATGTCGCCGCGAAGCACCTCGATCTTGGTGTCGATTTCGTCACGAAGGATGTCGGCGCGCGCCAGCGAGCGTCGCGCTGCGACAAAATCCCTTTCATCGAGCCGAACGAGGAGTTCCTCGGACAATTCCTTCAGATGGCGGCGGGCATCGGTCAGCAGACTGTCGATCCGGTCATCGATGCGCGCCAGCGCGGCATTGTCCGAAGGCGTGCTCTTGTCGTCAATGATGGCATTGATGGACTTGTGCAACGACGCGATCTCGCGCTCGACCTCGGCGCCCTTCGCGTCATAGGACTCCTTGCGGGCCTTGAACATGCTCTCATCGGGCGGCTCCTGCATTTTTGCGATCACCATCCGGCGAAGCGTGAGAGCGCGCTCCAGCGACAGGATTTCGATCCGGGCCAAACTCGCATTGGCCGGGCCATAGCGCTCGGTGATTTCATCGAGCAGTTGGCCGACTTTGCCCACCATCACCATCGACAGCACGGCGGTCGCCATCATCAGGACAACCAGCCCCACGGCGATCGAGACGATCCGCCGCCTGATCGACTGCTTGATCATCGATCCGGAGATTTTGCGCAGGTTCTGGGTGAGGGTAATGGAAATGTCCGTCTCCAGGCCGGAGTTATTCCTCCGGGAGCGTCAGCCGAAGAACTCCACCGCGCCGGTCTCAAGGTTGTACATCGCGCCGGCCATCTTGATCCCGCCCTTTGCTTCCAGCCCCGCCAGCACAGGACTGTCCTTCCGGATATCCGCAACGGTCATCTCGACGTTCTTCCGCGCGACCGCGTCGACGAAGCCGTAGTTCTTCGCCGAGCGCTCGCCGGTATAGGCCGTCGCATCTATCGCGGGTTTGATCTTGGCCAGCAGTCCCGTCAGATTGCCCAATTCGGCATTGTCGATCGCGCCCTTGATGGCGCCGCACGCCGTGTGGCCCATGACAAGGACCACCTTGGCCCCTGCCAATTTGCAGGCGAACTCCATGCTGCCAAGGATATCAGCGTTTCTGACGTTGCCCGCGACCCGGCAGTTGAATATGTCGCCGATTCCAAGATCCATGATGACCTCGGCCGGGGCGCGCGAATCGATGCAGGTCAGCAATACCGCCGCCGGGTATTGGCCCTTGGCACTCGCTTTTTGTTCGCGAAGGTAATTGCGGTCCTTCCTTTCGCCCGCACGAAAGCGCTTGTTGCCGTTCTTCATGGCCTGAATGATTTGCTCGGGCGTCAGCTTGTCGCGCAGCTCCCTGGAAAGGGCATCCGCATGCGCCCGGTCAGTACCGAAGAGGCTGCCCCCGCCAATTCCGACGGCAGTCGCCGCGCCGGCCATCTTGAGAAAATCCCTGCGGGCCAGGCAATTACAGGCAGGAGGATGTTCAAGGCTCTGGCTCATATCCGACCTCCCCTCCGAGCGGAAAGACTAGTGCCCACTCAGCACCAGCGTCTTGATCGGCAGCAACAGGGCCTGAATGCGCAGCAGCAAGGCATGCACAAGTCCGGTGGCGTCGACGACGTGCAGCCAGGTGCTTTTCGCTGTGCTGAGTTTTCCGGAAGAGATCAGCTCGTGGTTGCTGGTATAGGCATTGGCGATACAGGTGCTTCCGGGCGTCACGCCTTCCAGCCCGCCTTTGTAGATCGGCTCCAGGAAGGCCAGAATCGTTCCCGGGCGCGCGATGTTCTGCGGGTCGATCAACTGCTCGCCGCCCCTGAACTGGCCGGCCGCGATGTAATTCTGGACGCTGGTGATCACCATCGGGATGATCACCCAGGGTTTCGAGATGCAGGTGGCCTCAGCCACCATTCCGACCTTCAGGACCTGGCCCTCGATCTGGCCAAAGCCCGCGGTCAGCGCGCGTTGCCCGGCGCCATCGGGGATCAGGACGCCGCCGGGCCGCAAAATTGGATTGACGATGTCGCCGGGGCGCAGCAGGAATTGCTCGACGCGCCCGTTCACACCGGCCCGAATATAGGTCTTGTCCAGATCGACCTGCGCTTCGGCAAGCGTGGCCTCCGCACTGGCCTTCTCCGCCGGAAGGAGCGCGGTGAGGCGGACCCTCGCCGACTGCTTGCTAGCCGTTGCGGCATCGAGGGAGCCCTGGCGGCTGGCGACCACGACCTGGAGCTTTTCGATGTCGCGTTGCGGCACGATGCCCGGGTTACGTCGCTGCAACTCGCTTTTGACATCGAGTTCGTCCTGAGCCTGCTGCAGCGAACCCTTGGCTTCCTGAAGCTGGCCCTCGGACTTG
>CAVSXQ010000066.1:0-98175 GCA_963731915.1 uncultured Alphaproteobacteria bacterium
GCATGCCCGTTCCTGCCGACGATGATGTGGTCGTGCACGGAAATGCCGAGCGGTGTCGCGATGTCGACGATCGCTTTGGTCATCTGGATATCGGCCTGCGACGGCGTCGGATCGCCGGAGGGATGGTTGTGCACGAGGATGAGCGCGGTTGCGGATAATTCCAGCGCGCGCTTGATCACCTCGCGCGGATAGACCGGGGTGTGGTCGACGGTGCCGGTCTGCTGCATCTCGTCCGCGATCAACTGGTTGCGCTTGTCGAGGAACAGCAGGCGAAACTGCTCCTTGTCGGAAAACGCCATCGAGGTGCGGCAGTAATCGATCACGTCATTCCACGACGACAGCGCGACGCTGCGTTTGATCTCACGCTTCGCTGCACGACCGGAGGCCGCGGCGAGCAATTTGAGCTGGCTGATCGAGGCATCCTTGATGCCCTTTACCTCGCGAAGGCGTGTCACCGGTGCATGGATGACCTCGGTGAATGAGCCGAACTTTTTCAAAAGCTCCTTGGCCAGCGGCTTGGTATCCCGCCGCGGGATCGCGGCGAACAGCGCCATCTCGAGCAATTCATAATCGCTCAGCGCATCGGCGCCGGCGTCGAAAAACCGCTCGCGCAGCCGTTCGCGATGGCCGTGATAATGCGGCGTCTCGGCGGCTTCGTCCTTGGGTTCGGCAGACTTGCGGGGCATCGGCATAACCATGCCGTGCCGCGGTAGCTTTTGCAACTCTGAAGTGCCGGGTGGCGGTCCGATTCTGGACAGAAAAAAGGCGCCGCGCGAAGCACGGCGCCTTCGGTCGTCTCAGATCGGCCTGGTGGCTGTCAGGCCTTCACGGCCGCGAACGCATAGCCGTTGCCGTCCTTCGTCAGCGTGCCGACATTCGGGAAGCCGAAATGATAGCCGGCGATCATGCCCTTTTCCGCGATCACGCGGTCGAAGAAGGCGCGGCGCGTCGCTTCGGCCTTCGGCCCATCCGCATCGAAGGCCGAGAACCAGCCGGGATTCCTGACGAACAGTTGGTGCATGCCGGTGACGTCGCTCTGGATGAAGAGCTGCTGTCCGCCCGACGCCACGAGGAAGGACATGTGTCCGACAGTGTGGCCGGGCGTGGCGATCGCCTTGACGCCGGGTGCGAGATCCGCGCCGTCGCTGTATTGCTTGATGTTCTTCCAGGTCGGGAAGGTCGCCTGGATGCGCTTGACGTTGGGGCGGGCGGCCTCCGGGAGCTTCTCGACCAGCGCCGGATCGGTAAAGAACTTGTACTCGACCTCCGGCATCATGATTTCCGCGTTCGGAAATACCTGGGCGTTGGTCTCCTTAACCCACAGGCCAGAGATGTGATCGGGATGGAAATGCGAGATCACGATCGTGGAAACCGCCGCGGGGTCGAGGCCGGCCGCCTTCATGTTATCGGCGAGCTTGCCGACGGTTGCCGGCCCGTTGCCGCCAAAGCCGGTGTCGAACAGAATGACTTTGCCGCCGGTCCGGATAGCCGTGACCGTGAAGGGGTTCTCGATCTTGTCAGGACCGATGCCGGCCGCGGTCAGGGCCTTCTTGACGTCGTCGAGGGAGGCGTTCTTGACCATGCCCTCGGCGACCACGCGCTCGATGGTGCCGTCATTCAGACTGAAAACCTCGATATCGCCGACCTTGTATTTGAGGCTGTCGGCGGCGCGCTGCGCTTGCGCGGCGCCGATAAAGGAAACCGGACCTTTCAGTCCGAAAACGAGTGCTGCCCCGGTGCTTCCGAGAACCAGATCACGACGCGAAATTTCGAACATTGGCCTTCCTCCCTGGGTTGATCCCTTTTGCCGTCAGAGGCCCTCACTGCCGGAGAGCGCCCATGCCGAGTTCTACACCGGCGCGTCCGGCCTATTCCTCCGTGATTGAGGCTGGGAGACGGCTATGTTGCCGCAGGGAGCAGATAGCGAATGAGCGGTATTGAGAACGATTTGCAACTGAGCCCTTGCCTGTTGTCGCTCAGGCTTTCGCCTCGTCCATCGCGGCCACGGCACAAGTCGTCGATGCAGCGCGTCGCGCACCAACCGAATGAAATCTAGACGACGACGAACGGCTTCTCGCCGTGCCGCTGCGACAGCGTAAAAATCTCGACGCCGTCGGCGGTGACGCCGACCGAATGCTCGAACTGCGCCGAAAGCGAGCGGTCGCGGGTCACGGCGGTCCAGCCGTCGGACAGGATTTTTACATGCGGCTTGCCGAGATTGATCATCGGCTCGATGGTGAAGAACATGCCGGGCTTCAGCGGCACGCCTTCGCCGGGCCGGCCGATATGGATGATGTTCGGCTCGTCATGGAACATGCGGCCGAGCCCATGGCCGCAGAAATCGCGCACCACGCTCATGCCCTGCGGCTCGACAAAGCTCTGGATGGCGTGGCCGATGTCGCCGGTGGTGGCGCCGGGCTTGACGGCGGCGATGCCGCGCATCATCGCCTCATAGGTCACCTCGATCAGCCGCTCGGCCTTGCGCGCGATCGGGGCGATCGCATACATCCGGCTGGAATCGCCGTACCAGCCCTCGACGATGAAGGTGACGTCGATGTTGACGATGTCGCCTTCCTTCATCGCGCGATCGCCGGGCATGCCGTGGCAGACCACGTGGTTGATCGAGGTGCAGGTCGAGTAGCGGTAGCCGCGATACATCAGCGTCGCCGGATAGGCGCCGTGGCTGAAGGCGAATTCGCGCACGAACTCGTCGATCCGCGACGTCGGCACGCCCGCCTTCACGATGTCGGTCAGTTCATCCAGGCACTTCGACACCAGCGCGCCGGCCTTGCGCATGCCGGCGAACCCGCTCGCGCCATGCAGCTTGATCTGGCCGGTCTTGCGCAGCGAGGTATCGGTAGCTTCGACATAATTCATGGGCGGATCACGGCCTGGGGAAGGGTTGATTTGCGGTCTAATTTAATGATCGGCGCGGTCAGTGCAAGCCGGGGTTGCTACGGACGGTTGTCCCCAAATCGGCCATCATCCGCCCGGAACCTCGACCACGGTCTCGACCGGCAACGCCCCGCCGCGGACGCGGATTTCGCGCACCGGATAGGGCACGCGGATGCCCTCGCGCTTGAAGGCGTCCCACAGCGCCAGCATGACGTCGCTCTTGACGTTGTCCATGCCGTCGGGCTCGGACATCCAGAAAGTCAGCGAGAATTTCATGCCGTGCTCGGCAAATTCGGTCAAAATACAGTTCGGCGTCTTGCCCTTGGTGGCGCGCGGGTTGGCCGCGGCGACCTCGGCGGCGAGCTTGCACACCAGCCGCGGGTCGGCGTCGTAATTGGTGCCGAAGGCGATCTTCACCAGCGTGTTCTTGTCGGTATAGGTCCAGTTGACGACCTTCTGCGTCACCAGATCCTCGTTCGGGATCAGGAATTCGCGGCCGTCGCCGGCGGCAACCGAGATGTAGCGCGTCTTCATGGTGCTGATGCGCCCCGAACTGTCGCCGATGGTGACGAGATCGCCCGGCTTGACCGATTTGTCGACCAGCAGGATCAGGCCGCTGATGAAATTGGCGACGATCTTCTGCAAACCGAGACCGATGCCGACGCCCGCCGCACCCGTGAATACCGCCAGCGCCGAAAGGTTGATACCGACCGCGCCAAGGACGATGGCGATCGCCACCACCATCAGCCCCATGCGGATCATCTTGATCAGCAGCACCTGGATCGATGGCGTCAGGTCGCTTGAGCGGTTGATGCGGCTTTCGGCAAAATTGCTGGCGATACTGGTCAGCCACAGCGCCAGGATCAGCAGCGCGCCGAGCTTGATCAGGAGCAGCGGCGTCAGCCGCAGGCCGCCGATCTCGACCGCAACCGAGTTCGAGCGCGTCGATCGCCGGATCGAGCTGGCCGATGATGCTGAGCGCCGCAATCGCCCAGGCCGACAGCGACACCACCTTGACGATGAACGCGTTGCGGATCACCGACGTGATCAGACGGATTACCAGCCAGGCCAGCGCCAGCTTGGCGGCGACCGCGATCAGATAGCTGCGGCTCGGCCAGGTCATATGCCACATCATGACGCGGGATATGATCATCAGGATCGCGAACACCGCGGTGGACGCGCTGCGAACCATCACGCGAATGAAATGCCGCAGGGGCAGCGGCCAGCGCATGGCCAGCGAACTCACATCGACCTTGGCCCGAATGGTCGATTCGGTGGCCCAGGCAATGCCGGCGGCCGCCAGGATCAGCCCGAACTGCAGATAGAACCACGGCGAGGTGATCTCCGCACCGACCGAGCGCGTCGCGGATATCACCCACTCGGTGGCGTCATTGAGGTCCTTGTCCATCGGCAATCTCTTCCCGGCTGGCCGGACGGCTCAGCAAACTTGATTCGAATATCGCGCAGAATCCCATAACGGCAGCACCCGGACCATCGATACTCCACATCAAAGACGTGAGTTAGGCCGGAAAACCGGGCACTTTGCCGCGATCGGTGAATAAGGGGTTGGCGTCCAAGTGTGGCGACGATAAGGATGCAATTGCAAGTATTTGCAATGATTTGTGAGCAGGATGGCACTCCTCGACTCGGTGACTCTGGCGATTTTTCTTGGCGCGGTGCTGGTGATGGCCGGCATCCTGTCGAGCCTGCTTGCGCTGCGCTTCGGCGCGCCCTTGCTGCTGGTGTTCTTGCTGATCGGCATGCTGGCCGGCGATTCCGGCCCGGGCCAGATCCAGTTCGACGATATCAGAGCCACCTACCTGGTCGGATCGGTGGCGCTGGCGCTGATCCTGTTCGACGGCGGTTTGCGCACCCGGTTTGCGAGCATCCGCGCGGTGCTCGCGCCATCGATGGTGCTGGCCACCATCGGCGTGCTGCTGACCGCGCTTATCACCGCGCCGGTCGCCAAATATACGCTCGACCTGAATTGGACCGAGTCGCTGCTGCTCGGCGCCGTGGTGGCATCGACCGATGCCGCCGCGGTGTTCCTGCTGGTGCACACGCAGGGCCTGCGGCTGCGGCCCCGCGTCGGCGCGACGCTGGAAGCCGAATCCGGCACCAACGATCCCTTTGCGATCTTTCTCACGCTGATGCTGGTCGAATTCATCTCGATCGGCCAAGGGTCGGCTTCGCACATTGCGTTCGAATTCGTCCGCGAGACCGTGCTGGGCACGATCGTGGGGGTGATCGGCGGCCGCCTCGTGGTGCTGGCGCTCAATCAGGTGGCGCTGCCGCAGGGCCTGCATGCGCCGTTCGTGACCACCGCCGCACTGGTGATCTTTGGCGCGGCACAGATCATCCATGGCTCCGGCTTCCTGTCGGTCTATCTCGCCGGAATCATCATCGGTAACCGGCCGACGCGCGCGCATAATTCGGTCGTGACGTTCCTCGATGCCGCGACCTGGCTGGCGCAGATCGTGATGTTCGTGCTGCTCGGGCTGCTGGCTTCGCCAAACCGGCTGATCGGCAGCGTCGGCCCGGCGGTAATCGTGGCGGTGACCCTGATGCTGCTGGCGCGGCCGCTCGCGGTGTTGTTGTGCCTCGCGCCGTTCCGCTTCAACTGGCGGGAGAAGATTTTTATCGCGTGGACCGGCTTGCGCGGCGCGGTTGCGATCTTCCTGGCTTCGATCCCGATGCTGGTGGGCCTGCCGAAGGCCTATCTCTACTTCGACGTCGCCTTTGTCGTCGTGATCATCTCGCTGTTGCTGCAGGGCTGGACGCTGGCGCCCGCGGCGCGGCGGCTGCACGTCGCACTCCCGCGCGCCGACCGCGGGCCGCGCCGCGTCGAACTGGATTTGCCCGGCCAGCTCGAGCAACAACTGGTCGGCTATCCCGTGCGGTCGAAAAGCCTGTATTTTCGCCGCGGGCTGATTCCATCCTGGTCGAAACCGACGCTGGTGATCCGTGACCAACGGATTCTCTCGCCGGCGGAGGCCGACCCGATCGCGGCCGGCGATTACATCTATCTGCTGGCGCCGCCGGAAAAGGCCGAGGCGCTGGATCGCTTCTTTGTCGACATGGCGCCGAGCTCTGCGCCCGATCCGCATCTGCTCGGCGATTTCACGGTATCCGGCGAACATACGCTCGGCGAACTGGCCGAGATTTACGGCGTGAAGGTCGACGAGGAGCAGGCCAAACTGACGCTGTCGGATTATTTCGACATCCATCTCGACCACGCGCCGAAGGACGGCGCCGAACTTGTCCTCGATCCGATCGTGCTGGTGGCGCGCAGCATCAGTGGCGGACGTGTCAATGTCGTCGGCCTGCGCCTGCCGGAGGACGAGGTGGAAGGCCCGCAACTGACCCGCACGCAGGCGTTCAAGCGAAAGCTCGCGGACCTATGGTCGTCAGTGGCGGGCGTTTAGGCGCGTGATATCCTCACCCTGGGGGTCACGAGGCTGGCGTCAACACCTTCACCCCGCCGAGTGCGGTCACGCGTCCGTTCCTCAACATCACGATCTGGGTGGCGAGCTGGCGCAATTCAGCGGGATCGTGGCTGACATAGACCATCGGCACATTGGCTTCATCGCGCAGCCGCACGAGGTAGGGCATGATCTCGACCTTGCGGCCTTCATCGAGCGATCCGAGGGGTTCGTCGAGCAGCAGCAGTCGCGGCTTTGACAACAGCGCGCGGCCGAGCGCGACGCGCTGGCGTTCGCCGCCGGAGAGTTTTCCGGGACGGCGGTCGAGCAACTGGCCGATGTCGAGCAAATCAGTGACGCGGGCGTGCTGTGCCGGATCCTCCGTGAGGCGGTTCATCCGCCGCCCATAATCGAGGTTCTGCCGCACATCGAGATGCGGAAACAGCCGCGCGTCCTGGAACACGTAGCCAATGCGGCGGCGATGCGGCGGGACGTGCACGCGCGCGGCCGTATCGTCGAGGATTTCGCCGTCGAGGGAGATGACGCCGCGGTCGGGCGGCAATAGCCCTGCGATCATGTTGATCAGCGAGGTCTTGCCGGCGCCCGATGCGCCGAACAGCCCGGTGACGCGGCCTTCGCTGGTGAAGGAGGCCTCCAGCGAAAACTCGCCAAGCTGTTTTACGACCTCAACGCGGAGCATGTTCAGTTTCCATGCAGGCGTTTTGTGGCGCGCCGCGCGAACCATTCCGACGCAATCAACGCGCCCATCGCGATGACGATGGAAACGATAACGAGCCGCCCCGCGGCGGCGTCGCCGTCCGGCGTCTGGATCAGCGAATAGATCGCCGACGAAATGGTCTGGGTTTCGCCGGGAATGTTCGACACGAACGTAATGGTCGCGCCGAACTCGCCGATCGCCTTGGCAAAGCCGAGCACCATGCCGGCGAGAATGCCGGGCAGCGCCAGCGGCAAGGTTACGCTGGCAAACACCTGCCACGGCGCGGCGCCGAGCGTACTGGCGGCCTGCTCCAGCCGGCGGTCGATGGCTTCGATCGAGAGCCGGATCGGCCGCACCAGCAGCGGAAACGACATCACGCCGCAGGCGAGCGCCGCCCCGGTCCAGCGGAACGCAAACACGATGCCGAGGTTTTCGGCAAGCCATGAACCGACCATCCCACGGCGTCCGAGCGTCAGCAGCAGCAGATAGCCGGTGACCACCGGCGGCAGCACCAGCGGCAAATGCACCAGCGCATCGAGCACCGATTTGCCCCAAAAATTGCGGCGCGCGAGCAGCCACGCCAGCGCGATGCCGAACGGCGTTGCCACCAGCGTCGCGATGATGGAGACTCGCAAGGACAGCAGGATTGCCGTCCATTCGCTCGGCGATATCTCGAACATCAGGTCGTCGGGCTGGGCAGGAACTTGAAGCCGTATTTTTCAAAGATGTTTTTTGCCGCCGTGGAGCGGAGGAAGGCGAGATAATCAGCCGTTTCCGGCTTCGCGGTCGTAGTCGCCGCCAGCGGATAGACGATCGCCGGATGGGAATCTGCCGGGAAAGTACCGACGATCTTCACGCCGGGATCGACCTTGGCATCGGTCGAATAGACGATGCCGAGTGCGGCTTCGTTGCGCGACACCAGCGTCAGCGCCGCGCGCACGTTGTCGGCCATCGCGAATTTCGGCTCCGCGGCCTGCCACGATCCGAGCTTCTCCAGCGCCGCCTTGGCATATTTGCCGACCGGCACGGATTTCACGTCGCCGGTTGCGATCTTGCCGTCGCCAGCGAGTTTTGCGAGATCGAAACCCTGTCCGATCGAAATCTTATCGATCTTGGAATCCTTCGGCGCAATCAGCACGATGGAGTTGCTGAGCAGATTGACCCGCGTCGGTTCGTTGATGCTCTTCTTGCCGATCGCATAATCCATCCAGTCGGTATCGGCGGACGCAAACACGTCGGCCGGCGCGCCCTGTTCAATCTGTTTGGCGAGCGCTGAGCTTGCGGCATAGCTTACCGTGATCTTGACGCCGGTCTTGGCGGTGTAGGCCGCGTTGATATCGTCGAGCGCGTTCTTCATCGAGGCGGCGGCAAATACGATAAGGTTTTTCTCCTGTGCGGCGGCGGGCGAAGGCACCGCGCCGAGCAGGATGATGAAGGCAGCAAAAAATCCGGCAAGACGGTACATCGTGGCGCTCCATGCATGTTCGCAAGCGCACATTTGCGCGCGCAAATCAGGCGGTGGTTGGGTGGGTGCGACAGGCGGAAGCGCCGTTCCGGTGATCCCGACGGACTGACAGTCGATCAGGATATCGCTAGTTGCGGACCATATCAGTCTGGCGGGCCGGGTAAAGCCCGCCGGGCAGCGGCAGAACTGCTAGTGATGGCGCCGATGACCGCCGCCATAGCCGCGCAATTCTGCATATCTGAGCATTTGCGATGGGCTGAGGATGGCGCCGGTCGAGAGATGATATTTCAGGTGGGTTTCCCGCAAGTTCGCCCTGGGTTGTAGCTACCGCGGCGATGGATGTCTTGAGGCTTTCCGGCGTCACCGTCCGGTTGGCGAATTGCCGGTCGAGATCGGTCTCCTGTTCGATCAGCCGCGACCCCAGCGGCATGGCCTCGGCCTTCATCTGGTCGAACAAGCGCTGCACGCCGGTGCGTTGCTCCGTCGACAAATCGAGTTTGTCGGCCAGTTCAAGCACATGCAGCGGGCCCGGATAGCCGTTCAGTTCGGCGGCGAGCGCCAGGCCCATGCCGCGGCCGGCCTTGAGGTCGGCGATCTGCTGATCCGAAAGCGCCTTGATCGGACGTGCCTGCATGCCGGCATAGGGCGTTTGTGCGTTCACGCTGGTGACCAACGTCAATGAAACAAGGAGAGGCCAAATCTTCATCGCTGTTCTCCGGCTAGTGCACATGACGCTCGTCGTTACTGCTTCGCGTCCGGCAGGTTCAGCACGGCCCGGCAGGCCGGCGGCAATTGCGCCATGGTCATTGGCGGCTTTGGTTTCGGCGGCACCTTTGGCGGCTTCGGGTGGAGGACCGAATCCTTGAACCAGAAGGCGAGATCGCCGGCGCTGCAGCCTTCGCCGTCGCCGGGATCGGGCTGGGTCTCGCACTCGCCATTGCCGGGCGGGCATCTGATGCGGATGTGGAAATGATAATCGTGGCCGTACATCGGCCGCACCTTGTGCAGCCAGCCGCGGTCGCCCTTGGCCTCGCGGCACAGCGCCTTCTTGATCGCGGCATTGACGAAGATGCGCTGTACCGTCGGCTCCTGCGCGGCGGCGCGGATCACCACGAGATGGCCAGGCGTAAACACTTTGGGGTCGATATCGAGCCGGTCCTGACGGACCATCATGACCGCCGACATCTCCTCGCGCTCGTTGCGTGAAAGCTGGCGGCCGGGCATCGGCGTCAGCCAGATGTCGGCGTCCAGTCCAACCTGGTGGCTGGCGTGTCCCGTGAGCATCGGCCCGCCGCGCGGTTGCGACATGTCGCCGACCAGGATGCCGTGCCAACCCGCGTCTTTCTTTGCTTTCATGGCAAGGCGTTTCACCAGCGCGACCATGTCGGGATGCGCCCAGTAACGGTTACGCGACAGCCGCATCACCTGCCAGGCCTCGCCATTGAGCGGCAGTCCCTCGGCACCGGCGATGCAGCCATGTGCGTAGAAGCCGAGCACGCGCGGCTTGTCCGCCGCCGCGGGCAAATACTTGCGGGCAAACAGCTCCTTCGCGCCGATCTTGGGATCATTGGGATTGGCCAGCGGCGGCAGCGGCTTCGCATCGACCGTGCCCTTGTCCTGCGCCGGCGCCGGTGAGGCGCTGACGGCAACGGATATCAAGAGGGGGATCAGAAACTGGCGGGGTGTCATTGGCTCGCTCTGTTCCTGTGAAAGGTAACACGGAATGGCCCGATACGGCCAAGGGCGCCGGCCACGATCGGCTGATTTCCCCCAATCGTAATATATCGCGCAGCCACGGGTTAAGATTAACCCCGGCTGCGCCGGTTTGCGCCCTTTACAACCGGCTTTGCGGAACGGAATCATGGTTCCATAAAAAGCAGGGCAGGGCGTATTATGAAGTTATTGTCAGCCGCACGGCTTGCATTGGCAGCCGCTTTTGTTTCGTTGCTTGTTGTAGCGCCGGCGCATGCCGGCGTTGTCGTCCAGATCAGCAAATCGTCCCAGCGCATGTCGGTAAGCGTCGACGGATCGCCGCGCTACGCTTGGCCGGTCTCGACCGGCCGCAGCGGCTACAGCACGCCGAGCGGTACCTTCCATCCGCAGATGATGGCGCGTCGCTGGTATTCGAAGAAATACTACAACTCGCCCATGCCGCATTCGATCTTCTTCTATTACGGCTATGCCATCCACGGCACCACCGACCTCCGCCGCCTCGGCGGTCCGGCGTCTCATGGCTGTGTCAGGCTGCACCCGTCGCACGCGGCGACGCTGTATGCCCTGGTCGAGCGCAACGGACGCGGCAGTACGCGGATCGAGATTTACTGACCGGCGGGCGCGCAACCTTAACCGTTCGATAACCCTGCCGCGCATTGGCACATTTTCGTGCGGGCGCGCGCATTCGTTGTGCAAGCATTCGGCTTTTCACTGATCCGTCATATCCAATGCCGGTTTTGCGTCGCCGGCGGCACCTGGCATCAATCGAAAGTTGTATGCGCGCCAACGGCCGCGTGTGCTCCCGCCTGCCAAACAGGCATCGGAACGCTCGAAGCGAAGCCGCCCGACCGGCAAGAGATACTATTTTTTCAGACACTTATCGGAGAACTCGGTTCTCGCAGAATGCGGGTGTGTGTGGGGCGTACAATGCCGAAGGTTCGGCCAAAGAAAACAAAACAGAGAAAGCACACGGCGATCGCCCGCATCCCGGGCCGGCCGGCGAAACCCAGCCCAAAACTTTCCAGCGGCAGCAGCCGGCGCGTCGCAGCCGAGATCGGCGAGATCGTGCGCAAGCGTGCCGAGGCGGAAACTGCCATCGCGGAAGCGCGCAAATCCCACGAGCGCCTGCGCGAGGCGATCGACATCCTGCCGCAAGGCATCGTGTTCCTCGATGCCGAAGGCCGCTACATCCTCTGGAACAAGAAATACGCCGAGATCTATAACCGCAGCTCCGACCTGTTCGCACCGGGCGCACGGCTGCAGGACACTATCCGCGTCGGTGTCGAACGCGGTGATTATCCCGAGGCAGTCGGCCGCGAGGAAGCGTGGATCGCCGAGCGGCTGGAAAGGCTCCAGCAGCCCGGCGCACGCCACGAGCAGACCCTGGCCGACGGCCGCGTCATCCTGATCGAGGAGCGCCTGACTGAGGACGGCGGCGTCATCGGCCTGCGCGTCGACATCTCCGAGCTGAAACAGCGCGAAGCTTCGTTCCGCCTGCTGTTCGACTCCAATCCGGTTCCCTTGATCGTCTGCGCGCTGGACGATGAGCGCATTCTCGGCGTCAACGATGCTGCCGTCGAACATTACGGCTATAGCCGCGCCGAGTTCGAGAAGCTGACCATTGGCAGCGTCCAGGCGTTCGATACTGATGTGCCATGGGCGGGCGCTCGCTCCAGCGACGAGCAGACCGCGCGGACCTGGAAGCATGTGCGCGCCGACGGAACGCTGATCGATCTTGCGATCTATTCCCGCCAACTCGTCTATGGCGACCAGCCGGCGGTGCTGCTGGCGCTGATGGATATCACCGAGCGCAAACGCGCCGAGGCGCGGCTCGCCTTCATGGCCCAGCATGACGGCCTCACCGGCCTGCCGAATCGCAACCTGCTGCGGCAGCAGATGGACGACATGCTGATGCAAACCAGACGCAGCTCGGAAAAGCTCGCGGTGCTGGTGCTTGGCCTCGATAATTTCAAGGCGGTCAACGATACGCTCGGCCATGGCGTCGGTGACAAGCTGCTGCGCGGCGTCGCCAAACGGCTGCGCTCGACGCTGCGCGAGGAAGACGCACTCGCCCGCCTCAACTCCGACGAGTTCGCCATTCTGCGGAGCGGGGTGACGCGCCCCGAGGAAGCGGTGCTGCTGGCGAAACGCCTGCTGGAGGCGATTGCCGATCCCTATTTGCTCGACGGCCATTCCGTCGTGATCGGCGCCAGCATCGGCATTGCGATGTCGCCGGGCGACGGCGATGAGTTCGAAAAGCTGCTGAAGAGCGCCGACATGGCGCTGTCGCGCGCCAAGAACGATTTTCGCGGCACCTTCTCGTTCTTCGAGGCGGAGATGGACGCCCGCGCGCAGAGCCGCCGCAAGATCGAGAGCGAGCTGCGCGATGCAATCCAGAACAACCAGTTGCAGCCGCATTACCAGCCGCTGATCGACCTTTCGACCGGCCGCATCACCGGTTTCGAGGCGTTGGTGCGCTGGCCGCATCCGGAGCGCGGCATGATCTCGCCGGGGGAATTCATCCCGGTCGCGGAAGAAACCGGCCTGATGAAATTCGCTCGGCGCCTTGATGCTGCGCCGCGCCTGCATGGATGCCGCACTTTGGCCCGACGACGTCCGCGTCGCCGTCAACCTGTCGCCGCTGCAATTCCGGATCGGCAATCTGCTGGCGCTGGTGATGGATGCGCTGAAGCAATCCGGGCTGCCGGCGCGGCGGCTGGAGCTCGAGATCACCGAAACGCTGCTCCTGGAAAAGAGCAGCCAGGTGCTGGCGACGCTGCACGCGCTGCGCGCGCTCGGCGTGCGCATCTCGATGGACGATTTCGGCACCGGCTATTCCAGCCTGAGCTACCTGCGAAGCTTTCCGTTCGACAAGATCAAGATCGATCGTTCCTTTGTGCGCGACCTCGGTTCCAACCGCGACGCGCAGGCGATCGTGCGCTCGATCATCAGCCTCTGCATGGGTCTCGGCGTGACGATTACCGCCGAGGGCGTCGAGACCGAGGCGGAGCTGAGCTGCCTGCGCACCGAGGGCTGCCATGAGGGGCAGGGATTTCTGTTCAGCCGGGCGCGGCCGAATGCGGAGATCGTCGGGCTGTTGAGCGCGCAGCGAGGCGTGGCGGGGGTGACAGAGGCGGCGTGATCGGCTACTTCGCGCGCTTCCGCAAATGATACGTCAGCGCCAGCGCCACGCAGTGGCGCAGCTCGGTCTCGGGGAGCTTTTCCGCGGCATCGAGCACAATGGCGCGATTGCCGCTAAAATTCAGCTCCGGATACAACTCGCGAAACGTTTCGACCAGATCGGTCTGGCAATGAAAGTACACCGCATACTGGCCGGGTGACGATTTCACCTGGTCGATCCGGATCGTGCTGCCGCTCTTGCTCTGCGGCGTCAGATAGCTCGGCTGCCCCCATTTCAGCGCCTCTTCCAGCGCCCCGACGCCGCGGGTAGCTTTGGCGGTATCGAAGATCAGCCGCCGCAGCGCCAGCAGTTTTGCCTTCACCGGTTTTGGATAGGCGTCGAACACCGCGTCCAACGCAGAGTTTTGCGACGGCCTGGTGGCGGCCTTTTTCGCGGGCCGCCTCATCGTCCCGTCGGGGGCCCGGCGAGATTGCCCGACAGGATCGACCTTGCCGATATCCTCGTAATGGGTGTCGCGGGCCTGAAGCTGCTGGTTGATGGCGTGCATGTCGCGCAGCCGGCGCTCAAAGCCGTTGGCGCGGAACACCGCGGTGGCGCCGGCCATGTGGTAGGCGGTGCCGACGATCTCGGTCGATTCATGAATGGTCGAGGTCGCGGCCAGACGCATCGCAATGCGATGCGCTTCGGACAGAGGTGCGCCGCGGACGAGATCTTCCCAGACCTCGGCGGCGGTCGCGAACAGATAGGCGCGGGCGCGGCGCAGCTTTGCTTCGGTGCGGCCGATCAGGCCCTGCACCGCGCTGTTTTCCTTCATCGCGGAGAGGCCTTGCGGCGTCTTCTTGCGGGAAAGCTCGATCGCCGCGTCGAGCTGCGCGCGCGCCACGCCGAGCGAGGTCGCGGCAAAGCCCATGCTGTAGATCGTGTTGGTCGGAATTTTGTAGAGCGGCCCCTTCTCGCGCAAGGCCGAGGGTTCGTCGCGCAGCGCTGCGAATTTTTCTGATATGAAGAGGTTGTCGACGGAGTAGGAGTCCGTGCCGGTGCCGCGCAGCCCGATCACGTCCCAGACGTCGTACAAGGTGGCGCTCGAGAGCGGAAACAGAATGGTGCGGATTTCCGGCGAGCCATCCGGCTTCTTGCGCGGCGTGCCGTCGGCCTCGGTGATGCGGACATGCGCGCCGAGCCAGCTTGCCTGGCGCACGCCTGAGGCAAATTCCCAGCGCGCGTTGGCGCGATAGCCGCCGGGTTCGGCGCGAACGTCATGGTTGATGGCGCCCCAGGCAAGAATGCCCTGTGCGGTGTTGAAGATTTCATCGGCGGCGTCGTGGTCGATATAGGCTGATATCACCGCGCAGACGCTGCACTGGCCGAGGCACCAGGCCGTCGACGCGTCGGCCTTGGCGACTTCCTCCTGCATCTGCATGAAGATGGCGAGTGGCGCTTCGGCGCCGCCGAGGCTCTTCGGCAGCAGCGCGCGGTACATCCCGTTCTCGACCAGCGCCGATGACGACAGGTTCGGTCAGCCGTCGCGTGCGTTCGATTTCGTCGGCCTCGCGGATAATCAGGGGCGCCAGCGCCCGTGCGCGTTCGACGAGGTCGATAGCGGTAGCCTTGTTCATGCCTCTCCCCGTGCCCTTTTTGATTGCTGTTTGGCGGGCGGGTGGATGGTGGCCCATCCGCCGGGCGTGATCAAGATGTGTGCGGCGATCTCATGCGGCTGCGCGCCCGAGATCGAGCGAGGGCTGCTCCGGCTTTCGTTTCGACGGAAAACTCAGCGCCACCGCGACCGCGGCAAGGCCGATGGCAAACGAGCCGGCATGCAGCCATGTGTAGCCATGGAACGTATCGTACACGAGGCCGCCGGCCCACGGCCCCAGCGCCATGCCGAGGCTCGCAAAGGCGGAAACCGCGCCGAACATTGTGCCCATGATGCGCGCGCCGAAATATTCGCGGACCAGCACGGCGTAAAGCGGCATCACCCCGCCATAGGCGAGGCCGAATACCACCGACAGCGCATAGAATTCGCCGAGCTGGAACACCGCGAGATAGGTCGCGATGCACAGCGCCTGCACCAGCAGGCCGGTGACCAGCACCGGCTTGGCGCCGAGACGATCCGCCAGCGCGCCGAGTAACAGACGGCCGCCGAGTCCTGAAATGCCGGCGACGCTATAGACGGTGACCGCGGTCAGCGGCGCAATGCCGCAGATCATGGCGTAGCTCACCATATGGAAGATGGGCCCCGAATGCGCCGCGCAGCAGGCAAAGTGCGCCAGCGCCAGCGTGATGAATTGCGGTGTGCGCAACGCCCTCGCCACGGTCCATTCGGTCTCCGGCGCGCCGGATGCATTCGTCGTCGCCGCGTCCGTGCCGTGCGGCGCCGGGCGCACCAGGAAGCAGGCGGGGATCAACAGCGCCCATGACGCGATGCCGATCACCAGCATCGCCGTGCGCCAGTCATAGGCCGTGATCAGCATGCTTGCGGAAGGCGCAACGGTTACCGGCGACACACCCATGCCCGCCGAGACCAGCGCCACGGCGAGGCTGCGATGCTTGTCGATCCAGGCGCTCGCCAGCGCCATCATCGGCGCATAGAAGCTGCCGGCGGCGATGCCGATCAGCACGCCGAAGCAAAGCTGGAACTGCCACAACTCCTGCGCCAGGCTCGCAGTGACGAGGCCAAGGCCGAGCAGCAGGCTGCCGGCCAGCACCACGATGCGGGTGCCGTAACGGTCGGACAGCGCGCCCCAGAAGAATGCGGCGAGCCCCATGAACAGGAAATTTAGCGTCGCCGCCGCCGACACACCCGCGGTCGTCCAGCCCATCGCCTTCGAAATCGGCTGCAGGAACACTGCGAGCGACAGCATCGTCCCGAACCCGACGCAGGTCATCAGCGCGCCCGCCGCGACAACCACCCAGCCGTAGTCGAATCGAGAGGGCTTGCTCATGCGTTTCCCCGGCGCTTTTGGTATTTTTGATGCGCGCGGGATGATCGTGGCCTATCCGTTGCCCGGGGGCAATATAACGGACGGCATTGCTCCAATGCAGGGATCAGCGGATTGTGAGTTGCGTTCGGCAAATCGCCGTCGAAGTCGCGAACGATGCAGCGGCAGCCGCAGATCAGCTATCCACCTTCAGCGCGGCAATAAAAGCCTCCTGCGGGATGTCGACCTTGCCGAACTGCCGCATCTTCTTCTTGCCTTCCTTCTGCTTCTCCAGAAGTTTTCGCTTACGCGTGATGTCGCCGCCGTAGCATTTTGCGGTGACGTCCTTGCGCAGCGCGCGCACGGTCTCTCGCGCGATGATCTTGCCGCCGATCGCGGCCTGGATCGGGATCTGGAACATGTGCGGCGGGATCAGTTCCTTCATCTTCTCGACCATGGCGCGGCCGCGCCCCTCCGCGCGGGTGCGATGCACCAGCATCGACAAGCGCGTCGACCGGCTCGTTGTTGACGAGGATCTGCATCTTCACGAGATCGGCCGGCTTGTAGTCGGTGAGATGATAGTCGAACGAGGCATAACCCTTCGAGACCGATTTCAGGCGGTCGTAGAAATCGAACACCACTTCGTTGAGCGGCAGATCGTATTTCACCATCGCGCGCGAGCCGACGTAAGTGAGCTCCTTCTGCGAGCCGCGGCGGTCCTGGCACAGTTTCAGCACGCTGCCGAGATATTCGTCGGGGGTGAGGATGGTGGCCTCGATCCACGGCTCGTCCATCTCGGCGATCTTGACGATATCGGGCATGTCGACCGGGTTGTGGATCTCGATCTCGGTGCCGTCGGTCAGCCGCATCTTGTAGATAACGCTCGGCGCGGTCGCGATCAGATTGAGATCGAACTCGCGCGACAGCCGCTCCTGGATGATTTCGAGATGCAATAGCCCAAGAAAACCGCAGCGGAAGCCGAAGCCCAGTGCAGCGGAGGTTTCCATCTCGAACGAAAAACTGGCGTCGTTGAGCCGCAGCTTGCCCATCGCCGCGCGCAGCGTCTCAAAGTCGTCGGCGTCGACCGGGAACAGGCCGCAGAACACCACCGGAATGGCCGGCTTGAAGCCGGGCAGCATCTTGGTGACCGGTTTGCGGTCGTCGGTGATGGTGTCGCCCACTCGCGTATCCGCAACTTCCTTGATCGCGGCGGTGATAAAACCGATCTCGCCGGGGCCGAGTTCATCGACCTGCGTCATCTTTGGCGTGAAGAAGCCGACGCGCTCGACGTCATAGGCCGCGCTGGTGCCCATCATGCGGATGCGCTGGCCTTTCTTCATCGTGCCATCGACCACTCGAATGAGCACGACCACGCCGAGATAGACGTCGTACCAGCTGTCGACCAGCAGCGCCTTCAGCGTCGCGTCGCGGTCGCCTTGCGGCGGCGGCAGACGTGTGACGATGGCTTCCAGCACGTCGGGCACGCCGAGGCCGGTCTTGGCCGAGATCAAGACAGCATCCGAGGCGTCGATGCCGATCACGTCTTCGATCTGCTGCCTGATCTGCTCAGGTTCTGCCGCGGGCAGGTCGACCTTGTTGAGAATGGGCACGATCTCGTGCCCCGCATCGAGCGCATGGTAGACATTGGCGAGCGTCTGCGCCTCGACGCCCTGGCTGGCGTCGACCACCAGCAGCGATCCTTCGCACGCCGCCAGCGAGCGCGAGACTTCATAGGCGAAGTCGACATGGCCCGGCGTGTCCATCAGGTTGAAGATGTAATCCTTGCCGTCCTTGGCATGGTAATTCAGCCGGACCGTCTGCGCCTTGATGGTGATGCCGCGCTCGCGCTCGATATCCATGGAATCGAGCACTTGTTCCTTGCCCGCCATCTCGCGATCGGTCAGCCCGCCCGTCATCTGGATCAGGCGGTCGGCCAGCGTCGATTTGCCATGGTCGATATGGGCGACGATGGAGAAGTTGCGGATGTTGGAAATGGGGGCAGTCGTCATGGGCGCGGGATAGCATTCGCGTCCCCAAGCGGGCAACCTTATGGCAGCATTTTAAAGGGGCTTCTTCACGCCAAGCTGATTCCACTGCCGCTAAAAACGCGCTACGCAAAGGCCTATGTCCGACTGCTTCACTCCAGCCCGCGACAGCACGTGCCAATCGCAAGCTTTCGCTCCGCCGGCTGGCGGCGTGGCTGGTCGCGAGCGCCAGCGATCCCAAGGCCGGATTCTGGCTGGTGATCGGCTTTGCCGCCGCGCATGCAGCGCTGTGGACGCTGATTCTGGTCAATCTCAAGGCAGCACAGGACGTCCACATGGACGTCGCCGAAGCGTTCGCATGGGGCCAGAAATTCCAGTTAGGCTACGGAAAGCATCCGCCGCTGTCGGGATGGGTCGCGGGCCTCTGGTTCAAATTGTTCCCGGTCACGAACTGGTCGACCTATGCGCTCGCCATGACGGTCGTCAGCTGCGGCATGGTGATCTCGTGGTTCACGGCGCTGCGCGTGGTGGACCGGCGCCGGGCCTTTCTCGTCGTGGTGATGCTCGCGCTCTATCCGATCTTCAACTTCAAGGGTTTCAAGTACAATCCGGACCTGCTGCAACTCGTGACGCTGCCGCTGGTGGTGCTGGCCTATCTCAACGCGTTCGAAAAATGCGATATGCGGTCCGGCCGCTGGCTTGGCATCGCGGGCGCACTGGCGCTGATGACCAAATACTGGGTGCTGACCATGATCGGCGCCATCGGGCTTGCCGCGCTGATCCATCCGCAGCGGCTGCGGTTCCTGAAGTCGCCGGCGCCGTGGATCGCGATCGTGGTGCTCGCGATCCTGATGACCCCGCATCTGATCTGGCTGAAACAAGTCGATTTCGTTCCGCTGACCTATGCCGGCGACGTCTATGGTCACCTGTCCCGCGCCCAGAACATCCAGCTCGTGATCGGCTACGTCCTGCACAATGCCTGGCTGCTGGCGGTGCCGGTGGCGCTGGCGACGCTGGCACTGGCGTTGAGCTCGCGGCGATGGATGTGGCCGCCGGCTGCCATCGCGGGCAACTGGTCGCGCGGTCCCAATCCGGGCGTCAATCTTTCCCAGGCGCTCAATGTCTGGCTGATCCAGATCATCGTCGCCGTCGGACCGCCGCTCGGCGCGCTGGCCTTCACCATCTATATGAAGACCGATTGGGGAATCTCGCTGTTCTTCCTGACGCCGCTTGGCGCTGGTGGCGATCCCCGCGCTGCGGGTGCGGCGGCGGGCGCTGTTCAATATTCTTGCGATCTGGCTCGCGATCACGCTGCTGGCGCTGCTCGCCTCGCGCTGGATCGCCGAGAAGGAAATCGCGCGCAATCCAAACGGCTCGCCCACCTATAGCGCGCGCTCCGAGCTGGCGCACGAACTGACGCAGGCCTGGCGCTCGCGCTTCGGCACGCGCTGGGCCGTGGTCGCCGGCACCACCGAGATGGGCGAGCCGCTCACCTTCTACAGCCCCGATCATCCGGCGCCGTTCACGCCGGGCGAAGTCTGGTCGTCCGGCCTCACGTCGCTGGAAGAAGCAAAACGACTCGGCTTCATCGGGGTCTGCGACACCACCGATGGGCGGTTGCCGGTCTGCGAAGCCTGGATGAAGGAAAACGGCAAGGATTTTGAGCAACTGACGATCACGACGCAGCGCTTCTTCCAGGGCCATCCCGGTCCCGCGATCACGTGGAAGGTTTTTATCGTTCCGCCTGCGAAGTGAGCGGCGTCAACAAGCAGCAACCAACAAGCAACAAGCAGGGGAAACGCATGGATATCGACCTCACCGGAAAGCGCGCGCTCGTCACCGGATCGACGCGCGGCATCGGGCTCGCGACGGCTGCGGGGCTTGCGCAGATGGGCGCGGAAGTCATCGTCAACGGGCGCGAGAAGGCGGCAGTCGATCAGGCCCTTGCAAAGATCAGGCAGTCGACGCCATCGGCGAAGCTGCACGCCGCGGTGCTGGATCTCGGCGGCGCCGAGGGCTGCGCGGCGCTGACCGCGCAATTCCCCGATGTCGACATCCTCGTCAACAATCTCGGCATCTACGAGCCCAAGGCGTTCTTCGACATCGAGGATGCCGACTGGACAAAAATGTTCGAGGTCAATGTGATGAGCGGCGTCCGGCTGACGCGTCATTATCTGAAGCGGATGCTCGAGGGCAAGGAGTGGGGCCGCGTCGTGTTCGTCTCCAGCGAGTTCCGGCATCTTCGTGCCGAAGGAGATGGTGCATTACGGCTTTTCCAAAGCCGCCCAGCTCTACATCGCGCGCGGTGCGGCCGAGCAAACCAAAGCGTACCAACATCACCGTCAATTCGGTGCTGCCGGGACCGACCTGGGTCGAGATGGCGCCCGTGCGTCTTGCCGCGCGTGCCAAGGGCATGGGAACGACGGTCGACGATCTCGTCGCGCGCACCTTTTCCGAACGCCGGCCGGCGTCGCTGCTGCAGCGCTATGCCCAGCCGGAAGAGGTCGCCAATCTGATCTGCTATCTCTGCTCAAAAGCCGCCAGCGCCACCAATGGCGCGGCCTTGCGGGTGGACGGCGGAATCGTGACCAATCCGTTTTAAATCTTCTCCCTCGCCCCGCTCTTCGCGGGGAGAGGGTTAGGGTGAGGGGCTCTATCCGCAAGGCCGGATGCACGTCGATGGACCTGTACCCCTTCACCGGATCACATCTGCGATTGATCGGCGTTCCCGGCAAGCGGCGCCGAGGGAAGAGGCGCCTCTGCCCACGCCTCAGGAACGAACTCAAATCCCTTCTTCGTTGAACTTGTCCGCGACCAGCGCCGTGATCGCATCGAGCGCGGCTTGCGCTTCGGGGCCCTTGACGGAGACCAGGATCGTGGTGCCCGGCGACGCCGACAGCATCATCAGGCCCATGATTGAATTGCCGCCGACGGTTTCGCGGCCGCGCGTCACCCACACTTCCGCTTCGAAGCGCTCGACCATCTGGACGAATTTGGCCGAGGCCCGCGCGTGCAGGCCGCGCTTGTTGATGATGGGGAGTTCGCGGGAAATGGCGTCCGGCGGCACGGCCGTCCCGGCATCATTTGCGGGCGGCGCGTCGTCGTCCTCGCTCATTTGCCGGCGAGGACCCGGCTGGCGATGGTGACGTATTTGCGGCCGGCTTCCTGGGCCATGGCGATCGCGTCGGGGAGCGAGCGCTCCTCGCGCACCTTGGCGAGCTTGACCAGCATGGGAAGATTGATGCCTGCGAGCACTTCCACCTTGGGGCGGCTCATGCAGGAGATCGCAAGGTTGGAGGGGGTTCCGCCGAACATGTCGGTGAGGATCGCAACGCCATCGCCGCTATCGACGCGGTTCACCGCCTCGATGATGTCACTTCGACATAAATCCGAATCGTCTTCGGCGCCGATCGTGACCGCTTCGATTTGCTTTTGCGGACCCATGACATGTTCGAGCGCCGCCCTGAACTCGTCGGCAAGGCGCCCATGGGTCACAAGCACTAGACCAATCATCGGGAAACTCCTCGCGGGTGCTTTTTGGTGCACCGCACGAACGCGCCACTTTGACCATCCAGCGCCCCCGCGCAAGAGGGGACCGTCGCGATTCTCCCGGAAAATGGCGGTAAATCGGGAAGCATGCGCCGGTCTTATTCGGTCGCGATAGTGGGGCTTATATGGTTACCAATCCCCTTCCAGCAATCAGCCGAAGGTAGGCCCTGGCTCCGAACCGGCGGTTGTCGTCAGTGCGGCTGCAATCAGTGGCATAGGCGAATCCCGTAGATTTACGGGGATTCGCGGTATTTCAACACCATCAACAATAGTAGTGAGTGCTTCGGCCGCAGGCAGCCGCTCGGCGTCCGCAGCGGCGAGATCGACCACGAGGCCAACGACGGCCTCCCCGGCGTGGTCGATCCGGCGGATGCCGAGGCCGCGAATCTCGATCAGGCCGGCCAGTTCGGCCGCCGGCCGCACCACCAGATTTCCGCCGCTTGTGTCGAGATGGACACGGTCATCGCCGACCAGAATCGCGGGTGGAATTTGACCCGACCGGCCGGCCAGAATCAGGTCAAAGGCGAGGCGGGATTTGCCGGAACCGGAGGGGCCGCGGATCAGCACGGCGCGCTCGCCCACCCGCACCGCGGAGGCGTGCACAGTTGCGGTTGATTTGCCCGTCATTGCGCCGGCAGCCTGACCACGAAACGCGCGCCCGCGACCGTCGGCCCGCCATCCTCGTCGGTGGGACCCGAGCGGTTCTCGGCCCAGATGCGACCGTTATGGGCCTCGATGATCTGCTTCGAGATCGAAAGCCCCAGTCCGGAATTCTGGCCAAAGCCCTGATGCGGCCGGTCGGTGTAGAAGCGCTCGAAGATCCGGTCGAGCGCGTCCTCGCGGATGCCGGGCCCGTCGTCATCGACCACGATCTCGACTTCCGCGCGCACGCGGCGGCAGATGATGCGCACCTTGTTGCCGGGCTCCGAGAAGGATTGCGCGTTCGACAGCAGGTTGGAGACCACCTGTCCGAGCCGCGAGTCATGTCCGGGCACCGAGAACGAATCGTTCGAGCCGCGGCCCTCGAAGCGCACTTCGACCGCGACGTCATGGCCGAGCCGGGTCTCGTTGGCGACCGTGGTCAGCGTCGTCAGCAGGCGGCGGATGTCGACCAGCGTCATGTCCTGCCGCTGCAGTTCGGCATCGAGCCGGCTGGCGTCCGAGATATCCGAGATCAACCGGTCGAGCCGCTTGACGTCGTGTTCGATCACCGCAAGCAGCCGCGCGCGGCTTTGCTCGTTGCGCGCCAGCGGCAGGGTTTCCACCGCCGAGCGCATCGAGGTCAGCGGGTTCTTCAGTTCATGGGCGACGTCGGCGGCGAACATCTCGATCGCCTCGATGCGGTTATAAAGCGCATCCGTCATGTCGCGCAGCGCGCCGGACAGATGGCCGATCTCGTCGCGGCGGCGGGTGAAATCCGGGATTTCGACGCGGGTGCGGATGCGGCGGCGGACGCGTTCGGCGCTGTCGGCAAGCCGCCGCACCGGACCTGCGATGGTGCTCGCGAGCAGCAGCGACAGCATGATCATCACGGCGGCCGCCACGCCGCCGACCTTGAGGATCGCCAGCCGCTCGGCGGTCACCATCTGGTCGATGTCGTCGCCCTGCGTCGACAGCATCAGCGCGCCATGCACCGCGCGGAAGCGCTGCACGGGAACGGCGACCGAGACGATGACCGCGCCTCGGTCGGTAACGCGCACCATGCTTCTCTTCTGGCCGTCGAGCGATTGCGCAACCTCCCTGTAGCCTCTGCCGCCCTCGGGGCCGAGTTCGCGATAGAGGGGCAGGTCGCCGCGGTTGAGCCAGGTACGGATCCCGATCGTCGTCCGTTCGAGTATATTGGCCTTGTCCGACAGCGGCGGCAGTTCACCGCGCATCACGTCGCCGCGGCTGAACAGACTGCGGCTGTCGAGGATCAGCCCGCCGTCGCGGTCGAAAATGCGGGCGCGGGTATTGGTCGGTGAAATCAGCCGTCGCAGCACCGGCGCGACGCGCTCGGGGTTGATCGGGAAATCGGAATATTCTTCCGGCACGCCGTAGCTTTCACCGGGCTTCAGGTCCAGCAGGCGGTCGGGATCGATGGTGATGGTGCTGGTCTCGACGGTGGCGGACGCCGCGATCGCCACCGCGATGATCTCGGCCTGCACCAGAAGGCTCTGCGCGCGCGCCTCGATCAGGCCGGCGCGGAACTGCGAGAGGTAGAGGATGCTCGCGACCAGCGCGACGAGGCCAGCGAGATTGAGCGAGACGATGCGGCGGGTGAGGCTGGAAAAGGACAGCGCAAAGAAAAACTGTCCGGCGCGGCGCAGCCAGCCCAGCGGCCGCTGCCAGGCTTTTTCAGCGGGCTTTTCGCCGGCAACGCTGTCGAGCGCGAGCTGCGCCGAGGCGCCCTCGTTGTTCCGGCCCGGATCAGGCTGCGTTCGATCAAGCAATGGCCAACACTGCCGGTTGTTGCGATTTTACTCTTGAGTCCCCGCGCCGCCGCATCCTAGCGCAAGCCGGGCAGCCGAGTCAGTTAACAATGGCTAACAATGGCCTGTCCGCGCCCCTTATCTGTCTGAGCATCTCCGCGCAAAGCGAGTCCTTTTCGGAAAACCGGTTCCCACTTTTCCGGATCATGCTCTAGCGGAAATCAGGTTTCCTTGAAACGGTAGCCGACGCCGTAGAGCGTCTCGATCATCTCGAAATCGTCGTCCACGACCTTGAACTTCTTGCGCAGCCGCTTGATGTGGCTGTCGATGGTGCGGTCGTCGACATAGACCTGGTCGTCATAGGCCGCATCCATCAGCGCATTGCGGCTCTTCACCACGCCCGGGCGGGTCGCCAGGGCCTGCAGGATCAGGAATTCCGTCACCGTCAGCGTCACCGGCTCGTTCTTCCAGGTGCAGGTATGGCGCTCCGGATCCATCCGCAGCAGACCGCGGTCCAGCGCCCGCGCATCGGGCTCCTTCGGTACGGCGGTCGGGTCCTTTGGCGCCGCGCGGCGCAGCACGGCCTTGACGCGTTCGACCAAAAGGCGCTGCGAGAATGGCTTGCGGATGAAATCGTCGGCGCCCATCTTGAGGCCGAACAATTCGTCGATCTCTTCATCCTTGGAGGTGAGAAAGATCACCGGCAGATCGGATTTTTGGCGGAGCCGCCGCAGCGTCTCCATGCCGTCCATGCGCGGCATCTTGATGTCGAGGATCGCCAGATCCGGCTGGCTGGTGCGGAAACCATCCAGCGCCGAGGCACCATCCGTATATGTCATGATCCGATAGCCCTCGGCTTCGAGCGCGATCGAGACCGATGTAAGAATGTTGCGGTCGTCATCGACCAGGGCGATTGTGGGCATGAGCCTGCTTTCGATAGAGAGTGGCCAAAACGGCGAGCAATCCAGCGATCCGCCGCATAAATGGGCTTTGAACCGGTCAACCGAGCAATGCAAGCTGGGCTGAAGTGTGACCGAGTTCCGCGAAAACCCGTCCTGGGGTTTGGCGTGACCAATACCCCGTTTAGCCCGAAAAAGGGCTTGATTGCAATAACATGAGCTGGAAATTCCTGATGCAGCCCACCACTGATTTTGACCCCTCTAAACTGGCCCGATCGCTGCTCCGGCGGAGCCGGCAGGGGGCGCTGGCGACGCTGATGGCCGGAAGCGGCGATCCCTATTGTTCCCTCGTCAATGTCGCCGCTCATGCCGACGGTTCGCCGATCCTTCTGATCTCGCGCCTTGCCGTGCACACGAAGAATATCCTGGCAGATGACCGGGTCTCGCTGATGCTCGACGAGCGCGCGAGTGGCGATCCGCTCGAGGGCGCGCGGATCATGCTGGCGGGCAGGGCGAAGGAGGCGGCTGGCGAGGACGCCGCGGTGCTGCGCCGGCGCTATCTCAATGCCCACCCGTCGGCGGAAGCCTTTGTCGATTTCAAGGATTTTTCCTTTTTCCGGATCAGTCCCGTCCGGGCTGCATCTGGTGGCCGGATTCGGGCGAATTATCGACCTCAAGCCGGCGCAATTCCTGACCGATATTTCGGATGCGGCGTCATTGCTGGAGGCCGAACAGGGCGCGGTCGAGCACATGAATGAAGATCACCGCGACGCCATGAATCTCTACGCCACAAAACTGCTCGGCGCGGAGGCCGCCGACTGGGCCTGCACCGGCTGCGACCCCGACGGGATGGATATGCAGGCCGGCAGCCAGACCCTGCGGCTGGATTTCCCGGAGCGGGTCACCAGTGGAACTGAACTGCGCAAGATGCTGGTGCGGCTGGTGGGCGAAGCCCGGTCAAAGGGTTAACGGATTCCCGGCGGCGGCATTTGAACGGGCGCAGGCCCTGCCGCGACCCATGCATGGCCGCTAGCCCTCCCGGGCGGCCATGCAACAAAAGTCCGCAATCCATGAAATCCCGCAATCGATTTGCACTGTCGTTATGGCTGGCGCTGGCCGCGAGCACCTGTCTTACCGCGCCTTCGCTGGCGCAAAGCGCGAGCGCGCGCAGCGCGGAGATCGCCGAGCTCAGCAAGGCCGGCAAATATTCAGAAGCCGTTCCGCTGGCGCAAAAATTCCTGGCGGACATGGAAAAGACCCATGGTCCGGTCCATCGCGATGTCGCGGCCGCACTCAACAATCTCGGCATGCTCTATGGCAGCACCGGGCAGGACGCCGAGGCCGAACCGCTTTACAAGCGCGCGCTGACGATCTTCGAGAAGGCGGGCGGTCTCGACTCGGTCGAGGTGGCGCCGACGCTGAACAACCTCGCGGCGCTCTATCAGCGTCAGGAGCGTTTTGCCGACGCCGAGCCGCTGTTTCGGCGTGCGCTTTCGATCCGCGAAAGATCGCTTGGGCCTTCACATCCCGATCTCGGGCAATCGCTGAACAATCTGGCGACGCTCCATGAGAAGCAGGGCCGCCATCACGAATCCGAACCGCTGTTCAAGCGGGCGCTCGCAATCTACGAGAAAGCGGCCGGGCCTGAACATCCCGCCGTCGCGACCCTGCTGAACAATCTCGGCCAGGTCAGCAAGGTTCAGGGCCGCTACGCTGAGGCCGAGCCGCTGATCAGGCGCTCGCTGGCGATTCGCGAAAAGGTGCTCGGGTCCGATCATCCCGATGTCGCGCGCTCGCTGAACAATCTGGCGGACCTTTATGAGCGGCGGGGCCGCCTCACTGACGCCGAACCGCTGTATCAGCGCGCGCTGTCGATCCGCGAGCGCGCGGTCGGCGCCGATCATCCGGATACCGCGATATCGGCCAACAATCTCGCCTTCCTCTACCGCGCCGAAGGACGTGCGGCGGATGCCCTGCCGCTGGTGCAGCGGATGATCGGCGGCGGCCGCGCCCAGCTACGCGTCGCGCTTCCGGTGCTGTTCGATGCGCAACGCCAGCAATTGCTGGCGGCCGAAAAGGCGCTGGACGACGCACTCAATGCGGTCCAGCGCGGCACGCAATCCTCCGCCGCATCCGCCGTGAACAAGCTCGCGGTGCGGATCGCCGCCGGCAACGACCGCCTCGCCGAACTGGTGCGCCGGGAACAGGACCTCGGCTCCGAAGCCGATGCGCTGGACAAGGCGATCGTTACGGCGGTCTCGAAAGATCGCGCCAAACGCGATGCCGCTTCTGAGGCGCGCGCCAAAGCCCGGCTGGTCGCCATTGCCGGCGAGCGCGCCACCTTGCAAAAAACGCTGGCAAAAGAATTTCCCGATTACTCCGCGCTGTCGAATCCATTGCCGATGACGGCAAAGGAAATTCAGGGGCTGCTTTCCAGCGACGAGGCGATGGTGCTGTTTGCGGTCGCCGAGAAGGAAAGTTTTGCGTTCGCCATCACCCGCGAGGGCTTTGACTGGAAGCCGCTGCCGTTAGGCGCCGAAGCGCTCTCGCAAAAGATCGCCGCGTTCCGGCGCGGCCTCGATCTCGCCGATCTGGCCGAGGCCTCCGGAAAATCCGGCCTGTTCGATCTGGCGCTCGCCAACGAGCTTTACAATTCGCTGCTCGGGCCGCTCGAGCCGCTGGTCAAGAACAAGCGCAGCCTGCTGATCGCGCCGTCGGGCGCGCTGACGGCGCTGCCGTTTCATCTGCTGGTGACGGAAAAGCCGGTTCAGGCGATCCCGGAAAAATTCGAGGGCTATCGCGATGCAGCCTGGCTGTTGAAACGTCAGGCGGTCTCAGTGCTGCCGTCGGTGACCAGCCTGAAGGCGCTGCGCGCATTGGCGCGCCGCGATCCCGGCATCAAGCCGATGACCGGTTTTGGCGATCCGCTGTTCGATCCGTCCAGGGAAGCCGGCGACAAGCGCGCCGCCATCAAGACGGTATCGCGCAGCGTGGTGACCGGCGCCTATACCGAATTCTGGCGCGGCGCCGGCGTCGATCGCACCAGGCTCGCGCAATCGCTGCCGCAACTTCCCGACACCGCCGACGAACTGAATGCGGTGGCAAAGGATCTCGGCGTTCCCGCCTCCGACATCCATCTCGGCGTTGACGCCAGCGAGACCACGCTGAAGCGCACGCCGCTTGCCGATTACGCCATCGTCTATTTTGCCACCCATGGCCTCGTTGCGGGCGACGTGAAGGGCCTCGCCGAGCCGTCGCTGGCGCTCAGCATTCCCGCACGTCCGTCTGAACTCGATGATGGCCTGCTGACCTCGAGCGAAGTCGCGCAGTTGAAACTCAATGCCGATTGGGTGGTGCTGTCGGCCTGCAACACCATTGCCGGCGACAAGCCCGGCGCCGAAGCGCTGTCGGGCCTCGCGCGCTCCTTCTTCTACGCCGGCGCGCGTGCGTTGCTGGTGACGCACTGGTCGGTCGACTCGGCGGCCGCCACGCGGCTCACCATTTCGACGTTCGATCGCCTCAAGGCCGATCCCAAACTTGGCCGCGCCGAGGCGCTGCGCCAGGCCATGCTCGCGTATCTCAACGACACTTCGTCGCCGCGCAATGCCTATCCCGGCTTCTGGGGGCCATTCGCCCTGATCGGCGAAGGAGCGGCCCGGTAAGCTTCTGATTGTGCGATGCAATGGGGCGTGCCCCGTGATTCTGCACGCCGATCGTCGCTTGATAGCGCTATCAAACGTCCCTCGCACTGCGGAAATATTTGAGCCGGATCAAGGCCCGTCATGGAATAAACCAAATATTCCGGGATCGGCTTGGCAAGCCCGGCGTTCATTAGTATTAGGTCGCCGGACCGTGGCCGGAAGGCTATATAGGAGGTCACCGCGACAGAGGCGCGTTTGGCGGCAATCGCGCGATCGAGATACGCGGGTTCGAGGAGGTTCTTCGTGCAAGAGACGGGCGTGCATAACGGTGCCTTCGGCGCCGACAAATTCGGCTTAAAAAATCTCAAGGGGGTGCACTGGAATTACGGTGCGCCGCAACTCTATGAGCATTCGCTGCGCGCGGGCGAAGCCGTGCTCTCGGCCGATGGTGCGCTCTGCGCGGATACCGGCGTGTTCACCGGCCGCAGCCCGAAGGACAAGTTTACCGTTCGCGACGCCACCACCGACAAGAACATGTGGTGGGCCGGCAACCAGTCGATCACCTCGGATCAGTTTTCCGCGCTCTACGCCGACTTCCTCAAGCATGCCGAAGGCATGACGCTGTTCGCGCAGGATCTCTATGGCGGCGCCGATCCGAGCCATCGCATCAAGACCCGCGTCTTCACCGAACTCGCCTGGCACTCGCTGTTCATCCGCACGCTCTTGATCCGCCCCGAGACCTCGGAGCTCGCGAGCTTCGTGCCGGAATTGACCATCATCGACCTGCCGAGCTTCCGCGCCGATCCCAAACGCCACGGCGTGCGTTCGGAGAACGTTGTCGCGATCGATTTCGCCCGCAAGATCGTCCTGATCGGCGGGTCTTATTATGCCGGCGAGATGAAGAAGAGCGTGTTCACCACGCTGAACTATTATCTGCCGGAAAAGGGCGTGATGCCGATGCACTGCTCGGCCAATGTCGGCCCCGACGGCGACAGCGCGATTTTCTTCGGCCTGTCCGGCACCGGCAAGACCACGCTCTCGGCCGACCCGAAGCGCACGCTGATCGGCGACGACGAGACCGGCTGGAGCGCGGACGGCATCTTCAATTTCGAAGGCGGCTGCTACGCCAAGTGCATCAAGCTGTCGCGGAGAAGCCGAGCCTGAGATTTACGCCGCCAGCAAACGTTTCGGCGCGGTGCTTGAAAACGTCGTGCTCGACGCCGCCCGCGTGCCTGATTTCGACGACGGCTCGAAAACCGAAAACACCCGTTCCGCCTATCCGCTCGATTTCATCCCGAATGCATCGCGCACCGGCCGTGCCGGTCATCCCAAGAACGTCGTGATGCTCGCCGCCGACGCGTTCGGCGTGATGCCGCCGATCGCAAAGCTGACGCCGGCGCAGGCGATGTATCACTTCCTGTCCGGTTACACCGCGAAGGTTGCCGGCACCGAGCGCGGCTTGGGCTCCGAGCCGCAGCCGGAATTCTCCACCTGCTTCGGCTCGCCGTTCCTGCCGCGCGATCCCTCCGTCTACGGCAATCTGCTGCGCGAGCTGATCGCCAGGCACAATGTCGATTGCTGGCTGGTCAACACCGGCTGGACCGGCGGCAAGTACGGCACCGGCCGCCGCATGCCGATCAAGGTGACGCGGGCGCTTTTGACCGCGGCGCTGAACGGCTCGCTGCGCTCAGCCGATTTCCGCACCGACAAGTATTTTGGCTTCGCGGTGCCCACCTCGCTGCCGGGCGTCGAGCCGCACATCCTCGATCCCATCAAGACCTGGGCCGACAAGGCCGAGTTCGACAAGACCGCGCGTGCGCTGGTCGGCATGTTCCAGAAGAACTTTGCAAAGTTCGAAGCGCAGGTCGATGCCGACGTCCGCGCCGCAGCTCCCGAAGTGAAGCTGGCGGCGGAATGATCTGACAGACCCATGCCGGGTGTGTGCAGGGCGGCTCGGTGAGCCGCCCTTTTTTATGCCGCCACGTTGGACAGGAAGCGGTCGACCGAGGCGCGCAGCTCCGTTGCCTGCCGCGACAGGTCGCGTGCGGAATTGAGCACCATGTCGGCCGAGCGGTTAGTGGTCTCGCTCGCAGCCGCCGTGCCCGCGATGCCCCGCGCGACGCTGGCGGTGCCGTCGGCTGCCTGGCGGATGTTTTTGGTGATCTCGGCGGCCGCTGCGTTCTGCTGGTTCACGGCAGAGGCGATCGTCGCGGTAAAACTGTCGATCTCTCCCATCACGGCGGTGATGGCGCCGACATTGTCCACGGCCCGCTTGGTGGCCGACTGCACTTCGGCGATCTGGGAGGAGATTTCTTCCGTGGCCTTGGCGGTCTGGATGGCAAGCGCCTTCACTTCCGAGGCAACCACGGCGAAGCCGCGTCCGGCTTCGCCGGCCCGCGCCGCCTCGATGGTGGCATTGAGCGCCAACAGGTTGGTCTGTCCGGCAATGGTGCGGATGAAGCCGACCACCTCGTCGATGTGCTGGGCGGCGCTCGCGAGCGTTCCCATGGTTTCGTTGGCGTCTTCCGCCATGCCCGAGGCGCGCCGGACGATATTGGTGGCTTCGTGCAATTGGCCTTCGATGGCCTGCACGGAGTCGCCGAGCTGCCCCGCGGCCGTCGAAACGGTCTGCACGTTGGCGGAGGTCTCGTCCGCGCTCGAGGCCGTCTCGGCGGATTGCTGCCCGGCTTCCTGGGCGATCGAAGACAGGGTTCGCGCGGTCTCGGTCAATTCCCCGGTCGTTGCATCCGTATCTGAAAGCACGGAGGTGATGGTGGAACGGAAGGCCTCGATTTCAGCCTCCATATGCCTTCGCCGGCTGACCTGCTCGGAGTTCGCCTGGTCCTTCGACGACATCAGCGCAGCCTCTTCCTCGGCGCGGACCTTCAGGCCGGCCTGCATCACGGCCAGCGATTTCAGCAGGCGTCCGAGTTCGTCACGCCGCTTCGATTCGATCCGGTCGGTGAAGTTGCCGGCGGCGACGCGCTCGGCGATCCGCATCGCGGCGAAGATCGGCTTGCTCATGGAGTGCGCGAAAGCGATCGCGAGCGTCAGCCCGATCAGCGCGGTGGCAATCGCCAGCGCAAGCATGGTGGTGTGAGCGGCAGTAACCGTCGCCTCGGCCTCGGTGCGGACATCGAAGCCATAGGCAGCCACCATCTCCACCAGATCATCGACGGCGGCTACCGCGGTGTCGCCTGCCTTGGTCACCGAGGACAGCATGGGAAGCGCGGTAACGCCGCCAGCCTGCGGCTTGATGATCTTCAGTCCGGTTTCCGACCAGTCGCGCAGCCCGGTTTCGGCTCGCACCAGGGCCGTGGTGACATCCTTGGTCTTGACGCGCTCACGAACGACTTTCAGGTCGTCGGCGATTCCTGCGAGCAGCTTTTCGAATTTTGCGACCGTTTCCTTTGGCGCGCCCTCGCGCAGCCCGGCCTGCATCAGAAGCCGCGCGTCGTTCAATGCCGCGTGTGCCGAACGCGCATGATTGATGGCCATCAGCGGCCCATCGTAGAGCCGCACCACAAGATCGCCCGACGTAGAGATGCCGCGCATGCCGTAGAACGCCAATCCACCGGCAAGGGCGATAACGACGCTGAAGGCGCAAAAGAACTTGTAGCGGATCGACATGGAGATTCTCCGGCGCGCGCCCCTGGGATTAGTCCGTAATCTTCACTGTCATCTTCATCCGCGGATGAATGGCGCAGATCACCAGTGCCTCGCCAACATCCTTGAACGTCACGTCCGTGGACGCGCCCGGCGCCTGCGATCCGAGATTGAACTCGTTGCCCTTGCTGGTGGAGACGATGTTGTGGGGGACCGTATCGTCATTGACGAAGGTCACCGCGTCGCCCTTCTTGATGCTGACGCTCTCGGACGAGAACACGCGGCCCTTCTGCGTGATCGTAGCGCTGGTGGCGGCAAAAGCACCGGCCGAGAGGCCGGCAAGGATGGCGAGAGCGAGGGAGACCGGTTTGCGCATCTAGATAGTCCTGCGGTTGACGTGGATCGATTTAGCGAGGGAGGACCGGCACGGTGGTCGGGTCCAGATTGCTGGTCAGGGTCTTCAGGAAGGCGACCAGCTCGGATTTCTCCTGTGGCGTGAGGCCAAGCGGCTTCACCAGATCTGAGCGGCTCGGCCGGTCGACGCCGCCATGGTCGTAATGTTCGACCACCGCTTCGAGTGTGGCGAGCGAGCCGTCGTGCATGAACGGAACGCGCCGGGTGATTTCGCGCAGTCCGGGCGTCTTGAACGCGTGCTTCATCTTGACGACACCGGGCATGAATTCGCCGCGGCCGATATCCGGACTGGCGAGGCCGATGTCCTGGAAGCCGTCATTGGTGAAATTCCAGCCTTCATGGCAGCCGGAGCACAGCGCCTTGGTGTTGAAGAGCACAAAGCCGCGCTTGGCATCTTCGGAAATGGCTTTCTCGTTGCCCTCGATCCAGAGATCGAACGGCGCCTGTTCCGAGACGACGGTCCGCTCATACGTCGCGATGGCTTGCGCGAGCGTGGCGGGTTTCAGGCCGACGCCCGGAAAGGAGGCCTCGAACAGCGGCTTGTATTCGGCGATGGAAGCAAGACGCGCCATCAATTGATCGAGCGGCATGTTCATTTCGCCCGCCGCCTGGATCGGACCGAGCGCCTGCTCCTCGAGGTTCGCGAGCCGGCCGTCCCACATGAAGACCGCACCCCACGCGGCATTGATGATGGTCGGCGAGTGCCGGCCCAGTTTGGCCATGCCGTGCCCGACGCCGACGGCCAGTCCGTCACCCCAGCCGAAGCCCGGGCTGTGGCAGCTCGCGCAGGACTGCGCCGAGGTGATCGAGAGGCGGGTATCGAAATAGAGCTTCTTGCCGAGTGCTGCCTTCTCGGGCGCGTAGGGATTTTCCTTCGGGAACGGGATCATCGCCGGGCGGCGATATTCCGCCTTCATCGCGTCGATGGCAGCGGCGGCTTTCGGGCTGGGCTGAGTCTGGCGGGTCTCGCCGACCAGCACGGCGCTGAAGCCGAAGTTTGCGAAGCCGATCAGGCCGGCGGCGGCCACTGCTGCGACGAGCCCGACGAGGGCGAGCCGATTGAAGATGGATACAGGCACGTAATGTCCCCGATTGGCGAGAAGGCTACGCGTCAGGGATAAACCTTGTTTCTGTTGTTCCTGTTAATCACGGGGGCCGTAGAACTACGAGGAAGCGGACGATGTTGCGTTGTCGCGAAGTCAGTGCTGCATCACTACGTCAGGTATCATCGCGCGCATGCATCTATTTCAGGTGCCGTCGGGAAACACCGCATTGGTCGGCGTGCGCCGGTCGGTGATTTGCAATCCAAACAGACTGCCGACAAGCTCGACGGCAACGCGCGCGGTGCGGCCGCGTTCGTCGAGGAACGGATTGAGCTCGACGATATCGAGCGAGCGTACAAGTCCCGAATCGTGCAGCAGCTCCATCACCAGATGCGCCTCGCGATAGGTGGCTCCTCCCGGCACGGTGGTGCCGACGCCGGGCGCGACCGCGGGATCGAGGAAGTCGACGTCGAAGGAGAGATGCAGCACGCCGTTCTTCGCCTTGACGCGCTCGATGAGGCGGCGGATCAGCACGCCGACACCGAACTCGTCGATCGCGCGCATGTCGGCAATCGCAACGCGGCGGCTGTGCACCAGCTTCTTTTCAAGCGGATCGATCGAGCGGATGCCGAACAAATCGAGCTGGTCGGGCGTGATGGACGCGCGCGGCTGATTGCCGAGCAGATGATCGAGGCCGGGCTCGCCGCACAGGAAGGCGGCCGACATGCCGTGCATGTTGCCCGTCTCCGTCGTTTCCGGCGTGTTGTAGTCGGCATGCGCATCGAGCCACAGCACGAACAACGGGCGGCCCATTTCCTGCCAGTAGCGCGCGACGCCGTTCACCGATCCCATCGAGAGCGAGTGGTCGCCGCCCATGAAGATCGGAACGGCGCCGGAGCGGGCGAGCGAATAGGCTTGTTCGCTGAGGATGCGAATCCAGGATTTGACCTCGTCGTAATATTTGGCATTCGCCGGCGGCGGCATGTCCGCGATGACGGACGGTCGCGCGATGTTGCCGAAATCCTCGACGGAAAAGTTCAGCTGCTCAAGCAGGCGGGCGATACCGGCGGTGCGCAGCGCGTCGGGTCCCATCAGCGTGCCGGCTTGCGCGGCGCCGATTTCGATGGGAACGCCGAGAAGGGCGATGCGGGGCTGGTTCGGCTCGCTGACGTCTGACATGAAGCTCCGAACGGCTGCCGCTCGCTATCGTTCCCTCACGCCTTGAAATACGCGATTTGCGTGGTCGTTGCCAGCAGCCGTCCGTTTGGCGACCACAATTCGCCGTTCTGGTCGCCATAACTCTTGTGGAAGATTTTGGCGTCGGCAACGCCGAGCACGCGCGCAATGCCCTCGGCGGCAAGATCTTCGGCCGAGACATGGAAATAGGTCGTCAGCGACACCGTGCCGAACGGCACGAAGTCGCGCTTGGCATGGAAGATGCGGGCAAAGAACGCATCCGACATCGCGAGCAGCGAGAGAAAGTCGATCTTGCGCGGCACGCTGTCGCCGATCCACAGCTTTGAGTACGTTTCCGGAGGCGCCGACGAGGATGTGCTGCCGTATTTCGGCTCGCCCTCGACAAAGCGGAAATCGTACTGCTTGACCCAGGGCACGGAGATTTTCGTGTAGGGCAAGGTTTCCGCGAACGGCTTTGCGCCGGGGTAGCTCGCCCCGGAGTGCGACCACGAGGGTCGGCGCTCGGCGAACACCGCGGTGGCGAGCGTGGCTACCTCACCATTGCCTTGCGTCATCTCCACGCACCAGTGCTGGCTGGAGCGGTTCGCCTTCACCAACCGCAGGTCGAGATCGAACGCGCCTTCCGCGACCGGCGCGCAATAATTCACGGTCATAGCCGTCGGATCGCCCGCGCGCTCCGGATGGTCGATCAGCGCGCGCAGGATCGTCGCCGCCGTGCAGCCGCCGAACGGCCCGACAAACGCCCAGTAATCCGGACTGGTATGCCCCTGCCATCTGCTGTCACCGGCGGTGACTTTTGTGGCGTCGTCGAAAAGGTGCGGCGTCTTGGTGAGCATGTTCAGCATTTCCCGTCATTGCGAGCGAGCAATGCCGCCCGCGCACTCAAGCGCAATATCACTTCTATCGCGTCGAATTCAATGACGTCGCAGGTAATCGCTTCCGCCCGCCGAAATCAGCGCTTGCCGCCGCGTTGCGCGCCTGGCTTCTCCAGCGCTTGCGGAGCGGGCCGCACCGGGACGTGCCAGATATCCTCGGCATATTCGCGGATGGTGCGGTCGGAGGAGAACCACGGCATCCGCGCAACGTTGAGGATGGAAGCCCGCGTCCAGGCCGGGATCACCTGCCAGCGCGCGTCGATGCCGCGCTGGGCGTCGTAGTAGGAATCGAAATCCGCGCTGACCATGTAATGGTCGAGATAGCGCAGCGCGTGGCCGATCGAGGCGAAGCGGGCGGGATCGCCGGGCGAGAACGCGCCGCTCTCGATCGCCGTGATCGCGCGCGCCAGCCGCGGCGAGCGGAGGATCACGTCGCTGGAGTTGAGCCCCTGCTTGCGGCGGACCATGACGTCACCAGCCTCCATGCCGAAAATCGCGATGTTTTCCGCACCCACATGATCGCGGATTTCGATATTGGCGCCGTCGAGCGTGCCGATGGTCAGCGCGCCGTTCAGCGCCAGCTTCATGTTGCCGGTGCCGGAAGCCTCCATGCCGGCGGTGGAGATCTGTTCGGAGAGGTCGGCGGCCGGAATGATCACCTCGGCGAGGCTGACATTGTAGTCGGGCAAAAACACGATCTTCAGCCGTCCGGCAATGTCAGGGTCGTGGTTGACGGCTTCGGCGACATCGTTGATCAGCTTGATGATCAGTTTGGCGTAGCGATAGCTCGCAGCCGCCTTGCCGGCAAAGATCTTCACCCGCGGCACCCAGTCGCGCTGCGGCTCGTCTTTCATCGCATGGTACAGCGCGATCGCCTCGAGGATGTTGAGCAGTTGGCGCTTGTATTCATGGATGCGCTTGATCTGCACGTCGAACAAGGCCGTCGGATCGACCTTGATGCCGAGGCGTTCGCCGATCAGCCGCGCCAGCGCCAGCTTGTTGCGATGCTTGACCTCGCGAAAGCGCTGCTGGAACGCATTGTCGCTGGCCTGAGCCTCGAGACATTCGAACTGCGAGAAATCGTCCAGCACGGCCTCGCCGCAGGTCTCGCGCAGCAGCGTGGTCAGTCCCGGATTGGCCAGCATCAGCCAGCGGCGGAAGGTGATGCCGTTGGTCTTGTTGGTGATGCGGGCGGGATAGAGATGGTTGAGATCGTGGAACACGGTCTCCTTCATCAGGTCGGAATGCATCGCCGAGACGCCGTTGATGCGGTGCGAGCCGACAAAGGCCAGTTGTCCCATCCGCACCTTGCGGCCGGACTTTTCGTCGATCAGGGAGACCGAGGCGCGGAATTCGATGTCGCCGGGGCAGCGCGCTTCGGCCAGCGCCAGATGCTGCACGTTGATGCGGTAGATGATTTCGAGATGCCGCGGCAGCAGCCGCTCGAACAGCTCGACCGGCCAGGTTTCCAGCGCCTCGGGGAGCAACGTGTGATTGGTGTAGGACAGCGTCGCGACCGTGATCTTCCACGCCTCGTCCCAGCGGAAATTATGCAGGTCGACCAGGATGCGCATCAACTCGGTGACGGCAAGGCTCGGATGGGTGTCGTTGAGCTGCACCGCGGCCTTTTGCGCGAGCATGCGCAACTGTCCGTCTGCGGATAGATGCCGGTTCACCAGATCCTGCAAGCTTGCCGAGACAAAGAAATATTCCTGGCGCAACCGCAATTCGCGGCCCGCGGCGCTTTCGTCGTTGGGATAGAGGAATTTGCAGATCGATTCCGCGCGGGCTTCCTCGGCGACCGCGCCGAGATAGTCGCCGGTGTTGAAGGCGTCGAGCCGGAGCGGGTCGGGCGAGCGCGCCGACCACAGCCGCAGCGCGTTGACGTGCTGGCCGCGCCAGCCGACGATCGGGGTGTCGTAGGCCACCGCCTGCACGGTTTCGCCGGGATGCCAGGTCGCGCGGTCGCGGCCGCGGTCGTCGACATGTTCGACATGGCCGCCGAAATACACCTGATAGACCACCTCCGGCCGCTGGAATTCCCAGGGGTTGCCGTAGCTCAGCCACTCGTCGGGATATTCCTGCTGCCAGCCGTTCTGGATGATCTGGCGGAACAGGCCGAAATCGTAGCGGATGCCATAGCCGATGGCGGGAATGGCAAGCGTCGCCATGCTCTCCATGAAGCACGCGGCGAGCCGGCCGAGACCGCCATTGCCGAGCGCCGCATCGGGCTCGAGCTTGCGCAATTCGGACAGGCCGACGCCGAGATCGCCGAGCGCCGATTCGAACACCGGCAGCAGGCCCATATTGTTCAGCGCGTCGGTGAACAGGCGCCCGATCAGGAATTCGAGCGAGAGGTAATACACCCGCTTGCGGCCGGCGTCGTAATTCTGCTTTTCCGCGATCAGCCAGCGGTGAACGATACGGTCGCGCAGCGCCAGCGCCGCCGCCTTGTACCAGTCGCGCTTGGTCGCCATGCCGGTGTCCTTGCCGATGGCAAGGCGAAGCTTGGCGAGGATCGCGCCCTTGATTTCGGCCAGCGCCAACTCGTCGATCGGCTGGCCCGGCACCGGATAATGCTGAAGTGGCTGATCTGACAAACCCGAATTCCCGACAGTGAGACTCACCCAAATGATACGCGCCTTGCACCGCAACCGAAACCTACCAAGGTATGGTTGTGCACTCCGCAGGTATGATTTTATGCAAGGAACGGGCCGATCCGGAGCGTTTTCAAGCGAAGTGGATACCGGTTGGCGTGAAGAAAACGCGTCAAAACAAAGACAGGGCCCCGTTCCGATCCAATCGGAACGGAAAGGCACTGGCGGTCTCCGCGTGGCATCATTTTGGTGCTATGATCGGGCGGAAAACCGAGATATCGCGCTGGCTTACCGGAGGACCGCGCCATGAGACTGATCATCGAAATCGTCGCTGCGGTGCTGCTGGTCATCTGCGTCAGCGTCTCCAGCGCGGCATTCGCCGCCGGCAAGCCCGGCCGCAGCGCCGATGGATTAGGCTGTTCCTTCAGCGTGGCCAAGGGCGCGTCCCCCGCCGCGCGCTGTGCGGCGATCAAGCGGCAATGCGGCGGAAAGTTTTATGCGAATTATTGCGGTGACAGGATGGTGTCGGCGATGTGAGAACGGCGCTGCTTCCAACCAAGCCGTCGTCCCGGCGAAGGCCAGGACCCATAACCACCGACTCTTCATATAAGGCGGGACAGGTCGCTCCAATCCGGATTGTTTTCTTCGATCAGCCGAATCTTCCAGTCGCGTTGCCAGTCCTTCAATTGCTTCTCGCGCAGGATCGCCTCTCGCGGAGAGCCGTGCATCTCCACGTAAACGAGACGCGTCACTTTGTACTTCTTGACGAATTGTGAGCCGCGTCCTGCGCGATGCAGCGTGAGCCGATTACTCATATCGTTGCAGACGCCGATATAGAGCGTTCCGTGGCGGCGGCTAGCGAGGATGTAGACGTAGTACGTGCCTGTCTCGACTCATGGATCGGCCCGACCGTGCATAAGCATCAAACAGCGGTGGTTATGGGTCCCGGCCTTCGCCGGGACGACGATATGTGAGCCCACATAGAACGAATTAAGAACACTTTAGCAAGTCTTTGATATATCATAGTGATTCGGCGCACTGCCGACACAATATCTATGGTCTGTCCGAGCTTGTGAGGACTACATGTCCACCATCGCCTTTGATTCCTTCGCCCTTACCCGCATCGCCGATTTCGCGCGCACGCTGTCGCGGCTGCATCAGGCCTCGCGGCGCCGCCCCGTCGACGACGACCAGATCGACCGCGAATTCAACGCGGTCTGCCAGTCGGTGTGGGGCTACACCACCGACGACTTCAGCGACGACCTGTTCTCGGGCGAGGACCACGCGTTTCTGGATTCGCTCGACGAAGCGCATGCACGGATCTTCGCCGCCGAGCAGGGCTACGACCTCGTCGACGATCAGGGCATGCTCACGGATTGGTGGGGCTATTGCTGGATGATCCTCGCCGAAAAACGCGGCCTGCTGACGCCGGAAAACCGTGCCGCCGCCCGCACGGCGATCGAGGAAAAATATCTGTCGGCACCGAACGTGATCGGTGTCATCGTCGGGCGGTAGCGACGGGGAGCAGCATGGATTCCGCATCGACGGCACGTCTTTCGGCGTTTCTGGTCGAAGCCAAACGCCGCACCTATGCCGGCCTTGATGACGATGCGACGGTGGCGGCGCAGATTTTCCCCGGTTCAAAGCAGCTCGAGTATCGCGAAGGCGATTTGAGCTATCGCGATATCTATTTCGGCATGACCTATTTCGTCGGCCAGGAGGTGGTGCAGGCGGGCGAGCGGGTGGTCTGGTCGATGAGCTACGCTGGCGGGCTTTCATCCGGCATCGCGGATCGCGGCGAGGTGCTCGCGGTCTATGCGTTCCTGCGCAAGGCCCTTTTGGGCATTGGCGCGGAGCGGCCGTTTCGCGGACCCCTGCTGTTCGAAGAGGGCGACTTTCGTTACGTCAACGCGCCCGAAGGCGACATCTCCGAATTTCACGGCGAGGAGCAGATAATCCGCGCGGGAACGCGCGTTTACGGCCTGCGGTACAATGGCGGGATCGTACGGTAGAGCATGATCCGGAAAAGTGGACACCGGTTTTCCCTCGCGACAAACGCGAAGCGTTTGCGCGGAGATCATGCTCAAACAAAAACAGTCCTACCGCAGCTCCGCCCGTTTCGCCTTCGGCGCGACGCTCTTCGGCACGGAGGCCGTTGTCACGACTTCGCGCTCCTCACGCAGCGGGCCTTCCGCGATCATCTCGGCACTGACAGGCGCGACCTTTATCTCGCCGAGCCGCGCGCGGACCTCGGCGGTCAGCCCCGGATAGGAGGCGACCGGCGTGAATTCCGCAGTCTGGCTGTTGCCGACCTTGACGCCGGTATAGGCCACCAGTCCGCCTGTCGTGGCGATCACGTCGCCCGGGCGCAGCGAGCCGTCGAGCGTGAGATCGACCGGGGCGAGGCCGGCGGGATCGCGGCCGTTGCAGGTGCAATCGGCGCGTAGCGCCTTGCGGTAGGCAAAGGCGTTCTCGCTGCTGGAATACCGTTCGCCGTCGGAGGCCGACGCATAGTCGATACTGCTGCCGTAATAGACTTTGGTGACGCTCGCCGGGCAGAACGCCTGGCACATCTGCACCGGCGTCGCGTTGCCGCGCGCGGTGACCGCAAAATACTTGCCGTCGCAGCCGCGTACGCAAAAGGCGGGACCGGAGCCGGCCATCCGCGGCGCGGGCGCCGGCTGCTGGTTGAGGCCGAACGGATCGGCAAAGAAACTGGCTTGGGGTGGGGCGGGCCGCGCCTGCTGGCGTTGGCCGCCGCCAAAGAAGAAGTCGAACAGGCCCTCGGCGATGGCGGTGCGCGGCGCAAGGGCAATCGACCCTGCGACCGTGGCGGCGACGACAAGCACCATGCGGCGCCGCATGCGCTGACAAGCTCAACACTGTACGCAACGCGAACTCCACCCGACGCAACACAACTCAGGCCGCAGCGATACGCGCTTTCGGCCCTGATTCACCATAAGACGGGATGGTAAACGAGCTATGAGCGGCGGGGGATTTTGCGGAAAGAAATGCGGTGGCGGGTCGCTGCACCGCGTCCAGGACACGGGTGAAGAGCTCTCAGCCCTTCAAAAATTCACCCGCCTTGTACAGCGAGCGGAACTGCAGTCCGGCTTCCGCGAACGCTTCGGTCGCGCCTTCTTCGCGGTCGACCATGGTGAACACCAGCGCGATCACGCCGCCGGCGTCGCGTACGGCTTCCGCCGCCTTCAGCGCCGAGCCGCCGGTCGTGGTGACGTCCTCGACGATCACGATGCGCTTGCCTTCCAGGGTCTCGCCTTTGGCCAGCCCTTCGACCGCCAGCCGCGCGCCGTGCTCCTTCGGCTTCTTGCGCACGAAGAACGCCGCGATCGGGTGGCCCTTGATCCAGGAGAGCTGCGCGATCGCACCGGCCAGCGGCACCGCGCCCATTTCCAGCCCGCCGACGAAATCGAGATTGTCGTCCTTCAGCGCCTCATAGGTCAGCTCGGCCAGCAGCGTCGCGCCTTCGGGGTCGAGCATGGTCGGCTTGAGGTTGAAATAGAAATCGCTCTTGCGGCCCGAGGCCAGGGTGATTTCGCCGCGGCCGAACGATCGCTTGCGGATGATCTCGGCGAGGCGGGCGCGGGAGGCTGATTTGGACAAGGCGTCTTTCCGGGCTTTTGAGGTGGCGCGCAATCTATTCGCGCCGGGCCGCACATTCCAGCCCGATATGGGGCCGTCAACACCCCTCGTCGTCGCAGCACGCGGGGACGGCATCCGAAAAGCGCGCCTTGTAACGGCCGTCGGTTCCGGGCTACGAAAGCCCAAGCAATCGTGGGGGAAACAAGAAAATGACCATCGAACTGCACACCTGGAACACGCCGAACGGCCGCAAGATCTCGGTCGCGCTGGAGGAGATGGGGCTGCCCTACAAGGTGATCCCGGTGAACATCGGCAAGGGCGAGCAGATGGCGCCTTCGTTTCTGGCGATCAGCCCGAACAACAAGATCCCGGCGATCGTCGACCCCGACGGGCCGGGCGGCAAGCCGGTCAGCATCTTCGAATCCGGCGCCATCCTGCTTTATCTCGGCGAGAAGACCGGCAAATTCCTGCCAAAGCCGCTTTCCGAGCGCATCCCGGTCTATGAATGGTTGATGTGGCAGATGGGCGGCTTTGGCCCGATGCCCGGCCAGGTGCATCATTTCATCGCACTCGAGAACGAGCAGGACCGCGCCTACGGCCTCAAGCGCTACATGACCGAGACCCGGCGGCTCTATGACGTGCTCAACAAGCGCCTGGCGGGCCGCGAATTCGTCGCAGGCGCGCTTTCGGTCGCCGACTTCGCCATCCTTGGCTGGGCCTGGCGCCACCCGCGCCACAAGGTGGAGCTGTCGGACTTTCCCAACGTCAAGCGCTGGTACGAAACCATGATGGCGCGACCGGCGACGAAGCGCGGCATGGAAGCAAAGCTGGATTGAGCCCCACTCGTCGTCGCCCGGCTTGACCGGGCGACCCAGTACGCCGGGACCTCTCGGCTGAACATGACTACCGACGCCGCAAATGCGTCGGCTCACATTGAGCGCCTCTGGAATACTGGTTCGCCCGGTCAAGCCGGGCGATGAAAGCGCGTCGCGTGGCGAGGCACTACCCCAGCTTCGCCTCAACACCATTTTCAGCGCAAATCCCGCCAGCCGTCCCCATCAGCCAGCGCTGCTGCACCACCAGCCACATCGGGCGCGCCGCAAGATAACCGGTGATCGAGTCGGAGCGGTTTTCCCTTGAACGGCCGCTTGGCAGAAAATACAATGCTCGCTTTGGTTGTATGATTTGGGCAGGAATTCCATGGCAGAAATTGCAGACATTGGTGAATGGGGAAATTACGCCCCGAGGCCTCGGGAGCTGAGCGGGACAGATCGATGGAACGTTTTTCTGTCGTATCGTTCGATCAACCGCGCATGGGTTATCAACCTCTACGATGTCCTCCGCGAGTTGGGCCACAAGGTCTTTCTGGACCAGACAGCGTTGAAAGCTGGAGATCAGTTGGTCAGGGAATTGCAAGCCGCGCTCAAGACGAGTTAGGCTGGCATCTTGATCTGGTCCTCTGCGACAGCGGATTCGAAGTGGGTAGAACGCGAATACGAGACCCTCGAACAGCTGGCCGAAGACAAAGAGGGATTCCGGTTCGTTCCGATCCGACTCGATAAATCGGAGCTGCCGCCATTTGTGAAACTTCACGTCTTTCTCGATTTTGCCGAGTACCCGGACGGACCAAACGGGGGTGAGCTTCTCAGATTGCTGTACGGCATCGCGGGCCTGCCATTGACCGACGACGCGGCACGCTTCGCCGCGGCCCAGGACGCAGCCTCGATGGAAGCGGTGAACAAGATCAACGCCGCGATCGGCAATGGAAATGCGAAGCGGCTGATCGCCCTGTTCCAGGACGGCGGGTTGCCCTGGCGGGTGTCCGCTGCACTCGGATGCAAGGCGGCCGAAGGGCTTACAAGACTTGGTCAGAACGATGAAGCGCTGGCCATGCTGAAGCAGGTGGAGGCGCAGTTTCCAAAAGCTATTCGGCCGAAACAGCTGCGCGCGCTGGCACTTGCGCGGCGCGCAGCAAAGACGAAAAACGCCGATGAACTGGACGAAGCGCAGGAAGTCCTGGCCGAGCTTTACACCGCAGGTCAACGTGATCCCGAGACCGTGGGCATCTACGGGCGGACGTGGATGGATCGCTACGACATCGACGGTAGCGAACTGTCTTTGCGCAGATCACGGGACCTCTATGCGGAGGCATTTGAGGGAGCTCAGGACGACTATTACACCGGCATCAACGCGGCAGCGAAAAGCGTTTTCCTTGGCGCGCCGGACGACCTGGAGAAAGCGAAAGGCTACGCGACGCGGGTCCTCGAAATCGTCGGGACTGCCGCGACGCCGGGCGACTATTGGAAGACAGCCACGGTGGGCGAAGCGTTTTTGATGAGCGCCGACTATCAGAAGGCCGCCGAGCTTTACCAGGCTGCCGTTGCGATGTCGCCCACGGAAACGGGCTCGCACGGCTCAACCTGGAAGCAGGCAAGCCGATTGATGGCGAAGCTCGGAACGTCGCCGGAAGATAGAGCACTGGTGCGGAAGCCGTTCAGCCACATTCCCGACGCTTAGGCCGCGGAACCGATCGAACCGGGTACGTCAGTCCCGACGCAGGCTAATGCGCCTCGTCCCAATTGTTCGCCGCGCGGGCGTCGACCTGCAGCGGCAGCGACAGCAGCACGGCCGGGAACGGCGCGTCCTGCATGGTGTGCTGCACCACCGGGAGAGTCGCAGCCACCTCGTTATCAGGCACTTCAAAAATCAGTTCGTCGTGCACCTGCAGCAGCATCTGCGCCGAAAGTTTTTTCGCGGCGAGCGCGTCCTCGATGCGGACCATGGCGCGGCGGATGATGTCGGCGGCGGTGCCCTGCAGGCGGGCGTTGATCGCCGCGCGTTCGTTGAAGGAGCGCACCGAGGCGTTGCTCGCCTTGATATCAGGGTAGTGGCACTTGCGGCCGAACAGCGTCTCGACATAGCCGTGCTTGCGGCAAAACTCTTTTGTATCGTCCATGTAGGCGCGGATGCCGGGAAAGCGCTCAAAATACTTCTTGATATAGGCGGACGCTTCCTCGCGGGCGATGCCGAGCTGGTTGGCCAGCCCAAACGCCGAGATGCCGTAGATGATGCCGAAATTGATCGCTTTCGCGCGGCGGCGTATCTCGCCCGGCATGCCCTTGATCGGCACGCCGAACATTTCCGACGCCGTCATGGCGTGAATGTCGAGGCCATCACGAAAAGCCTGCTTCAGCACGGGGATGTCGGCGATCTCGGCGAGCAGCCGCAATTCGATCTGCGAATAGTCGGCCGACACCAGCTTGTGGCCGGGCGTCGCGATAAAGGCGCGGCGGATCTTTCGGCCGTCTTCGGTCCGCACCGGAATGTTCTGCAAATTCGGTTCGTTCGACGACAGCCGTCCGGTGGTGGTCGCCGCCAGCGCGTAAGTCGTGTGCACGCGATGGGTCTGCGGGTGCACATAGTTCGGCAGCGCGTCGGTATAGGTCGATTTCAGTTTCGAGACCTGCCGCCATTCCAGAATCTTTTTCGGAAACTCATGGCCCTGTTCGGCCAGCTCATCGAGCACCTGCGCCGACGTCGACCATGCGCCGGTCTTGGTCTTGCTGCCGCCCGGCAATCCCATCTTGCCGAAAATGATGTCGCCGAGTTGTTTGGGGCTGCCGACATTGATCGGCTCGCCCGCGATCTCCTGGATCTCGGCCTCGACCCGCGCCGCGGTCTGGGCAAAGTCGCCCGACAGGCGCGACAGCACCTGGCGGTCGATCGAGATGCCGCGCCGCTCCATGCGCGCCAGCACTGAAATCAGCGGCCGCTCCAGCGTTTCATACACCGCGGTCATGCGCTCGGCGACGAGCCGCGGCTTCAGCACGCGCCACAGCCTCAAGATCGCGTCGGCGCTCTCCGCCGAATACTCGGTCGCCTTGTCGATCGCGACCTGATCGAAGGAAAGCTTGTTCTTGCCACTGCCGGTGAGCCCGCCATAGTCAACCACGGCGTGGCCAAGCCAGCGTTCCGTCAGCCCTTCGATTCCATGCGCGTTGCGGCCGGCGTCGAGCGCATAGGACATCAACTGCGCATCGTCATGATTGCGCAGCGTGATGCCATGCTGGGCCAGCATCACGGCGTTGAACTTGATATTGAAGCCGATCTTCAAAATGCCCGACGGATTCCAGCAGCGGTTTTAAAGCCGCCAGCGCATCGCTTGCCTTGATCTGGTCCGGCGCCAGTCCCGCGTCGAACAGGCCGGCGCCGCCGCCGGATTGCTTGTGGCCGAGCGGGATATAGCAGGCATCGTTCGGCGCCAGCGCCAGTGCGATGCCCGAAATCTCCGCCTGCATCGGGTCGATCGAGTCGGACATCGCCTCAACAGCGAAATGGCCGACATCGGGCACCCGCGCGAGCCACGCCTTGAGCTGATCGAGGCTGCGGACGGTTTCGTACTTCTTGCGATCGAACGCAATCTTGCGAATCGCTTCCTCCCTCGCCTTGGCGAGCGAGACCGGCGTGCCCTTGGGGCTGAACGATTTGTCTTCCCTGCCGCCCTTCTTCGCAGGCGCCGCCGCGGCACCAGCAAAAAGGTCGCCGCTGGCGTCGGCTGATTTCGTGGCGGCCGGAGCGGCCGCGGCTTTTCCCGCGGCGCCGCCCTTGTTGCCGGTATCCGCTTCGATATCGCTGGGATCGATCTGCGAATAATCGGCGACGCGGCGGGTGAGGGTGGAAAACTCCATCGCCTTCAAGAACGCGATCAGCTTTCGCCCATCGGGCTCGTGCACGGCAAGGTCGCCGATCGGCACTTCGAGATCGACCTTGTCGTCGAGCAGCACCAGCTTTCGCGAAATCCGCGCCTTCTCCGCGTTCTCGAGCAGCGCCTCGCGCCGCTTCGGCTGCTTGATCTCGCCGGCGCGTAACAACAATGTCTCCAGGTCGCCATATTCGACGATCAGTTGCGCCGCGGTCTTGATGCCGATGCCGGGCACGCCGGGCACGTTGTCGGTGGAATCGCCGGCCAGCGCCTGCACCTCGACGACCTTCGCCGGCGGCACGCCGAATTTTTCGATCACCTCGGGAATGCCGATGCGGCGGTCCTTCATGGTGTCGTACATCACCACCTTGTCGGTCACGAGCTGCATCAGATCCTTGTCGGAGGAAACGATGGTCGTGGTGGCGCCGCATTCGCCGGCTTCCCGCGCGTAGGTCGCGATCAGGTCGTCGGCCTCGAAACCCGGCCTGTTCCAGGCAGGGCAGGTCGAAGGCGCGAACCGCGTCGCGGATCAGCGAAAATTGCGGGATCAGATCGTCCGGCGCCGGCGGCCGGTGCGCCTTGTAATCGGGATAGAGCTTGTTGCGGAAGGTGATCTCCGACTTGTCGAACACAATGGCCAGGTGGGTCGGCCGGTTGTCGGGCGGCATGTCGCGCAGCAGCTTCCACAGCATGTTGCAGAAGCCGAGCACGGCGTTGACCTGCAGCCCGTCGGATTTGCGGCTCAGCGGCGGCAGCGCGTGATAGGCGCGGAAAATGTAGGAGGAACCGTCGACCAGGAAGACATGGTCGCCCTTGGCGAGCTTCTTGGCGGTGACGGGCTTTACGGCGGGGGCGGCTTTGGGGGCTGTTTTCGGCATGGCCGAAATTTAGGGATTTTTGCGAGGATTGACAGCCTTGCAGTGCGGGAATCTCGCGATGCCACCACCCTATCTCCGTCGTCCCGGCAAGCAGGCCGGGACCCATACGCCGCGGCCTTTCTTGAGGCACGATGGCTGGCGGCTGCTGTCAGCAACAAACGGTGGTGGTTATGGGTCCCGGCCTTCGCCGGGACGACGATGGAGGACGCTACTCCGCCGCCTGCAGCCGCGTCCCGGCCTTTCGCGGCGCGATCCAGAACGCATCCGGGCGTTCGAACAGGAAACGCGCGCCGACCGCCAGCGCCGCGCGCCAGATCAGAACCGCACCGGCGACGCCTGCAATGGTGACGATCAGCGAGACCGTGCCGATGTCGGAGATCACGCCAGTTTTCAACAGCAGTGTCCGCGTCACGGCCATCGGCAGGAAGAAGGCGAGATAGATGACGATGGAATGTTCGCCGCAATAACGCAGGAAGGTGAGCCAGTGCGCCCGTGCCAGCAGTGTCGCGGCCACGATGATCGCGCTCGCGCCTGCCAGCCCAAGCGCCAGCGATACAATCGGCCATTCGCTGGTGCCGGATTCGACCAGAACGCCGTTGACGATCGCCCACAGCGCGATTCCCGCGATCGCCAGCACCGGGCGCGTTCGCGCGCGATCCGACAGCGCAAACACCGAAGCCGCGAACCAGTAGCCGGAATAGAAGTAGACGAATCGCGAGCAGAACTCGTCGATCACGGTCCAGCCGGTCGCGATATGCATCATCTCGAGCGCCGCTGCGGCTGCCCAGATCGCCAGCGGCGGGACGCTGCGTGTCAGTTTTGTGACAACGAAAAACACCGGCAGCAGATAGATGAACCACAGCGTGCCGAACGGCTCGATGAAGGATTCCAGATACAAATAGCCGACATGGCTCCAGCTGCTCTCGGCGGCAAAGGACGGCGCCTTGAAGCCGAACTGGATCGTTGCCCACAGCACGTAGAAATAGGCGAAGTGCACCACCTTGCGGTCGAGATAGGTGCGCCAGTCGCGGTCGATCACGACCGACAGGAACAGGCCTGAAATCAGGAAGAAATCCGGCATCCGGAACGGCTTTGCGAACGCCACCAGGGCATGCATGAAGCCGGTCTGGTCCGCCGCCTTCTCCACCCCCAGCACCGAATGCATCATGACCACCATGATGATGCAGATGCCCTTGGCGTAATCCACCCAATCGATGCGTCCGCTGGCGAAAGTCGCGGGACGCTCTGGCGTGGCGGATGTGCCGTTAATGGTCATCGGTGTCCTGTTTCGGCGCGAAGGGCCGCATCATCGGCCGGATGGGTTTCTTTCTCCTTTATTCATACAAATGACATGCCGCTTTTTTCGGGAATCTGCCCCTTTCCCTCGGGAGGGAAAATGTCCTAAGAGGCGGTCGCGTTAACCATCGAACGGCAGGTTGATTCATGCGGATTGCCATGATTGGCACGGGCTATGTGGGGCTGGTGTCCGGCGCCTGCTTTGCCGATTTCGGGCATCAAGTCACCTGCGTGGACAAGGACGGCGACAAGATCGCCGCCCTTCGCCGCGGCGAGATTCCCATTTTCGAGCCCGGGCTCGATGCGCTGGTGGCCTCCAACGTGAAGGCGGGGCGGCTGAGTTTCGCCACCGACCTCAAGGCGCCGGTTGCCGAGGCCGACGCTGTCTTCATCGCGGTCGGCACGCCGTCGCGGCGCGGCGACGGCCATGCCGATCTGAGCTACGTCCATGCCGCCGCGCGCGAGATCGCCGCAGCACTTTCCGGCTTCACCGTGGTGGTGACCAAGTCGACCGTGCCGGTCGGCACCGGCGACGAGGTCGAGCGCCTGATCCGCGAGACCAATAAGGCGGCCGATTTCGTCGTCGCCTCCAATCCGGAATTTTTGCGCGAGGGCGCGGCGATCCGCGATTTCAAATTCCCCGACCGCATCGTGATCGGCACCTCCGACGAGCGGGCGCGAAAGGTGCTCAGCGACGTCTACCGGCCGCTGTCGCTCAACCAGGCGCCGCTGATGTTCACGGCGCGGCGCACCGCGGAGCTGATCAAGTATGCGGCGAATGCGTTCCTCGCCACGAAAATCACGTTCATCAACGAGATGGCGGACCTCGCCGAAAAAGTCGGCGCCGATGTGCAGGAAGTCGCGCGCGGCATCGGGCTCGACAACCGCATCGGCGGCAAGTTCTTGCATGCCGGCCCCGGCTTCGGCGGCTCGTGCTTTCCGAAGGATACCCGCGCGCTGGTCAAGATCGCGCAGGACCACGACGTGAACTTGCGCATCGTCGAGGCCGTGCTCGGCGTCAACGAAATCCGCAAGCGCGCGATGGCGCGCAAGGTTGCCAACGCCGCCGGCGGCAATCTGCGCGGCAAGACGGTCGCGGTGCTCGGCCTCACCTTCAAGCCCGACACCGACGACATGCGCGAGGCGCCGTCGATCCCGCTGGTGACGGGCCTGCTCGACATGGGCGCCAAGGTGCGCGCGCATGATCCGGTCGGCATGGAACAGGCGCGCAAGGAATTGCCCGATATCGAGTATTGCGACGATCCTTACGCCTGCGTGCGCGGCGCCGACGCCATGGTGGTGGTGACCGAATGGGTGCAATACCGCACGCTCGACCTCGAGCGGCTGAAGGCCGAGATGGCGCATCCCGTCGTGGTCGATCTGCGCAACATCTATCGCCCCGAAGACATGGAAGCGCACGGGTTTACCTACGAAAGCGTCGGCCGCGCGCCCGAGCCGGGGTTGTGACGTTGTTGTCATACCCCGCGCATGCCGGGGTATCCAGTACTGCCCGGTCTTCGTAATGAGCGACGCCGGCGTGTACTGGATCACCGCAGCCTTCGCGGCGTGATGACGGGTCCGAGATTTGCCGCGCTCCTTCGACACCCCACTCCCCATCGACGCCGTGCTCGACGAACTGTCGTCCACGCTCGATCGCCGCAACGCCGCCGTGCTGGTGGCGCCGCCCGGCGCCGGCAAGACCACGCGGGTGCCACTGGCGCTGCTCGATGCGCCCTGGGCGAAGGGCAAGAAGATCATCATGCTGGAGCCGCGGCGGATCGCGGCCCGCGCCAGCGCCGAGCGCATGGCGAAGACGCTGGGCGAACGCGCCGGCGAAACGGTCGGCTATCGCGTCCGCTTCGGTTCAAAGATCTCTCGTGCGACGCGGATCGAGGTCGTCACCGAAGGGATTTTTTCGCGGCAGATTCTCGACGATCCCGAACTGTCAGGCGTCGCCGCCGTGCTGTTCGACGAATTCCATGAACGCTCGCTCGATGCCGATCTGGGCCTTGCACTGGCGCGCGACGCGCAGACCGGCCTGCGGGAGGACCTTCGGATCCTCGTGATGTCGGCAACGCTGGACGGCGCGCGCATTGCAAAACTGCTGGGCGATGCGCCCGTCGTGGCGAGCGAAGGCCGCGCGTTTCCGGTCGAGACGCGTTACCTCGGCCGCAAGCCCGATGCGCCGCTGGAGCGGCAGATGGCGGACGCGATTGCCTCGGCGCTGCGCGCCGATCCCGGCTCGGTGCTGGCGTTCCTGCCGGGCGCTGCCGAAATCCGTCGCACCGAGAATTTTCTGAGGGAACGCGTGCAGGATGCGTCGATTGAAATTGTGCCGCTGTTCGGCGCGCTCGACGCGTCCGTGCAGGACAAGGCCATTGCGCCGGCGCCGAAGGGCACGCGAAAGGTCGTGCTGGCGACCTCGATCGCGGAAACCTCGCTGACCATCGAGGGCGTCCGCATTGTCGTCGATTCCGGCATGGCGCGGGTGCCGCGCTATGAGCCGGATATCGCGCTGACACGGCTCGAAACCGTGCGTGCCTCGCGCGCCGCGGTCGATCAGCGCCGCGGCCGCGCCGGCCGTACCGAGCCCGGCGTGTGTTACCGGCTGTGGGACGAGCCGCAGACCGCTTCGCTTGCCGCCTACACCCAGCCGGAAATCCTTTCCGCCGATCTATCGTCGCTGGTGCTCGACCTCGCGCAGTGGGGGGTAGCCGATCCCGCCGCGCTCGCGTTTCTCGACCCGCCGCCCGCGCCGGCGCTGAAGGAAGCCAAAAGCCTGTTGAGCGAACTCGGCGCACTCGACGCCGATGGCCGCATCACCGATGAGGGCCACAGCCTGCGCGCGCTGGCGCTGCCGCCACGGCTGGCGCGCATGATCGTGGATTCCAACCGGTTCGGCTCGGGCGAAGAGGCCGCCGAGATCGCTGCCGTCCTCACCGAGCGCGGGCTGGGCGGCGACGGCGCTGATCTCGATGCGCGGCTGGATCAATTCCGTCGCGACCGCTCGCCGCGCTCCTCCAGTGCCCGCGATCTCGCGCGGCGCTGGGCGCAGCAGGTAACATCGGCGGAGCAGCCGAAGGGCGCGGGCGATCTCTCCACCGGGCTCATGCTCGCCTTCGCCTTCCCCGATCGCGTCGCAAAAAATCGCGGCAATGGCAGCTTTGTGCTCGCCAACGGTCGCGGCGCCGCGGTCGAGCAAACTTCCTCGCTGGCGCGCGCGCCCTACATCGCCGTCGGTGAGCTCACCGGCACCGCTGCGAGCGGGCGCATCCTGTTGGCTGCACCGATCACGCAAGACGAGATCGAGCATCACTTCGCCGATCAGATCGAAAGCACTGAAGAGATCAGTTTCGACCGCAGCGCCATGGCGCTACGCGCTCGGCGCAAGAGGACGCTGCATGCGGTCACGCTGTCGGAAGCGCCGATCGCTTTGTCGCCTTCGGCGGAGACTGCGAAGATTTTCGCGGACGGCCTGATCGCGGCGGGTCTCGACAAACTGCCGTGGTCGAAGGCGCTCAAGCAGTGGCGCGACCGCGTGATGTTTTTGCGCAAGGCGGAAGGCGAGAGTTGGCCCGATCTATCCGATGCCGCGCTGTCAGCGCAGAGCGAGCATGGCTGGTGCCGGCGCTGTACGACAAGACTTTGCTGAAGGATGTTTCAGCCGGCGATCTCTCCGACGCTGTCATGGCGCTGTTGCCGTGGGAATTGCGCGCGCGGCTGGAGCGCGAGGCGCCGACCCATTTCGAGGCGCCGACCGGCACCATGCTGGCGATCGACTACGAGGCCGAGCAGGGGCCGACCATCGCGGTGCGCTTGCAGGAATTGTTTGGGCTCAACACCCATCCCTCGATCGCCAAAGGCGCCGTCCCGCTGGTGCTGGAGCTGCTGTCGCCGGCGCAGCGCCCGGTGCAGGTGACGCGCGATCTGCCCGGGTTTTGGCGCGGCAGCTACGCGGCGGTGCGTTCCGACCTGCGCGGCCGCTATCCCCGCCACCCCTGGCCGGAAGACCCCGCCAGCGCGCTGCCGACCCGGCGGGTCAAGCCGCGCGGGACGTAAAGGGTCACTCCCTCGCCTCCGGGCGAGGGACGAGCGAGAGGGGCCCCATTCTACTTTGCATGGGGTTGTTTTCGCGATTTTGTGTCGAGGCTGCCGCCGGGAAGTGGCCGTTAACACTTCACTCATCCTTTTCGCCAAAATGGCGGCCTCCGCGGGCGCCGTTAGTCGCGGTTTGGCGGCCAGTGTGGTGATATCGGCCGTTTCCCGAACCCGGTGTGTAGTGTCATGCGTAACATCATGATTTTTGCGGCCATTATGATCGGCCTCGGCCTTTTCATGGCGCAGACGGCCGACCGGATGACGTCGACGCCCGCGCTTGCCAAGGCCACCACGCAGAAATCCGTTTCCACGCAAACCGTCGCACAGGCGGGCGGCCGCAGCATCAGCATCCCGCGCGACGGCCGCGGCCATTTCCAGACCGAAGGCCGGATCGATGGACAGCGCATCGACTTCATGGTCGATACCGGGGCTTCCGTCGTCGCCCTGAACGAAAAATCCGCGGCGCGGTTCGGCCTGCGTCCATCGCGCGGCGACTACAACGCCACGGTCTCTACCGCCAACGGCACCATCAAGGCGGCGCGCACGCGCATTGCCATGATGGAGGTCGGCGGGCTGATCGTGCGCGACGTCGAGGCCATGGTGCTGCCCGACGAGGCGCTGTCGGAAAACCTGCTCGGCCTGTCGTTCCTGTCCAGGCTGAGGCGCTTTGAATACGCCAACGGCCGGCTGGTGCTCGAGCAATAGGGCGCCTGCGGTTACCAACGCCGCAATTAACCACCAAAAGCAGCTTTCCCGCCTTCCGCAAGCCTTGCGCATTCGCTAAGGCTGCGCTTCCCTTTGCTACTCCACAACGAGATCCACTTGATGTTCCCCAAGCCGAAATCCGTGCTGGTTCCCAACACCTATGCCTATGAATCCGAGCCGATGGTGAAGGCGACCGGCTTTCGCGAGTACGACGCGCGCTGGCTGTTCGGCAAGGAAATCAACCTGATGGGCATTCAGGCGCTGGGCATGGGGCTCGGCGCACTGATATCGGAGCTTGGCGTCAAGCAGGAGATCGTCACCGGGCATGATTTCCGCGGCTATTCGGCCTCGATCAAATATGCGCTGATCTCCGGGTTGCTCGCATCGGGCTGCAAAGTGCACGACATCGGACTGTGCATGACGCCGATGGCCTACTTCGCGCAGTTCGATCTCGACGTGCCCTGCGTCGCCATGGTGACGGCGTCGCATAACGACAATGGCTGGACCGGCGTAAAGATGGGCGCCAACCGTCCGCTCACCTTCGGCCCCGACGAGATGACGCGGCTAAAGGAGATCGTGCTCAATTCGGCATTCAACAACAAGGTTGGCGGCTCCTATCAATTCCACGAGAATTTTCCGGCGCGCTATATCGCCGACCTCACCAAACGCTCAAAACTGAAGCGCAAGCTCAAGGTCGTGGTCGCCTGCGGCAACGGCACCGCCGGCGCCTTCGCGCCGCAGGTGATGGAGGCGATCGGCTGCGAGGTGATCCCGCTCGACACCGAGCTTGACCATACCTTTCCGAAATACAATCCGAACCCCGAAGATATGGAGATGCTGCACGCGATCCGCGACGCGGTGTTGGCTCACAAGGCCGATGTCGGCCTCGGTTTTGACGGCGACGGCGACCGCTGCGGCGTGGTCGACAATATCAGGCGAGGAAATCTTCGCCGACAAGGTCGGCGTCATGCTGGCGCGCGACATGTCGGCGATCCACAAGGATGCGCAGTTCGTGGTCGACGTGAAATCGACCGGCTTGTTCGTCACCGATCCCGTGCTGCAAAAGCAGGGCGCCAAGGTGGCCTACTGGAAGACCGGCCATTCCTACATGAAGCGGCGCACCAACGAACTCGGCGCGCTGGCGGGTTTTGAAAAATCCGGCCATTTCTTCTTCAACAAGCCGTTCGGCCGCGGCTATGACGACGGCCTGCTCTCGGCGATCGCGATCTGCGAGATGCTCGACCGCGCGCCCGGCAAGTCGATGGCGAATTTGAAAGACGCGCTGCCAAAGACCTGGTCGTCGCCGACCATGTCGCCGCATTGCGCCGACGAAACCAAATACGGCATCGCCGACCAGGTGGTGAAGCACTTTGAGGCAAAGCAGAAAAAGGGCGAGAAAGTCGCGGGCCAGCCGATCCGCGACCTCGTCACCGTCAACGGCGTGCGCGTCACCGTCGAGGACGGCAGCTGGGGCCTGATCCGGGCCTCGTCCAACAAGCCGGAGCTGGTGGTGGTGGTCGAGAGCCCCGTCAGCGAGCAGCGCATGCGCGACATGTTCGAGGCGATGGATTCGGTGCTGCGAACGCATCCGGAGGTCGGCGAGTACAATCAGAAGATTTGAGATTTCCGCTTCGTGTCCCTGGCGCCGCGCAAATACTGAGTCGTCACCCGCGAAACGGTGTGACCCAGAACGCCGCGGACCTACCTTGTTTAACGCAATGCTGTCGTCTGGAATATGGATCGCCCGGCTCTGCGTGCGTGACTTTGTGCCCGCTGCGCCGGGACACGGCACTGGCTTCAACCCACCGCCGGCACCGGCAGCGCGGTCACCGACTTGATCTTCTCCATCGCAAAGCGCGAGGTGACGTTCTTCAGCGGCACGGCGCTGATCAATTTCTTGTAGAACACGTCGTAGCTCGCCATGTCGGCGACCACCACGCGCAGCATGTAATCGACGTCGCCGGCCATCCGGTAAAATTCCATCACCTCGGGCATCGCACTGACGGCCGAGGCAAAGGTTTTCAGCCAGGCCTCGGAATGATCGGCGCTCTCCACCGAGACGAAGACGGAGATGCCGAGCCCGATCTTGTTCTGGTCGACCAGCGCCACCCGGCGCAGGATCACGCCGTCGGCCTCCAGCCGCTGGATGCGTTTCCAGCACGGCGTCGAGGACAGGCCGACCCGGTCGCCGATCTCGGCGACGGACAGCGAGGCGTCCTCCTGCAGCACGGTCAGGATCTTGCGGTCGATGGCATCAAGCCGGCGGTTGGGCTCGTGAAGCGGGATGGCGGTAGCGAGGTCGGTCATGAGAAGAAAGTTCCATATTGAGGGTTGATATCCCTCATATATAGAAAAATCTTCTAAAGCAAGCCGCTACTTGCCGGTCCGGGCCGGGCTCGCTCCCCGGCCCTCGCCCAAAAGCTCCATGACTTCAGCACGTTGCGGGGCAGCAAAAGCCCCGCCAAAGCGGGTGCATTTCAGCGCCGCGGCCGCCGAGGCGAATCGCAGCGCCTGCCGCAACTCCTGCCCCTCCGTGATGGCGAGCGCAAAGGCCCCGTGAAACACGTCCCCGGCGCCCAGCGTATCGACGGTGTGAACCGGAAATGCCGGGGTTTCCTGGATATTGCCCTGTTCATCGAGCCAGATGGTGCCCCGTGGGCCGCGCGTGCCGGCCAAAAACGAGCGCGTCAGCTTTGCGATCTTTTTCAGCGCCTGGGCGTCGTCGGTGACATCGGCGGTCTCCTGCAGCGGCTCGCTGGAGAACACCAGATGCGTCGAGGCGTTGAGTAATCCCTCGCGCAGCGACATCGCGCGATCGACGTCGACGATCACGGGAATGCCGCGCCGGACCGCTTCCGCGCACAGCTCGGTGCAGAATTCGGCGCAGCGGCTTTCGGTGAGAATCGCGGCGCAATCATCCAGCAGCGTGTCGAAGCCCGGCAGCTTCACATGCCACAATTCCGGATCGCGGAACGTGATGATGGTGCGCTCGCCCGAGGGGTCGATCATGACCGCCGAGATCGGCGTCACCAGCCCCGGCATGTGAATGAGGTTTTTTGTATCGATGCCCTCATGCGCCATCTGCTCGAAGATGAAGCGGCTCGAGGTTTCCTTCGCATCCCCCATCGGTCCGCAGATCGAGGCGCGGCCGCCGAGCCGCACGATGCCGATAGCCGCATTGAGCGCATTGCCGCCGCAGATTTCGTCAAAACCTGTCGCGTTCTCCTTGGAGCCGCGCGCGGGAATACCGGGGGTGTTGAACGTGAGATCGCGCACCGGCATGCCGACGCACAGGATGCGCGGCGGGATCTTTGGCGCCTTTTCGTGAAAATTCATTCCGGAGTCCGTCATGCCGGTTCCGCCTGTTGCCGGAACCCGAATTGGGAAGTCCGGGGTCAATCGATCAAGTCCGCCGCCGGTTCCGCGCTATGCGCCGCCGTGCCGTTCCGCCATGCAGCCACTGGCCGATCAGATGGTGCGCGATCGCGAAGGGATGCGCGGCAAACAGGCCATCAGGATGTTCGCGTTTGTGCATCAAGGCAAGTTCCGCGCGGTCGAACCAGCGTGCGTCCTCAAGCTCAAGGCGATCCACGACGATGTCTTCGTTGGTCGCGCGCGCCGTGCATCCGATCATCAGGGACGACGGATAGGGCCAGGGCTGCGTCATGTAATAATTCACGTCGGTGACGCGGATGCCGCTTTCCTCGAAGATTTCGCGGCGAACCGCGTCCTCGATGGTCTCCGCCGCTTCGACGAAGCCGGCAAGGCACGAATACATGCCGGGCATGAACTGCTTCTGCCGGCCCAGCAGCGCCTTGTCGCCCGAACTCACGAACATGATCACGACGGGATCGGTGCGCGGGAAATGCTCGGCCTTGCAACTCGCACATTCGCGCTTCCAGCCACCCTCCTTCATCGAGGTGCGCGCGCCGCAATTGGCGCAAAAACCGTGGCGCTGGTGCCAGCTCACCAGCGATTTCGCCATCGCGATCGCCGACAATTGCTCCAGCGGCAGCGCGCCCTGCATCGCCATGCCGCGCAATTCGGTGACGGCAACGTCGTTGCGGCCGATCAGCTTTTCCGCCGCCGCCGGCGCGATGCCCATGCCGAAAATCGGCGCGCCGTCGCGCAGGCCCAGAAAGATCGTGCCGGGATTGGCGCCGAAATCCAGCGCTTCCTTGATCGAGAGCAGTGCGCGGGGGCCGCTCTCCTCCTGCTTCGTCAGCAGCGAGTCGCGATAGACCACATAGGCGCGGGCATTTTGCTGGCCTTCGAGCGCAAACAGCTTTTCGTCATTGGTGCGCAGATGCGCGGCGCGATCGAGGACATGCGTCACGAAGGCGGGTTTACCCAGCGGATATTTTTCGAATGCTGACATTTTTTTGTTCTCAACCAAGCCAGATTTTGCGGCGAAGCGCGCTGATGAAATTCTGCACCTCTTCGGCGTCATGCGCGAGCGGCGGCATCACACCCCAGACCGGACGCGGCCAGGCGGCATCGGAGGTACGGCGGGCAATGACATGGACATGCAGTTGCGGCACCAGATTGCCGAGCGCTGCGATATTGAGCTTGTCGCATCTGGTGACCTCTTTCAGGGCGCGGGCGACCCGCGACACCTCGGTCATCAATTGCGCCTGTTCGACCTCGTCGAGGTCGATGATCTCGGTCGCGCCATCGCGGCGCGGCACCAGCAGGAGCCAGGGGTAGTGCGCATCCTTGATCACCAGCACCCGGCACAGCGGCAGATCGCCGATGTCGATGGTGTCTTCCTTGAGGCGGGAGTGCAGCGACCAGTCGGAGGGCATTCTTTGTTCCAAAGCCCGATGATGGTCGGGTCCAAGAGGTGCCTTCTGGGGGGCACTGTGGATGTCATATCAAGGCGTCGTCACCCGCGAAAGCGGGTGACCCAGTACGCCGCGGCCCCTCGATCGTTTCGCCGGCCTGCGTGTACTGGATACCCCGCTTTCGCGGGGTATGACAGCCAATGGCCCGCTTGCTTTCCGGCCCTTTTGGCCCCAAATAGGGACCGGGAGATTGGCGGTGGACGAGCCACTCGCCAACCGGGTCAGGTCCGGAAGGAAGCAGCCCTAACGAGGTCCGGATCGGGTCGCTCGTCAGTCTCCTACCTGTTTTTTCGAGCCAATCGCGCGAACGGCGGCTCCCGCCCCAAACGCCGGTTGCCGCTTCTTTCCGCAAGCCGGCCGTGAGAGACAATCAATTGCGGATCGACCGATGACCGACGCTGGCGCTCCCCCTTCAGACCATGCGGACCAGAGCGGTTTCGATCTCGGTGGCCCCCCGGACTCCGCAAAACCCTATCGCGTGCTGGCGCGCAAATACCGCCCCTCCAGTTTCGAGGATCTGATCGGCCAGGAGGCGATGGTCCGCACCGTCTCGAATGCGTTCGAGACCGGGCGGATTCCGCAGGCCTGGATCCTCACCGGCGTGCGCGGGGTCGGCAAGACCACCACCGCGCGCATTCTTGCCCGCGCGCTGAATTACGAAATGCAGGATGGTTCGGTAAAGGGACCGAGCATCCGGATGCCGACGCTGGGTGTGCATTGCCGGGCGATCATGGAAAGCCGGCACATGGACGTGCTGGAGATGGACGCCGCCTCGCACACCGGCGTCGACGACGTGCGCCAGATCAATGACAGCGTGCGCTATGCGCCGGCCAGCGCCCGCTACAAGGTCTACATCATCGACGAAGTCCACATGCTCTCGACGGCGGCGTTCAACGCGTTCCTGAAGACGCTGGAAGAGCCGCCGGAGCACGCCAAATTCGTGTTCGCCACCACCGAAATCCGAAAGGTGCCGGTGACCGTGCTGTCGCGCTGCCAGCGTTTTGACCTGCGCCGGGTCGAGGCCGACGTGCTTGATGACGCACCTCGCCAACATCGCGAAGAAGGAAGGCGTCGAGGTCGAGCCGGAAGCGCTCGGCATCATCGCGCGCGCCGCGGAAGGCTCGGTGCGCAACTCGCTGTCGCTGTTCGACCAGGCGATCGCGCATGCCGCGGGCCTCGTGCGCGCCGACGCCGTGCGGCAGATGCTGGGCCTCGCCGACCGCACCCGCGTGATCGATCTCTTCGATTCGCTGGCGCGTGGCGACATCGCCAGCGCCTTCAAGGAATTCCGCGAACAGTATGACGTCGGCGCCGATCCGATCGTGGTGCTTTCTGATCTGGCCGAGTTCGTCAATTTCGTCACCCGCGTCAAGGCCGTGCCGGCCACCGCCGACAACGTCGCGTTCGGCGAAACCGAGCGGGTCCGCGCCCGCGAGTACGCATCAAAATTGTCGATGCGGGTGCTGTCGCGGATGTGGCAGATGCTGCTGAAGGGCATTACTGAAGTGCAGGCGGCGACGCGGCCGGCTGCGGCTGCCGAAATGGTGCTGGTGCGCATCGCCTATGTCGCCGATCTGCCGACGCCGGATGAGGCGATCAAAATGCTGGAGCAGAACGGCGGCGCGTCGCCGGTGGTCTCCGGCAGCGCGGCGCCGCGTGGCGCGCCGGCTTCGACGGTTTCCGCAATGCCGTCGGCGCCGGCCCGGATGCCGGGTGCGCCGCGCAGCGGAGCCGAAGCGTCGGCGCGTCCGCAAACAATTGCGGCCGCGCCCGAGCCGCAATCGGCGCCCGCGCTTCGCATCACCAGTTTTCCGCAGCTTGTCGCGCTTGCCGGCGAAAAGCGCGATCTGCTCACCAAGGCCGCGCTGGAAGCCGACATGCGGCTGGTACGCATCGAGGACGGCCGGCTCGAGATCGGGCTGGAGTCGCACGCCTCGCGCAGTCTGATCACGGATCTTTCGCGCAAGCTCGAGCAATGGACCGGGCGGCGCTGGACCGTGATCGTGTCCAACGAGGCAGGCCAGCCGACGCTGCGTTCGCAAAGCCTCGCGGAGAAAAGCCAGCGCGAGCGCGCCGCCGAAGCCGACCCGCGGGTGCAGGAGGTGCTGGCGCGCTTTCCCGGCGCCAAGGTGGTCGAGGTGCGCCGCCTTGCCGTGGAGCCGCCGGAATCCGAAGATATCAGTGAAGACCCCACTGAAATTCCCGACGACGATTGATCTGAGAGCCCGAAGGAAACCCGAATGGCTGATTTTCTCGGCATGATGAAGCAGGCGGCGCAACTGCAGTCGAAGATGCAGGAGATGCAGAACGAACTCGGCAATGTCGAGGTCGAGGGTATTTCCGGCGGCGGCCTCGTCACGGTGCGCATGACGGCGAAGATGGAAGTGAAGGGCGTCAAGATCGATCCGTCGCTGATGAAGGCGGACGAGCGCGGAGTGCTGGAGGATCTGCTGGTGACCGCGCATAACGACGCGCGGCGCAAGGCGGAGCTCGCGATGCAGGAGAAGATGCAGGCCCTGACCGGCGGGCTCGGCCTGCCGCCGGGGCTGGGCTTTTCCTGAACATGGCTGCTGTTGCCGGTCCCGAGATCGAACGCCTGATCCAGCTTCTGGCGCGCCTGCCGGGGCTCGGGCCCCGCTCGGCGCGGCGCGCGGCGCTGCATCTGATCAAGAAGCGCGAAGCGCTGATGACGCCGCTGACGAGCGCGCTGCAGGTCGCGATCGAGAAAATCCAGGTCTGCAAGATCTGCGGCAACATCGACACGCAAAATCCCTGCACGGTGTGCATCGATCCGCGCCGCGATCCCTCGATCATCGTCGTCGTCGCCGACGTCGCCGATCTCTGGGCGCTGGAACGCGCCAATGCCACAAATGGCCGCTATCACGTGCTGGGCGCGACGCTGTCGCCGCTCGATGGCGTGGGTCCGCAGGATCTGACCATCGACGCGCTGGTGGCGCGCGCGCATGATTCGCAGGTTTCCGAGATTATTCTGGCGCTCAATGCAACCGTGGATGGCCAAACCACGGCGCATTACATCACCGATCTGCTCGGGGAAGCCAATGTCCGGGTGACGCGGCTGGCGCATGGCGTGCCCGTCGGCGGGGAACTTGATTATCTCGACGAAGGTACGCTATCGGCTGCCATGCGGCAGCGGACGCTGTTCTAGATATTACAAACGGAACTATCGGACATGACGAAACGACGATTCGCCGGACGCTTGGCCTTTGCGGTTTTCCTGACAGCGGCGTTTGCCGTGCCCTCCGCATCGGCGCAGCAGGCGGAACCCGCGGCGAAGCCGGGCAAGCTGATCAATGCCGGCGACGTGCTGTCCGGGGAACTCACGGCGATAAAGGCGCGCGGCGGCAAACGCAGCAAGCGCGTCGCGTCCTACCAGATCACGTCGGAGCCGCGCCGGCTGCCGCCGCCGAACGGGCTGTGCAATCTGGAGACGGGGCCGGAGACGTTCCAGCTCGTCACCAGCAGCGAGGCGCAGGCCGCGCAGTTGAAGGGATTTGTCGGCAAGCCGATCTCGGTTAAGGTCGACGAGGTCTCCTGCGCGCAGGATGCCGGGCAGATGAGCGAAGCCGTGATCACGAAATGGAGCGTGGTGACGAAGCATTGATTGCTCGGTCATAGTTGCTCGTCATGGCCGGGCATAGCCGTCCGAAGGACGGCGTCGCTTCTCGATCGCCTATGCCCGGCCATCCACGCCTTTCTTTCTTTGAAGCAAGAACGTGGATGCCCGGGACAAGCCCGGGCATGACGGATAGCGAGTGCTACACCCGCACCTGTCCCAATTCGCCAAAATGCCCGCGCCGCTGTAGCCAGGCCAGCAGGATCAGGCTCGGCACCGCGACCACGGTAGAGACCACGAAGAACAGCGGCCAGCCGGTCCACGCCGCCACATAACCCGCGCCCGAAGACAAATAGATGCGGCCGACGGACGCCAGCGCGGTGAGCAGCGCGTATTGCGTCGCGGTGTGCAACGGATTCTTGCATAGCGCAGAGAGATAGGCGACGAAGATCACCGTGCCGATCGCGCCGGTGAATGCTTCCACCGTCACAGCGACGGACAGCGCCCATTGCTGCGGCCCGACCAGCGCCAGCCAGGTGAAGGTGAGATTGGACACCGCCTGCAGCAGGCCGCCGATCCACAGGCAGGTCACCAGCGAGCAGCCGCGCGCGAGGAAGCCGCCGGCGAAACCGCCGATCAGGGTGGCGGCCAGGCCGACGCCCTTGACGATGATGGCGTAGTCGTTGCGCGTAAAGCCGATGTCGATGATGAACGGCACCGTCATCGCGCCGGCGAAGGCGTCGGTGAACTTGAACAGCATCACAAACACCAGAACGACGATGGCATCGCGCTGGGTCAGGAACTCGCTGAAAGCGCCCATCGCGGCCTCGGCGATGCGGCCGACCGAAGGCCTTCCGCCTGCTGCAGCGTCAGCAATGCGGGACTGCTCCGGCTCCCGCGCGCGCAGCACCGTGACGATGCCGATCAGCACCAGCGCAGCCATCGCCGCGAAACTCGCCATCCAGGCATCGAGCCGTGACAGTCCGGCATACTCGAAGCCAGTGACGAGAAACAGCGCACCGGCCGTGGAAGCCACCATACCGACGCGATAGGCCGCCACATAGGACGCCATGCCTGCGGCCTGTTCGTTCTCCGCGAGGCTTTCGACCCGGAACGCGTCGACCACGATGTCCTGCGTTGCCGACGCCGTGGCGACCAGCAGGGCGCCGAGCGCCACGTAGAACGGCGAGCGCGCGGGATCGGTCAGCGCCAGTCCGAGGATCGCGGCCATCAGCAGCAGTTGGGTGAAGACCAGCCAGCCGCGCCGCCGCCCGAGCCAGCGCGTTAGCAGCGGAATGTTAAGTCCATCCACCAGTGGCGCCCACAGGAACTTGAGCGTGTAGGGCGTGCCGACCAGGGTGAACAGTCCGATGGTGCCGAGGCTGACGCCGTTCTCGCTGACCCATACCAGCAGCGTCGATCCCGACAGCGCCAGCGGCAGCCCGGACGAGAAGCCGAGCATCATCACGATCAGCACGCGCGGCTGCAGGTAGACGGCCCACGCTTCGCGCCAGGAGGCGCGGGCAGGGTTTGCGGCGGGGGGGGGAGCTTCCGGGGCGGTCATGAGACCGTTGGTAGCAGATTCGACGGGAATTCGTAGGGTGGGTAGGGCGAAGCGAAACCCACCATTTCAAGCGATGGGTTTCGCTACGCTCTACCCATCCTACGGGAGCGTCATTCCCCCGCCTGCAGCTTGCGCGGCAGCGGGAATAGCTCGGTCGCGCCCTTGACCAGCCGTGGTGCTTCCACCGGCGGCTCCTTGGAAAAATCCAGCTCCTCGATCCGGCCGGCGCGCTTTTCGATCTTGTCGGCGGAGATCAGGATCTGGCGGACGTCTTCGTTGACGTCGCCAAAATGCTTCTGCAGCTTCAGCACGCGCTCGCGCAGCCGCGTCAGATCGTCGCCGAGATGCATCACTTCGTTGCGGATCTGGTCGGCGGCGTCGCGAATGCGGGCGTCTTTCAAAATCTGCTGCATCACCTGGATCGCCAGCATCAACAGCGAGGGCGACACCAGCACGACGCGGGCGCGATAGGCTTTCTGGATCACATCGTCAAAGCCGTCATGAATTTCGGCATAGACCGATTCCGACGGCACGAACATCAGCGCGGTGTCCTGCGTCTCGCCGGTGACGAGGTATTTTTCCGCGATGTCGCCGACATGCTTCATGATGTCGGCGCGCAGCCGTTGGGTGGCGATCCGTCGCTCTTCATCCGTGCGCGCGTCGTGCAGCGCCGTCATCGCTTCCAGCGGAAACTTTCGCGTCGATGCACAGCGGGCGCTGATCCGGCAAAAACACCACGCAATCCGGCCGCTTGCCCGTCGAGAGCGTGAACTGGAATTCGTAAGAGCCCTTGGGCATGCCGTCCTGGACGATCGCTTCCATCCGCGCCTGGCCGAATGCCCCGCGCGACTGCTTGTTGGCGAGCACGTCGCGCAAGGTCGTCACCTGCGAGGTCAGGTCGGTGAGGTTCTTGTGCGCGCTGTCGATGATGCCGAGCCGCTCATGCAGCACGCGAAGCGAGTCCATGGTGTTGCGCGTGGTCGCTTCCATCGACTGGCCGACGCGATGGGTGACGGAATCAAGCCGCTCGTTGACCGCGCGCGCCATCTCGGCCTGGCGGCCGGCCAGCGCCTGCGCCATCGCGTCGGTGCGGCCGGTCTGCTCGCTCTGCGCGTGCAGGATCTGGCTCAGGCGTTCTTCCAGTTCGTCGGCGCGGATCGCCTGCGCCATCGCCAGTTCCGCGCCGCGCCGGCCGGACCGCGCGATCACGATGACCATCGCCAGCAACAGGATGAGGGCGAGCGCGCCGAAAGAAGATCAGCGCGTCCATGATGCGGACCGGCCAGTCGCCGATCAGGAAAAGAATCTCGTTCATGCCGTGTTGTAGCCGATTCGCACCGCGTACGCGAACGAAGAGGGAACATTTATGGTTAATCAAGTGCGAATTTTTATGGTTAATGCCGCCTTAAAAATCATGGTTAAGCCGGAGTTAATGGGTTCCTGATCGCATTGACCCCGGCAAATCAACCGCTTAAATCGCGCGTAGATACGTGGAAGATCATGGCTCTCAGAGAAATCATCATCCTGCCGGACAAGCAGTTGCGGCTGGTTTCAAAGCCTGTCGAGAAGGTGACGGCGGAAATCCGCAAGCTCGCCGACGACATGCTGGAGACCATGTACGAAGCGCCCGGCATCGGGCTGGCCGCGATCCAGGTCGCGCAGCCGCTGCGGCTGATCACCATGGACCTCGCCAAACGCGAGGAGAACGGCGAGACCACGCCAAAGCCGCGCGTCTTCATCAATCCGGAGATCATCTCTTCGTCCGAGGAACTGTCGGTCTACGAAGAGGGCTGCCTGTCGATCCCGGAATATTACGAAGAGGTGGAACGGCCGGCGCGGGTGCGCGTGCGCTTCACCGATCTCGACGGCAAGGTGCATGAGGAGGACGCCGAGGGCTTGTTCGCCACCTGCATCCAGCACGAAATCGACCACCTCAACGGCGTGCTGTTCGTGGATTATCTCTCAAAACTGAAGCGCGACCGCGTGATGAAGAAGTTTGCCAAGGCCGCGAAGAGGTCGGCGGAGTAGGTTCGCTCGTTCTCTCGGTCGTCATGGCCGGGCTTGACCCGGCCATCCACGCCTTGGCCACGAAGAAGGACGTGGATGCCCGGCACAAGGCCGGGCATGACGAATAACAAACACGGTTCCGCGTCAGGACGCCAACATGCCACTCCGCCTGATCTTCATGGGCACGCCCGATTTCGCGGTGCCGACGCTGCTGGAGCTCGTGGCCCATGGCCATGAGATCGCGGCCGTCTACACCCGCGTGGCAAAGCCGGCGGGCCGCGGCATGAAGCTGCAGCCGACGCCGGTGGAACAGGAAGCGCGGCGGCTCAGCATCCCGGTGCTGACCCCGGCCACGCTGAAGACGCCGGAAGCGCTCGCGGAATTTTCCGCGCACAATGCCGATGCCGCCGTGGTCGTCGCCTATGGCATGATCCTGCCGCAGGCGATTCTCGACACACCAAAACTCGGCTGCTTCAATCTGCACGCCTCGCTGCTGCCGCGCTGGCGCGGCGCAGCACCCATCAACCGCGCCATCATGGCCGGTGACGCCGAGACCGGCGTGATGGTGATGAAGATGGATGCAGGCCTCGACACCGGCGACGTCGCGATGGCCGAACGCCTCGCCATATCAGACAGCATGACCGCGGCCGATCTGCATGACGCGCTAGCGCCGCTAGGCGCGGACCTGATGGTGCGCGCGATGGGCGGATTGGAACGCGGCGCGCTGCAACTCACCAAGCAAAGCGAAGCCGGCGTGAGCTACGCGGCCAAGATCGACAAGGCCGAAGCGCGGATCGACTGGAACAGGCCGGCCCGCGCGGTGCTGCGGCATATTCATGGCCTGTCGCCGTTTCCCGGCGCATGGTGCGAGATGCCGATCGACGGCGAGCCGGTGCGGGTAAAAATCCTCCGCTGCGAACTCTTGAAAGGATCTGGCGCGCCCGGCGATTTGCTCGACGAACATCTCACAGTCGCGTGCAGCGAAGGCGCGATCAAAATTCTCGAATTGCAGCGCGCCGGCAAGGCGCCGATGAAGGCGGCGGAGTTTTTGCGCGGCACCCCGCTGAAACCGCCGCTGCGGTTAGCCTGATGCCCCGCTACAAGCTCATCATCGAATATGACGGCACACCGTTTTCCGGCTGGCAGATCCAGGACAATGGATCGACGGTGCAGGGCGCGCTGGAAGCCGCGGTGAAGGCGATCTGCGGCGAGGACGTTCGCGTGCACGGCGCCGGCCGCACCGATGCCGGCGTCCACGCGCTGGGCCAGGTCGCGCATTGCGACATCACCAAGCATTTTGTGCCCGGCCGTTTTCGCGACGGGCTCAACGCGCATCTGCGCCCGCATCCGATCGGGGTGCTCTCGGCCGACATCGTGCCTGACGATTTCGAGGCGCGGTTTTCCGCGAAGAAGCGGCATTACCTGTATCGCATCACCAACCACCGCGCGAACCTCGCGCTGAACATCGGCCGCACCTGGCGCTTGCCGCGTCCGCTCGATGCGGAGGCCATGCACAACGCCGCGCAGCGCCTGCTCGGCAAGCATGATTTTACGACGTTCCGCGATACCGAGTGTCAGGCCAAATCGCCGGAAAAAACGCTCGATCAGCTCGACGTCGCGCGCGAAGGTGATGAGGTGCGCATCGTGACGTCGGCGCGCTCGTTCCTGCACAGCCAGGTGCGCTCGATGGTGGGCTCGCTGGTCTGGGTCGGCGAAGGCCGCTGGAGCGCCAACGATCTCGCCGCCGCTCTTGCCGCCCGCAACCGCGCCGCCTGCGGCCCCGTAGCGCCGCCGGACGGGCTGTATCTGGTGCGGGTGGATTATTAACCCGTAATTGCTCCACCGTCATGCCCCGCGAAGGCGGGGTATCCAGTTCGCCGCGGCCAACGTGATTGACCGGAGATGCCCGGCTGTACTGGATCGTCCGCCTTCGCGGACGATGACAGCGTTGGCTCACCCAAAATACCGGTCCAGCACGCCGCGATAGACCTTCGTCAGCTTCTCCAGGTCCGACACCGGCGTGCGCTCGTCGACCTGGTGCATGGTCTGGCCGACCAGGCCGAATTCGATCACCGGGCAATAGCTCGGCGATGAAGCGCGCGTCCGAGGTGCCGCCGCTAGTGGAGAGTTCCGGCTTGCGGCCGGTGACCTCTTCGATCGCCGCGACCGCAAGATCGGTGAAGGGGCCGGGCTTGGTCACGAACACGTTCGAGTTCGACGGCTCCCATTCGATCCGCGCGCGGATGCGGTTGCCGCAAGCCTTGGCCAGGCGCGCATCGACCAGATCCCGTAACGTCTCCTGGGTGTGGAGATCGTTGAAGCGGATGTTGAATTTCGCCCGCGCCTGAGCCGGGATGAGATTGCCGGTTTTGTTGCCGACATCGACCGAGGTGAATTCAAGGTTGGACGCCTGGAACTGGTCGCTACCGTGATCGAGCGGCTCGTCGCTCAGTGCCACGATCAATCTTGAAATATCCGGCACCGGATTCAACGCGCGGTGCGGGTAGGCGACGTGGCCCTGGATGCCATCGACGATAAGCATGCCATGCAATGAGCCGCGGCGGCCGACCTTGATGCAATCGCCCAGCACCTCGACATTGCTGGGTTCGCCAAGCACGCAATGGTCGAATTTTTCGCCGCGCGCCGCCACCCATTGCAACAGCTTGATCGTGCCGTTGACGGAAATGTCTTCCTCGTCGCCGGTGATCAGGAACGAGATCGAACCTTTTGGCTTGCCGCCATTGTCAGCGAGATATTGCAGCACCGCCGCGACGCTGCAGGCGATGCCGCCCTTCATGTCGACCGCGCCGCGGCCGTAGAGCATGCCGTCCTTCACGTCGCCGGAGAACGCGCCATGGCTCCAGGCGGCCTCGTCGCCGGCCGGCACGACGTCGGTATGGCCGGCAAAGGTGATGTGCGGGGCGCTGTCGCCGATGCGCGCATAGAGATTGTCGATATCGGCGGTGCCGGGTTCGCCGAACGTGACGCGGTGCGTCTCAAAACCTTTTGTCTTGAGGATGTCCTCGAGAACGCCCAGCGCGCCGGCGTCAGCGGGGGTGACGGAGGGGCAGCGCAGCAGATCGCGGGCAATCGAAAGGGCGTCGGGGGGAGATGAAGTCATTGTGCTACGGCGGTCTCGGTTTCGGAAGGCGGTTTCACGACCGCATACATCCGCCGGACCGTGCCGTGGGTCAATCCCCTCGCCGCAAGCGGGTCTACCGGTCGACCCGGTACACCTGCTCGCCATCGATCGAGACAATGTCCGCTTGCTCGGCGCGCGAGCCGCCGGCGCGGCCGATATGCGCGCCTGCGGTGAGGGAGCTCCGGGTTGTGGAGGCGGAGGTGCGACATAGCCGTCCTGCGCCGTTTGCTTCCAGAGCTGGAGGTTCTGGATGCCTTTTGAAATCTGCAGATTGTAGTCGGTGGAGATCGCGCGCTGATCAAAGCTGTTTCCGGCAGGAAGGTTGGCGAACCAGCGCATCAGGTTGGGACTGTTGTTCGGCGGGATCATCGCCGATCGCGCCGGCACTTCCGCCGTCATGTGGCACGACAGGCAGGCGGATGCGGGATTATCGACCGGCCCGTTCAGCCGCCCGAGATAGCCGAGATGCTGCGGCGTGCGCAGGTCCGGATTGATCCAGCTCTCTTTCACCCGCGTTCCGGCGGTGAAGGCGGCCTGGTCGAGCTTTGGATCGTTGCCCCACATCACGCCGACCGGGACCATGCGGTCCCACCAGCCCGCGCCGCCCCGGCTGCCGTCGTAGGAATAGGTTGCAAACACCCATCCCGTGGTGTCGTTGGCGTTGGAGTCGCGGATCGCCAGATCCATCTGCAGCAGGCGCAGCTTCTGCACCCTGCGGCCGCCGGTGAAGATGCACCTCGGATCGCCGGCGAACAACTGGTCGATATTGGCTTCCCATTCCAGCGTGTCATTGAGATAGGGAGCCTGGTCGACGGTAGCGGATGTGAACAGCAATTTGGCCGCGACCGTGCCCTCCGGAAACAGCGCCCTCAGGGGATCGGGTGCGTTCGGGATCGGCCCAAACCTGTCCGAGGACGTAGCCGCCGGGCGCATTGAGAAATCCGACCGCCCAGTTCTGGAAGCACGAGGTCTGCTGCGGCCCGAGTTCACCCTTGCCCGGTTGCGCGGGGGCCGGCGTCGTGCGCTCGCGCGTCATGCCGCGAACGAATTCCCTGCCGCTGTCGCCATAGTGCATCCACGGGGCGTGATACCAGCGGCGTACCGCGTTGTCCTGCACCGACCAGTCGACCTCGCGATTGCCTTCCTGCACGTAGTCGTAGACCGCCTTGATGTACTGCGCCGGCTGCGTGCGAAAATCGTACTGCTTCCAGGGATAGGTCGGTGCGGGCACGGCCTTCGAAGGGTCCGATGCAGGATACTGCTGGCTCAGGCGGAAGACGTTTCCGCGCCAGTTCGCCGGCACCTGATCATGCGAATCGGGAAACGTTCCTGCCCAGGCCGGCGACGTCAGTGCCGTGATGAAAAACGCCGTACGGATGATGACGCGCATGGCCGGTCCTCGCTCTGGATGTATCAGAACGCCCATCATCCTATAATTGCATAGCGCCGCAATCGATGCCATCGAAAAGGCGGCGAGGGGCGTCCGTCAGGCCCCGGATCTGATGCGCAACATCGGTGGCGGGTCGGCTTTGTGCGGCACCATTTCGATCTCGCGATTCTGCTCCCAGCGCGGCCGCGTGTCGGGCCGCTGCAGCGGGTTCGGGCCAAAGCGGTTGGTCTTGGGCGAACCCTTGAGGAAATACATTTCGACAAAACCCCAGATGCAGAGCACGAAGGCGAGGAGGCCGAACGGCAGCATCAGCCAGGAATTGGGCAGCCGGTCCTCGAACTGTTTGATAAGGCCGGGGAACACAAAAAACGGCACCATCCAGAAACCGCTCTTGTCACGGTCATGCAGCCGCTTGATCGAGGTCGCGAAGTAGACCCATGCGAACAGCGAAGTCCCGATCGCCTTGATCGCCAGCGTCGGGAGATAGGCCCACGACAGCGATCGCCAGGATACGGGATCGATAACGCGGAATATGTCGTCGATGTCGAAACCGAACGAAGCTTCCTTGCCGCCGGACACGATACCCGAGGCGATGGTCAGCACACCAAGGAAAATCATCCAGCACAGGATGATCAGCACCGAGAGCCACATCCTGGCGCGGTTGATGCGGCCGTTGAAGCGGAACAGATACCAGTTCCAGTCCATGTGAAGTCTCCGGGCGGGCGGGCCTCGACTATGTAGGTTGTCCAGCGCGATGCACGAGAAAATCCGGAATGCTGCGCGGATCCGGGCGCGCGCCCGCAGGGGCCGCGGTAGCGACACGCGCCAGCGGATCAGGCCCGAACCGGTTCGGCCCATCGGTTCCGATCAGGAAAAACAACTCGATGACGACCCAGGTCTGCAGAAGGGGCAGGGCAACGGCAAACGTCAGGAGCAGCAACTCCCTGGCGATCGAAAGATCAACGCCGAAATGGAGTCCGAAAAAGAGCCCGTAATAGACGTAGGAGAGGCGGCCAACGACGATCACCGCAACCACCCACCAGCCGCTTCTGTTGCGATCGTGAAGCCGCTTGGCCGTTGTTGCGATGTTGACCCAGATCGTCGCGAGGGTGACGACCAAACCCTCCCATTGCGTCCAGAAGTCAAACGGGGACTTGAGCCAAAGTACGAGCCAGGTCGTGAGCAGAGCCAATTGCACAACGAGGTATCTGGCGCGGTTGATGCGGCCCTTGGGGCTGAGAAGTAACCAGGCGTAGTCCATCACGACCTCCGGGCGGCAGGTCGCCGGCCTGGTCGTTAGTCGCCTGCGGGCAGGCCCCGGTTCACGTCAGGCCCGCGCGGCGAAACCCCTCCAGATAATGCTCCCGGTCGGCCTCGGTCCGCCACGGCAGCTGGGTTGCGATCCATGACAGGGAAATATTCGGCTGCGTCCGGCGAAGCTCCTGAAGGGCCGTCACGGCGGTGTGCTGGTCCCCGATCATGCCGGCGGATACGGCAAGAACACGATAGGCGCCGGTGAGATCGCCGCGATGGCGGATCGCCTCCCGCGCCAGCGCGATCGCCTCGTCGTATTGTCGCGTCATGAACCGGGCGTAGCCGGCGATGCCGTAAAAGATGGCGAGCGAGGGGTCGCGCGGGCTGAGGCGAATGGCGCGCTGCGCGGCCTCGAAGGAATCCTCGGTCCGGCCGGCATAGGAAAGCGCCAAGGCGTAGTAGCCCTGCACAAGGCAAAAGTTGGGGTTCATGCGAAGCGCCGTTTCGAATTCGGACAGCGCATCGTCCAGCCTGCGCGTGGAGAAATAGACGCTGCCCAGCGCCGCATGCGCCCAGGCATCCTCGTGGTCGAGTTGCACCGCCGAGGCCGCGGCGCGCTCGGCAATGGGCGCGGCGCTGGCCAGATCGGCCCAGCCGAGGTGCACGCCGAACATGTGGCTCGCGGCCAGCACCGCCAGCGCCTGGCCGTAGTTCGGATCGATCTCGATCGCTTTGCGAAGCAGTGCCTGCGCCACCACGTGGTCTTCGCGCGTCACGCGCCAGTAATGCGACAGCGCCCGCATCAGGAGATCCCAGGCATCGAGGCTGGCCGGCGGCTTGGTCCTCGCGCGAAAATTCTCCGCCGCATGGATTTGCGGCTCGATGGCGGCCACGATCGCGTTGGTGATCTCGTCCTGTACGGCAAAGACGTCGACGAGGTCGCGATCGTAATGTTCCGCCCAGAGATGGCTGCCGGTCGTGGCGTCGTTCAATTGCGCGGTGATCCGCACGCGATCGCCGGCCTTGCGCACGCTGCCCTCGACCACATAGCGAACCCCGAGCTCCTCGGCGATCTGCCGGATGTGGACGTTCCTGCCTTTGTAAGTGAAGGACGAGTTGCGCGCGATGACGAGAAACCAGCGCAGCTTGGAGAGCGCGGTCAGGATGTCTTCGCTGATCCCGTCGCAAAAATAATCCTGGTCCGGATCGTCGCTCATGTTGTTGAAGGCGAGCACGGCGATCGCCGGGCGGTCGGAGACGGCATGAGCCGGTGTCGCCTCGGGTTTGACCGGGACGGCTTGCGTGACGGGCGATACCTCCACGCAATCGCCGACGAAACGAAAGCCCTTGCGCGGGATCGTGCGGATCGATCGTTGCGTCTTGCCGTCGTCCCCGATCGCGGTGCGCGCGGCGTTGATCCGGCTGTTGAGCGCGGAATCCGAAATGGCCCTGTCGCCCCATACCTTGGCGATCAGTTCGTCCTTGCTGACGAGGCGGTCGCGCTGCTCGACGAGAAAAAGCAGCAAATCGAACACCTGGGGTTGCATCGGAATCCGAACCCCGTCCCGGGTCAGCTCGCGAAGCTCACCGTCAAGTTCATGATTTTCAAAGCGAAATCGCAAGCGCCCACCCCGGCTTCTCAAGCAAAAATCAGCGATATCTCAGGCAAAGGACAACCATCCGCAAAAGTCTTTGCCGGCTCAATACGGCATTTTGCAGCGGTGATTAGCCGAAACAATCGGCCCAATGGAGCAACCCATGTCCCAAGTCCATACCATCGGCCCGGAGGCTTCGGGCTCTCGCGTTTTCAAGGTCATCGCGTTCCTTTACGGAATGGCATCCTATTTGATCTTCTTTGCAACCATTCTTTACGCCATCGGCTTCGTCATGGGGATGGTGGTGCCGAAGAACATAGACACTGGCGCCAATTCGTCCGTGATTGCAGCCGTCATCATCAACGTACTCTTGATGGGGCTGTTTGCCGTACAACACAGCGTGATGGCGCGCCAGCGCTTCAAGACCTGGTGGACGCAATACGTCCCCAAGCCGGTCGAGCGCAGCACCTACGTGCTGTTGGCGAGTTCGTGCCTCTTATTGCTGTTCTGGCAGTGGCGCCCGATTCCCGCAATCGTGTGGCAGGTCGAGGACCCGCACGCCGCCGTGGCGATCGCGATGATCTCGCTCACGGGCTGGGTGCTGGTGTTCACCAGCACGTTCATGATCAACCATTTCGAGCTGTTCGGATTGTCGCAGGTCGCCAATCATCTCGTCGACAAGCCAACGTCGCCGGCGCGCTTCTACACGCCGCTGCTCTACAAGTTCGTTCGCCATCCGATCTATCTCGGCTTCATCATCGCCTTCTGGGCCGCGCCGACCATGACCGTGGGCCATATGCTGTTTGCGGCCGTCACTACGATCTACATCCTGCTCGGCATCTACCTCGAGGAGCAGGATCTGATCGAACTGTTCGGCGATCAGTACCGTGAGTACAGGCAGCGCGTATCGATGCTCATCCCGTGGCGCAAGTCCTGATGAGGAAGGTGCGAGCAGAGGAGTATGACAGATGGATCACGTTGGTAACTGCTTTTGCGGCGCCGTTGAGATCGAGGTAAGCGGCGCACCGGAGGCCATGGGCTATTGTCACTGCAGTTCCTGCCGTTCGTGGTCGGGCGGTCCGGTGAATGCCTTCAGCCTGTGGAAGCCGGAAGCCGTTCGCATCACCGTCGGCAAGGATTATGTCGCGACCTTCGCCAAGACAGAGACCAGCGAGCGCAAATATTGCCGGAAATGCGGCGGTCATCTGATGACCAATCACCCGCCGTTTGGGCTTGTGGACGTCTTTACCGCGACGATTCCCACGCTCGCCTTTGCTCCCGCACTCCACGTCAATTACGCCGAGACCGTGCTGCCGATGCGGGACGGTCTGCCCAAGCTGAAGGATTTTCCCGCGGAGTTGGGCGGCAGTGGCGAGATGGTGACCGAATAGAGCATGATCCCGGAAAACTGGGCCCCGGCTTTCCCTCGCGACAAACGCGTAGTGTTTGCGTGAAGATCATGCTCAGGCAGAGGCGCACCGCAATCCGGTGCGCCTCTGTCGTTCACGGCAATGAATCTACTTCAATCCCGCCCGGCGCAGGCCGTCGAGATAGTGCTCACGGTCCTCGGCCTGCTTCATCGGCAGTTCGCGCGCGATCCAGGCCAGCGAGATGTTCGGCTGTACCTGGCGCAGCCCCTGCAGCGCCAGCGCCGCAAGCTCGCGATCTCCCGACATCCCGGCCGCCGCGGTCAGCACGCGATGGGCGCCGACGAAATCGCTGCGTTGGCGCATCGATTCACGCGCGAGCTGGATGGCCTCGTCGTACCTTCGTGCGGCGAACTGGATATAGGCGCCGAGCCCGGAATAGATTCCCGCGAGCGGGTCGCGCGGGCTGAGCCGCAAGGCGCGGCGGATCGCAACGTCGCCGTCCTCGTTGCGGCCAGCGTAGCACAGCGTCACGGCGTAGAACGCCTGCGAGAACGCAAAATTCGGGTTGAGGCGCAGCGCCAGTTCGAATTCGGCGATCGCGTCGTCGAAGCGCCGCGCAAACAGATAGGAGTAGGCAAGCCCGTGATGCGCCCACGCATCCTCGGCGTCGGCCTCGACCGCGGCCAGTGCCTCGCGCGTGGCTGACGGCATCACGCTTGCCATATCGGCCCAACCCATATGGGCGCCAAAAATGCGGCTGGTCGCCAGCAGCCCCAGCGCCTTGCCGTATCGGGGATCGATCTCGATCGCCTTTTCAAGCAATGCCTGGGCCACGGTGTTGTCCTGCCCGGTCACCCGCCAGTAATGCGACAGCGCGCGCATCACGAGATCCCAGGCATCAAGGCTGCCCGGGGGCTTGTGTTGCGCCCGAAAACTCTCGGCCGCGTAGAGATGCGGCTCGACCGCGGCAACGATCGCCTCGGTGATCTCGTCCTGTACGGCGAAGACGTCGGCGAGATCGCGATCGTAGCGCTCGGCCCACAGATGGCTACCGGTGGCAACATCGTTGAGCTGCGCGGAAATGCGCACCCGGTCGCCGCTCCTGCGCACGCTGCCTTCGACGACGTAGCGGACGCCGAGCTCACGCGCGATCTCGTTGATATGGGCGGAGCGGCCCTTGTAAACGAACGACGAGTTGCGCGCGATGACGAAGAACCACCGCAGCTTGGACAGCGCGGTGATGATGTCCTCGCTGATGCCGTCGGAAAAATAATCCTGGGTCCGGTCGCCGCTCATGTTGATGAAGGGCAGCACGGCGACGCCGGGCCGGTCACCCAGCGGCATGACAGGTTGCGATCCGTCGTCGCGATGCGGCGCAGCCGGTTCTGCCGGCGCCGCAGCTTCCGTGCCCGTCTGCACGGCTGCGACGAACCGAAATCCCTTTCGCGCAACCGTTCTGATCAGCGTCTGCGCGTTGCCGCTGTCGCCGACCGCCTTGCGGGCAGCATTGATCCGGCTGGTCAGGGTCGACTCTGCGACATGTCGTCCCTTCCAGATCTTGTCGATCAATTCTTCCTTGCTGACGACGCGATCGCGATTCTCCATGAGATGCACGACGAGGTCGAACACCTGCGGCTCAAGCGAGATCGGCATATTCTCCCGGCTCAGCTCGCGCGTATCGGTGTCAAGTATCTGATTTGAAAAGAAAAACTTCATCCGACAAAAGTCCCGACTAAATCTGGAGAAAACCTCAAGAAAATCTAAAGCTAACGTAAAGCAAAGTTCGGTTCATCCGCTGACTAATGAGTTTTTTGGCAGCGCCAATGGTTCACCGCACAATCCGCCGGCGCTATCCAGTTCCGGACGTCAAATATTTCGTGTGAGGGAATGCGACAGTGACATGGCGCACGGTGATGCGTTGAGCCGGTTACGGTAAATCGTCGTTGGTAAATATGGCTGAACCGTAAAGTTCTCGATCACGCGCGAGTCACGAATGAGTGCGCGCGTGACTGACGATCGGCCCGCGGCCAATCGCCCTCGTTCAGAACACGTCCGTCAAGCTCTGCTGTAACGAGACGAATCCGCGAGCCCTAATCCCGCAGCAGCTCGTTGATGCTGGTCTTGGCGCGGGTGCGCTCGTCGACCCGCTTGACGATCACGGCGCAGGCCGTGGAGGGACCGGGCTGACCGTTCTTCAGCGGCCGGGCCGGCAGATTGCCCGGCACCACCACGGCGTATTCCGGCACTTCGCCGATGAAGGTTTCGCCGGTGTCGCGGTCGACGATCTTGGTCGAGGCTCCGAGGAACACGCCCATCGACAGCACCGCGCCCTTGCGCACGATGACGCCTTCGGCGACTTCCGAGCGCGCGCCGATGAAGCAGTCGTCCTCGATGATGACGGGTTCGGCCTGCAGCGGCTCCAGCACGCCGCCGATGCCGACGCCGCCGGAAATATGCACGCGCTTGCCGATCTGCGCGCAGGAGCCGACGGTCGACCAGGTGTCGATCATGGTCGCTTCATCGACATAGGCGCCGAGATTGACAAAGGACGGCATCAGCACGACGTTGCGGGCGATGAAGGCGGAACGGCGGACGATGGCGCCGGGCACCGCGCGAAAACCGGCGTCGCGAAAGCGGTTCTCGCCCCAGCCCTCGAATTTCGAGGGCACCTTGTCCCACCACGATGCCTTGCCGGGGCCGCCTGCGATCTGGCCCATGTCGTTGAGGCGGAACGACAGCAGCACCGCCTTCTTCAGCCACTGGTTGACCTTCCATTTGCCGCTGGTCTCGCGCTCGGCGACGCGGGCCTCGCCCTTGTCGAGCAGATCGAGCGCGTGATCCACGGCATCGCGAACCTCGCCCTTGGTCGCGGTCGAGATGCCGTCGCGGGCATCGAACGCGGAATTGACGGTGGTTTCGAGGGCGGCGAGGGACATGGGGGATTCCTTGGGCGGTGGGATTTTTGACGGGGCTTTTTCGGGATTTGCCGGGGGAGAGTCAAGGCGGCTTGGGCCGCCTTGCGGGCGGCGTCCGCCGGTGTCACATTTCTCTCCGTCCTGCGACAAAGACCGGTCAAACGGCATGGGACGATGGAGGAACGATGAAGCGCGTTGCCAGCCTGTTCGCGGCCCTGCTCGCACTGCTTACGGTGCAGACGGCATCGGCGCAATCCGGCTATCCGAACCGGCCGGTGAAAATCCTGGTCGGCTTCACCCCCGGCACGGCGCCCGACCTTGCGGCGCGCATTCTTGCCGAACGGTTTTCGGAAGTCTGGGGCACGCCGGTCGTGGTCGAGAATATTCAAGGCGCCGGGAGCAATATCGCCACCGAGCGCGTCGCCAAGGCGGCCGCCGACGGCTACACGTTGCTGATGGGCGGCAATTCCGCGCTCGTCATCAATCCGAGCCTTTATGAAACCCTGCCATTCGATCCCGTGAAGGATTTTGCGCCGATCTCGCAAATCTTCATCGCGGCGAACGTGCTCGCGGTCCCGACCGAGGTGCCGGTCAAGACCGTGGCGGAACTGGTGGCGCTCGCCAAGGCGCAGCCCGGCAAGCTTTCATATGCACATGCCGGCGTCGGCACATCGCAGCACCTCGGCGCCGAATTGTTCAAATACATGGCGCATGTCGATATTGCATCGGTGCCCTATCGCGGCACCACGGCGTTCATGCCGGACCTGCTCGCGGGCCGCGTCACCATGTCGTTCGCCAATATCGTGAACGTGCTGCCGCTCGCGCGTGAAGGGAAATTGCGCGCACTCGCCATCACCTCGATCAAGCGCTCGGCGCTGGCGCCGGACCTGCCGACCATGGCGGAATCCGGTTTTCCCGGCTTCGAGGCCGTGCCGTGGTTCGGCCTGCTCGCGCCATCAGGCACGCCGAAGGATGTTCTGGACAAATTGCACGGCGAAACCGTCAAGGCGCTGGCGCTGCCGGAGGTGCGCAAGAAGTTCGACGAACTTGGCCTCGAGCGGGTCGGCAACACGCCGGCCGAGTTTGCCGCCATCATCAGGAAAGAAACGCCGGAGTGGGCCAAGGTGATCAAGGATGCCGGCATCAAGCTCGGCAACTAGGCGCCTAACCTTTTTGGGAAATCGTCGGCGCGCCGAGCCCCTGCAAAAACCCGGTCAGATCATCCGTGACGTGATCGACATGGTCGGCATCGCGCCCTTCCAGCTCCCAATCCTCGCGCACCACTTCCTTGACGCCGTCGGGCACCACCAGCACCGTGGTCATGCCGAGCTGGTGCGGCACCACAAGGTTGCGGGCGAGATCCTCGAACATCGCCGAGCGCGCCGGGTCGACGCCGTGGAGCGTGAGGAACTTCTGATAGGTCTGCGGCGCCGGCTTGGGCTCGAGTTCGGCGGCGATGATGTCAAACACGGCTTCAAAATGATCGGCGAAAGCCGAGCCGCGCGAGCACCGCGCCGGCGTGGTCGGTCGAGCCGTTGGTCAGGATCAGCTTGCGGCCCGGAAGTTCTGATATCGCCGCACCCATCGCCGGGTTCGGTTCCAGCGGCGAATGATCGATCTTGTGAACGTAAGCCAGATAGTCGTCGGCACGCACGCCGTGCTCGGTCATCATGCCGCGCATGGTGGTGCCGTAGCGGCGGTAATAATCCTTCTGGATCGCGCGCGCCTCTTCTGCGGATATCTTTAGCCAGCGGCTGACGAATTCGCCGATCCGCGCATCGACCTGCTGCCACAGATTGACGTGATGCGGGTACAGCGTGTTGTCGAGGTCGAATACCCAGGTGTCGACATGGCTGAAGGCGCGGGGGATTTTCATGGCAACTTTCCCGGCGTCCCGGCGAAAGCAGGGACCCATACGCCGCGGCCGCGGGAATGGGCACGCCGGGAGTTGGCTTTAGCTGGAGTCAACAGCGGATACAAACAACGTAATCCTGTGGTTATGGGTCCCTGCTTTGCCGGCAGGGACGACGAGAGGTCACGGCATCGCAAAACGCAGCGTCTTGCCGCCGCCGGACATATCGACCAGGCCAAAGCCGATCGCGGCGAGGCCGCGCGTGCCGCAATCGCCTTGTTCGTTGATCTCGAACTTGCTTTCGCGGGTGCAGAGCTGGGTCGCGCCGCCCCAGTTCAGCGGCTTCTCCTTGATCTTGATGGTGCGGTTCTCGGCATCGACGGCTTCGGCAAAGCTGAAGATCTGCTTGGGCTGGCCGGTGACGTCGGGGTGCAGGCACTTGCCGGGATCGATGCGATACCAGCCGCGGCTGACCACGGTCTTGCCGTCGTCGGTGGCGACCGCCGCCATGATCTTGTGCGGCGTGTCGTTGCACCAGGTCAGCCCGGTGGACGACGGCGACTGCACCGCCTCGACCATGGTGTTGAAGAAATTCGCTGACGGCACGACGTCGGCGTTGAGCCCGCGGCTCTTCAGAAACGCGTTCAGCGCGGCTTGCGTCTTCGGGCCGTCGACGCCGTCGATCGGGGAGGCATCATAGCCCGCGATGATCAGCAGCCGCTGGATGCCGGCAAGCCGCGCCTGCTCGTCGTCATATTCCGAATCCTCGGCGAGATAGGCGACCAGATTGCCGTCGTCGGTCCGCGTCGGGTTGATCTGGGTGAACGGCGCCGGCGTCTGCCCGGCGCGGCACTGCCGCGCCGCCGCGATGACGAAATTGTCCTTGGCGATGCACAGCGTGTCGCCGCCGCTCTGCGGGATCGGCGAGGAGCCATAGAGCCCGAGCGCGCGGGCGTTGAGCAGGATGCGGTCGGCGGTCAGCGTGCCCTGCGCCACCACGCGGCAGGCGGCGGGATCGATGCGGAACCAGCCGCGCGTCGCGGTCGCCGCCTTGTCGTCGATGCCGATCGCGACCTCGACCACATAGCTCATGCGGTTGCAGAGTTTCAAGTCAGCGAGCGCCGGCGCCGAGGAGACCAGCAACGAGATCGTCGCCGCCGGCAACGCCAGCACCGTGCGCCGCGCATATCGGCGCATCCGCGCACGAAAGCTGCGCCTGATCTTTGGAGCCGGTTCGTTCGCGAGGGTCACGGTTGGGTCAGGGTCACTTGTGGATCAGCGTGCCGGTGCCTTGATTCGTGAACAACTCCAACAATACCGCATGTTGCATCTTGCCGTCGATGATGACGACGCCCTGCACGCCCTGCTCCAGCGCGTAGATGCAGGTTTCCACCTTCGGAATCATGCCGCCCGAGATGGTGCCGTCGGCGATCAGCTTTCGCGCGTCCTTGATCGACAGTTCCGGGATCAGTTTTTTCGACTTGTCGAGCACGCCGGGCACGTCGGTCAGCAGCAACAGGCGTTTTGCCTTCAGCGCGCCGGCTACCGCGCCGGCAAATGTGTCGGCATTGACGTTGAGGGTCTGGCCGTCATGCGAGGTCGCCAGCGGCGCCAGCACCGGGATCAGCTCATAGCCGATCAACTGGTTCAGCAATGTCAGATCGACCTTGTCGGGATCGCCGACGAAGCCGAGGTCGATGGCCTTTTCGATATTGGAATCCGGATCGACCATGGTGCGCGTCGTCTTCGACGCCTTCACCATGTTGCCGTCCTTGCCGGACAGGCCAACCGCCTTGCCGCCGGCTTCGTTGATGTAGCCGACCAGTTGCTTGTTGACCGAGCCTGCCAGCACCATCTCGACGATCTCGATGGTGGCGGCATCGGTGATGCGAAGCCCGGCGGCGAATTCCGACTGGATGCCGAGCCGCTTCAGCATGGTCGCGATCTGCGGCCCGCCGCCATGCACCACGACAGGATTGATCGCGGTCTGCTCCAGGAGCACGATGTCGCGCGCAAAAGCCTTTGCGGTTTCTTCCGCGCCCATGGCATGGCCGCCATATTTGATGACGATGGTTTCCTCGTCATACTGCTGCATGTGCGGCAGCGCCTCGGACAGGATGCGGGCCTGATCGAGCGGGCTGATATGATCGGTCATGAAGCGGGTCTTTCGATGCGGAATGTCGGGCGGGGTTCTATCTGATTGGCGGGCAGGGCGCAAAGTGCCGCCTGACGCGTTATTTCCCGGTCGAAAATCGCGAGAAATGCCGAAATATTCGTCGGGCGGTTGTTAGGCCCGCCTTGGCCACGCGGCGGCTATCGCCAGCGCCAGCCAGCTTGCAATCAACAGCGTGCCGCCCATGGGTGCGGCCATCGGGAACAGGCCGTGGCCGGCATATTGCCGCAAGCTCAAATCGCCGGCGAACAGTGCTGCGGCGATGACAAAACCAAAGGCGGCGGCAAGACCGATGCGCGCATTGATAATGGCTCGTTCCGCCAGCGCCACCGTTGCGAGCACCGCGCTCGCGTGAAACAGCAGCATCGACGAGGCGGACGCAAGCCGGCCCGCATCGGCCTGATGCGCGGCGGCCGCTGCCAGGATAACGCCGTCGGCGCCCATGATGGCGGCGAGCACGATCAGGATCCGGCAGGCGCGGCTCTTCGGCTGCGCTCTTCCAAAAGCCGCACCATGGCGGCGCGCAATGCCGGCATGCCGTCGCCGCTGCGCGAGGACGTCACCAGTATTTCGGGAAACGCCGCCGGATGCTTTGCCAGCGCCGCTTTGGTTTCTTCAATGCGCGTTTGCAGTTCGGCGGCTTTGACCTGATCGGCCTTGGTCAGCACGACCTGATAGCTCACCGCCGATTTATCCAGCGTCTTCAGCACGTCCTGATCGGTGTCCTTCAAGCCGTGCCGTCCGTCGATCAGCACATAGACCCGCGCCAGACTCGCCCGCCCCAGCAGGAATTTGTGGATCAGCGCAGTCCATGACGCGACCTGCGCCTTGGGCGCCGAGGCGTAGCCATAGCCGGGCATGTCGACCAGCCGCAGGCCGTCCTTGTCCGGCCCTTCGAAAAATATCAGTTCCTGGGTGCGGCCCGGCGTGTGCGAGGTACGCGCCAGCGCGTTGCGGCCGGTCAGCGCGTTGATCAGGCTCGACTTGCCGACATTGGAGCGGCCGGCAAAGGCGACCTCGAGGCCGGCCATCGGCGGCAGCGTCTCGATCGAGGGCGAAGCCCAGATGAAATGCCAGTCGCCGGCAAAGAGCTTTCGCCCGGCTTCGATCAGCCTCGCATCAGGTTCGGCGGTCATGCGAGTGCTCTCGGTTGCCGACCCTCATGGTGAGGAGGCGCCTTGGCGCCGTCTCGAACCATGAGGCCCAATACTATCAAAGGAGGCCCATCCTTCGAGACGCGCGCGAAACGCGCGCTCCTCAGGATGAGGGCTTCGGTCAGGTCTTCTCTGCGACCTTCTTCGGCGCGAAAGTGGCCTTGATGTTGTCGAACAGTTCCACCTTCACGCCGTTCTTGCGCATGATGTAGCCCTGCTGCAGCACCGACAGCAGATTGTTCCAGGCCCAGTAGATCACCAGGCCCGCGGGGAATCCCGCCAGCATGAAGGTGAAGATCAGCGGCATCCAGTCGAAGATCATCTTCTGGGTCGGATCCGGCGGCGTCGGATTGAGCTTCATCTGGATCCACATCGTGATGCCCATGATGATCGGCCACACGCCGAGCATCAGATACGGGCCGACCACCGGTCCGAGCGTCATGGGGTCCCACGGGATCAGTCCGAACAGATTGAAGATCGTGGTCGGATCGTGCGCGGAAAGGTCCTTGATCCAGCCATAGAACGGCGCGTGGCGCATTTCGATGGTGACGAACAGCACCTTGTAGAGCGAGAAGAACACCGGGATCTGCAAGGCGATGGGAAGACAACCGGCGATCGGGTTGATCTTCTCCTTCTTGTAGATCTCCATCATCTCCTGCTGCTGCTTCACCTTGTCGTCGGGATAGCGCTCCTTCAGCGCGGCGAGCTGCGGCTGCACCGACTTCATCTTCGCCATCGAGGCGTAGGATTTGTTGGCGAGCGGGAAGAACAGGAGCTTCACCAGCACGGTGACGAGCAGGATCGCCACGCCGAAATTGCCGACGAGGTGGAAGAAGTAATCCAGCGCCAGGAACATCGGCTTGGTGATGAAGTAGAACCAGCCCCAGTCGATCAGGAGATCGAAATGGTTGAGGCCGAGCTGCTTGTTGTAGCCGCCGAGGCCGACCAGCGGAAAATTGATGCCGACCACGCCGGCTTCCTTGGCGCCGGCGAACAGCCGCGCGTTGTTCGAGACCGTGCCGCCGATCGGAACGGTCTGCGCTTCGCCCAGATAGTCGGTCTGGTAGGTCCTGATCTTGCCGACCAGGTTCGACGAGAAGCGCGCCTGCAGCTTGGCGGTGGTGTCCGGCAGCAGCGCGGAGGCCCAGTATTTGTCGGTGATGCCGAGCCAGGCGTTGGTGACGTTGAAGGAGACCTGCTTGGCGTCGTCGATCGACTTGTAGGGATATTCCTGCAGTCCCTTCTCGCCGAGATAGCCGATCAGGCCTTCATGCAGGATGTAGTAGCCGGAAACCTCGGGCGCGCCATGGCGCGAGATCAGCGCGAACGGATACAGCGTCGCCGGCGTGTTGCCGATATTGCTGACATCATCCTTGATGGTGAAGAGATAGCGGTCGTCGATCGAGATGGTGCGCTTGAAGACGAGGCCTTCGCCATTGTCGTATTTCAGCGTCACCGGACTGTTCGGCGACAGTTTGCCGGAACCTTCCTGCTGCCACATCGTGTTCTGGTCGGGCATGCGGATGGTCGAGCCGCTCGCGGGCACCCAGCCGAATTCGGCGTAATAGGGGTGCGCGGTCTGCGAGGGCGAGAACAGCACGATGGCGGGAGATTTGGGATCGACGGTGTCGCGATATTGCGTCAGCGCGATGTCGTCGATGCGCGCGCCCTTCAGCGAGATGCTGCCGGAAACGCGCGGGGTCTCGATCTTGACGCGCTGGGTCGCGGCGATCGCGGCGTCGCGGCTGACGACCGGGCCGGCGGCGATCGGCGCGGTGGCCGCGGGCGTGGTCGTCGTCGGCCGGCGCCGGGTTGCGGCGCGGTGCTGCCGGGCGCCGTCGCGCCGGGCGCGGTTTGCGGCGAGGGCTTTGCCATCTCGGTTTGCGCCTGGCTCTGCAGCCGCTGCCGCTCCATCTGCGGCACGTTGTAGAAATATTGCCAGGCGATCAGCACGAGGCCGGACAGGATGACGGCGATGATGGTGTTGCGGTTGTCGGTCATCTCTTTACGGTCTCGTCATTCGGGTTGCGGCGCGCCGTTTTGGGAACTGTCTGCCGGTCGAGGCGGGCGAGCGCGGAGCGAAGGTCTTCCAGCATGGCCGCGAAATCGCGTGTCAGCGCGTCCCTGCGGCCGACTAGCACATAATCATGGTGCGGTCGCATGGTTATGACGTCGAGGCGCTTTACCAGTTCACGAAGCCTGCGCCGGATGCGGTTGCGCTCGGTGGCGGTGCCGTTCTTCTTGGTGACGGTGAACCCGACCCGGACCGGACCCTGGTCGTCGCGGCGCCGGCCCTGCACCGTGAACGCGCTGGAATTGGCCCGCGCGCCATTGGCAACGGCGAGGAAGTCCGCCCGCTGCCTAAGCCGATCCATGAGAAAAGTCCTAAGGGCAGCCCGGCTCAGGCGCTCAGACGCTTGCGGCCCCGCGCACGGCGCGCGGCCAGCACCTTGCGGCCGCCGGCGGTGGCGAGACGGGCGCGAAAACCGTGACGGCGCTTGCGCACCAGTTTGCTGGGTTGATAAGTCCGCTTCACGGGTCGTTCTCCGCTGAGAAGGCAATCTGCCGCTGGAGCAATCTGCCGCTGGAATTGATGATGAAGTCCGGTGATGCTGGTCGGCCCGAAACGGGCCGTTTCCGGCCCAAATGAGCCGCCCCCGGTCGAACCGGGCCATCGCGGACAATTGGCGCGGCTTATACGGGAGCGTCATGTTTTCGTCAACGCTGCGCGATGCCTCAGGACCGCTTCTTTGAAACGGCGCAATTGCGGCGAATAAGCCTGATTTCCCGGTGTTTTAACGGGTGAGCATGGCGGCCGGCCCGATCCGATATTAGATCAGGGAACCGGCGCACATTAGCGATCCGTAATTTGACCGGTCCAGGGGGCACCCGCATCCTCTGAATTTGGATATCAAGGGCAGATATCGTGTCAGAGACCGCCGACCAGCCAACCAGCGAAGCGCCGCGGCTCCCGCCGCCGCGCCGGCTTGGACTATCCGGCAAGCTGCTGCTGCTGACCATTCCGCTGGCGATGATCGCGGGGCTGATGATCTATGTGCCCGCCATCGCCAACTTCCACGTCAACCGGCTCAACGACCGCCTGGCGGCGGCCAACACCGCAGCCCTGGTGCTGGACGCGGCGCCGCTCGGCATGGTGCCGGATTTGCTGTCGCGGCAAATCCTCGACAGCATCGGCGCCCGCGCGGTCGCCATCAAGATGGGCCAGCAGCGCCGGATGCTCGCCAGCGCCGACCTGCCGCCGAAGATCGACCATGACATCGACATGCGGCAGATGACCGTGTGGTCGGCGATCATGGATGCGTTCGAGGTCATGCTGGAGAGCGGCAACCAGTCGATCCGCGTGGTGGGTCCGGCGCCGGGCGGCGCGCAGTTCATCGAGGTGGTGATCGACGAATTGCCGCTGCGGCAGCAGATGTACCGCTTTTCCCGCAACGTGCTCGCCGTCTCGCTTTTGATCGCGGGCATCACCTCGGCGCTTGTTTACCTCGCCTTGCATTATCTGTTCGTGCGGCCGATGCGGCGGCTGACCGCGAATTTGGTCGGCTTCCACGAAAACCCGGAAAGTGCGGCGCGCATCATCGTGCCGAGCCAGCGCGGCGACGAGATCGGCGTCGCCGAGCGCGAATTGTCCGACATGCAGCGCGACCTCGTTTCCATGCTGCATCAGAAGAGCCGGCTTGCCGCGCTCGGTCTCGCCGTCTCCAAGATCAACCACGATCTGCGCAACCTTCTCGCCTCGTCGCAACTGTTGTCGGACCAGCTCGCCAGCGTGCCCGACCCGCGCGTGCAGCGCTTTGCGCCAAAGCTGATGCGCTCGCTGGAACGGGCGATCGATTTCTGCCAGTCGACGCTGTCCTACGGCCGCGCCCAGGAGGCCGCGCCCGACCGCCGCATGATGCTGGTCGAGCCCGTGGTGACCGAGGTGCGCGAATCCGCAGGGCTAGCGAGCGATGCCTCGATCACCTGGATCAGCGCGATCGAGCGCGGGCTCACCATCGACGCCGACCCGGACCAGCTGTTTCGCGTGCTGCTCAACCTCGTGCGCAACGCAAGTCAGGCGCTGGAGAGCCGGCCGAAGAGCGACGCCGCCACCCTTCAGATCCGCATCACCGGCCGCCGCGAAGGTTCGGTCGCGATCCTGGAAGTGTCCGACACCGGTCCCGGCGTGCCGGCGAAAGCGCGCGAGCACTTGTTCGAGGCGTTCCAGAGCTCCGGCCGCCCCGGCGGCAGCGGGCTGGGGCTCGCGATTGCCGCCGAACTGGTCCGCGCCCATGGCGGCGGCATCGACCTCGTCGAAGGCACCATCGGCGCCACCTTCCGGATCGTTATTCCCGACCGCCCGGTGGAACTGCTGAGCGTGCGGAACGAGCGGCAAAGGGCGTAAGGGCTCATGCCGTCATTCCGGGGCGATGCGAAGCATCGAACCCGGAATCCATGAATGTTTTGAGCGCGATGCCCGTTTCGCGCCGCAACCCGTCCCGGCCTACGCAGGGACCGATTTTGCCGCGCATCCGGACCTTGCAAAGGCGTCCGGAAGCCGGTAGCTAGAGCGCTCTTTCGCGACGACTTCCGAACTTTTACCGGATGCACCGGGCCATCAAGCCCGCTACCCTCGTGAAAACGCGCCCGTAGCTCAGCTGGATAGAGCACCAGACTACGAATTTGGGGGTCAGGAGTTCGAATCTCTTCGGGCGCGCCACTAACTCCTTGATCTCGGGTTGGAATTTTTGCGCGGTTTTTCGGCGCTTGACATTCAATTGTCTGGGGCAGCACCGGGGCAACACCCTCGCTTAGGTCGTGGCATTGAGCGGGCGGCACAACCTGTGAATCAGAAGGCGAATTTCGCGCATTCCCAAGTTGGACCGGACCCTATGGTTGTGGGGGCTTACAATACCCTGCCGATTCGAGGGTGCAGCCATGTCCGATGTCAGCCTAGATTATGACTTCTCGAAAATACCCACGGAGACTCGTGTCATTCGTAAGATCGAGCGTGGGGACACCATCTACGAGGTGTATGCCGGCGCCTGCAAATGTGGTGCCCATCCAGTTATTCGATTGATGCGGACGTGCGGTCCGTCGATATCTGTCTACCAGATTTCTGAGGAAAATTTTCGGGACTTGGAGAGATACATAAACACTCTCCACGAGAGTTTTTCTATCGATGTAGTGACCAAGCTGAACGAATTGCACGGTGAGATCGGCGAACTGAATGCGAATGGCTTTTTCGAGACATCCAACGTTGACCCCTTTTATGTCCGGCTCCTCGACAAGGCGCGCCTGATCTACAATCGTCTTTCCCGAGAGGGCAAGTTACAGGATATCATTGATCACGCGGACAACTCGTCTCACGACCTAGCTTCAGCATTCATTCTTGGATGTATTGCCACCGAAAGCCACTGGCTAACCATCCACAGAGACGCGGTTTTCGAGGGCTATGCCGTAATCGAAGGTCGAGAGAGCGGCCGTCCCCTTGCCCTGGCAGCTCGAATACGCCAAGGAAAACGCACCCGCAGGGCAGTAGTCGAGACTGCAGCAAGGCTTTACGCTCTAGAGCCGTCATTGACACGTAACGATACGAAGACCGCGAATTGTATTGTGTCTCTCAGGCTAGAAGCCTTGAAAAAGAGAGATGGGACCTATCTGGGGGCCGATGCAATCGTGAAGCATTTGCGCGCCGCTAGATTAAAGTGCGATGCTGAAGGAAATTCGCGCTGATTTTCCCAAAGCCGGAAAATCGAATTTGAATTTCCGGCTTCAGTGCCCCAAGTTGCCTCTGTGAGCAGGACATCGCCTGCGCTTTGACAAGGAGGCATCTATGCACTCGGAAGCGACCAAAATTCCCTCGCCTAACGTAGTCCATGCGAAGGAAGCGGCTCGTCTTGTAGGCCTATCTGAAAGCACCCTCGCCAAATTGCGCTTGAATGGCAACGGCCCGACATACTGCAAGCTTGGCCGACGGGTCGTCTATCGTCCTGTAGACCTAGAGCATTGGCTTCAGACGCGCACCGCGCGTGACACGTCCGACGCCGACTAACGATTTCTGAAGGCCTTGACGGTCGCGCATCCGCGCTGAGCTATGGGGGCCCGTCATCCCAACCCTCGGCTCGCGAAAATCCACCGAAGCTATTCGGTGGAAGAAATCGCGCGCCTGTTCAAGCTCCACAAGAACACTGTGCGGACCTGGCTCCGGCAAGGTCTGGAGGCCATCGACGGTCAGCGCCCGACCATGGCCCGGGCGAGTTTATCCGCTACTTCCTTTCCGAGCGCCGCGCGCGGGCTAAACACCCGTCCGGTCCCGGACGCATCTATTGCCTGCCGTGCCGCGCGCCGAAGGTGCCCGCCTTGAACATGGCCGAATGCGTGGTGATCGGCGACACGATCGGCACTCTTCAGCGGCACTGTCCCGACTGCGGCCGTATGATCTACCGGCGTCTGAATCCGCAGCAGATCGGAACCGTTCGCGGCGATCTGGACGTAACGTTCTCACAAGCGGAGTCACGAATAGAAGATACGACGAAGCCCACCGTGAACTGTGACTCCACCTAAGGCGGCCACCGATGACCAGCTACAACGCCACTAACGAGCGGATCAAGCGCCAATACTTCGCCTATCTCGCCGAAGCACTGGGTCACAGCGAGCAGACCATCGATGCAGTGGCGAAAGCTATTGCCCGGTTCGAGGAATATACGAAGTGGCGCGACTTCCGGAAGTTTCATATTGAGCAGGCGAAAGGGTTCAAACACAGTCTAGCGGACCAGCGCGGCCACCGCAGTGGGGGACCCCTGAGCAAGGCCACGCTTTACGCCACCCTGACCGTTTTGAGGCGTTTCTTGGTTTGGCTCGCCGGACAGTCCGGATACAAATCCCGCATCTCTTATTCCGATGCCGACTACTTCAACCTTTCAGTTAAGGAAACGCGGGTAGCAAAGGCGACCCGCCCCGCCCGCGTACCGACCTTGGAGCAGATCAGCCATGTGATTCAATCGATAACCGTGATTACCGATATGGATCGGCGCGACCGGGCGTTAATTGCGTTCACGATCCTGACCGGGGCGCGGGACGGTGCAATTGCGTCGTTCAAGCTCCAGCACGTGGATGTAGGACAAGGCCAGATTGATCATGACGCCCGTGAGGTAAATTCTCAAATTTTCAAAGTCGTTCGTTACTACGTCCTTTCCAGTAGGCGACGATATCAGATCGGTGGTGGCCGACTGGGTGGCCTACTTGCGGACTGAAAAATTCTGGGGGCTGGACGATCCGCTGTTCCGGCGACCAAGGTTGTGGTGGGCGACAATTTCCAGTTCGGTGCGGTTGGCCTGGAGCGCAAGCACTGGAGCAACGCCGGCCCTTTCGAGCCATCTTCAAGGAAGCCTTACGGCGGCCGGACTGCCTTACTTTAACCCGCACAGCTTCCGAAAGACGCTTGTTCTCCTGGCCGGGAAAAAATTTGCCAATCTCCCGAAGAGTACGAGTTGGTCCCAAAATCTCGGCCATGAAGATGTGTTGACGACGTTCCGCAGTTACGGAGACGTGAGCAGCCATCGCCAAGCGGAGATTATGCGGCTCCTGGCCGAACGCGTCGATGTCCGCTGTTGAGCGAAGAGCGGACATGGGGCATTCGCCGCATGAGGTCTGCTAATGACCCAAAGCGGACATTCGGGTCCTCTTAAAGTCGGCGCGTGATGCGCATCAAAATCCGCCGAAGGCTGGCCAAGGGTCTGAGGCCGGACCGGGACCATGATCCAAGTCAACGCAACAAAGCCCGCAGCGAAATATTGAAGAATCAGCGTCATGGCGCTCTGGATGCCGCGCGGCCGCTGGCCAGGCCGATCGTTCCCTGGTGCAATTCGACTGTGCCTCCTTGTATCGGCAAACGGTGGACCCCTAGGCCCATTGCTTTCTTAGCCTGCTTCCATATACGCTTGGAATGATCGCCAGGGGATAAGGTCGCGTCTGAATCGTAGGCCAAGGCACTCTCGCGGCAAGCAGGATCAGGGCCGATCCCGCCCGTGCTTCCGGGCAACGCAAGGAACGCTTCATTAGTTAGCCAGCAGGGCGTACGAAAGGTATGGAAAACTTGCTGTCGGTCATCGGCTATATGGGGACTGGGCTTGTCATCGGCGCCTACGCTCCTCAGATCTGGCACCTCTGGACTGAGCAGTGCTCGGCCGGAATCAGCGAGCGCGCCTACGCGCTATGGGTGTTGTCGTCAGCGCTCTTTCTCGGTCATTCGATCGCCATCGGCGATGTCGTGTTCATGGTTACACAGCTCGTGAACATAATTGCCCTCGCGATTATACTGGTGCTCGCTCGGCGGTTCCGTAACCAGATCTGCAGCGAGCATGCGCGTCAGCTTCACGTACACGACTAGATCCGTTTGAGGGCAGGCCTTAAATGAGCAACTACAACACTCACGCTAGGCGCGCCGACGAGGCGATCGATGTCCAAGCTTGCCCAACTCCGACATTGCGGCGTGCGTCGTCGTGCAGTCGACCAGCTCGACTTGCCTATTGAAGTCCCCGCGCTGACGCTCGCCACCTTCTCCGCGAAGACCGCCCCAAGGTCCGCTTTACGAGAAGGCAACCTCGCTGATGTCGATCGACACCAACAGCATATCCAGGATCGGACGCCGATTGGGGCCGCGCGTATAGGCGCGACGCTTGCTCGGCAGGCGCATGCCGTTCGCCCCGGTATACTCCAAGCATCAATTGCGCAGCGGGGAAACCACCGGCGATGTTGACACTGTAGTCATGGCGGCGCAGCTGAAATTGTTCGTCGAAGAAGAACTCCTGAGCCTGGCAGTGGGTTTCGATCGAACCGGGAAAATAGACACGCAACACCCGCCAAGTCTCTTTCCCCTCCTGCCAGGGCGCAGTCTCCTCGACGCGGAAACCATCCATCGTAAAGGCAAAGGGCGTCGCGAGGTAGGTCCACAGCGCTTCGCCGTTGAAATAGGCGCGATGCAGGGGGTCCCAAGGGGTGTGCATCTGGTGTCCGGCAAACGAATCCCTGGGCGCGCGCCGCTCGGCAACAACGGCGCCATCGAGTTTCTCGATAGCGATCCGGTCGGGCGTGAACATCGTGCGCTGATCGGCAGCGCCATAAGGCGTGACGGATGACCGCTCCTCGTGCAGCCACACGGTCATGCGGCGTGGATCTGGGTCTTGCAAGACGCCCTTCAGGGCAAAGAGGCCGCCGCCAGTGACAATGGTGGCCTCGACCTTGTTGTATCTACGCCAGCGCTCTAGACCGCCGTGCGCATTCAGAACCTCCGTCAGCAGTTCGTTCATGGCTCTCGTCTCCAATCCTCGTGCGCATCGTCGGCATCTCGTGAACGTTGTCTCGCCGGATATTGAACGTTGCGGTGCGTCCCGCCCCGGTTCGCCTCCGCGCAGAGGTCCCTATTTCGCCGCCTTTTTTCCGGGAATCACGAATTCGACGACGACGCTTTGACCCACCGCCTGATGGTTTGTGTTGACGGGCGTAATCTCGACTTTGTGCGGTCCCTCAGGAAGACCAGCCACAATGATAGGCCCGCCGCCGGTGTCGGCCCAGACCCACGAGGCGCCATCAACCGCCACATGGAGGTGCCCGATGCGGGGCGACACATCGAGGGCCTGCGGGCCGAAGACCGGGAGGATCTGCAGATTTTCGGTGCGGTACCGGATGAGCGCGACTTCGCGGCTCAACGGTTCGGGCAAAAGCGCATCAACCACGAGGTTAGGCTGCGGCTCAGCAATCTGAGCGATGGCGCTGGACGTCCACAGAACGGCTATCGCTACGATAAAGCCAATGAATGCCTTGGTCATGTCTGTTTCTCCTTGGCGGGGCTCAGCGGGACGAGGGGATCGATTGAGTCCAGTTCTCTAGGCCTCGCTGATATCCTGGTCGAACAACAGACGCGCTTCAGGTTTGTCGTTAATCTCAAAACCCGCCGAAGCGTTGGGAAGCGCGGCTTTGGTGATCGAAAATAGCATGCCGAGATGCGGAAGTCCGCACATGGCACTTAGCGGACGTTCCTGGGCGGCCAGTAAATGTCCGCTTTCGGGGGTAAAGCGGACATCGAACATTCGCCGGCTCAGGTCCGCTTTTGACCCATACCGGAAGTCGGCCTGCGGGCAATGGTGCGTCTGGTCGTGTCCATTCCGGCCATCCACCGCTGCCAGATATCGGACGATCATTCGGGGGATCGGATGCCTTGCGGGTCAATACCTCGGTTCGAGGCGAAGTAGTCGATCTCGCCGCGCGTGATACCGATATCCATTAGCTCCCTGTCATTCAGGCCGTACAATTCGGTTCGCAATCTGTCGCGCTTGCGCCATTGGTGAAACGCCCCCCAGCAACTCCCGAGAAAGTTGGATACGCGCTGCGTCGATCTGGTCGCCTGCTTCAGTTCTGCTGCACCAAGAGCCGTGTACATGACGGTATCTCCTCGTTTCCAGTCCGAGGAGAGTGCCAAGGCACCAGCGGGCCCGCTTAACAGGCGGCTTACATTTTCCTTACCGGCGGCTTATTCTTCGTTGCAACCGATGCGAGTGCCTCGACGATCGGAGGCCACCTAAGGGAATGGCAGCTTGCGCTATATCTTCGAGGAGTACGCATTCGACACCGACCGGCGCGAATTGCATCGCGGGGCGGACGTCGTCGCCGTCACGCCACAGGTATTCGACCTCCTCGATTATTTGATCCGCAACCGGGAGCGCGTCGTCAGCAAGGACGACCTCATCAACGCCATCTGGAAAGGGCGCAGCGTGTCCGATGCGGCACTGACGACCCGCCTAAATGCCGCGCGGAGCGCGATCGATGATTCCGGTGAGGAACAGCGCCTCATCAAAACACTGCCGCGCAAGGGCTTCCGTTTCGTCGGACCAGTGCGGGAAGCGCAGGGAGCCGCAGGCGCGGCAATCGCCGATAACCCGATAGAACCGCCAAGGCCAACCCTCACGCTGCCCGATAAACCCTCAATCGCTATTCTCCCGTTCACCAATTTGAGCTCCGATCCGGAACAGGACTACTTTGCCGATGGAATGGTCGAGGAGATCATCACGGCGCTGTCTCGTTTCAAGGCGCTGTTCGTCATCGCCCGCAACTCGAGCTTCACCTACAAGGGGCGCGCTGTCGACGTGAAGCAGGTCGGGCGCGAGCTTGGGGTGCGCTATGTGTTGGAAGGGAGCGTTCGCAAAGCGGCAAACCGGGTGCGCATCACGGGACAGCTCGTCGATACCGCCACCGGGGCACATCTTTGGGCAGACCGGTTTGATGGTGGTCTCGGCGACATCTTCGATCTGCAGGACCAGGTGACCGAGAGCGTTGTCGGGGCGATCGCGCCGGCGGTGGAAAAAGCCGAGATCGAGCGTGCCAAGCGCAAGCCGACCGAGAGTCTCGACGCCTATGCCCTCTATTTGCGCGGTTTGGCCAAGCTTTATCAGTTTGCTAACCGGCAAGCGAACGACGAGGCATTGCGCCTGTTCAACAGCGCGATCGAGCTCGACCCGGATTTTGCGTCCGCCTACGCTCGTGCTGCCCTGTGCTACGTCTGGGCCAAGGGCAATGGCTGGATTTCAGTCACAGCGAACGAGATTGCCGAAGTGACGAGGCTCGCTCAGCGGGCGGTTGAGTTGGGCAAGGATGACGCGATCGCGCTCGCCGCCAGCGGGTGGGCGTTAGCGTATGTTGTTCGCGATCTCGAGGTAGGCGCCGCCTTAATCGATCGCGCGCTTGTGCTCAATTCCAATTTGGCCGAGGCATGGCTTTACGGCGGCTGGGCAAAAAACTGGCTCGGCGAGCCGGAAGCGGCGATCGAGCGCTTCGCGCGTGCCATGCGCCTGAGCCCATTTGATCCGCGGATGATCAGGAATGCGAGCCGGGACCGCGCATGCACATTTCTTCCTGGGCCGCTATGACGAGGCGGCATCGTGGGCGGCAATGGCATTGCAGGACAATCCGGACTATCAACCTGGATTACGTATCGCCGCCGCAAGCAATGCAATGGCCGGACGGCCGGAGCAAGCACATAAGGCAATGGCTCGGCTGCGGCAACTCAATCCCACGCTACGTGTTTCCACTCTCAAAGACGTGTTGGGCCCTTTTAGGCGGGCCGAAGACCTCTCGCGATACGAAGAAGGATTGCGGCGAGCCGGGCTGCCCGAATGACCATCGCAGCCAAGGGGTTTCGCCCGTGGCGACAAGGTGAATAATGGCGTGACTTCTGCTGTTGGCACTTGGCGGACTTCGCAGGCGGTCATTTTAATGTCTGCTATTGGCACTTAGCGGACATGCGGATCCTTCCGTCTGATGTCTGCTCTTGGGGGTAAAGCGGACCCATTCCGCAGCCAATCAGGTCGCCTTTTGACCCATTGCGGACATGGACATCGTGTGCGCGAGATCCGAAGGCGCCTCACTTGGCTCTTAGGTAGAGGGGCGGATATTCTGGTTCACGCGAAAAAGGTTGGCTGGGTCGTACCTTTCTTAACGGCGGCCAAACGTGGATAATTGTCGCCAAAGGTCGCCGTCAGCCTTGCCTCACCCTCGTCGTCCATCATGAAGTTCGGATAGGCGCCGTTGAGATCAAACGGGTGCACTGCGTCCCAGTAAGCCTTGGTCCAGCGTGTGACTTCATCCTGCCTTCTGCGGATCGGGGTCGATGCCGGCGATTACCATCGACCAGCGGGCGTTCCGGCAATTCCATGCCGCGTCACCCTTGCCAACTCGGTGCACTGCGCCGTCAATCGGATAGAGATGCATCAATGATAGTTCACTCGGCGCTTTGGCGGCCTGGTCGAGATGAGCGTCGATAGCCTCGTCGGACAAGGTCTCGACGAAATCGCCGCGCCAGTACCACTGCATTCCCTTCGGATAGGCCCCATCGAACATGCTCTGCACTGCAGGATGGTGTCGTGCACAACGAGTTGGCTATTGGCAACTTTTCGGACCTGATGGACCGTTCTTGGAGAAAAGCGGACCCACTCAATAGCGGGCCCGGACTTCTGAGTTTGATCCAAAGCGGACATCGGTAGCACGCAAAATTTTGCGGCCTGCTTTGCAGGGCATTAGCTTCGGCTCTGCCATCACAGCGGACACAGGTGCTGATCCCGGAGAAACTAGCTACCCGACCACGGGCCTGTCTGGATCCCTCTCCAGGACCGCTGGTGGCGTCGTCTTGAACCACAATTGCCACATCGTAACCAGCCACATGAAGGCGAAACAAGCCGCCATCACCATACCGGCGAAAATTTCAACAAGTGCGAAGGGATGGAAGTACCTGATGATATACCAGGAGCTGACGTCGATCAGAATTGCGACAAACGGAGCGGCGACAATCGTGCATTTCAGCCACACCGGCCGGGCGTAGGCATGGCTGAACATGAGGCCCATCAGGAAGAAAATGAAGGTCAACCCGAACAAATGGATGTGCGACACGCGGACGAGAGTGGATATGGTTGGCCCAGTATCCACCGCGGTCATCTTCTTCAGGTTGTCGTAGCCGCTCAAGTCCTGCCGATGCGGATTGCTGCTGTTGTGGCAAGCTACGCATTTGCCGTCGATCAGCGACTTGATCTCCTTGTCGTAGGTCGCGCGCGGGGACCCGTCCGCCAGCCAGGTGAATATGACTTGCCGCTGGTCGGATGACACCATCCCCGCCATCGGTCCCCGAAGGGCCGTCTCTAGGCGGGACCCGCTCTTGTTCCCGGAATAACCCACGACGATATCGTTGTAGGAAACCATATTTGGATTTCCACCGGCTCGCCCGGCATAAGTAAAGTAGATTTGCAGCAGAGCCAGGATGTAAGCGAATCCGATCACGAGCAACGTTGCGGTGTACAGCACACGCTGACTGTACGGCAGTTCCGAATAATGCAGGTAGTGCCTGTGCAGGTGGATTTCATCCATGGCCGACCCCCTTGCTTTGCCGTGTCAATGCTCAGATGATTCGTACACGCTTTCCGTTTCCTCAAAGCCCGGCTTCGCGAGCGCCTACGTTGATCCAGATCAATCCAACGATTCGCTCATTGAGTCGCTCAAGCAAGAACCGGCAGAGCGTTCAAAGGGCCGTGGCAGCTTGTTCAAGGTCTGCAGTGCATGTCCGCTATTGGCACGTAACGGACATCGCAATGTGGAACAGAATTGTCCGCTGTTGGAGGCAAAGCGGACATCGCTGTTCATCTCATCTCCGAATCCGCCGCTCAGCGACCGCATCGAAAAGGAGCGATCGCGTGCACCCGTGGCTAATGTGTCGGTGACCGCAGTGCGTATAGTCTTTGGTAAATCATCCGCTCAGGTAACCAATCAAGCACGGTGTAACCAAGGGGCAACTTGATGAGTTCGGCGACAACTCGAGAAGAGGGTGGATGCCAATAGACAGACAGGTTATTGGATTTGACTAGAGAGAATCCAAGGGTCGTGAACTCATGCATCAATCGCTTGTGGCTGAAGTATTTCGCGTAATCGACTATTGGACCTGAAAGCAACAGCATCTTGCCAGAGTGTTCTCTGGCGACCTTCTCTAGAAAGGCACCCTGCTCTTGGTGGGAAAGGTAATGGATACATTCAATGGCCGCGATCACGTCGTAACCTTTGAATGAAGTCAGCAAGATGTCACCGTTCTCAAACCTGGCATTTGGCAATTCTAGCGATTTGGCTCGAGCGATCGCTACATCGCTTATGTCAATGCCGACCACTGATCGTGCTCTGCTAAAAATTGCTCGGGTCAAGTGGCCTTCGCCACAACCAAGCTCGAGAACCGATTTGTCGCGAATAAATCGCCCAAGACATCGGCGTAAAACTTTGTCCCTGAAGCGTGAGCGTGAAATGTTCCAGGGGTCAGGGGTGGCATAATAAAGATTGAAATCTTCAGCCGTTCGCATCGCAGCCGCTTATCGCTCACGTTCAGATTTAGGCGGGCCTACGATTGTGGTCCGCTTCGTTATCTTGGAGCCGACATGCCAGTGCCAGCTCGTTACCTCTTTGCGTTCACTGACGGCATGGTGCGCGTCGGGCGTCTTTGGCGAAACTTCCGCCTCTCGCTGCATTGGAGCGATTTTGACCGTTGTTACTGAAGCCTTTGCTTCGGCGCGATCGGGATAGAGTGATGGCAGCCTGTCAGATTTCGCGAGAGGCGGCTTGTCATCGATCGCTGAAGGGGGCGCTGCATCCGCGCTTGCAACTATCGTTCGCGCTCCAATACTGGCCCTCAGCGCAAACAGTGCGCTCAAGAACAGCAGACAAATAAAGGCGAACCAAATGGTTCTAGGCATCGCAATCACTTAGCCGTCCCCAGGACATCCCAACGAGGAGCTTTGTTTCAGGCATTAAAAAGGCTTCAGGCAGTTCCTCACCGAGCTTAGGTGCGGCGCAGCAGCGCAGCACGACGGCTATCGGCTGATGATGCGCCGGGATGTCGCCTATTGGCACTTGGCGGACATCGGTCCGGTGATGCTCGATGTCCGCTATTGGGGGTAAAGCGGACATGGGCCGGACATCGCGGGATGTCCGCTTCTGACCCATAGCGGACACGGATCGGCTCGGTGGCGCGGGCCTGGCAGGCCGCG
>CAVSXQ010000067.1:0-98948 GCA_963731915.1 uncultured Alphaproteobacteria bacterium
ATCCCGTGAGGTTTGCGAGATGATCCGCGGTGCCAGCTAAAAAGCGTGTCAACGCGAGAAGAAGGCGGCGGGTCTGACCCGCGCCAGATACTCGATAGCCGGCCGCGAGGGGAGGAAGCCATGCCGATCAGCGGCAGCACGGCTCTCAAGCTGGGCTGGCAAGTCGCCTGCTTGTGCCTCCTTGGCATCTTCGTGCCCGCGCTCGTGACGTCCCTTGGCTATTCGCTGACCGATGCCTTGGGCCCGGGCGCTGGCTTCTTTCCGTTCTGGCTCAGCCTCATCGGTGCGGTCCTCTCCGTCGCGATCCTGGTGCAAGTGACACTGGCCAAGGCGGCCGACGGCCCCGCCATCAGCCTTGCACCGGACCGGCGGATGGCGCTGCAGGCAATCGGCGTACTGATTGCCCTGACGGCGGCGGCAGCCCTGTTCGAGCCCCTCGGGTACCGGCTGACCATGCTGCCATTCATCGTGGGAGTGCTCCTCATTCTTGGCGCACGGTCGCCGATCGCCATCGCGCTGACGGCACTCGCGGGAAGCTTCGGCGTCTTCCACGTCTTCTACTACTGGCTCAAGGTGCCGTTGCCGATCGGCGCATTCGGGATGTGAGGCAGGGCACGCGATGGACACTCTTGCGCATCTGATGGCGGGCCTGACTGCGGCGCTCAGCCTGCAGAACCTCGCTTTCGCGCTCATCGGCTGCGTGCTTGGCACGCTCATCGGCGTGCTGCCCGGCCTCGGGCCGGCCGCCGGCACCGCGATCTTGATACCGCTGACCTTCAAGCTCGACCCGACTGGCGCCCTCATCATGCTTTCCGCGATCTACTATGGCGCGATGTATGGGGGCACGGTGACCTCCGTGCTGATCAATGTGCCGGGCGAAGCTGCGTCAGTGATCACCTGTATCGACGGGCACGAGATGGCCAAACAGGGCCGCGGCGGCACCGCGCTGGGCATCGCGGCGATCGGCTCATTTGTCGGCGGAATCGTTGCGACCATTGCGCTGGTCGTCGTCGCCCCGCCGCTCGCGCAGGTAGCCCTGAAGTTCGGTCCGCCGGAATTCTTCGCGCTGATGCTGGTTGGCCTCTGCCTGATCACCGGCCTGGGCGGCCGTTCGCTGCTCGCCGGACTTACCATGGCAATACTCGGGCTTCTGATTGCCATGGTCGGGATCGATCCCGTACGCGGGGCTCCGCGCTTCACGTTCGGCATTCCGAGCCTCTATGACGGCCTCGGTTTCATTCCTGTCGTGATGGGCCTGTTCGGCGTCGCCGAAATCCTGCTCGGCATCGGGCAGCCGCGTCACCAGGTCATCAAGACCGACCTCGCCTCATTGCTGCCTTCGCGCCAGGAGTGGCGCCGCTCTATCGGCGCCATCGGACGCGGGACCGGCATCGGCTTTTTCCTTGGGCTTATTCCGGGCGTCGGGGCGATCATTCCGACCTTCGTGGCGTATGTCTTCGAGAAGCGTCTCTCGAAGACGCCGGAGCGGTTTGGGCACGGCGCCATCGAAGGCGTGGCGGCACCCGAAAGCGCCAACAACGCCTATGCCAATGCCGCCATGATTCCGCTGCTGACCCTCGGCATCCCAAGCTCGCCGACGATTGCGGTGCTGATGGGCGCGTTCATCATCAACGGGCTCACCCCGGGGCCGTTCCTCTTCCAGGAGCGGCCGGATCTGGTCTGGGCCGTGATCGCGAGCTTCTTTCTCGGCAATATCCTGCTGCTCGTTCTGAATTTGCCTTTCGTCGGCTTGTGGGCGCGCATCCTGCATCTGCCCTATCCTTATGTGTGCGCCGGCACGCTGCTGTTTTGCGTCATCGGCGCCTACAGCCTGCAGCAGAACGTATTCGATATCTACGTCATGATCGCCTGCGGCATCATCGGCTATGGCATGCGCAAGATCGACATGCCGATCGCACCACTGGTGCTGGGGCTGATCCTCGGACCCTTCCTCGAGAAGTCGCTCAGAACGTCGCTGGAGATGTCGGCGGGCGACTTCTCCATTTTCTTTACGCGTCCGCTCTGCCTCACGCTGCTGGTGCTGGCAGGTATCGTCCTCGTTGCCTCCGCGCTACGGCTGCCGCCGCGCGAACTCCGCGAGGCATCTATCACCTGACTGGAAGCGAGAGTGTAAGAGTTCGAAGCATAGAAAGGAGGATGAGGAAATGCCCAAGCTCACGAAACGCCTCTCCGTTGCGGCCATTGTGCTCGCCGCGGTGACCGGAGCTGCGACGGCGCAGCAGGATTTTCCCACCAGGCCGATCCAGCTGATGGTCGCCTTCCCTGCGGGAGGATCGACCGATATTGCGGCGCGCATTGTCGGATCCATCGCCGAGAAGGAGCTGGGACAGTCGATCGTGGTCGTCAACCGCGGCGGCGCCGGCGGCCAGATCGGGTGGACCGAATTGGTGCGCCAGAAGCCCGACGGCTATTACCTCGGCTTCATCAACTTGCCCGCTACCAATACGGTGATCCTCGATCCGGAGCGCAAGGCGATCTTCACCGAGAAGGACTTCACACCGATCATCAACCAGGTGCTGGATCCTGGCGTTATCTGGGTCAGGGCGGACAGTCCCTACAAGACCGTGCAGGACCTGATCGACGCAGCCAAAAAATCGCCGGGAACGATCCGCGCCGCCACGACCGGCATCCTGTCGGATGACCATCTGGCGATCCTGATGACCGAGGAAGCAGCGCCGGGCGTAAAATTCCGTCTCGTGCATCTTGAAGGTGGCGCTGCGCAGTTCAAGGAGATCATGGCCGGCAACATCGATGTCGCGTACGACAATGTCGGAAGCATCGTCAAGCGCGTACAGTCGGGCGAGGTGCGGGCGTTGGCCGTGATGGATGATGTGCGGTCCAAGTTCTTGCCCGACGTGCCGACCATGAAAGAGCTCGGCTTTCCGACAGTGATCTCGAGCTCGACGCGCGGTGTCGCCGGTCCGAAGGGCATGCCAGCGCCGCTCGTGGCCAGGCTGCGCGACGTTCTCAAGAAGGCGATGGAAGACCCCGAGCACGTGAAGAAGCTCGAGGAGCAGGGCATCGCCATCAAGATCATGATTGGCGATGAATACGAAAAGTACTTCGCCGAAACGCACGCCAAGGCGAAGAAGTATACGGAGTGGGCCAAGAATTGACCGCCGATGTGATGCCGGCGGCTGATCCTGGTGGCGCGGAGATCGCGGCGTTCCGCGGACAACGCGTCGAGTTCGGGCGTGGCTCACTCGGTATGCGGCGGGCGCTCGATCGCCCAGTGCGCATCGGCGCCGAACGGGTGGTCCATGAAGAAGTACCAGGTGCCGTCAGCGCCCTTGCGGTGCACTTCCATGCCGTGATGGTGGACCTCGATCGGCTTGCCGTCCTTGTCCTTGCCGGTGATCAGCCATTGCGAGCGGGTCATGGCAAAATCGCCCGATACCGTCACATGGTGGGTGACGACATCCATGTGCGGCTTCAGGCCGATATAGGCCGCCATGGTGCTGCGGATGCCGTCGGCGCCGCGCGCAATGGTGGTGCCGCCGTGAACCTCGTCGACCTGGACGATGGTTGCGTCCGGATGATAGAGCGCGGCCGCGGCCTCGATATCCTGCGCATTGAACGCGCGCGCGAGCCACAGATTGGAAAGGTCTGGTGAGGGAGCACCCATGTTTTGCCTCCGTCTTGGGTTGATGCCTGCAAGGTGGTGAGCATCCGGCCGGGCGTGGAGAGCGAAATTTTGCCGATAACGTTTTGCGCAAATGCACAGGGCCTCTCAGCTCGCCTCTGCGAGCGAGGGAACCCGTAAAGCGCGCTGCACGGCAGGGCGCTCGCCGATTTCGTCCAGCCATCGCTTGAGGTTCGGCGTGCGTGCCAGATCGAGCCCGAGCTGCGGCGCGGCCACGTTAATCCATGGCCATGTCATCACGTCGGCGATGCCGTAGCGATTGCCGGCCAGATACGCCCGCGTCGCAAGCTCGCGGTCGAGCACGTCAAGGAGGCGCGCGGCCTCGCGCTCATAGCGCGCGATGGCGTACGGAATTTTCTCCTTGGCGAACACCTTGAAGTGCCACAACTGCCCGAACATCGGCCCGACATGCGCGGCCTGGAACAGCGTCCATTGCAGGGTCCGGCTGATTTCCTCAGGGCCCTCCGGCTGCAGCACGCCGGCGCGGTCGGCGAGGTAGAACAGGATGGCGCCGGATTCAAAGACCGTGCGCCCGCGATCGGGATCCACGATGACCGGGTATCTTGCCGTTCGGATTGAGCGCGACAAACCCCTCGCGATGCTGATCGCCTCGCTCGATATCGACGATGTGAACCCGATAGGGAAGACCCGTCTCCTCCAGCATGATCGAGGCCTTGTGGCCGTTGGGGGTCTGGTAGGTGTAAAGCTCAATCGGACGCATGTTGGTCTCCCGGTCGCGGATGCCTCGATCGGCATTTGCTGCATCGGAAGTAGGACGCGCTGCGGCGACTCCGCCATCTGCGGTTTCGCCGACTGAAACTGCGGAAATGCACCGTCGGCAATCACGTGCCGGATGCGCGTGAACGGGTCTCGTCCCCTTCAAGCAGCGGACGCTGGCGGCTCAATGCGCTGGCGACAAAGTCGATGAAGGCGCGGATGCGCGCGGTGTGGCGCAAATCCTCGTGGGTGAGGATCCACAGCGCCGTCTCCATGGCAGGAATCGGAGGGTGCACACGGACGAGACCCGGCGACGCATCTCCGAGATAGCATGGCAGCGCGGCAAGGCCGAAGCCGGCCTCCGCGGCTTGCCGCAGCGCCAGCAGTGAATCGGCGCGAAGCGCGATCTCGCTGTCACGCAGTTCGGCGTGCATCCAGGCCGCAACAGAGGTATCCGCAAGGCTGTCGTCGGGAGCCACCCATTGATGGGCGGCAGCATCGGCGCTTTGGCGCTTCGCCAGGTAATCCGGGCTTCCATAGACAGCAAAGGCGATCTTTGCGACCTGACGGCCGACCAGCGACTCCGGTGGATTTTTGGCGGGACGGATCGCGACATCGGCATCGCGCCTGCTGAGGTTCGCCATCGAGTTGGACAGCGCGATCTCGATTCCGATGCCCGGATGCGCAGTCCGGAACGCCGCCAGAATGTTCGGCAGGATCGAGCCCATCAGCGTATCGGTTGTCGTGACGCGGACCGTGCCGGATAGCCGCAGGTCCTGGCCGGTCAGCTTGCGCCCGAGCGTCGTCACGGTGTCGTCGATGCTGCGCGCGGCTGCGATCAGTTCCTCGCCGCCGGCGGTGAGCACATAGCCGGTCGGCAACCGCTCGAACAGCCGCACGCCAAGCTGCTCCTCAAACGCGGCCAGCCGCCGCAGCACGGTCGTGTGGTTCACGCCGAGCGACCGCGCCGCGCCGGCGAGCGAGCCCGCGTCGGCGACGGCGAGAACGTAGCGAAGATTATCCCAGTCAAATCCGGTCATCGTCGTCGGCCTATATGCGCCGTCTGTGCGCCGATGCAGCAGGACGGGACTGGATTTTATATCTTGTCAGCTCACGCGCACAGTCATCGGTCGAAGATCGGCTTTGACAATTTGTTTGTATGACATACAATTATCGAACATCTCCGATGATGGGGCTTTGCGCCCATCGCGAGGCCGCATGAAAAACGCCGCCACGAGCGAGCATTCATCCGATCCCAGGCACAGCGTGCGCGCCACGCGCACCGCGGGCCGCCAGATGCGTTCGCGCCTGCTCGATGCCGCCAGCCGGCTGTTCCGGGAAAAGGGGCTGGCCGGCGTTTCGATCGCCGACATTGCGCAGGCGGCCGACGCCTTCCCGAGCCAGATCACCTATTACTTCCGCACCAAGGAAGCGCTGTTCGTCGAGGCGGCCTGCCGCGACGTGCTCTATGTCGGCCGCGCCGCCGAGCAGCATGCGGGCCAAACAGCTCTCGCCGTCGGACTACACCCGCGCGCTGGTCGAAAGCGTGATGGGAACGGATGCCGTCGGCTTCTTTGTCGAGGCGATGACGCTGACCCGCCGCCGCCAGGATCTCGCGCCGCTGGTGGAGCGGACGGTGGAGCGGCTGCACGCCGAAGGCCTGCGCGCCTATGCCGCCGAGATGGCGGCGCGCGGCTGGCAATCGCGGCTCGATCCCGCAACCAGCGCCCGGCGCTTCTGGGCGATCGCGATCGGCGTCACCATCGAAGGGCAATCGATGGGCCGCTCGCCGCGAACAGCTCGCCGCCGAGATGCTTCGCCTGCTCGGCCCGCAGGCCGATGCGCCCGCCGAGGCGGCGCGGCTGCGAGTTGTCGCAGGAACGATCCCGACACGCATCTCCGGCAAGGAGAAACAGCGATGACTGCGCTACGCATGCGCGCCCGCGCCTTTCTGAGCGAGCAGGAACTGATCGAGGTGCGCACGCGCGTCACCTGGAAGAGCGTCGCCCTGATCGCCCATGCCTGGACGCTGATCCTGGGCTCGATCGCGCTGGTCGCGGTGTGGCCCAATCCCCTCACCTTCATCCTGGCGGTTGCGATCATCGGCTCGCGCCAGCTCGGGCTGGCGATCCTGATGCATGACGGCGCCCATGGCTGCCTGGCGAGCAACGAAAAGCTGAACATGTGGCTGAGCCAGTGGTTTTGCGCCTATCCGGTGTTCGCCGAGACCGGCGCCTATCGCCGCTACCATCTGCAGCATCACGCCCGCACGCAGCAGGAGGACGATCCCGACCTGATCCTGTCGGCGCCGTTTCCGATCACGCGGCCGAGCTATCGGCGAAAATTCTGGCGCGACATCTCGGGCCAGACCGGATATGCGCAGCGCAAGGCGCAATTCCTCAATGCGCTCGGCGACAATCATGGCCGCTGAAGCAGCGCGCCGCGCATTTCTGGAAAAAGCTCGGCCCGCAATTCGTGTTCAATCTGCTGTTCCTTGCCGCGCTCGACCGCGGCGGGCGTGTGGTGGGCCTATCCGCTGTTGTGGCTGTTGCCGCTGACTGACCTGGCAGATGGTGATCACCCGCATCCGCAACATCGCCGAACACGCCGTCGTGCCCGACAGCAGCGATCCCCTGCGCAACACCCGCACCACGCGCGCCGGCTTTCTCGAGCGGCTGTTCATCGCGCCCTATTACGTCAACTACCATCTCGAACATCATCTGCTGTTCTACGTGCCCTGCTACAACCTGCCGCGCGTCCACGAAATCCTCTCACGCAGCGAGCATGCGGCGCGGATGGAAGTGCAGCCGAACTATCTGGCCGTGCTGCGGCTGGCGACTGCAAAACCCGCCAACGAAGACAGGCCCGGCATGCTGGTGAGCAACGTCCGGCGCTCCCGCACCGGCGCCAATGTCGATAACAACCAGATCTCGTCCGGGTTTCTGAAGCGGCCCGCTCGACCATCGCGTCATCTTGCCGGGAAGCCGGATGAAAGCCTATGAATTGACGGCCAGTGTTCCACCAATTGGAAGAACAAATGGACCGCATCGACGCGATGAAGGTGTTTGTGGCGGCGGTCGACGAGGGCAGCCTCGCCGGCGCCGGCAGGCGCTCGTCAGATCGCCCGCGGCGGTCAGCCGCGCCATCGCCTTCCTCGAAGCATCACGTCGGCACCGAACTGCTTCATCGCACGACCCGATCGCTCAAGCTGAGCGAAGCGGGCGAGCGCTACGCCGCCGCCTGCCGCCGCGTCCTGATCGATCTCGAGGAAGCCGACATCCTTGCGGCCGGCGAACGCTCGGCCCCGCGCGGCACGCTGACCGTCACCGCGCCCGTCATCGCGGGTGAAGACGTGTTGCGGCCGCTGCTCGAGGCCTTCATGAACGAGTATCCGATGGTGGCGGTCAGGCTCTATCTGCTCGACCGGCAGGTCAATCTGATCGATGAAGGCATCGACGTCGCGCTGCGCATCGCGCATCTGGCGGACTCGAGCTTCGTTGCGATCCGCCTCGGCGAGGTTCGCCGCGTGATCGCCGCCTCGCCCGGCTATCTGGCGCAGCATCCCGATCATCAGCGAACCGGCCGATCTGGCGAAGCACCGGATCATTGCGATGACGCATTTCGGACTCGACTCCTGGAGTTTTCCGCCGCTCGAAGGCTCGTCCGTTCCGCGAGCCGTGCAGTTCGTCCCGCGGCTGGTCGTCAACACGGTGCGCGCGGCGGTCGCCTCGGCCACGGAAGGACACGGCGTCACGCGCCTGTTCTCCTATCATATCGCCGAGCGAAATCCGGATGGACGGCTGCAGATCCTGCTTGGCGACGGATGAGCATCCGCCACTGCCTGCGTCATCTGGTCGCGCCACAAGGGCGCTTCTCCGTGCCCAAAGTGCGCGCCTTTGCCGATTTTGCCGTGCCACGCCTCAAGCGGTATTTCGCGCAGCTATCGACCGAGGCCACCCGCAACGACGCCGCCATTCGTTCGCATCGCGGAAGACTGCCTGCCGAATAGCAGGCATTCGCACGATCCGCGCACGGGTCTAATTGATCTCCACCGGCGGCAATCAGGCCGCTCCAGACAGAGATCAGGAGACCTATCATGGGTGCAGAGCAGAAAGTCGCAATCATCACCGGCGCATCGCAAGGCATCGGCGCAGGCCTGGTCAAGGCCTATCCGCGACCGCAACTATCGCGTCGTCGCCAATTCCCGCTCGATCAAGCCGTCGTCGGATCCGGACATCCTGGCCGTCGCCGGCGACATCGCCGATCCGAAGACCGCCGAGCGCATCGTCTCGGCAGCGATCGAGCGTTTCGGCCGCATCGACACGCTGGTCAACAATGCCGGCATCTTCATCGCAAAGCCGTTCACCGAGTATACCGACGAAGATTTTGCCTCGGTGCTCGCGATCAATGTCGGCAGCTTCTTCCAGGTGACGCGGCGCGCCGCCGCCGAAATGCTGAAGCAGGGCTCCGGCCACATCGTGCAGATCACGACGAGCCTCGTCGATCACGCCAACAGCAGCGTGCCGTCGGTGCTGGCCTCGCTGACCAAGGGCGGATTGAACGCCGCGACGAAGTCGCTCGCGATCGAATACGCCAGCCAAGGGCATCCGCGTGAACGCGGTCTCGCCGGGCGTCATCAAGACGCCGATGCATGCGCCCGAGACCCACGAGTTCCTCGCCAATCTGCATCCGGTCGCGACGCATGGGCGAGACCAAGGACATCGTCGACGCCGTGCTGTTCCTGGAAAGCGCGCCCTTCGTCACCGGCGAGATTTTGCACGTCGATGGCGGCCAGAGCGCCGGCCACTGATCGCACCAGAATCGCCAGCCAAGGACAACGACCATGCCCATCGTCACGATCCAGGTCACCCGCGAGGGTACCGAACCCGGCGCCAACGTCGGTCACGCCGAAGCAGAAAGCCGCCCTGATCAAGGGCGCCAGCGAACTGCTGCTCGACGTGCTCAAGAAGCCGCTCGAATCGACCTTCGTCGTCATCGAGGAAGTCGACACCGACAATTGGGGCTGGGGCGGACTTCCCGCGCTCGAGTACCGAAAGAAGCGCGCGGCCGTCGCGCGCAATGAGTTGCCAATCGAGGGCGGGTTCAGGGTGACAATGTCGCCGCCGAGCCCGCCTCGGCGGCGCGCCGCTTCAGAAAATCCCGTTCGCGCGTGTTGCCCGCAAGTTCGGCCGCCTGCTCGAACGCAGCGCGGGCTTCCGTCGTGGCGGCCGAGCTTTTGCAGGAGGTCGCCGCGGACGCTGCCCAGCAGATGATAGGATTTCAGCGCCGGCTCCTGCGCCAGACCGTCCACGATCGCGAGCGCCGGCTTGCGGTCCCTCGGCCATGCCGACCGCGACCGCGCGGTTGAGCTCGATCACGGGCGAGCGCACCAGTTTTGCCAGTTCGGCATAGAGCGCGGAAATGCGCGGCCAGTCGGTCGCGTCAGCCGTGGCCGCGCCGGTGTGGCACGAGATGATCGCCGCCTGCAGCGCGTAGAAGCCACCGGCGCCGCCGAGCTCGCGCGCCCTGCCAAGCGCCAGCATGCCGCGGCGAATCTGCAGTTGATCCCATCGCGCGCGGTTCTGCTCCAGCAGCAGGATGGGATCGCCCGCGGCATCGGTTCGGGCCGCGCTGCGCGAGGCGTTGAGCTCCATCAGCGCCAGCAGCCCATGCGCTTCCGGTTCGCCGCGGCGCGATCGAGGTCAGCACGCGCCCGATGCGCAGCGCCTCGTTGCAGAGCTGCGGGCGCTGCCAGTCGTCGCCGCGCGAGGCGGTATAGCCCTCGTTGAAGATGAGATAGACCACCTCGAGCACGGAGGCGAGGCGCTCGGAAAGCTCTTCGCCGCGCGGCGTCTCATAGGCCAGCCCGGAATCCGACAGCGTGCGCTTGGCGCGCACGATGCGCTGGCCGATGGTCGCTTCCGGCACCAGGAAGGCGCGCGCGATCTCGTCGGTGGTGAGGCCGCAGATCATCCGCAGCGCCAGCGCGGCGCGCGCCTCGCGCGACAGCAGCGGATGGCAGGCGGTGAAGATCAGCCGCAGCATTTCGTCGCCGATATCGTCGTCGAGTGCGGAGTCGAAATCGGGCATGGCCTGTTGATCCTGCTCCAGGTCCCGCGTCACCATCTCGTGCTTGCGGGCGAGCATCTTGCCGCGGCGCAGATGATCGAGCGCGCGGCGTTTTGCGGTCGCCATCAGCCAGGCGCCGGGCTTTTCGGGAATGCCTGATGTCGGCCAGTGCTCGATCGCCGCCAGCAACACTTCCTGGGTCAGATCTTCCGCCAGCGGCACGTCGCGCAGCATGCGCGACAGGCTGGTGATCAGGCGCGGCTGCTCGACGCGCCACACCGCAAGGATGGTGCGCTGGATGTCGGCGGCGCTCATCGCCGCCGACTCCATTCAGGCGGTCCGCGCATCAGGCGCTGGCGAGCGCGTCGACCTGGGCGGCCTGGCATCCTGTCTCTTCCGGCCCGGCCATCGCGCGAACTTCGCAGGTCCCTTCCCAGCCCGGCATATGTTCGATGTGCAGCTGCATGAACTCCTTCGCGGAGGCCAGCGCCTCCTCCTTGTTGCGGAATTCGAAGATCGCGTAGCCGCCGATCACTTCCTTGGCTTCGACGAACGGTCCGTCGATCACCTTCAGTTCGCCATCCTTGATCCGGACCTGCACGCCGGTCTCGATCGGCATCAGCCCGCCCATGTCGATCATTCGGCCGGCCTTGATCTCGCGATCGGCAAGTTTGCCCATCGCCTCCATCAGGGAGGCCGGCGGCTGCACGGGGGCTTGGGACGAGAGGACGATCGACATGAAGCGCATCGGAATTCTCCTGTTTGAGGCGAGCTGCGGCGGGCGCCGCAAGACTGTCTCGCTATGGAGTTGACGATCCGGGGCGCGCCGGGATCGACATGAGAGCGAATATTTTTGACGGTATTTAGAGACCGCTCTCCGTCGAATCGGATGCGGCCTACTGCCCGCGCAGCATGATCAGGCCGTCGGCGGTGTCGGGCACCCGGCGCCATTGCGCATTGTCGTCGGCCTCGAACTGCCAGGTCTGGCCGCTCTTCGACATCAGGATGATCTGGCCGCGGTCGAGCCGCCATTGCGTCGGCGCGAAGGCCGCAATCGCAGGATCGCATTTCGGCTTCAGGAACACCTGGAAATTATCGCCATCCGCTTCGGTGTTGGTCAGCGTCAGGCCGCACACGGTCTGGCCGTTGCCGCGCACCATCGACCAGTCGCCGATCATCTGGTCCATCGATTTGGCGAGCGAGCGGGCGGCGGCGAGATTTTGCAGGATGTAGACGCCCTCGCCCTGACGCAGGCCTTCAAAGATCCCGCTCTCGACTTCGGTGAAATCGATCACCGGCTGGCCCGCGCCATCCTGCATCCGCACGATGTCGAGGCCCTTCACGTTCCAGGACGAGATGTCCTTGGTGAAGGGCAGCGCCGCCGCGCAGTTCGGCTCCAGCTCGAGCTTGAGGCCTTGCGGCGTGGTGTCGTTCTTCATCGTCACCACGCAGGTCTTGCTGCGCTCGGTGGTCGAAAGCTCCCACTGGCCGACCATCGACTTCTTCAGCGCCGCGGCATCCTGCGCCGATGCCGGCAGCGCTGCTGCGAGCAGCGCCGCCAACACGATGCAGGCATGGCGAGGCGAGAGAAGACATCAGCGGCCCTTCACCGGCGTTTCCGCAACCGGCGTCAGCGGCGGCTTGCCGGCAAACCAGTTCTTGAGGTTGTCGACCACGAGCTGATCCATGGCGTTACGCGTTACCACGGAAGCCGAACCAATATGTGGCAGCAACACGACATTTTGCATGCGTCTTGAGTTCGTCCGGCACGCTCGGCTCTTTTTCGAACACGTCGAGGCCTGCGGCCAGAATGGTGCCGGATTTCAGTGCGGCGACCAGCGCAGCCTCGTCGACGACCGAACCGCGCGCCACGTTGATCACGACGCCGCGCGGCCCGAGCGCCTTGAACACATCGGCATTGATCATCTTTGCGGTCGAAGCGCCGCCGGGCACGATGATGATCAGCGTATCCACCGCCTTCGCCATCTCGATCAAGTCAGGATAGTGCTGATAGGAGACGCCGGAAGCGGGCTTGCGCGAGTGATAGGACACCGGCACGCGCGAGGCCTCCAGCCGGCGGCCGATCGCCTGCCCGATGCGGCCCATGCCGACGATGCCGATCTTGCGGTCGCGCAGCGAGCCGACGCTCAGGGGATAGTTTTGCGTCTGCCACAGGCCGGAGCGCAGATATCTGTCGGCCTTGACGAATTCGCGCAGCGTCGCGATCAAAAGCCCCATCGCCACGTCGGCGACTTCCTCGGTCAGCACGTCGGGCGTGTTGGTGACGACGATGTCGTGCTCGCGCGCATAGGCGGTGTCGACGTGGTCGTAACCGACGCCGAAACTGGCGACCATCTCGAGCTTCGGAAACATCGCCAGCGCGGTCCGGTTGGCGGGCACCGTGTGATAGGTCACCGCCATGCCCCGCAGCTTTGCTGCGGTGTCGGGGCTGAGCCGCTCGAGGTCGCCCTTGTTCTCGGCCTTGTGCAGCACATACTGGTCGGAAAAGCCGTTTTCCAGGATCGGCCTGATCGGTCCGTAAATCAGCAGATCGATCTTTTCAGAAGAGATAGTCCCGGCCATCAGCTTTCCTTTCCAAGCGCACTTTCGTGCCAGCGCCGTAAAACGAGGTGGGAAACTAGCGCCAGCAACCCATAGATGACAATCCCGGCCACCGACAACAGCAGCAGCGCGGCGAACATGCGAGGTATGTTGAGACGGTAGCCGGATTCGGCGATCCGGTAGGCGAGCCCGGAGCCGGCGCCGGCCGAGCCGGCCGCGATCTCGGCGACCACGGCGCCGATCAGCGACAGCCCGCCGGCGATGCGCAGTCCGCCGAGGATATAGGGCAGCGCCGCCGGCAGTTTCAGGTAGCGCAGCGTCTGCAGCGGCGAGGCGTGATAAAGCTGGAACAGGCCGGCCAGATTGCGATCGACCGAATTCAGGCCGAGCGTGGTGTTCGCCAGCACGGGAAAGAACGCGACGATCCAGGCGCAGACCACGACGGCGGCCTCTTGCGGCAGGTAGATCAGCAGCAGCGGCGCGATCGCGATCACGGGCGTGACCTGCAGCACCACCGCATAGGGAAACAGCGAATATTCCAGCAGTTTTGACTGGTTGAACAACAGCGCCAGCGCGATGCCGCCGACCGCGGCTGCGACAAAACCTTCGAGCGTGGTGATCAGCGTCGTCAGCAGGGATTCCGACAAGTATTCCCCAGTCGGCGACCAGCGTCGTGAAGATCAGCGATGGCGCCGGCAGCACATAAGGCTGGATGTCATAGAAGCGGACGGCGAACTCCCACAGGCCAAGGCCTGCCGCGAGCACGATGATGGGCAACAGCAGGCGCAACATGCGGGGAGCCTGCCCACTGCGCCGGCGGCGTGAGGCGGTTTGCTGGTTCAACGCTCATGCGCCGGCCCGCCCTTCATAGGAGGGCGCCAGCGCGTTCGAGACCGTGCGGCAGAAGCGCGGCGTAATCGGCCGAGGTGCGAAACTCCTCGCCGCGCGGCTCCGGCGCCTCGATGCGGAATTCGCTGCCGATGCGGCCCGGCCGCGCCGTCATCACGACCACGCGCTGCGAGAGATAGACCGACTCGAACACCGAATGGGTGACGAAGATGACGGTCTTGCGCAGATTGCGCCACAGCTTCAGCAGATCGTTGTTGAGGCGGAAGCGGGTGATCTCGTCGAGCGCCGCGAACGGCTCGTCCATCAGCAAGATATCGGGATCGGTGACCAGCGCGCGCGCCAGCGACACCCGCATCTTCATGCCGCCGGACAATTCGCGCGGAAAGCTTTGCGCGAATTCCGACAAGCCCGACCTGCGTCAGCGCCTCGCCGATCCGCGCATCGGCGTCCGCCGCCGGCATATGCGCGAGCTTCAGCGGCAGCCGCACGTTCTCCCACACGCTCGCCCACGGCATCAGCGTCGGCTCCTGGAACACGAAGCCGATGGAATGCGTGCCCTTGCGCTTCGACAGGCCGGCGCGAAACCTCGACCGTGCCCGAGGTCGGCGCGCCAAGGCCCGCGATCAGCCGCAGCGCGGTCGACTTGCCGCAGCCGGACGGCCCGAGCAGCGAGATGAATTCGCCGCGCGCCGACGTCGAGATCGAGCGGCCCCAGCGCCGTCACGCCGCTGTCATAGATTTTTGTGACGCCGCGCAGCCGCACGGCAACGCCGGTCATGCCGGATTCGAGCATCGGACGCGGCGGCAGCCCCCACCATCGCGTCAGTTCTTCGGCCGCAGATTGAGGCCGACGGCCTTGTTGACGAAGCGCAGCGTGTACGCCTTTCGGAAATCGATATCGCGGCGCACGACGCCGGCCCGCACCATCTTGTCGAAGAAGCTCGCGACCCGCGCGTCGCTCATGGCGCCGATGCCGTCCTTCAGCGTGTCGCCGGAATCGACGATGCCATATTCCTTCATCTTGGCGATGGAATAGGCGATCAGCTCATCGGTCATCTCCGGATTGAGCTTCTTGATGTCGGCATTGGCGGCCTTGTTGTCGCCGTAGAGATAATTGTACCAGCCGATGATGGAGGCATCGACGAAGCGCTGCACCAGGTCCGGCTTCTTGTCGATGATCTCCAGCCGCGTCTCGATCAGGGTCGAATAGGCGGTGAAGCCGTAATCGGCGAGCAGGATCACGTTCGGCTTGATGCCGGCCGCTTTTTCGACCGCATAGGGCTCCGAGGTGACATAGCCCTGCATCGCGCTTTGCTTGTTGGCGAGGAAGGGCTGCGGGTTGAACGTGTAGGGCCGAACCTTCTTCTCGTCGAATTTGTATTCGGACTTCAGCCACTGGAAATAGCTAGCCATTCCCTCTTTTCCGACGAACAGCGTCAGCGGCTTCAAATCCTCGAGTTTGGCGATCTTGATCTCCGGATGCGTCAGGAGAATCAGCGGATCCTTCTGAAACATCGCGGCGACCGCGGTCACCGGCACATTGTTGGCCACCGCATCGAAGGATTGCAGCGTGTTCGCCGTCATATAGAAATCGATCTTGCCCGCGATCAGCAGCGTGCGGTTGTTGGCGTTGGGTCCGCCCGACACGATGGTGACGTCGAGGCCGTATTTCTTGTAGGTGCCGTCGGCGACCGCCTGGAAGAAGCCGCCATGCTCGGCCTGCGCCACCCAGTTGGTCCCGAACGAGACCTTGTCGAGGGTCTGCCCGCGCGCCGGCACGATGGCTGCGAGGATCAGGAGGGCTACGGTTAACGCTCGCGGCAAAAAGGCCGGGTTCATGGTTGGACTTCGTCGCTCGTTCTGGCCCATGATGGAGATAACGGACGCGAGAATGCGTCCCCGAAATGAGTGACAAGACTACCTTGCAAATCCATCCAATGAAACGCTTGCCGCGATGATCCCGAGCGTCCCTCCCCGCGACTGGGCCGACATCCGTTGGGCCGATGTTCCCGCAGCCGATGCGGCGCGGTGGATTGCGGTGCTGCCGCTGGCGGCGACGGAACAGCACGGCCCGCATCTGCCGCTCGCCACCGACGTCATGATCGCCGAGGCCTATCTTGAGCGGGTGCGCGAATTGTTGCCGGAAAATGTTCCCGCCACATTCCTGCCGGTGCAGCCGGTCGGCATTTCCACCGAACACACCGATTTTCCGGGCACGCAGACGCTGTCCAACGAGGCCGCACTGAAGAGCTGGATGGCGCTCGGCGACAGCGTCGCGCGTGCGGGCGTCAGGAAGATCGTCATCGTCACCAGCCATGGCGGCAACAGCGCCGCGATGATGCTGGTCGCGCAGGATCTGCGCGCGCAGCACGGCATGCTGGCGGTGACGACAAGCTGGTCGCGCTTCGGCACGCCGGACGGTTTGTTTTCCGCGGAGGAACTGCGTCACGGCATTCATGGCGGTGCGGTGGAAACCTCGATCATGCTGGCGCGCTACAAGGAGCATGTGCGCAGCGAAGCGATTGCCGATTTCCGCTCCAATGCGATTGCGATGGAGAAGGAATTCCGCTGGCTGTCCACGCAGCGGCCGGCGCCGTTCGCGTGGCAGGCGCAGGATCTGCATCCGAGCGGCGCGGTGGGCGATGCCACGCAGGCCTCTGCCGAGAAGGGCGAGAGATTGATCGATCACGGCGCCCGCGCCTTCTGCGAATTGCTTGAAGACGTCGATAACTTCGACGTGAAGAGACTTGCCGCCGGGCCCGGAAAATCACCCAAGTAATTGAATTATCTGTTTAATTGTCGATCACCCCAAGTTCCCGGGCGCGATTTCGAACCGCTTTCAGGGAGCCTCCGTCCAACTGTGCGTGCGGGCCATACCGGCGCCGCCCTCAACAGGATGGAGTTTCTGATGTCGCTCAAGACCAAGCTTGCCGCTCTCGCTCTCACCGCCGTCGCCGTGACCGGCGCACTGGCTTCCACTTCCACGCAGGCCCAGGCCGGTCCCCCGAAGTGGGTCGGACCTGCCATCGTCGGCGCCGCGATTGTCGGTACCGCCGTCGCCGCCTCTGCCGCCAATGACGGCTATTACTACGGTCACCGCCGCTGCGGCTGGGCTCCCCGCTACAACGCCTTCGGCCACTACATCGGCAGCGTCCGCGTCTGCAGCTACTGATCCGATCGGCATTTCTGTTTGACGCGTTTTCTTCACGCGAACCGGTACCCACTTCGCTTGAAAACGCTTTGAGATTTGAAGTGGTCTTGAGCTGCGTCCGGCACGGGCGCCTCATCCACCCCGTGTCGAACCCGACCCGCCCAGCTGTCCCCCTGGGCGGGTCACTTTTTTGTCCTTGCGGCATCCCGACTCCACCTCCGCTGTTGCACGGCTGTCACAACCCGCTGGCTTTCTGGATCGGACGGTCGACGTCAGTTGCTATTGCGAATTATTCGCAATAAAGATCGAGTCATTCGCAGGTTGGGGAATGGACTGCGCCTGCTGTCGATCCGGCTTTCTGACCGGGACGATCCGGCAACACCAAACCAGGTAACTAGACTGGCGCCGCCTTCTGCGGTGACAGCGCGCCGGCGAATTTGCAGTGTTGGTGTGGGACGGGTGGAAGTTTCCAATGGGTAGCGTCGGCCGATACAGGAAATGCCTGCTCGCGGGCATCGCGCTTGGCGCATTCGGAGCGCAGGCGCCCGCGCGCGCCGCGGATATCAGGCTGCCGGTCAAGGCGCCGGCGTTCGCGGCCGTCTATAATTGGACCGGCTTCTATCTCGGCGCCCATGTCGGCTATGGCAACGGCAGTTTTGGACCCGGCACCAACCCACATCCGCTGCAGGGCGTGTTTTTTCCGCCCAGCGTCACCGGCCTGATCGGCGGCTACCAGGCCGGCTACAACAGGCAACTGGCGAACAATGTCGTGCATTGGCGCCGAGGTCGACGTGTCGTTCGGCAGCCCGGTCGATATCCCGCGGTTCTTGCCCACTTCGTATGACACCACCGTCGATTACATCGCCACCGCGCGTGGCCGCCTCGGTTACGCGATGGGAACTTGGATGCCCTACGTCACCGGCGGCCTCGCCTGGGGACGAACCCACGTCAACCTGAATGACTTCGGCTTCGTTACGCCGCCGCGGCGGGATATCACCCATCTCGGCTGGACCGCGGGGCTTGGCGTCGAATTTGCCGTCGGCGGCAACTGGACCGCCAAGGCCGAGTACAACTACGTCGACCTGGCGCGCGGGACTTACGATCTGACCGACGTCGCGCTGCCGCGCGTCAATGTCGATCCCAACATTCATCTGTTCAAGCTCGGACTGAACTACCGGCTGTGGGAGACGTGGGATCCGCCGGCGCGAATAGCCCGGCGCAGCGCGCTGCCGGAATCGACCGACTGGAATGTTCACGCCCAGACCACGTTCATCACGCAAGGCTATCCGCGCATGCGCTCGCCCTATGAGGGCACCAACAGCCTGCCGGGCGGCGGCCAGGTGCGCCAGACCTGGACCACGAGTGCGTTTCTCGGCGTTCGGCTGTGGCAGGGCGGCGAGTTCTACTTCAATCCGGAACTGGCCCAGGGCTTTGGCATCAACAGCACGCTTGGCCTCGCCGGATTCTCCAATGGCGAAGCGCAAAAGGGCGGAGCGCCGTTTCCAAAATACCGTCCGCAGCGCTACGTCTTCCGCCAGACCTTTGGCCTCGGCGGCGAGCAGGAAGAGGTTGCCGATGCGCCGATGCAGCTTGCTGGCAAGCGCGACATCGATCGCATCACGGTGTCGGTCGGACGCTTCGCGGTCGGCGATTATTTCGACGGCAACTCCTACGCCAAGGATCCCCGCATCGACTTCATGAACTGGGCGATGTGGGCGGCGGCGGCTTACGACTTTCCGGCCGACCTGCCGGGCATGACCCGCGGCGCCGTGGTGGAGCTCAACCGCAAGGACTGGGCCGTGCGCGCCGGCCTGTTCCAGGTGCCCAATGCGCCGAACAGCGACGTGCTGGTGTTCAAGACCGGCGGCGCCGTGCTCGAATTCGAGGAACGCCACACCATCTTCGATCAGCCCGGCAAATTGCGGCTCGGCATTTTCGCCACCCGCGGCAATACCGGCAATTACCGCAATGCGCTGGCGATCAGCGCCGCCGACCCGACGCTCGATATCAACGATGTCATCGTCGGCATCCGGCGCGACAACCAGAAGTACGGCTTCTATGTCAACGCCGAGCAGCAGCTGATGAAGGACGTCGGCGTGTTCGCGCGCGCCAGCTGGAACGACGGCCAGAATCAAATCCTGTCGTTCACCGACATCGACCGCAGCGTCTCGGGCGGCGTATCGATCAAGGGCAGCTACTGGGGCCGTCCCACCGATACCATCGGCATCGGCGGCGCCGTCAACGGCCTGTCCGCGGCGCACCGCGACTTCCTCGCCGCCGGCGGCCTTGGCCTCCTGATCGGCGATGGCCGGCTCAACTACGGCCCCGAGCGCATCTTCGAGACCTATTATGCCTATGCGCTCGACAAGAATTTTACCCTGACCGCGGACTATCAGTTCATCACCAATCCCGCCTACAACTCCGACCGCGGCCCGGTGCATATTTTCTCGGGCAGGCTGCACGGGGAGTTTTGATTTTTCCGTCGTCATTGCCCAGAGTCGGCGTCGTCCCTGCGAACGCAGGCGACCCATAGCCACCGTCAGTGGTTGTTGAAGCGAAGCCGTCTGCCATCTTGCTCTTCAATTTCCGCCGCGGCGTATGGCGTCCCGCTTCGCCGCAACGACGTGAGGAGAGATGCGTGCATCCGCATTCTCGCGGCGTGTTTCGCCCGAGCTTTCCAAATTCGTTGTCCCTCTTTCGAAACAGAGGGCGCAGGGAATGCCGGGTGCGCGCTGCACCCGCGGTCTCGTGTGCCAAAAGTTGCGACAAAGAAAGGCGCACACGAGCATACAGGTGAGCGGTGAACACACCGACATCCCCTGCGCAATGGCTTTACGGCTTATATCGTGCTCTCCCCGGTGAGCGGGCTTGTTGTCACCGTCGCCTGCAGAAAACTTCCCGCAAGACTTGACGCCAGCATCGCGGCGCCAGGACCACACGACTTCGCCGTACGCTCTTCGTCCAGTCGTCTGCTGAACAAACGCGTCCATCGCAACCCCGTGCCCAACGTATCGTGACGATCGCGAAACGCCCCTCATGTGGGCCGGGTGCGCGAACTCCTGCCAGTGATTTGCCCGACGTGACCAGCGAAATATTTTTGATTTGAGGGGCTTGACACGATTTCCGATAATCAGAAGTGATTTGCCCCGGCTCCGCCAAGGCTACGCCGGGCGCGGCCGTCGTGTTGAATTTGTCACACACGCACTCTCTAGCCCTCATGGTGAGGAGGCGCGCAAGCGCCGTCTCGAACCAAGAGGCCCGCATGTCGCCCGCGGCCATCCTTCGAGACGCCGCTGCGCGGCCCCTCAGGATGAGGTCGGTGGTGTTGCGGCAAGGATTGTAGGATGGGTAGAGCGAAGCGAAACCCATCACCACGAGCAGTAACCTTGATGGGTTTCGCTTCGCTCTACCCATCCGTACAACCTGGCTCTCCACAGTCGGCCCCCATTGCCAATCCTCACGTCGATGCCGATAGAGTATCACCCGGGGATGTCGCAGCCTCCCCGTGAAGTGGGTGACCCCATGCAAGCGCTGCTCGCTTTCCTTTGGAGCGAGCAACATGGATGGAAACCTCTTACTTCTCTTTATTCTTGCAACATTTTTCGGCGGCTTCGTCAGCGGGTTTTCCGGATTCGCGATGGGCATCGTCGTGTCCGGCATATGGCTGCACATCATCACGCCGATCCAGACCGCCGCTTTGATTGCCGGCTACGGGCTGCTCACGCAGGGTTATGGCATCGCGAAACTGCGGCATGAGTTGAGCTGGCAGGACATCTGGCCGCTGACGATCGGGACGGCCATCGGCATCCCCATCGGCGTGACGCTGTTGACCCACACCAATCCCACTTATCTGCGCTTCGGCGTCGGCGTGCTGCTCGTCCTCTACGCGACCTACAGCCTTGTGCGCCCGCCCATCAAGATGAAGATCGGCGCGCCGGCCGACATTGCCATCGGGATCTCCAACGGGTTGCTCGGAGGCCTCACCGGTCTCGGCGGCATCATCTCGACCATCTCCTGCCAATGGCGCGGATGGTCGAGGGACAAGCAACGCTCCGTGTTTCAACCGGTGCTGTTTGCGGCATTTGTGGTCATCTCGATCTCGCAACTCATCGCAGGATCGTACACGGGTGAAACCCTCAAACTGTACGGCATCGGGCTTCCGTTCATGGTTGCCGGCATATGGATCGGCTTCAAACTCTACGGCACCATCAACGACGAGACATTTCGCAAGACGGTGTTGATCCTGGTTCTGCTGGCCGGCGCATCGCTGATCATTTCGGCATCGGGACTGATGCCTGTCTCGCAAGGTCGAAGCTGAAAGGAGGATACTAGCCTAGCGCGCTCCTTGACCTTGCCGCTGCTATCGACGACGAGGGACACGTCCTTGCCGTCTTTCGTCGCCTTGACGGAAGTGCCTTCGGGGGTGGATTTGATGTCGCGGATTTGCGAATAACCTGCCGATTGCAGCTTGGCCACCAGCTCCTCCTGGGTCAGGGCATGAGCGGGCGAGAAGGCGCCAGCCATCATAAGACAGCAAAGGACTGCTTGAGAGAAGGCTCGTGCTGACATGATCTCTACTCCTTCTTGATTGCGAACGGAGGAGAGAACCCCGTGCGAGGGCGCGCTTAGTTCGACGCGACCGCAGCCTTGTCGAGCGCCGCGCGCAGGCCCTTCGCCAGCTTCAACGCATCGTCGTTGGCCCAGAAATGCAGAAGAACAGCCGCGGCTGCTCGTCCAGCATGTGGCTGTGCAGCGCGGTCACCTCGATGCCGTTGCTCCGCAACGCCTTGATGACGGGATTGACCTCGTCGGCCGTCAGAACGAAGTCGCCGGTGATCGCCGCCTTGCCGCCGCCGGTGGGCTGGAAGCCGATCGCCTCGGCGACCCCCATGGGACCGACCGGCGCGAGCTGCATGCCGCCTTCGCTGATCGGATCGCGGCGCGGAACGGCGAACTGGTAGACGCCGCCATTGTTCTGGCCCTTGACGCCGATGATCCGGTCGAGTTGCGCCGTGTCGAGATCGATCGGCGGCGGCGCCCCGGCCGCAGGCGCGGTAAGCGGCGTCTTGCTGGCGGAAAGCGCATCGCGGATGACCGCTGCCATTTTGACCGGGATCGCCGTGACCGCCGACATGCATGTAGAAGGTCGCGGGGCTGGCGCGCAGCACGTGATTGTGCACGGCGGTGATCTCGAGCCCGCCTTCGATCAGCTTGAGCATGACCGGATTGATTTCGGTCTCCAGCAACACGAGGTCGCCCATCACCATGGCCCCGCCATGGGCGGGCTTGAACGCGACCCAGCCGCCCAAGCGCGAGCGCGGGTTTGATGGTGACGCCGTCGAGCGTGACCGAGAGATCGCTGCGCGGGAATCCGTACCGGTGCACGTCGCCTGACACCGCCGCTTTTCTGCCCATGGCATCATCGACCTTCTGCCAGTCGATGTCTTGCGATCTTGCGGCTGTACTCAGCGAAACCGCGACGAGCGACGCGGCCAAAAATTTGAGGATGCGCATTTAGTTGTCCTCCTGGGTGTGACGGCCGCCAGCGGCACCATGTCCGTCAGCAGCAGGTTGCTGTTGCCCTGCATCAGGCTCAGCGCCAGCAAAAACCCTTCGCGAACGCTTTCGGCATCGCCGAAATAGACGACGGCGAGTCGGCATCGGTGACCGGCTGGTGGCTAGGTTGAGCGGATGGCGGCGCAACAGCAGGCGCAAGTTCCATATCGGAGCTCGCTGTCGCGACCGGTGTACTCGGGATTTGTTCGTCCATGCGCAATCTCCTCGACAAAGCGAGTGTTGCGCAGAGCTTGGACGATCGACCGTCTGACGGGGAGCCTGCGTATCCCCGCGGCTCTTCTACCGCGGAGGACGCCGCACGTGCAAGAAATCGGCTGCAACGGAAATCACAAGGCCGTGCGTATATGTTCGCTGCAATTGGAACTTTCCACTGCACGAAGCTCGCGCGACATGACTATGTCGAGAGGGCCGCCCGTCCCTTCTTCTGGAGCTGGCGCAGATCGCTTGCGGCTTCCGCCAGCAGCCAGTCGCGAAAGGTCACGATCTTCGGCAGCGCTCGCGGTCGCCTTCGGGCAGATGATCCAGTAGGTCTTCGCCAGCGGCAGCGATTCCGCAAAGGGCCGCACCAGCCGGCCGTTGATCAGATCCCACGCCGCCAGCGTCGTGCGCGCGAGCGCAATGCCCTGCCCGTTGATGGCGGCGTCGATCACCATGCTGGCGCGGTTCAGCACCGGGCCGTGCGTGACTGCGGCATCGTCGATGCCCGCCTCCTGCAGCCAGTTCTTCCAGTCCGCCCGGCTGTCCATGTGGATCAGCGGAAATTTGAGAATGTCGGCGGGCTTGGCTGAGGCGGCGGCGCCCGGACAGCAGTTTCGGACTGCATACCGCGAACAGTTTTTCTGCGCTCAGCCTCACCGTGTCGAGGCCCGGCCAGTTGCCGTCGCCGTGACGCACGGCGAGGTCGACTTCCTCGCGCGCGAAGTCGACGTGATGCAGCGTCGCGGACACGCGCAGGTCGATACCGGAATGCGCCTCGGCAAAATGACCGAGCCGGTGCACCAGCCATTTGGCGGCAAAATCCGGCGAGGTGCTGACCGTCAGAACGCCGGCGTTCTGCCGCTCGAGCAGCCGCTCGGTGCCGATGGCGATGCGATCCAGCGCGTCCCGCACGACGGTGAGATAGTCGCGGCCCGCCTCGGTGATAATGAGACGCTGGCGCTCGCGGTTGAAAAGCTTGATGGCGAGCTCGGCTTCGAGCGCCTTGACCTGATGACTCACCGCGCCCTGCGTGACGCAAAGCTCTTCCGCCGCGCGCGTAAAACTCTCATGCCGCGCGGCGGCCTCGAAGGCCTTCAGGGCGTTCAACGGTGGCAGGCGCGGGCGCATCGTACGACTTCATGAGAAAAACTAGGGCAGGCCAGAGAAAGGATGCTTTGCGGGCAATGGCCCGCACACTCTATTTGAACGGCTCCAACGCAGCATTTCACGAGATTTGGAGCTTGTCGATGTCAACCTTCATTACCGATCCCTACTCCTTCCCGGCGATCCAGGCGGGTGACCCGCCCGCCCGAGGTCATCAATCAAATTCCGGACCGGCGGCGCCATTCATGGCTCGATGGTTTGGCTGGGCCGAACGGCGCCGGCAGCGCATCGCGCTGCGGGAGCTTGCCGACGACAAGCACTTCCTCAGCGATCTCGGCCTGACGCGCGAGCAGGCGCTGGCGCGAAGCCGCCAAGCCGTTCTGGCGCTGACAACAATCAAAATCACAGGGAGAAACAAATGTCCGATCCGATCGTCTACGGCTTTCCGCGCAGCACCTTCGTCAACATCATCCGCCTGATCCTGACGCACAAGGACGTGGCCTACAGCTTTCACGACCTCGAGCCCGTCATGGGCAAGCCCGAGCATCTGGCGCTGCACCCGTTCGACCGCGTCCCGATCCTCAGGCATGGCGATCTCACCGTCTACGAGACCAGCGCGATTGCCGCCTATGTCGATGAAGCGTTCGGCGGCGCGTCGCTGACGCCAAAGGATGCCCGCGCACGGGCGCGCATGAACCAGTGGATCAGCGCGGTCAATTCCTACTTACTACCCCTACATGATCTACCACGTGACGCACGAGCGCCTGGTCTTCCCCGAACTTGGCATTGCGTCCGACGAGAAGGTCGTGGCGCACGCGCTGCCCAAGGTCGAACGCGCGCTTGCGGTCGCCGAGCGCGAGCTTGGGCACGGCGAAAACTTCCTGCTCGGCCCGGAACTCACCATCGCGGACTTCTATCTGCTGCCGGCCACCTTTGCGTTCAGCCTGACCGCCGAGGGGCAGTCGATGTATCCGAAATTCCCGGCATTTTGCCGGTGGCGGGAACGGATGGACAATCTGCCGGCGACGCAAAAGGTGCGCGCCGCCGTGCCGCGCCTGCCGATCGAACACGCCCGCGAATGGGCGAATTCGCACCGCCCGAAATACTGAGCGTGCCAGCACACGGAAACCTTGCGATCGAGGATTGCCGCCGCTAGGTTGAGAATACGGGGAAACGCAGGCTCCCCGCCAGACGGCCCTCCGTCCAAGCTCTGTGCAACGCTCCGCATTTTCGGAGGAGATTGCACATGGACGGACCCCTGCCAGCCATCAGACCAATTCCGCGCCGTGACATGGCGTATCATGTCGCTGAGATCGCATGTCGCTGAAGACCGTGGGCGTGATCGAAATACCCGACGCGACCGGCAGCGCGTTCGATCACGGCATCTTCGATGCCAAAGACCCGCCGCGTCTTCATCGCGCACACCGCGCGCAGCACGATCGAGGTGATCGATCACGACGCCGGGCGTCACATCGCGACCCTGCCGGGATTTCCCGGCGCGGCCGGCGCCGTTGCCGACGACGGTGAAATCCTCGTCACCAATCGCGGATCGGCGTCGCCTCGCCTGGCTGGACGCCGCGACGCTGCAAGACCAAGGCCGTGTTCAAGACCGGCGCGACGACCGAACGGCGCGGCGATCGTCAAGCGGCTGTCGGCTTGGCGATCGTCGCCTGCATCGGCGACGAGCGCGAAGCGCCGACGCTGCAGCGCGTTCGATCTGAACGATGGCAGCCGGCAAGTATCGATCGATCTGCCGGGCCGCCCGCGCTGGTGCGTGACCGATGCCGCGGCCGAGCGGCTGTTCCTCTGCATCCGCGAGCCTTCGATGATTCTGGTCGCGCAGCCTGCCGGACCTGCAGCTCGATCGCGCAATGGCGGCTGCCTCGGGCGGCGCGCATGGTCTCGACATCGACCATGCGCGCCGGCCGCCTCTACGCGGCCTGCGACGACGGCGCTCTGGTCGAAGTCGACAGCCGCTCCGGCGAGGTCACCAACGTCTGGCCGATTGCCGGCCCGCCGGACGTGACGTTCTTCAATCCGCGCGACCGGCACACGTCCATGTCGCGATCGGCGAACCGGGGCTGGTCGAAACCATCGATCCGGGAACCGGCATAGGCCATGCGGACGGTGACGGGCGCCGATGCCCACACCACGGTGATCGTGCCGCCGGACCGGCTGTACGTGATCTCCCTGCCATGGCGGAGTTCTCGTGCTGGCGGACGGATGATCCTTCCGGAACAAGATTTGCAGAACCGGTTGGCGCCATCGAGCTTCCGGTACGTGGGGACAAGCAGACTCCCCGTCAGACGATCCGTCCAAGCTCTGCGCACCACCCGACGTGTCGGGGGATTGCGCATGGATAACCGCAGATCACGGCTTTCACCTTCCATCAGGCTGATCCTGCACGCTGCCGTCGTCGCGTGCTTTCTCACAAACACCGCGATATCCGCCTTCGCGGAAACAGGAGCCATCATGATTGCCATCGAAAAATTGAAAGTCGGATCGCCTCCGGCTGAATTCTCCTTTGCACTACACGGGACGCGGCACGGAGGGCGCTTGGAACGTGACCGCCGATCCGACGGCATCAGCGGGGCGCGCCATCGAGCAAACCAGCACAGATCGCACCGACTACCGCTTTCCGCTCGCGATCCACGAGAGTACTTCCGCCGCCAAGTATGACGGCGCTCGGCTACGATGCGATCGCGGTCGGCATCGATCGCGACCGCGGCGCTGCTGGGAACGGCGCTCCTCACCCTGATCGTCGGCTGGATCGCGCCGCGCCATGACCTTCGCGCGCTCATGATCGCGGGCGCGGGCCTGACCGCGCTCACCGGATTGGCGTTTCCCAATGTCGAGCATTTTCTGCTGATCGCGCTGGTCGCCTTCATCGGCACGATCAACCCTTCCGGCGGCGATCTCGGTGTCCTCGTTCCGCTGGAGCATGCGGTATTGGCCCGGGGCGCCAGCAACGAGCGGCGCACGCAGGTGTTTGCGCGCTACAGCCTGATCGGCGCGCTCTCGGCCGCGGCGGGATCGCTCGCTGCGGCGCTGCCCGATTTTCTGGTGTCCGCGGGCAGACTCACAACTCGGCGCGTTCCGGCTGATGTTCTATGCCTATGCCGTGCTCGGCATCGTCTGCGCGCGCGCTGTACCGGAAGGTTCCGCACGCCCGCGCCGAAGAGCAGGCCCCGCATGCCCCGCTCGGGCCGTCGCGCAAGACCGTCTACAAGCTCGCCGCGCTGTTCAGCGTCGACGCCTTTGCCGGCGGCTTTGTCGCGCAATCGCTGCTGGTGCTCTGGCTGTTCGAGCGCTTCGACCTGTCGCTTTCCGCGGCCGGCGTGTTTTTCTTCTGGGCCAGCACGCTCAGCGCCTTCTCCTATCCGGTCGCGGCCTGGCTCGCGAAGCGGATCGGGCTCGTCAACACCATGGTGTTCACCCACATCCCGTCCAGCATCTTTTTGATCCTGGCCGCGTTCGCGCCGAATCTCTATCTCGCGCTCGGCCTGTTGCTGCTGCGCTCGGCGCTGTCGCAGATGGATGTGCCGACCCGCACGTCCTACGTCATGGCGGTGGTGACGCCGGCGGAACGGCCGGCGGCCGCGAGCGTCACGGCGGTGCCGCGCAGCCTTGCTTCCGCCATCAGTCCCGCGATTGCCGGCGCGCTGCTGACGACGAGCTTTGCCGGCCTGCCGCTGGTGATCTGCGGCGCGCTCAAGATCGCCTACGACCTGGCGCTGCTATTCTCGTTCCGTCACATCAAGCCGCCGGAAGAGACCTGATGACAGGCCGCTATTCCGCCGCGCTCAAACCGCCGGTCCGGCCAGGGTCATCCGCCGGCGCAAACGAATCCGCACGCGCCATCGCCCAGGCTTCGCGGAAGCGCGGATCGTTGGTGCCTTCGAGCAGTTCGCCCGGACGCAGCGACGGATAGAGTTTTGCGAAGGTGCGGACTTCGGTGGTCGAGGTCCGCTGCGAGAAATGGATCGGCCGCAACTGGCTCGGATGTTCGAGGCCGGCGGCGGCGAGCAGTTCGCGCCAGCGCATGCAGCGTGGCGTGGTGATAATTGTACACCCGGTCGATCTTGTGCGGCACCACAGAGCGCGCGGGCGCGGGACGGATCCTGGGTGGTGACGCCGGTCGGGCAGCGGTCGGTATGGCACGACAGCGACTGGATGCAGCCGAGCGCGAACATGAAGCCGCGCGCCGAATTGCACCAGTCGGCGCCGATCGCCATCGCGCGCGCCATGTCGAAGGCAGTGGCGATCTTTCCGGCAGCAGCCGATCCTGATGCGGTCGCGCGCGCCAATGCCGATCAGCGCGTTATGGACGAAGCTGACGCCCTCGCGCATCGGCATGCCGAGATGGTCCATGAATTCCAGCGGCGCCGCGCCGGTGCCGCCTTCATTGCCGTCGACCACGATGAAGTCGGGGTAGATCCCGCTCTCCAGCATCGCCTTGCAGATCGCCAGGAATTCCCAGGGATGGCCGACGCACATCTTGAAGCCGGCCGGCTTGCCGCCGGACAGCCGGCGCATCTCGCCGATGAATCTCATCATCTCGAGCGGCGTCGAGAACGCGCGGTGCGTGGCCGGCGAGATGCAGTCCTCGCCCATCGGCACGCCGCGGATCCGGGAGATCTCCTCCGACACCTTTGCCGCCGGCAGCACGCCGCCATGGCCGGGCTTGGCGCCCTGGCTGACCTTGAGCTCGACCATCTTGATCTGGTCGTCGGCGGCGACCTTGGCGAACAATTCGGGATTGAAGGTGCCGTCGCGGTTGCGGCAGCCGAAATAGCCGGAGCCGATCTCCCAGATGATGTCGCCGCCGTTTTCGCGGTGATAGGGGCTGACGCCGCCCTCGCCGGTGTCATGGGCAAATTCGCCCCGCTTGGCGCCGGCATTGAGCGCGCGCACGGCTTGCGGGCTGAGCGCGCCAAAGCTCATCGCCGAAATATTGAAGACCGAGGCGGAGTAGGGTTTTGCGCAATCGGGCCCGCCGATGGTGACGCGGAATTTCTCGCCCGTGCTGAGCTTTGGGCGAGACCGAATGGTGCATCCACTCGTAGCCTTCCTTGTAGACGTCCTCCTGGGTGCCGAACGGGCGCTTGTCGAGCTGCATCTTGGCGCGCTGATAGACCAGCGCGCGGGTATCGCGGGAGAACGGCATGCCGTCCTTCTCGCTCTCGAAGAAATACTGCCGCATCTCGGGCCGGATTTCTTCCAGCAGGAAGCGGATATGCGCCGAGATCGGATAGTTGCGCAAAACCGCGTGGCTCTTCTGGGTGAGGTCGCGGATGCCGAGCAGCGGTGAGCGCGCCGAAGATCACGATCGGGATCGCGAGCAGCTCCCAGACCTTGAGGTTGTTGTCGAAGATCCCGATGGCGATCAGCAGCGCCGTGACGACGGCGCAGATCGTCAGGATGATGTAGCGTGGCGTGAACGGAATCAGCAGCGTTTCCATGTGACCCTCGGGCAATTCCGCCGAACTGTTATTTCTATCTCAATTTGAATCAAGCGCTCCCAAACTCCCGGACATGATATCCGGCTTCGGGGATCGTGGATATGACACCGATATGTACGCACGATTGCAGGCTAACGTTTCCCGCCGCGGATAATCAATCGTCGGATGGCTGCGGCGGCCTGCGCGGTTCTTGCGGCAGCTGACCGCTACGCATGTCGCAGGTGCAACGTGACACCGTTTTCCGGAAGACCAGCTATTAGTGATCGTGGGGCCGCAGTTCATGCGGGATTTCGCGCTTCTCCAGCCCGTTCTGGGCCAGCCACGCATCCGTGACGCGGATGGCGCGGTCGATATGATCGGCGGTGCGCGAGAAATCGTAAGGCGAGCCCACCAGCGGGCATAGCGGCGGCACCACGTAATATTCGATGTCGGGGCCGAGCGCCTTCGAGTTCGCTGACCAGTTGCCGCGCGATCAGCAGCGTCAGCGCATGCAGCGCGTTGGCGACCGCGCCGACCGGCGGATCGTCGTTGGCGCAGGCATGTCCGGTCGGCAGCACGATCAGCCGCCTTGCGCCCATTTTCACCGCGACCCGGACCGGGGTATTGCTCGAGATCGCCCCGTCGGCGAGGTATTGATCCCCGTAGCGGATCGGCGAGAACGCGCCGGGGATCGAGGTCGAGGCCAGGATGGCGTCGACCGTCGGGCCTTCCGACATCACCACGGCGTCGCCGGTGATGATGTCGGTCGCCACGATATGCACGGGAAGCTGGCGCCTCCTCCAGATTGCGGAACGGGATGTTGTCCTCGACCAGCTTGCGCACGCCGTCATGCGGAATCAGAAAATCCCGCCGCCACAGGAAACCCAGCATGGTTTTCCAGGTGATCGGAAACACATCGTGCCGCGTCAGCCCGCGCCAGATCTTGGCCAGCCGTTCGACGCCCGCCGGCGTCGGATCGCTGGCATAGAACGCGCCGTTCAGCGCGCCGACGCTGGAGCCCACCACCATGTCGGCCGTAATGCCGTGCGCGGCCAGCGACTGCAGCATGCCGACCTGGATCGCGCCAAAGCTGCCGCCGCCGGCGAACACGAAGGCGGTTTTGGTCGCGCTGGCGGCGTCGGATGCGGACACGGTTTCCTCCCTCGCCGCGTCGTGAGGTCGCGCGGCGTTGGGGGAGGTTATAGCAGTGGGTGAGGAGGAGGCGCTACCACCGCCGTCATTCCGGGATCGTCGCGAAGCGCGCGACCCATGACCACCGATTCCGGCGTTCGAATGCGCAACTGGGTCCGGTGCTCACGGAGCAGCCGCGGAATGAGCACGGCGTCCGGGACGACGAGTCAGCGCTCGACGAACGCCTTTTCGATCACGAAATGGCCGGGCTTGTGGTTGGCGCCTTCGGCAAAGTTGCGGGTCTCGAACAGCTGCTTCAATTCTTCCAGCATCGCCGGGCTGCCGCACATCATGATGCGGTCGGTCTCGATATCGAGCGGGCCCTGATGCAGGTCGTCAAACAGCTGGTTCGAGGTGATGAGGTCGGTGATGCGGCCGCGGTTGCGGAACGGCTCGCGCGTCACGGTCGGGTAATACAGCAGCTTCTCCTGACAGCATCGGCCCGAACAATTCGTCGTCGCGCAGCTTTGCCACCAGCTCCTCGCCATAGGCGAGCTCGGAAACCTGGCGGCAGCCATGAACGAGCACGATGCTCTCGAACCGCTCGTAGACATCGGGGTCCTTGATCAGGCTGGCGAACGGCGCGAGGCCCGTGCCGGTCGAGAGCAGCAGCAGGCGGTTGCCCGGCAGCAGATTGTCGGTGACCAGCGTGCCGGTCGCCTTGCGGCCGACCAGGATGGTGTCGCCCTCGCGGATCTTTTGCAGCTTTGAGGTCAGCGGGCCGTCGGCGACCTTGATCGAGAAGAACTCGAGCTCTTCCTCGTGATTGGCGCTCGCCATGCTGTAGGCGCGCAGCAGCGGGCGGCCGTCGACCTCGAGGCCGATCATGGCGAACTGCCCGTTCTGGAAACGGAAACCGGAATCGCGGGTGGCCCGGAAGCTGAACAGCGTATCGGTCCAGTGCTTAACGGAAAGAACTTTCTCTCGGTAGAACGCGCTCATGTGTTTTCGTTTTCCGAATGGTCAGAACGTAGAACGTTCAGATTGTCTTGCAGATTGCCCGGCCCTGGGGCCGGAAACCCCTGCAATTGAAGGCGAATTGGCGTGTACATCGCGTCGATTGCAGAGATAGTCAACCTCATCTGATGCGCAATTGGGGGCGCACAATGGCAGTCGGTTTATATCGCGATAACGTTCAATGCACCGTGACCGGCGTCACGAAATTAACTTGCTGAATTCGTGCGCTGCATGCAGAAATAAATTGCCGCGGGAGCGCGAGGAATCGAGCAGAAATCCTCCACGCCCCGCGGCATGGGAATAGTTGCCATGCGCGGGCGATCAATTGTTCAGATTAACTCTAATTGCTGCCGCCCGGTGAATCGTCCATCGACTTGAAGGCCTCTTCGAGCTGCGGCGAGATTGCCACGCCGAGTTTTTCGCCGGTCGGCAGCCGCGACGACGAACCATTTGTTGTAGAGCGGGATCAGATCGCGCCCCGAGCCGAGCTTGCGGAAGGTGCGCTCGACCACCGCCGTTAACTGCGGCTCGCCCTTGCGGAACATGATGCCGTAGGGGTCATAAGACAGATAGTCGCCGACCACCTTGAACTGCGCCTGCGCCTTGTGCCGCGCGATCAGGCCGTACAGCAGGATGTCGTCGGTGGCGAACGCGTCCGCCTTGCCGTCCACCAGCATCTGGTAGGATTGCTCGTGATCCGGCGAAGCCACGATGTTGAGGCCGAGCGAGAACTTCTTGTTGGCATTATGTATCGCCTGCTCGTTGGTGGTGCCCTTGGTCACCACCACGGTTTTGCCCTTCATGTCGGTGATCGCCGAAATCAGTAGAGGCCTTCGGCACCATCAGCTTGGTGCCGGCGACGAATATCAGCGGCGAGAACGCCACCAGCTTGCGCGCGCTCGGCATTGGCCGTGGTCGACCCGCATTCGAGATCGATCTTGTTGCCCGTCACCGCCGGGATGCGGTCGTCGGAGCGTGACCTTGACGTATTCGATCTTGAGATTGGCGTCGTCGACCTCGACGCCGATTTCCTCGACGATGGCTTCGCAGAGTTCGAGGCTGTAGCCGATCGGCCGGTTGGACTGGTCGAGGAACGAAAACGGCGGCGAGCTCTCGCGATAGCCGAGCCGCACGACATGCGTCTTCTTGATATTTGCGAGCGTCGGGCTAAGCCCCTCGCTCGGCCGTCTGGGCGGACGCGTCGGTTGCCGGCAGACTTGCTGCCAGCAACAGGGCGCCCGCCGCCATCGAAAGCATGCGGGTCATGGATCGCTCCCATCAATGCGTGGCCGGAACGGGATCGCCGGGGACCGCATCGCCGGGGACGATGTCGTCGGGCCCGAGCTCATGCTCTTCCTTCAGCTCGCCCTCCCACTTCGCCACCACGGCGGTCGCCAGCGAGTTGCCGATCACGTTGGTGGCGGACTCGTCCCATGTCGAGGAAGGTATCGATGCCCATGATCATCAGCAGGCCGGCCTCGGGGATGCCGAACTGGACTGAGCGTCGAGGCGATCACGACGAGGGAGGCGCGCGGCACGCCGGCGACGCCCTTGGACGTGATCATCAGCGTGGCCAGCATGGCAAGCTGCGTCGCCGAGCGGCATGTCGATGTGGTAGGTCTGCGCGATGAAGACGGCCGCAAAGGTGCAGTACATCATCGTGCCGTCGAGATTGAAGGAATAGCCGAGCGGCAGCACGAAGCTGGAAATCCGCGGCGAGGCGCCGAAGCGGTTCAGCCCCTCGAGCGTCTTCGGGTAGGCGGCCTCCGAACTCGCGGTCGAGAATGCCAGCATCAGCGGCTCGCGCATCAGCTTCAGAAGATGGTTGTAGCGCGGGCCGAGCACGATGAAGCCGACCACGATCAGGATGACCCAGAGGATCGCCAGCGCCAGATAGAAGCCGCCCATGAACACGATCAGCTTCCAGAGCACGCCGAGGCCGTTCTTCGCCACCGTCGCCGTGATCGCCGCCCACACCGCGATCGGCGCGAACAGCATCACATAGCCGGTGATCTTCAGCATGATGTGCGCGAGGTCGTCGATCAACCCCATGATCGCCTTTGACCGTTCCGGCATGGCGCCGAGCGCAACGGCAAAGAACACCGCGAACACCACGATCTGCAGGATCTCGTTCTGCGCCATCGCATCCGCGATCGAGGTCGGGACCAGATGGATCGAGGAATTTTTCAAGCGAGAACGCCGAGACCGGCAAGCCCGTGGACTGTCCCTTCTCCGGCAGCGTGCCGGGGAAGTTGGCGCCGGGCTGCAGCAGATTGACCATGACGAGGCCGAGCAGCAGCGAGATGAATGAGGCGGAGACGAACCAGCCCAGCGTCTTGGCGAAGACGCGGCCGAGCTTCGAGCCGGAGCCCATATGGGCGATGCCGCCGACCAGGGTGGCGAACACCAGCGGCGCGATGATCATCTTGATCAGGCGCAGGAACAGCATGGCGATCAGGTTGACGCTCGATGCGATCTCGGCGCGCTTATCGGGAAGGAAATTGAAAATCGAAGGCGCCCATCACGATGCCAAGCACCATCGCGACCAGGATGTACTGCGTAAACCTGCTGGACATTTTTCTTACCCCCGTCAGTTCTCGGTATTTCGGCTCCGGCAACTTGAAGTTTGGCAGATTTGTAAAGCCGCGCAATACGAATGCGACGATAAGCACACTTGTCAAAATGTTCCCGTTGTGAATCCGCCACATGGCGTCTAGCGTCTGGCGCAGCGCACAATGCGAGCAGCCGAGTTGCCTCAAGGCGAGCCAACTGCTTCAAGAATGATCACATCGAGGGGAGAAACGCCATGAGCGCACCAGTCAATCGCCAGATCCTGCTGGTCGAAAAGCCGAGCGGCAAACTCGGGCCCGAGCATTTCAAGCTGGCCAACGGCGCGGTTCCCGAGCCGAAGGACGGCGAGGCGCTGGTGCGCGCGCGCTACATCTCGCTCGACGCCGCCAACCGCGCCTGGATGCACGGCGCGACCTATCGCGCGGCGGTGGAGGCCAACACCGTGATGGCCGGCGGCGGCATCGCCGAGGTGGTGTCGTCGAAATCGCCGGACCTCAAGCCGGGCGACATCGTGTTCGGCGACACCGGCTGGCAGGAATACGCCGCGGTGCCGGCAAAGCATTTGATCGAAGATGCCGAAGCTGGAGCCGATGACGCATCTGCTCAGCGTCTACGGCATCGCCGGCCTCACCGCCTATTTCGGCCTGCTGCATGTCGGCAAGCCCAAGGAGGGCGAGACCGTCGTGGTGTCGGCGGCCGCGGGCTCGGTCGGCTCGATCGTCGGCCAGATCGCCAAGATCAAGGGATGCCATGTCATCGGCATCGCCGGCGGCAAGGACAAGTGCCACTGGCTCACCAGCGAACTCGGCTTCGATGCCGCGGTCGACTACAAGGACGGCGCCACCTTCAAGGCGCTGCGGGCCGCAGCGCCCAAGGGCATCGACGTCTATTTCGACAATGTCGGCGGCGACATCCTGGAAGCCTGCCTCGTCGCTGATGAACAACCGCGGCCGCATCGCCTGCTGCGGCGCGATCTCGCAATATGACGGCGTGCCGTCGGCGCACGGCCCGCGCGGCGTGCCCGGCCTGATCGTGGTGAAGCGGCTCATCATGCAGGGCTTCATCGTGATGGACTACATGAACCAGAGCCAGCAGGCGCTCGCCGACCTGCAGTCCTGGGTCGCGTCAGGCAAGCTGAAGGTGCAGGAAGACGTCATCGACGGGCTGGAGAACACGCCGAAAGCGCTGATCGGACTGCTGGCGGGCGAGAACCGGGGCAAGCGGATGGTGCGGGTGTAGGCACTGCTCCCTCTCCCCGCTCTTCCGCGGAGAGGGTGGGGTGAGGGGCTGCCTCCGCAAATTCGATGACAGATCGACTCGCGGAGAGCCCACGCTCAGCGTGCGCTACCGAATTCGCCGCGGCGTCTGCGTCCGCCTACGCGCTTCGCACAGAGCGGGACGAGGTGAGCTACGGCGACACGCTCGGCGACTTCGGAGATCGTCTGCGGGCCGACCTTCTTGCCGCTGCGCTCGGCGCGCCAGTTCTCAAAACGCTGGATCACGACAAAGAAGGTCGGGACGAACAGCACGGCGAGGCAGGTCGAGGCCAGCATGCCCGTGAACACGGTGATGCCGATCGATTTGCGCGCATTGGCGCCGGCGCCGGTGGCCAGCACCAGCGGCACCACGCCGAGGATGAAGGCGAACGACGTCATCAGGATCGGCCGGAACCGGGCCCGCGCCGCTTCGATCGCGGACTCCAGCAGCGGTCTTCTTGTCGCGCACATGCAGTTCGAGCGCGACTTCGACGATCAGAATCGCGTTCTTTGCCGACAGCGCGATCAGCAGGATCAAGCCGATCTGGGTGTAGAGATTGTTCTCGATCCGCAGGCCGGTCAGCACCGCCATCGGCCCGAGCAGCGACAGCGGCACGGCGAATATCACCGACATCGGCGCGTACCAGCTCTCATACTGGCCGGCGAGCACCAGATAGACCAGCAGCATGGCAAGGCCAAACACCAGATAGAGTTGATTGCCGACCGCCTTCTCCTGATACGACATCGCCGTCCACTCATAGCCGGTGCCCGGCGGCAGCGTCTTGTCGGCGATCTGCTCCATCAAGCGTCATCGACTGGCCGGAGCTGTAGCCCTTGGCCGGCAGGCCGATGATGGTCGACGACGGATAGAGGTTGTAGAGGCTGATCAGCGACGGCCCCACCGCCGGCGTGATCTTCGCCACCGTGCCGAGCGGGATCATGTCGCCGTTGGAGTTGCGCACCATCATGTTTTCGATGTCGCGCGTGGTCAGGCGGAAATTGCGCATCGGCCTGGGTATAGACCTGGAAGGTGCGGCCGAATTTGTTGAACTGGTTGACGAAGGACGCGCCCATATAGGAGGACAGCGTCTGGAATATCTGATCGGTGGTGACGTGCAAGCGTCTGCGTCTTGATCCGGTCAACCTCGATATCGAACTGCGGCACCATCGAACGGAACGACGAGGACTGACGCGCTGCAGCGCGCTTTGCGACTGCCCGTTCGCCACCATGGCGTTGGTGATGGCCTGCAGCTTGCCGAAGTCGGAATTGCCGTCGCGCAGTTCGACCTGCATGGCAAAGCCGGCCGCGTTGCCGATGCCCTGGATCGGCGGTGGCGGGACCACCAGGATCCGCGCCTCCTCGATCACCGACAGCTTCTGGTTCAGGTTGTTGAACAGCGACAGCAGGTCCTCGCCGGGGCCGCGCTTGCTCCATTCCGTCAGCACGAGATAGGCGACGCCGGCATTGGCAAGGCTCGAGCTGGCATCGAGCGCGGAGATGCCGGCGATCGTCATGACCTGATCGACGCCTCCCGTCTTGCTGGCGATCTCCTGCACCTTGTCCATCACGCGCTGGGTGCGGTCGAGCGAGGCGCCGTCGGGCAACTGCACGGCCGCCAGCAGATAGCCCTGATCCTCGATCGGGATGAAGCCGGTCGGCACGCGCGACAGGCCGTAACCGCCGATAAAGATCAGGATCAGCGCGACGACGACCGAGATGCCGCTGTGCCGCACCAGGCCGGTAATCAGCCTGGTGTAGCCGCGCTCCACCTTGTCATAGACCTTGTTGAAGCCGCGATAGAAGAAGTTGCGCTGCTCCGGCGGCACCGGCCGGCGCAGCCACAGCGCGCATTGCGTCGGCTTCAGCGTCGCGGCGTTGATGGCGGAGAGCAGCGCGGTCGCGGCGATCACCAGCGCGAACTGCGCATACATCCGCCCCGTCAGTCCCGGCAGGAACGCCGCCGGCAAGAACACCGAGATCAGCACCAGCGTGATGCCGACGATCGGCGCGAACAGCACGTCCATCGCCTTGATCGCGGCGTCATGGCCGGACATGCCCTGCTCGATATTATGCGCCGCGCCCTCGACCACCACGATGGCGTCGTCGACCACGATGCCGATCGCCAGCACGATCGCAAACAGCGTCGACAAATTGATGGTGAAGCCGAGCGCCGCCATCGCGGCGAAGGCGCCGATGATGGTCACCGGCACGGTCGTCGCCGGCACCAGCATCGCGCGCCAGTCCTGCAAAAACACCAGGATCACGATCAGCACGAGAAGACCGGCCTCGATCAGCGTCTTGTAGACCTCGGCGATCGATTCCGAGACGAATTTGGTGGTGTCGAACGGCGTGTCGTATTTGATGTCCTGCGGAAACGCCTTGGCGAGCTCGGCCATCTTCTTCTCGACCGCCTTCTCGACTTCCAGCGCGTTGGCGCCCGGCGACTGGAACACGCCGATGCCGGCGGCCGGCCGCTTGTTGAGCGAGAACACCTGGCTGTAGGTCTGCGCGCCGAGTTCGACCCAGCCGACGTCGCGCACCCGCGTGACATCGCCACTGGTGCCGGTCTTGACGATGACGTCCTCGAACTCGGTCTTGTCATCGAGCCGGCCCGCGACGTTCAGCGTGTACTGGAACGCCTGTCCGGCCGGCGTCGGCGGCGCGCCGACCTGGCCTGCGGTGACCTGCTGGCTCTGCTGCTGGATCGCCTGGATGACGTCCTGCGGCATCAGCCCGCGCACCTGCAGCTTGTTCGGGTCAAGCCAGACCCGCATCGAATATTGCCCGGCGCCGAACACCGTGACGTTGCCGACCCCCGGCAATCGCGACAGCTCGTCGCGGATGCGGATGGTGGCGTAGTTGGACAGGAACAGGCTGTCATAGGTTGCCTTCGGCGAGGTCAGCGTCACGAACAGAAGGATCGAGGTGGACTTCTTCTGCACGGTGACGCCCTGGTTCTGCACCGAGGTCGGCAATTGCGACAGCGCCGCCGAGACGCGGTTCTGCACCAGCACCTGCGCAAAATTCAGATCGGTGCCGATCTTGAAGGTGACCGTCAGCGAATAGGTGCCGTCGGCGGCGCTGTAGGACTGCATATAGAGCATGTCCTCGACGCCGTTGACCTGCTGCTCGATCGGCAGCGCCACGGTATCGATCACCGTCTTGGCGCTGGCGCCGGGATAGCGGGTGGTGACCTGCACCGTCGGCGGCACCACATCCGGATATTGCGCGACCGCGAGGTTGAACAGCGATACGCCGCCGATCAGGATCATCAGGATCGCGATGACGTTGGAAAGAACCGGCCGCTCGATGAAGAATTTCGAAATCATGGGATCGGTCCTACTTGGCCGATGCCGGCGGTGCTTCGATCTTTTGCAGTTGCGGATCGACCTTCTGGCCGGGGATCGCGCGCAACAGCCCGGCGATAACGACCTTGTCGTCGGCCTTCAGCCCGCTTTCGATCACGCGCAGCCCGCCGTCCAGCGGACCGGTCTGCACCTTGCGCTGCTCGACGACATTGTCCGCGTTCACGACAAGCACGTAACGTCCGGCCTGGTCGGCGCCGAGCGCGGCGTCGGGGACCAGCAGCGCATCCTTCTGCTCGTCAAAGGGCACGCGGACGCGCACGAAAAAGCCGGGCAACAACGCACGGTCGGCATTCTGTATGACGCCGCGCACCGCGATCGTGCCGGTGGACTGATTGAGGGTCGGCGAGACGTAATCGAGGTTGCCCTTGTGCGGATAGCCGGTTTCGGTCTGCAGGGCGGCCTCGAACGGCAATTGCCGGATCTCGTCCGGTGTGACGCCGCGCTTGCGCGCTTCGTCCCTGAACTTCAGCACGTCCTGTTCGTTGACGTTGAAGTTCACATAGATCGGATCGAGCGCGACGATGGTGGCAAGCTGTGTCGGCGATGCGACGCCGACCAGTTCGCCGACCGAGACCTGATGCGCGGTGACGACGCCGTCGAACGGCGCGGTGACGTTGGTATAGCCGTAATTGACCTGCGCGATCTTGGTGTTGGCCTGGGCCTGCTGCAGATTGGCCTGCATGTTTTCGCGGGTAGAGGTCGAGGTGTCCAGCGTTGACTGCGAGACGGCCTGCTTCTGCACCAGCTCCACCTGACGCTTGTAGTCGGCCTCGGCCTGCTTCACCGACGCCTGCGCGCCGGCCTCGGCGGCCTGCGCCTGTTCGAGCTTGAGCTTGTAGGTCTCGGGCTCGATCGTGAACAGCGTGGTGCCTTGCTTGACGGGGGTACCGTCCTTGTAATTGATCGATTGCAGAAAGCCCTGCACTCGCGCAACCAGATCGACGTTCTTGATCGCCGCGGTATTGCCGGTGGCGTCGAGATAGCGCGTGATCGATTTCTGAACGGGCACCGCAACCTCGACCTTGGGCGGCGGCGGTGGCACAAAAGTATTTTGCTCGCAGGCACTTAATGCGAGCGCCGCCGATGTGACGAATGCAATGCGGGACATCGCCGCTCGCAGCCGCACAAAACCGTTCATCTCAAAATAAGCAGGCGTACGCGCATGCCTCATTTCTGTGCCTCAATGACTTCTTGTTCTCGAAAAGGCTTATTGAATCAGAAAGCGGCTCCCCGCCATCCCATGAAAATAGCAACAATCCGCTTGCAGTGGAACCCGAAACCGAAAATGATGCCGCCCGCTCAGGTTGCTCTACCAAACTCTTTCAGAAATCACGTCGATTGAATCGGCGGCTCAAGCGATAGCGACAAGGATTTATTCAAATGCTCAGTACGTTAAGGCGTGGCATGGCGTTTTGTGTATTGGTGGGCGCGGCGCTTGCGGTTGCGACACCGGCACTCTCCCAAGGACCAAGCGAAGCGCAGCGTGAAGCCGTCAAATCCCAATGCCGCTCCGATTATATGGCGCATTGCTCCAGCATTCCGCCGGGCGGCGAAGCCTCAGTGCAATGCCTTGCGAAGAACATGTCGAGCCTCTCGGCCGGATGCGCGGGCGCGGTGCGTGCGATAGAGGCTGCCGCAGCCCCCAAGACCGAAACGGCGCCGGCCGCTGCCGCGCCTGCCAAACCATCCACACCGGCCGCCGCACCCGCCGCAGCGGCAAAACCCGCCACTGAAACCGCCAAACCTGCGGCCACCACGACCACGGCAAAGCAGCCGACCAGCGCGCAGGTCAACGCGATCAAGAGCGCCTGCCGCTCCGACTATCCAAAAGTCTGCGCGGGCGTGCCGACCGGCGGCGCGCCGGCACTGGAATGTCTGGAAAAGAACAAGGCGAAGCTTTCGGCCGGCTGCGGAAAGGCCGTCGCTGCCGCAACCGGCGGCGCGGCGCCCGCAGCAGGCGCGGCTCCGGCCGCGGCGGCTGCTCCCGCGGCAGGTGCGGCGCCCGCAGCGGCGCCCACGGTGATCGTACTGCGGCCGATGCTGCCGCGCGAGGAACTGTTCGTGATGCGCTCGGCCTGCGGCGCCGACGTGCGCACGCTTTGCGCCGGCGTGGCCCCCGGCGGCGGCCGCATCATGCAGTGCATCGCCAACCGGGCGGCCGATCTTTCGCCGGCCTGCCGCGACGTCCTGGCGCCGTTCGCCGCGCGATAGAGTCCAAACCTTTCCTAAAAATGCCGCAGAGCGGGCGCGCATTGCCGCGCGGTCCCCAGACGCGGGGACCGCCGGTCAATCGCCGCCGCGAAAGGCGAGAATCAACTGGATCAGACGGATCGACAGCGCGACGTAAAGAATCGTCATTACGATCTGGTAGACAACATGCCAATTGAGCCTGGCGAGTTTGTAGAGACCATCGAGAATATTCAGGAACAGCAGGATGACGCCGAACAGCATGACCCCGCGCCCCACGAGCCCATGGCGCAGATAGCCGAACAGTTCGATCGCGGGCTCGGTGCTCGAGACATGCGCACCGGCTGAAACAATCAACGTCCCGATGATCAGTTTTTCGACGTGCGAAAAAATCTCCCTGGAGGCCGGCTCGACATGAGCGGAATAGAACGTAAGCCACCTGGCTCTCAACTCGCCCATGGGCGCTCCTTTTCGGTGCTGCAATATTCCAAACCCTTCGACATCAAGCCTTCAACACAGCGCCTTCACGATCAAGAAGCAAGCAGGCCGTTCGCCTGACTTTTCCAGAGAAGACCAACTGCCACCGGCACCAGAAAGGAAACAACCGATGCTACGCACCATCCTGATCGCCACTGCCGTCCTGTGCGCGGCGCCCGCCGCCTTCGCGCAGGAATTGACCGCCGCGCAGCGCGACGCCTGCATGGGCGACTTCGAGAAATACTGCAAAGGCACCGTGCCGGGCGGCGGGCGCATCATCGCCTGCCTCAACAAGTCGGCCGACAAGCTCACCCCGGCCTGCAAGAAGGTGCTGGCGGAAGCCGAGAAGAAATAGGATTGCATCCGCAGAACATTCGATTGACCAACAATCCAAAAGACACGGGAGAATAACATTGCGTTCATTTCTGCTCGCCGCCATCGCTGCCCTCGCCTTTGCCGCAACGATGACCTTCGAATCCACCAACGCTAATGCCGTGGTCTGCGCCGACGGCGTTGTCCGCGCCGCCTGCGCCGGCCCCCGTGGCGCGGTGGTGGTGCGCAAGCCGGTCGCCAAGGTTTGCCGCACGGTGGTGGTGAACGGCGTCGCGGTCCGCCGCTGCACCTGATTAGGTCCGGTCCCGACCCGAAATTTCCACTGGCGCCGCGCTTCGGCCGGCGCTAGTGTGCCTCCCAGATTGTAAGTATACTGTCAATCTGGGAGGAGACCTTGCGCATCGCCGTGATCGGCGGAGGGCCCGGCGGGCTCTACTTCGCCTATCTCTGGAAGCGGCGTCACCCCGACGCCCATATCGACCTGTTCGAACAGAACCCCGAAGGCGCCACCTGGGGCTTTGGCGTGGTGTTCTCCGAGCAGGCGCTGGAATTCTTGCGCGCCGACGACCCCGACACGGTCGATGCCATCGCGCCAAGGATGGAGAGCTGGAAGAACATCACGCTCAACCTGCATGGCGAGAGCGTCGAGATCGACGGCGTCGGCTTTTCCTCGATCGGCCGGCTGGAATTGCTGACGCTGCTGCAGGCGCGCGTGCGCGCCGCCGGCGTCGCGCCGCGCTATCAAACGCAGATCGAGGCGCTGGATCAGTTTGGGGGTTACGACCTGATCGTCGCGGCCGACGGACTGAATTCGCTGGTGCGCCGCAGTTTTGAGCAGGAGTTTGGCGCGTCCGTCTCCCATTCCACCAACAAATTCGCCTGGTACGGCACCACAAAGCGCTTTGCGACGCTGTCGCAGACCTTTGTCAAAACCGATCTCGGAACCTTCAACGCGCATCACTACCGCTATTCGCCTGACATGAGCACCTTCCTGGTCGAATGCGACGCGGCGACCTGGCAAGCTTACGGCTTTGCCGACAAGAGCATCGAGCAGTCGCAGGCGATCTGCGAGCAGGTCTTTGCCGACACGCTCGACGGCCACAAGCTGATTTCCAACAAATCGGTGTGGCGCAATTTTCCGTGGATCTGGAACGAGCGCTGGTCGCACGGCAACATGGTGCTGATCGGCGACGCGCTGCACTCCGCGCATTTTTCCATCGGCTCCGGCACGCGGCTCGCGATCGAGGACGCCATTGCGCTGACCAAGGCGCTGGAGGCGGAAGCAGAACATCCCCGCCGCGCTCGCCCGCTACCAGGACGAACGCAAGCCGATCGTGAAAAAGCTGGTGACGGCGGCGCGCACCAGCGCCGACTGGTACGAACATTTCCCTGATCATATGAAGCTCGGCCTGATGGATTTTGGCTACAGCTATATCACCCGCTCGGGGCGGATCGACGATGCGCGGCTGCGTGCGATGTCGCCGCAATTCATGGCCCGTTACGAAGCGTCGAGGAGCACGAGTATGACGCAGAAAATCGTTGATCAGGTTCCACAGGACAGCGCCGGCGCCCGCGAGATCGGCTTCATCGATTCCGCAAAAATACAACGCCAGCCGCGTGCTGTTCGACAATCTGGCGCGCGGCAACGGCGAACGCCTCGCGCTCACCGGTCCGGGCGGCACACGCAACTACGCGCAGCTCTGCACTGAGGCCTCGCAATGGGGCCACGGCTTTCTGTCGCTGGGCCTTACGCGCGGCGACCGTATCCTCATGTTCCTCGACGATACGCCGGCCTATCCGGCCGCGTTCTTCGGCGCGGTGCGCGCCGGTTTTGTGCCGCTGTTGATCAACACGCTGACGCCGCCGGACCTGCTGCAGTTCTATCTGTCCGATGCCGGCGCGGCCGTTGCCGTCGCCGATGCCGAATTTTCGTCGCGCTTCAACGCGGAGGCCTGCAAGGACACGCCGCTGCGCACGCTTGATCGTGACCAATGGCGCCGCGGGCGAGCATGCGGTGGCCGACACGTTGATCGCCGAACAGTGGCTACGCAACTTCCCCACCGAACTTGCCGAGGCCGATACCGACCGCAACGAGATGGCGTTCTGGATGTACTCGTCCGGCTCGACCGGCCGGCCAAAAGGCATCGTCCATCTGCAGCACGACATGGCCTATAGCGAGGCTGCGTTTTCGCAAAACGTGCTGAAGCTGAAGCCGGACGACATCTGCTTCTCGGTGCCAAAGATCTTCTTCGCCTATGGCTTTGGCAATTCCATCACCTTTCCGTTCTCGGTCGGCGCCGCGACGCTGCTGTTGCCCGGCCAGCCAAAGCCGGCGGCGATTTTTGAGGCTATCGGCCGCTACAAGCCGATCCGTGTTCTTCGGCCTGCCGACGCTCTACACGTCGCTGACCAAGGCGGAAGGCGCTGATGCCGCCGACTTCTCCTCGCTGCGCATGGCGCTTGTCTGCCGCCGAGGTGCTTTCGGCCGACGTCTTCAACGGCTGGAAGAAATTGACCGGGCTCGAGATCATCGAAGGCCTCGGCTCCACCGAAGCGCTGCACATCTATCTGTCCAACCGTCCCGAGCAGAAAAAGCTCGGCGCCGCCGGCCTGCGCGTGCCCGGCTATGAAATCCTGCTGCGCGACAAGGATGGCCGCGACGTCGGCGACGGTGAGGAGGGCATCATGTGGGTACGCGGCGATTCCAACACGCCGCTGTACTGGAACCGGCCCGACAAGACCGCCGAGACCATCCGCGAGGGCGGCTGGATCTACACCGGCGACCGTTTTGTCCGCGACGCCGACGGTTTTCACTTCTTCCGCGGCCGCGCCGACGATCTCGTGAAAATTTCCGGGCAGTGGGTCTATCCGCTCGAGGTCGAGCTGTGCCTCGCCGATCACCCTGATGTCCGCGAATGCGCGGTGTTCGCCGCCGAGCTGCCCGACCGCCGCATGACGCTGAAGGCGGTGGTGGTCATGAACACCGGCGCGTTCAACGAGAGCGACACGGCGAAGCGGCTGCAGGATTACGTCAAGGCAAAGCTGCTGCCGTACAAATATCCGCGCGAGATCAGGTTCATCGGCGAGTTGCCGAAGACGGGGACCGGGAAGATCGACCGGCAGTCGGTGATGCGGATGTAGCCAGGATCGTCATTGCGAGCGAAGCGAAGCAATCTATCGTGCCGCAAAGAGAAAGCTGGATTGCTTCGTCGCTTCGCTCCTCGCAACGACGATCGCTGCAAACTCGATGTCGTCCCGGCGAACGCCGGGACCCATACGCCGCGGCGGTTGTGAGGCGGACGGTGTAGGTTGCCTTCCTGCCTGCACGTCGCATCGACTTAGATCTGTGGTTATGGGCCCCGCGTTCGCCGGGACGACGAGAGATTACGTCCCCAACCCCGTCCCGCCATACAGCCACGCCAGATCGCCGCACCATTCCTCCTGCGTCTTCGCGCCCATGATGGCGTTGCGGAGGCGGGCGTGTTCGCCGGCGGGATGATAGATGTGCTCGCCGATGGCGCGGGACATCATCTGCACGCGCGCGGTGCGCGGAAAGCGCTGGGCGCGATAGCGCTCCAGCGCGGTTGAGTAATCGTGCTGCGCCAGCATGTGCGACAGGCACACCGCGTCTTCCATCGCCTGGCAGGCGCCTTGCGCGAAATATTGCAGCATCGGATGGGCGGCGTCGCCAAGCAGCGCGACGCGGCCGTCGACCCAATTCTCCGCGGGATCGCGGTCGCACAGCACCCAGAGCCGCCAGTTCTTGCCGTGGCGGATGATTTCCTGCGCGCGCTCATGCACGTGCGAAAAACCCTTCATCACCTCTTCGTCGGACACCGGTTGGCCTGCGACCGGCTCCGGCGCGTCGTTGTGATAGGTGACGACGAGGTTGAAGACCTTCCAGCCCGACAGCGGGTAATGCACGATGTGGCATTTTGGGCCGGCCCACAGCGTCGCCGCGTTCCAGCGCAGATCTTCCGGCATCTGTTCGGTCGGGATCACCGAGCGGTACGTCGTGTGGCCGGATACGCGCGGCGGGCCGTCGGCGATCACCTGCTTGCGGACGTTCGACCACAATCCATCGGCGCCGATCAGCAGCGATCCCGTGACGCGCTCGCCATTGGCGAGACGCGCCGTCACCGATGAGCCGTCCTGGTCGTAACCCACGACTTCCGAGCTGACGCGCAGTTCGACCAGCGCATGATCCTGGCAGGCACGCAGGAAGACGCCGTGCAGATCGCCGCGATGCACGACCGCATAGGGGTTACCGAACCGCTTGCGAAAATCCTCGCGCAGATCGACATGGGTGATTTCTTCCGCCGTCAGCGCGTCCATCAGCCGGAGCTGGTCGACATAGACGGCCATGTTTCGCGCGGCCTCGCCGACGCCGAGATAGTCGAAGGCGTGAAACGCGTTCGGCCCGAGCTGGATGCCGGCGCCGATCTCGCCGAGGCTTGCCGACTTCTCCAACAGAATCGAGCGAATACCCTTTTGCGCAAGGCCCATGGCGGTGGCGAGGCCGCCGATGCCGCCGCCCGCGATCAGGACCGGCTGTGCGCCACGCGCAGCCCATCAGCCAGGACTTTCCCGAGATGTTCGAGCGCGTCCTCGGCGCGCAGCGGCACGCGCGAGGCCTCGTTGTTGAGATCGACCAGTTGCGTCAGCAGGGCCAGCAGCGTCTTGCGGTCGGCCGGCTTCAGCGGCTGCAGCATCCGCGCCTGCGCATGCTCGACCGACGGCATGATGTCGCGCAGCACCGCCGCGCCCGACTTTGGTGAGGTACAAGCAGCTTGACCCGCTTGTCCTCGCCCGACGGTTTGCGGTCGATCAGCTTTTTGGCTTCCAGCCGTTCGATCACGCTGCCCAGCGTCGAGCGGTCGAACGCGATCACGGCCGACAGCCGCGTCGCGTCGATGCCGGGATGGGTGTGGATCGCGACCAGCGCGGCATATTGCACCGGCGTCAGGTCGAACGCCTTGCACTCCTCGACGAACAGCGCGACCGCGATCTGCTGCATGCGGCGGAACAGATAGCCGGGCGCGGTGTAGACCGCGTCCATGGTGATGGGGGCGGGCTTACTCGGCATCGGGCTGCTTGTCCGGGGCGGCGTCGGCAAATGCCTTCATGGCTTCGTGCCGCGGCTTCGGCCTTCAGCAGCCGCGGATAGGCCGACACGTCGACGCCGAAGCGCCTGGCATTGGCGAGCTGCGGCACCAGGCAGAGATCGGCGATGGTCGGCTTGTCGCCGAAACAAAATGGACCGGTCTCGCCCGCGATCAGGGTTTCGCAGGCTGCCAGCCCTTCGCGGTTGGCCCAGGCCGCCCACTCCGTCACCTGCTCCTCCGGCAGCTTGAGCTGCCGCAGCCGCGCCAGCACTTTCAGATTCTGCACCGGGTGGGTGTCGCAGGCGAGCGCCTGGGCAAACGCCCGCACTTTGGCGCGGCGCAGCGGATCCTTTGGCAAGAGCGGCGGCTCGGGGTGGGTCTCGTCCAGCCATTCGATGATGGCGAGCGACTGGGTGAGGATGGCGCCGGCCTCGTTTTCCAGCGTCGGCACCAGCCCCTGCGGGTTGATGCGCGAGATAGGCGGGCGCGCACTGTTCGCCCTTGCGAAGGTGATGCGGCAAATGCTGGGTGGAAAGGCCCTTGAGGTTCAGCGCGATCCTGACCCGGTATGACGCGCTGCTGCGGAAATAGCCGTGCAGCTTCATCGGAACCTCCCTCGTTGGCTTATTGTTTGGTTGGTTGACGCTAGCCATATTGTAAGTATACTGTCAATCAATAATTAAGAACCAGCGGGAGGCCAGCCATGGAAGCCGTGCAAAAGACCCCGGAGCGCGAGGCGTTCTACAAGAAGATCGACGGCGAAAATCTCTCCGCGCTGTGGAACGTGATGAACGATCTGATCACGCCGGAGCCGAAGAGCGCGTGCCGTCCGCATCTGTGGAAATTCGACGACATCCGCGCCTACATGAACGAGGCGGGAAAACTCATCACCGCCAAGGAAGCCGAGCGGCGCGTGCTGGTGCTGGAAAATCCGGGCCTGCGCGGCCAATCGAAAATCACGACGTCGCTGTTTGCCGGCGTGCAGATGGTGGTGCCCGGCGACATCGCGCCCGCGCATCGCCACAGCCAGTCGGCGCTGCGCTTCGTGCTCGAAGGCAAGGGCGCGGCGACCGCGGTCGACGGCGAGCGCACGCTGATGGAGCCCGGCGATTTCGTCATCACGCCGTCGATGACCTGGCACGACCATTCCAACGAAACCTCCGAGCCGATGTTCTGGCTCGACGGGCTCGACATTCCCATGGTGCAGTTCTTCGATGCATCCTTTGCGGAAGGATCGAACGAGGATCAGCAGAAGATTTCGAAACCCGCCGGCGACAGCTTTGCCCGCTACGGGCGCAACCTGCTCCCGATCGACCAGAAGCGCACGTCAAAGACCTCGCCGATCTTCAACTATCCCTACAGCCACACCCGCGAGGCGCTGGAGCAGGCAAAAGTCCGCGACGAGTGGGATGCCTGCCACGGGCTTAAGCTAAAGTTCTCCAATCCCGAGACCGGCGATTTCGCCATGCCGACCATCGGCACTTTCATCCAGCTGCTGCCAAAGGGATTTCAAAACCGCGCGCTACCGCTCCACCGACGCCACCGTGTTCGCCGCGATCGAAGGCAAGGGCCGCACGCGGATCGGCGACGAGACCTTTGAGTGGGGCCCGCGCGATCTGTTCGTGGTGCCGAGCTGGCGCTGGGTGACGCACGAGGCGGATACGGATTCGGTGCTGTTCAGTTTTTCGGATCGCCCGGTGCAGCAGAAGCTGGATTTGTTCAGGGAAGATCGCGGGAATGCGTGAGGTTTGCTCGTCCCGTCCAGGCGAAGCGCAGCGGGACCCATAACCACAGGCGTTCGTGTTGCGAAGGGTATTGGCTCCGTCTTTCAATCGATGGATCACGCGGTATGGGTCCCAGCTCAAGGCCGGGACGACACTGGGGCTCACCGCCAGTGCAACAGCCGCGCCTCGAGCAGTTGATCAGCTTCCCCACCGCGAGCCCGAACAGCGACAGCATCACCACGCCGGCCAAAAGCTGATCGGTCTGCATCAGATTGCCGGCCAGCAGCACGAAGGCGCCGATGCCGTATTGCGCGCCGATCATCTCGGCGCTGACCACCAGCAGCAGCGCCACTGACGCCGTGATGCGAAAGCCGGCGAGGATCGAGGGCAATGCGCCCGGCCAGATCACGCGGCGGACGATGGCGTGGAACGGCACGTTGAAACTCTGCGCCATCCGGATCAGGTTGCGCGGCACCGCATCGACGCCGCTATAGACCGAGATCGCGGTGGAGAAGAACACGCCGAGCGCAATGGTCGCGATCTTCGGCTCCTCGCCGATCCCGAGCCACAGGATCAAAAGCGGCAGCAGCGCGATTTTCGGAATCGGAAACAGCGCCGAGATAAAGGTGATGCCGACGCCGCGCGCCAGCGTCGACAGTCCGATGGCGAAACCGACGATGACGCCGGCAATCGTGCCGATGATCCAGCCTGAGCCGATCCGCATCACCGACGCCGACACGTGCTGCCACAGCGCGCCCGATGTCGCGAGCTTGTAGATCGCAACCGCAATCGCCGAAGGCGGCGGCAGGAACAGCGAATTGACCCATCCGGCGCTGCCGGCGACTTGCCACAGCGCGATCACCAGCACGAGCGCGATCCAGCCGGAAGTGCGGCCAGCGCCCGGCGTGAAACCCGCACCGCGAAATTCCACCGGTCGCGGCTTCTCGCTCGCGTCGTCCTGTTGCGCATCCCGTGCCGAGCGGTCAAGCATGCAAGACCTCGCGCTCGGCATCGATCGCCTCCTCGCGGATCAGCGACCACAATTCGTTCTGCAGCGCCAGCAACTTTTCGCGGGCCTCGATCGCGCCGCGCTCGCCGCGGGTCATCGGTATCGTCACGGTCTCGCGCACGCGGCCGGGGCGGCGCGACAGCACGACGATGCGGTCGGCGAGCCGCACGGCTTCTTCCAGATTATGCGTCACATAGACCGCGCCCATCGCGCCGTCGGCGAGCAGGCGGACAAAATCCTCCATCAGCAATTCGCGGGTTTGCGAATCCAGTGCCGACAGCGGCTCGTCCATCAAGAGGATCGCCGGCCGCACCGCGAGCGCACGCGCAATGCCGACGCGCTGGCGCATGCCGCCGGAGAGCTGTTTTGGCCAGGCGCTGCGGAAATCGGTCAGCCCCGTGCGGCGCAACGCGTCGTCGACGACGGCGCGGCGCTCGCTCGCGCTCAGTCCGGTATGATCGAGCGGAAACCCGACATTGTCCTCGACCGTGCACCACGGCAGCAGCGCAAAATCCTGGAACACAAACGTCAGCGGATTGAGACTGCCCGCCGGCGGCGCGCCGCGCAGTTCGGCCGCGCCCCCGCTCGGCTGCAACAGCCCGCCGAGGATCGACAGCAGCGTGCTCTTGCCGCAGCCGGAGGGACCGACGATCGCCACCACCTCACCCGACGCGACCTGGAACGACACGTCGTCGAGCACCTCGAGCGCGCCGAAGCGGTGGGAGATATGGTCGGCGATCAGGTCCATTTGGACCTCGACCCTCATCCTGAGGAGCGCGAGCGTCGAAGGATGCGGCTCGTCCGGGCAGATCTGGATGGCCGCTGCGGCTCGCAATGACGAGGTGCGATCACATCAATCCGCCTTCACATATTCCTTCGCCAGGATCGCATCGACGGAAAATCCCTTGTCGACAAAACCCTGCTCCTGCAGCCATTCGATCTGGTTGCCGACGTTCTTCACGTCCAGCTTGCCGTCGGGATCGATATAGGCGCAATTGCCGACCACCTGCTCGACCGGCAGATTGGTGTATTTGGCGATGATCTCCAGCAGCGGTTTTGTCTTGTCGGTGATCTCGGCCTTGCCGTCTTTCACCGACGCCAGAATCACGTCGTGATATTCGCGGTCGGCGCGCACCAGCGCGGCCAGCAGCTTTGTCACCAGCGCGCCATTGGTCAGCGTCTTCGGCGAGGCGAACACCGCGCCTAACTGCCATGGCGTCTCGTCGCCGACCCAGCCCAAAAGTTTCGCGCCGCCGGAATCGATCAGCGCCCGCGCGGTGGAAACCGGCAGCAGCGCCGCATCCACCGTCTCGCCCTTCAGCGCGGCCGCGGCATTCGACAGCGATTGCAGCGGCAGCACTTTTATGTCCGCAAGCTTGAATTTGTATTTGTCGGCGAGCAGGCCGAGCGAATAATGAAAGCTCGATCCGACCTGCGTCACCGCCATGCGCTTGCCCGCAAGATCCTTTGGCGTCTTCAGCCCGGCCGCATAGGCGTTGTTGCTGGCAAAATAGCCGATCAGGGGATAGCCGGCCTTTTCGCGGCTCATGCCGCCGATCACCTTCAGCGTGCCCTTGCCGGCGAGATTGTAGAGTCCGGCCGTAAACGCGGTGATGCCGAAATCGACGTCGCCCGAGGTGGTCGCCACTGCGATCGGTTGCGCCGCGTCAAAGAATTTCAGCTCGATCTCGAGCCCGGCCTCTTTGAAATAGCCCTTGTCCTGCGCGATGAACACCGGCGCCGAGGACGACAGCCTGAGCACGCCGATCTTGGCTTTCAGCGCATCGTCGGCGCGCGCGATCCCGCCCGCCGCCAGCGCCAGCAAGCCCGCCAACGCGAGCCGCAATATCATTCTCCTTCATTCCCGGCTTCCTCCGAAACCGGTAACTTTTCGATCATGTCAGAGCCCTTCGGGCACCTTCTGGTCCCGCCCGATAAAGGCGCCCTGCTCTTTCAACGTTTGTTGCAACTTTTCGACCGCGATGTCGCGTGGAATCGTATTGCCCGACAGCGCCAGCGCCGCCGCGGAGCCGGCCGCCTCGCCCATCGCAAAGCAGGCGCCGGAAACCCGCGCCGCCGACTGGCCGTCATGGGTCATCGAGGCGCAACGTCCCGCCATCAGCAGATTGTCGATACCCTCGGGCACCAGCATGCGATAGGGCAATTCGTTGAACCCGCGCGACTCCGGGATCGGCGGGAACTTGAAGACGACATCGCCCGCCACATGCTGCTCCATCGGCCAGCCGTTGACGCCGATGGAATCCGCAAACGACGCGCAGCCGAGCACGTCCTCGCCTGACAGCATATAGCCGCCGACCACGCGCCGCGTCTCGCGGATGCCAAGCTGCGGCGGCAGGTCGACGATGTAGGATTTTTCAAAGCCCGGCACGGTGCGCAAAAATTCGAACGCTTTTGCCGCCTGCTGCCGGCCCTCGATCTCGCCGCGGGTGAGTTCGTCCGGCTCGAGCCCGTTGACCGCGCTGCCGTCCTTGCGCGCGAGCTGGGTGAAATTCACCCGCCATTCGATCTGCGGACTTCTGCGGCCGCACGATCGCGCCCTTGCGCGGAAATTTGTGCGTGCCGGCGGCTTCGGCCTGCTCCATCAGCGCCGGAATGGTCCGCCAGGCGTCGCCCGCCCTTTCGGGATCGATGCCGTTGAGCCGGAACATCATCGAGGGGATACAGCATGCTGCCCTTGTTGTCGCCGACCTCGAACGGCGCGCCGGCCCAGGCCGCGAGATCGCCGTCGCCGGAGCAGTCGATGAAGATGTTGGCGCGCACCGCCTGCCGGCCGGCCTTGGTCTCCACCATCAGCGCATGGATGCGCCTGTCGTCATCCATCACGACGCCGGCGCCGAGCGCGTGGAAGAGAATATCGACCTTGTGACTGGCGAGCAGATCGTCCGCCGCGATCTTGTAGGCCGCGGTGTCATAGGCCTGCGCAAAAATCTTGCCCAGGATCAGATGCGGCGCGTTCAACCCGCCAATCCCGTCGATCCGCGCCAAGCAGATCGGACGCGATCCCCTGCACCACCCGGTGCATCTCGCCATGCACATTGGCGTGCAGCCCGCAAAAGTTCGTCACGCCCGCGGCCGTGCCCATGCCGCCGAGAAAGCCGTAGCGTTCGATCAGCAGCGTCCGCCGCCCGGCGCGCGACGCCGCGACCGCCGCCGCAATGCCCGCCGGCCCGCCGCCGAGGACTGCGACTTCATACTCGCCGTACAGCGGAATCTGGCGGGCGGGTTCTTCGATGGTTTTGAGAGGCAATGAGGAGTTCCCGGAAAACGTGCGGGCAATTATGTCCCGGACGAGGAATTTTGGCTATGTGTATCGCTGCGATACCCCGCCGCGGATCTATGCGGAGCAAAGCGCGAAAGACAGGTTAGCCGTGAAGTTACTTCTACCGGTCCTGCTCACATTCGCAATCACCTCTGCAGCATTCGCGGAGATCGAGCAGAATTGCCGCCACATCCAGGCCAAGCCGGAGCGCGAAGCCTGCTACAAGCGCCAGGAAGCCGCGCTCGCCGAAAAGCGCAAGCAGGCCGCTACGCGCGAGGCGACGCCGCCCTATTCGCCGGAACGGATGAGCCAGGAGGACGCCGCGCTCAAGGCGCAGCTGCGCGGCATCTGCCGGGGCTGCTGACTATCGCTTGCCCCAATTGCCGGCGCGCTTTTCCGCGAATGACGCAAGCCCCTCGGACGCCTCCGCCGTCTGGCGCCGCGCCGAATGCATCTTGACGAGGCGCGCATAGGCCGCATCGTCGACGCCCATGCCGCCGAACGAACTTTCCATCGCGAGCGCCTTGGTTTCGGCCAGGGCCTCCGGACCATTGGCAAGCAATTGCTCGACCACTTTCGCGCCGGCGGCCTCCAGCTCCGCGAGCGGCACCACCTCATGCACCAGCCCGATGCGCCGCGCCTCCTCGGCGCCAAAGCGCTCGCCGGTCAGCGCATAGCGGCGGACCTGGCGCACGCCGATGGCGTCGCAGAGTTGCGGGATGATGATCGCGGCCGTCAGCCCCCAGCGCACTTCGGTGATCGAGAACAGCGCGTTATCCGCCGCGATCACCACGTCGCAGGCGGAGATCACGCCGGTGCCGCCGCCAAAGCAGCCGCCCTGCACCAGCGCCACCGTCGGGATCGGCAACGTATTCAGCCGCTGCACCGCCTCAAAGGTCGCCCGCGACACCGCCTCGTTTTCCCCAGACGATTTCGGCCGCACGCCGTTGATCCATTTCAGATCGGCGCCGGCCTGAAAATGTTTGCCGTTGCCTTTCAGCACGACGACGCGAAGGTTCGGCTTCTTGCCGAGTTCCTCCATCGCCGCGAGCACGCCGTTGATCAGGCCGGCATCATAGGCGTTGTTGACCTCCGGGCGGTTCAGCGTGACGGTGGCGACCCCGCGTGCATCGAGGTCCCAGAGAACTGGGTTGGCGGACATTGAGAATTCCTTCGTGCGAAACTTTGGAATGGCGGACCATAGCCGGAGACGGCGGGGATTGATCCATCCCTTTCTGCCGGGCCGGTGGCGCAAACCGCATGGTTGCGCTGCGGCGCAAGCATGTGGAAACTGGCGCACCTCCACTGATCCCCTCACAGGAACAATCAACTCCATGCGCATATGCATTTTCGGCGCGGGCGCCGTCGGCAGCCATTTTGCGGTGCGGCTTGCGCTGTCGGGCCACGAAATGTCCTGCGTGATGCGCGGGCCGCATCTCGATGCCGTCAAGGCAAACGGCCTGACGCTTCGCGTCGGCGACGCCGAATTCAAGGCCGACGTGAAGGCGTCCGACGATCCGGCCGACGCTCGGCCCGCAGGATTTCGTCATCAGCACGTTGAAGGCGACCGGCGTCAGCGCGCTCGCCGCCGGCCTGCCAGCCGCTGCTGCGCGACGACACCGCCGTGGTCTTCGCCCAGAACGGCATTCCCTGGTGGTACGACATCGGCTTGCCCAACAATCATCCGCCGCCGCCCGACCTCGGCTTTCTCGACCCCGGCGGCAAACTGCGCGCCGCGATCCCGCGGGAGCGGATCATCGGCGGCGTGATCTTTTCCTCCAACGAGGTGATCGCGCCCGGCGTGGTCGCCAACCTCTCGCCGGAGCGCAACATGCTGCTGGCCGGCGAATGCGACGACCGCCAGAGCGAGCGGATCGAACGGCTGCGCGCCGCGCTCAACGGCGCGTCGATCCAGTCGTCGCAGGTGGAGCAGATCAGGGAGACGCATCTGGTCAAAACTGCTCACCAACATGTCGATGTCGGTGCTGTGCCTTTTGACCGGCCAGACCGCGCGGGCAGTGCGCGACGATCCGGCGCTGGCAGACGTCATCCCGCGCCTGCTGGATGAGGCCAACGCCATCGCCCAGAGCTGCTATCCCGCTGTGAAGCGCGTCACGCGCTCGGGCCCCGCGCCGAACCACAAGCCTTCGATCCTGCAGGATTTTGAGCTCGGCCGCGCCATGGAGATCGACGCGCTGGTCCGCGCGCCCGCCGCCTTCGCGCGCGCCGCGGGGCTTTCGACGCCGATGCTCGACCTGATGGCCGCGCTCGCCATTCAAAAGGCGCAGGACAAGGGGCTGTATGCGAGTGAGCGCTGAACACCATCGTCATGCGCTGCGGACAAGCGGACGCATGACGATCTCAACAAGACAGCAGCGGAAACAAGAACATGCACGTCAAAGGCAAGGTCTGCGTCGTCACCGGGGGCGCGAGCGGGATCGGCGAAGCGGTGGCGCGCGCCTGGGCGGAGGCCGGCGCCCGTGGCGTCGTGGTCGCCGATCTCAAGACCTCGCGTGAACGGCTGGCCAGCCGTCGCCGGCGACATCGACGGCCTCGCCGTCACCGCCGACGTCGGGCTGGAAGAAGACGTCAAGGCGCTGATCGCGGCGGCAGAAGACAAGTACGGGCCCGTCGACGTGTTCTTCTCCAATGCCGGCCTGTCGCGCAAGGGACAGGAGGCGGCGTCGGATGCCGACTGGGACGTGAGCTGGCGCGTGCATGTCATGAGCCACGTGTTTGCGGCGCGCGCGCTGGTCCCCGGCATGCTCGCGCGCGGCTCCGGCTATCTGCTCAACACCGCTTCCGCGGCCGGGCTTTTGGCGTCGCTGAACTCGATGCCCTATGGCGTGACGAAGAACGCCGCAGTGGCGCTTGGCCGAACATCTCGCCATTCAATATGGCGACCGCGGCATCCGCGTTTCCGTGCTGTGCCCGCAATCGGTGCAAACAGGCATGACGACGCCGGGCCCGAGCGCCGCGCGGGTCGACGGCGTGCTGCAGCCGGCGGAAGTCGCGCGCATGGTGATGCAGGCGATGGAGGAGGAACGTTTTCTCATCCTCTCGCACCCGCAGGTCGCCGAATACATGCAGCGCAAGGCCTCGAGCCGCGACCGCTGGCTGACCGGCATGCGCCGGCTGCGCGACAAGATTTATGGCGCGCCGGCGGGCTAGTTCTTCGGCGCGAACGGCGCGAGAAGGCCGGAATAATTTTTGGCGGCTGGCGCGGCGTAGGACCCGCGCCGCGACGTCGTGAGTTTCAGCCCGGCCAGCGCCTCGGCCTGCTTCACCGCCGCCGCCACGCCATCGACCACGGGCACGCCGTACTTCTTTGAAAGCGCGTGCGCGAGATCGGCCATGCCGGCGCAGCCCAGCACGATCGCTTCCGCGCCTTTATCCAGCGCCAGCGCGATTTCGGTTTCCAGCTTCTCGCGCGCGCCGGAGCCCGGCTTTTCCAGATCGAGCACCGCGACATTGCATGCGGTAACCCGCGCCCGCTCCGCAAAGCCGTAGCGGCGCACCAGCTCTTCCAGCGGCACGATCGAGCGCGGCAGCGTGGTGACGACCGCGATGCGTTTTGCGATCTGGCCCGCCGTCACCAGCGCCGCCTCGCAAATGCCGACGACGGGATACGGCACGGCAGTCCGCGCCGCGTCGAGGCCGGTGTCGTCGAAACAGGCGATGATCGCGGCGTCGGCGTCGGGCTCATTCGACAAGGCATGGATCAGCCCGGGCACCGCAAAGGCCTCGTCGTAAAAACCCTCGATCGAGGCGGGGCCCATCGACGATGTGACTGGCACAATTTCAGTACCCGATGCCGCAACCTCGCGCGCCGCTGCGGCGATCGTGGCGGTCATGGATGCGGTGGTGTTGGGATTGACGATCAGGATTTTTGTCATGACTTCAACTTATCCACCCACGCCGCAAACGCATCAAGAATTTCCGCCAGCACCTCGCGATCGTTCCGCCCCGAGCTTTTCAGCACATGGAAGGAATGATCGGCGCCCTCGGCCAGATGCAGCGTCGCCTTTCGCCCGAGCCCTTTCACGACCGGCTCGAGCAGCGACAGCTCGGCAAGCGCATCGCGCGTGCCCTGCAGGAACAGCATCGGAATTTTCACATCGGCCAGGTGCTTTGCCCGTTCGTCGGAAGGTTTTCCCGCCGGATGCAGCGGAAAGCCGAAGAACGCCAATCCCGCCACGCCGTCGAGCGGCGCTTTCGCCTGCGCTTGCGAGGTCATCCGCCCGCCAAAGGATTTTCCGCCGGCGATCAGCGGCAACCCCGCGCAGACCTTTGCGGCCTCCGCGACGGCCGCGCGTACCGCGGCATGCGCGACCGCCGGCGGATCCGGCCGCTTGCCGCCTTTTTCCATATAGGGAAACTGATAACGCAACGTCGCGATGCCGCGCTCGGCAAGGCCCGTGCGCGATCGCCTCCATCGAGGCATGCCGCATCCCGGCGCCCGCGCCATGGGCGAAGACGTAGCAGGCGCGCGCCTTTTCCGGCCGGATCAACAGCGCCGACACCGCGCCGGCAGCTGCCGACTTCTATCTTCAATTCCTGCGCAGCACTCATCGGCCCGCCTGCCGCAGCAACACGACGTCTACGCCCTGATATTGTTGTCGCGAACGACCTTGCCCCAGAAGGTCAAGTTGCTTGGTGAAGAACGTGTTGAGCTCATTCGGGCCGCCCAGCACCAGCGTCATCATCTGGGTCTCGCGCAGTTTTGCGCTGGTCGCCGGCTCGCTGAGGATCTCGCGAATCTCGCCGGCCAGTTTTCCGGTGACGTCGGCGGGCGTGCCCTTGGGCGCAAACACGCCCCACCAGGCCAGCGTCTCGAAATCGGGAAAGCCCGCCTCGATCGCGGTCTGCACGTCCTTCAGGGCCGACAGCCGTTCGCGGCCGAGCTGCAGCAGCGGCCGCAGCTTGCCGCCCTCGAGCTGCGGCGTGATCAGCGCCGCCGAGCCTATGATCAGATCGACATGGCCGCCGAGCACGTCGTTCATGGCGGGCCCGCCGCCGCGATAGGGCACGTGCTGAAGGTCGACGCCGGCCTTGCTGCCGAGCAAGGTCATCGCGAGATGGCCGAGCGTGCCGATGCCGACGGATGCATATTTCACCGAACCGGGCTTTGCTTTCGCGGCGGCAATGACGTCGGCAAAGCTCTTGTACGGCAGGTCGGCATTCGCCGCGATCACGTAAGGCGCCGTTCCGACCAAAAATACCGGCACCAGGTCGCGCTCGACGTCGAGCGGCGGCTTGTCGAGAATGGAGGGAATCACCGCATGCGAATCGAAGGTCACCAGCAGCGAGGAGCCGTCCGGCGCGCTCTTTGCGACCTGCGCCGCACCGAGCGAGCCGGCGGCGCCCGACTTGTTCTCGACGATGACGACGCGGTTGAGCCTGGTCTGCAGCGGCGCCTGCAGCATCCGCGCCAGCGCGTCGGTCGAGCCGCCCGGCGGGAACGGCACCACCAGCGTCATGGTCGTCGTCGATTGCGCCCATGCGGGAGTAACGGCCAACGCCGCCGCGCCCGCGAGCACCTCACGTCTCGTGATCTTCATCGTTCCCTCCAAAAATGATTGCGCTTGTTGTTTGCCAGCGCTTTATGTCGTCCCAAAACCCGAGCCGGCCTTTTTGTATTCCGGCCGCGGCGGGCTGAAGATGTCAAGCACGCGGGCGCCTTGCGGTCCAGCACGCATCGTGTGCGGAACATTGCCGGGCGTCCGCCAGAAATCGCCCTTCTTCACCTCGATCTCCTCGCCGCCCTGGACCCGGATCGCCGAGCCGTCCAGCAGGACGCCCCATTGCTCCTCGGGATGGTGATGCAAGGTGCCTTGCGCGTGCGGCGCCAGCGTCACCACCGACAGCATGGCGTGCTCGCCGGAAAAGATCCGCGTCGTCACCCCCGACGCCAGCTCGCGCAACAGGCCGTCGACCGGAGAATCGAGATTGTGGAATTCGCTGCGTTGGCTCATGGCTCCTCCCGGTGTCTCGGCTGTCAGGCAGATTGGCACGGCCATTGACGCCGGACCTCATCACATACAGGACAATCAGTCATAGCGGATTTGGATAGCCAGGACAGGAATTGACCTTCTTGCGCCGGTTCCAGCCGTCTCGTCCACGACGCGCAAACGCCGCAGCCGGCCGTTCAAGCCGAGGGCGGCATCTGCAGCGGCACGCTCTGCGCGTGATGAAACACATTGGACGGATCATAATGCTGCTTCACCGCGACCAGCCGGGCAAGATTGCCGCCCCAATAGGCGTGCGCATAATTGGGCAAATCGAGATCGCAATAATTCACATAGGACGCTCCGGCCATGTAAGGCCGCATCGCGGCATAAACGTTGGCGACCTGCGCCAGACGCGCCGCAGTGGCAGACGCGTTCAGCCAGCTCGCATAATACTGGATGCAATATTGCGTGCCGGCCCGCCGCGGAAAGGCGGTCGCATCAGCGGCCATATCGGCGATCTTGCCGCCATAGGCATCGCACAACAGCACGATGCCGGTCGCCGCCGCCGTTGCCGCCATCATGGCCTGGATCGCATTCGTGTTTAGCGGCGCCAGCACGTAGTCGGACTTGGCCTTCATGTACACGAACTCGTAGTCGAGCGGGCCTGCGAAATTTTTGACCGCGTCGAGGAAACTGAGCGAGCGGATCGACAATGGCCGTGACGGCGTCTCCATCGACACCAGCGGGCGGAGCTGGTTGCGCAGCTCGGTTTCGGTGCCGACGGATTGGCCGATGCAGCGCATCGTGATCATGCCGCTGCCCGCGGGCCCGACCTTCATGATCGCGGTGATCGTGCTCGGGGCGCCAGGCGCCCAGGCTTGCCAGGCGGCAAACAGCCGCGCGGCACGCGACTGCGACAGGTTCCAGGAAACGCCGAACACGCGCGCGGTTGCCAGCGGAAACACGCCGATCCGAAACTCGGTCGCTATACCAAAGCTGCCGCCACCGCCGCCGCGACAGGCCCAGAACAGGTCGGGCTCCGATGTTGCGCTGGCCTGCAGCGTCCGCGCTTGCCAATCGACCATTTTAACGTGCTGCAGGGTATCGCAGGTCAGACCATGCGACCGCGCCAGCAAGCCATGCCCGCCGCCGGTGAGATGGCCGGAGATGCCGACCGTCGGGCAACTGCCGGCCTGCAACGCCAGGCCTTGCGCAGCCACCGCCTGATAAATCTCGAACAACGACACGCCCGATCCCACGGTGACGAGACCGGCCGTCTTGTCGACGACAATCCTGTTCAAGCCCCGGACATCGATCGCCACATCGACCGATTGGGAAAGGCCTTCATAGGAATGACCGCCGCAGCGGATGGCAAAGCTCAGATTATTCGTGCGCACCCAATCGACCATGACGGCGACGGCATGCTCGGTCTTGCAGATCGCCCGCAGTGACGGACTCAATTGCGTGCGCTTGTTGGCGGCCGGAAGAGATCTTGCGTAGTTCGGATCCGAAGGCCGCAGCAGCACCGCATCGCTGGCAGGAAGATTCGGCAGCGCTGGCAACGGCGCCGCGGCCGGCGGTGCTGCGGCCGCGGCGGCGCGCTCGGCGTGAACGACCTGTGGCGGCTCGGAGGGATCGAACTCTTCGACGCGGAGCGGATGTTCCATTGGGAGCGGCTCCCGTGATGGTGACCGGCGCTGAGCGCACAGCGGCCAGCTTAACCTGTAGTTGTGTCAGAAAATACGTGTTTTTGGAGGCGAAGCTCCGCGATTGAAGCGATTGGCTTGCGCCCGACCGATTCAATGATGCAACGGAAATGACAACTATGAACGAGATCACTGTTCGCTGAGGCATAATGACCTTAGCTTGTTAATTGACATTGATACAACCTGCGCAACAATCGCTCCGGGGTAGTAACCTGGAGGATTTTGCGATGGCGATCCTGTTTCAATCCCACAGCGGAAGAAAGAAAGGCGAGGGTCCGCTGACGACGCTTGCAGCGCCGCCGGCCATGCCTCCGTCAGGCCTCGCGGCCGGAATTTGTCGCGAGGTCGACGCGCGCGTTCGTCGATAAATTTTTCGCAAGTTTCCGCGGAAGGGAAATGGCGATCCCGGCATAACTCGAACATGCGACCTACGGTTTAGGAAACCGCCGCTCTATCCAGCTGAGCTACGGGACCGCGAACCCGGCGCGAACGACGGGTGGAAACGGCGTCTCAATAGCAGAGCAGGCCGCTCTCCGCCAGCACTTCGCCCCGGCCGGCGCGATCGGCCAACCCGGGCGTACCGGACGAACACATACTTTCGATTTCTGGTCAGCAGCAAGGAGCTGAGCAGGAAAAGACGGCCGGCGGATGTCGCTGCCGTCGCTTGTTCCTTTGATTAGCCGGAAGCAATTATCACTCAAGATAGCAATTTTTCTCATATGCACGAAACGCGCAGAGAACTACAAGGAGATACAAAATGGCTGATTTAGTGTCCTTTCGCTCCTTCAACTTTCCTGACCGGTTTATTCGTCACAAGAATTTTCTTGGGAGAACTCGAGCCGATTTCGAGCGACCTCGACAGACGGGATGCGACGTTCATCTTCCATCCCGGGCTCGCTTTCACGGGAGGTGGAGGAGGCACAGCTTCCTGGGAATCGCGCAACTTTCCGGACCACTGGTTGCGCCACCAGAACTTTCGGCTGGTGCTGAACAAGCGCCCGCCCGCCGGTTCACCCGATCTGGCGCTGTTCGAAAAGGATGCGACGTTCTTTATCGTGCCCGGCCTGGCCGACGGTTCCCGCCAGTCATTCAGGTCCGTGAACGTTACCAACCGATTGCTGAGGCACCGCGACTTTCATCTGTTTCTCGATGAGGTGAATCCGGAACGAGACATCGACAGGAAAGACGCAACCTTCCAGACCGGGGACGGTTTCGTGGCCTAGGGGTAACGGTGGCCAAACGCTCGCTTCCGGGCGCGAAACTCCCGGCATGGGCGGCCTGGCGCCGCCCATGCCGCTATCGGCTACTGCGCCTCGCTCGGCTTGGCGCCGGAGCTCTCCACCAGCTTTGCGACGCGCGGCAGATCCTCGGCAAACAGTTTTGCATGCGCTGACGGCGACAGGTCCTTGTCCGGGAACGGCACGGTTCCAAGCTGCTTCATCTTGGCCACCACGTCGGGCTCGGCGACCGCCTTGCGAAGCGCGTCGTTGAGAACGGCGATGATCTCCTTTGGCGTGCCCCTTGCCACATAGAGGCCGTGCCACATCGTGTAATTGATCTCGGGCATGCCGAGTTCGGCCGTGGTCGGCACGTCCTTCAATTCCTCCAGCCTGCGGTCCGACGTGATCGCGATGCCGTGCAGCATGCCGGCCTGGACCTGCGGCAGCGCATTGGTCACCTGGTCCCACAACAGATCGATCTGTCCCGCCAAAAGGTCGGTGATCGCCGGGTTCGATCCGCGATAGGCGGCAAACGTCGGCTTGAAGCCCATCGCATTGCCCATCATGACCCCGCACAGATGGCTGTTGGTGCCGATGCCGCCATGCGCGAAATTCGCCTTGGCGCCCTGCGTCCTGATCCATTCGACAAAATCCTTCGGGCCCTGCCCGGGGATCGTCTTGCGGCCGACCAGCAGCATCGGCGCGTTGTTGACGAGGCCGACCGCTTCGAAATCCTGCACGGTGTCGTAGCGGAGGTTGGTGAACAGGCTGGGCGCGGCGAGCAGCGCCACGTGGTTGATCAGCACGGTCGCGCCATTGGGATCGGAGCGGGCGACGCGCTCGTTGGCCCGCGTGCCGCCGGCGCCGACCACGTTCTCGATCACGATCGGCTGCCCGAGGGTGCGCGACATCTGGTTGGCGATCAGGCGCGCCACCGTGTCGGTGCCGCCGCCGGCCGAATACGGCACCACCAGCGTGATCTGCCGCGAGATCGCCTGCGCGTTCGCACTGCCCATGGGCACGCCAAGCAGACCCGCAGCGAACAACCCGATGGCGATGAACCGTGAAATCATGCTCGCCTCTCCCTCATTGTTTTTTGGCGCACGGACGCAAAGGCCGCTCGCGGGCAGCAGCATAGCCCTGCAAATGCGCGGATGGGAAACCGGCCCTGAAGAAAACCGGCCTCAACAGGCACCGAATCACCTTCGCCGGCAAAAAGCCCGAGAAAGAACAGAGGCCTGTCCCGGACCCGGACGACCGGCCGGCGTCGCATCGCCGTCACGCGTCAACTAACTAGCTCACGAACAACGCTTTTTCCGGACGAATGCCGCCCGTCCCGGCGTGCTGGAACCCTGCCGGAAAAATGCCCTGTTCCGGGGTGACAAGACAGCAGGGAATGGGCGACAATTAGCGGAAATTGTGTTGCTGGGTTTTGCGTTGCCGGAAGGGCTGTCCGTGTCACGTTCGTTGCTACTAGGGATTGTCACGGTTGCCGGGTGCGTCGCGCTGACGCCCGTGGGCGCGCAGGCGCAATGGTGGCGCAGCGCGCCTGCCGACTTCGAGGACTGCGCCGACGCCGCCGAAAAGGCCGCGACCAAGGAAGAGAAGGCGTCAAAACTCACGCGAGTGCAACGCCAAATACGCCGGCCGCCGCAAGCCGGGCGGCGGCTACACCTATTTCGATTTCATGCAGAACCGGACCTTCGATATTGCGGGCCCGAACCCGACGCCGGAAGAGCAGAAGAAGATCGACGAGCAATATATCGCCTATCTGGAAAACGAACGCCGCAGCAGCATTGCCGCCGCGTTCAGCGCCAAACAGCAACAGCAAGTGCAGCCGCCGCAAGATACAGCCAGCCTCGCTGATGGGTGCGGCCGCCGCAAAGGTGCCGGTGCCGGTGGCAAGCCCGCTGAAGCAGCAGGCGACCGCCCAGCGTATCAGGGCCGGCAATTGCGCAAGAAACTCGTTCTCCTGCGAATGGCCGCGGCTTTCGGATGGCCTCAACGATCTGAAAAAGCTGTTCGGCGGCTCGCAGGCCAGGGACAAGGCGAAGCGCAGCTGACGCCGACTGGCGTCACGAACAGTCGCATCGGTTCTATGGCGCGCGCTTCTTGCGCGGCTTGAGCGGCCGCGGGGCCGGCGTGTAGATCGTGGTCGCCGAACGCTGCTCCTGCAATCGCGCGTCATATCCAGGCGACGGCGTCGCCACCGGCGGCACGGCATAGGCGGGCGCGATCAGGATCAAGCCGCCGAACACGGCGGCAACTGCCAGCGCTGCAAAAATCGTTTCATGGTCTTCCTCCGCTCGCCGTGACTTCTGAGATTCACCCGCCATCGGCGCTATTTCAAGGCAACGGAAAGCCATCACGCCCGGATCTGTTCCGGCGTCAGTCCCGGCGAGCCCTTTGCTTCATTCTCCGCCTTGCGGATCAGTTCGACGATGCGGCGCGACAGCGGCGCCTGCAGCCCGCGCCGGTCGGCGATTTCGGTGATGACGCCTTGCAGATAATCGATCTCGGTGCGGCGGCCGCGCTGCAAATCTTCCCACATCGAGGAGCGCGCCTCGGGATCGATCTTCATCGTGCGGCCGAGCACCCGTTCGAACAACGCATCGGGCAGGCGCAGCAGCGACGGCATCCAGCTGACCGGAAGCGGCGCCGTCGACACCGGCTTGATACCTTCCGCCTTGATCGCCGCCAGCGCTTCCGCCACATGGTCCGCATACAAGCGGCGCCAGGAGCGCTGCGCCAGTTGCTGGCGCAGCGGCAGGTTGGCCAGCGCATTGAGCGCGTTGTTGAGATTGAAGAGCAGCTTGCCCCATTGCACGCCTGTGATGTTATCGGTGGCGCGCATTTTCAATCCAGGCACGGAAAGCTTTTCCGCGGTGCCGGCGTCATCCTGTTCGATGACGATGTCGCCGGACGTGGCGCGGTGAAACCGCCCCTCGCCGGGCGCGATCACGTTGAAGGGCACCATGCCGCCGAGCACGCGCCGCCCCGGCAGTTTTGCGCGCAACAGGGCAAGATTGCTGACGCCGTTTTGCAAGGCTGACGATCACGGCATCCGCCGGCGCATGCTTGGCGATGATAGCGGCCATCTCTGCGGTGTCGGCGCTCTTCACCGTCACCAGCACGATGGCCGCATCGGCAAAAGCGTTAGGATTTTCCGACAATGCGAGCTTGTTGGCCGGAAGCCTCTGTTCGGAGCCGTCAAAGCTGGTCAGGCGCAGGCCGCTCGCCTCGATCTCGGCGATCACGCGCGGCCGGGCCAACAGCGTCACGCGCTTGCCGCCGGCCGCCAGCATGCCGCCGACGAAGCAGCCGATGCTGCCGGCTCCCGCGATGCCGATTGGCCGGTCCGACATCTTTCCATCGCCTCCGTATACCAGGAGATCGATAGCAGAAGCGGCGCGCGATGCCTATCGAGGCGTGTGCCTGTCGGCCCATGCCTTGTAACCGTCATGGGCCACCGCTATGTTTTTCGGTCGGGGGCTGTTGCACGCGCCAGGAGAAGTACCATGGGTCTACTCGACATCCTCAACGGCATGCAGAACGGCCCCCGCGGCCCTGACAAGCCGGGCTCCCAAACCGACAGCGGCGGCATGTCGCCAATGACGATGGCGATCCTCGCATTGCTGGCCTGGAAGGCGGCCAAACATTTTGGCGGCGGCCAGCCCGGCGCGTACGCCGAAGACGGCGCCACCCCTGCCGACGCCGAACACCGTCAATGCCGGCCTGCCCGGCGGCGGCGGTCTCAGCGACCTGATGAAGGGCGGACTGGGCGGCCTGCTCGCGGGCGGTGCGGCCGGCAGCATCTTGTCCGGCGGCCTCGGCGACCTGCTCGGCCAATTGCAAAAGGGCGGCCAGGGCGAAGTGGCGAACTCCTGGGTCGGCAAGGGCGAGAACAAGGCAATTGCGCCCGGCGATCTCGCCAACGCGCTCGGCTCCGACCAGATCGAAGCCATCGCCTCGCAGGCCGGCATGTCGCGCGACGATCTGCTCAAGGGCCTCAGCCAGTATCTGCCGGGCGTGATCGATCAGCTGACGCCGGACGGGCGGCTGCCGAACGAGAAAGAATTGTCACGCTGGATCTGACGCGAAGTGACTTGATCGTTTGGACAGCGTGAACCTCGAAAGGACCACCGCCATGAGCGGCATTATCTGGATCATCGTCGTCGGCTTCGTCGCCGGCATCATCGCGCGGATGCTGTCGCCGGGCCCGAACAATCCGAGCGGGTTCATCCTGACCACCATCCTCGGCATCGCCGGCGCGTTTCTGGCAACCTGGATCGGCCAGATGATCGGTTACTATGGCACCGGCCCGAACGCTCAGGGCGCCGGCTTCATCACCGCGACGATCGGCGCACTGATCGTGCTGTTCATCTGGAACCGGCTGGTCGCACGCGGGACGATTCCGGATTGGAATAAATAGAGACAGGTTATGGAATTCGTCATGCCCGGGCTTGTCCCGGGCATCCACGTCCTTTTCATCAGCACGCGCGGTAAGTCGTGGATGGCCGGGTCAAGCCCGGCCATGACATTGTGAGAGCGTGCCTCACTGAATCAAATGCATTCCCGCGTCCATGCGGACGAACTCGCCGGTCATCTGGCCGGACTGCGGCAATGCGAGGAAGCAGACGAGCTGCGCGATATCGTCGGCCGTTGACGCCGACTTCAGCGGCACCCGCGCCACCACGGAATCCCGCACCGCTTTCGCGCCGGCCTCGCCGCGGCCTTTTGTGAACCACGGCGTATCGATATAGCCGGGACACACCGTGTTGACGCGGATCAGCGGCGCCAGCGCGCGCGCCAGCGATTGCGTCATGGTGTTGAGCGCACCCTTGCTCGCGGCATAGGCGACCGAGGAGCCGCCGCCGCCGATGCCGGCCACGGAAGAGATATTCACCACCGCCGAAGGACGGCTGGACGCCTTTGCGCCGGCTTCGAGCAGCGCGCGCGCGGCGCGGATCATCTGAAACGGCCCGATGGTGTTGACGGCATAGATGCGCTGAAAATCTTCCGCGCTGAGGCCGTCCATATTGTCGTGCGGCACGTGCTTGGTGGTACCGGCATTGTTGACGAGAATGTCGAGACGACCCCAGCCATTGGCGGCGGCTGCAATCTTCTTGCAGTCCTCGTCGCGCGAGACGTCGCCCTGCACCACCAGCACCTCGGCGCCGGCCTTGCGGCAGAGATCGGCGGTCTCTTCGGCTTCCTTTTTGCTGTTGGAATAGTTGACGACGATCTTCGCGCCGCCCTTCGCCAAAATGGCCGCGGTCGCGGCTCCCAATCCTGAAGCCGACCCCGTCACGATCGCGCACAAACCATCCTTGGACATCCGTTTCCTCTTGTTGTTTTGCGTTTCTACAGCCGCCGCTGGCATACCATATCGCGCGGTAAAGTCAGGCCCAATCGAAACTCCGTTGGGTGGAATTAGCCGGCCTTCCCGCCTTCATGCCGCCGTCGAATGCCGCCCTGCGGCGGGCGCTTGTCAGGGCTATGGCTTTTCCCCATCATAAAGCGCAAGAAACGACTGCACCCGATGCCCGGCCCGCCGGAGCCGGGGTATCAAATCAACATCGGGGAACGCTGTGGCGGAGAGTGAGAACATCGTCGCCGAGACCGCGGAAAAGATTTTTGCCGATCTCGCCGACGCCCAGACCATCAATCGCGACAACAAGGGCGACGTGGAAAGCGCCGCTGTGGCAGGCGCTGAGCGAAGCCGGACTGCCGCTCGCCTGGGTCGGCGAAGATTGCGGCGGCTCCGGCGCAAGCCTTGCCGAAGGCTTTGGCGTGCTGAGCGCCGCCGGGCGCTTTGCGGTCGCCGTGCCGCTGGCCGAAACCATGCTGGCGGGATGGCTGCTGGAGCAGGCAAAAATCTCTTCACCCGAAGGCGAGATGACGGTGGTGCCGGCGGCGCCAAAGGACCGCATCACGCTCAATGCCGACGGCAGCCTCTCCGGCCGCGCCCGCGGCGTGCCGTTTGCGAAAGCGGCAAAACATTTTGCCGTGCTCGCGAGCGGCGCCGGCGGCATCTCGATCGCGCTGGTCGATGCATCGAAATGCCGGATCGAGGCCGGCGCTCAATCTCGGCGGCGACCATTCCGACACCGTCACGCTCGACAAGGTCGCAGCCGGTCACGACCAAGGCGGCGCCAAAAGGTTTCGACCAGACGCAGCTGATGCTGATGGGCGGCGTGGTGCGCAGCCTGCAGATCGCCGGCGCGCTGGAATCCATGCTCGACATCAGCGTGCGCTATTCCAACGAGCGCGTCGCGTTCGAGAAGAAGATCTCGAAATTCCAGGCGGTGCAGCACAATCTGGCAAAACTCGCCGGCGAATCCGCCGCGGCGCTTGCGGCCGCGACCTCGGCCGCGGACACCATCGCCAACGCCAAGTCCTTCAGTGACGCCGTGTATCTCGAAGCCGCCGCGGCAAAAATCCGCTGCTCGGAGGCCGCCGAAAAAGGCGGCGCCATCGCCCATCAGGTGCATGGCGCGATCGGTTTCACCATCGAGCACATCCTGCACCGCTACTCGCTGCGCGCGCTGGCCTGGCGCGACGATTTCGGCTCCGAGAGTTATTGGGCCGTCGAGCTCGGCAAACTGGTCGCCGACCGCGGCGCCGACGAATTGTGGCCGCTGGTGGCCTCGCGCTGATATCAACGAGATAATCGAGACATCCCATGACCGCAGCCCTCCGTTTCGATCCGATCCGCCTGCCGCCCGAATGCGAGCAATTGCGCAAGGAAGTGCGCGCCTTCCTCGCCGAAGAAATCGCCGCCGGCACCTTCGATCCGCACCAGCCCAACCGCGAAGACACCGACGTGCCGGAATTTTCCCGCAAGCGTCGGCGCCAAGGGCTGGCTCGGCATGACCTGGCCGAAAAAATATGGCGGCCATGAGCGCTCCTTCCTCGAGCGCTATGTCGTCACCGAGGAGATGCGGGTGGCGAACGCGCCGACGCGCCGCTTCTTCGTCGCCGACCGCCAGAGCGGCCCGGTGCTGCTGAAATACGCCCCCGAGCACGTCAAGATGGACATCCTGCCGCGCATCTGCCGCGGCGAGATCTGCTTTGCGATCGGCATGAGCGAGCCGAATTCCGGCTCCGACCTGTTCGCGGCGAAAACCCGCGCGACCAAGACCGACGGCGGCTATCTGATCAACGGCACCAAAATCTGGACCTCGTCGGCGCATATCGCCGACTACATGATCGCGATTTTCCGGACCTCGCCGCCCACCAAGGAAAACCGCCGCCACGGCCTGACGCAATTTCTGGTCAAGATGAAGCAGCCGGGCATCCAGGTGAATCCGATCGGCCAGATCACCGGCCAGTTCGAATTCAACGAGGTCGTGTTCACCGATTACTTCGTTCCCGACGATCACGTGCTCGGCGAGATCGACGGCGCCTGGAAGCAGGCGACGAGCGAACTCGCTTACGAACGCAGCGGCCCGGAACGTTTCCTCGAAACCTATTACGTGCTCACCGAACTGGTGCGCGCCGTCGGCAAGAACCCGGACACCCGCAGCGCCGAAGGCATCGGCCGGCTGGTGGCGCAGTTGCACACCATGCGGCGCATGTCGGTTTCGGTCGCCGGCATGCTGCAGGCCGGCAAGGAGCCGGTGGTGGAAGCTTCCATCGTGAAAGACATCGGCACGGTGTGGGAGCAGCAATTGCCGCATCGCGTTCGCGACCTCGCCGCCTTCGTCGAGGAGACCGCCACCAACCGCGAGACGCTGGAGCACCAATTGTCGTTCGCGATCAAGACCGCGCCAAAACTGACGATCCAGGGCGGCACCACCGAAGTGCTGCGCGGCATCATCGCCCGCGGGCTCGGTTTGCGCTGCTGCTAATTCAACGAGGAAACATCATGAGCAAATTCACGGATATCGGCGTCGAAAAACACGGCCATGTCGGCCTGATCGAAATCCAGCGCCCGCCGCTGAATTTTTTCGACATCTCGCTGATCAACCAGATCGCCGACGCGCTGGAAGAGTTCGACAAGGACATCGAAATCCGCGCCTCGGTGCTTGCCGCCCAAGGCAAGGCGTTCTGCGCCGGCGCCAATTTCGGCGATCCCAAGCGGCAGGAACAGGAGGCGGCCGAGGCCGCCGCGGCCAAAAAGGGCGATCCCGCCGACAGCCTCGGCTCGATCAACAGCCTTTATCTGCACGCGGTGCGCATCTTCCGCGCCAAAAAGCCGGTCGTCGCCGCCGTGCATGGCGCCGCCATCGGCGGCGGATTGGGCCTTGCGGTGTCGGCGGATTTCCGCGTCACCTGCCCCGAGGCGCGCTTTGCCGCCAACTTCACCAAGCTCGGTTTCCATCCCGGCTTCGGGCTGACCACGACGCTTCCCGAACTGGTCGGCAAGAACAACGCCGAGCTGATTTTCTATACCAGCCGCCGCATCACCGGCGAGGAAGCCACCAAAATGGGCCTCGCCAATGTCTGCGTGCCGCAGGAGCATGTCCGCGCCGAGGCGATGAAGCTCGCCAATGAAATCGCCGAGTGCTCGCCGCTCGGCCTGCTCTCGACCCGCGCCACCATGCGCGCGGGACTCGCCGACCGCGTGCTGGCCGCAACCAACCACGAACTCGCCGAACAATCCCGCCTGCGCGCGACGGAAGATTTCAAGGAAGGCGTGAAGGCCACCGCCGAGCGCCGCGTGGCGAATTTCAAGGGGCAGATAACTCGCCCTCGTCATTCGGGATCGTCCCTTGGCGCAGGCCGGGACCCATAGCCGCAGGCGGCTATTGGCTCAAAGACAAGGGGCCGTCTGCCAATCTCCTAGCAACAATGGCCCCGGCTGGTTATGGATTCCTCGTTCGCGCTTCGCCGCCCGGAATGACGGCGTTCTTTACGCCGCCAGCCTGAACGTCACCCCGCACAGATCGAACGTATCGCCTTCGACCTTGCAGCCCTTCGCCTTCGCCGCCTCGCGCACTTTCGCAACATCGGCAACGCGGAACGAGAGCCCCGTCATCAGATCGACCGGCCCCTTCGCGAAGTGAAACGTCGCATTCGGCAGCTTCAGCACCGGATTGCCGTCCGCGTCCTTCGTCACGGCAACGCCGACAATCTTCCCCCAATGCTCCGCCAACACCTGCGGTTCCGGGCTCTGCATCTCCACGGCCGTCAGCGCCAGCGTCGTATCCTTGCGGATCGATTTTTGCCAATCCGGCCCGGCCGGCGGATAAGGCCCGAGCACGTCATCGCTGCCGTCGGTATGGTTGAACTCGATGAACGCAGCGCGGCAGTCGCGCGGATGCAGTTGCACGCCGTGATAGGGCGCGTGCGTGATCACGTTTGCGGTGCGCACGCCCATCGCATTGGCGTGCTTGCCGCGCGCGTCGGGATCGTCGCAGCAGAAGATCGCCATGTAGCCGCCGCGGTTGCCGGTCTTGTCGAGGAAACGCCCCGCCGCCGTTCCGCCCTGCGTCGGCGCCACCACTTCCAGCAAGATCGTGTCGACCGGCAGCAGCGCGTTCTCCAGCCCGTATTTCGCGACATTGCCGTCGCGGTAACAGATGTTGAGCCCCATGATCCCGGCGATATCCGAAATGACCGGCTCCAGATGCGGCGCCACCAGGCAGATCTGCCGCAGCCTCACATACTGTGCCATTTCAATGACCCGCAAAGACCGGCTTGCGCTTTTCGACGAACGCTTTCGCCGCTTCCTTGTGGTCGGCGGTCTCGCCGGAGCGCGAATGATGGATCGCCTCGGCGTCGAAGCATTCCTCCAGCGACATGGTCTCGGCATTGTTGATGTTCCTCTTGATGTAACCGAGCGTCACCGACGGCCCCTGCGCCAGCGACATCGCGAGTTCACGCGCGGCCTCCTCGACCTCGGCGTCCGGCACCACCTTGGTGACGATGCCGAGATTGATAGGCCTCCTGCGCCGTCAGGATCGGCGACAGTCAGATACAATTCGCGCGCCTTGGCGCTGCCGAGCAGCTGGGTGAGGAAATAAGTGCCGCCGTAATCGCCGGACAAACCGACCTTTGCGAAAGCGGTGGTGATCTTGCAGGAGGCGCTCGCCACGCGAAGATCGCAGGACAGCGCGATCGACAGCCCCGCGCCGGCGGCGGCGCCATCGACCTGGGCCACCACGGGCTTTGCCATCTGGTGCAGGATGCGGGAGACTTCCATGCCGCGGCGCAGATTGACCATCTTGGCTTCGAAGGCGAGCGGCGCGCGGCCTTCCGCCATCGACTTCACGTCGCCGCCGACGCAGAAGGTGCCGCCCGCGCCCTTGAGCAGCACGGCGCGGACTTCATGATCCTCGGCCGCGCGGCGCGCGGCATCCACCAGACCCTTGGTCATGTCGGGGTTGAGCGCGTTGCGCCGGTCGGGCCGGTTCATGGTGATGGTGAGCAGGCCCTGGTCGAGGTTTTGCAGGACGATTTCGTTTGCGCTCATGTGTTTTCGCTTTCGTTGTTTGTTATTGGCTTCGTCATTCCGGGGCGATGCGCAGCATCGAACCCGGAACCTCGAGATCCCGGGTTCGCGCTAAGCGCGCCCCGGGATGACGGCTGCGCCGTCACTTCTTCACCAGCGGGCAGCGCGATTGCTCCAGCGGCTGGAACGCTTCGTTGCCGGGAACCGTGCCGACCAGCTTGTAGTAATCCCAGCGCGCCTTGGACTCCGACGGCTTCTTGACGTCGAACAGATACATGTCGTGCACCATGCGGCCGTCCTCGCGGATCTTGCCGTTCTTGGCGAACATGTCGTTGATCGGCGTCTCCTTCATCACCTTGATGACGGCCGCGGCGTCGGTGGTGCCGGCGGCCTTCACCGCTTTCAGGTAATGCCCGACCGAGGAATAGACGCCGGCCTGCGCGGTCGTCGGCGGCCGCTTCACGCGCTCCATGAAGCGCTTCGAGAACGCGCGGGTCTCGTCATTGAGATCCCAGTAGAAGCCCTCGGACAGCAGCAGGCCCTGCGCGGTCTCAAGGCCGATGCTGTCGATGTCGGTGATGAAGACGAGCAGCGGCGAGGCCTTCTGCCCGCCCTTCATCAGGCCGAACTCGGCGGCCTGCTTGATCGCGTTGATGGTGTCGCCGCCGGCATTGGCGAGGCCGATGACCTTGGCCTTCGAGGCCTGCGCCTGCAGCAGGAAGGACGAGAAATCCGACGTGTTGAGCGGATGGCGGACGCTGCCCAGCACCTTGCCGCCGTTCTTCAGCACCACGTTGGTGGTGTCCTTTTCCAGCGCCTGTCCGAACGCATAGTCGGCGGTCAGGAAGAACCAGGTGTCGAGGCCGGACTTGACGGCCGCAAGCCCGGTCACATTGGCCTGCCCGTAGGTATCGTAGGTGTAGTGCACGGTGTAGGGCCCGCACGCTTCGTTGGTGAGCGCGATCGTGGCCGGTCCGTTGAAGATAATGAGCTTGTTGCGCGCCTTCGCGATCTCGCCGGCGGCCAGCGCCGTGGCGGATGCGGCGACGTCATAGATCATCTCGACGCCCTGGTTGTCGAGCATGTCGCGGGCAAGGCTGGCGGCGACGTCGGCCTTGTTGAGATGGTCGGCGGCGACGATCTCCACCTTGCGGCCCAGCACCTCGCCGCCAAAATCCTCCACCGCCATCTTGGCCGCGGTCTCGCTGCCGACGCCGGTGATATCAGCGTAAAGGCCGGACATATCCAAAATGCCGCCGAGCTTGAGCGGAGGTTTTGTCTGCGCCAACGCCGATGTCGCCGACACCGCAACCGCGCAGGCGAAAACGCCTGAAAGAATTTTTTTCACGAAAACCTCCCTGTTCTCACGCCGCATTGCTTGCGGCTTGAATTCCTGTTGCGGCGATCATGCCGCATGGCCCCGAGCAGCGGCAAGGCGCGCGGCGGATCGCAGTCTGCGCAGCGGCGTATTTCCGCTTAGCGGAATGACTTCTGTTACGATCGCTGTCTACAACGTTCCGTCATGGCCGGGCATAGCCGTCCGAAGGACGGCGTCTCTTCCGCTCGCCTATGTCCCGGCCATCCACGTTCTTCTTGCGGAGACACTGACAAGACGTGGATGCCCGGCACAAGGCTGGGCATGACGAGTTAAGTCAACAACCCCTTCCCCGGCACATGATTGAGCTCGAGCCTGATCCCGTCCGGATCCTCGAACAGGATCGAGTAATAGCCCGGCGCCCAGTGATCCTCGCGCGGCGCGCGGATGATCTTGGTGCCGATCGAGGTGAGGAAATTGTGCAGCTCGTCGACATCGGCGCGCTCGCGGGCGCGGAAGCAGAGATGATGCAGGCCGATGCGGTTTTGGTCGAACGCGGCGCCGGCGTTTTCCGGCGACGGCGCGCGGATCGCCGACCGCCGTGCGGCCGCCGACGCAGTAATAGATCGCCGTCGGAATCGATGACCGGCTTCAGCCCGAGAAACGGCAGCAGCTTGCGATAGAACTCGCGCGAGCGTTCGAAATTCGACGCGGTCAGGAAGATATGCGCGATGCCGTTGATCTCCATCGTCTCCCCCTCGAAACCAATTTGAGATAGTTTTGCGTCGGTTTCTGCCAAGCATACAGGAACGGCCCGGCGGCGTTGTCCCAATTCAAAACTCTCCTTGCAGCGCTGGCATGCGGCCTCGCGCCGCCGATGATCGCCATCCCGGCGATGGCGGCGCCTGCTGCGTTTCAGCCGCAGGGCGAAGGCCGCGTCGCGGCCATCGTCGATGCGCGCAGCTTTCGTCTCAGCGACGGCCGCGAGATCAGCCTGGCCGGCATCGAGCCCGTCGCAGGCGAGGCGTTGAACCGCAGCGCGGCCTTGTCCGCGCTGATCAGCGGACGCGAGGTGACCCTGCGCGGCAACGACGACGCGCCGGACCGCTACGGCCGCCAGCCGGCTTTCGTATTCCTAAGCGACAGCGAGAATTCGGTGCAGGCCGCGCTGCTCGGGCAAGGCGAGGCGCTGGTTTCCACCGATGTGGCCGACCGGGACTGCCTCTCGGCCCTGCTGGCCGCCGAGACCGCGGGCCGTGACGCCAAAAGGGGCATTTGGGCCGGCCCAAGCGTCATAAAAAACGCGGAAAGTCCGGGCGATATCTTGGCCGGGAATGGGCGTTTTATGCTGGTCGAAGGCAGGGTGTTGTCGGTACGACAAGCCGGGGCAACCACTTATCTGAATTTCGGCCGGAACTGGACACGGGACTTTGCTGTGACTATTTCGAGGCGCATGCTACCGTCCCTGGAGGCGGCTGGCATCGCGCCTAAGTCCCTGGAAAATCGGCGGATTCGGGTTCGCGGCTTCATCGAGACGCGCACCGGGCCGCGGATCGATCTGGTTCGGGCCGGTCAGATTGAGTTGCTGGGCACAAACTAGCATGACCCCGGAAAAAGGATCATGCTCAAACAAGAGCACGCTCCAAAAACGAGTGGCTGAGGTGATAGGGATTTCGGGACGGCAGGACAGACGGAAAGGCCGCCGCCTTTGGGCTGCGCCGGCGATCCTGTGCGCCGCCCTCACCCTGTCCGCCTGCGGCGGGCTCGGCAGTCTCGGCCGTTTCGAGACATCGGCTCCGACGCTCGCGCCGGCCAAACCCAACCGCAACGTGGCACACACGCCGGCGAGCGAGCGCGAGCATGAGCGCATCCTCGCCTCCTATGGCGGCGCCTATGACGATCCGAAGCTGGAAGCGCTGATCGGCAAGACCGTCGATCGCCTCGTGGCCGCATCCGACCGGCCGGAGCAGGCCTACCGGGTGACGATCCTCAATTCCGGCGCGGTCAACGCTTTCGCGCTGCCGACCGGCCAGCTCTATGTGACGCGCGGCCTGATCGCGCTGGCCAGCGACACATCAGAACTTTCCTCGGTGCTCTCGCACGAAATGGCGCATGTGCTGGCAAAGCACGCCTCGATCCGCGAGGACCAGGCGCGCCAGGCCGCGCGTCGTGACCCGCGTCGTCACCGACATGAGCAACGATCCTGATTTGACCGCGCTGGCGCTCGCCAAGACCAAGCTGACGATGGCGAGCTTCTCGCGGGCGCAGGAATTCGAGGCCGACGGCATCGGCGTCGGCATTTCCGCGCGCGCGAAATTTGACCCCTATGGCGCCTCGCGCTTCCTGAACGCGATGGAGCGCAACGCGGCAATGAAGGCCGGCAAGACCTCGCTCGATCCGCGCACCCAGGATTTCCTGTCGTCGCATCCGGCAACGCCCGAGCGCGTGCAAAACGCCCGCAACTCGGCGCGGCAATTTTCCTCTCCGGAAAGCGGCGAGCGCGACCGCGAGACCTATCTCGCCGCGATCGACAACCTCGTCTATGGCGAAGACCCCAGCGAAGGTTTTGTCCGCGGCCGGCGCTTCCTGCACCCGAAACTCGGCTTCACCTTTGCCGCGCCGGATACCTTCACGCTCGACAACACCGCGCAGGCGGTGATCGGCGTGCGCGAGGGCGGCACGCAGGCGATGCGGTTCGACGTGGTGCGCGTGCCCGCCGAGCAGTCGCTGACCGACTATCTCAATTCCGGCTGGATGGAAAACGTCGACAAGGTCGTCCACCGAGGAAGTGACCATCAACGGCTTCCCGGGCGCGTCGGGGACCGCCCATGGCGACCAGTGGCAGTTCCGCGTCTATGTGCTGCGCTTCGGCAGCGACGTCTACCGCTTCATCTTTGCCGTCAAAGCAGAAGACCACCGAGAGCGACCGCAACGCGCGCGAGACCGTGAACTCGTTCCGCCGCCTGACGCTCAACGAAATCCAGGCCGCGCGTCCGCTGCGCATCAAGGTCATCACCGTGCAGCCCGGCGACACCGTGGAATCGCTCTCCCACCGCATGTCCGGCGTCGACCGCGCCGCCGAGCGGTTTCGCATCCTGAACGGGCTCGATGCCCACGCGCAGGTCAAGGTGCGCGACAAGGTGAAGATCGTCGTGGATTGACGCGCTTAGCGTCGTGCCCCGGGCGCGCTTGGCGCGAACCGGCGGCGCCCCGGCGATCCGCAGCAACCTTGCGCAAAAACGTCCCCATGAAACGAGGATCGCGGGAACAGATCGTGCGCGGATGCCGTTGAGTTTGCGCTGGGGGTGCGGAAAGGTGTGCGCCGTAGCGCTGTTCCATTTGTGCCGGCGCAGGCCGTCAACCGGAAGGCAGCCGCGATGGAGATCAATAACTTCAAGGATATGTTCCTTGCAGAACTGCAGGAATTGGTGAGTGTCGAAGGGCAACTGGCCGATGCGCTGCTGCGCATGGCGGGGGCCGCTTCGCACCCCGAGCTGAAGCGAGTGCTGGTTCATCATCGTGCCGAAACGGAGACGCAACGGGCGCGATTGGAAACCATTCTGGCAAAGCATGGTGCCGATCCCACGGCGCACATCGACCAGGCCATGCAGGCCCTGATCATGGAAACAAAGAAAATGATCACCATGCTGAAGTCGGACGACCTTCGCGATGCCGGCATGATTGCGTCGGCGCAGAAGCTCGAGCACTACGAGATCGCCGCCTACGGCACCGCGGCGGCACTCGCCGGCCAGCTCGATCTGCGCGACGAGCAGAAGATGCTGCACCTCAGTCTGGAGGAAGAGCGGCGGTTCGACGCCGTGCTGACCAAGCTTGCCAAGCGCGAGGTCAATCCGGACGCGGTGGCAGCGTGACGCGCCGTCGCCCCGGCGAAGGCCGGGGCCCATAACCACAGGGTTGAGTTGTTCGCACTTCGCTGGAGCTACAGCGAACTCCTAACCACTCCCATTTGTGGTTATGGTCCCCGCTCCCGTGCGCAATTGCGCACTAGGCGGGGACGACGGGTGGATAGAGTTCGTCACCTCACCACCCAAACAAAAAAGCCCGGCATCTCTGCCGGGCTTTTATCTCAATCCGTCGAACCCTTTCAGGCGGCTTCGTCCTCGACCGCGGCATCGTCGCCCTCGGCTTCGGCATCAGCAACCGCGTCGTCGGTCTTGGCGCCGCGGCGCGGGCTCTTGGCGAGCTGGCTTTCGATTTCCTTTACCGCCTCGGTCTCGGTCGAGTGCTGGACCACGGCGATTTAGCGGGAGAGCCGGTCGAGCACAAGATACGCGCCGCGGCGTGCTCGCCAATCATGAGAGCTGCCGCATTCGTATTGGCGGATGTGACGGTCGGCATCACCGACGCATCGGCCACCCGGAGAGCGGATATCCCCCGCACTCGCAAGTCCGGGTCTACGACTGCCATGGCATCCAAGCCCATTCGACAGGTGCCGCTCGCGTGAAACACCGTGCCGCCGTTGGACCGGACGAAATCGAGGACCTCCGCGTCCGACTGCACCGATCCACCCGGCAGCACCTCGCTTTCCCAGAGATCACGAAACGCCGGCTGGGCATGAATTTCGCGGAACCATCCTGATGCCTTCCACAGTCGTCTTGCGGTCGATTTCCGCCGCGAGATAGTTGGGCGCGATCTCAGGCTGCTCGAATGGGTCGGCTGATCGTATTCGGACCTCCCCTCGCGATGCCGGATGGCACTGCCAGAATGAAGTGGTGAAGCCCGAATAACGGTGGAGTGGCTCTCCGGGCTTGTCGACCGACAGCGGCATGACGTTGAACTGGATGTCCGGCCGGCCCGGCCGCGCATGGCGCGTCATGGCCGCGCCGCCAACCTGACCTGCTCCGACCGTGAGAGGCCCGCGGCCGCGCAGCGCCCAATCCAGCCCCATTGCCGCCAGCTTGAAGGGATTGCGCACATCGTCATTCAGCGATCGTTTTGCCCTGAGGCGGAGGATTGACCGCACCTGATAGTGGTCCTGCAGATTGGCACCGACCCCGGGCAGGTCAATGACAGGTGAAATGCCGAGCTGCTTGAGATGGCTAGCATCGCCGATGCCGGATAATTGCAGAAGTTGCGGCGATTGCACGGCACCGGCGGAAAGAACGACCTCGCGCTCGGCATACGCAGTGCGGACCTGTCCCTCAACCACATACTGCACGCCAACCGCTCTTGTACCTCGCACTAACAGGCGGGTCGCGTGCGCGTTGGTCACGATAACCAGATTGGAGCGATGCCGGACCGGGTGGAGAAACGCCGCTGCCGCGCTTGATCGCCAATGGCGGCCGATGCTCAGCTGGTAGCTGCCGGCGCCGTAGGTGCTCTCCGCATTGAAGTCCGGATTGCGCGGCAAGCCGTGCTCCACCGCAGCATCGATCCATGCCCGGCAATAAGGATGGTCGTTCCGTAGATCCGACACATCCAGTTCGCCCATCGCGCCGCGATACTGCGATGGCTCGCCGCCGTAACGCTCAAGCCGCTTGAAATGCGGCAACACCGCGCTCGAACCCCATCCGGTTGCGCCAAGCCGTTCCCATTCGTCGAAGTCTTCGCGCTGTCCACGAATGAAGATCAGTCCGTTGATCGAGCTGGAGCCGCCGAGGACGCGCCCGCGCGGCCAGGGAATTGCCCGTCCGGCCGTACCCTCGCATGGCTGCGTCTCGAAGATGCGCGAAAAGCGCTCGTCATAGACCGTTCGAAAATACCCGACCGGGAGTCGAGCCAGAAGCTGCTGTCTCGCCCGCCTGCCTCCAGCAGGAGGACGCGGTGCGCCGGGTCGGCCGAAAGCCGGTTTGCCAGCACGCAGCCGGCAGAGCCGGCTCCGACGATGACGTAATCAAAACTCTGAGCGCCTGCCTGCCGGTTCATTTTTTGGCTAGCTGAAACATCCTAAACATACTATAGTACTAAACGTACTATATATAGGATGTTATAGGCAAGACCCGAGCAGAGCCCCATGAACGAAACCCGTCACCGCATCTTCGGCTCGACTCCCATCCCGCGCTACGTGCAGCTGGCGGACCTGTTCCGCCAGCGTGTGGACAAGGGCGAATGGGTTCCGGGCACCACGCTCCCGTCGATCGATGAGCTTATGGAGCAGTTCGATGTGGCCCGCGTGACGATCCGCCAGGCCATCGGCTTGCTCGCTGACGAGGGCTTGCTGTCGCCGCAACGCGGGCGCGGCACGTTCGTCACCGAGAAGGCAGGTATGCGGCGGCAGTTGCGCGTCGAGACGACGCTCGCCGATCTCGTGCAGATGTATCGCGGAGACCACCCGGAACACTCGACGATCGAAGAGAGTGTGGCGAGCCCCGTTATCAAGGCTGGCGAGGGGACCGCTGCGCCGAAATATTTCCATATGCGACGCGTGCATTCCAGGGACGGGGAGCGCTATTGCGTCATCTCGATGTACATCGACTACCGCGTATTCCGGCGGGCGCCCGCGCGGTTCCGCCGCGAGCTGGTGCTGCCGGTGCTGACATCGCTGCCGGGCCTGAAAATCGCGTCGGGACGGCAAACGCTCACCATCACAAAGGCAGACGTTGAAATCGCGCAGCTGCTCGGGATTGCCGTGAATACGCCAATGGCGGAAGTGCGTCGCATCCTTTGCGGCACCGATGGCGCCATCGTTTACCTCGCCGATGTAACCTATCGCGGCGATTACATCCATCTGGAGATGGATCTGAGACCATGAGACAGGCGCTCCGGCTGAAATCGCTGCGGGCGCATGTCTATCGAGCGCCGATCGAGACGCCCGTAGCCACATCGTTCGGCATCATGCGCGACCGCCCGATGGTGGTTGTGGAAGCCGAGGATCACGACGGTGTCAGGGGATGGGGCGAGGCGTGGTGCAACTTTCCGCATGTCGGCGCCGAGCACCGTGCGCGCCTCGTCGAGGGCGTGCTTGCGCCGCTCGCAACTGCCTCGCCTCGACGAGAGTCCGCAGCGCTATTTCATCACCTGACTGCGGAAACGGCGGTGCTCGCCATCCAATGCGGTGAAACCGGCCCGTTCGCGCAGGCCATCGCCGGCATCGATATCGCCGTTTGGGACCTCGTCGGCCACAAGCAGGAAAAGCCGCTGTGGCAACTCATGGGCGGCAGCTCGCCGACCATCCCGGTCTATGCCAGCGGGCTCAATCCGACTTCGCCCGAATTGCTCGCAGGGAAGAAGCTCGACCAGGGGTATCGTGCCTTCAAGTTGAAGGTCGGCTTCGGCGCCGAGCGCGATATCGGCAATCTCGACGCCTTGCAGCATATGCTCGGCCCGTCGGTCGAGTTGATGGTCGACGCCAATCAGGCATGGACGCTGACCCAGGCGATCGAAGCCGCGCCCAGATTGGAGCGATTTGGCATCACGTGGCTGGAAGAGCCCCTGCGCGCCGACCGGCCCTGGGGGGAGTGGCAGCACCTCAAGAGGGCAACGAAGCTGCCGCTGGCGGCCGGCGAGAATATCCTGGGCCGTTCCGGATTTAACGAAGCGCTGCTGAGCCGCGCGCTCTCCTTTGTGCAGCCGGATCTCGCCAAATGGGGCGGCTTTTCTGGTTGTACGCCGGTCGCAAAGCGGATCGCACAAAGTGGAGCCGTCTATTGTCCGCACTACCTGGGCGGTGGGCATCGGGCTTCTCGCATCAGCGCATCTGTTGGCCGGCGTGGGCGGCACCGGCCGCCTGGAGATCGATGCGAATGACAATCCCCTGCGCACAATTCTGTGCAGGCCCCTCGGCGGTATCCGTGATGGGCACGCGACGCTGACTGAAAAGCCCGGCCTCGGCATCGGGGCTGATGATGTTGCCGCCATCGAGCGTTATCGCGTCCGGCACTGACGCCGCGCTGTTTCTGAGTACGAGGAGGGAGAAAACATGCTGCTTATTCGTCAGGCGATCTTATCCGTTCTTGCGCTATTCCTCTATGTGTCGGCGGCCTGCGGGCAGCCCTACCCCAGCCGCATCATCAAGCTTGTCGTTCCCTATCCTGCCGGGGGCGCCGTCGACATCATCGGCCGGTTGCTCGCCGAGCACCTGCAAAGGGAGTTGAACGCCACCATTGTCGTGGAGAACAAGCCCGGCGCCGGCGGTACGGTGGGTGCCAACTCCGTCGCCAAGGCCGTGCCCGACGGGTATACGGTCCTGTTGAGCGGCGCCGCCACGCACGCATTCGCGCCTTCGCTGTTCAAGGCCTTGCCGTACGATCCGCTCGCCGACTTCGTGCCCATTACCCAGGTGTCGGAAGGCTACCTGGCGCTGACGGTAAAAGCCGACTCGGGTATCAAGGATCTGACCGGCTTCATCGCGACGATGAAGGACAAGGGTGCGTCCAGCAACTACGCCAGCAACGGCTACGGTACCTACCCCCATTTGGCCATGGAGCTTCTGAAGCAAACCGCAGGAATTGAGCTCACGCATATCCCGTTCAAGGGAGGCAATGAATTGGTAACGGCGCTGCTCGGAGGCGAGGTGCAGGTGACACTCAATCACATCCCGGTTGTCCAGCCGCAGGCCCAGGCTGGGGCGTTTCGCGTGCTCGCAACGTCAGGCGCCACCCGCGCGCAGGCCTTCCCCGCCGTTCCGACGCTGAAGGAGTCCGGTTACGACATCGTGGCATCTGCCTGGTTTGGCCTGTTTGCCCCCGCAAAAACTCCGCGCGACATCGTCGATCGGATTGATGCGGCGGTCGCCCGCATCGCGAAGAACCCGGCGCTGCAGGAGAAGCTGCGCGTGCAGGGTGACGAGAATTCGTGTGGAAGGACCGGACAATTTCCTCTCTCTCCAGAAGAGCGAATTGGAAAAGTGGAAGAAAGTAATCGAGAAGGCTGGAATCGCTATCAACTGAGAGTTCGCATCGATGAGCCTGCCCAACATCATCCTCATTATTACCGACCAGCAGCGTGCCGACACGATCGCCGCATTGGGCGCTACCTGGATGCACACCCCGCACCTCGATCGGTTGGTGCGGGAAGGAACTGCCTTTACGGAATGCTTCGTCACCTCGCCCGTCTGCGTTGCGTCTCGCGCCAGTCTTTTTACCGGCAAGTATCCGCACAGCACGCAAGTCTTCACCAATTTCGAGCCGTGGGAGCCAAGCTGGGTGAAATCCCTTGCGGCACAGGGCTATCACTGTGTCAATATCGGCAAGATGCATATCAACCCGTACGATGCCGCGGGCGGCTTTCATCAGCGTTTCGTCGTCGAGAACAAGGATCGTCCGCTTTTCTGGAGGAGCGGGACCGGGCTATCTACGACGAATGGGACAAGGCGTTGCGCGTGCGCGGGCTGACCAAGCCATCGCGGTTCAACCGCTATGCCGCCGACCCCGAGGGTTACAAGCGCGCGCTTGGCGCGTTCACCTGGCACCTCGACGCCGACATGCATCCGGATAATTTTGTCGGCAATACCGCTCGCTGGTGGATCGAGGAGCGCAAATGCCAGGATCCGCTGTTCTGCAAATCGGCTTTCCGGGCCCCCACCCGCCTTATGACCCCTACCCGAATGGCTTGATCGGTATGCGGACGTCGACATCCCCGTGCCCGACGTCACCGACGCGGAGCTACAACGCCAGCCGCGCGCCCTGAAGATGTTGCGTGAGAACATGACGCAGTTGAACTTCAACTCCGTCAATTGGCGAACCGACATCAACCGGGGCGATTTGCTCCGACTGCGCCGCCATTACGCCGCCAACGTCTCGATGATTGACGCGCAAGTCGGACGCATCATGGCTGCGCTGGATGCACGTGGCTACCTGGACAATGCCATCGTGATTTTCACCTCCGACCATGCCGATGCGCTGGGCGATCACGGACATATCCAGAAATGGACGATGTACAATTCGGTGCTCCGTGTGCCGCTCGTGTTCTGGTCGAAGGGCCGGATACCGGGCGGCCGCCTCCGCGAGGACCTCGTGCAACTGATCGACATTGCTCCGACCATACTGGAGGCCGCCAAGCTGCAGATTCCGCTCGACTTCGAGGCTCGCTCGCTATGGGGAGCGCTGGAAGATCGCACAGGTTATGTGCCGCGAGATACGGTCTACTCCGAGGTCGCCCGCGACCACGTACAGACGGGCGCGGAATTCATCGTTATGCGGCGCTGCCGGGATTGGAAGCTCGTCATCTATCTGGATGACGAGGAAGGCGAACTCTACGACCTTCACAGTGATCCGGAAGAGCGCGACAATCTCTGGCATAATCCCGAAAAGCGCGAGCGACGGGACCAGATGGTTGTGGAGACCCTGCGATGGTCCGTCGGCGGCTCTCTGAAGGCCGCATCGCCGCCCCGGTCGCACGCCGCAGAAGCCCATGCCCGTGTCGTGATGCCACTGGCCCGGTCGCCCGGTGATCGAGAGATAGGGCGGAATCCGGCGCGGCTCGAAAGTGTAAGCGAAAGCAGCGACATCCCCCCCCCCCAAACAAAAAGCCCGGCATCTCTGCCGGGCTTTTATCTCAATCCGTCGAACCCTTTCAGGCGGCTTCGTCCTCGACCGCGGCATCGTCGCCCTCGGCTTCGGCATCGTCGCCCTCGGCATCGCCTTCAGCAACCGCGTCGTCGGTCTTGGCGCCGCGGCGCGGGCTCTTGGCGAGCTGGCTTTCGATTTCCTTGACCGCCTCGGTCTCGGTCGAGTGCTGGACCACCGCGATTTCGCGCGACAGCCGGTCGAGCGCCGCTTCATAGAGCTGGCGTTCCGAGTAGGACTGCTCGGGCTGCGATTCCGAACGATAGAGATCGCGCACCACTTCGGCGATCGCGACGATATCGCCGGAATTGATCTTGGCTTCGTATTCCTGGGCGCGGCGCGACCACATCGTGCGCTTGACGCGGGCACGGCCCTTCAGCGTCTCGAGCGCGCTCTTGACCAGCGCCGGCTCCGACAGCTTGCGCATGCCGACATTGGCGACCTTGGCGGTCGGCACCCGCAGCGTCATCTTGTCCTTCATGAAATTGATGACGAACAGCTCAAGCCGCGCACCGGCGATTTCCTGCTCCTCGATCGCGAGGATCTGGCCGACGCCATGGGCGGGATAGACCACGAATTCGTTGGTCTTGAATCCCTGACGCTGGGTCACGACCTTCTTCTCTTCCACGCGCGGGGCAGCCGCGATGGGCTTCACGGCAGCCTTCGCAGCAGCAGCCTTGGGCGCAACGGCAGCAGCTTTAGCGGCAGTCTTCGCGACGACCTTCGAAGCGGTGGCCTTGGAAGCATTGGTCTTCGAACCGGTCGCTTTCGCGACAGTCTTGGCAGTCTTGTTTGGCATTGCGCTTCTTTTGTTCTTGGAGGACTTTGCAGCCGCGGCCTTCTTGGCGTCCTTCACGGATGCCTTGGCACGACCCTTGGATGCGCTGCGGCTGGCCGAAGCGGCTTTTTTCGTGTTCTTTGAAGCACTCGTTTTACGCGTTTTCTGTGACACAGCCTGCGCGCGGAAACTGCCACGCCCCTGTTCGTTGGTTTTTGACGGGAACCCATAGGGGCCTAAGCGGGCTGACGGGTTCGGCTCGAATGTGCCCAATATAGCACATTTTCCGCAAAAATCAATGATTTACGCCTGATTCCGGACGCAAACGGGGCCGTATTTGGCGATCTCTGCGTATTAGGGTTAAACCGGCGACTTTATTGGGTCCGCAACGGCCCGATTCCGTGCTTTTTGGGTAACGGGCGAATCAGTCTCCCGTTCCGGGAGTTGGGAGAAAAATATTTCTCGAACTTGCCTTCCATACCCTCGAAATCTTTCGCGTCGGGCGGCTGGTCCTTCTTCTGGGTGATGTTCGGCCAGCTCTTGGCGTATTCGGTGTTGACCTCGAGCCACTTCTCCAGGCCCGGCTCGGTGTCCGGCTTGATGGCGTCGGCCGGGCATTCCGGCTCGCACACGCCGCAATCGATGCATTCGTCCGGATGGATCACCAGCATGTTCTCGCCCTCGTAGAAGCAGTCGACGGGGCAGACCTCAACGCAATCGGTATATTTGCATTTGATGCAGGCTTCAGTGACGACGTAAGTCATCCAAAACTCCGGAACGGTCGAATAGGCGGCTGAATTCAGTGGTTGCCTAGCGCAGGATGTGCGCTGCCGCAAGGGAAGCAGGCCTGCAAAAACGGCCGTTTTGCGAGCCCCTGCCAGCCCGTTTCAGATAGCTACTGTTTGCGTTTCTGCAAATCCTCGTAGAGCGCGCGCGCCGACGGCGCATCGCCGCGCCGCTCGGAAAATCCGGTCACTTTCAAGAGCCGCACGCTGCGATCGAGCGCAATGGTGACGACGTCGCCTTCCTTGACCGCGTGGCCCGGCGATTTTTCGCGCACACCGTTGATGCGGACGTGGCCGCTTTCCACCAGCTCAGCGGCAGAGGTGCGCGCCTTCACCACCCGCGCATGCCACAGCCATTTATCGAGACGCTGGCGATCCAATCGACTCTCACTCGTTCAGTCCTTGCGCGCGAGCTGTTCCTTCAACGCCGCGAGCTTTGCAAAGGGCGAATTCGGATCGGCCGGACGATCGCGGTCGCGCGATGGTGTCGCGGTGGTGGCATATTGCCGGTGCGACGGGCCGCTAGTCGCGCTTGTCGCGGCCGCCCTTGCCGCCGAACTCGCGGCCGCGATCGCGCTCGCCCTTGTTGCGGTCGCCGCCCTTGCGGTCGCCGCCGAATTTTTCGCGGCGTCCGTCGCGCTCCCGGTCCTTGCCCTCGGGGCGATCGCGGCGAAAGCCCTTGTCCTCGCGCGGTTGATGCGCGGGCGCCGGGCGCGCCTTCGGCGGAAGCAACGCGCACCCTCGGCCGGCGCACCCTCGCGCGGCTTTTGGAAATCGCGGTGGCGGTTGCGCCGTCCGCGATGACGTTCCTGTTTGGCGCCCTCGCCGCCTTCGGCCGCGCCTTCCGCTGGAGCAGCACCTTGCGCGCCGTCCTGCCGGTTCGGGCGGTGATGACGGTTGCGGTCGTGGCGCGGGCGGCGCTCTTCGGAGCGGCCGCCGGGGCGCCAGACTTCGACCAGTTCGGGCTCGGCCGGCGCTTCAGCCGCAGCAACGGCTTCCGGCGGAGCCGCAGCATCGGGCGCGACGGCGGCTTCCACCGCCGCCGTGATATCCGGCGCGGTTTCCGCTGCCGCAGGTGCGGCTTCCGCTTCCGCCGATGCGGCTTCCGTTGCCGTGACCTCGGCCGGCGCTTCCGCGCAACAGCTGCTTCGACGCGCGGGCGCTTCCGCGACAGGGGCTTCAGCGACAGGCGTTTCAGCGACAGGCGCTTCGACAACAGCCTCAGGCTCCGGCGCAGCCGCAGGGCGCGGCGCGTTGTCGTTCGCGGCGATGCCGACCAGCGGCAACAGCGCCGCCGATGGCGAGGGATCGCCGGAGGCAGCGAGCGCATCGCCGGCGCCTTCGACCGGCGGCGTTTCCGGCAGACACCGTCTCGACCACTTCCACCGGCTTCGGCGGCAATGGCGGCTTGCGGTCCATGCGATAGCCGAGCGCGCGCAGCACCGAGGCAAAATCCTCGCCGGCCGATCCGGTCAGCGACGTCATCGCCTGCGTCACCACAAAGCCGCGGCCGTCGAACGCGCCGGCCGGCTTTTCGCCCGGACGAACTCTCGCGCCAGGCCAGAGCGGGCCGGATCAAATCTGCAAGCCGCTCCAGAATGTCGACGCGCACGGCGCGCTCGCCGCACTGGCGATAGCCGAGCACGCGATAGGCATCGCGCGGCAGCGTCTTGTCGACCGGGAACGACGTGCGGCCCGAGCTCGCCAGATGCTGCGCGCCCGACAAGGCCGCGAGATCGACATTGCTCTCCTTCTCCGCCCACAGCAGCGAGGCCAGCGAGCGCGCGGCCGGCTTCAACAGCGCCGGGAAATAGATGTGATAGGCGCCGAACCGCACGCCGTACTTTGCGCAACAGCGCCCGCGACGGCTGGTCGAGATCCTTCATCTCGGCCGAAATCTTCGAGCGCTCCAGCACGCCCAGCGCCTCGATCAGCTGGAACGCGATGCCGCGCGCGATCCCCGTGACGTCTTCCGCCTTCTGCAGGCCGAACAGCGGCCCCAGCAGCTTTTCGATATGCGTCTTCAGCCACAAATCGAGCCGCGTCTGCACCGCCTCGCGCGGCGCGCCGGACAATCGCTCGTCGGAAATGATGCGCACGCGCGGATGCAGCGCGTCGTCGGCCGAGACCAGTTTGGCCACCGCGTCGCCGGTCCAGCGGATGGTGCCGTCGGAGGTCAGCACGAACTGCTCGTCGGGCGCGGCGGCCAGCTTTTCGGCGCGCGCGTCGATCTCCTTGGCCAGCACCTGTTGCGCCGCCGCCTGCAGGGCCTTGGCGTCAGAGCCGGCCTCCGCCGCGTCAGGCGCAAAGGTAAAGCCGTCGAGCCGGCCGATGGTGTGGCCCTCGACGATCACTTCGCCGGTCTTGCCGATTTCCGTAGTCAATACTGTGTTCTCCCGCAGGCGGCGCATCAATACACTGGTCCGGCGGTCAACGAAACGCTCCGTAAGCCGTTCATGCAGCGCATCGGACAATTTATTTTCGACCTCGCGCGTCACCCCCTGCCAGTGGTCGGGGTCGGCCAGCCAGTCCGGCCGGTTGGCGACGAAGGTCCAGGTGCGGATTTGCGCGATCCGGCCCGACAGCGTGTCGATATCGCCGTCGATCCGGTCGGCCTGGTCGACCTGGGTCGCATACCAGGCATCGGGGATGCGGCCTTTTTGCATGAGAAAGCCGTAGATCGTGGTGACGAGCTCGGCATGCGCCGCCGGCGCGATTTTGCGATAATCGGGGATGGCGCAGGCGTCCCACAGCCGTTCCACCGCGGCCGCGCCGTGGGCCATGTCGCGCACATCGGAGTCACGGGAGGCATGATCGAGCACGCGCTGGTCCTCGGCGACCGGCGCCCGGGTCAATGCCTCGTGATTGGGCGGCAGCGCCAGCGAGACCTGCAGGGAACCGAGCGAGGCAAAGTCCAGCCTTGAGTTGCGCCATTGCAGCACTTTCACGCTGTCGAAGGCGTGGTTCTGCAGCGCATTGACCAGTTCCGGCTCGAACGGCGCGCAGCGGCCGGTGGTGCCAAAGGTGCCGTTGCGCGTGGCGCGCCCGGCGCGGCCGGCGATCTGCGCGAACTCCGACGGATTGAGCCGGCGGAACTGATAGCCGTCATATTTGCGATCGGAGGCAAACGCGACGTGATCGACGTCGAGATTGAGCCCCATGCCGACGGCGTCGGTGGCGACGAGATAATCGACGTCGCCGTTCTGGAACATCTCGACCTGGGCATTGCGCGTGCGGGGCGACAGCGAGCCCAGCACCACGGCGGCGCCGCCATGTTGCCGGCGGATCAGTTCCGCGATCGCATAGACCTCGTCGGCCGAGAACGCGACGATCGCGGTTCGCCGCGGCTGCCGCGTGATTTTTCGGTCGCCGGCAAATTCCAGCGTCGACAGCCGCGGCCGTGTGACGATCGACGCCCCCGGCAGCAGCTTTTCGATGATGGGGCGCATGGTCGCAGCACCCAAGAGCAGCGTCTCGTCGCGGCCGCGCCGGTGCAGGATGCGGTCGGTGAAGACGTGCCCGCGCTCCAGATCGGCGGCGATCTGGATTTCGTCGACCGCGAGGAACGAGACGTCGAGATCCCGCGGCATCGCCTCCACGGTGGAGACCCAGAACCGCGGGTTTTTCGGCTTGATCTTCTCCTCGCCCGTGATCAGCGCGACCGCCTCGGGGCCGACCCGCGCCACCATCTTGTTAAAGACCTCGCGCGCCAAGAGCCGCAGCGGCAGGCCGATGGCGCCGGACGAATGCGCCAGCATCCGCTCGATGGCGAGATGGGTCTTGCCGGTGTTGGTCGGCCCGAGCACCGCGGTAACGCCGGCGCCGGGAGCGCGTTCATTGCCGAACGCTGCCGAGGAAGGTGAGAAAGCCATATGTGTTGGGTGTTTCTTTGATGTAGCGCCTGTCGTCATTGCGAGCGAGCGAGTCAGCGACGAAGCAATCCACTCTTCGCTTCGCTACTAGATGGATTGCTTCGCTACGCTCGCAATGACGGGAAACCTTGATTTTGTTTCGTTTTGCGACGCTGTACAGGCCGCGGCTTAAGCTTCAGAACGAGTCTAGAACGAATCGCGCCCGAATCGCTGACTCCTCCCGCAACCTGCTTCGTTCACCGCAACATCTCGCGTTGGCCCTTGCCGGCTGGCACTAGATCAAGTTTGGAGCGGTCGAACAAGCCTCGGATTGTCAGGGAATTACTTAAGATTGTCGGCAGCCCGGAGTTGAATCAGAACCGGGGAAGAGTCAACCGGATTCGGGGTTCCTTTTGGTCTGACGCCGCCACCCGCTCCATCGTCGTCCCTGCGAAAGCAGGGACCCATACGCCGCGGCCGTGCGATTTGAGGCAGTTGGAGTTGATACCGGTCGTCACAACGAACGCCTGTGGTTACGCCGAGTGCGCAATTGCGCACTCGGCCGCTTTCGCAGGGACGACGCCCCATCTGAGCGCGAAGCCTACTGCGTCTTCGCCACCCGCGGCGGGGTCGCCACCGTATTGAACGTCGTCGCCTCCAGCACCGCGGGGCCGAACGGCGTCGGGATGGTGGTGCGGAACGGGACCAGGATGCGGGTTCCCGCGATCGGCACGAAGGAGATCTCCATGCGGCGTTCGGCCTGCGAGATATTTGATGATGGGCCGATCCGGGATATAGCCCGCGACCGGCGTGAAATAGATGCGCGCAGACCAGCGCCGGGCCGTGATAGCCCTTCTCGGCCTTCACGTTCTCCATGCGCTTGTAATCGAGCTTCAGATCGTAGCGCAGCCGGCCGTCGAACACGGCGGAGCCGGTGCGGCAGGTTTCCGGCGACCAGCAATTCGCCGTTGCCGGGCACGCGCAGCATGGTGCTGGTCATGGGATCGAGCACGCCGCGCTTGTGCGCCTCGGTGACGGGAATGCGGTCGGGATCGACCGGCGGCTCCGGATCGATCGCAAAATCCTTGACGTTGCCGTTGGCCAGAATCATCCGGATGGTCTCGGATTTCTTCGACGAGATGCTGGCGGTGTAGGAGGTGGCGACCAGCGCGCCGTTGACGACGCGGCCCTGCGAGCCGCCCGAGCCGCTGCCGCCGGCAAACGCCTTCAACAGCCCCGCGGTGGCGCCCTGCGCGGAGGCGGAAAACGTGTCGTCGCCGATTTCGATGTTCCAGGTGCCCTTGCCGACCGGGATGCCCGACAGCGAGGCCTCATAGCGCGCCTCCATCCGCCCCTGCGCGGCGGCCACCTCCGGCGCCAGCGACACGAGCGTCAGCGCGCATAGACCCGCCAGCAGAAAAGCGGTCTGCCGGGGCAAATGGGCTTTGGCTGTTGTCACTGACGGGGGTCCTCAAGCGGGCGCGAGCTATCGATCATCTATGCAAAAAACGGGGCCGGACAACGGCTAATCACGCCTTTAATATGCGAAACCACGCTTTCAGCCCGGATTGCGCCCTTTATGTGATCCCCTAACGTGCTGAAACGCCTTCCAAACCAGCGTTTTTGCAAGTCTCCCGAGCCGCTAAAACCTTGACGCTGCGGGCCTATCCCCCTATACGTCCGCCGTTCCTGGAAATGGACGAGTTTTTGGACCCCCGCGAGGGCAGCGCGTTGCGCTTTGACGGGCGGGGATGGCAGAGGATTTCGATATGTCGCGGCGCTGTGAACTGACCGCCAAGGGCCCGCAGGTGGGCCACAAGGTGAGCCACTCGAACATCAAGACCAAGCGGCGTTTCCTGCCGAACCTGTGCAACGTCACCTTCATCTCGGACGCGCTCGGCCGCAACGTGCGCCTGCGCGTCTCGACCAACGCCTTGAAGAGCGTCGACCACAATGGCGGCCTCGATGCCTTTCTGATGAAGGCCCGCGCCGACGTGCTGTCGCCCCGCGCGCTGGACCTCAAGCGCGCGATCGAGAAGAAGGTCGGCAAGCCCGCGCCGGTGGCGAAGGCGAGCTAACGGAATTTCAGAGCTGGGGCCTGGGGCGGGCGCGTTAGTCGCGTAAGCTTAGGCGTCGCGTTGAGTTTGAGTGGCGGCCGGGTCGGAAACGATCCGGCCGTTTTTGTTTTGTAGCTAATTCGATAAAGAAATATCGTGCACGTGTTATTCGGCTTCAGAGCATTCGACAACCATGCGTTTTGTGCCAGACGGACCAGATATTCCTAACTCGCTCATACTGAAGTGGAAGGAGGGCAAAGTCCTCTTCCTCGCTGGAGCGGGAGTATCTGTTCCGTCCAAATTACCACTGTTCGATGGACTGGCACTCGACGTCTACATCCTCGACTGTTCCAGCGTATCGAAGGCTCAGCACATGAAGCCCCGATGGCGTAGCGACATCGACCGCGAAACTCGCGACAAGCTGATCTATCGCTGGTTGCTTGATTTACCCTACGATGCGCGGTTAAAATTCTGTCTGCGACCAGAGGAATGTGAAGAGAGCGTCCTGCTAGCGGACATTTGGTCCGACGTGAACCGGCATCTGGGAACAGCCGTCAATTCCATTTCGCAATTGGTTGAGCAGCTTGGTGTTGCCCGTTTCGGGCATCATCCCAAGGTGGCCGATACCTTCTGCGGCAGCGGATCGATCCCTTTCGAGGCTGCGCGAATAGGTTGCGAGGTCTACGCCTCCGACCTGAACCCAATCGCCAGCATGCTGAGCTGGGGCGCATTCAATATCATCGGGGCCAGCGCGGAAAGACGGGCAGAAATGGAGCGCGCGCAACAAGTGGTGTCTGCTGCCGTGGATGACCAGATATCCTTCTCGACGAACTTCCCAGTTATCTACAGATGGCACAGGGTGAGCCAGTCGGAAATACAACGCTTGGCGATTTGACGATCGGTGCACTGGAACGTCTCTTTAATGCTCTGCCCCGCTGCCCGCGCGCGTGTGTGGTCGTCACCAACTTGAAGGATGATGTCTATCTAGACGGATCGGGTCAGCTTCGGACTTTGATTGAGAGCTTGACCAAGCATTACGACCGGAATGCGCAAGCGATTACGCCGGTTCAGCAGAATACGGGCGAGGTATTTGAGATCGTTCGAAAGCGTCTATTTGACGTGCTTCCATCGCCTGATCGCATTGACGAGGTTGCTCAGGCCTACGTCGATGCTCTTCAGAAGGCTAAAAGAGTCGATACCATCGCCACGACACCGGAAACATTCATTGAGCGCATTCGCGAGACATATCCATTTCACCCGTCGATCCGAGATATTGTTGCGAGGTTTGCCGAGAATCGCGGCTATCAAAAGACGCGCGCACTGATTCGTCTACTTCGGCTTGCTGTTCGCGGCGCGTTTGGCTCCAATGACAATGCATTCTGACTAAGCGAGGCAAGTATATCTCGAGCGACAAGTTTGATGCCGAATTTGAAACCCTTCGTCTCGATGCCGAAGAGATCTTATTCGACGCGGACGCCGTTCAACAATCTTCGCTTAAGCGTAATGCTGCCGTTCGGTCCGGTTGGTTTTGGCTACCGCGCAACGGCTTCGATCAACTTGTGAAGACTGCCGTTCAGCGGGGCTTTTGGCGCGAACGAGCCGGTCTGATTGCAAAAAAGTGGGAGCGGAAAACCAAGGTATCGGCCCGGCTGGACGATTTTGGACCAAATCCGCTTGAGACCGGTAGGTTCTTGATCAACGTTACGCCTGAGGACGCCGATACCATCTATGTGTCCGAGGATGGGCCGCCTGACCCCACAACTGCAGCGAAATTGAACGGGCGCGTTCATGAAACGGCGGCTGCCGTCGCATGGTTCCTTGCGGTTGATAGCAAGGGTGACGCGAAAATCGGCGATGCTGTCGAATGGCGGGCTCCCATCCGCATTAAGCCCGATGTGAAGCGAGTCTCTGGTGGCCATCGGGTTAGTTTTATTGTCAGCCCCCGGTCGGCTGTGATTCGTGCCACGTTTGATGGCGGCGATCCCAAGTCCGGCCCTGTCGTTGGAGCGGCGATTGACGCGCCAGCGGGAGCCGCACGCCTGCGTGCCGTGGCCGAGGTCAGTGGCCAGTTCAGTCAGGAAGAAACTGCGCCACTACAAATCAATGAACCCGGCGAAAAGGGCTACAACCCTGTCAAGCGAGTGTTAAAGCCTGACGCGCCTGCCTCAATGACTTCGCGCTTCGAGCCAAAGGACACGGCCGCAGCTTTCTCGGCGCTCGATCGGTTGGCCAAAACGCCCGATGTCCACATTCTCGGCGGCTCGATCGACGTCAATGGCGGTCGGCTAACTGGTGACTATATAACCCTGCGGCTTGGCCAGGACGTTAAAGTAGCAGCTGCCGAGCTCGATGTGCTTGTAAAGACGGTCGTGGCTCAGGTGAATGCAACGGCTCCAACGGTCAAGCTACGCCTTGAATGTCATCACGAACTTGTCCAATGCGTTGAACGCGTCCCTTCCGTTGCTCTAGACGTGATGGGTTCCAGGGAAGGTCAACGTTCACCTGCGCGCCAAGCCTTTGAAGATTTAAGCCTTCACAAGCTGCATCGGTGGCACACACAAGCCGGATAATCGACGAGATCGCGGATCATTGTTCGCTCGCCCTTGTCAAGCTTACGATAAAGGTCACGATCAAGCGGCTGTCGATCAATGGTTGAATACGATGTGACTACCTGAAGCGCGGCGGCATACGCAGCGAGTGTTAGCTCGGTTATCCTTGGAAGCGCTGCAACAAGAGCCGTTGCCCCTGCCCGGCCAATCGGCTAAATGAGGCGGCAGACGCACCCGTAGCTCAGCTGGATAGAGCGTTGCCCTCCGAAGCTGGACCGCTTCTTGATTGGGCCTTCGGAAAAGTCCTTTAGAATTAAGGTTTGCAGACGATCCGCGCGCGTTTTCTAGAGGGAAAGCTAGCGCCAGGCACGTTTGGGCCACACGCTCTTGATTGCAACCCGAGAATCGGCGAGCACCTGAAGCAAATCGCCTAGAAAACGGGCGTTGGCATACTCGTAGGAGTATTGAGGTGCAATGAGTTGCCCATTCTGCTCGATTGATCCCAGTCGAATCGCTTTCTCAAACGATTTCGTAATCGCCCTCTGGGACGGGTTTCCCATAAATCCCGGTCACCTTCTCATTATTCCCCGGCGGCACGCGCCCGCCTGGCCGGACCTTAGCTCGGTCGAAAAATCCGCGATCTGGTCGGCTGTCGACCGGGGCCAGGCAATAATCTCCGAGCGGTTTCGTCCAGATGGCTTCAATGTGGGCTTCAACGAAAGATCGGCAGCCGGTCAGACCGTCTTCCACTTCCATTTGCATATCATTCCCCGCTACGCGGGAGACGTTGCTGATCCCCGGGGCGGAGTTCGACACGTCATTCCCGACAAAGCCAATTACCTTGCGGTGGGCTCAAGTCTTCCTGACGCCACGACAAGCCAGAGGCTTGTCACGGGCGGTGACGATCCGCTTTTGCCGCACCTACTCTTAAACCTCGATCGTTCTACAACCTGCGACATGGCTGTCGCCTTCCTGCTCGACAGCGGCGCCCGGATGATCGTCTCGCACCTTCGTGACTTTCTCGCGCGGGGTGGACGGGCGCGGATCCTCGTTGGGGACTACTTCGAAGTCACAGAGCCGTCGGCGTTGCGCCGGCTGAACGATCTCGTTGGCGACCTTGAGGTTCGGGTCTACGAAGCACGAGAGCGCGGTTTCCATCTCAAGACCTACATCTTTCAAACCGACCTCGAAGGCATCGCCTTTGTCGGTAGTTCGAATCTAACTGCGCCCGCGCTCACCACTTCAGTCGAATGGAACTACAAGGTTATCTCTCGCCTTGAGCAAGTCTGGCTTTTCAGAAATCACAGCGGGTTTCGAGAATATCTTTGGCTCATCATCGTCGGTTCGCGCAGACGAGACATGGATATGCCGCTACGAGGCACGGCGCGTGCATCCTGACTGGCATGCCGCAGAAGTGGCTGAAGAGGCCCCTCTGCCCGCGGCAGTCCCTCACGCTCTACAACAAAAAGCTCTCGCGGCCCTTGAGGACACTCGACGGGAAGGCTTCTCTGCTGGTCTCGTCGTTCTCGCGACGGGTCTTGGAAAGACGTGGCTGTCCGCATTTGACAGCGATAGGTCGGAGTTTGGCCGCGTTCTATTCGTAGCTCATCGCGAAGAGATTCTGAATCAAGCGATAGACAATTTTAGACGCGTCAGACCGAATGCGTCCATCGGACGGATGAATGCATCACAGCGAGATATCGACACGGACCTACTATTTGCCTCGGTCCAGACCCTCGGTCGCATCGAACACCTGCGAACGATCGCGCCCACGGCCTTTGACTACATCGTAATCGACGAGTTTCACCATGCAGCTGCTGCGACCTACCGCCGGATCATCGACTATTTCGAACCAAAGTTCTTGCTGGGGCTGACCGCGACGCCAGAGCGCATGGACGGCGGTGACCTTCTCGCCTTGTGCCAAGAAAACCTGGTGTTTGAAGCATCAGTTCCGGACGGTATTTCAGCAGACCTTCTATGCGCTTTTCAGTATTGGGGCGTTCCGGATGTGGTCGACTATGCCAATATCCCTAGGCGCAATGCGCGCTTCGACCCCACGGAGCTGACCGCGGCGGTCGCGACTGACGCACGCGCACAGAATGCTCTTGAGCAATTACGCAAGCACGGTGCGCAACGCTGCATCGCTTTCTGCTGTTCGCAGCGCCATGCCAACTTCATGGCGGAATTCTTCAATGCGCAAGGGCTGCGGGCGGTAGCCGTCCATGCGGGCAATGAGAGTGCCCCCAGAACAACTTCGTTACAGCAACTCGCAAGCGGAGAGCTTGATGTCATCTTCTCCGTCGACATGTTCAATGAAGGAGTAGACGTCCCCAATATCGAAACTGTCCTCATGCTGCGCCCCACCGAATTGACAGTGATTTGGATGCAGCAATTTGGTCGAGGCCTGCGCAGAGGACAGCTTCTCCGTAATCATCAGGCGCTCGGGCATCGGGTCCATCTTTTGGTGAGGCCGACGAAGAAGACCGGTTCAAAGCCCACGCCCTTCGTTTACTGCGGCCAGGTTGACTTCGTCTCCTGGGAGGGCGATGCGCCAATCTCCATAAAGTGGCGATTGCGCGAAACAGTCCCGCCTGCGCTCCAAAGTGTGCTCGGCGTGCCTTCATAGCGGGACACGCCAAATTTTGATACCCTTATAGCGCAGAGTCTATTCGGCGAGCCGTCCACGCGAGCTAGCATCATAATTAGACGTGTAATGGAGGATGGCGCGATGACGGCCATAATACCACTGGGCACATTCGAGCGAGTCCCTCTGAGGGAAGCGTGGCCGACCGAGGATGGGAATTTCACGCCTTGGCTAGCCAACCCCGAGAACATGTCATTGCTACGTGAGCGCTGAATATGGAGTTGGAAGTGGATGCGGTTGAGCATTCTGTTGGTCCATTCCGCGCCGATATACTCGCGCGAGCCATTGACGAAGATGAGCCAGACCATCGTGTCATTATTGAAAACCAGTTCGGAAGAACCGACCACGGGCACCTAGGGCAAATTTTGACCTATCTTGCCGGCGTTGAAGGGGCAAAGACCGTAGTTTGGATTGCGGAGAGAATTCAGTCAGATCATCGGGCCGCCGTCGATTGGTTGAATGCAAACACCACTGAAGTCTTCTCATTTTTTGCAATCGAGATTGAACTGTGGCGAATTGGCAATTCGCCCCCGGCTCCCCGTTTCAATGTGATTGCCAGTCCAAACAATTGGACGAGGGCCACTAGATCCGCAACGCGCGATGTTGTCGCCCTGCCGCTCGCGGAAGCTCGGCGCATTCGCCTCGCCTATTGGACATCTTTCGCGGAGTTTCTCCTTGCAAGGCATTCAAATTTTGCCCTTCGGCCAACGGACCGCGCAATGATGCATCGGTTTCCTATCGACCAGACAGACTTCCAAGTAATTGCGATGATTGTCATTCGGTCTCGGCGCGCCGTCGTTGGTCTAATGACGCCCCGAGCCTCAGATAAAGCAGCATTCCAGGCTTTGTTTTCGCAAAAAGCCGCCATCGAAGGTGACCTTGGAGAACCGCTAAACTGGCAAGCGAGGCCTAGCAAAAAGCGATCGCTAATCTCGATATCTCGAGGCGGGATCGATCCAGCCGATCAAGCTGGATATCAGGATCTCCACGCTTGGATGCTGGATAGGATGGATCGCATTCAGAATGCTTTTTCGCTTCGCATTCATTCACTTCCGGCGACCGTTGATGCAGAAAGCCAAGATGATGAGGACGGTGACGACGATGCCAACGAGTAAGCGGGTGAGGATCTACACGATGTTGTCGTGTCGGCTTGGACAGAGATGATGACCGTCGGGCGCACACCGCTACTGGATCGCTCTCGTGGCGTAGTCGTGCCCACACCTAAGGTGGGTTGGCTGATGCGCCACGGCCCCAGCTCTACAAGCCGGCTGACGGTTTCAAATGGCCGAACCGCATCGCCTCGAGCCCCGCCGAGGTGAGCTTGATTGCCTTATGTTGCTTTTCACCTCGAATCTCGATCCAACCATAATTGCGTATGCGGTTCAGCATCAGTTCACCCGCTGGAATCGGAAGGCGGGCGGCGATCTTCCAATCGTCAAGGCTTAGATATTGCATAACCGCTCGCTGGGCCATGTTGGGGAATTCAGCTGAGTGTTTGCCAGTCACTTTCTGTTTGCTTTCTTGGTAGGCCTCTCGGCCGCGTCTTTCGGGAGGGAGTCGCACCGTGCACTTGCGAACCAGCAAATATCGCTGAGCGACCCGCCCCGTCCGTTGTTACCCGGCGCGACTGCGTTGCTCAATATTGGCTGCCGGTCCCCCCGCGCGGACATTGCGAGTGCCGGATGGAAGTGTTTGTGAGCCCGCGATGCTTTTCCACGGGCTAATAGTTTCGACAATGATATTAATTCCGGCCAACGCGCTGTCGATTTGGCGCTGCACGTTGTCGACCTCGGACTTCAGGAATTCTTGCATTTTTTGGAGTTCGGAAGCTAACCCCTGAAGTTCCTCTATCGAATTTGAGGTTAGCCGGGCGACCGAAGAGCTGATCCGTTCGGCGCTGATTTCCAGCGGGCCAGAGGGTTCCGACTTCTCTTGCGTTGCCGATTTGCCGGGTTGTGTCGCCAAAGCCATTTCCCGCGGAGGCGTTTTTTCGTCGGGTGCGGCAGAGGTTGGGGTATCCATCAGCTCCTCCCTTTGGTGCAGGTTTTTCGCGCCGCGAATATCCAGGGTGACTCGGCCGCCTTTCTCAGCGGTCCGACACCTCGAACGACGCCAAGAAAGCGCGGCGTAAACCCACTCAGGGCCGCAGTTAGATTTAGATTGGACCCAAAGCGCATCATTGCTGCACCATGTGCATCGCCCCCGGCCCGCTGCAACAGGCGTCGTTGATTCGTTAGGCGGTTTGGTGGCGTGGCGGTGGCAATCCGGGTTCAATATCTTGCGCGCACAGCGCCGGGGTTCCGCCGCAAATCCAATCCCCGATGCACCTGAACGCGCCACCGATCTCGCGGGCTATTCGTCGATGGTCGCCCGTCGGTCGATCCGGCACTGATGACCCGGATGCTGAGAGAATGGCGCAGCTTCAGCTCAATTTAA
>CAVSXQ010000068.1:0-40739 GCA_963731915.1 uncultured Alphaproteobacteria bacterium
TCGCCAGTGACGTGGTTGACCGGTGGAAGACCCGAGACAAAAACGAAACCGTTGCCGCTGGTCACGGCGGACAGCGGAATATTCCGTTCGCCAGCGATCGCGCCCGACAGCTTGCCGACAACGTAGGTCTTCTTATCCATCTGCAAACTCTCCTTAGACGAGAACCATTTTGGAACCAATTTGCTCTATTTGATCCTTATTGGTAACTATAAGGTTGTAAAGTCAAGCGCGTTTGATCAACACGCGCCACACACATCGCGACAACCGCGCTGCGTGCGCGGCCTGATGAGGATTTGAGAAATGAAGGAAGCACCTGACGGCAACATGCGCGATCGCGCCCAACTGGCGATGCGCGAAATCCGTCGCTACATCGAAGGCGGAATCGGCAGGCAGTCCTTCAGGCCCGGCGAAAAGCTGCCGACTGAGAACGATCGCGAACCAGTTCGGCACCGGGCGCAATACGGTACGCGAAACACTGGAAATGCTGGAGAACGAAGGCGCGATCGTGCGCGAGATTGGCCGCGGCACTTTCGTCAAGGAGGTGTTGACCCCTGTCGCTGCGGTGCAGGCGGCCGTGTCCGGCCTCTCCGGCGGGCTGGGAGGCATCGACATTGTGCAATCGGCGAGCCCGCGCGATCTGATGGAATTTCGCCTATCGCTCGAACCTTTTATCGCCGAGCTGTCAGTCGAGCGAGCCAACGGCGCCGACATTGCTCAAATGCAGAAGGCGATCGATCAATCGCGCGTCGCCAAGAGCCTGCAGCAGTTCGAGGACTGTGACGACGTGCTACACCACACCATCGCCATTTCGACCCGCAATCCGCTGTTTGCCGCATTCGCGGCTATTGTCACTAGGATTCGGCATCAGGGCGATTGGGGCGCGCTCAAGAAGCGTACGCTCACCGACAGGATGCGTGAGGTCCATACCGTCGAGCACGTTCGCATCGTGGACGCGATCCGGCGCCGCAACGCGCCTGGGGCACACAACGCCATGAGGGCGCACTTGTTGAGTGTTCAGACCATGATGTTCAAGGAAGAACGACTGCCAAAGAGCTGATCAGGAATTCGTCGATGCGGTTAGTGAGTTTTCTGGAGGGAAGAGACGAACGTCTCGGTATCCTCAGCGGCAACCGTGTTATCGATGCCCTCACGTGCGCAAAAAGTCGTGGCATCGACGAGAGGGCGGTAACTGGTCTCGTTCCTGCGATTGACGCGACTGCCAAAGGAAACTTGGACCTGCATGCATTGTTTGCGGAGCCCCCACTGGAGGCCATCCGGGATGCATCGTCCGTCAAGTTGCGCGCACCGCTGCGACCCTCCACTATCCTTTGCGCCGGCAGCAACTACCGTGCGCATAATCTCGAAAAGGCGAACACGCCTCTATCCGGGAAGGAGCCGGAGTTCTTTGTGAAAACGGCCGACTGCGTGATTGGCCCGGGTGATGCGATTGTTCACGATCTCAGACTGACGCGAAAGCTCGACTGCGAGGCCGAGCTTGCCGTTGTCATTGGCAAGTCTGGGCGTCACATCCCGTCGAACGCGCCCTCGAACACGTTTTCGGTTACACCATCGTAAACGACGTAACGGCACGCGATCGGCAAGTGCGGTCGGCGCCGAACGGATTGGTTTGGTATGAACTTGGGCGGGGCAAGGCTTTCGACACCAGCGCTCCGCTGGGTCCGGTGGTGGTGACCGCAGATGAAATTGCGGATCCGCAGGCCTTGCAAATCTCGATGAGGATCAACAGCGAGATTCGTCAGAACAGCTCGACGTCGGGCATGATCTGGTCGTGTGCTGATCTTGATTCACTTCTTCTCGACCAATTTCACATTAAAGGCCGGCATGGTGATCATCACCGGTTCGCCGGCAGGTACGGCGTGGTCCACCGACCGCGAACTCGGTGGAACCTGGACGCCAGCGCCGGGACTGGTTGCCGCTTCCCGCTATTGCCTGCCCGGCGATCTCGTCGAATGCGAGATCGAGAAAATCGGTGTGCTTAAGAATCCTATTGCTTAAGCGAGCACCTCAATTCGGACGGACTAGGACGGTCCCCACTGACAAAAGCCCTTCCCGCCGGGCAATTCGGTAAGCGAGCGTTGGATTTTCCAACAATTCTATGACGTTTGGCACCATAACGCTCATTACGCGAAATTAGCGTAGAGCTGGCTGTTTCCCTGCCTCGCCTGGTTCTGCACGTTTGCCTAAATCCTGTGAATTCGCGCGGAAGTCTTAGTTGGCGTATTGGCGGGGTCGCAAAACTGCTCCAAATTCCATCGCTCCCTACGTTTCTCATACTCTTAGCTTATGCATGGACATTCCATGGACTCCCCCACCTATAGAGTCGATCCTTGAGAAGATGAGCAAGAAGCCTGCTTGTTCTGGTACGCGGCGTCCTATTTTCGAACGCTTAGCAACTGATCCAAGGATGCAAAATGTTTATGCAACGTTTCTCAAACGCGACCGGAAATCAGGCGATAACGGGGGCTGTGGCGTAGTCCATATGTCGTACAATTCGCGGGTTGCCTCGGGCCTGGTCATGAACTCGCGAATGCAGGACTCAAGTGTGCCCTCGGCGACGAGATACGGCTCCCGATCGTCGCGACGGCGATTATTGAGCGACGGCCATTTTCGCAGCGTCGCCGGCATCTCAAAATCAACGTGCAATTCTTCGTCGGTCATCGCACCTCGCCGCTGCTTAGCACTCTAGGAGCAGGGTGCAACCTTACATTCGGGACTTGCAATAAGAAACGATTACCAGTTTCGTTGCCGTAGTCGTCACTTGACGAACCGCAGCCCCAGGCCCCGTCGAGACTGGTCTTGGCTCAGAACTGCTGCCCAAAGCGCAAGGTATGCAGAGTTATCTCGGGCGGGCAGTTTACACGCCGCCGCCAAATACCTACCTCTACGGACCAGTTTGCGTTGCTCAATCGGAGCGCGGCCAAGGCCTCGCCGGAGTTTTGTTCGATGCACTGCGGGCGCGTTTTCCCGGCCGAGATAGCATCACATTCATCCGTCGCGACAATATCATTTCCCGGAAAGCACATGCGAAGATGGGAATGAAGGAGGTCGCGATGTTCGCTCACGAAGGTGTTGAGCAGCTCGTCATAGTTGGTTCCAACTTTACCTGACAAAGCCGTAAGATGAGCAGCTAGGCTGGGCCCGCGCTCAAACGTTTGAATTTTGTAGTAAATCGCTTGCATGTCCGCTTTGGGTCATAAGCGGACATCCCGCGATGTCCGGCCCATGTCCGTTCTGCCGCCAATAGCAGAGATCGTCGGGTTGTCTCGGCATGTCCCAAAAGTACCAACAAGAAGCACTACAAGATGTGATCGTCGAGCAGTGATTGCAGCATCAATCCGCATCTACGCGCTTGTCGCGCGCGGGCACCTGCCTCGGCGTGATGGTCGCCGCCGGAAGCGGCGTGAAATCCGGGTTCTGGTCGTGGCCGACCCGTATGCCGGAATAGGCGACGAGCCCGTCAGCGGTGGCGAGCGCGTCGCCCGAGCGCAACGAGCCGTCCATTGCGAGATCGACTGACGCAAGACCCGCGGGATTGTGGCCGTTGCAGGTGCAATCGGCGCGCAGCGCCTTCCGATAGGCAAAGGCGTTTTCGCTATCGGCGTAGCGTTCGCCGGTTGCGGCATAGGCTCTGTCGATGCTGGAGCCGAAAAAAACTTTGGTCGGGCTTGCCGGACAGAAGGCCTGGCACAGCTGCGCTGGCGAGGCCGCGACGCGCATCAGCGGAAAATATTTGCCGTCGCAACTGCGCACGCAGAAGGCAGGTCCCGCGCTTACGACGACCGGCCGTGGCGGTGGTGATTGCGGATTGTTGTTGAAAGACGAGGTCTGCTGCTGTTGTTTCTGGCCGCCACCGAAAAATAAATCAAGCAAGCTTTCGGCCGCACTCATTTCGGGCGTCAGCGCCACGGGGCCAACGATGGCGGCAGCAACAAGCATGCGGCGCAGCTTGCGCTGAAAGGACAATTCGGTTCGCATCGCTTGCTCCAACGGACGCAATGGACCTTTCTGCAGCACTAAGGGCGCTTGCCGCAATCGTGGATGCGAAACCCGCTCTAAGCTAGGCGGAGAAGACGAAAGAAATAGTCGAGTGGGCACGGCAAGCGCCACATTTCGGCCGTTATGGGACTTCGTTGGGGCCGTGATCCCCCGGGAGTTCGCGCCGAGTTGAAACCGACTAAAGTCGGTTCGGAACAGAAGCGGACCTCGGCGCGGTTCAGGACGATCCGCTTTACCCCTAAGCAGACATCGTCCGGCTTCCTGCGTACGTCCGTTTCGTGCCACACCCAGACATGGTGAGCCGATCATTCGATCACGCCATCGGCGCCGGAACAAAGCTGGTAGCATCGCAACCCAAGCTTCACGAGAAATCAGCAGAATGCTAGCCTTCGCGCCGCTCCTAGAGCTCATTCGGGGAATGTCAGAATAGTTGTCGACCCCTTCGAGGTCGGAATCATCGCCACCGACGGCCCGAGATCTGCGGGTTATCCGAGATAGGAATCGCCATGACCGCGTCAGACACCTCGACCAAACTGAGTTTTGAGCCGCCGGGGCCAGGATCGTGGGAGCAGGACCCCGTACACTTCCCGCGCCCGATGACGCGCTACTTCCAGGAGACTCATCCCCCTTCCTTCAAGAGGGGTACCAACGATTTTGCTCGCTTCTACGGGCTGCTCATCGACGGTCTCCAGATAGGCTACGTGAACGGCTTCGGCTACAATCAGGTGCTCCCGGCTCCGGACACGGAAATCCCCCAGCGCTTTCAGCGCGCGGAACAGGTCTTTGCGCAGAAGCTCTGGCGAGAGCAGCTTCGCGACTGGGACGAGAACCGCAAGCCATCCGCCATTGCCATGCATCGGGAGTTGCAGGCCGTCGATCCGAACGGCCTCTCCGACGCGGAACTGGTCGCCTATCTGACGCGATGTCGCGACCACCACTCGGCCATGATCGCGCAGCACATGCGCTTCACCGCCGGTGCCGTGATCCCAACCTCCGACTTCCTCGCACACGTTGGCGACTGGACGGGTTTGCCGCCGTCCGATTTATTGGAACTAATGCGCGGTTCGGCGGCGGTGTCTTCGGGCGGTTCCGATGAGATGGATCGACTGAAGAAGTCGTTTGCCGAGGACCGCTCTGCCCACAAGATTCTCAAATCTGCCGGCGACCCCGCGGAGGTGCTCGCTAGCCTTTGCTCGCTCGGTGGCGAAACAGGCGCGGCTGTCTCCGGCTACCTTGATCTGGTTGGCAACCGTCTCATCGATGGCTTCGACATCGCCGAACCCACAGCGCTTGAATTACCGGACGCGCTCCTCAGAGCCATACGCATCGCCGTGTCCGGAGAAGCTCAGGCCCCCTCGGACCTCGATGCCCGCATTGCTGAGGTTCGCACCCATGTTCCTGCAGCGCACCAGGCCGATTTTGACGAATTGCTCGGCGAGGCCCGCCTGACCTATCGCCTCCGCGACGAGCGTGGCGTCTACAGTGACATCTGGGCCGCGGGTCTCATGCGCCGCGCTGCCCTAGCGGCTGGCCACCGGATCACGGGCCGCGGCATCCTCTCCAACCCCCATCAGATGTTGGACGCCAGCTTGGATGAAATGTGCGCGTTGGTTGCCGGGACTGGTGGTCCGTCTGCGGACGAGCTCGCCAGCCGTGCCGAATACCGCGCGGCCTACACCGCCAAAGATGTACCGGCATTGCTTGGCCCGCCCGCGCCGGCTCCGCCTGACCTCGCGGCCTTGCCGCCATCGGTCGGTCGCGTCATGCGCGCGATCTTCATCGGCCTGGGTCACGTCTTCGGTAGCTCCCAAGCGCAGCACGAGGACCGGGTCCTCTACGGCATCGCGGCGAGCAAGGGCGTTTACGAAGGGCCCGCCCGCCGCGTCTCCGGGCCCTCCGAGTTCGGCCAGATCGCCAAGGGCGACGTGCTGGTGACGGAGTCGACGACCGAGGCCTTCAACATTCTCCTCCCGCTGCTCGGTGGGATCGTTACCGACAACGGCGGCCTGCTTTCGCACGCCGCGATCGTCTCGCGCGAATACGGCATCCCCGGAGTGGTTGGTACTCGCGAGGCGACCGGACGAATCGCCAATGGCGTTCTTGTTCGTGTGGATGGTGATGCCGGCGAGGTCACGGTGCTCGGGTGAAGAAGGTCGTCCCCTTCAGCAAAGCACGCGAGACGTCGCTTTATGGGTCGAAAGCCGTGGGACTCGGCGACGCCGCGCGCCAAGGTCTACCGGTTCCACCCGGCGTGGCGCTGTCGGGCGACCTGGTCGAGGCCGTCGCCTCGGAGGACGACAAGGCGATTGAAAAGGTGGCGAAAGCCATCGCTGCCTTGTCGGCGCCGTTCGCCGTCCGATCGTCCGCCGTCGACGAAGACGGCGCGGCAGCAAGTTTCGCCGGGCAGCACCTCACCGTGCTCAATGTCCATACGGCAGCCGACGTGCCCGGCGCCGTCCGCGAAGTATGGTGGTCTGCGAACTCCAACTCGGCGATCACCTACCGCCAGCGTGTCGGCCTGCTCACCCGGCCGAGCGTTGGCGTTGTCGTGCAGACGCTGCTTGACCCCGATGTCGCCGGGGTGATGTTCACGGAGCACCCAGTCACCGGTGCGGACGAGCGTTTGATTGAAGCGAGTTGGGGTCTCGGTGAGGCCGTGGTCGCCGGCCTGGTAATCCCCGACCACTTCCGTCTTGATCGTTCCGGTCGGGTGCTGGAGAGCAAGGCCGGGCGCAAGCGCATCGCGATTCGCTCGCTCCCGAACGGAGGCACCTTCGAGCAGCAAGTGTCACCCTCGCAAGTGAACCAGATCTGCCTCGATGACGTCCAACTCGCGTCGTTGGGTGAACTCGCTCTACGGTGCGAGAAAGTATACGGCCCGCGTCGCGACATCGAATGGGCGTTTCAGCGAGGGACGCTCTACCTCCTGCAGTGTCGCGCTATCACCACCGGCAAGGCGCGCAGCGGGGTATCGGACCCAGGCCCGCCTCGTCGCGACCCCGTCGCCTCCCTCCAGCGCGTGGAGCTCTTCGCCGGCATGGACCGGAGACAGTCCGAGCAAATCGCACGTCTGCTCAAGGAACGACGCTTTGCAAAGGGCGAGACCGTCATCATGGAGGGCTCAGGGGGCGCCGCCTTCTTCATCATCGCCTCTGGAGAGGCCCGGGTTTCAAGCAAAGGCGTCAACCGGGCTACCCTCGGGCCCGGCCAGTACTTCGGCGAGGTCGCTTTGATCGACGGCGGGCCCCGTTCGGCCACGGTGACCGCCGCGACGGACCTGGTTTGCTACGGGCTCACTTTCTGGGAATTCCGACCGCTTGTCGAAAGGAACGGAACCATCGGATGGAGGCTCTTGCAGGCACTAGCAAAGCAATTGCGCGACGCTGTAAGTGCGGGAGAGAAAACCCCTTAAGCAGTTTGCCGCCCAGCGAGACGCGACTAAGGGCTCGTTGATGTCTGGGTTTGGGTCATTTGCAAACATTAGCGACGCCGGCCCATGTCCGCTTTACCCCCAATAACGGACATCGCGGATGCCGGACGTAATGTCCGCTTTGTGCCAATAGCAGACATAGCCGTTATTTGCGTCGGCGCGGGCGATGATAGTCGCTCACAGCAATAGTCCAAGGTTGGTGGCGCCCCGGTTTGTCGACGGTGCTGGCCCCCTCTTGCGACCAACGCGCCTTAGCTCGGGATTGAGACCTGCTCCGGCGCTCTCACTCCTTCGCCTTCAACTTCTCCTCATTCGCCGCAATGAAGGCGCGGATTTCATCCGCCATGTCGAGGAGGCGGAGCCATTGCTCCTTGTACAGCGTCACCGGGAAGCGTCCCATGCCGTAGACCGAGACGGCTCCCTTATCGCTGACCTTCATCCTTGTGCCGGCAGAGGCGCCTTTCTTCAGCGCGGCGTTCTCGCTGCGCAGGCGCTCCAGCTCGGCCTTCATCGCATCATCGGACATCGAGGCTTCCTTTCCCTAATCCGAACTGATCGTCCGCATCAACGTCGCGGCGTTGATCTGGAACGCCACGACCGTCTGCGCCACGTTGATGACCGTGAGCAGCAGGAATTCCGTATTGTTGAACATGGCGAGGCGTTGCACACCGGCGGCCGCGAGAGCAAACAGCACAATCTGCAGGACTGCTATCGCTCCCATCAGCAGAACTTCGTAGATATTGTTGACGCCAGGATCCGATACCTTCATCTGCTCGGCCATCGCAACGATGGCCGCGGCGACCATTAGAACCTCAACCCATGCTAGCCGATAGCCGGCATAATCGAGGATCGTCGCTCTCGGATCAGCGAAGACGATCTGCCCAATGACGAACATCACCAAGATATAGGTAAATCCGGGGATGTAACGCAGAAACCCCTTGCGCCGACGACGGCGCGCCACATCGGACTCGCTGACAACGGCAGCATCCGCATGTTCTCTATGTGTCATTGGAACTCCTCAAGGCGGTCTCTGACTTAACGCCACGCCCGTTGGCGCAATTTGACGATGAGACGGTAAATCTGGTGGCTACGAGAGATGGTGTCCAGGGCAAGTACCGGATACCAAGGACAGAGCAATACCTTCCGATTGGGTTTAGGCGAAAGCACCGAGAGGTCCGTTAAGGGTCATTCGCGTCGATTTGCCTCGCTTCGTCTGTGGCCTGTGTTGCCCAAACAGCCGCCGTTGATCGGCACCCGATAGAGGGCCAGCCGTGCCTGAGCTAGGTCTGCTTTACCCCTGATAGCGGACATCGAGCCGCAGGAACACCACGTCCGTTTCGTGCCAGAAGCAGACATCTACATGTAAAGATCACATACAACCGCATGCTTTGTTTGTTGAGCACACGCCCGGTGGCAACCTTGCGTCCGGCTACATCCCACAACGCTGTTGTTAACCACACCGGATCTTCCCGCGGAGATGAGGCGACGTTTAATGCCTGTTTAAGAGTATTGGACAAGAGATAGCCGACCAGCGCGAACACCGTCACGCAGCAAGAATTGCGGGCGGAGCTTAGCCTCTTTAGGAGGAATGCTTGCGGGCGCTTCTCATTGGCGCGCTGGCTGCCACACTGGTCGGCTGCGGCCGTCAACCGGCCGTGGTATCATGCGCTGGCGCGAATGGGCTCGCCTGTCTCGAGTACACAGCTGGTCCACCTATCAAGCTCGCCGCATTCAGGATCAATTCCACGGCGGCGAATAGCAAACCGGAAAGTGCGTGGAAGGCAGAAAAGCTGCCGTTCGCTCACCCTCGCCGCGGGCCGCGTCTCGCAAGCAGAACCGCGAAGTCCGCCAGGGATCGCCGCGAGGGCCGAGGCCTCGACAACTCGTATCCCGCTCCAGACTGACTCATCGAAACGGCGCCTAGAACTCGCGGGAAGCGCCGCGGCAGATTCCAAAACGACCCTCGCAAGTATCGCGGAACCGCATCCAACCTTGGGGGCTGCGAATGCCGACGCCAGAACGATCGAGGCAAGGGTGGCGGCCGCCACGGTGCTCGCGGAACTTATCACAGTTGCTACCGTGAACCCGTCGTCAGACATCAAACCGAGCAACGGGGACAGGTCCAGTCGCACGGAAACGTCGGGGCGCGGCCATGGCGAAAACAACGCGCCTGCGTCGGCCAATGACACGGACCTTCTGATTGCCGTTGTGATGGCTCGCCCGGACATCAAGTCCGTCTCCGACCTGATCGGCAAGAAGATTGCGATCGACAGCAAGCATTCTATGTCTAACGGCAGTATCAGGACTGCGATCGTGGCAGCCGGGGCCCCAGAGGTTCAACTCAGCGAGGGTCAAACGACGGCGATCAACCGGCTGATCAATGGAGAGGTGCCGGCTGCAGTCTTGGCCTTGGTCGCGGCGGGTGCGGCGGATGGCTATCCCGAAATCGTCGGGTTCAAGATTTTTCGAATCCCGCTCTTGCTCCGTTCCGACAATGCTCGACCCTAGGCGGCGCTCTTACGCTCTGTTGGCCGGCTCCCAAGCGATGCGATGGCACAGTGAAAGCGTTGTTTGCGCCTGCGGACGTACCAGCGCAGGACGACACGAGACAAAGATCTTGCTCGGCCCTGCTCGCCGGTATGTCCGTGAAGTCGAGCCGCATCACTCTTTTTGATCGGGCGTGATTGCTCCGGTCACTTGCTCAGGCAAGGATTGTGTTTCCGTCGTGGTTGTCGAGCCCCTAAACTCTGACCCTACGCAGTCACCAGCCCATAGCTTTGTGCCCCGTAACGGTTTGCAGCCGATCGGCTCTTTCGGCTTTACCTGAACCAGCGACCTCATTGCCAACTTACCCACTGCTCGCGAATCTTGACCTGCCGTTACAGAAAATATCCCGCAGAGCATTGGCGCTCTGCGGGCTGCGCCGGGATCCTCAAAATTGATTGCTTACTCAATGCCCGCCCCGGTCTTTTACAAACTAGCACCGGGCGTGGCGGGTGCGAGTCCAAAATGCCGTTCCATCGCAGGAACAAAAGAGATGTTGCACTGAGAACACGGCGGCATGCTCGCGGGAAGGATGACGTGAACCGACCATTGACTGTCGCCACGGCCCCAGCTCTACAAGCCGGCTGACGTTTTCAAATGGCCGAACCGCATCGCCTTGAGCCCCGCCGAGGTGAGCTTGATTGCCGTATGATGCTTTTCACCTCGAACCTCGATCCAACCATAACTGCGTATGCGGCTCAGCATCAGTTCACTCACTGGAATGGGAAGGCGGGCGGCGATCTTCCAATCGTCAAGGCTTAGACATTGCATAACGGTTCGCTGGGCCATGTTGGGGAATTCAGCTGAGTGTTTGCCAGTCACTGCCTGTTTGCTTTCCTGGTAGGCCTCTCGCCCGGTCTTTCGGGAGGGAGTCGCACCGTGCACTCGGAAACCAGCAAATATCGCTGAGCGACCCACCCCGTCCGTTGTTACCCGACGCGACTGCGTTGCTCAATATTGGCTGCCGGTCCCCCTGCGCGAACATTGCGAGTGCCGGATGGAAGTGATTGTGAGCCCGCGATGCTTTTCCACGGGCTAATCGTTTCGACAATGATATTAATTCCGGCCAACGCGCTGTCGATTTGGCGCTGCACGTTGTCGACCTCGGACTTCAGGAATTCTTGCATTTTTTGGAGTTCGGAAGCCAACCCCTGAAGTTCCTCTATCGAATTAGAGGTTAGCCGGGCGACCGAAGAGCTGATCCGTTCGGCGCTGATTTCCAGCGGGCCAGAGGGTTCCGACTTCTCTTGCGTTGCCGATTTGCCGGGTTGTGTCGCCAAAGCCATTTCTCGCGGAGGCGGTTTTTCGTCGGGTGCCGCAGACGTTGGGGTATCCATCAGCTCCTCCCTTTGGTGCAGGTTTTTCGCGCCGCGAATATCCAGGGTGGCTCGGCCACCTTTCTCAGCCGGTCCGAGACCTCGAACGACGCCAAGAAAGCGCGGCGTAAACCACTCAGGGCCGCAGTTAGATTAGATGGACCCAAAGCGCACCATTGCTGCACCAATGTGCATCGCCCCCGGCCCGCTGCAACAGGCGTCGTTGAGTCGTTAGGCGGTTTGGTGGCGTGGCTGCGGCAATCCGGGTTCAATATCTTGCGCGCACAGCGCCGGGGGGCCGCCGCAAAAAAGCGATGCTGAGGTGACCGTAGCGCTGTTCGCTTTCTTGCAGTCCGCCAAAGGAGGTGCGAAACGGCGGTGGGCCGCCAGAAAACCCGCCGGGCTGTGCAACCGGCGGGCCATTCCAAAAACGTCCAGAATGCCGCGGTACGCAATACCGGTTCCGCGGCCCGATCAAGGTGACGCAGAACGGTTAAGAAACCGGTGCGCGCCTTTTGGCCCGCCGGCATGCCAATTAACTTTGCGATCGATGCTGCCTACGCGTCGTACGTTGAGGATGGGTCGTTGACGGTGAGCCGAAGCCGAAAGCCCAACGCAGCAAGGAGTGACACCACCCCCGATCTTCGGTATCCTTGTTCCCTTCCGATTCCGCAGAGCGCCGCCGGCCGCGTTTCAAAGCGGTATGCCAGATCGCATCGCGGCAAGGATGTCCGCTATTACCCCCAATAGCGAACGTTGGTCGGACCACGCGGGCATGTCCGCTCTGTGCCAAGAGCGGACATTCGGCCTCGTGGTTGCATTTCAGAATTCCGGAAGTCCCACCCACGACCGCCCCGGTCCCCCGTCATACCACCGGCCAATCATCTGGTTCTCCTGCAACGTTATATCCCCACATAAACAGGGCAGCTTCGATTTCTCTCGGGCTCGCTTGGCATTCTTTCGCGACTTGCCAGATTAGTTGCGATGCCCATCGCACCATCGAGGCATGACAGCGATCTCTGGTTTTGCCGAACAATGCCGGAAAATGAATGCGGTTTGTGTCGGGTCTCCGTTTGGCCTCTCGGTCCACGGCGAAAAGTAATTGATCGGCAAGAGCGTATTGATGAATTTCTCGTTCTTCCGCAAATCTGGCAACGAAGTAGCCGAGCGCACCACCGACTCGACCGTCGTAGATCACAAGCTTCTGTTCGGGATCGGCAAGGCTCACGATCTTCGTCATCGTCGAGTTCATTATCAGATTTACACCGTCAAACGAATTTAGCGAGGCCTGCTCGTCCTTAATCAGATCGACTGCGTTCGAAAGCTTGGCAGAAATCTCATCCGCGTTTCGTTGGATCCACTCAAACGTCCGCTTCTGTCGATGCTTATTATCTACACCGCCCCAATGCATTATCGCCCGCAAGATGGTGCAAACCTCGATATTGGAATCACGTTGAATAGCGGACTGTAGATCTGCGGCGAATTGATCTAACTCGGCTTTAGTCTCAGCAAAGTTTTTTCCGCTCCAGGCATATTTCGATACCGCGTCCGCCAGACCAACTGCCGACCATTTACCATCAACCGTTCGGGACCATCGCCGACGATTTTCCTTTGGCAGGAACGGCATAGGAATGGTGACGGTTTCCTCCCCACTCATGGGCAAGGAACTGGCAAAATTCGCGTATTTGTTCGTGGTTACGAATCGGCGCGATTCTCCCACTGCCCATACGGCGCTGGCGGAGAAAATGATGCGTGCGTCTGCGATGTCACGGCGTTATGCACTCGCCAAGACTGGTTATACGGACCCCAAAATCGGAGCGGTTCCGTCTTAGACTAGTGCGGCGTTGGCTTTCATCAGCCGCGTTTCTGAAGATGATGTTGGAGTCTGAACCAACAACCTTCGCCGCCGGGCATTCCTTTCAAGCTGCGAGAACATCTCGTCGCTGTAATCGTCACCCCAAAGTAACGGATCATCTCCTCGAAAGGCGACCTCGTGGGAAACAGCGCCGTGCGTGTTTTCGTCAATCCCAGGTGAAAGTTCGGCGAGGCAACCTTGCGTGTTAGGTGGCAGGTGTTCTGTTTCCATGACTAATACCCTATACAGATCGGCGAACGCGCCCCAATCGCATTGTCCGAAGTGAATTGAGTCGGTAGGCAAATTTGAGTCCGAACTTTGAAGCGCGTGCGGCATGAACGCTACGCGCGGGGCCCCTTCGGACGAAATCCGGGCCAGCTACTGCACAAACAAATATGGGCGTCGGGCCGGCCTGCTCTTGGCGGGGGTACCGCTCCCGCCTGGGGCTTTGATCCAGCCGCTGCCGCGCAGGCGTTGCTGATCTGACGCTCTCAGTGGTTAGGTCGTTCCCCTTCGCCTTCAGTTCCATCGGCTGCCTGTCTGCCCCTATTTTACGAACTTTCCATATTTTGCCAGCTTATGCGTTGGAGCAATTCTAGGAGAGGAACTTGGAGCGGAAACGCTGGACGGTGGAAGACATAGCGAAGTTGCAGAGCATGGCGCGGAAATATCCGACCGCGCAGATTGCGGCCGAGCTGGGTCGCGGTCTCGCCGCTACAGCCATGAAGGCGCACGCCCTGCAAATATCTCTGAGAATGAAGCCCAAGCGGGGACGCAAGCTGGACACTGTCGCGCAGGGAATCCCACGTCACTAAATCCTATGCTAGGCCGCGCGAGCGCAAAGCGGATACATAAACGCTAAAGGTTGAGGGGCCCAGCAGTTCAACGGACATTGCGCCTGCCTCTGCACAACGTTCGTTGAATTCTTAGGGTCGCAATATGCGCATCACGCTTCCATCAATCTGCGACGCTTATTCAGTGCATCGCTCCGGCTTAAGCTTGCTCGGACGCGCGCTCGGCGCGCGGGTGCCCTTTGCCAACCCTCAGCGCCAGCACCACGCTGCACACCATGTCGCCGCCCACCGGCGGTGGCCTCCGCCCGCTATTCCGGCCTCGGCTCACACGCGCCGCCGATCAGCGCCCCTCGTCACCGCACCCTCACCGCCGCCCAGTTCAGCCGGCCAGGTTGGGCCGACCTCGACCGGTTGCTGGCCTTGGACTGATCGCGCCGCTCGGCATTTTGGCTAGGCATTCTTGCGCGTCAGCGTCTGGATCATGTTGCGAAAGTCGCTCGAACGACGGGTAAGAGGCCATGTAGTTGGTCAAACGGGTCATCCACCCATGCTTCGAAAATTACACCAACATCGTCCTGCCACCGCCACGCGAGGCGGCATTTGCCAACTGTGAGAAAGTCGTCGAACGTCGCGTAAAAGTCTAGCGGAAGAGCCTCAGTTCGTCTGAATGCAGTCGTGCGCAAGTTTGGCTAACGTCGTAGCCAACGCAGGTGCGCGCTTCTCCCCAAAAGAAAATCCATCCATGGATCGGTTGTCCGGTCATTTGCGTCTCCATCATCAGTACGTTGCCGGGCTGGCTTTGGTACTTCTGATAGCCCCGATGATCTGATAGCCGCCGATGATGTCGAACCGTATTGTCCTAAAGGACGAGGAATGCGGTTATCGTTAAATGGACGATTTTAATAAATGACGAGCGGTATGCCCGGCGCTCGCCGAGGGCGACGCGGTGCCGCGCTGCCTGCGCGACTTACTTAGAGCAAGAGCATCGCGTGGTTCAAGCGGTGCCGTGTCGATATAGCCTCGCCTACTTAATTGAAAAACGACAGCGCAAGTCAAAAATGCATGATCGGATAGCTCCGCATGCCATTTCGGCCGCGTCCAATGGCGGCCGAATGCCGCTTTGGGTCATTAGCAGACATGCCCGGCTCCGGGCGGCATGTCCGGTCTACCCCCGAAAGCAGACATCAGACTAACTCATCGCCAAGTCCGCTTGGTGCTATTAGCGGAAGTCCTTCAAGCCTCGTCGCGACCAGCGAACGCTGGCTGCCATCGTCACGGTGCTAGGATCTCGCTGATCAGTCTCACTGGACGGCCGCCGCGCCGGGAGTTTAAGCCGCCAGCTATCTGCCCGGTCCCGTCGCCGCTTATTTGTCGCGAACTGGCGGACGGTCGTGCAGATTTGTCACACACGCTGGGAATGCGCGATCGTTCGCCCTGTGTTCGCTAGAGATCACAATTATGACAGCAACGGAGGCATATGCTTGTCGTCATGAACGACAAGACTTTGAGCCGTCGCGCGGTCGTGGCTGGGCTTCCATTCCTGCTGGCCGGGTGCTCGGGAGGTTATCGCTCGATCACGGGCGAGCCGCATTCCGTACCTTTCGTGTCGATCCACCCCGATCTCATGCGCCAGGAGGTCGCCTACGGCGCGCCATATCGAACGGGTACGGTGGTGGTAAATATTAGGGAGCGGCGCCTCTATCTGGTCCAACCGGGCGGCCGAGCGCTACGCTATGCTGTGGGTGTCGGACGGGCAGAGGCACGCAACTTCCAGGGCTCCGCCGTGATCGGGCGCAAAGAGACGTGGCCGAACTGGACCCCGACCGCGAACATGATGCGAGCTATGCCCCAGTATCGGGCCTATGCTGGTGGCATGCCAGGCGGAACTGAAAATCCGCTCGGGGCGCGCGCCCTTTATCTCTACCGTGACGGCGAGGATACCTATTTCCGCCTGCATGGAACTAACGAACCGCATACTATCGGTACGGCAGCGTCGAGCGGCTGCATCCGGCTTGTCAACCAAGACATCGTCGACCTCTATGATCGCGTGCCGGTCGGTGCCCCGGTGGTCGTGCTGCAGACGTGAGACGGTCCGCGCGGTGACGGGCCTGTGAGCTTGACGGTCTCGCCCTTTCCAAGGAGTCGGTGATCTCCTTCAAGATCTGTTCAACCAGGGCCAACCGGGACAGTCCCACCTTTTGGTAGACGGCGTCGCAGAGATCGACGCGAGCGACGTTGTCATCGCTTACCCAGAACCACTCCGTCGGGCAGTGATTGCAGCATCAATTCGCATCTACGCGCTTGTCGCGCGCGGGCACCGGCTTCGGCGTGATGGTCGCCGCCGGAAGCGGCGTGAAATCCGGGTTCTGGTCGTGGCCGACCCGTATGCCGGAATAGGCGACGAACCCGTCAGCGGTGGCGAGCGCGTCGCCCGAGCGCAACGAGCCGTCCATCGCGAGATCGACTGACGCAAGACCGGCGGGATTATGGCCGTTGCAGGTGCAATCGGCGCGCAGCGCCTTCCGATAGGCAAAGGCGTTTTCGCTATCGGCGTAGCGTTCGCCGGTTGCGGCATAGGCTCTGTCGATGCTGGAGCCGAAAAAAACTTTGGTCGGGCTTGCCGGACAGAAGGCCTGGCACAGCTGCGCTGGCGAGGCCGCGCCGCGCATCAGCGGAAAATATTTGCCGTCGCAACTGCGCACGCAGAAGGCAGGTCCCGCGCTTACGACGACCGGCCGTGGCGGTGGTGATTGCGGATTGTTGTTGAAAGGCGAGGTCTGCTGCTGTTGTTTCTGGCCGCCACCGAAAAATAAATCAAGCAAGCCTTCGGCCGCACTCATTTCGGGCGTCAGCGCCACGGGGCCAACGATGGCGGCAGCAACAAGCATGCGGCGCAGCTTGCGCTGAAAGGACAATTCGGTTCGCATCGCTTGCTCCACCGGACGCAATGGACCTCTCTGCAGCACTAAGGGCGATTGCGGCAATCGTGGATGCGAAACGCGCTCTAAGCTGGGCGGAGAAGGGGAAAGAAATAGGCGAGTGGGCACGGCAAGCGCCACATTTCGGCCGTTATGGGACGCCGCCGGGGCCGTGATCCCCCGGGAGTTCGCGCCGCGTTGAAACCGACCGAAGTCCGGTTCGGGTCAAAAGCAGACCTCGGTGGCAAGGCTGCGGGGATGTCTGCTTCGCTCCTGAAAGCGGACATCGGGGCCGGCCTGTAGCACGTCCGCTTTGTGCCATAACCAGACATTTCGCCGCGCGCAAAAAAGCGGAATTTGCCGGCCACGCGAAACCATGTCGCTCCCCCTCAGATCCGGACCTTCCAGCGGGCGAAGTAGGACTTCAGTCTGCTTTATCCACGTGAGGTAAACGAGATGCAGATGTTTGCCACCCAGCGGTCTGACCGTCTCGCTTTCTAGGCTGCTAGATAGCCGGGCCGCTTCGACTGATTTTGTTTTCACTCAAGCTTACCAGAGAGCCATGGAGCTGGACGCTGGTTACGCTTCTCGACAGGCCGTTCATTTTCCAGCTTTTTTTCCAAAATTTCGGATGTCTTCCACGTTCTCTTCGATCCTCTTGCGGACCACCTCGAAGGCCTCTCTCTGAGATTTGGAACCCATCTCCGCTAGTTCTCGCATGTTAGCCAGGGCCTTTTCGAAACCGTCTTTGGCGAGATCCGCGCGCTTCATGGGGTCAACCTGGCCAGCATCGGCAACCACTTTCTTCATCGTTTCCTGGAAAATTTCTGCTTGCCGACGACCGAGGCGCTGCCAGCCCTCGAAAGCGACCCTATTCGCTTCGACGAGAGCTTGGATGTTCTTCCGTTCGCGGTCCACAAGGGCCGCGAAGTCGACGCCTGGAAGTCGGAACTGGCTCATAAGTTTGGTGAAGTCAAAAAACGGCGTCTCGCCAGCCGTGCCCTGTTCAGTCGGTTTGCTGCCCTTGGACACGGCGGCCTGTTCAGTCGGCTTGCTGTCCTTGGACACGGTGCCCTGTTCAGTCGGCTTGCTGTCCTTGAACACTGTGCCCTGTTCAGTCGGTTTGCTGTCGTTGGACACGGCGCCCTGTTCAGTCGGCTTGCTGTCCTTGAATACTGTGCCCTGTTCAGTCGGTTTCCTGTCGTTGGACACGGCGCCCTGTTCAGTCGGTTTGCTGTCGTTGGACAAGGTGCCCTTTTTCGTCCGTTTGCTGTCCTTGGACACGGTGCCCTTTTTCGTCCGTTTGCGGTCCTTGGACATGATGTTTCCCCTTTTCGGGTTGGGTCGAACGTCCTCGCGAGTTAGTCGCTTAGATGAACCATCTGCCAATGCGTCCAATTCCAGAGTGCCTACGTTTGATCCAAATCAACAGGGCGGTCCGGCTACCATAAGCTGCGCTTAAGGCGTTAGATGTTCCAGCCCAGTGCCCGGCAGCGTGGATCATCCTCCTTCCATGCGTCCAAGTCTCATTTGGGTCATTAGCGGACTTGAGCATCTGCTATTCCGATGTCCGTTCTACTCTCAACAGCGGACATCGTCAGGCCGGCTCAAGATATTCGCTCAGTGCCAGCCGCGGCCACCGTGCGCTATTCAATCACTTCACCGGCGCGATTGAGAACGTCATGCCGAGCGCTCTAGCGGTCTTGAAGTTGACGACTAGCTCGAACTTGGTCGGGAGCTAAACCGGCAGGTCCGCTTGCTTCGCGCCCTTGAGGATAAGGTCGATGTAGGACGCGGCACGCCGAAAGAGTGCAGCCATATTACTGCCAAAGGATAACAAGCCTCCGCTCTTCCTTCGCGCCCCAGAAAGTACGGCAGCTCATATTTGGCTGGCGGAGGGATTCGAATGCTCGGTACAGAGCAGACAATCCGGGGCAGCAACAATCGGCGATCGTTGACATACTGTTGACACGGCAGATTTCTGACGGAGACTATCCAAATGAAAAACCCTTCTAAGTCTTTGACTTAGAAGGGTTAATTTGGTTGCGGGGATAGGATTTGAACCTATGACCTTCAGGTTATGAGCCTGACGAGCTACCGGGCTGCTCCACCCCGCGTTAAACCGTGCGCGCCTCTCTCTAGCCGGGCTGGAAACGAAGCCGGTCAACGCGAAGGCGCCGATCGATCCGTTCCAGAGGCTTCCTGAGAAGGCAACCCGGGCATCGCCAACGGGTGCGGGGCGTATGTATCAACGCCCACCTGCTTTGGAAAGGGCAAAAGGCCCGGTTTTGAGGATTTTGTGACAGCCAGATCAGGGGTTTTGGCCCGGAAATCCGGAAATGGAACCGCTCTTGCCATTAACGGCGCAAAAGCGGAGTTTTGCCGCAAAAGACGGTTTTGGGGGGACGCGCGTGACGGACACTTTCGACTTCGTGGTGGTAGGCGGCGGCTCCGGCGGCTGCGCCGTGACGGGACGGCTTACGGAGGATCCAACGACATCGGTGGCGCTGCTGGACGCCGGCGGCAAGAACGACAATTGGGTGGTCACGACGCCCTTTGCGCTGGCGCTGATGGTCACCGGCAACATCAACAACTGGGCCTTCAACACCGTGCCGCAGAAAGGCCTCAACGGCCGCATCGGCTATCAGCCGCGCGGCAAGGGGCTCGGCGGCTCGTCCGCGATCAACGCCATGGTCTATATCCGCGGCCACCGCAGCGATTACGATCAATGGGCGTCGCTGGGCAATCCCGGCTGGTCGTTCTCCGACGTGCTGCCCTACTTCAAGCGCTCGGAAAACAATGCCGATTTCGGCGGCGAATATCACGGCAAGGACGGCCCTCTCGCCGTCAACAAATTACGTACCGACAATCCGGTGCAGCAGATTTTCATGCAGGCGGCGCAGGAAGGCCAATTCCGGATTCGCGAGGACTTCAACGCCGAGGATCACGAGGGCCTCGGCATCTACCAGGTGACACAGAACAACGGCGAGCGCTGGAGCGCGGCGCGCGCCTATGTGCATCCGCATATCGGCAGCCGCGCCAATTTGCGCGTCGAGACCAGCAGCGCAGGCCACCCGCATCCTGTTCGAAGGCAAGCGCGCGGTCGGGGTCGAATACCGCCAGGGCAAGGAGCTGAAGCAGCTTCGCGCCCGGCGCGAGGTGATCGTCGCCTCCGGCGCGTTCCAGACCCCGCAATTGCTGATGCTCTCCGGCGTCGGCGAGGCCGCCGCACTCGGCAAGCACGGAATTCCAAGCGTGCATCATTTGCCCGGCGTCGGCCAGAACCTGCAGGACCATCCCGACTTCGTGTTCGGCTACATGTCCGACAATCCGAACTTCAACGGCATGTCGCTGAAGGGCTTGCCGCGGCTGTTGCGCGCTATCCGCCAGTACCGGCGCGAACGCCGCGGTCCGATGACCTCTAACTTCGCCGAATGCGGCGGCTTCCTGAAAACCCGGCCCGAGCTCGATGTCCCCGACGTCCAGCTGCATTTCGGCATGGCGCTGACCGACGATCATGGCCGCAAGCGTCACAAGGGCATCGGCTTCTCGCTCCATGTCTGCCAGTTGCGGCCAAAGAGCCGCGGCCATGTCGGGCTCAATAGCGCCGACCCGCTGGCCCCGCCCCTGATCGATCCGAACTTCCTCGGCGAGGCGGAGGATCTGGAAACCATGGTCGGCGGCTACAAGATCACCAAGCGGCTCCTGGAGACGCCGGCGATGCGCGCGCTGCAGAAGAAAGACATGTTCACCGAGGACGTACGCACCGACGACGACATCCGCAAAATCCTGCGTGAGCGCGTCGACACCGTCTATCACCCGGTCGGCACCTGCAAGATGGGCAACGATCCGATGGCGGTGGTCGATCCAAAGCTGAAGGTGCACGGCGTCGAGGGATTGCGCGTGGTCGATGCGTCGATCATGCCGACATTGATCGGCGGCAACACCAACGCGCCGACCATCATGATCGGCGAGAAGGCGGCCGACATGATCAAGGCGGAGATGTGCCACTGACGTCATTGCGGGGAGCGTAGGGTGGGCAAAGGCGCGCTTGCGCCGTGCCCACCATCCATCAACGACACCATCGCGAATGGTGGGCACGCTTCGCTTTGCCCACCCTACGGCACTCGCGATCCAGACGATTTTAGCGATCGCAAACCCGATTCATTGACAAACCTGCGGCATGGAGGAGCGCCTGGGAATTCTTGCATGAACAGTTTCGATATTGCCGTTTATCTCGGATTGATCATTGCCATCGTCACCGGTTTCAAGACCGGGTTGTTGCGCAGCGCGGTCACCATCCTCGCGTATCTGGTTGCGATGCCGCTCGCGGTATGGGCGATGTCGATGGTCGCGCCGCAGCTCGAGAGCACGCCGTCTTCGCCGCTCTCACAGAGCTGGTTCCTGTTCTTCGGAATCTTCCTGATCGCGGGCATGGGGCTCGGAAAGCTCGCCCGGATGGCGCTGGACGACGCCATCGGCGCCGAGACCGGTATCGGCGATCGCCTCGGCGGGGCCACGCTTGGCGCGATCCGCGTCGGTCTGGTCGCGACCACGTTTGTGCTCATTTTCGATCAGCTTGTCCCTGCCAGCCACCAGCCGTCGTTCCTGAACGGATCGCAACTGCGACCGCTGTTCTCGGCCGCGGGACAGCGGGGTTTTCGGTCCCTGCCTCCGGATGTGACGGCAACCATCGATCGGCTGAAGAAACAACGGCACATCTAGGCTCGCGCCCGGGCATCCCTGCCCTTCCCGCCATGCATTTTCGCCGCGCGCGGTCCCTTATCAGGGCCGCGGAGGTTGGCTATGGTGCCGCCGTCCGACTTCAAAAAATCATCTGAAATAACGGGAGTGAAACAGTGGATCTTGGGATCAAAGGCCGCCGCGCCATTATCTGCGCCTCCAGCAAGGGTCTTGGCCGCGCCTGCGCCATGGCACTCGCCGGTGAAGGCGTTCACGTCACGCTGACGGCGCGCGGCGCCGAGGTGCTCAAACAAACCGCCGACGAAATTCGAAAGGCGAACCCGGGCGTGACCGTCACCGAGATCGTCGGCGACATCACCACGCCGGCCGGCCGCGCAGATGTGCTGAAGGCCTGTCCTGAACCGGACATTTTGATCAACAACGCCGGCGGCCCGCCGCCCGGCGATTTCCGCAACTGGACCCGCGACGACTGGATCAAGGCGATCGACGCCAACATGCTGACCCCGATCGAGCTGATCAAGGCGACGGTCGACGGCATGATGTCGCGAAAATTCGGCCGCATCGTCAACATCACTTCCGCCGCGGTGAAGTCGCCGATCGAAATTCTCGGCCTCTCCAATGGCGCGCGCGCCGGCCTCACCGGTTTCGTTGCAGGACTATCGCGAAAAACCGTGATCAACAATGTCACCATCAACGGCCTGTTACCAGGCCCCTTCCTGACCGACCGCCTGCGCAACACCGCGAAGGCGGAGGCCGCAAAACGCGGCATCACAGTGGAGGAGCAGATGGCGGAACGTACCAAGCAAAATCCTGCCGGCCGTTTCGGCGAGCCGGATGAATTTGGTCTCGCCTGCGCTTTCCTCTGCGCCGACAAGGCCGGCTTCATCACCGGGCAAAATATCCTGCTCGATGGCGGCGCGTTCCCGGGAACGCTGTGAAGGCGGTCTGGTACGAACGAACGGGCCCTGCGCCCGAGGTCTTGACCTATGGCGACATGCCGAGCCCCGGTCGCGGGTCCCGGCGAAGTGCGCGTGCGGCTGGAGGCATCCGGGATCAATCCCGCCGATGTCGGCCGCCGCGGCGGCAGTTATCGCGCGATGGAATATCCGCGTGTGATCCCCAACAGCGACGGCGCGGGGATCATCGACCAGGTCGGTGACGGCGTGAAACGGCTGACGGTTGGGCAGCGCGTCTGGTTGTTCAACGGTCAGCGCAATGGCCGGGCCTTCGGTACCGCCGCCGAATATATAGCGCTTGCCGAGCACCTTGTGACGCCGTTGCCGGACCGGCTGTCGTTTGCCGAAGGCGCCACACTCGGCATTCCCGGCATGACCGCATGGTGCTGCCTGTTCTGCGATGGACCGATTCTGGGAAAGAGCGTGCTGATCACCGGCGGCGCCGGCGCGGTCGGGCATTACGCGGTGCAACTGGCGAAGTGGGGCGGCGCGCAGGTCATCGCGACGGTCAGTTCGGCGGCCAAGGCCGAACAGGCGCGGCTCGCGGGCGCCGATCTCGTGATCAACTACAAGACGGATGACGTCGTTGCGAAGACGATGGCGTTTACCGGGCAGCGCGGCGTCGACCGCGTCGTCGATGTCGATTTCGGCGGCAACATCGAAACCACGCTGAAGCTGATGGGCATGAATTCGACCATCGCGGTCTATGCCACCAACGGCAACCGCACGCCCGTGGTGCCGATGCGCGAGATGATGGAGAAATGCATCGCGCTGCGATCGCTGGTGCTGTTCGCGTTGCCGCCGCCGCTGTTGGCGGCGGCCCAAACCGACATCGCAAAGTGGCTCGCCGCCGCGCCGCGCATCCACAACGTCGCTGGGCAGTTCGCGCTGTCGGACGCCGCACAGGCGCATCTGGCCGTCGAGAAGGGCGACAAGCTCGGCACCGTCATCGTCGACTGCGCACGTTAAAAAAGGGAACGCTGGAATGCACTGGAACGTGGGCAAGGTCAAAATCACAAAGATCGTCGAGCTTGAGACAGTCGGCAGCACGCGCTTCATCCTGCCGCTTGCGACCAACGAAGAGATTCAAAAGCTGCCCTGGCTGATCCCGCATTTTGCCAATGAAGAGGGCCGGCTGAAAATGTCGATCCATTCGCTGATGCTGGAAACGCCGACGCGGCGGATCATGGTCGACACCGGGCTCGGCAACGACAAGCAGGGCCGCAATGTGCCGACCTGGAACAACCGCAAGGATCCGTTCCTCGAGACCATGACCAGGGCCGGCTTTCCCCCAGACAGCATCGACACCGTGCTGTGCACGCATCTGCATGTCGATCACGTCGGCTGGAACACCAGCCTCGTCGATGGAAAATGGGTGCCGACGTTCAAGAACGCACGCTATGTGTTCGGCAAGACCGAGTATGAGCATTGGCGCGACCACAGCGAGGAGCCTGCCCATATCGCAGTGTTCGCGGACTCGGTGAAGCCGATCGCGGATGCCGGCAAGGCCGACCTGGTGGCGAGCGACGCCAAACTCACCGACGAGATCACCTTGATCCCGACAGCCGGCCACAGCCCCGGGCATATGAGCATCCACATCAAATCAGAGGGCGAGGAAGGCCTGCTGACGGGAGACGTTGCCCACCACCCCTGCCAGATGGCGCATCTCGACTGGTCGTCGACCGCCGACAGCGACCCCAGACAATCGGCCGAGACCCGGCGAAAACTGTTCTCGCGTTTCGCCGACAAGCCAGTCCTGGTGATCGGCGGGCATTTCAATGCCGGCCATATCAAGCGCGAGGGCGACGCCTTCAAATTCATGGCGCTGACGTGACCCTGCCCTGCAATGCAACATGCGGCCGGCAGTTGAATTTCCCCCCGCGCTGTTCCATGAAGCGTTCCAAGTAAAGAAGAACCTCAAGGGAGTGCTGAAAAATGAAGCTTGTTCGTTACGGGGCCAAGGGGGCGGAAAAGCCCGGCCTGATCGATAAATCCGGCCAGTTGCGCGATCTCTCGGCCCATGTCCGGGATCTTGACGGCGCGGCCTACGCTCCCGATTCACTCAAGAAGCTGGCCGCCATCGATCCCGCCTCGCTGCCAGCGGTTTCCGGCAAGCCCCGTTTCGGTGCGCCCGTCACCGGCATCTCGAAATTCGTCGCGATCGGCCTCAACTATGTCGATCACGCCAAGGAGACCGGCAATCCGATTCCGCCCGAGCCGATCTTCTTCCTGAAGGCCAACACCTCGCTCTCCGGCCCCAACGACGCCGTCGAAAAGCCGCGCGAGTCCAAAAAACTCGACTGGGAAGTCGAAATCGCCGCCATCATCGGCACCCGCGCGAAATATGTTTCCGAAGCCGACGCGCTGAATCATGTGGCCGGCTACTGCGTCTGCAACGACGTCTCGGAGCGCTATTTCCAGCAGGAGCGTGGCGGACAGTGGACCAAGGGCAAGTCGCACGACACCTTTGGCCCGGTCGGCCCGTGGCTTGTGACCAGGGACGAAATTCCGGACGTGCAAAAGCTGTCGATGTGGCTCGACGTCAACGGCACGCGCTGCCAGACCGGCTCGACCTCGACCATGATCTTCACCATGGCCAAGTGCATCGCCTATGTCTCGACATTCCTGACCCTGCTGCCCGGCGACATCATCACCACGGGCACGCCGCCCGGCGTCGGCGCCGGCATGAAGCCGCCGAAATTCCTCAATATCGGCGACGTCGTCACGCTCGGCATCGAGGGTCTGGGCGAGCAGCGGCAGGAGATTATTGCGGCGTGATTTCGACGTCTGAAGCCTCCGACAACTCGTCATTGCCCGAGCCTTGATGCCGGAGCATCCACGTCTTACGGATTGTCGGCAAGAAGACGTGGATGGCCGGCGACAAGCCCGCGCAATGACGTCCCGAGATCCATTCAAGAACTTAAGGAAGCTCCCATGAAACTCACCTTCTCTCCCGCCTCGCCCTTTGCCCGCAAGGTGCGCATTGCCGCGATCGAACTCGGGCTGATCGATAAAATCGAATTCGTGCCGACCACCGTCGTGCCGGGCCAGCCGAACGAGGAATATTCGAAGACCTATCCGCTGAAAAAGCTGCCGGCGCTGATCCTCGACAATGGTGACATCGTCGTCGATTCCTACGTGATCGTCGAATATCTCGACGAACTGGCCGGTGGCGGAAAGATCGTGCCGGCCTCGGGCGCGCTGCGATGGAAGGTCAAGAGCGACCATTCGCTGATCCAGGGCATGCTCAATTCCATGCTGTTGTGCCGCTACGAAAAAGGGAGTGCGGCCGCAGGGGCTGCAATGGCAGGCATGGTCCGACGATCACTGGAACCGGGCCTGGATGGGCATGGCGCATTTCGACAAGCAGGCGGAGATGCTGGCGCGGCCGCAGCTCGATATCGCGCAAATCGGCCTCGTTTGCGTGCTCGGCTATGCCGATTTCCGCTTTGCCGATTGCGGCTGGCGCAAGGCCTATCCGAAACTCGACGCGTTTCACCAGAAGATGCTGGAGCGGCCGTCGGTGAAGATCTCGGTGCCGCCGCCGGCGTAAGCTTGCCTGCGAGGGAGAGACCCACATGCGCGACCACCTCCCTCGCCTGCCCTATCTCTGCTTCGCCGTGCTGTTCTCACTCGTCACATCGGCCGCGCTCGGGCAGAACCAAATGTCGCTGGGTCAACGAAATCTCGCCTGCGGATCACCGGTCTCGCTCGACGACGGCTGGATCACGGACGCGCCCGAAAGCGTCGGCATGGACGGCACGCGCCTGTGCGGCATCGCCGCGCGATTGCAGCTCACGGGTTCGCAGGTTCACTCCGTGGTCATCGCACGCCACGGCAAACTGGTGTTCGAGCAATATTTTGCAGGGCTGGACCAGCCCTGGGGCGAAAAGGAAGCGCCGCACGAATTTACCCGCACGACCCGGCACGACATGCGCTCGGCGTCGAAAAGCGTGATCTCGCTGCTGGTCGGGATTGCGATCGACCGCAAACTCATTGCCAGTGCCGACGAGCCCGTGGTGAAATTTTTCCCGGAGTACCAGTCGGTGAAGCAGGCAGGATGGGACGCCATCACGCTGCGCCATCTCCTGACCATGTCCTCCGGCATCAAGTGGGACGAGACCCTGCCGTGGACCGATCCGAACAACGACGAACCGCATCTCGCCTTTGACGCCGACCCGCTGCGTTACGTGTTGTCAAAACCGGTCGCGGCACCGCCGGATGTTCTGTGGGTGTATAATGGCGGCGGCACGGATCTGCTCGGCGGTATCCTCGAACGCGTGTCCGGAAAGCCGCTGGAAGCCTTTGCGCGCGAAGCCCTGTTTGAACCGATCGGCGTCACCGATTTCGAATGGAAGAACTATCCGAAGAACGGCAAGATCGCCGCGGCAGCGGGCCTTCGCCTGCGGCCGCGCGATGCGGCAAAGCTCGGCCAGCTCGTACTCAATCGCGGCACGTGGAACGGCAAGCAGATCGTCTCCGCCGACTGGATCGAAAAATCGACCACGCCGCGCTTCCAGGCGGCCGGCTATTTCGGCGGCACGATGTTTTACGGCTATCAATGGTGGATGGGGCGCTCGCTGTCCGGGGCCAGGGAAGTGAAATGGGTGGCCGCGTTCGGCTGGGGCGGGCAGCGCATTTTTGTCGTTCCCGAACTTGACCTCGTCATGATGACCACCGCCGCCCAATACGGCAAGCCAAAGGAAGGCCTCGCCGCGATGGATATTCTTGCCAATGCCGTGATTCCCGCGGTGCGCTGAACGAACCCGAACAAACGAGAAGAAAAACCATGAGCCTGAAATTCACTGCCGGCGATCTCACCATTCATCGCATCATCGAACAGGAATCCACCTTCCTGCCCGCGCAGGAAATGTTGCCCGGCTTGACGCCGGAAGTGCTCGCGGAGAACCGGCCATGGATGCAGAAGGCCGGCGCGCTCGACGCCAGCGATGTGCTGATCCTGTGCTTCCAGTCCTACATCGTGAAAACCCCGCACCACACCATTTTGATCGATAGCTGCATCGGCAACGACAAGCCGCGGCCGCAGCGTCCGAAATGGAACATGAAGACCGACGATACCTATATGCGGGGCCTCGCCGCCGCCGGCTTTTCGCTCGCCGATATCGACTTCGTGATGTGCACGCATCTGCACGTCGATCACGTCGGCTGGAATACGCGGCTCGACAACGGCCGCTGGGTGCCGACGTTTCCCAACGCGCGTTACGTGTTCGGCAAGACCGAGTTCGATTACTGGACCGAACAGAACGCGAAGACCCCCGTGCCGGCGTTCGTCGACAGCGTGCTGCCGGTCGTCGAGGCGAAGCGTTTCGAGACCGTCGGCAACGATCACCAGATCGGCGATCACGCCCGCATCCTGCCGACGCCGGGCCATACGCCCGGCCACGTCGCCTTCACCTTTGGCCGCGGCAAGGACGAGGCGGTATTCTCCGGCGATCTGATGCACTCGCCGCTGCAGACCCGCTATCCGGAGCTCTCAGCGAAATTCGACGTCGATCAGGCCGAGGCGGCACGGACGCGGCGCGGTTTCCTGGAGCGCTATTGCGACACCGACACGCTGTGCTGCACGGCGCATTTTCCTTCGCCGTCGGTCGGGAAAATCCGGCGCAAGGGCAGCGGGTTTTCATGCGAGCCCGTGAGCTGCCATCCCTTCCCTTCTCCCACAAGGGGAGAGGGGAAGAGCAGCTAATCAAACAAACTCGGCGTGTGGTTCACAGCCGCGCCCTCGATCGCCAGCATCTTCAGCTTGGTCACCACGCCGCCGTTGGCCGAAAAGCCGCCGGGCTTGTTGCCGGCCGCCAGCACGCGGTGGCACGGCACCACGATCGGACAGGGGTTACGCCCGAGCGCCTGGCCAACGTCGCGCGACAGCTCGACGCCGCCGAGTTGTTTGGCGATATCGCCATAGGTGATGGTCTTGCCCGGCGGTATCTTGCGCGCGATGTCGTAGACGCCGCGGTTGAATTCCGGCACGCCGTCGAGATCGAGCTCGACGTCGAGCAGGTCGTTCGGCTTGCCCGCGAGCAGCTCGATCATCCCGTCGATCGCGCCTTGCACCTCGGCCGGCGGCGGCGCTTCCGTCACCTCGCCATTGCGCTGGTGGATGCGCTTGCGGGTCTTTTCCTCATTTCCCATCGGCAATTGCACGCCGGTGATGCCGCGCTCGCCCCAGATGATGCCGCAGCGTCCGATCGCGCTGTCGAAGATCGCAAAATATTGTCCGGTCATGGCTTACTCCAGAGTTCCTTTGCTCCTGTCGTGAGCTTGATGCTGGCCCTGAATTTAGGCTTGGAAATAGTTGCTATCCACCCGAATCCTGAATGGAATTTGCGGCATCAACAACCTGTGTTCCCCGCCAAAATTCAGGCCTGCCGGCGCTTTTCGGCCATGGGCAGCGGCGGCCTTCCATGAAATCATGGCCGCCCTTCCTTCTCGATTTTCCCGGCGAACCCTCCCATGCAAACCCTTCACGTCAACGGCTACGATATGGCCTATCTCGACGTGGGCAAGGCCAAGGGGCCGCCGCTGGTCTGCGTGCACGGGTCGCTGAACGATTTCCGCATCTGGGGCTGCGTGATCGGCCCATTGTCGAAGCGGCACCGCGTGATCTGCGTCAGCCTGCGGCATTTCTTCCCTGAGCAGTGGGACGGCAAGGGCGACACCTACTCGATCGCGCAGCATGTCGACGATCTCGTCGCCTTCATCGAGAGGCTGAACGCAGGCCCAGTCGACTTGATGGGCCATTCCCGCGGCGGGCATATTTCGTTCCGCGTCGCGCAGCGGCGGCCGGACCTGCTGCGCAAGCTGATCCTCGCCGAGCCCGGCGGCGAGATCGATGCCACGCTCGACCCCGACTTCAGGGGCGGGCCCTCGCCGCTATTGGCGCGGTTCACGACGGCGGCGGACAAGATCGCGGCCGGCGATATCGAGGGCGGGCTCGCCTTTTTCGTCGATACGCTGGAAGGCGCTGGCCGCTGGCAGCGGCTGCCGCCCCTGATGAAGCAAGGCCTGCGCGATAATGCGACCACGCTGATCGGCCAGGTCAGGGATAACCGCCCGCTATTCTCCAAGGCGGATGCCGAGTCGATCAAAATGCCGACACTGTTCATCGGCGGGGAGCGGACCAAAGGCCTGCTGCCGAAGGTGCTGCATGCGCTGGCGGCGCATGTCCCCAATTCGAGGACGGTGATGATCCCGGGCACCACGCATCCGATGTTCGAGCAGGCACCACAGAAATTCTCTGAAATCGTATTGGATTTTTTAGCGAGCTGAAGCATGCAGACAATCAGGGTCAACGGATATGACATGGCCTATCTCGAAGTGGGGAGCGGCCCGCCGCTGGTGCTGGTGCACGGCACGTTAGGGGATTTCCGTACCTGGAATTCCGTGATGGGGCCGTTGTCGAAAAGGCATCGCGTGATTTCGGTGAGCCTGCGGCGCTTCTTTCCCGAACACTGGGATGGCGTCGGCAACGACTATCTGATGGCGCAGCATGTTTCCGACGTGATCGCCTTCATCGAACAGATCGAGCCAAGGCCGGTCGACCTGATGGGACACTCCCGCGGCGGGCATATCGCCTTCCGCGTCGCCGAGCAGCGGCCGGACCTGTTGCGCAAGCTGATACTGGCCGAGCCTGGTGGCGATCTCGATGCTTCGCTGATACCGCCGGGCACATCTCCACCTCCACCGATGCCGCTCTCGCTGGCAATGCCTGAGCGTGCTCCAGAGCATCCGGAGCGGCGACGTCGACGGCGCGCTAAAAGTGTTCGTCGATGCGATCGACGGCGACGGCGCATGGTCGCGCGTGCCGGCGGCGGCCCGGCAGCAGCTGCGCGACAATATCTTCACGCTGCTCGGCCAGGCCGGCGAAGGCCGCAAGCCCTTCACCCTGGCGCAGGCGCAATCGATCCGCACCCCGACGCTGTTCATCGGCGGCGGCAACACCACGGGCAGTCTCGCCACCGTTCATCGCGTGCTGGCGCAGCATTTTGCCAATTCGCAGACCGCGATGATCGACGGAGCAAAGCACTGGATGTTCGACGACGCGCCGCAGAACTATTGCGAGGCGGTGACGGGGTTTCTGGAGAGATAGCCATCCATGCAGACCAGCCATCCCACGACGACACCACAAGTGCAGGACGACTTGTTTGGTACGCAATGCGTCCTGGTCCTCGTTGCGGTGCTCGAAGCTTTCGATGCGTTCCTGGACCTTCCACTGATAGTCGGCCGCCCCAATCTCCTGTTCGGGCCGTGGGCTGTGGTGCCCACGAACTCTCATGGGGATCATCCTTGCCAAGGTTCACCTTGTTGTTCATCCATTGCTGGCAATCGCGGCATTGAGCATTAACCGTTGCTGGAAACGTTCGGGGAGCGCTGATCGCTTTGGGAGCTATTTCCGTTGTGACGTGGCTAAGCTTTTTGCCGTTGGTGCTGCAGGATGGCCTGCCATTTCGGGGCTGGTGGTCCATTCAGTGGACGGTCGCGCAGCTGTTCGTTTTTCCGGTTTTGGCCGGGATAGTCATCGCGCTTGCCGTATTGACGAGGCGGTACAGGCTGGCAACCCTGCTTATCGCAATTCCCACGGGGTATAATATTTTGGGAATGGTATTTTTCGTCATCAGCGTTGTTGCCGCTAACATGTAGGACAACGTTGTTTCCTTTCATCGTGATGATGCTGCCCCACTGTCGCGCGAGTACGGCGCCGCCTTGGTGAGGCCACCAAGCCGATGCGCATGGAATTGGAGCAGGAAGAAAAAGGGGGTTTCGGGGACCGTCGAACCCCTTGACCGCTCACCTTGGCGGAGCTAGTTTCCGAATACGGAATTCCGTATTCCATAGGACCGCCCGGCATGATCCCCCTCGACCCGCTTCCGAACCTGATCGACCAGGTCTATGCGCGGATCCTCGAAGCCATCATCGACCGTTCGCTGCCGCCCGGGCACCGCATCCGGCAGAACGAACTCGCCGACAAGCTCGGCGTGTCGCGCCAGCCGGTCTCGCATGCGCTGCATCTGTTGCACCGGCAGGGTCTTGTCTCCGAAAGCGGCCGCCGCGGCTTTGAGATCACCCAGCTTGATCCCGAACGTATCCGCCAGCTCTATGAGGTGCGGGGCGCCATCGATGCGCTGGCCGCGCGACTTGCGGCCACTCGGGTCAAGGCCGACGCGGCAGGCCGGGCGCAGCTAGAAGCCGCCCTCCAGGCCGGACGCGCCATCGACGGCAAGACGCCGCTGGCACGGTTGATTGCGCTGGACGTCGATTTCCACAGCGCGATCTACCGGCTGTCGGGCAATCCCGCGATCTCGGAGATGATCGCGCCGCAATGGCCGCATATGCGCCGCTCGATGGCGACCGTGCTCGCCGAACTGAATTACCGCGACAGCGCCTGGACCGAACACGAGACGATTGCCGCGCACATCCTTTCCGGCAATGCAAAAGCCGCCGAAGGCGCGGCCCAGGCGCATGCGCTCGGCGCCGGACGAATGACCGAGGAGAGATTGAAGGCAAGCGACAAGGCGGCGTAGCCGCCATCCCAAGAACAAGAACCAGCGGAGGAAGCACCATGAAACTGACGCAAGCGCAGATCGACTACTTCAATCGCGAGGGCTGGCTGTTCCTGCCCGAATTGTTCAGCCAGGAAGAATGCGACCTCTTGGCCCGCGAGGCCGTCACCATCTACGACGCCAACCGTCCCGAAGTGTGGCGTGAAAAAAGCGGCGCGCCGCGCACCGCCTTTGCCGCGCATCTCTACAACGAGGCGTTCGGCCTGCTCGGCGCGCATCCACGCATGATCGATCCGGTCGAGCAGGTCTTTGGCGAAAAAGTCTACATGCACCAGTACAAGATCAACGCCAAATCGGCGTTCACCGGCGACGTCTGGCAGTGGCACCAGGATTACGGCACCTGGAAGCGCGACGACGGCATGCTGGAGCCGCGCGCGATGAACATCGCGATTTTCCTCGACGAGGTGATGCCGATCAACGGCCCGCTGATGCTGGTGCCGAAGAGCCAGCATGCCGGCGACCTCAAGGCCTCGCACGATCTTGAGACCACCTCCTACCCGCTGTGGACGCTGGACGAGGAAACCGTGACGCGGCTGGTGAAGCAAGGCGGCATCGTCGCCCCGACCGGCAAGGCCGGCGGCATGCTGATGTTCCACGGCAATCTGGTGCACGGGTCGGCCGGCAACATCACGCCCTATCCGCGCAAGATCGTGTATCTGACGCTGAACGCGGTCTCCAACTACATCCGCACGCCGACGCGGCCGGATTACATCGCCCACCGCGATTTTACGCCGATCCAGACCGTGGCCGACGACGCGCTGCTGCGGCTGGCGCGGAGGCCGCAGCAGGCGGCGGAGTAGTCGCAGCCTGTATCAACGTCGTCATGCCCGGGCTTGACCCGGGCATCCACCCTTACCCTCATGCCCAAGAACGTGGATGGCCGGGACAAGCCCGGCGCATGCCGGATAATACAGACGTCCACCCTCATTCGCCGGGTCACTATTCAAATGAACCTTTCCCACCTCCTCAATATCAGGCGCGCCGCCGGCAAGCCGGTGCGCGTCGCGCTGATCGGCGCCGGCAAATTCGGCTCGATGTTCCTGTCGCAGGTGCCGCATACGCCGGGGCTTGAGGTGCCCATCATCATCGACATTGATCGCGACCGGGCGCGCGAAGCCTGCCGCACCGTCGGCTGGGACGAGGTGCGGATCGCGGCGACGACATTCACCGATGACGGCGCCCGCGCCATCGCCGGGGGCACGATGGATGTGGTGGTGGAGGCGACCGGCAATCCGGCCGTCGGCATCCGGCACGCCCGCGCGGCGATCGCGGCGGGCAAGCATGTCGTCATGGTCAATGTCGAAGCCGACGTGCTGGCGGGGCCGCTGCTCGCAGAGGAAGCGCGCAAGGCCGGCGTGGTGTATTCGCTCGCCTATGGCGACCAGCCGGCGCTGACCGCCGAAATGGTCGACTGGGCGCGCGCGACCGGCTTTCGCGTCGTCGCCGCCGGCAAGGGCACCAAATATCTGCCGGCCTATCACGACGTGACGCCGGAGGGCGTCTGGGGCCATTACGGGCTCACTGCAGGCGAAGCGCAATCGGCCGGCATGAACCCGCAAATGTTCAACTCGTTTCTCGACGGCACCAAATCGGCCATCGAAATGGCGGCCATCGCCAACGCGACCGGGTTGGAGGTGCCGTCAGGCGGCCTGCTGTTTCCGCCCTGCGGCGTCGACGACCTGCCGCATGTGATGCGGCCGCGCGAGGCCGGCGGCGTGCTGGAAAAATCCGGCGTGGTCGAGGTGGTGTCGTCGCTGGAGCGCGACGGCCGCCCGGTGTTTCGCGACCTGCGCTGGGGTGTCTATGTCGTGCTGGAAGCGCCGAACGATTATGCCGCGGATTGTTTCCGGCAATACGGCCTGAAGACCGATACCAGCGGCCGCTATGCGGCGATGTACAAACCTTACCATCTGATCGGGCTGGAGCTGAACATTTCGGTCCTGTCGGCGGCGCTGCGCAACGAGCCGACCGGCCAGCCGCACGGATTTCGCGGCGATGTTGCCTCGATTGCCAAGCGCGATCTGCGCGCCGGCGAAATGCTCGACGGCGAAGGCGGCTACACCGTGTGGGGCAAACTGATGCCGGCAGCGGCGAGCCTCGCCGCCGGCGCGCTGCCGATCGGGCTGGCGCATCGCGTGAAGCTCAAGAACAACGTCGCCCATGGCGCGGTGGTGCGCTGGAGCGACGTCGAGGTCGACGCCAGCAACGATACGGTCAAGACGCGCAAGGCGATGGAGGCGGCGTTCGGTGGCGTCAAGGCAGCAAGCGCTGCTCGCATGCCAGCCTGAACCACTTCTGGAACATCGCTTCGGTATCCATCATTTCGGTGAAGCCGGCCTGGTTGATTTTTACCGTGGAGACGATCGACGGCGGACCGGACTCGGTCTGGCCGTAGCGCATTTGGTAATCGGCATACTGGAAGGACAGGCCGACGAACTCCTCCAGGCCCGGCGAGACCAAGCGGTGCTTGCGCCTAAGCTCATCCCACGGCGCGATCCATTTCTTCAATTCCTGCGCGAGCGACAGCGGCACAGACTTCCCCGGCTTCATCTGAAGCCCATCGGCCACCGCCGGCCAGATGTTCTCCCACGTAAAGACGTCGCCATTGGTCACATTGAAGGCTTCGTTGCGCGCAGCGTCCGATTCGCCGCACCAGGCGATCGCGCGTGCCAGGAGATCAACGTCGACCGCCTGCGATACGCGCGGCGCGCCGCCGGGATAATCGAGATCGCGTCCTTGCTCGCGCAGCATGGCAGCATAGACGCCGAGCGGCGGGATCAGATCCATCGCGCCACCCATGGCGAGGCCGACGATCAGCACGGGACGCAAAATGCTGAAGTGCCAGGCCTTGCCCTTTTGCAGCTCGCGCAAAAACTTCTCCTGCACCCAATAAAAATTCGGCTGCTCGTACATTTCAGAGCGGCCCTCGCGCGCCGGCACCTTGAGCGGACGGACATGGGAGCCATAGGCCTTTGTACCCTGCAGCAGCGTGACATGCCGGAGCGCGGGTGCGGCGGGCTCGAGTGCCGCCATCAGGTTGCGCAGCATCCGGTCGTTGGTGTCGATCTGGTGCGGATCGCGCCAACCGTCGACCAGGTTCGGCGCCTCATAGAGCGCGGCATAGATCAAATGGGTTGCGCCTTGCAGTTCGGTCGCGGCGCGCGTGCATTGGGCAGGGTCGGTCAGGTCGATCGCGACATGGCGGGCGCCATATAATTCGCGCGGCTTGCGGCGCGCCAGCGCGATCACCTCGCATCCGCCCACACGGCCGAAATGCCGTAAGGCGGCGTTTCCCACCAGCCCCGTCGCACCCGCGACAACAACTTTCTTGGCGGCCATTCACACGTTCTCCGGTGCGATTTGTCGGGCTTTCCTAGCAGACGAAGGCAGAAGGCGGCAGTCCGTCGCGTCAGGCTTAGCCCACCGAATAGGCAGCCTACGACTTTGGTTGCAAGATACCGCCTTAACCTTTGCCTCTTCGCACCTGCGTTGTGCAGCTATGGCCTTGATCCGCCCTTGATTCCTGGGAACCGATTGGTCATCCTGCCGCCGGTCTGGAATTGCAACGGTTCGGTATCTCGCGAGGCACCCAAGCGGTCTTCGAGTGCCGGGTTTCAGATAACAAAACAAGCGCCGAGCGCCGGCGAAATGAAGCGACACAAAGATCGCGTTCATCGTCGAGGCATCGGCACAACGGAGGGAAGTGAATGAAACGTCGTGATTTCTTGAAGGCAGGTGGCGTCGGTCTCGCCGCGAGCGCGGTGGTCGCCGCCCCCGCGATCGCGCAGTCGAATCCTGAAATTAAGTGGCGCCTGGCTGCGAGCTGGCCGAAGGCACTCGATACGCTCTATGGCGGCTGCGAACATTTCTGCAAGCGCGTTGCCGATATTACCGACAACAAATTCCAGATTCAGCCATTCGCCGCCGGCGAAATCGTGCCGGGCCTGCAGGTGCTCGACGCCGTCTCGAACGGCACCGTCGAGATGGGCAATACGGCGCTGTATTACTACTGGGGCAAGAACCCCGCGTTCACCTTCGGCACCTCGCTGCCGTTCGGCCTCAACACGCGTGCGCATATCTCCTGGCTGCGGTTCGGCGGCGGCATGGATATGCTGAACGATCTCCTGAAGGAATATAAGTGCGTGGGTGTTCCGACCGGAAGCACAGGCGCCCAGATGGGCGGCTGGTTCCGGAAGGAAATCAAGGGAATGGACGACTTCAAGGGCCTGAAATTCCGCGTCGGCGGTTTCGCAGGCACCATCATCGCCAAGGTCGGCGGCGTACCGCAGCAGATCGCGGGCGGCGACATCTATCCGGCGCTCGAAAAGGGCACCATCGATGCCGCCGAGTGGGTCGGTCCGTACGACGACGAAAAGCTCGGCTTCGTGAAGGTCGCGAAGTACTATTACTATCCGGGCTGGTGGGAAGGCACCGGCCAGGGCCACAACATCATGAACACCGAGAAGTACAACGCCCTGCCGAAGCACTATCAAGCCGCGATCGATACCGCGTCCTACGATACGTTTTCCTGGGTGACCGGCAAATACGATTACGTCAATGCCGCGGCGTTGAAGCGGCTGCTGGTGGCGGGTGCAATCCTCAAGCCCTTCCCGCAGGAAGTGCTGGAAGCCTGCTACAACGCGGCGAACGAGATCTACGCGGATCTCTCCAAGACAAACCCGCACTTCGCCAAGATGTACACCAGCCTGACGGCATTCCGTGCCGAGTCGGTGGCGTGGATGCAGGTGGCTGAATTGAGCTACGACAGCTTCATGATGCGGATGCGTACCCGCTCCTGATGCATTGATGTAGCGAAAACGACAAAAGCCCCGGAGATTTCTCCGGGGCTTTTCATTTGGCAATGCGATGTGAACTTGCTTACTCGTCATCGCCCCCGAGGGCTTCGGAGAGCTTGTCGTAATATTTGCCGACGAGATCGATATTGCCCTTGTTCTCGATCGCAGGCTGCGGCTGCTTCAGCCCCTCGTTGAGGTCGGCCAGCGTATCCTTCTTGTCCTTGGCGGACATTTTCTTGTCGGCCTGGACCTGGGCGATCTGCGCCTTGATGACGGCTTCGGTGCCGACATATTTCTTGGTCGCGGGATCGAAGCCGCTCAGCACCAGGCTGATATTGTCGACCACGTTGTTGTAGTCGTCGTAGCTGGCAAAACCGTTCTTCTTGGCGACGCCATCGAGCTGCGCATCGATCTTCGGATCCGGCTTGGCGTCATCGGGCAGCTTGTCGGTGATCGCGTCCATATCCTTTTGTGCCGCCAGCACGCCCTCGATCTGCTTTTCCGTCAGCGCGATCTGCTTGATCGCGCGGCGGCGCTGCCTGCGGCGGCGGAGCGGCCTGCTGCTTGGCCGGCGGCGCCATCTGCTGCTGCTTGGCCTGCGCCAGGGCGCCGCCGGTCGCCGTGAGCGAGATCGCGACGGCAACGCCGGCGATACCCAGAGCAGTAGCGACGGGGCGAACGAAATTTCGCATGGAAGTCTCCTTGAGGGTGGGGAGGATTTTCGGGTAGAGGCGGGATTTCCGGAAATAGGTCAGGGGCGACCGGCGGCTGGTTCAAATGGAGGCCGCCAAACTGGCGGCCAATCATGGAGAAAACCGGGTCAATCTACCGCGCGTTCCGATAAAGGCGATAAACGTTTCGCGAGCGAATAAGAACAGATCGCCGTCGCTCGAGCCGCAAAAGCAAAACGCCGCCCTCCCGAAGGAGGACGGCGTTCTGTTTGATCATGACACGTAAAGAGGAATTCCTTGTCCTTGGCAGGCCTGGCAGCGACCTACTCTCCCAGGGCTTAAGCCATAGTACCATTGGCGCTGAGGAGTTTAACGGCCGAGTTCGGGATGGGATCGGGTTCAAGCTCCTCGCTAGAACCACCAGGCCGGCGAAGGACAAGGATACGAAGCAAGCATGATCGCAAAGCGATCGGGGTCTTCGCGCATGAAGCGCTATGGACACTGAAAATGAGAGCAATCAAGCCAATCGAACGATTAGTACCGGTAAGCTACACGCATTACTGCGCTTCCACATCCGGCCTATCAACGTGGTCGTCTTCCACGGTTCTCAAGGGAATTCTCGTTTTGAGGTGGGTTTCCCGCTTAGATGCTTTCAGCGGTTATCCCGTCCGTACATAGCTATGCAGCACTGCCGCTGGCGCGACAACTGCTCCACCAGAGGTACGTTCATCCCGGTCCTCTCGTACTAGGGACAAATCCTCTCAAAATTCCAACACCCACGGCAGATAGGGACCGAACTGTCTCACGACGTTCTGAACCCAGCTCACGTACCACTTTAATCGGCGAACAGCCGAACCCTTGGGACCTTCTCCAGCCCCAGGATGTGATGAGCCGACATCGAGGTGCCAAACGACGCCGTCGATATGGACTCTTGGGCGTCATCAGCCTGTTATCCCCGGCGTACCTTTTATCCGTTGAGCGATGGCCCATCCACGCGGGACCACCGGATCACTATGACCGACTTTCGTCTCTGCTCGACTTGTTAGTCTCGCAGTCAGGCAGGCTTATGCCATTATACTCGACGAACGATTTCCGACCGTTCTGAGCCTACCTTCGCACGCCTCCGTTACTCTTTGGGAGGCGACCGCCCCAGTCAAACTGCCCACCATGCGCTGTCCCGATCCCCGCTAAGGGGATGCGGTTAGATATCCATAACCATTAGGGTGGTATTTCACATTTCGACTCCACCACGGCTGGCGCCGCAGCTTCAAAGTCTACCACCTATTCTACACAAACAGTCACGAATACCAGCGCAAAGCTACAGTAAAGGTGCACGGGGTCTTTCCGTCTGACCGCAGGAACCCCGCATCTTCACGGGGAATTCAATTTCACTGAGTCTATGTTGGAGACAGCGGGGAAGTCATTACGCCATTCGTGCAGGTCGGAACTTACCCGACAAGGAATTTCGCTACCTTAGGACCGTTATAGTTACGGCCGCCGTTTACCGGGGCTTCAATTCAAGGCTTGCACCTCTCCTTTTAACCTTCCGGCACCGGGCAGGCGTCAGACCCTATACGTCATCTTGCGATTTCGCAGAGCCCTGTGTTTTTGTTAAACAGTTGCCACCCCCTGGTCTGTGCCCCCACGGCATGCTTGCGCATGCAATGGGCCTCCTTATCCCGAAGTTACGGAGGTAAATTGCCGAGTTCCTTCAACATAGTTCTCTCAAGCGCCTTGGTATACTCTACCAGTCCACCTGTGTCGGTTTCGGGTACGGTCTAATGTGGAGGCTATTTCCTGGAACCCCTTCGAAGCCCAACCAATCCAATAAGGTCGGACAACACACGGGATTCGTCACCATCCACTGGCTGCAGAATATTCACTGCATTCCCATCGACTACGCATTTCTGCCTCGCCTTAGGGACCGGCTAACCCTGCGAAGATTAACTTTACGCAGGAACCCTTGGACTTTCGGCGACACTGTCTTTCACAGTGTTTGTCGTTACTCATGCCAGCATTCGCACTTCTGATACCTCCAGGCGCTCTCACGAGTCGCCCTTCGCAGGCTTACAGAACGCTCCGCTACCACGCATATCTTGCGATATGCATCCTAAGCTTCGGCTCGTGGCTTGAGCCCCGTTACATCTTCGGCGCAGAAACCCTTATTTAGACCAGTGAGCTGTTACGCTTTCTTTAAAGGATGGCTGCTTCTAAGCCAACCTCCTGGTTGTTTTGGGATTTCCACATCCTTTCCCACTTAGCCACGAATTAGGGGCCTTAGCTGTAGGTCCGGGTTGTTTCCCTCTCCACGACGGACGTTAGCACCCGCCGTGTGACTCCCGCATATTGCTTTCGGGTATTCGGAGTTTGGTTGGGTTTGGTAAGACGGTAAGTCCCCCTAGCCCATCCAGTGCTCTACCCCCCGAAGCATTCATGCGAGGCGATACCTAAATATCTTTCGCGGAGAACCAGCTATTTCCCAGTTTGATTGGCCTTTCACCCCTAACCACAAGTCATCGGAGTCTTTTTCAACAGACACCCGTTCGGTCCTCCAGTGAGTGTTACCTCACCTTCAACCTGCTCATGGCTAGATCACTAGGTTTCGGGTCTAATACAACGAACTTGACGCCCTATTCAAACTCGCTTTCGCTGCGCATACGCCTATCGGCTTAAGCTTGCTCGTTAAATTAAGTCGCTGGCCCATAATACAAAAGGTACGATGTCACCCAGAACGTATCTTGGGCTCCATCTGTTTGTAGGTGTCCGGTTTCAGGTCTATTTCACTCCCCTCGTCGGGGTGCTTTTCACCTTTCCCTCACGGTACTGGTTCACTATCGGTCGCTGAGGAGTACTTAGGCTTGGAGGGTGGTCCCCCCGCGTTCAGACAGGATTTCACGTGTCCCGCCTTACTCGAGCATCAATGCTTGCATTACTTGTACGGGGCTATCACCCTCTAAGGCTCTGCTTTCCTGACAGATTCCAATTGTCGCACATTGATGACTGGCCTGGTCCGCGTTCGCTCGCCACTACTAACGGAGTCTCTGTTGATGTCCTTTCCTCCAGGTACTTAGATGTTTCAGTTCCCTGGGTTCGCTTAAAACCTCCTATTTTATTCGGAAGTCTCATACCTTCATTTGATAACTGGAAATCCAAAACC
>CAVSXQ010000069.1:0-106003 GCA_963731915.1 uncultured Alphaproteobacteria bacterium
GAGTTCGCGCGTGATCTGGACATAGCGCTCGGAATTTACCTGGCCGAGCAGCTCGTTTTCGAGCGAGGCGTGGTGGGCGAGCAGGATATCGAGTTTGGCTTCGGGTAGCATGGGACGATCTCATCGGCGGAAAAACGGAGCGGGTGTTGTGCGGGCCAGGCCCGCTACAACGACAGCCCCTCGGCTTCCGCGAATTCGGTCAGCTTTTGCCGGATCGATACGCTGCCGGCGGGCGCATCGAGCAGCGGCATCAGCACCGCCTCGGCCTTTTTGGCGTCGAGATCGAGGATCAGCGCCTTGACCGGGCCGTGCGCGGTGGCCGACAGCGACAGCGAACGATAGCCGAGCGCGATCAGCGCCAGCGCGCCGAGCGGCTTCGAGGCCATCTCGCCGCACAGCGAGACGCCCTTCTTGGCGGCTTGCGCCTTCTTCACGATCTCGCGCAGCGCGCGCATGATCGGCGCCGACATGGTGTCGAAGCGTTCGGAGACCTTTGCGTTGCCGCGGTCGACCGCGAACATGAACTGGAACAGATCGTTCGAGCCGACCGAGACGAAATCGACCTTCTTCAACAGCTCTTCCATCTGGTAGAGCAGCGCCGGCACTTCCACCATGGTGCCGATGTCGATGCGCTCGGGCAGCGAATGGCCGTGCTGGCGCAGATAGGTCAGCTCGCGCTCGACGATGGCTTTGGCGGCGTCGAACTCGGCGACCTCCGAAATCATCGGGAACATGATTTTCAGCGAACGGCCGCCGCCGGCGCGCAGCAGCGCGCGGATCTGGCCGCGCAGCAGGCCCGGCCGGTCAAGCCCGAGCCGGATCGCGCGCCAGCCGAGCGCGGGATTTTCCTCGACCACGGTCTCCATATAGGGCAGCGCCTTGTCGCCGCCGATATCGAGGGTACGGAACGTCACCGGCTTTGAGCCGGCGGCATCGAGCACGGTGCGATAGAGCGCGAGCTGGTCGCTGGAGCGCGGCAGGCTCGGGCTGACCATGAATTGCAGCTCGGTGCGGAACAGACCGATGCCGGCCGAGCCGGTGTCGTCGATATGCGGCAGGTCGATGACGAGGCCCGCATTGATCAGGAGCTCGACCGGCTGGCCGTCCTTGGTCTTGCAGGGCAAATCGCGCAGCGCCGAATACTGCGCCTGCCGCCGCGCGCGAAAACGCACCCGTTCCGCGTAGGCCGATTCGATTTCCGCCGACGGCCGCACATAGATCGAGCCGGAGGTGCCGTCGACGATGATGGCGTCGCCGGGATCGGCGATGCCGGGCGCGTTCGGCACTTCGCCGACCGCGGGAATGCCGAGCGCGCGCGCCACGATCGAGACGTGGGAATTCGCGGTGCCCTCTTCCAGCACCAGGCCGCGCAGCCGCTTGCGGTCGTAGTCGAGCAGCGCCGCGGGGCCCATCGCGCGCGCGATCAGGATGGCGTTGTCGGGCAGTTGCTCCCGCGTCGGCGCGTGATCGCGCCCGACCAGTTGCCGCATCAGGCGGTGGCCGAGATCCTCGAGGTCGTGCAGGCGGTCGCGCAAATAAGGATCGGTCGAGCGCAGCATGCGCGCGCGGGTGTCCGACTGCACGCGCTCGACGGCGGCTTCCGCGGTCAGGCCGGTGCCGACGGCTTCATGCAGCTTGTGCGACCAGCCCTGGTCGTTGGCGAACATGCGGTAGGCTTCCAGCACCTCGCGGTGCTCGCCGCCCTCGCCGAGGTCGCCGCGCTCCAGCATGCGGTCGAGATCGGCGCGCAGCTTCGCCAGCGCCGCATCGAGCTTCTTGATTTCCTTCGGCAGGTCTTCGGCGATGTAATTGGTGATGACGACGCGCGGTTCGTGCAGCACCACATGTCCGAGCGCGATGCCGTCGGACAGGACGGCGCCGGTTTTGTGCAGGGAATGCCGCGCCGCGGGCTCGGCGCCGGGCTGCGCCAGCGACGACAATTCGCCGGAGGCGATCATTTCCGCCAGCACCATGGCGGTGGTCTGCAGCGCCTCGACCTCTTCCTCGACATAGGTGCGCTTGGCGCGGTTCTGCACGACAAGCACGCCGAGCGTGTTGCCGGCGCGCAGGATCGGCACGCCGAGGAAGGAGTGGTAGATTTCTTCGCCGGTTTCCGGGCGATAGGAGTAGGCCGGATGGTTTTGCGCGTCGTTCAGATTGAGCGGCGTCGCCTCACTGGCGACGAGGCCGACCAGGCCCTCATGCGCGCTCAGCACCGTTCTATGGACGGCTTCGCGCTTCAGGCCTTCGGTGGCGTAGAGTTCGAGCGTGTTGTCGACGCGCAGCACATAGGTCGAGCAGACCTCGGCCACCATATTGGCCGCGATCAGCACCACGATCTTGTCGAGGCGTTCCTGTGCGGAGACCTGCTCCGCCATGGTTTCGCGGAGCCGTCTCAACAAGACGCGGGGACCTCCCGACGCGCTCCGCATTCCCAAAAATCCTCCCCCAAGGGGCCAGCCAACCGGGTGGCCCGGAGCCGGCGTGATACTCGGACAAAGCAACAATTTTATTCATTCGACGCCGCCGCAAGGCCCAACAACCCGGCCGAATCGGATCGCCAAAACTGTGGCACAGTTTGCCGCAGCTCACCTATCCGGCCGTATAGCCAATCGAGGCTTGTTTTGCCAAGCAAAACGCCTGCCAGAGGTAATAACGTCTCTGTGCGGTCGATGCTGCGGTAGCTAAGAGAAATTTCTTCTAGAGCATGCTCGGTTCTGATTGAATCAGAACCGAGGCTCCAGATTGCCGTTTCGACGCGTATTACGCGAACCGCGCCCGCTTGTCCCGAGAAACGCTCTAGACCTGATCGAGGCCGTAGAGCGTGTGCAGCGTCCGCACCGCAAGCTCGGTATAGGCGGCGTCGATCAGCACCGAGAACTTGATCTCGGAGGTGGTGATGGCGCGGATGTTGATGTTGCGCGAGGCCAGCGCCGAAAACGCCTGGGCGGCGACGCCGGCATGGCTGCGCATGCCGCTGCCGATCACCGATACCTTTGCCACGTCGGTCGCGCTGTCGAGCCGCGCGTAGCCGATCTTGCCCTTGGAAGACGTGATGGTGTCTTTGGCGCGGGCATAGTCCGAGGCCGGCACCGTGAAGGTGAGATCGGTGGTCTTGCCGTCTTCGGAGACGTTTTGCACGATCATGTCGACATTGATGTTGGCGTCCGCCAGCGGCCCGAAGATCGCAGCCGCAACGCCCGGCTTGTCCTCGATCTGGCGCACGGAAATCTGCGCTTCGTCCTTGGAGAAGGCGATGCCGGTGACGACGTGGTTTTCCATGATCTCCTCCTCGCTGCAGATCAGCGTGCCCGGCGGCGTGCCGTGCGGGTCGATATCCTCGGGATTGTCAAAGCTGGAGCGGACGAACACCGGCATGTTGTGCACCATGCCGAGTTCCACCGAGCGCACCTGCAGGACTTTTGCGCCCTGGGAGGCCAGTTCCAGCATGTCCTCGAAGGCGATCTTGTCGAGGCGGCGCGCCTTCGGCACCACGCGCGGGTCCGTCGTATAGACGCCATCGACGTCGGTATAGATGTCGCAGCGGTCGGCGTGGACGGCAGCCGCGATCGCCACCGCCGAGGTGTCGGAACCGCCGCGGCCGAGCGTGGTGATGCGGCCCGTCTCCGGATTGATGCCCTGAAAGCCGGCGATGACGGCGACTTCCTTGCGATCCTTGAAACGGTTGATGATCTCGCTGCCGTCGATCTCCAGGATCCGCGCCGAGGCATGGGCGTCGCTGGTGCGGATCGGGATCTGCCAGCCCTGCCAGGAGCGGGCCTGAATGCCCATGCCCTGCAGCACGATCGCCAATAGCCCGGAGGTGACCTGCTCGCCGGAGGCCACCACGGCGTCATATTCGCGCGCATCATGCATCGGCGAGGCGTCGCTGCACCAGGCGACCAGTTCGTTGGTCTTGCCGGCCATGGCGGAAACCACCACGGCCACGTCGTGGCCGGCATCGACCTCGCGCTTCACATGGCGGGCGACGTTGCGGATACGGTCGATATTGGCGACGGACGTGCCGCCGAATTTCATCACGAGGCGGCCCATGACGATTCGTGCATTCCCTAAAGAGGATAAATCCGGTAATCGCGCCAAAACCGCAGGCGCAGGCATCGAAACGCGCGTATACATAGCGACGCGGCCGGGGGCAAGCGGGTTCCTGCACCTTCCGGACCGGGCCGCGAGGGCTGTGGCGCAGAAGCTGCCGCACAGGCGTAATTGAGGCGAGTAACCGAGGCCGAGTATGGGGCGTTATATCGACGAAATCCTGCAGCCCGGCGAAAAGGTGCTGTATTCCACCAATTCGCACTGGATCTTCTTTTTGCCGGCGATCGCGGGCTGGCTTCTGGCGGTCGCGCTGTTCGTGCTCTCGGGCATGGTGCCGGCAGGTCCGACCGTGCTGGTCTGCTGGTCGCTGGCGGCGATCGTGGCCATTGCCGCCGCTGTACAAGACGGTGACCGCCTGGTTCCATCGCTGGACCACCGAGACCGACGTCACCAGTTTCCGGATCGTGCACAAAACCGGATTCATCAAGCGCCGTACCTTCGAGATGAGTCTCGACAAGGTCGAGAGCGTCGACGTCAACCAGAGCATTCTGGGCCGCCTGATGAATTATGGCGACGTCACCATCATGGGCGTTGGCGAGGGCAAGGAAAACATCACCACCATTGCCTCGCCACTGGCGTTCCGCAATTCCATCACCGCGCGATAGGGGCGCGCGTCATCCATGACCATGCAGCAAAATTCTTCCGCCACGCCGGGCTAGCACCGTCGACCCCGCCGAAGTCGCAAAATTCTCAAAACTGTCGGCCGAGTGGTGGGACCCCAACGGCAAGATGGCGCCGCTGCACAAGATCAACCCGTTGCGGCTGACCTATATCCGCGACGCCGCCTGCCGAAAATTCAACCGCAACGCCAAGAGCCTCAACTGCCTCTCGGGATTGCGCCTGCTCGACATCGGCTGCGGCGCCGGACTTGTTGTGCGAGCCGTTCACGCGGCTCGGCGCGCAGGTGATCGGCGTCGATCCCTCCGCCACCAATATCGCCGCTGCGAAATTGCATGCCGACAAGGGGCATCTTTCGATCGACTACCGCTGCACCACGGTGGAGCAGATGGACCTGCGCGAGCGCTTCGACATCGTGCTGGCGATGGAAGTGATCGAGCACGTCACCGATGTCGGCGTGTTTCTGAACCGCTGCGCGGCGATGCTGAAACCCGGCGGGCTGATGGTGGTCTCGACGCTCAACCGCAACTGGAAGAGCTTTGCGCTCGCCATCGTCGGCGCCGAATATGTGCTGCGCTGGCTGCCGCGCGGCACCCATGAATGGGACAAGTTCGTCACCCCCGACGAACTCGCCCGTCACCTCGCCAACAACAAGCTGGCGATCACCGAAGAGGCCGGCGTGGTCTACAGCCCCTTCGCCGACAAATGGAGCCTCTCGTCCGACATGGACGTGAACTACATGGTGGTGGCGGAGGAGATGTAGGCCCGGGTCTATCGTCGTCCCTGCGCAAGGCAGGGACCCATAACCACCGGCCCCGGTTGTTGAGCGAAGCCGTCAACCAGTCTTTCCAAACAATATCCGCCGCGGCGTATGGGTCCCTGCTTTCGCAGGGACGACACCGTGATTTTGGCAGCGGCGCAATCCTGTCATGACGCACTTCCCGTTGACCGCGTCCGCGCCGCCCGGCACGGTGGCCGCCATTTCCAGCCGGTACCCCTCCCCCATGTTCACCATCGCCTCGCTCTGGATTCCCTTCACCATCATCGCTGCGCTCGGCCAGGTCGCGCGCAATGCGATGCAGCGCTCGCTGACCGGGCCGCTCGGGACCTGGGGCGCGACCAATATCCGCTTCCTGTTCGGCTTTCCGTTTTCGATCCTGTTCTTTGCCGTGGTGCTGGTGGCGACCGGCGACAAGGTGCCATGGCCGGCGCCTGTGTTCTGGCCGTGGCTGCTGCTCGGCGCGCTTAGCCAGATCGTCGCCACCGGCATGATGCTGGTGGCGATGAACGACCGCTCCTTCGTGGTGACGACGGCGTACCTGAAGACCGAGGCGATCCAGACCGCGATCTTCGGCTTCATCTTTCTCAGCGATCACCTGACCGTGGCTCAAGGTGATCGCGATCCTGATCGCGACCATCGGCGTCGTCATCACGGCGCTGCGGCCCGGCGGTGAAAAGGGCTTTGCCGAAATCAGGCCGACCATCGTCGGCCTTGTCGCCGCAGGCTTTTTCGCGCTGTCGGCGATCGGCTTTCGCGGCGCGATCATCACCGTGCCCGGCGTGTCGTTCGTCACGGCGGCGTCCTACACGCTGGTGTTCGGCCTGTTCGTGCAGACGCTGGTGTTGACGATCTACCTGTTGGCCCGCGCGCCTGACGTGCTGAAGAAGATTTTAGGATTGTGGAAGCCCTCGATGCTGGCGGGTTTTATGGGCGCGTTCGCCTCGCAATTCTGGTTCCTGGCGTTCGCACTGACGGCGGCTGCCAATGTGCGCACGCTGGCGCTGGTCGAGGTGCTGTTCGCGCAGGCGGTGTCGTACTACTCGTTCAAGCAGCCGCTGTCGGCGCGTGAGCTTTCGGGCATCGTGCTGATCGTGGTGGGCGTGGCGCTGCTGGTGGCGGTGTGAAACTCGTAGGCCTGGGTAGAGCGCAGCGACACCCATCAAGCCTGTGACCACGTCGCCGGAAGATGATGGGTTCGCTTCGCTCTAGCCCATCCTACGCAATGACGCCGCGCGTCAGTTCCGGTCTTCCGGCAGCACCGGCAGCGGGGCGACTTCGACGCCTTCGTCGATCAGGGCGCGGGCTTCTTCCGGCGAAGCCTCGCCGTAGATCGGGCGGTGCTCGATATCGCCGTAATGCATCTTGCGCGCTTCGTTGGGAAAGCGCTCGCCGACATTGTCGGCGGTCTTGACGATGTGGTCGCGCAGTTCTTTCAGCTTGGCGCGCAGCTCGCGCTCCTGCGTCATCATCAGCGGCGTGGCTTCCGTCGCCGGCGCGGCTGCTTCCGTGGGCGCCTCGACCGGCGCGGGATCCGGATTGTTGCGGCCCTTCTTGCCGACGATCCGCGGCGCCATGATCGCCTTCTCGACCTTGGCCGAGCCGCACACCGGACAGCTCACCAGCTTGCGCTTGACCTGGGTATCGTAGGCCGCAGAACTCTGGAACCAGCTCTCGAACGAGTGGTCCTTCTCGCAGCGCAGGCTGTAGCGGATCATGCCGAGCCCCGGACCAGGTGCAGATGCTCCGGGCCGGCCTTGGGATCGGCGACGCCAAAGCGGCGGCCATGCTGCAGCGACGGAACGGTTTTCCGCGCGGTCTCCACCTTCGACGGATCGATCTTGGCGAGAAACACGCCGGGCTCGACGCCGCCCTCGGCGAGGATTTCACCCCAGGGCGCGACGATCAGCGAATGCCCAAACGTCTCGCGCTTGTTTTCATGCAGCCCGGCCTGCGCTGCCGCAAAGACGAAGCAGCCGGTCTCGATCGCGCGGGCGCGCAGCAGCACGTGCCAATGCGCTTCGCCGGTCTTCTTCGTGAAGGCCGACGGCACGGTGAGGAACGACGCTCCGCTTTCCGCCAGCGCGCGATAGAGCGCCGGGAAACGCACGTCATAGCAGATGGTGAGCCCGATGCGGCCCCACGGCAGGTCAGAGATCACAGCGGTCTCGCCCGGCTGGTAGTTGGCCGATTCGCGGTAGCTCTCGCCGCCGGGCAGATCGATATCGAACATATGGATCTTGTCGTAGCACGCGAGCACGGAGCCGTCCGGCGCGATCAGGAACGAGCGGTTGACCGCCTTCTCCGCCGAAAACTTCAGCGCCAGCGAGCCGATGTGAAGATGGATCTTCAATTCCTTCGCCAGCGCGCGATAGGCCTTCAGCGACTTGTCGTCTTCCTCGCTCGCCAGATGCTCGAACAGCGCCTTGCGGTTCAACTGCATCATGTTGCTCACCTCGGGGGTGAGCACGTAGTCGGCGCCTTGCGCCTTGGCCTCGCGGATCAGCTTGATGCCCTGCTCGAGGCTCGGCTCAGGCAACAGTCCGGTGCGCATCTGCACCATGGCGGCGGTAAAGATATTGTCGGTGCTCATGAGCTTGCGCTTTCGCTCGCCAACAGCCCGTCGAGCTTGCCTGCGCGATCGAGCGCGTAGAGCTCGTCGCAGCCGCCGACATGGATTTGGCCGATGAAGATCTGCGGGAACGTCGCGCCCCCGCCCGCACGCTGATACATCTGCTCGCGATACGCCGGATCGGTCGCAACATTGAGTTCAGTGAAGGTGACATTCTTGCGGGTCAGCAACGATTTGGCAGCGGTGCAATAGCCGCAGCCCGGGCGGGTGTAGATTTCGATCGCAGCGGTCATGTCGCGCTCGGTTGAAGGAAGATTTGCCCGATTATATGGGAGCTTTGTGGGTGTCCACAACCCGCGCGAATACCAGCACGTCGACCTGCGCTGCTTTGGCGCGCAGCAAGGCCCGTGCACAGGCATCCGACGTGGCGCCGGAGGTTAACACATCGTCGATCAGGACCACGCGGCGGCCCTGGATGTCAGCCATGCGGTCGGGCGCGACCTTGAAGGCGCCTTGCACATTTTCCGCGCGCTGGGCGCCGGGACAGCCCGATCTGCTGCTCGGTCGCCCGCACCCGCCGCAGCGCTTCCGCGGCCACTTTCACCCCGCTTTGCTGCCCGATCACCCGCGCCAGCGCGCCGGACTGGTTGTAGCGGCGGCTCCAGCCGCGCCGCCAGTGCAGGGGAACCGGCACCAGCACGTCGGCGCCCTCGAGCAGTTCGTGCCCGGCCCGCGCCATCCAGCGGCCCATGGCGGGCGCGAGATCGGTGCGGTCCTGGTATTTCAGCGCATGCACCAGCGTGCGCGCCACGTCGTCATAGCGCACGGCGGCGCGGGCGCGTTGATAGGCCGGCGGATTGGCGATCGCCTCCATCGACAGCAGCTCGGGGCCGGGATCGTAGACAAAGGGAATGCCGAGCCGCGGGCAGAACGGCGGCGCGATGAACGAGAGTTTGGCCCAGCACGCCGCACAAACGCCCTCGCCGTCGACCGGCTCGCGGCAGGACACGCACAGCGTCGGCAGCGCGATGTCGAGCGCGAAGCTGCGCCGCATGCGGACCACGCGCCGCTGACGGCGTTCAGCGCGCGGTGCAGCGGGTTGGAGCGTGGTGATGGCTCGGCGTCCATGGGGTGAGGCTAGCGTGCCGCCGACAGCCGCTCAAGGGTCCAACCGTGCAAGCCAAGTTGCAGAGGCGATCTGACCGGCGTACCAACCGGCATGGCCTCGAACCCGAACGCCGCCCCTGTCCTGTTCGACCGCGCGCTGCTGCGCGCGCGGCAGGCGCGCGCGTTGAAGCAAGGCCCGGTCACATTCCTGCTCGATCGCGTCGCCGAGGATTTTGGCGACCGCCTGCAGGCGGTGACGCGGCAATTTGCCGATGTCGCCGACATCTGGACGCCTGGCGAGTTGCTGCAACAGCCGATTGCCGATCGCTTCGCATCCATCACCCGCGTCGCCCTTGAATCGGACAGCGAGGCTCTGCCGCTAGCGCCGGAATCGCTCGACCTCGCCGTCTCCGCGCTTGCGCTTTCAGTTCGTCAACGACCTGCCCGGCGTGCTCGCGCAAATCCGCCGCGCGCTGCGGCCTGACGGGCTGTTGCTGGCGGCGATGCTCGGCGGCGATACGCTGACCGAGCTTCGGCAATCCTTTGCGGCGGCGGAGTCCGAATGTGAAGGCGGGGTGTCGCCGCGCGTGGCGCCGTTTGCCGATCTGCGCGATGTCGGCGCGCTGCTGCAGCGCGCGGGATTTGCGCTGCCGGTCACCGACGTCGATCGCGTCGTGGTGCGCTACGACAGCGCATTCGCGCTGATGCAGGATCTGCGCCGCATGGGGGCCAGCAATATTCTGGTCGAACGCCGTCGCACGCCGTCCCGCCGCGCCACCATGCTGCGGATGGCGCAGATCTATGGCGAACGTTTTGCCGATCCCGACGGCCGCATCCGCGCCACCTTCGACATCGTCTGGCTGTCCGGCTGGGCGCCGCATGAGAGCCAGCCCAAGCCGCTGCGGCCGGGATCGGCGAAGGCGAGTCTGGAGGCGGCGGTGAAGGGGAAGGCGAAGACCTAACCTCGTTCTCCGTCATGCCCGGCCTTGTGCCGGGCATCCACGTCCTTTGTCGACGCGCGAAAGAACGTGGATGGCCGGGACAAGCCCGGCCATGACGGATGGAGGCGGATGCTGTGAAGGCGGTCCTACAACAGCAAATCAATCAAATGCGGGATCAGCGGGATGTCCGCCGGCGGCATCGGGTAGTCGCGCAGTTTGCTGGCGCGCACCCAGGCTAGGTTCTGGCCCTCGCGCGCGATCACCTGGCCTTCCCAGCGCCGGCAGATGTAGAGCGGCATCAACAGGTGAAAATTCTCATAGGCGTGGCTGGCGAAGGTGAGCGGCGCGAGGCACGGCTCGCTGACGTCGATGCCGATCTCCTCATGCAATTCGCGGATCAGGGTCTGCTCCGGCCGCTCGCCGGGCTCGACCTTGCCGCCGGGAAATTCCCACAAGCCCGCGAGCGCCTTGCCCTCCGGGCGCTGTGCGATCAGCACGCGCTTGTCGGCGTCGACCAGCGCGCAGGCGACCACGAGGGTAAGCTTGATGTCAGCCATGCGCGGATGCTTCGCTCACGACCTGTAATCGCCGTTGATCGCGACATATTCCTTGGTGAGGTCGCAGGTCAGCACGCGGTCCCTGCCCTTGCCGAGGCCGAGCGCGATCCTGATCTGGATCTTCGGGTTCTTCATCGCGTTCGAAACTTCCTCCTCGTTGTAGGACGGATCGCGCGCGCCGCTTTTGGCGACGCGGATGCCGTTGAAGGAGATCGAAAGCTTGTCGCGGTTGGCGGGCTCGCCGGCCTTGCCGACCGCCATCACCACCCGGCCCCAATTGGCGTCCTCGCCGGCGATTGCGGTTTTCACCAGCGGCGAGTTCGCCACCGACATCGCGATCTTTCGCGCCGAAGCCTTGGTCGTCGCGCCCTCGACGATGATCTCGACCAGCTTTCGCGCGCCCTCGCCGTCGCGCGCCACCTGCTCTGAGAGATCGGCGAGCACTTCGCGAAACGCCTTTGTGAACGCCTTCAGCCTGCGGATCGCTGGCGCGGCTGATCTTTGGCGCGCCATTGGCTGCCGCAGCGCCAGTCGCAAACGCCAGCAGCGTGTCCGAGGTCGAGGTGTCGCCATCGATGGTGACGGCGTTAAAAGTGTCCTCGACGCCGCTTTTCAGCAGCGATTGCAGTGCCGCCGGCGACAGCGGCGCGTCGGTGAACACGAACGACAGCATGGTCGCCATGTCGGGCATGATCATGCCGGCGCCCTTGGCCATGCCGTTGATGGTGACCTTTGCCTTGCCGAGTTTCACGGTCGCGGTTGCGACCTTCGGAAAGGTGTCGGTGGTCATGATCGCCTTGGCGGCGTTCATCCAGTCGCCGGGCTGCGCGGCTGCGGCGAGCGTCGCCAGCACGCCGTCGAATTTGGTGGCGTCGAGCGGCTCGCCGATCACGCCGGTGGAGGCGAGGAAGATTTCGCCCGTCGAGCAGCCGACCGCTTTCGCGGCGATGGTCGCCGTCAGCGCGGTAGACTGTTTGCCGGTCTTGCCGGTGAAGGCATTGGCATTGCCGGAATTCACCACCAGCGCGCGCGCCGCTGCCGCGGCCGAGTTTGGCGCGGCACCACTCGACCGGCGCCGACGGACATTTCGATTTGGTGAAGACACCGGCCACCGCCGTGCCTTTGTCCATGACCGCGAGCAGCACGTCGGTGCGGCCCTTGTAACGGATGCCTGCGGCAGCGGTCGCGAGCTTGACGCCCGCGATCTCGGGCATATCGGGGACATCGGTCGGGGCGAGCGGCGAGACGGCGGTGGACATCGGGGGATTTCCGGCTTCAGAGGGCTAAGGGAGCCGCTCTGTATCACCTTCATCGCCACGGCGGGAGAGGTTCGCGCGCATTCGGCGCCGGCACCAGCACCGGCTGCAGCGACGGAATCAGCCGCGCGCGTTCGCGGTGGGCGGGAAGCGCGCGGTAGACCTGCTTGGTCGCCTCCACGATATGGACGCCGGCCAGCGGCATCGACAGCGTCTCGCCGACCCGCTCCCAGGCCATGGCCGAACGCAGGAACCAGCTATTGCCGACCGGCGGCATGAACAGCGCCTCGCCCCAGGACGCCGGCGTGAACCAGGTCTGCCGCAGCAATTGCGTGATCTGCGCCCGCGAATAGGGCCGGCCATGGCCGAACGGGGTGTTGTCGGTGCGGGTCCACACCCCGCGGCGGTTCGGGATGACAGCGATCATGCGGCCCGACGGCGCCAGCACGCGCCATATCTCGCGCAACAGGTTCTCCGGATCGTCACACAATTCCAATGCGTGAACGAGCAGGACGCGGTCGACCGCGGCATCCGGCAGCGGGAGGGAGAATTCATCGACCAGCGACGCCAGCGCCGGCCGGCCCGTCGGCCATTTCAGAACGCCCTGCGCCGCCGGCATGAAGGCAAGGCAGCGCTCGGCGTTTTCGCGGAACAGGCCGAGATAGGGGGTCGGATAGCCGATCCCGAGCACGCGCTGGCCCTCGGCATCCGGCCAGCAGGCCTGGATGCCGCGATTGATCAGCCGCCGCGCCACGATGCCGAGGCGCTGCGAATAGAAATCGCGGAGATCGATCACATCCATGCGACCAATCTAACACGCAGATGTTCCGCCCGGCGCGGCCAAAATGGCATTGCCGCGACAGCGTTAACGCCATATCTCTTGCGCGGTGTGGGCCCGGGCGTGTGTTCCCACTCAATCCTGCTTCGTGGAGATATCATGGCTGCGGAAATTCGCCTGTTCACCTGCCTGTCCGACAATTTCGGCTATCTGATCCACGATCCCGCCACCAAGGCCACCGCCTCGATCGATGCGCCGGAAGCCGGCCCCATCATCAAGGCGCTGGAGCGCGAGGGGTGGAATCTCACCGACATCCTGGTCACGCACCATCATCACGACCATGTCGGCGGCATCAGTGAACTGAAGCAGAAATATAATTGCCGCGTGGTCGCCCCGCACGACAAGAAGGCTGCGATCGCCAATGTCGATCTAGCGCGCCGCCAATGGCGACGTCGTCAAGGTCGGCGGGCTGCTGGCGCGGGTGCTGGAAACCCCCGGCCATACGCTCGACCATATCTCTTACGTGTTCGACAGCGAGAAGGCGGTGTTCGCCGCGGACACGCTGTTCTCGATCGGCTGCGGCCGGGTCTTCGAGGGCACCCATCCGATGATGTGGGATTCGCTGTTGAAGCTGCGGGCGCTGCCGGACGATTTCAAGCTCTATTGCGGCCATGAATACACCGCCTCCAACGTCAAGTTCGCGCTGTCAGTCGATCCCGACAATGCGGCGCTGAAGGCACGCGCCGAGCAGGTGACAAAACTGCGCGCCGAGAACAAGCCGACGGTGCCAACGCTGATGGGCGAGGAGAAGAAGGCGAATGTGTTCTTGCGCGCCGACGAGCCTTCCGTGGCGGCGAACCTGCACATGAAGGGCGCGAGCGCGGCCGAAGTGTTCGGCGAGCTGCGCGAGCGCAAGAACAAGTCCTGATGCCCAGCGCCGCCGACATCATTGCGCGGCTTGAACTCAAGCCGCATCCCGAAGGCGGGCATTATCGCGAGACCTTTCGCGATGTCCGCACCGATCCACAGGGCCGCTCGCGCTCGACCGCGATCTATTATCTGCTGGGGCGCGGCGAGCGCTCGCACTGGCATCGCATCGATGCGGTCGAGATCTGGCACTATTATTCGGGCGCCGCGCTGACGCTGAAGATCGCGAACGAGGGCTGCGGACCGCATACCGTCACGCTCGGCCCGGACGTCACCGCGGGTGAACGGCCTCAGGCCATCGTCCCGGCGGGCGCGTGGCAGGCGGCGGAGAGCAACGGTGACTGGACGCTGGTGGGCTGCACCGTGGCGCCCGGCTTCGAGTTCGCCAGCTTCGAACTTGCGAAAGCGGATTTGTTCCCCGCTACCTAGGATTCCGCAATCGGGAAACGGGTGGGTCGCTCGCCGCCGTGCCGCTAGATACCGCTCACATCACAGGAGCGGATCATGCACGGGACATTTGCGACAACAAACATCCAGATCGAACCGGCCATTCTCTATTTCGGCACGCCGGTGGTGCTGGTCGGAACATGCAATGAGGACGGCTCGTACAACCTCGCGCCGATGTCGTCGGCGTGGTGGATCGGCTGGCGCTGCATGCTGGGGCTGGACCCCAGTTCGAAGACCACGGAGAATCTGATTCGATCAGGCGAATGCGTGCTCAATTTGCCGTCGGCCGATCTGGTCGGCGCGGTCGACCGCCTCGCGCGGACCACGGGCACCGATCCGGTGCCGGCCGGAAAGGTCAAGCGCGGCTACCGGCATGAGAAGGACAAATTCGATCTCAGCGGCCTGACCGCGCTGGGCGGCGATACCGTGGCCGCACCGCGGGCGCTGGAATGCCCGGTGCAGCTGGAAGCCAAGCTCGCCCACGTGCATGAACTGGCGCAGGACGAAAAAGTCTGGCGCGGCGCCCGCGCGATCGAGGTGCGCATCACCCGCGTGCATGCGCATCCTTCCATCATGATGGAGGGCGAGCCCAACCGGATCGATCCCGACAAATGGCGGCCGCTGATCATGAGCTTTCAGCAGTTCTACGGGCTCGCGCCCGAGAAGCTGCAGCGCTCCGAACTCGGCCAGATTCCGGAGCGCTATTACAAGCCGCCGGGCTGGCAGCCGGCGGCCTAGCGCTTCCGAAACATATCTTTCGCCGCGATCAGGCCGCCGCCGGCGATCAGGATCGCGGCAAAGACAATGTTCGCGCTGGCCGCCGCATACCCGGCCAGAATCAGGAATGCGGTCGAGAGCAGCGGTGTGGCATAGGACGCAGCACCCAGCACGCGGATGTCGCCGCGCTTCATGCCGATGTCCCAGGTGAAGAACGCGGCGCCCACCGGACCGACGCCGAGTGCGATGATCGCAAGCCATTGCGTCGCGGTTTCCGGCCAGACCGTTTTCTCGACCAGAACATGCACGATGGCAGCGAGCAGCGCGGTTGCCGCGCAAAAGCCGGCGACCGCGTCGGTCGGCACCGCCTTCAGCCGCCGCGACATCACCGAATAGGCGGCCCAGACAAAGGCCGCGACGAAGGCAGCGGCAAGGCCCGGGATTTGCTCCGGCGCAAAGTTCGCGCCCGCCCCGGTGAACAGCAGCACGGTGCCGGCGAGCCCGAGCAGCGCGCCGATGATGTGATGGGCGAGCAGCCGCTCGCCCGGCAGCAGCGAGGAGAACAGCACGATCAAGAGCGGCCAGAGATAGTTGAGCAGCCCCGCTTCGGCCGGCGGCGCAAAGCGCAGCGCCAGAAAATACAGCGCGTGATAGCCGAACAGGCCGCCGACGCCGACGACCCAGGCGACCAGTGGCTGCTTCAGGGCGGCGAAGGCTGAGGGGCGGAACAGGAAACTGACAAACGCGACCGCAGCCCCAATCGCAAACGTCATCGCCGCGAGCTGGAACGCCGGGATTTTGCCGGTGGCGACCGTCATCACCGACAACAGCGACCACATCAGGATCGCGGTCAGTCCGATAAGCGTGGCGGTGCGGGGAGTCATTGCGGCTGTCAATCGTGCTTGAAGCACATGTCATGGCCGGGCTTGTCCCGGCCATCCACGTCTTCCGTGCCGCAATGTTGTAAAGACGTGGATGCCCGGGACAAGCCCGGGCATGACGACTTTCTGCGCTGCCGCGTAACGGCAATGACGCTAGGCATCACACCATATACTGCCCGCCATTGATGGTGAGCGTGGAGCCGGTGATGGCGCCGGCCTCGTCGGCGGCGAGGAACACGACCGCGCGGGCAATTTCCTCGGGCTCGCCGAGGCGGTTGACCGGGATCTGCGGCAGGATGCTCTTCTCCAGCACCTCCTTCGGCACCGCCTGCACCATTTCGGTGTTGATGTAGCCGGGGCAGATCGCATTCACGGTGATGCCGCCCTTGGCGTTCTCCAGCGCGAGCGCCTTGGTGAAGCCGATGTCGCCGGCCTTGGCGGCGGAATAATTCACCTGGCCGAACTGGCCCTTCTGGCCGTTGATCGAGGAGATGTTGATGACGCGGCCGAATTTGCGGGCGCGCATGCCCTCGATTATCGGGCGCGTCATGTTGAACAGCGAGCCGAGATTGGTGTTGATGACCGCGTTCCACTGATCGAGCGTCATCTTGTGGAAGGCGCCGTCCTTGGTGATGCCGGCATTGTTGACGAGCACGTCGACCGGGCCGATGTCGGCCTCGACCTTCTTGACGCCGGCGGCGCAGGCGTCGAACGAGGAGACATCCCATTTGTAGACGGGAATGCCGGTCTCGGCCTTGAATTTCTCCGCCGCGGCGTCATTGCCGGCATAGCTTGCCGCCACCTTGTAGCCCGCGGCCTTCAGTCCCTTGCTGATCGCCGCACCAATACCCCGCGTGCCCCCCGTAACCAATGCAACACGTGCCATCTCAATTCCCTCCTTGGCAGTCTTTTCATAGACCGGAATTTTCCCGGTCTTTTGACAACGCTCAAGCAGAACAATTCAAACAGGTGCTTGAGACAAAAATGCCCGGCGCGAGGCCGGGCATTTTATTTATCAGCTGAGCCGCCGTTGACAGACGATCTTTTCATCACGCAGCGCACAACGCTGAACCTTTTTTGGACGCCTTAGTCACGCGCGATACACATCGCGATGCCCATGCCGCCGCCGATGCACAGCGTGGCAAGACCCTTCTTGGCGTCGCGCTTCTGCATCTCGTGCAGCAGCGTCACCAGCACGCGGGCGCCGGAAGCGCCGACGGGATGGCCGATCGCGATCGCGCCGCCATTGACGTTGACCTTGCCGGTATCCCAGCCGAGGTCCTTGTTGACCGCGCAGGCCTGCGCGGCGAACGCCTCGTTGGCTTCGACCAGATCGAGATCGCCGACATTCCAGCCGGCCTTCTTCAGCGCGGCGCGGGAGGCCGGGATCGGGCCCGAGCCCATGATCTTGGGATCGACGCCGGCCTGCGCCCAGGAGACGATGCGGCCAAGCGGCTTCTTGCCTTCCTTGGCGGCCTGTTTGGCGGTCATCAGCACCACGGCGGCGGCGCCGTCATTGATGCCGGACGCGGAGCCGGCGGTGACGGTGCCGTCCTTCTCGAACGCCGGCTTCAGCTTGGCCATCGCTTCGACGGTGGCGCCATGGCGCGGATATTCGTCGTCGGCCACGATGATATCGCCCTTGCGGGTCTTGATGGTGACCGGGACGATCTCGTCCTTGAACTTGCCGGCCTTCTGCGCGGCCTCGGCCTTCTGCTGCGACTTGACCGCGAACTCGTCCTGCTGGGCGCGGGTGATCTGCCACTGCCGGGCGACGTTCTCGGCGGTGTTGCCCATGTGGTAGCCGTTGAAGGCGTCCCACAGGCCGTCCTTGATCATGGTGTCGACCAGCTCGAGGCCGCCCATCTTGACGCCGCCGCGCAGATATTGCGCATGCGGGGCCATGCTCATGGATTCCTGGCCGCCGGCGACGACGATTTCGGAATTGCCGTTGAGCAGCGCCTGATAGCCCAGCGCCACCGTGCGCAGGCCGCTTCCGCAAAGCTGGTTGACGCCCCAGGCCGGGCTTTCCACCGGAATGCCGGCGTTGATCGAGGCCTGGCGGGCCGGGTTCTGGCCCTGCGCCGCGGTCAGGATCTGGCCCATGATGACTTCGGAAACGCGGCCCGGCTCGATGCCGGCACGCTCAAGTGCTGCCTTGATGGCGATGGAGCCGAGGTCGTGGGCGGGCATGGTCGCGAACGCGCCGTTGAAACTGCCGACCGGGGTGCGGGCGGCGCTGACGATGACGACATCGTCTGACATGGGCATCTCCTGAGGTTTTGTAAGGCTTGAATTCTCGACGGCGGGCGGCCGGGTTGGCGGGCCTGTCTCTTAATTCCTATCCTGTTAACGTCATTGAGGCATGTCAATCGCTCCGGCCTCGAAATCGTTGCGCGCCGCACTCAAAATGACGCTCTTGGCAGTTTCCTGAGCAATGCCTATGCTTTGGAATTAACCGTGCCGCACAAAACGGTAGCCGAACCGCGTTGAAAATGCTTACCTTTGCTGCGATGCGTCGCATTTGGCCCTTCGGCGGTGCCGTCGGGTTCCCACTTCTCGCGTGTATGTGTGAGCCCTCATGGCAAAATCCGAACAGCCCACTACGATCAAGAAATACGCAAACCGGCGGCTCTATAATACCGGTACGAGCACCTATGTGACGCTCGAAGACCTCGCGGCCATGGTGAAGGAAGGCGAGGATTTTCTCGTCTATGACGCCAAGACCGGCGACGACATCACCCGCTCGGTGCTCGCACAAATCATCTTCGAACAGGAAAACAAGGCCGGGCAGAACCTGCTGCCGACCACCTTCCTGCGCCAGCTGATCCGCTTCTACGGCGACAGCATGCAGATGGTGGTGCCGAAATATCTCGAGCAGTCGATCGACACGCTGACGCGCGAGCAGGAAAAATTCCGCAAGCAGCTGACCAACACGTTCAGCGGCACCCCCTTTGCTCCCCTCGAAGAACATGTCCGCCGCAACATGGAATTGTTCCAGCAGACGTTCTCGATGTTCAAGCCGTTCGTGCCGCCGCGCGCGGGCGCAGCACCCGAGCCGGCGAAGGTGCCGGAGCCTGCCGCTGACGACGACAATATCGACGATCTTCGTCAGCAGATGAAGGAAATGCAGGAGCGGCTCGAGCGGATGTCGAAAGAGCCGAAGAAGGACGAGTAGGCTTTCTCTTCGCGCTTCGCCCGCCTCTCTCCACACGTCGTCCCGGCCTAGTGCGCGAGATCGCTAGCTCGCCGCCGGCAACGCTGCTTCCGCAGGTACCGCCCATGGCCGCTGCGGCGAGGCGAGGCCGATCAGGCGGCCCTGGATGTAATCGCAGCCCCATTCGCGCAGCATCACGGCGGCCTCTTCGTCCTGCACCCATTCGGCGACGGTCTTGATGCCGAGCCGGCGCGCCAGATCGATCAGCGTCTGCACGAAGGCGCGGTCGTCGGCCGAGCGCGCGATGTTCTGCACGAAGGCGCCGTCGATCTTGACGATGTCCACGCCGAGCTTGCGCAGATTGCGGAACGAGGTGTAGCCGGCGCCGAAATCGTCGATCGCGATCCGGCTGCCGAAATTCTTCAGGCGGGTGACAAAGCCCCTGATGTCGTCGATGTCCTGGATCGCCACCGTCTCGGTGATCTCGACGATCAGCCGCTCGGCGGCACCCGGATGGGTGCGCATCAGCGATTCGATCGAGGCCGACCAGTCCGGATCCATGGTGGTTTCCGGCGAGATGTTGAGCGAGAGGTGCACGCCGGGCGAGGCGACAAGTTCGTCCACCACGAGTTCGAGCACGCGGTGATCGACCATGCGGATCAGGCCGAGCCGTTCCGCGACCGGCACGATATCAGGCGCCAGCAGCACCTGGCCGTCGCCCTGCTCCATCCGCACCAGGCATTCGTAGAACGCCGGCTGCGCGCGAGCGGGCTTCCACCACCGGCTCGAACGCCGCCACGATGCGGCGGTCGTTGAGCGCGGTGACGATCTCGTCGGTGACGCGGATGTTGACGCGGCGCTGGGCGTCGCGCTCGACATTGGGCCGCCACAGTCCGAACGATCCGGCACGGCGGCGTTTGGCGCTGTCGAGGGTTTCCTGCGCGCGGTTGATGGCCTCGTCGGCGTTGCGGGCGTAGCGCGGCAGGCTGACCGCGCCGATCGATGCCGTGATCGACACCGGTCCGGATTTGGTCGGCACCACCTCGTCGCGAATGCCGGCGAGGAAGCGTTCGGCCGCGATGTTGGTGTCGTCGACCGTGCAGTTCTTCAGGATCAGGCCGAACTTGTTGCCGGAGAAGCGGCCGAGCACGTCGCCGCCGCGCAGGCGGATGCGAATGCGCCGCGCGACTTCGGCAATGACGGCATCCGCGACGTCGAAACCGAAGGCGTCGTTGACCCGCGCCAGATGATCGATGCCGATCAGCATGAAGGCGCAGGAGGTGCGGAAGCGCGTGGTCTCCTCGATGGCTTCGGCCAGCGAAGCAATCAGATGGGTGCGGTTGAGTTCGCCGGTCAGCGGATCGTGCCGCGACAATTTCAGAAGCTGCTCGTCGCGGGCGTGGCGCTCATTGTTGATGCGGACGATGCCGTGCGCGCGCAGCGGCCTGCCGTCGGGACCGGCGAACCAGCAGCCGGTCTCCTCGATCCAGATGACGGGCGCGGAGGCCGCGGCGCGCACGCCATATTCGATCCGGTACGGCACGCCCTCGCCGCTGCGCGCCGGCGGCGCGTGCGACAGCGCCTCGGTGCGGACCGAACGCGAGGGCTCGATCAGCTTTGCGAATTCGCTGCCGCTCGCCAGCGCCTCAGGCGGGATATCGGCGAACACGGCAGCGGCATTGTCGCTCCAGGCGATGGTGTCGCCCGCGATGTCCCAGACAAAGGCCGCCTGGCCGAGCGAGGCCAGAATGTCTTGCGCTTGCGGCACAGCTTGCATCGGGTCGCCTCGTTTCGGCACAGCGATCGCGGTGATTCTCACCTTAACGATAGTGGCCCACCTGCGTTAGACCCTAGGTAAAGTTGATTAATACTCTGCAAACCATGTTTGAAGACCGGGTGGAACCAACAGGCCGGTTCAGGCACAACCCTTGCGAGGTCCCCAACAAGAGGACCGGAGCGTCCCGAAACGTGACAGGGTCGACATGACGGCGACAGAGCATCCAGGCACCATCATCGACGCGGAGGTCGTGAGCGCCGCTCTGCCCGCTTCGGTTGCGCTGGTGCCGGTTTCTGACCGTGTGGAATTTCTGCCGAAATTACCGCTGACGCGGCCCGACCCAAGCTTTGTCACACAACTGATCGCGACCGCCGAACAGGCACCGCAGACCCGAAACATGCGTCGGGGGTCCTGTGCGGACGCGCAGGCGGCCTACGGCCCGCACCTCAGCGAACGCCGCAGCGTGACGCGGCGGACCCGGCAAATCATCTAGGGATCAATCAGTGCGACGGCTTGTCCGGTGACGGGTGCGCGTCATTGGCCGGCTGAATGCCCGGCGAGGCCACCTCCGGCGAAGGAGCGGCGGGCGCCGGAGACGGCTGCGGCGGGTGCCGCAGGCCGCGCTGCGCTCGGCTCGGGATGATCGGGCAGCACGGATTCGGCCACCGATGCCGCCGGCTTTGCCGGCGCAGGCGCTGCGGCCGGCGCGGGCGCAGGGGCGGGCTCGGGTTCGAATTGCGGCTCGGCCGGCGGCGCTTTTGCGGCGCGCCTGACGGGCACATCTTCGTACACAGCCACCACACGACGCCGTCTGCGCAGGGAAATGCCGGACAGGAAATCGACCAGCGAAAGCAGCGTCAGCAGCAGAAAGGTCGAGGTGCCGAATTTCGGCCACAGCAAAAATTCGGCCGCCGCGGCGCCGCACACGATGAACGACAGCAGATGATCGGTGAGGAATTTTGCGCCGGGGCGCGCGCCCTTGATGACCTCGAGCAGCAGCAGCACCATGCCGAGCGCGAGCAACACGTCGCTCAACGTCACCGGCCATTCCGCGCCGGACATCAAGGTGAGCTTGAACAGCGGCTCCGTGAAGGAGACCGTCGGCATCAGGAAGGCGACGCAATTGTAGATCGCGAGCGGAATCAGAAGCAGCGGAAAACCGACCATGGACGCGAGGCCTTTGGCAAAGGGGCTAACCTGGCATTCCCGGTTGAGACGGGTACTCGCCTTGAAAACCGTCTGATCTCACTCGTTGGCCGAATTCGGGCAGGCTGCCGCCTGCCCACCGCTTTCGCGGGAAACCCTCAGGCTTCCTTTTTGGGCTTCAGGACCTGACGGCCCTTGTACATGCCGGTCTTGAGGTCGAGGTGGTGCGGACGGCGCAGTTCGCCGGAATCCTTGTCCTCGATATAAGTGGGCTTCTTGAGCGCGTCGGCGGAGCGGCGCATGCCACGGCGCGACGGCGAGGTTTTTCTGCGGGGAACGGCCATTTCGGTGTCCTCTAGGGGTGTTGCTGGAGGCATCGTCCGAAACGGACAGATGGCCCGGCGCCGGAACAGCGCGAACCGAAGATGCCGACAAGGCCGCGCTTATAGAGGATGACCCGCCGTAAAGCTAGGGTCGAAGGCGGCAAAATGCGGCGAGAATCGGCTCAAAAGCCCCGATTTTCGCTCCAGCAGCGCTGCAACGCCGGGGACTGCGCCCGCGCCGCATAGGTGCCGGCGAGCCGCCGCACCCCGGGGCCGGGATTGCGGGCGCTGCGCCTGACCGGATTGGGCAGGATCGAAGCCAGCAGCGCCGCCTCGCGGGGCGACAGCGTCGCAGCCGAGCGGCCGAAGGCGTATTGCGAGCCGGCTTCCGCGCCGAACTGCCCGGACGGGCCGAGTTCGGCGATGTTGAGATAGATTTCGAGCACGCGTTGTTTGCCCAGCACCAGGTCGATCCACAGCGACAGCGGCAGCTCCAGCGCCTTGCGGACCACGCTGCGGCCGGGCCACAGAAACAGGTTTTTCGCCACCTGCTGGGTGATGGTCGAGCCGCCGCGCGTGACCTCGCCGTCCTCGGCATCGTCCATCACCTCGCGCAGCGCGTCCCAGTCGACGCCGCGATGGCTGCAGAATTTCGCGTCCTCCGCGCCGACCACCGCGCGCGGCAGCGACGGCGACATCGCCTTGAGATCGATCCATTGCCGCGTGACCTGCGCACCCTTCAGCCAGCGCCAGGCCATCAGCGTCGAAACCGGATGGCCGACGCGATAGAACGGCGCCACCAGATAGGGCAGCAACAACAGGATCAGCAGGATCAGGAGCAGGTACCGGACAATGCGCAAATCAGCGGTTTCTGGCTGGTGTGAATTAACCAATAGGCCCGTATCGCAATGACATCACCATGAAAATTCCCGGTTTTTCCAGCGCTTTTAAGGCGTTTTGGGCCGCCTTGCGGAATTGACGAAGGCTTCGCCATCAACGATTGTCCGCCGCCAATCGATCTAGAGCCATTCTTGGAACTGTTCTCGGAGCCATTCTTGATGACGACCGGTACTGCAGCGGATTTTTCGAAACGACTGGACCAGACCGCGGAGGATACCGAGGCGCTGCTGGCGAAATTGCTGTCGGATACCCTGCTGCCCGACGAGATCGCGCGGCCGAAGCGGCTGATGGACGCGATGCGCTATTCCAGCCTCGCCGGCGGCAAGCGCCTGCGGCCGTTCCTGGTGGTCGAGAGTTCTGCGGTGTTCGGCGTGCCGCGCGAGGCCGCGCTGTTGGCCGGCGCCGCGCTCGAATGCATCCATTGCTATTCGCTGATCCACGACGACTTGCCGGCGATGGACAATTCCGATTTGCGCCGCGGCCGGCCGACGCTGCACAAGAAGACCGACGACGCCACCGCGATCCTCGCCGGTGACGGCCTGTTGACGCTCGCCTTCGACATCATCACCCGCGACGAACTGCACAAGGATCCGACCGTGCGGCTGCTGCTGACCCGGGCGCTGGCGCGGGCCTCGGGGATCGGCGGCATGGTCGGCGGCCAGATGCTGGATCTTGCCGGCGAAGGCCGGTTCGGCGATCGCGAGCCGGTCGACGTCGCGCGTCTGCAGCAGATGAAGACCGGCGCGCTGTTGCGCTACGGCTGCATTGCGGGCGCGATCCTCGGCCAGTCCACCGAGAAGGAATATCAGGCGCTCGACGATTACGGCCGCGCGCTCGGCGAGGCCTTTCAGATCGCCGACGATCTGCTCGACGTCGAGGGCGACGCGGCGGCGCTAGGCAAGCAGACCGGCCAGGATGCAGCGCTGGGCAAGACCACCTTCGTCACCCAGCTCGGCATCGACGGCGCCAAGCAGCGCGTGCGCGACCTGCTGGCCCGGGCCGATTCCGCGCTGTCGATGTTCGGCGCCAGGGGCGACGTGCTGCGGGCGACCTCGCGCTTCGTGGCCGAACGGAAGAGCTAGCTTCGATGGCCGGCGACAAGGAGTTCGAGCAGCGCCTTGTCCGGTTCCGAAAACTGCCGATGTTCTTGCGCGTGGTCGTCTCGAGGCCACGCACCTTCATCGCGCTCGGCGTTGCGATCGTCGTGTTCTTCCTGCTGCCGGATTCGCGGCGGCTGATCACGCGGGCGCTGGTGAGCTGGGACGTGTTCGCAGCGATGTATCTCGCCCTCGCCTACACCATGATGTTTCGCTGCGGCCACGAGCATATCAAGCCGAGCGCCATCCTGCAGGACGACGGCCGCTTCCTGATGCTGATGGTGACCCAACTCGGCGCGCTCGCCAGCATCGCGGCGATCGTGTTCGAGCTCGGCGCCTCCAAGCGGAGCGGCGCGGGGCTGACGCTCGCGGTGGTCACGATCGCGCTGTCGTGGGCCGCCGTGCACACGACCTTTGCGCTGCATTACGCGCATGATTATTACCGCGGCAGCACGCCGGGCGGATTGTCGTTTCCCGGCGGCGGCGCGAAGGACAAGCCGGACTACTGGGACTTTGTGTATTTCTCCTTCGTCATCGGCATGACGGCGCAGACCTCCGACGTCGGCATCACCGACAAGTTCATCCGCCGCACCGCGACGGTGCACGGCGTCATCGCGTTCGTGTTCAACACCGCGCTGCTGGCGCTGATGGTGAATATCGCGGCGAGCGCGATCTAAAGGCATAGGCCCCGCTTTGCGGGGCCCATGCCGACTTCTTCGGTGTTCGACGACGCGCGCCCGTGGTTACGGGCACACACCCGACATGATGGCGCCGTATGAGTTGCAACCCACCTCACGTTCCTGACCGGTAAGCACCTGGCCTCTTTGTCCGAGTCCCTGCACCGCCCGGCGTCTGAGAACCACCCCTGACAAAAACCTGCTTCGGTGCCTGCGCCTGCCTTGGTTCCGGTGCCAGCCTTGCTTCCGGCGCCCGCCGTTCCGGCCGCTCGCGCGCGGCGACCGGCTTCTTCTCGCGGCGTTTTTCGCACTCATTGTCGTCGTTGAGGAACGAGCCGGCGGCGCAGGTGATCTTGGTGCAGCTGTTACCGTCGGCCTCGTAACCATGGGCGCAGACCAGCGGGCAGACCCGCGCCGACTTCTGCTTGATGGTGTCGAGCGCGTCGATCGAGGCCACCTTGGTATCGAGCTTGGTCTTGGCATAGCGGTTGAACAGCGTCAGCGAGCGCTGCGACGTCGTGTTCCAGTTGCCGTCGGCTTCCTCACTGAGGCAGCCGACGCGGCGCAGTTCGGTCTCCACTGATTTGGTCACCTCGGTCTGCGGAGCCCCCGCGCTCTGCGCAGCGAGATTCGGCGTCTCCGGCTTCGCCGCCGGCGCAACCGCGGCAACCTTGGTCTCGGCCGCGGTCTTTTCGGCTTCGACCCGCTTCTGCTCGGCCGCCGCCGCCTGATCCTGCGCGATCTGCTTGGCCTTTTCGGCCGCGATGCGCGCCTGCTCGGCCGCCTTCACATCGGCTTCCGCCTTGGCCTGCGTAGCCTTCTGCGCGCCTTCGGCAGCAAGCCGTGCGCGTTCCTGTTCGGCGAGCCGCGCCTTTTCGGTGGCGGCAACGCGGGCTTCCTCGGTCGCGAATTTCTCGAGCTGCAGCTTGGCGAGGCTGGCGTAGAAACCATCCGGATACTGCGCAAGGAAGGCGTTGATCGCGCTCTTGTTGCCGATCTGCAGCGCCAGTTCGTAGTCGCGGCGGGCTTCAGCCTGCGGGCTGGCAGCGGCAACCGGCGGCGCCGCCTTGGCCGGCGCCGGCACCAGCGGAACGTCTTCGCCGCCGAGCGAGCCATAGACGAACGGCTCCTGGCGATTGTTGGTGGTCTTCAGCACGTCGTCGCGGACGAAGCCGAAGGCGCGGCGCACGTCGAGGCCCGGCACGGTCAGATGCCTCGACAGCGCCACCGTGAACGGCGAGTTCTTGCCGTCGCCGTCGGCCGCCGTCGAGCCGGCCTTCGCGGAATAGGCAATCAGCACGTTCGGGCTGGTCGGCTCGATCTTGGCAAGGCCCTGCCCGATCGCGCGGGTCGCGACCGTGCGCTTCATGTTCTTGGAGAACGGGTTGTCGCGGCAGGCATCGAGGATGACGAGGCGCAATTTCTTGGCCGGCTCGATCGCCAGCAGCACGCGGTCGAGCGACAGCGCTTCATCATAGACGTCGGTGTCGCGCTCGAGCTTGGCGTCGACCGGAATCAGATAATTGCCGCCATCCACCTCGATGCCATGGCCGGCGTAATAGACCACCGCGATATCGGCATCGCGGGCACGGTCGGCAAAATCGCGCAGCGCGCGGCGGGTGTCGGCCGCGGTCAGATCGTGGCGGGAATCGACCACGTCGAAACCGGCATCCTTCAGCGTGGTTGCGATCGGTGGTGCCGTCATTGGCCGGATTGGGCAGCCGCGGGACGTTTTGATAGACGGCATTGCCGATCACCAGCGCCACGCGCTTTTCGGCAAAGGCCGGCTGGCTGACCGCGAACAGCATCGAGGCGGCAAGCAGGAAACGGCGGAAGAGACGTCCAGTCGAATTTGTCATGACAGCACCGGCACTTGGCAGTTTGTAACCCCCGGCAAGGCTAACAGAAGCAGGCCTGGGGTTTTGTGAGGCAGGTCACCACGGGGGAGACACGCCTGTTCAGTGTATTAGTCTGCCCAACACCCCGCCGGTTCGCCCCCTATTTCAGGGAGTTCCCCCGCCAGGCTCCCGTTTTGTGATGTGCCCCACATATTGCGGCAGGCCATCGGTAATTTCGAACCACGGCGCCTTCGACCCCACGAAGATGTGAGCGGCCGGCCGGATCGAGGGATCGTCGGTCAGGGTGCCCATGGCGACGTGGACAAAGGCGCCGTCACGAACCAGTGAATAGAGCAGCGAGCCGCAGCGGCGGCAATGCGCGTCATGGGCGGCTGCATCGCCATGGATCATCAGATCGTCGCCGCCGCTGGTCACGCTGAATTTGTCGCGCGCGATGCCGGCGAACGGCTTGAACGCCGCGCCGGTGGCGCGGCGGCAGTTCGAGCAATGGCAGTTCAGCGCATAGGCGAATTGATCCGCGACTTCATAGCGCACCGCGCGGCAGAAGCATTCGCCGATCAGGATACGAACGTTCGAAATTTGCGAAACTCCATCACGCTTATGTTGAAAGTCGTCCGTGGCGTATTTCATGCGATCGTGGCATCATTCCATCACAACAAACCTGCGCAAGGGAGGCAACCTGCGCAAAGGGAGGCTGCCATGAGCACCGATCGTCTCGATCGTTCCACCGTCGAAGCGGTGGTGAATCATTATTTCGATGGTCTTTACGAAGGCAACGCCGACAAGCTCGGCGCGGTGTTCGATCCCAGTGCCGACCTGCGCTGGGTTGAAAAAGGCAAGCTGCAGGTTTTGACCGTGCCCGACTGGCTCGAACGCGTGCGCAACCGGCCTTCCGGCAAGGCCGAAGGCAAGGCGCGCGAGGATTTTATCGTCACCATCGACCGCTCCGATGAATCCACCGCCTTCATCAAGGTGCGCTGCCAGTTGCCGCCGCGCTATTTCACCGACTATCTGGTGGCGATGAAGCTTTCCGACGGCTGGAAGATCGTGTCGAAGTCGTATCGGTATGATTTGAGGGAGTGACGATGCCGTCGTCCCTGCGAAGGCAGGGAGCCCGATAACCACAGGTGCCACGTTGCTCTAGCGAAGCCGTCGACCACCATTTGCGAACCACTTCCGCCGCGGCGTATGGGTCCCTGCTTTCGCAGGGACGACGAAACATGCGTTCTCGCGGCGTGATTTCGCCCGAGCTTTCCAAATTCGTTGTCCCTCTCTTGAAGAAGAGGGCGCAGGGAATGCCGGGTGCACGCTGCACCCGCGGTCTCGTGTGCCAAGAGTTGCGCATTTGGCGCACACGAGCATACAGGTGAGCGGAAACACTCCGACATCCCCTGCGCAATGGCTTTACGGCTTACTTCGTGCTCTCCCCGGTGAGCGGGCTTGTTGTCACCGTCACTCTGCGGAATAACTTCCGCAGAGCTTGACGCCAGCATCGCGGCGCCAGGACCACACGACTTGGCCGTACGCTTCGGCGTTTTCGTCCGGCGCGCTAGACAACGCCTGACGCCAAAGCGTCCATCACATCCCCAGCCCTACGTTTCGTGACGATCGCGAAACGCCCCTCGTGTGGGCCGGGATGCGCAAGATTAAATCAGTGATTTGCCCGACGTGACCAGCGGAATATTTTTGATTTCGGGGCTTGACGATTTCTGAAAATCAGAAGTGATTTGCCCGACGGACAAAACAACTTGATCCGGTTCAAGAAATCAGTTTTGCGCGCACGCTTTTGCCGACCGTGAGACCCTGAATGACGACCCGTGGGCATGAAGCGGATGTTGCTGATGACTGTGCCGACATCCGGAAATGACCTCCCGGAGCCAGGACATTGGGCCTAGCCCGACGGTCGTCCGGCATGCTTTGCTCCATGGGCTGCGCTTGGGACTTCGGGGATAGAACGGCGATATAGTCAGCGGGGTGGGGGCCGGGCATGCCATTCGTCACCAATCGGGGTGTGCGCATCCATTACGAGACCATCGGAAATGGTCCCGCGCTTGTGATGCATCACGGCACCTTCGGCAGCGGCGCAGACTGGATCGATCTTGGCTATGTGGATGCCTTGAAAGCGGATTATCGGGTGATCCTGCCGGATTCAAGAGGTCATGGCCAAAGCGACAAACCACACGATGCGGCGGCTTACGAGCTCGCGTTGCGCACCTCCGATGTCCTTGCGGTGCTGGACGAGCTTGGCATCCGGAAAGCCGATTATTTCGGATACTCGCTGGGCGGCTGGATCGGATTTGACCTCGCAAAACGGGCGCCCGGCCGTTTCCGGTCATTCATCCTTGGCGCGATGCATCCCTACGCCGAAAGCATGCAGCCACTCCGCGACCTGATGTCGCTCGACCGCGAGGCGTTTGCGGCGATGATCGATCAGGCCGTTGGCGATCGCTTTCCGCCGGCGATGCGGACGCGTTGGCTCGCCAATGATTTCGATGCCTTGCGCGCGCTGACTCAGGATCGCGAGTCCAACGCCGGCGTGTTGCCGTCGATGACATGCCCTGCCTGCTCTATGCGGGCGAGCTTGATCCGCGCTTCGCGCAGGTGCGGCGATGCGCGTCCGAGCTTCCGAACGCGACCTTTTTCAGTCTGCCGCAATGTAATCACGCCGCTGGAAACGCCAGCGGCGACCTCGTGATACCTCATCTGAAAGCTTTCCTTTCAGAGGTTTGCAGATCGGCGCTTTAGGCGCGGAGAATTTCCGCTGTTTGGGGTAGTATCGACATCATCGCAGCAAGGGAGGCCAGGATGGCCAGAATGTTCGTGGATTGCCGTGAGTATCCAAGCGAGATGAACTGCACGGTTGCGATCTCGGCGGACACCGAAAAGGAACTGGTGGACGCGGCCGTGCAGCATGCCGTCGCAGTGCATGGTCATCACGATAGCCCGCAGCTGCGCGAGGAGCTGGCCAAGATGATCAAGGCCCAATAGCGCACTCCGCCGTCTCGCGGATTTGCTGCGTAGGGCAGTTCGTAGGGTGGGCAAAGCGTCAGCGTGCCCACCATTCACAATCACGCCGTCGATGGATGGTGGGCACGGCGCAAGAGCGCCTTTGCCCACCCTACAAGCCTGATTTCGTAAGGCGCGAGTTATGCGAATGAAACGACTATCGCCGGACGTTGACCCAGCGGCGGCTGACGCGGACCGGATCGTCGCTCGCCTTCACTTCGCTCTTGTATTGCTCGATCTCGGCTTCATCGATTTCGGCATCGCTCATGGCGTAGCTCACCCGCCGCAGGATCGGCCACATCTCACCGCCGAGATCCGAAAGCTTGACGCTAATGTTCGGATATTTCGTCGGCGATGCGGACGTCTGCGCTTCAGCGGAAGGCGCGGTGAACATCGTCGCGAACAGCGCCTTTGAACGCTGCAATCCTTCCGGCGTGAACTCGACCGAATCCAAATCTTCCGCCGGATCCTCGATCATCCCGTTCTCGCGCAAGCGGCCCAAAACTTCCGGAGCGAAGCCGGTCGAGGCATGGGACTGGTCGTGAAGCGTAAGGTGGAGCAGCGCCAGGACGGCGTCATCGATTTTTTTGGTGTCGGTCGCCATCATGAAATCTCTGCAAGCCAGCAATATGCAATCCTAGCTGGACCTGAGACGTCTTGCCATGCCTCGAAACCCGCTCCGCGGCGACCTTATGCCTCCACTTTCGCTCTCGGGGCAATGGCGGAGGGGCCGCCCGCCTGCCCTACACGATCCCGTGGCGCGCCCGCGCCGCGAAAGATTGCCGCAGACCACCCGCAGCACATTGGCGGGGCTCAGCAGCGACGTCGGCGGCGCTTCGAGATTGGCGACGCGCAGGAAGGCGTTCGCGAGCTTGCCGTCATGGCGCGCGGCCATGTGCAGCTTGCCGATGTACCAGTTGATGAAGCGCACTTTTGCCGGACGCGCGCCCTGCACCCGGGGATGCCGCAGATCGTTGCCGACGGCGATATCCCAGGGCGTGTCGATGGCGACGCTGGCCGCGGCAAAGAAGCGCCGCGCCAGATCGGCATCGCGCCGCGCCAAGGCAATCATGCAGCAGGGCGGCTTCCTGCGCCGCCACCGTCATGCCCTGGCCGAGGACCGGATTGAAGCTGCACAGGGCATCGCCGAACACCAGATAGTTTTTCGGAAACTGCGTCAGCCGCTCGTAGCGCCGCCGCAAATTCGCCGGATAGCGGTAGCTGACGAAATCGCTCAGCGGCTCGGCATGCGCGACGATGTCGTAAATCTCCAAAGTCGGCAGCGAGCCGGCATAGAGCTTGAACAGCTCTTCGTCATCGGGCGCGTGGTCGCCAAAATAGCCGCCGATCGAGACGATCCAGCGATCCGCGGTCTGGTAGGCGATGACGCCGTTGCGCCAGTTCGGGCCGCTGCCGGCAATGACGACGGCAATCTTGCCGTTGAGGTCGGTCGGCCTGCGCCGATAGACCCGCGTGGTGTAGCTGACCCCGATTTCGATCCGTTCTTCCTCGGGCCGGGCATAACCAAAACTCTCCAGCCAGGCCGGGCTCGACGAGCCGCGCCCGGACGCATCGACGACGAGGTCGGCATGGACGGTGTGCTCCATGCCATCTCCGGTCTTGACGCGGACGCCCTTGATGCTGGCGTTGCCTTCGCCGGCGATCAGCCCCAGCACTGCGCAGCCCTCAATGGCGCGGACATTTGAAAGCGCCAGCAGACGGCGCCGGACCTGGCCTTCCAGCGCCGGGCGCGACGCCAGCACGCCGACCAGGTCGCTCGGCGCCGACTTGATCGTGACGCCATGGCCGACCCAGTTGACGTCGGCGGCGATATCGCCCCTGACGCCGCCGGCAGCGACCACCTCGTCGGTCCAGCCCGGAAAGAAATGTTCGATCACATTGCGGCCACGCGCGAGCAGGCCGTGGGCGTGACGTCCCTGCGGCACGCCCTTGCGCGGAATATCGGACACCGGAAAATGGTCGCGCTCCAGCACCGTGACGGTGCCGTAGAAATCCGACAGCGCGCGGGCCGCCAGCAGTCCCGCCATACTGGCGCCGATCACGACCGCATGTTCGCCGATCCGCTTCATGGTGATGCTCCCGTCCTCTGCCCTTGCCCGCCTCTACCGGGGTGCCGCTGGTACGGAACTTGAAACGGGCTGGTTTTGCGGGGCGGCGGAGCCGCCGGTCACAAATTTGTCAGGAATGGTTTGAAACCGGACCGTTCCTTGTTCGTGGATGCCCCTCCCCACATTGACCGGGCGGGCAATTCCGGGCGAAGGGGAAACCATGGAAGCCACATTTCTGATCTTCTTGATCCTGCTCGCCGTGCTGGCGGGCGCGGCACTGCTTGCGAAGCGGATCCACACCGCGCCTGCGATCCTGCTGCTGCTCGCCGGCACCGCGCTCGCCTTCGTGCCGGGCATGCCGTCGGTGGAATTGCCCCCGGAACTGGTGCTGCTGCTGGTGCTGCCGCCGCTGATCTATTCGGCCGGCGTCGCGATGAGCTGGCGCGAATTCCGCTTCAACCTGCGCGTCATCTCGCTGCTGTCGGTCGGCTGCGTGATTTTCACCGCCCTGATGGTCGCGACTGCCACGCATTATTTGATCGGACTGCCCTGGGGTGTCGGCTTTTTGCTGGGGGCCATCGTCGCGCCGCCCGACGTGGTGGCGCCGCTGGCGATCGCGCGCAAGCTCGGCCTGCCGCGCAGAATTCTCGTCGTGCTCGAAGGCGAAGGGCTCGCCAACGACGCCACCGCGCTGATCCTCTACCGTTTCGCGGTGGCGGCGATCTCGACCGGGCTGTTCTCGCTGCCGCAGGCCGCCGGCACCTTCTGCGCCATCATCGCCGGCGAACTGCTGTTCGGCATCGCGATCGGCTGGCTCTCGTTGCGGGCGCGGCATTTCGCCAGGGATCCGCAGGTCGAGATCACGCTGTCGCTGATCACGCCCTATATCGCGTTCTGGATTCCGCATCATTTCGGCGGCTCCGGCGTGATCGCGACCGTGGCCTGCGGGCTCTATATCAGCTGGAACGGGCCGCTGTGGATTTCGGCCGCGACGCGCCTGCAGGGCATCTTCTTCTGGGACCTCGTGATCTATCTGATCGAGGGCATGCTGTTCCTGCTGACCGGCTTCCAGATGCGCTCGCTGCTGGAAAAGTCGAAGATGTTTCCGCTCGAGGAAATCCTCTCCGCGACCGCGCTGGTGCTGCTCGTCATCGTGGTGGCGCGCTTTGCCTGGGTCTATCCCGCAACCTATGGGCCGCGTTTCCTGAGCAAGAGCCTGCGGCAGGCGCGATCCCTATCCGCCATGGCAAAACGTGTTCGTGATCGCCTTCACCGGCGTGCGCGGCGCGGTGTCGCTGGCGGCAGCACTGGCGCTGCCGCTGGCGCTGCCGAGCGGCGCGGGCTTTCCCCATCGCGACCTGATCCTGTTCGTCGCGTTCGGCGTCATCTTCGTCACGCTGGTCGGCACCGGGCTGTTGCTGCCCCCGGTGGTGCGATGGCTCGGCGTGGCAAAGAACGGCCGCAGCGAACACGTCGCCGAGCACGAAGCCGAGCTCGCGGCACGGCGCGAGGCGCTGGCGGCCGCGCTGCAATCTCTCGACGCCATGACCGACGATCGCGAATTGTCCGAGGAAGTCGTCAAGCTGCTGCGCGCGCGGCACGAAACGCGCACCAACCAGCTGCCTGCCGCGCTGGACCCCGACCCCGATACACCCGACGTCTCCGCCGTCGGTATCGATCTGACGCGCGAGCTGATCACGGCCGAGCGCAAATTCATCCACGCGCTGCTGCGCGACGGCAAGATCACCGACGAAACGCGGCGGCGGATCGAGCGCGATCTCGACCTGGAGGAAGCGAGCCTGGCGAATCGCGAATACCGCCGGATGCCGCTGTAAGCGCGCGCCGAGCGACCAGCGCTCACCGCTTGCGCGCGGATCGCGGTGGAAGCCGGCTTCGCCGTTTTTGGCGTGCTGCGCCAGCTTCTCGCGGCGGAGGTTTTGAAATCTGCGGCGCAGGTTTCGCGACCAGCGGCGGGGCGGCCCGCGGGTTTCGCAATAGTCGGCCGCAGCGGAGGCCACCGCCGCGGCTACCTTGTTCTTGTGCTCGTCCGAGGCCATCACCAGCTCTTCGTCGCGGTTGATGATCGAGCCGGATTCGACCAGCACCGCCGGCATCTGCGTCATCCTGAGCACGATGAGTTCGTCGTAGCGATAGACGCCGGCATCGATGTCGAGCAATTCGCGCCGGTATTTTCCCATGAACCACTGATCGTACTGGCGGGCGAATTGCAGCTCCCGCGCCGCCATCTGGTTGCCGAGCAGTTTTGCGAATTTCAGGCTGGCCTGATAGCGCGGGTTGCGCTGCGAGACGAACACCGAATAGCCGCCGAAGAAGTCGTTGAAACTGCGCTTCTTGCCCTCGAATTCCCACTTCTCGACATAGAGGCCGGGCACGGAATCATGGTGGATCGACACGAACAGGTCGGCGCCCTTCTTGTTGGCGACCGCGACGCGCTTCATCAGGCTCGGCCGCGCCTTGCCTGTGGTGACCAGCAGGACGGTTTCTGAAAAACCTTCCGACTTCAGTTTCTCGTCGATGCGATTTCCGAGTTTCAAATTGTAGTCGAATTCCGAAATGTTGCGGGCGCTCATGGCGCCGTAGGATTCGGCGGTGTGGCCGACGTCGAGAATGATGCGGAATTTTGCGCGGTCGCATTTTTGACGGTGAGGGCTGTGTTGCGGCGGCGGCCGCCGCCGCGCCTGCAGCGGTCACCTCGGCCGGCGCGGCGTGTCCGGCGGCGGTCGACGCCAGCGACATGGCAACAATCGAAAGCCCGAAGGCCAGAACGCCCAAGCAGGAGCCTGATCTGGTGCCCCCTCGCGGCAACCCCTACTCCGCCGCCGCGATGCGCGGCCGGCCGACATAGCCGGTGGCGTCTCCGAACCGTTCGATCATCACGGCGGTCAAATCCTTGGCCTTGTTGGTGACGCAGGCGCCGGAGCGCACGGCGTAGCGATCCTGATGGCCAAGATGCGGCGGCGCCTCGCCCTGTTGCAAGGCCCGCGCCGCCTCCATCACCAGCTTTCGAAAGTGCATGATGCCGAGATCGGTGGGGCCGAGATGCTCGCTTGTGCGGTCGGCGATCGGGCCCTGGCTGTCCTGCACGGCGGCGTCCTGTTCGGAGACGCCCTTGATGCCGGTGTAGCTTTTGGTTTTCTGCAGCTTGCGGTCGATCAAATAATCGTTGCCCTTGTTGCGCAACGGCACGTAGTTCTCGTCGACTTCCGAGATCACGCCATTGCCGCGGTCATAGGCGTCGCGCTCGGCTTGCGTGATCGGCCGCTCCGGATTCCAGGCGTAGGTGTAGATCCAGCAATTGGTGTCGGTGACCGGCACAAAGCTCTGGCCAAAGATGTTTTCGCCGGGCATCGCTGATGGCGCATAGGAATGTACCGGCATCAGGAACTGCGCGATGCGCCAGTAGATGTTGTCGCTGCCGGTGAGCCGGCCGCCGGCGATGGTCAGCCCCGCATCGTGCGGATTGATCCTGATCACCGGCCGCGGGTCTTCGGCGATCCAGCGCATGTGGTCGGTGGCAACCCGCACCAGCGGATTCACAAAGTGCTTCTTGATGTCGAGGATTTCGTTCTCTTCCTTGTCGAAGGAGAGATGCGCGAAGGTGAAATGCGCGGTGTCGATACTGCCTTCCAGCGCCTGCACCCAGTTGCAGTCCTGCCATTTCTTGGAGACGTAGCGGTGCGAGGCCGGCAGCAGCGCCATTTCCAGATCGGGCAATTCCGGCATCGCGTCCGCCGGGCCCATATAGGCCCAGATCATGTCGCCCCATTCGCGCACCGGATAGGATTTGATGCGGATCAGGTCTTTCGCATTGAGATCGGGATAGGAGGTCGGCATGTCGACGCAGCGGCCATCGGTGTCGAACTTCCAGCCGTGATAGACGCAGCGGATGCCGCATTCCTCGTTGCGGCCGAGCCAGAGATTGGCGCCGCGGTGCGGGCAGTACTGATCGATGACACCGACGACGCCGCGTGAATCGCGGAAGGCGAGCAGCTCCTCGCCCATCACCACAATCTTCTTTGGCGGCCCGTCGGCCTCCGGCAATTCCTCCGACAGCAGCACCGGCAGCCAGAAGCGGCGCAGCAGCTCGCCCATGCCGGTGCCGGGGGCACTTTCGGTGAGGAATTTGTTGTCTTCGGCGCGGAGCATGGGCGGCCTCCGGGATTCGTTTTTGCTTTTGATAAAGCTTGACGCAGGGCCGTCAGCCCGTCAACGCGGGGCGCTACACCGGAGAGCGGCGACAGCCAAGGCGGCGGAGGCGTTCGCCTATCCCTGTCCTCTTGTGTCATTTCGGGTCAGGGATTCGCTGCCTTCGCATAGAGCAGGGTGCTTCCGGGCGCCGTCCTTTAACTCCCGATTAAGCTTGCGTGTTGCTCCAAGGCCAGTTCCATTCGAGGAACCAGAGGCCAAACGCCGGACGACGAAACTTCCGTTTAATTCCTATAAAGAACAATAAAATCATTTATTTGGTACAAGATTCCAGCCCGCGACGCCACGGCGTCAAGCGGGGCAATCGCGCGAAGCTGACTGGTTCCGCCCGCACCGATTGTCCGGCACTGTTGCAGACGGGTAACGCCATTTCCCGGGGGCCTGTTGTACACATTGATGCAGGTTTTGAGATTTTCGTTTCGAGGGGACACTATGAAGAAAATCACGCTGGCCATCGCGGCTCTCTCCATGACATTCGCAGGCGCCGCTTCCGCGGCCGACATGGCGGTCAAGGCCCGGCCCGCGCCGATTCCGGTGCAAATATTCTCCTGGTCCGGCTTCTACCTCGGTCTCAACGGCGGCGGCGGCTCGGCGCACAAGTGCTGGGATTTGGTGTCCGTCCTCGGCGTGGCGCTGCCCGTCGCATTTGCGGAGGGATGTCACGATGCGACCGGCGGCACCGTTGGTGGTCAGATCGGTTATCGCTGGCAGGCCGCCAACTGGGTGTTCGGCCTCGAAGCGCAGGGCAACTGGGCGGATTTTCGCGGATCCAACACCAGCCTTAACCTGGGTTTTGCCACTGCCTACACGAACCGCACCAAGGTCGATGCCTTCGGTCTGTTCACCGGTCAGGTCGGCTATGCCTGGAACACCTTCCTGCTTTACGTGAAGGGCGGCGCTGCCGTCACCAGCGACAAGTATGACGCTTTCACCAATGCCCCCTTTGGCGTCTTCCCGACCGGTACTGCTTTTGACACCGCAAGGGAAACCCGCTGGGGCGGCGTCGTAGGCGTCGGCGGTGAATTCGCTTTCACCCCCAATTGGTCGGTGGGTGTCGAATACAATCATTTGTTCATGGGCGACCGTACCGTGGGCCTGACAGCTGTCGGCAATCTCCTCCTGGTGGCCGGCTCGGCGACCAGAAGCGTCGAAATCCGTCAGGACGTCGACATCGTCACCGCGCGCATCAACTACAGGTTCGGCGGCCCGGTCGTCGCCAGGTACTGAGTGCTTTCTCCTCCCTGACAAACTCAAAAGCCCCGGCATCGGCCGGGGCTTTTTTGTTGGCGAGATTTGAGCTCGGGCCTACACCGGCCGCTCGCCCTTCACCGTGACGCGCGTGCCTGACCGGGTGTGCGGCCAGTAATCCCACATCGCGCGGTGCTGGGCGCAGCGGTTGTCCCAGAACGCGATGGCGTTCTCGCTCCAGCGGAAGCGGCACTGGAACAGCGGGTTTTCCGCGTGCTGGTAGAGATAGGCCAGCATCGCATCGCTCTCGTCGCGGGGGACGCCGATGATATGGCGGGTGAAGCCGCGGTTGACATAGAGCGCCTTCTTGTTCGTCACCGGATGGGTGCGCACGACGGGATGCTCGGCGCTGCGGATAGGCGGGGCGGTCGGCGACGCCGTAATTGGCGTAGAGCCCGCGATAAGTGGATTCGCCGTCATGCAGCGCGGTGAGCCCGGCGAGATAGGCCTTCATGCGATCCGACAGCGCCTCATAGGCCGCATACATGTTGGCGAACAGCGTGTCGCCGCCGCGCGGCGGGCACTGCCTGATGTAGAGGATCGAGCCCATCGGCGGCTCGAGATCGCAGGACACATCGGTGTGCCAGCCCTCGCCATTGGCGCGCGGTGAATCCTTGTCGGCATGGATCTTCATCAGCGCGGGATCGTCGCCCTCATGCGGCGCGGCGGGATGGATGTGCAGATCGCCGAATTTGCGGCCGAAGGCGAGATGCTGGTCGGGGCTGATGTGCTGGTCGCGGAAGAAGATCACGAGATTTTCGGCGAGCGCGCGGTGGATCTCGTCCATCTGCCGGTTGGAGCGCGCATCGCCGGAGACGAGTTTGCCGATATCGACGCCGGAGATTTCCGCGCCGATGATCGGCGTGAGCTTTTCGACCGCGATGGTCTCGTAGGGTTCGGCTTCGCCGGCGATGTGCCGGTAGCGCGGGCCCTGCTTGCCGGACAGCGAAGCTCATGGGCGGTTCTCCCGATCATTGTTGATTGGGGGCATGGTAGCGCGGAGGAGCGAAGCGCAATTTGGAGATACCCGTGAATTGCCTTGTATAGATCCGCAGCCGACTTGCCGATCACCTGATCAATGACGTCTCGATTTGCATTGGGAGTTACGACAAGATTGGAGATACGATCGAGCAGTTTGTAGATTGGATGCTCTTTGTCGAGTTCCTTGACTTGCGTGTCCTGGTCGCTTGTCTTGATGATCTTTACGACGTCGGCCTTGTCTACCTTGATACCCTGCACGAAATGCATCGTGTCGGGTATTCAGCGCCTACGCAGAGCGGCAGATAGATTTTGTCCAGCCCATTGTTCTGGGGACGCAGCTGTCTCGATCTATTGAAATAGCCTACTTCGTAACCGGTGTAGGAATGGCTGACTTTCATTCTTTCGGTGAAAAGAACCAGAAGAACATCGGCGCTGTCCAGCGCGGTATCGATGGCAGTTACCCGATTGGAGCCAGCCTTGATTTCCGCGTCCCGCCAGAATTCGAGCGGTGCAAATGCGAAACGTCTTTCGCAAGACGTCTTCGACGGCACCGGCCAGTTCCTTGTCTTCACTCGCGTAGCAACGAAAATATTGACTATTCGCGGGGAAGAAACCTCAAGGACTTCTACCGTTGAGACGGTTGTCAGAGGTTCATCTGCCGAGGCCTTCTGCTTCGCACGCCGAACTTTCTTCACCTGCTGCTTTGCACGTCGAGCTTTCTTCACCATGTGTGGCGCCCCCGCGACCTACCATGAACTGCAGGGAACAATAGGTGAGGGGATGGTTCAATACCAGCTTTAGTTGTATGGGGTTCTGGTGAGCCAACGCGGCCGCAAGATTGCGACGCGAACCCGAGACAGGCTTGGGCCGGTAACGTGGGGTGGAGTTAGCGGCGTAACCCGCCGCTTCGCGCACAAAAAAGGCGGATTACGCTTTCGCTAATCCGCCCTACCGACTGTCAATTGGCCTGCATTCGCGGAGAGATATTACTCCGCCGCCGTCGTCTCCGGCGCCTTGGCGCCCGCGCCGTATTTCTGATCGATGTAGTCGATCACCAGCGCCTTGAAGTCGGCGGCGATGGCGGGTCCGCGCAGCGTGCGGAATTTCTTGCCGTCGACGAACACCGGCGCGGCCGGAGCTTCGCCGGTGCCGGGCAGGGAGATGCCGATATTGGCGTGCTTGGATTCGCCGGGGCCGTTGACGATGCAGCCCATGACCGCGACGTTGAGCGCCTCGACGCCGGGATATTGCGTCTTCCAGCCCGGCATTTCCTCGCGGATGAAATCCTGGATCGAGCGCGCCAGTTCCTGGAACGTGGTCGAGGTGGTGCGGCCGCAGCCGGGGCATGCCGCGACCAGCGGCACGAAGGTGCGGAAACCCATGGTCTGCAGCAGTTCCTGCGCGACCTGAACCTCCAGCGTGCGATCGCCGCCGGGCTCGGGCGTCAGCGAAATCCGGATGGTGTCGCCGATGCCGTCCTGCAGCAGAATGCCGAGCGCGGCGGCCGACGCCACGATGCCCTTCGAGCCCATGCCGGCTTCGGTCAGACCAAGATGGATGGCGTAATCGGAGCGGCGCGCCAACTCCTGATAGACCGCGATCAGATCCTGCACGGCGGAAACCTTTGCCGACAGGATCATCTTGTTCTTCGGCATGCCGAGCTCTTGCGCCCGCGCGGCCGAGAGCAGCGCCGACTGCACCATCGCCTCGCGCGTCACCGCGCGGGCATCGCGCGGATTGGCGGAAGCCGTGTTCTCGTCCATCAGCTTGGTGAGCAGTTCCTGGTCGAGCGAGCCCCAATTGGCGCCGATGCGCACCGGCTTGTTGTTCTTGTTGGCGATCTCGATGATGTCGGCGAATTGGGTGTCGCGCTTGTTCTTGAAGCCGACATTGCCGGGATTGATGCGGTATTTGTCGAGCGCTTCGGCGCAGGCCGGATATTCGGCGAGCAGCTTGTGGCCGATGTAATGGAAATCGCCGATCAAGGGCGTGGTGATGCCGCGCTTGCGCAGGCCGTCGCGGATATGCGGCACGGCGGCGGCGGCCTCTTCACGGTCGACCGTGATGCGCACCAGTTCGGAGCCTGCGCGCGTGAGCGCGGCAACTTGCGCGATGGTGCCGTCGATATCGGCGGTGTCGGTATTGGTCATCGACTGCACGACAATCGGCGCGCCCCCGCCGACGGCGACATTGCCGACCATGACTTGCGTGGTTTTATGCCGCGGCTGCGGGCCGGCGACGTCGTTTTGCGGGACTTTTTCGGGCTTGTTCATGCGCGTCTCGAATATCAGGTTTTGGTAACATTCACCAAGGGGTCGGTTCAGGGCCGATGCGCGCTTCCGGGAAATGGTTATCCGGCATCCGTCGGCCGGTTTTTCACATATATCCAATGGCTTACGTGAGAGGCTCAGGCTCGCCTGCCCTCGCGCACAGCCTATATTGGGCTCAAATCCGCGGATTAAAAGGCAGGCCCCTCGCCTTTTCTCGGCTGATATCCGGCCATAGATCCCTTTCCGTTCCGATTGAATCGGAACGGGGGCTCTATCTTTCGTTTTGACGCGTTTTCTGCACGCGAACCGGTACCCACTTCGCTTGAAAACGCTTAGCATCGGCCCAACATTAAAGGGAGCGAAGCATGCCGGAACATGGCGGGCTGATCAGCACGGCGGAACTTGCCGGCATTTTGGGCCCCCCCGATCTGCGGCTGTTCGACTGCACCACCTATCTCGAATATCAGCCCACCGGCAGCGGCATTCCCTATCTCGTCGTGCCCGGGAACGCACAGCTTTGACGCCGGGCATATTCCGGGCGCGGACTTTCTCGACCTGCAGGGCGAGTTCTCCGATGCGAACACCGAGCTTCGCTTCATGATGGCGCCGGCGGCGCAGTGTGAGGCCGCGTTCGGCCGCCACGGCGTCGGCAACGACCAGCCGCGTGGTGCTGTACTCGATCGGCACGGCGATGTGGGCGACGCGATTCTGGTGGATGCTGAAGTCGCTCGGCTTTGACGGCGCCTCGGTGCTCGATGGCGGGCTCGACAAATGGAAGGCCGAAGGCCGCGCGATCGAGACCGGAGCGGCGAAGGGCTATCCGCCGGCGAGTTTCACCGCAAAACCGCGCGCCGGATATTTTGTCGGCAGCCGCGAAACGCTCGAACGCCAGCACCGATCGCAACGCCGTCGTCGTCAACGCGCTGGGGCCGCAATTCCACAAGGGACTGGAGCCGAGCCGTTATGGCCGGCCGGGCCGCATTCCCGGCAGCGTCAACGTGTCGGCGGCGACGCTGATCGATCCGGACTCGAAAACCTTCCTGCCGCTCGCGGAAGCCGAAAAGAAATTCGCCGGCGCCGGCGTCACCAAAGACAAGCGCGTCGTCGCCTATTGCGGCGGCGGCATTTCCGCGACGATGGATTTGTTGCAGCTCCACCGGCTCGGCTACGACAATCTCACGCTCTACGACGGCTCGATGGGCGAATGGGCGAAGGATGAGATAGCTGCCGATCGAGACGGGGTAGCGGCTCAGCATGACCCGTCCTCCCCGTCATTGTGCGGGGCAAAGCGACGAAGCAATCCAGCTGTCGTGTCGCGACGAAGGAAAGCTGGATTGCTCGCTTCGCTCGCAATGACGGGTGGATACCTACACATTCGGATCCGGCGCGACTTCCGCCCTCGCCGATTCCGGCCGGTTGACGAGATACAGCCCCGCGATCACCAGGATCGCCGCGGCGCCGAAGGCGAGCGTCAGCGTGTCATGCATGATGAAATAGCTCGCGGCCACGCCGAACAGCGGCGTGATGAAGGTGAAGGCGGAGAGCTTGCTGGCCGAATAGGACTTCACCAGCATAAACCACAGCAGGAATGTCAGCCCGACCACCCAGAAGGCCTGATAGGCCAGCAGCGACAGCGACAAGGCGCTGGGCATATGCGTGATGGTCTCGCCCCTGAACCAGGCCGCGAGCAGCGAGAATCGGGATCGAGATCGCGACCTGGTAGCCGAGGCCCTTTTCCGCCGGCGCGCGGATCAGGGGCGTCGTCTTCACGATCAAGGTGGTTGCCGCCCACAGCGAGCCGCCGGCGACGATCAGGAGATCGCCGAACAGCACGCTGGCATCGACATTGGCCTGCGGAACGCCGATTGCGAGCGCCACGCCGGCAAAACTCAAGCCCAGTCCCGCCCATTGCGCCACGCGCAGCCGCTCGCCGAGGAAGACATAGGAGCCGAGCGCGACGAAGAACGGCGCGGTGTAGAGGAACACCACCGCGCGCGAGGCCGAGGTCAGCAACAGGCCCTGATAGATCAGCACGAACTCGATGCCGAAGATCACGCCGGCGGCAATGCCGGGCCACAGCGTACCGTCGCGTTCGAAGAACTTTACGCCGCGAAACCAGCCGATGATGAGCAGCACCGGCAGCGCGCCGGCGGAGCGGCTCAGCGCCTGCAGCATCGGTGGCACGTCTGCCAACACCAGTTTGACCGCGACCTGGTTAAAGCCCCAGCTCAGGCACAGCATCAGCATCAGCGCGATGGCGCCCGGGGTCAGCGCGCGCCCGGCGGAAGGGGTTATGGTCGTGGAAGACATCGATCCTCGTTGGCCGGCTTGACCGCCGTGTTCTCTGTTACAGGCATGATCCCGAAAAGTGGACTTCCGGTTTTCGGATAAAGATCATGCCACTTACTTTTGACAATGCGTGCAGGTGCCGGCGATTTCGACCACCGACATCTTTGGCGCAAACCCCAACGCGCGCGCGGCGGCGTTGACGCTTTGCGCCACCGGAGCCGCCGGAATTTCGCCGACCGAGCCGCAATGCTCGCAGATCAAAAACGCCACCATCGAGGTCGCGTCATGGTCATGCGCGCAGGCGAGACAGGCGTTGCGGCTCTCGATGCGATGCACGAGGCCGTTCTCCATCAGGAAATCCAGCGCGCGGTAGACCGTGATCGGCGCCGGCCGCGGCATCGATTTCGCCAGTTCGTCGATCACCTCATAGGCGCCGAGCGGGCGGTGGCTGGACAATAGCGCCTGCAGCACCTGGCGGCGGATCGGGGTGAATTTTTGCGCCCGTTTCGCGCAGACCTGTTCGGCATGCGCGATCGCGTCCGCAGTGCAGCGGCCGTGATCATGGTCAGGCGCGGGAAAGGCTGGTTTTGCCGGGGTCATCGCCCCGGACTTGTAGCATTTTCGCCTGCAATCCCAAAGCCCGGCCGCCCGCGCGCTTGCAGCCATGTGCTTCCGGCGGGTCTGCCCATTGTTAACTTGCCATGCGAAATTCATAAGCTAGCTTATTATATCCAAAGCTTATCGAGAGGCGAGGCCAACCATGCGCGGTTCCGTGGACATGAACTTCCTGTTTACGCTCGGCGAAGTGCAGCGCCTGGTGCGCGCCTATGCCGACAAGCAGGCGGCGCGCTACGGCATCACCCGCGCGCAATGGGCCGTGCTGGCCAAGGTCGAGCGCAACGAGGGCATGAAGCAAACGGAACTCGCCGAACAGATGGAGATGCAGCCGATCACGTTGACGCGATTGATCGACAAGCTCTGCGACAACGGCCTGATCGAGCGCCGCGGCGACGAAACCGACCGCCGCGTCAACCGCCTCTATCTGAAGAAGGCCGCGCGTCCGCTGCTCGGCAAGCTCGCCGGGCTGCGCTCCGAACTCACCGCGACCGCGCTGGAAGGCATCAATCCCGCCGATGCGCACCGGCTGCTCACGCAAATGGAAGCCATCAAGGAGAACGTTCGCAACGCGATCCAGAATCCGGACGAGCGAACCTCCGCGAAAGGAACAGCGCTATGGCTGATCCAGATCTCTCAAATTCCCGCCCGAGCAGAAGGGCGACCCGACACAGCGGCCAAAACTCGCCGCCGAGCCGCGCCGCCGCCTGATGGCCGGCATGCGGCGCTACCGCCGCGTCCTGCTGCTGGTGGTGCTGCCGCTGGTGGCGCTGCTGGCCGGCGTGACGTTCTATCTCAACGGCGGCCGCTACGTGACCACCGACGACGCCTATGTCGGCGCGCAAAAGGTGCTGATCACGCCCGACGTGTCCGGCAAGATCATCAGCGTCGCGGTGAAGGAAGGCCAGCAGGTCAAGACCGGCGACACCCTGTTCCAGATCGATCCCGTGCCCTATCAGCTCGCGCTGGCGCAGGCGCGCGCCAAACTCGAGGACGCCAAGACCAACCACGCCAACCTCGTCGCCAACGTCAAACTCTATTCGCAGACGCTGGAGATCGTCAGCGCCGGGCATCGCGATCAAGCAGCGCGACGTCGAGCGCAAATCGTCGCTGGTCAAGAGCAATGTCGGGTCGCAGCTCGACCTCGACAAATCCTCGACCGATCTGGTGACGGCGCAGGCGCAACAACAACTGGTCAGGCAGCAGCAACTCGAACGCGCTGACCCAGTTGCTCGGCGACCCCGATCTGCCGCTCGAACAGTTCCCGGCCCATATGCAGGCCAAGGCCGCGCTCGACGACGCGCAGCGCAATCTCGATCTGACCACGGTGCGGGCGCCGATGAACGGCACGGCCACCCAGGTCGAGCAGATTCAGCTCGGCCGCTACGTCATCGCCGGCACGCCGGTGTTCTCGGTGATGGATGTCGCCAACCCCTGGGTCGACGCCAATCCGAAGGAAAGCGATTTCACCTATGTCGCGGTCGGCCAAAGCGTCACGCTGGAGGTCGACGCGTTTCCCAACCATGTCTTCAAGGGCACGGTCGGCTCGCTGTCGCCCGGCACCGGCGCGCAATTTGCGATCCTGCCGCCGCAGAACGCCATGGGCAATTTCGTCAAGGTGGTGCAGCGCGTGCCGGTGCGGATCTATTTCGACAAGGACGACCGCATGGTGCGCAAGCTGAAGGCGGGCATGAGCGTCTACGCCACCATCGACACCAAGCACAAGCGCTCGCTCGCCGGCATCTTCGGCACGCCCGCGGCGGCCAACCACGAACAGGACTGACGCTGACATGACGACGGCGGCGCAACCGTCCAGCATGGTTCCGGGGCTACGCCGGAACATGGTGACGATCTGCGCCATGACCGCGACCATCATGCAGGCGCTGGACACCACCATCGCCAATGTCGCGCTGCCCTACATGCAGGGCACGCTGTCGGCCTCGCAGGACCAGATCAACTGGGTGCTGACCTCCTACATCGTCGCCGCCGCCATCATGACCGCGCCGGTGGGCTGGATCGCCAACCGTTTTGGCCGCAAGCGCATCTTCATCCTGTGCTCGGCCGGCTTCACCATTGCGTCGGTGCTGTGCGGGCTGGCGCAGGACATCGGCCAGATGGTGGTGTTCCGCCTGATGCAGGGCGTGTTCGGCGCGGCGCTGGTGCCGCTGTCGCAGGCCGTGATGCTGGATTCCTACACGCTGCAGGAACGGGCGAAAGCGATGTCGATCTGGGGCATGGGCGTGATGATGGGCCCGATCATGGGGCCGTCGCTCGGCGCCTGGCTGACCGAGACCTATTCCTGGCACTGGGTGTTCTTCGTCAATCTGCCGTTCGGCATCTTCACCGTGCTCGGCCTCGTCATCTTCATGGACGAGACGAAGAAGAACATCGGCGCTGCGCTTCGACTGGTTCGGCTTCACCGCGCTCGCGGTCGCCATCGGCTCGCTGCAGATGGCGCTCGACCGCGGCGAGCAGCTCGGCTGGCTGGAATCCAACGAGATCATCGCCGAATTCATCATCGCAGGCATGGGCTTCTATTACTTCTTCGCGCATTCGCTGACGACGTCGCAGCCGTTCATCCAGTTCGCGCTGTTCAAGGACAGGAATTTCGTCGGCGGGCTGCGTGTTCATGGCCGTGATGGGGCTGGTGCTGTTCTCGACCATGGCGCTGTCCTCGCCGTTCCTGCAGAACGTGATCGGCTATCCCATCATCACCGCGGGCCTGCTGCTGGCGAGCCGCGGCTGCGGCACCTTCGTGGCGATGATGATGGTCGGCCGCATGATGCGCTATATCGAGGCGCGCACGCTGATCATCTCGGGCCTGAGCATCACCTGCGCCTCGCTGTACTACATGACTTACTGGACCGACCAGACCGGCGCGAACGAGATCATGACGATCAGCATCATCCAGGGTTTTGGCTTCGGCCTGGTGTTCGTGCCGCTGTCGACGGTGGCGTTCCTGACGCTGCCCAACCATCTGCGCACCGACGGCACCTCGATGCTGACCTTGATGCGCAACGTCGCGAGTTCAATCGGGATTTCGCTGGTCATCTCGCAACTGACGCAGGGCACGCGCTACAATTACGCAATCCTGTCGGAGCATATCAACCCGTTCAATCACGCCATGCAGATGCCGCAGGTCCGCGCCATGATCGACATGGCGACCGACAAGGGCCGCGCCATGGCTGATGTGATCGTCAGGGCGCAGGCGCAGATCGTCGCGTTCTCGCACGACTACCAGATGGTGATGATCTTCACCGCCTGCGCGATCCCGCTCGCGATCATGATCGGCTCCTCCAAGGCCGCGCTGCGCAAGCAGGCGGCCGGGCCGGAACATGCTGCGGTGATCGAATAGCGTTCACCGCTTCGGCTCGAACCGCATGGACTTGACGATGCGATCCCTGACGGGACCGGCCAGATCGACCTTGACGGCCCAGTCGCCGTGCATTTCGAGGTCGAGGCGGGCGCGGTAGGTCCCCGGCTCGCTGCCGGGCATGGCCTTGACCGGCTTGACGTTGTGAGCCATCGGCATCGACGGCATGTCGGCGCCAACCGTCACATCGATGCCGGTCAACGCCTTTCCGCTTCGCCGGTCGGATAGTTTGACGGTGCAATCGTATTCGAGCGGCTTGTGGGTAGCGGCGCAGCTCACCTCCGCGCTCGCCTTGACGTCGACTGCCAGTCCGCTTCCGAACGAAGCCATCACGACAACAAGCGACAGCAGCAAATCCCGTGCAGCCATCATGACGGTTCCTTTCCGGGAATGGTGCCGCTTGCCGGCGTCGGTGATGGCCGGCGACTGACCATGCACCGGATCCGATGTACGAACTGCTCGTCGAGCAGCCCCCGGGGGCGCACGATGAGGAGCACCGCAACGAGACCGCCGAACACGATCATGCGATAGCCGGCAAACCAGCGCGTCGAACTCCAGAAGACCGATGTCGATGACGACGCCGAGCAGCGGCCCGAACGCGGTACCCAGACCGCCGATCAAGCCATATGCCAGGCTGTGAACGCCGAGCATCACGTCGAAGATGGCGGGCTCGACATAGGTCGTGAGATGCGCATAGAGCCCGCCGCCGAGGCCGGCGATGGCGCCGGCAAGGCAGGCCGCAACCAGCTTGGCGCGGATCACCGGGACACCATTCATCGCGGCGAGCACGTCGTCCTCGCCGATCATGCGAAAGGCGGTGCCGAGCCGCGATCGTTCGAGCAGGAAAAATCCCAACAGCGTCGCACCCAGCAATCCATAGACGATCAGCATGAAATGCATCGCGCTGACGTCGTTCTCGAAGATATAGCGGATGTTGCGAAAGCCCTCGCTGCCGTTTGGTCCGATCGCTTCACCGTCGCGCACGACCTGATAGCGGAACAGCTCGAACAGGATCCGCACGGCTTCCGCAAACGCAAGCGTGGCGATGGCAAACTGCAATCCATGCAGCCTCAGCGTCGGCAGCCCGACGAACAGGGCAGCCACGGCACCTGCCGCCGCGCCCGCGCCGAGCCCGAGCCCGAGCGGCAACTGCCCCATCGCCGTGACGATGCCGGCCGTATAGGCGCCGATGGCGAAGAAGGCCTGCTGGCCGAAGGAGATCTCCCCGGTGAGCAGCAATAGATAAGCGGACAGGGCGACAAAGGAGATCACGCCGATATTGGAGAGGATGCCGATCAGGTGGTCGTCCATCGATCACCTCCCCGCCGGCCCATGCTGTTGTGGTCCGCCGTTGTGCCGAGGATCCCGCCCGGTCGCAGCACCAGCAGGACGAACAGCACGCCGTAGGCGGCCAGATCGCGAACCTGCGGTCCGAACAGGCTCTGGCTGTGGACCTCGATGACGCCGAGAACGAGCCCGCCGACAACCGCCCCGGGGATCGAGCCGAGCCCGCCGATCATCATGGCGATCAGCCCCTTCAGCGTCGCCCACATCCCGAGCATCGCCGTGACCTGCTGATTGGCCGACAGCACGAGAAAGCCGGCGACGCCGCCGATCGCCGACGCCAGCGCAAAGGCCTTGAGCATCGTGCGCTGGACGTCGATCCCGGAAAGACTCGCAGCGACGCTGTTTTCGACGATCGCGCGCAGCCCGAGGCCGAACCGGGTGCGATAGAGCAGCATATTGAGAGCAGCCGATGATCGCCAGCATCGCGGCGAGCATGATGAGGTAGTCAGGACGCACGGCGAACGGTCCGAGCGACCACAATTCGCCGCCGGTCAGCGACGGGAACGGATAGCTGTGACGCGGCAGCATCAGCAGGCTCGCCTGTTCGAGCTGCATCCAGATGGCAAAGCTCGAAACCATCGAGGCAACGCCGGCGCCAACGCCGAGCGGAGCAAAGCAAAGCCGCTCGACATAGATGCCGGCCGCCACCGAGCCGGCGACCGCGACCAGCGCCACGAGGTATGCCGGCGCACCGAACTGAATGTAGAGCAGCGTGCCGAGATAGGCGCCGACCATGATCGAGGGGCCATAGCTCAGATTGAGCCGGCGCATGACGCCGAAGATCAGCGCGAAGCCGAGCGCAAGAAGCCCGTATGAGCAACCGACCATCAGACCGTCGAGCGTGGTCTGGATGAAGGAGATCATGAGCGCGCCAATCCGATCAGCCGGTCGAGCGGCGCGTGCCGAGGTAGGCACGCTTGATGACTTCGTCCTCCGCCAGTTCACCGGGATTTCCGGAGAACGTCACGCGCCCCTGTTCCATGAGATAGAAATGGTGCGCGACCTGCAGCGCCAGATGGGCGTTCTGCTCGACCAGGAAAATCGTCACGCCCTCGCGGTTCAGCTCGGCGATGATGCCGAAGATTTCCTTGACGACGATAGGGGCGAGGCCGAGCGACGGCTCGTCCATCAGCAGAAGCCGCGGGCGCGACATCAGCGCGCGCGCCACCGCCAGCATTTGCTGCTCGCCGCCGGACAGCGTTCCGGCGAGCTGCTCGCGGCGCGCCTTCAGGGGCGGAAAGCGCGCATACATCCGCTCGATGTCGGCGGCGACCTCGCCGGAATCGTTGCGCTGGTAAGCGCCCGCGAGCAGGTTCTCGCGCACGCTCATCTGGGGAAACACCAGCCGGTTCTCGGGGACCAGCGCAACGCCGTTGCCGACGATACGGGCCGGCGAAAGGCCGACCAGCTCGCTGCCCTCCAGCCTGATCGAGCCCTGGCGCGGCTTCAGCAGGCCGGCGATCGTCATCATCAGCGTCGTCTTGCCCGCACCGTTCGGGCCAAGAAGGCAGGTGATGCGGCCCCGGCCTGCGCTGAGCGAGACGCCTTTCAGCGCCTCGATCTTGCCGTAAGCCGTGACGATTTCGGCGATCTCGAGCATCGCCTCCATCACGCTGCCTCCGCCACGCCGAGATAGGCTTCCTGCACCAGCCGGCTGGTCTGCACTTCGTCCGGCGTACCTTCGGCGATCTTCTGCCCGAAATTGAGAACCGCAATGCGATCCGTCACCGCCATCACCAGTTCCATGTGGTGCTCGATCAGCAGCACCGTTATTCCATCCCGCTTCAGCTTGCGGATGCGGGCGTCGAGCTGGTCGATCTCCTCGGCGTTCATTCCGGCGGCTGGCTCGTCGAGCAGCAGCAGGGCCGGCTTCGCAACGATGGCACGGGCGAGCTCGAGGCGGCGCTGTTCGCCGAACGCAAGATTGCCTGCGAGTTCGTCGCGCTTGCCCGACAGATCGGAAAACTCCAGCACGCGGTCAATTTCCTCGCGCGCGCGGCCCGGGCCGCCGAGCCAGCGGCGCAGAAAGCCTTCGCTGCGGTGTTCGGTCGCGTTCTGCGCCACCCACAAATTCTGCCAGACGCTGAGCTGGCCAAACAGCCTGATGTTCTGAAATGTTCGGGTGACCCCGCGCGCAACCCTTACATGCGAGGCAAGCCCCGTAATGTCCTCCTTGCGCAACAGAACCTGACCGGCCGTGACCGGAAACAGGCCGCAGACGAGATTGACGACGGTCGACTTGCCGGAGCCGTTCGGACCGATCAGGCCGAACACCTCGCCCGGCTGGACATTGAGGTCGAGACCGTCGACGGCGCGCACGCCGCCGAAATGCTTACTCAGCCCCTTGAGTTCGAGCATTGCCCGGCTCCTTGTTGCGTATCCGCAGGCGTTTGACGGCGGCGATCGTCGCCGCGTCGATCAGTCCGCGCGGCCTGACATTCATGGCGAGGAGAATGAGGCCGCCGAACAACAAATTGCGCCAGTCGCCCAGGAAGCGCAGCGCCTCGATCAGGAAGCCCTGGATGAAGACGACGGCGATCACGGTCCCGAACACGCTCGAGAGACCTCCGAGGATGGGATAGGCGATCGCGAATGTGGCGAGCGCCACGCCGAACTGGGCATGCTCGATATGAGCGGTGTAATGGGCGAAGATTCCGCCGCCGAGGCCGGCAATGAAGCCGCCGACGGTCATCGCCGCTACCTTGACCACCGTCACGTTGATCCCGGCGCTTTGGGCTGCGACCTCGTCCTCACCCACGGCGCGCAGCACGGCGCCGGCGCGCGAGCGATCCATCCACCACAATCCCGCCATGACGAGCGCGACAAACAGCCAGATGAAGATCAGGACGTCGAGCGTCGACCATCCGTGCTCCGGGAAAAACCTGATCTGCCGGAATCCCTCGCCGCCGGCGGGGCCAATCTTCACTTCGCCCTTTGCGACCTGATAGTCGAAATTGAAAAAGAACAGCCGGACCGCCTCGCCGAACGCAAGCGTCGCGACGACCAGCATCAGGCCCTTGACGCGCAGCGCGGGGAAACCGACCGCGCAGGCGGTCGTGCCGGCGACGAACGAAGCGGCGGCAATCGCAGGGACGATGTGCCAGCCGGCGAGCACCGTCAGCATCGCCGCGACATAGGCGCCGATAGCGAAGAAGCCCGCCTGCGCAAGGCTGACCTGACCGGTCAACAGAACGCAATAGGCCGAGAGCCCCAGCAGGGTGTGGACGCCGACGATCTGGGCAAGTCCGAGGTAGAAATCCATGCCGTCCCCTCAGTCGCGCCCGGCGGCGGGGGAGAAAATGCCGCCCGGCCGGAACACCAGAAATGCAAACAGCAGAAGCATGACATAGAGGTCACGTTCCGTGACGCCGCGGAAATACTGAAACAGGTTCTCGAAACCCCCGACCAGCAGGCCGGCGATGATCGCGCCCGGAATCGAGCCCAATCCGCCGATCACGGTGACGATCAGTCCCTTGGTGGTCAGCGGCAGCGACAGCAGCGGCGACAGCACGCCGATTGCAGCCCCGATCATGGCGCCCGCGATGCCGCCGACCACGCCGGTGATGACGAAGGTCAGCCCGTTGATGCGCGGGATCGAAATTCCGCACAACTGCGCCGCGACGGATTGCTGCGCGACCGCGCGCGTCGCGATGCCGAGCTTGGTGCGGTAGAGCAACACAAGCAGCAGCAGCATCGACAGGCAGCCCAGCGCGAACATGAACATCAGATCGCCGCGCAGGGTGAAGGGTCCGGCATTGACGATCACGTCGGAAAACAGCGCGGGATAGGGCACCGGGATGCCCACCGTCGCATGCACGATGATCTCGTCGATCAGGAGCAGCGCCCCGACCGTCGACATCAGCGTGGCGAGCGGATTGGCCTCGGGAATGAAGCGAAAGCAGACGATATAGATCGCAAAGCCGATGATGCCGCCGGAGAGGCCGGCCAGCAGGAATATGAAGATCGCCGGCGCCTTGACCACCGACAATACAATCAGGCTGGCATAGGCCGCGCCGATCGACGCCGCGGCGTAGGACAGGTTGATCTTGTGCATGACGCCGAACACCAGCGTGAACCCGATCCCGAGCAGGGAATAGGTTGCGCCGAACAAAACGCCGTCGGCGATCGATTGCAGCGTGTCGATGACGTCGAGATAGGACATGCCTTAGGAATCCAGGCCGGTGAAGCTGAGCCATTTCGCGCCGAACGACGGACCTTGACGATCCCGCAACGGATCGACCGCTCGCGATACCGCCGGCGAGGCGAACCGGGCCAGGACCGGTTCGCCCCGTGTTGCCGCGGTCAGGATCCCGGCCGGTGCAGGACCTTCCAGGCATTGTCCTTGGCATGGACGAACAAGAACGGCTTGATCGCCTCGCGATCGGCCGTACGGCCGACCTTGCCGAGCAGACCATCGGTTTCCTTCAGTGCCGCAAGCCCCGCGCGCATCTTCTCGCGGTCGGCGGCAACCGTGTCGGGCTTGCCCATCACCTTCTGGGATTCGATCACGTTCTTCAGGATGAACCCGATCTCGTAGGCCGCAGCGCTGTGCAGGTCGGCGCTGCCGCCGAACTTCGCGACCAGTTCAGCGGCCTTGACGGCTTCCGGGGTGACCGGCGCAAAGCTGGTCGGGATCACGATCCCCTCGGCCTGCACGCCGCAGCCCTGCAGCGTTTCGATCGACGACGACGAGGTCAGGCCGATCAGCAGTTTCGGCTTGACGCCCTGGCGCTGCATTTCCTTGAGCACGCCGCATGTGGTGAACGGATGGGCTGATATCGCCACCGCGTCCGCGTTGGCGCGCTTCATCTCGCGCACCTGGGTCGAGAACGTGGTGTCGTTCAGAAGCCACTCGCCCTGCCCCAGCACCTGCAGTCCGCCGGCTTCAGCCTGCGCCTTGATCACGTTGAAGGTTGCGTTGGAGTGCGCGAAATCCTTTTCCACGCCGCCGTAGATCGTCTTGACGTCCGGGTATTGCGTCTTCACCCAGGCAAACAGCGACTTGTACATCTCGAACTCGCTCGGCACGTTGCGGAATGCCCATTCCGAAATCTTGGCAAGTCCGCCTTTCGCCGCGACGTCCGCGATGATCGGGAACTGAAGTCCCGAGTCCGAGCTGTCACCGACTTTCTTCTGCAGGATGCCGAACAGCAATTCGGCGACATTCGAGCAGGTCGGCCCGACCGCAATGATCGCTTCCGTGGAGGCGATGCGGCGCACGACCGAAATGCCTTCTTCGGCATTGCAGCGATCATCGTAATATTCGAGGGCGATCTTGCCCTTGGCGCCGTCGCCGAGCGTGACGCCGCCGGCATTGTTGATTTGCTCGAGCGCCGCCTTCAGCGCCGCTTCGCTGTTGATGCCGAAGACGCGCACGACGCCCGACTTGGCGCCGAAGCCTGCGATCTTGACGGCGCGCTCCTGGGCTTCGGCGGGCACAGCAACGACTGCTCCGGCCATGGCGCCCAGAGCCGCAACAAGAGTCAGCAATTTCCTGATCATGACGTTTTCCCTCCCGATTGGCGACCGCATCGTAGGCGGCGAAATCTGCAATTATCCGGAACGTGGCGCCCGGTTCTAGTGCGGGAATATCGTGGTGTGGCGATACCAGGGACGGTCTCGCGAAACGATGAGTGAGTGTCGGATGCCGTTGTCCAACCTGTCAAGCCAATTGGCCCGGCCGGCCACCACCAGCCTGCCGGGGTCTCCGCCGCGAATATCGGCGGCGGGCGACGGACGAAAAAGCCGCGCCGCAGGTTCGCTTCAGCTCATGCTGTCCAGCCGGGCATAGCTCGCCTCCATGCCGGTCTCCATGCCGGATGACAGCATCGCCGTCCGCGTCGCCGCATCAGGCAGCGTCATGCGCATCGTCATCAGCGTGCCGCTGCCGTCGGGTGCAAAATTCGTTTCGACATGATTGTCGGGCGTGGGGTCCGGCAGATGCATCCGCTCGACGTGAACGATGCGGCTGAACGGCGTCAGCTCCACATACTCGCCGGTCAGATAAAATCCGTTGCCCTTGCCGTCGGTCCACTCATATCGAATCTTGCCGCCGGGTTTGGGCTCACCGATGCAGACCGGCATAGTCCACCCTGGCGGGCCGAGCAGCCATTTCTGCACCAGCGCCGGTTCGGTGTGCGCGCGATAGACGGCCTCGGGAGAGGCCGCAAAGCGGCGGGTGACAACGACATGCCGGTCGCCCTCGGTCTTCAGCGTCAACTTACTCATGATCTACCTTTCACTGCTTGGAGCGCATGATCTCCGCGCAAACGCTTCGCGTTTGTCGCAGGGAAAACCGGTATCCACTTTTCCGGATCATGCTTTGGGATTCATGTCGGCAAGGACCTGGTCGAGTCGGCCGTAGTTGGCTTCCAGCGCCCGGCGCAGCATTGCGAGCCACTGATCGATTTCGGTAACGGCCGCTGGCGCCAGCCGGCACGGCCGCTTGGTGCCCTCGACGCGGCGGACGATCAGTCCGGCGCCTTCGAGCACCTTGAGGTGGCGCGAGATCGCAGGCTGCGTCATCTCGAACGGCTCGACCAATTCCATGACGGTTGCTTCGCCGAGCGCGAGACGGGCGAGGATCGCCCGGCGCGTGGGGTCGGCGAGCGCGGAAAAGGCGGCGTCGAGGTTGGCCATGTTTTATGTCTCATTAGTTATATAACTAATATATTATATAACTGATAGGGCATGTCAAGCCCTCCGGATGGGAAAGCGTTTGCAACTGAGGGCTCAAGGCGTTGCGCCGAACGGTTCTACCCGTGGCGGCCGGGTTGGATTTCTCGCGTTTTCCATAAACAGTTTATTGATTTGCCTGTCGCCGCCGAGCGCGCGAAACGGTCTGGATATTTTTCTGATTTCACTCGGGTGCGCGAATGCACGACCTCGACGATTTGAAACCCGGCACACGGGTACGCCTGACCACCTTGGGAATGGATCGATGCCCGAGGCTCAAGAGCCACACCGGCGTCATTGTGGCCACCAGCAAGCAGAGCCAATCTTTCCGCGTCTTGATCGATGGGCGGAAGATGCCCCTGGCGCTGCACGCAAGCTACATCGAAGCAGAGCAAGGCTAGCCGGCGGCCTCTTTCGCCGGAGCCGGCGCCGCTGCATGCTCGAACAGATGCACGATGGCGTTGGCGTAATATTTCAGCAGGATCAATTCCTGCGGGTTGGCGCGATAGTTTCCGTCTTCCTCTTCCAGAACGAGATGGCGCAGCGTCAGCATCCGCAAGCCCACTGAAATCGCGTAGTCGCGGTCGGCGCGTGGAATGTGGACATAGCTGCCGCGGCCTTCCAGTTCGCCGATCAGGCCGGAGACCCGCTGCTTGATGTCGAGCAAGGAGAGCGGATTTTCGCCGGCCTCCAGCATCGCGGTCGAGACCAGCGAGACCGGCAGCGCCGGCACCACGCGCCCCACGGCCTGCATCAATCTGTTGCCGAGCTTTTCAACTTCGGCATGCCGCGGTTCGGGGGCCAGCAGGCGAAAGTCGATCTTCGCATCGGCGACATGCTTTCGCAGCGACACCGGCTCGCCGAAACTGACGCAGGTATAGCCGAAGCGATGCCATTCGCCGCGCATCGCCATCCAGACATGGCGGAAGAAGTGACGCGCGAAGACGCCGCGTTGAATCCGAACACCGGCTTCTTGCCCGGCTCGGTATTGGCGGCTGAGGTGAGCATGCGATCTTCCAGCACGCGGTCGTAATTGACCGCGACCGGGACGAACACCACGTCGCGCGGGCCGAGCGGGTCGAATCCCGAAACCATATAGCTGAGCAGCCCGAACTTCGGCGGGCGCAGCCGGCCATCGCGGCTGAGGCCGCCTTCGGGGAAGATCGCCTGGGTAACACCGGCCGACGTTGCCATGTGCACGTAGCGCGCCAGCACCTTGCGATAGAGCGCCTCGCGGGAATCGCGGCTGATGAAATAGGCCCCCATCGACCGGATCAGGCCGCGCAGCCCCCAGACCTGCGCCCATTCACCCACCGCATAACTCAACGCCGACGACGTCGCCGCGACGTAGGTCACCAGCACGTAATCCATGTTGGAGCGATGATTGATGACGAAGATGACCGAGGACGCCGGATCAACAGCGGCGAGCGCATCGTCGTTGCGGTAACCGATGCGGACGCGATAGAGCATTTTGGAGATGCTCCTCGCAATGCGCGTTCCGACGCGGAAATAGGCATAGGCGCTGAACGAGGGGACGATTTCTTCGGCGTAGCGCTTCACCTTTTCCATCGCGACTTCGCGCGGCACGCCGGTTTCCCTGGCGTACTCGTCGGCCGCATGCAGCACTTCCGGATCGAACACCAGACGATCGATCAGCACCTGGCGTTTGGTCAGCTTGAACGGCTGAATGCGCAGCTTGAGACGGGTGTTGAGTTCGTCGATCGCGCGATTGGCGCGCCGCCGCATCGCCCAGCGCACGCTCGGCACCAGGATGCGGTCGACCGCAGCCCAGGCCGCCAGCAAGGCCACGATGATGACGACCCACAGCGGCAGGGTAACGTGCGAACCCATTATCGGCCCCTCCCCTTTGACTGATCAGGATACCATCGAGGCGTCGCCCGGCCGCAAGAGGCTTTGTGGCTGTGTACGCCTTTAAATTGACGCACCCGGCACGAAGGCATCGAATGCGGCCCAGAACTGCGCGCGATAGAGATCCTGTTCCTGCAGGATCTCGTGCCGGGCGCCCTCGATCACGCGATGCGATCCCAAGGGAAGGCGTTTCGCGAAGCCCTCGATCGCCGGTATCGAGACGATGGTATCGCTGCCCGCCGCCAGCATCAGGACCGGCCGGTCGATCCGCGACGGATAATCGGCGGCGCGAAACGTCACCATCGTATCAAACGCGGCCTCCACCCATGCCAGCGTCGGCGAACCGATTCCAAGCGTTGGATCGGTCTCCAATATCGAGGCATTGCGCGCATAGCGCCGGGGATCGGAGGTGAGCGGATTTCCATCAAAGCCCGATGCCCGGACGCCGTCGGGATTGCCACCCGGAACGTAGCTCGTACCAAAACCCGCAAGGCACAACGCGTGCACCAGCATGCGCGGCGGCAGCGAGGCGCGCGCACCGGGAAAATCGATCATCGGCGAGACCAGCACGGTGCGCTCGAACCAATGCTTGCCGGAATGCGCCGATCGCAGCATCACCGCACCACCCATCGAGTGCGCGAGCGCAAAATAGGGCGGCGGACAATCGGCAAGCACAGCTTGTTGCATGAACGTTTCAACGTCGGTCCCGAACTCCGAAAAATTCTCGACATGCCCCTTGCGCGGATCCGGCAATTGCCGCGACGAGAGCCCCTGTCCCCGCCAATCCATCGTCGCGACCGCAAAGCCGCGCCGGCGCAGCTCGCTTATCGTCTCGAAATATTTTTCGATGAACTCGCCGCGCCCGGCGAAGACGCAGACCGTTCCCTTGCCGCCCGCCGGCGAGTCCCAGCGCGCGAACCGCAACTCCACGCCATCCGGCGTCCTGATCTTGCCCGCGACGGCGCTGTCGGGCACCGGATTGCCGGGGGTGGAAATGAGCTTCATTGGTCCTGGATGCGCGTCCGCGCCCGGCTTGGCCTGCAGGCTGAGCCACATGCCGCCGAGCGACAGCGTGCCGCCGATCAGGTGAATCACGCTCGGCGCCTCGCCGAGGAAGATGATCGACAGCACCGCGCCGACCACGGGCCCGAGATAGAGGCTCAGCGAGGTCGAGAATGCGCCGAACGCCGAGCCGAGCCAGGAATAGGCGGAATAGGCAAACAGGCCGGGCACCAGCCCCGCAAAGAGATAGACCTCCGCCGCCTTGATGCTGAACACCGCTGCAGGGTTGACCCACATCTCGTGGAGCGCAAGCGGCAATGAGAACAGCGCGCCGGCGGCGGCGAACATGCCGATCCGCGCCAGAAAGCCTATCCCGGCACTGACGCGGTTCTGCACCATCGTGTAGCCGGCCCAGGCCAGCATCGCGCAAAACACCAGCAGGTCACCGATCGCGACGCCATGCGCGCCCGCCGTCTGTCCCCTCGTGATGACGAGCACGGCGCCGGCCAGCGCAATGGCCATGCCGATGACCTGCCATCGATTGACGGATTCGAGCCCGCTCACCAGCGAGAAGAACAGCACCGCCAGCGGCGCCATCGCCATGATCAGCGCCAGATTGATCGCCGAGGTCGTGGTGCCGGCGAGATAGACCGGCCCGCCGCAGACGAACATGCCGAGAAAGCCGGCGGCCGCGATGCCGAGCCCGTCCTTGCGCAACAGGCCCGGGTGCTGGCGCAGCGCCGCGAAGATCAGCGGCGAAAGGCCGATCGCGACGATCGACCAGCGGAAGAACGCGATCGAGAACGGCGGCACGGAGCCCGCGACACCGCGCGCCAAAATCATGTTGGAGACCTGTGCGGTCGACAGCACGAGGAAGCCGAGCAGGCCCAGCGTCTCTCGTGTTCGACTGGATGATTTTTCGGGAGGCTCGTTCATGCTGGGTCCGGTGTCTGCGCCGCCACAATAGCCGTCACGCGCGCCGGTTAAACCTCGAAGAACACCGTCTCGTTGTCGCCCTGCAGGTGAATGTCGAGGCGGTAGACTGCGTTGCCATTGCAATTTGCTTGCTGGGCGATCAGCGTGGCGCGGCGGTCGACCGGCACCAGCGCCAGCACAGGATCGGCAGCATTGGCGGCTTCGCCGCTGAAATAGATCCGCGTATAGAGATGCAGCAGCATGCCGCGCGCGAACACCGCGAGCACGATATGCGGCGCCTGCGGCTTGCCATCGGGATCGGGCACGACGCCGGGCTTGATGGTGTCGAAGGCGTAGCCGCCATCCTTGTCGGTGCCGACGCGGCCAAAACCCTTGAACGACGAATTGGGCAGCGCGCGCTTGTCCTGCGGATCGGAGAAGCGGCCCTGCGCGTCGGCCTGCCAGATCTCCAGCATGCAGTCCGGCACGATCTTGCCGTCGCCGTCGAACACCTTTCCCTCGACGCGGATGCGTTCGCCGGTCACGTCCGGCGTCACCAGATTGTTGGTGAAGGCGTCGTTCCACGCATATTCGCCGTTCGGCGTCAGGCCATACTTGAAGTACGGGCCGACGGTCTGGGACGGGGTAATTCCTTTGTCAGTCCCTTGCACTTACTTGGTCTCCATCGGCGTGGCGTTCCTGCCGCGCAGGACAATGTTGAAGCGGTAGCACAGCGCCCATTCCGGCTTGGTGTTTTCCAGATCGAACGACGAAACCATCCGCTCGCGCGCCTTTTCGTCCGTCACCGAATTGAAGATCGGATCGAACGGAAACAGCGGATCGCCCGGAAAATACATCTGCGTGACGAGGCGCGAGACGAAGGCATGGCCGAACACCGAAAAGTGGATGTGCGCCGGACGCCAGGCGTTGTGGTGATTGCCCCAGGGATAGGCGCCGGGCTTGATGGTGACGAATTTGTAGTAGCCGCTGGCGTCCGCCTGCGCGCGGCCGGCGCCGGTAAAGTTCGGATCGAGCGGCGCGGGATGCTGGTCGACGGCGTGGATGTAGCGGCCGCAGGCATTGGCCTGCCACAGCTCGACCAGCGCGTTCGGCACGCCGCGGCCGTCTTCATCGAGCACATGGCCGTGCACGATGATGCGTTCTCCCAAGCGGCTCGCCCTTGTGCTGGATGGTGAGGTCGTGATCGTTCTCGCGCACGGTCTCGTGGCCGTAGACCGGCCCGGTCAATTCCGACAGCGTGTGCCGCATGATGATCAGCGGCTTTTGCGGCGAGCGTTTTACGGTCGAGCGATAATCCGGCGACAGCCGCGCCGGATGCGCCTTCAAACTTGAGATCGGGTAAGCGAGTGTCATGACGAATTCCTCCCGGACCTGTCTCCGGCCCGTTAAGCCCTGCCGCCGATCATTATTAGATATAACTAATCTGGAAAAGCGTTGTTTTTTACTCTTCCAAACGGTTGTTTCAGTTGATCTTTTCGATCGCGACCGCAACGCCCTGACCGACGCCGACGCACATGGTTGCCAGGGCAAGCTTGCCGCCGCGCTTCTCCATGCCGTGCACCGCCGTCAGCGCCAGCCGCGCGCCGCTCATGCCGAGGGGATGGCCGAGCGCGATCGCGCCGCCGTGCGGGTTGACGAAGTCGGCATCGTCCTTGACGCCGAGTTGCCGCAGGCAGGCGATGCCCTGCGAGGCGAAGGCTTCATTGAGCTCGATCAGGTCGAAATCGGAGATCTTGATGCCGAGCCGCTCCATCAGCTTCTTCGTCGCCGGCACCGGGCCGATGCCCATGATGCGCGGCGGCACCGCGGCCGACGCCAGGCCGAGGATCTTTGCGCGCGGGGTCAGGCCGTGCTTCTTCACGGCGGCTTCGGAGGCGAGGATCATCGCGGCGGCGCCGTCATTGACGCCGGACGCATTGCCGGCCGTCACCGTGCCGGGATTGCGCACGATCGGCTTCAGCTTTGGCAGACCTTCGAGCGTGGTCTCGGGGCGCGGATGCTCGTCCTTGTCGACGATGATGGGCCCCGCCTTGCCGCCGGGCACCGACACCGGCGTGATTTCTTCGGCGAAATAGCCCGACGCGATCGCGGCACCGGCGCGCTGCTGCGAGCGGATCGCCATCGCGTCCTGGTCGGCGCGCGAGACCTGGAATTCTTCCGCGACGTTCTCGCCGGTCTCCGGCATCGCATCGACGCCGTATTGCGCCTTCATCAGCGGATTGATGAAGCGCCAGCCGATGGTGGTGTCGTAGATGTCGGCCGAGCGCGCAAAGGCTTCCGGCGCCTTGCCCATCACGAACGGCGCCCGCGTCATCGACTCGACGCCGCCGGCAATGGCGAATTCGATCTCGCCGGCACGGATCGCGCGGCCGGCGGCGCCGACCGCATCGAGGCCGGAGGCGCAGAGGCGATTGAGCGTCTGGCCGGGAACCGATTCCGGAATGCCGGCGAGCAGGAGCGCCATGCGCGCGACGTTGCGGTTGTCCTCGCCGGCCTGGTTGGCGCAGCCGAAAAACACCTCATCGACCTGCGACCAGTCGAGATTGGGATGTTTGGCCATCAGCGCCTTGATCGGGGCGGCCGCGAGGTCATCGGCGCGCACTTTGGCGAGAGAACCGCCGAAACGGCCGATCGGGGTACGCACGGCATCGCAAATAAAGACATCACGCATTGAATCTCTCCCTGAATGCCGTGTCGTGGCGCTGTTTGGAGCTGAATTGAGCGAGTTGTAGGAGCGGCCTCGCGGCAGGTCAATTGATCGCGACGCCCCAAATGGGCGCTTTCGCGTGAGGTCCGCCATGCGGAATGCTGGTGGATCAGGTGGAAAACGCAGGTCCCGGCGGCAAAGCCATAGGATAGGCCAACGAAATTTTGTAATTTCCGCTGCCCATGACGATCCAGCAGTCCATCCCCGCACCCGAACCGCCCGAGCCGACGACCGCCCGGAAGCGCCGTCGCGCGTCACGCCGATGATGGAACAATACCTCGAGATCAAGGCCGCCCATCCCGGGCTGTTGCTGTTCTACCGGATGGGCGATTTCTACGAGCTGTTCTTCGAGGATGCCGAGATTGCCTCAAAGGCGCTCGGCATCATGCTGACCAAGCGCGGCAAGCATCAGGGCGTGGATATCCCGATGTGCGGCGTGCCGGTGGAGCGCTCCGACGATTATCTGCACCGCCTGATCGAAAAGGGCTTTCGCGTCGCGGTGTGCGAGCAGACGGAAGACCCGGCAGCCGCCCGCGCCCGCGGCAACAAAAGCGTGGTCCGCCGCGACGTGGTGCGGCTGGTGACGCCGGGCACGCTGACCGAAGACACGCTGCTCGATGCCCGCACCAACAATTATCTGCTCGCCATTGCCCGCGCGCGCGGCTCGTCCGGGGCTGATCGCATCGGGCTTGCCTGGATCGACATCTCGACCTCCGAATTCATGGTGACGGAATGTTCGGTGGGCGAACTGGCGGCGACGCTGGCGCGGATCAATCCGAATGAAGCCATCGTCACCGATGCGCTCTATGGCGATGCGGATCTGGGCCCGCTGCTGCGCGAACTGCCGGCGGTGACGCCGCTGACCCGCGACGTCTTTGACGGCGCCACCGCCGAGCGGCGGCTGTGCGATTATTTTGCGGTCGCCACCATGGACGGGCTTTCCGCGATGTCGCGGCTGGAGGCCACCGCTGCCGCCGCCGCCGTCACCTATATCGACCGCACCCAGGTCGGGAAACGCCCGCCGCTGTCGCCGCCCTCGCGCGAGGCGGCCGGCACCACCATGGCGATCGATCCGGCGACCCGCGCCAATCTCGAATTGACGCGGACGCTCGTCGGGCGAACGGCGCGGATCGTTGCTCGATGCCATCGACTGCACGGTGACCCCGGCCGGATCGCGGCTGCTGGCGCAGCGGCTCGCCGCGCCGCTCACCGATAGCGCGGCGATCGCGCGGCGGCTGGATGCGATCTCGGCTTTCGTCACTGATACCGCGGCACGCGACGATATCCGCAGCGTGCTGCGCAGTGCGCCGGACATGTCGCGCGCGCTGGCGCGGCTGTCGGTCGGGCGCGGCGGCCCGCGCGATCTCGCCGGCCTGCGCGACGGCATTTTGGCCGCGGATGCCGCGCTGGCGCGGCTGGCCGGGCTTGAACGATCCGCCGCCGGAAATCGTGTCCATCATGGACGCGCTGCAGCCGTCCGTCGCGCGATCTCGCCCGCGAATTCGCCCGCGCGCTCGCCGAGCAACTGCCGCTGATCAAGCGCGACGGCGGCTTTGTGCGCGAGCACTATGAGCCGGCGCTGGACGAGACCCGCAGCCTGCGCGACGCCTCGCGCCTCGTCGTCGCCGCGATGCAGGCGCGCTACGCGGATGATACCGGCATCAAGGGTCTCAAGATCCGGCACAACAATGTGCTGGGCTATTTCGTCGAGGTGACGGCGCAGCATGGCGACCGGCTGATGTCGCCGCCGCTGAATGCGACCTTCATCCATCGCCAGACACTGGCGGGACAGGTCCGCTTCACCACATCCGAACTCGGCGAGATCGAAGCCAAGATCGCCAATGCCGGCGACCGCGCGCTCGGGCTGGAGCTCGAAATCTTTGAGCAGTCTCTGCGCGATGGCGCTGGCGGCCGGCGACGATCTGCGCGCCGCCGCGCACGCCTTTGCGCTGCTCGATGTCGCGACCGCGCTGGCAAAGCTCGCGGTCGACGACAATTATGTGCGGCCCGAGGTCGATCAATCCCTCGGCTTTGCGGTCGAGGGCGGCCGGCATCCCGTGGTCGAACAGGCGCTGAAGCGCGACGGCCAGCCCTTCATTGCGAACTCCTGCGATCTGTCGCCGACACCATCGCAATCGTCCGGCCAGCTCTGGCTGATCACCGGCCCCAACATGGCCGGCAAATCGACTTTCCTGCGCCAGAACGCGCTGATCGCGCTCTTGGCGCAGATCGGCTCGTTCGTGCCGGCCACGCGGGCGCGGATCGGCATCGTCGACCGGCTGTTCTCGCGCGTCGGCGCCGCCGATGATCTGGCGCGCGGCCGCTCCACCTTCATGGTGGAGATGGTGGAGACCGCTGTGATTCTCAATCAGGCCAGCGAGCGCTCGCTGGTCATCCTCGACGAGATCGGCCGCGGCACCGCCACCTTCGACGGGCTCTCGATTGCCTGGGCCGCGATCGAGCACCTGCACGAGAGCAACCGCTGCCGCACGCTGTTTGCGACGCATTACCACGAGCTGACCGCGCTCTCGGCAAAACTGCCGCGGATGTTCAACGCCACGGTGCGGGTCAAGGAATGGCAGGGCGACGTCGTGTTCCTGCACGAGGTGCTGCCGGGATCGGCCGACCGCTCCTACGGCATCCAGGTGGCGAAACTCGCAGGCCTGCCGCCGGCGGTGATCGCGCGCGCCAAATCGGTGCTGGCCAAACTCGAAGCGCAGGACCGCGGCCAGACCGCCCGCGCGCTGGTCGATGATCTCCCGCTGTTCGCCGTCCCCTCCCGCGCCGCCGCCGAACCGGCGCCGCCGAGCGAAGCCGAGCAGATGATGGAAGCGGTGAAGGCGCTGCATCCCGACGAGATGTCCCCGCGCGAGGCGCTGGATGCGCTGTATGCGCTGAAGGCGAAGCTGCCGAAGGCCTAACCGTCATAGCGAGCGACCCGGTCAGCGCAAAGCGCCGCCGATGTCTGGCTCCGCGCAGCAATCCATCTCTCGACTCGCCGCGCTATGGATTGCTTCGTCGCTTCGCTCCTCGCAATGACGGGGCTGGCCTCGGCCGCCGTCAGCGGGCCGCGCCGGCGAACGGCTGGATCAGCTTCAACGTGGCGGCAAGCGGATGCTGAGCTTGCCGGCCAGCGCGGTGGCTTCCATTTCGGCGCCCTTGGCGTCGCAGCGGCCGGAGAAGCCGATGCCCACCTCGTAACCGCCGAACAACGGGATGCTCGCTCTTTGCCGGCGTGTGTTCCTGATTGACGAACTCGCCCTTCCAGCGGCCGTTCGCCGAACTGTAGGCGCCGAGATAATAGAAGAAGGCATCGCCGCCGAGAATGCGGCCGTCAAGCAGCAGCATCACGCCGGTATGGCCGCCGGCAATGCCGTCCAGCATCCGGATGTTGATCGAATACAGTCCGCTGACGATGCCGCCCTCGCCGACCGCGCCGGGCGGCGGCATGTCATCGTTACCGAGCGGCGTCATGACAGCGCGAAAAACCGAGTGGTCCTCCACCACGTCACCCGCGAAGCGATAGATTTCGCCCTGCGCCCTGCCGCGAATGCTGATGGTGACTGCGTCGGAACTGGCCAGCGACCTGGGGTGCGGCGACGCGCTGTGGCGCCGGGTCCTGAGCCTGGCAACGATTTCGCCGCCCTCGTTCCGGTAGTTGCCGAAATGCGCGAATGCCGTATTGCCGCCGAGCATCTCGCCGTCATGGGCGTACAGCACGCTGCGGCCGGAGCCGTCGTTGATGTCGTATTCGACCTTGTACAGCCCCTCCACTGCGCGCCCCGGTTTTGCCCTGCTGCCACGTTAGCGCGTCCGCCATCAGCTAGGTTCGCAACGCTTTCCGCCGTCCGTTCCACCACAGCGCCAGGTTCCAGCCGATGCAGGTTGCGAGCGCGAGGCTGAGGCCGATGGCCGAGCCGAACTTCAGCGCGGCGCCATGCAGCACGGCAATGGCAAGGCCAAATCCCATCAGGCCCCAGGCGCCGTTGGCGACCACCGCCGCGGTCGGCTTGCCGCCGATGCGCGGATGCAGCACCAGCATCAGGCTGGTGAAGACGATCGGAAACAGCGCCATGATGCCGGAGATGCGCGGACCGACCCAACCGGAGGTCGACACCACGGTTGCGACCAGCGTCGCGACGAGGGCGGCGCGCAGCGGAATGTCGTACCAGCGCCGCGCGATCAACGGCATTTTCTTCACATGCATATAGGGCCGCAGCAGCGGCACGCAGATCGCGAAGGTGATGGCGTTGACGATCAGGCCTGCGAGCAGCGTCCACTGGAACTGGCGGATGATGGTGGCAAGCGCGAGCCACACCACGATGGCAGCGCCCGTGCTGACCCACATGCCAAGACGCTGCGCCAGCATGGCATAGGTGAGCCCCAGCAACAGCGTCGCGGCATTGATCGGCAAGCTCGCCAGCGCGCCCTCGGCGATGAACGCCGCATCATGATCGAGCGCGAGGAAGACGTAGGACGGGCCGGCCGAGATCGGCAGCGTGGCGACCAGCGCACCGATCACGGGGCCCGAGCGTTCGGTGATAACCGAGGCCGACACCACGAACGCCGCCGTGATCGCCATGCGCAGCAGCAGCGTCAGGATGAAGGCGAGTTCGGGGGACATCATTCGTCGTCCCGGCGAAAGCGGGACCCATACCGCGTTGTGCTCTCGGCTGAAAAAGGCGGCAGACGCCATCGCAAGGCAACTGCCGCCGCGGAGTATGGGTCCCGGGTCGGCGCGCTTGCCCGGGACGACGGAGAATCACACCCGTTTCATCGACACCGTGACCTTCGGGCCGTTCTTGATGGTCTGGTAGACCACGCAATAGCGCTCGGTGAGCTTGAGCAACAGATCGAGCTTGTCCTGCGGCGCGTCGGTGCCGACGTCGAAGCGCAGCCGGATTTCGGCAAAACCGACCGGGGCTTCCTTGTCGACGCCGAGCGTACCGCGGAAATCGAGATCGCCTTCGGCGATCACCTGGCCGCTCCGGAGCGGCACTTCGACGGCGGTCGCGACCGATTTCAGCGTGACGCCGGCGCAGGCGACCAGCGCTTCCAGCAGCATGTCGCCGGAGCACAGCTCGAGGCCGGAGCCGCCGGTGGCGGGATGCAGGCCGGCCACCGCCAGCGCCCGGCCGGTCTCGACCTTGCAGGTCAGGCCTTCATTGTCGATCGAGCCTTTGGCTTTCAGGGTAATGATGGCGGCGGAGGGGTCTGACTTGTAGCGCTCCTTGATCGGAGCCTGCATGGCGCGGAGTTCGGCGGCGTCCATTCTTGTTCTCCCGGATTTTTATGAGGGCGGATGTAAAGAAAAAACCCGGCGCTGTCACCACCACATCGCTTCGCCGGTATTCGCCTGTGCCTCGGCGTCGGGCACGTTGCGGTCGAGCGAGCGGTCCAGCGCGGTCAGCACGCTGCGCTTGAAGTTGTCGAAATGCGGCGAGTTGCGATCGCGCGGCCGCGCCAGATTGATCTTGATCTCCTCGAACAGCCGGCCCGGCCGCGGCCGCATCACAAGTACGCGATCCGCCAGCACCACCGCCTCGTCGACGTCGTGGGTGACCAGAATGAGCGTCGGCCGCGTGTCGGCCCAGAGGTCGAGCAGATGGTCCTGCAGATCGCGCCGGGTGAAGGCGTCGAGCGCGGAGAACGGCTCGTCCAGCAGCAGCACTTCCGGCTGCGGCACCAGCGCGCGCGCGATCGCGACCCGCTGCGCCTGCCCGCCGGAGAGTTCGCGCGGCCAGGCACTGGCCTTGTCGGCGAGGCCGACGCGCGTCAGCGCGCGGGCGACTTTTTCGCGCCTGACACCGGCGGGCAAATGCGAGAGGCCGAAGCCGATATTGTCGGCGACGCTCAGCCAGGGCAGCAGCCGCGGCTCCTGAAAGATGATGCCGATCTTTTCGTGCGGCGCCGAGATCCGGATGTCGTCCAGCGTCACGCTGCCCGTGGTGGCGGGATCGAGGCCGGCGACGGCGCGCAGCAGCGTCGACTTTCCGCAGCCGGAGCCGCCGATGATGGCGGCGATCTCGCCCAATCTGATATCGGCGGAAAAGCGCTCCAGCGCATTGACGCCGTTGGGATAGGTTTTGCCGACCCGGTCGAGTGCGAGCATCAGGCGGCTCCTCTCTGACCGCCGAAAGCGTCCTGCCAGCGCAGCAGCGGCGCGGTCGCGATCTCGATCAGCCAGTCGGTGGTCTTGCCGAGGATGGCGAAGATGACGATGGCGGCGAGGATCTGCGCGGGCTTGCCGAGCTGCTGGCCGTCGATCAGGAGATAGCCGAGCCCTTCGGAGGCGCCCATGAATTCCGCGGCGACCACGAACATCCAGCCCAGACCGAGGCCGACGCGCAGCGAAACCACATAGGCCGGCAGCACCGCCGGCAGCAGGATGCGGCGGATCATCGCAAAGCCAGAGAGGCGGAAGGTGCGGCCGACCTCGACGATCTTGCGGTCAACGGAAAGGATCGCGCCCATCACGCCGAGATAGACCGGGAAGAACACGCCGACCGCGATCAGCGCGATTTTGGAGGTCTCGAAAATGCCGAGCCAGAGGATGAACAGCGGCACCCAGGCGATCGAGGGGATCGCACGCAGCGCCTGCACCGTCGGATCGAGCAAGCGGCGCGCCAGCCCCCAGTAGCCGGAGATGGCGCCGAGGATGGTGCCGGCGGCAACGCCGAGGAAGAAGCCCGAGGCGACACGCGTCAACGTCGCCATGATATGCCGCGTCAGCTCGCCGCTTTTCGCGAGTTCCATGATGGTAGCGAAGACCCTGGTCGGCGGCGGCACCAACCGGCCGTTGGACCAGCCGAGCGAGACCGCCATCTCCCAGCCCAGCGCGAGCCCGACCGGCAACAACAAGCCGAGCGCCGGCCGCGCATAGCGGCGCAGGCGGCCCGAAGGCGCGGCGGGCGCGCTGGGCTCGGCCTGTTGCAGGACGGGGGCGTCGATGGTCATGGCCATAGCAAGAACCGCGTCTCGCGCGGGATTGCAAGGTGGCGGATGGGACGAGGTGCGCGCAGCGGGCCACCCCTTCCTTCTCCCCTTGTGGGCGAAGGTGGCGCGACAGCGCACGGATGAGGGGTTCTATTCCGCGGAGACAGACGCCTCACCGTCCGCGATGCTTCGCATCGCGTCCACCCTCTCCCACAAGGGGAGACGGGAAAGCGACGGCGGGAATCAATTCGTCGGCAGCGGGACCTGGTCGTCGATCAGCGCGTCGACCGTTGCCTTGACGTCGACCTTGGCGTCGACGACGCCGGCCTGCTGCAGCGCCAGCCCGGCGGCGAGGATCAACTCGCGCTGCGGCGCGCCGATCCGGCTGTGGGTCAGTTCGGTGCGCTCCTTCAGCTGCTTGTCGGCCACCGCATCCGGCAGCTTGGTCACGCCGATAAAGGTCTTCTTCAGGTCGTCGTAATTCGCCAGCGAATATTTGCGCGCCTCTTCATAGACCGCGAGCACGCGGCGCACGGCGTCGGGATAATCCTTCAAAAACTGCTCGCGCACATTGAGGATGCCCCAGGTGTTGGCGTCGGCCTTGCGGAAGAACAGTTTTGCACCCTCCTCGACCTCGGCCTGCGCCATCATCGGATCGAGGCCGGCCCAGGCATCGACGTCGCCGCGGATCAGCGCGGTCTTGCCGTCGGCGTGCTGCAGCAGCACCGGCGTGATGTCCTTCTCGCTCAGGCCCGCGCCGAGCAGCGCGCGCACCAGAAAAATGTGCGGATCGGTGCCGCGGGTGACCGCGACGCGCTTGCCCTTGAGATCCGCGACGGACGCGACCTTGGAGTCCTTGCCCGTGACCAGCGCGGTCCATTCGGGGCGCGAATAGACATAGATCGACTTGATCGGATTGCCGTTGATCTTGGCGACCAGCGCGGCAGAGCCCGCGGTCGAGCCAAAATCGATCGAGCCGGCATTGAGGAATTCGAGCGCCTTGTTGGAACCGGCCGACTGCACCCAGACCACGTTGATGCCGTCCTTGGCGAATTCCTTTTCCAGAAGGCCCTTCTGCTTGAGGATCATCGAGACCGGATTGTAGGTCGCCCAGTCGATGCGGATTTCCTTCAGCGGATCGGCGGCGAAGGCCGCACCCGGAAGCCAGCTCGAAACGGCGATCAGCGCGATAGCGGCGCGGCGCGAAAGTGCGGACATTGTCAGTCTCCCCTCGAAAAACAGTCTTTTATTTCAATTAGTTAGATCGCGAGGTCAACGAGAAAATAGCCATCGCGAAATCGTGCGGATGAGAACAGCCTTGCCCAAATCGCGTTGATCACAGCATGGAGCTACTGTTGCCGCACAAGTCCCGTGACAGCGCGGGCGCCGTCCGATATCCGGATAGGACATGGATAGCCTCGTGACACCTCCCCGCACCGACGCCGACGACCGTTTCGATACCGCGCGGATCACCGCCGCGGTCGATGCGCTCGCCGAAAAACATTCCGGCCGCGAGGATGTGTTCCGCTCGGCGATGGCGCAGCTCCTCAAGGCCGAGATGGTCGAAGCGCGGGCTGCCGCGCAGGCCGTGCTGCTCAGGGATCGCCACGGAAGGCGCTGCGCGGAGCGGCTTTCATTCGTGCAGGACGAGATCATCCGCATCCTCTATGCCGCCGCCACCCAGCATCTCTACCGTTCGCCGGTGCCGTCGGGCGCCGAGCGCATGGCGGTGGTTGCGACCGGCGGTTATGGCCGCGGCCTGATGGCGCCGGAATCCGACATCGATCTGCTGTTCGTGCTGCCCTACAAGCAGACCGCCTGGGGCGAGCAGGTCGCCGAAGCGATTCTCTACTGCCTGTGGGACATGGGGCTGAAGGTCGGCCACGCCACCCGCTCGGTCGATGAATTGATCCGCCAGGCGCGCGGCGACATGACGATCCGCACCGCCATCCTCGAGACGCGGTTCTTGACCGGCGACCAGCCGCTCTATGACGAACTGGTCGCGCGTTTCGACAAGGACGTGGTGCAGGGCTCGGCGTCCGAATTCGTCACCGCGAAACTCGCCGAGCGCGAGGAGCGCCATCGCCGCGGCGGCCAGTCGCGCTATCTGGTCGAGCCCAATGTGAAGGACGGCAAGGGCGGCTTGCGCGACCTGCACACGCTGTTCTGGATCGCGAAATACGTCTACCGCGTGCGCGAGACCGACGAATTGCTGGAGCGCGGCGTGTTCGACGCGCAGGAATACCGCACCTTCCGCCGCTGCGCCGATTTCCTGTGGTCGGTGCGCTGCAACCTGCATTTCTTTGCCGGCCGCGCCGAAGAGCGGCTGTCGTTCGACATGCAGCGCGAGATCGCGATCCGGCTCGGCTATACCAGCCATCCCGGCATGCAGGACGTCGAGCGCTTCATGAAGCACTACTTCCTGGTCGCCAAGGACGTCGGCGACCTCACCGCGATCCTGTGCGCCAAGCTGGAGGACGAGCAGGCCAAGCCCGCGCCGGTGCTGAGCCGCATGGTGGCGAAGTTTCGGCCGAGCACCAAGCGGCGCCGGGTGCCCGACAGCGACGATTTCATCATCGACAACAACCGCATCAATCTCGCCGCGCCCGACGTCTTCAAGCACGATCCGGTCAATCTGATCCGGATCTTCCGGCTCGCGCAGAAGAACGACCTCGCCTTCCATCCCGACGCGATGCGCACGGTGACGCGCTCGCTGAAACTGATCAACACGCAGCTGCGGGAAAATCCGGAAGCCAACAGGCTGTTCATGGAAATCCTGACCTCGAACAATGCCGAGGTCGTGCTGCGGCGGATGAACGAGACCGGCGTGCTCGGTCACTTCATCCGCGCCTTCGGCAAGATCGTGTCGATGATGCAGTTCAACATGTATCACCACTACACGGTGGACGAGCACCTGATCCGCTGCGTCGGCTTCCTGCAGGACATCGAGCGCGGCGGCAACGACGAGTTCACCGTCGCCAGCGACCTGTTCCGGAAAATCCGCCCCGAGCATCGCCCGGTGATCTATATCACCACGCTGCTGCACGACATCGCCAAGGGCCGCCCCGAGGATCATTCGATCGCCGGCGCCAAGGTGGCGCGGCGGCTGTGCCCGCGGCTCGGCTTTTCCGCGGCCGATACCGAACTGGTGGCGTGGCTGATCGAAGAGCATCTGACCATGTCGACGGTGGCGCAGTCGCGCGATCTTTCCGACCGCAAGACCATCGAGAATTTTGCCGCCGTGGTGCAGTCGGTCGAGCAGATGAAGCTGCTCACCATCCTCACCACCGCCGACATCCGCGGCGTCGGCCCCGGGGTGTGGAACGGCTGGAAAGCGCAATTGCTGCGCACGCTGTATTACGAGACCGAGCCGGTGCTCACCGGCGGCTTTTCGGAGGTCAACCGCGCGCAGCGTATCGCGGTGGCGCAATCGGAATTCCGCGCCGCCTTCACCGAATGGCCGGAAGCCGAACTCAACGCCTATATTTCGGCGGCACTATCCGGCCTACTGGCTCAAGGTCGAACTGCCGCGAAAGATCCGCCATGCCCGATTCCTGCGCAACAGCGAGGACGCCGACCACAAGCTCGCGATCAATGTCGGCTTCGACGAAGCGCGCGGCGTCACCGAGCTCACGATCCTCGCCACCGACCATCCCTGGCTGCTGTCGATCATCGCGGGCGCCTGCGCGTCCGCCGGCGCCAACATCGTCGATGCGCAGATCTATACGACCACCGACGGCCGCGCGCTCGACACCATCGCGATCTCAAGGGAATACGACCGCGACGAGGACGAGGGCCGCCGCGCCACACGAATCGGCGAGATGATCGAGCAGGTGCTGGAAGGCAAGCTGCGCCTGCCCGAAGTGGTGGCGCGCCGCAACGCGCGCGGCAACGGCAAGGCGCGGCCCTTCGTGGTCGAGCCTGAAGTGACCATCAACAACCAATGGTCAGACCGCTACACCGTGATCGAGGTGTCCGGCCTCGACCGGCCCGGCCTGCTCTATGAGCTGACCACCGCGATCTCGAAGCTGAACCTCAACATCGCCTCGGCCCACGTCGCCACCTTCGGCGAACGCGCCCGCGACGTGTTCTATGTCACCGATTTGCTCGGCGCCCAGATCAACGCGCCGACGCGGCAGGCCGCGATCAAGAGCGCGCTGATCCATCTGCTGGCGCAGGAAGAAAAGGCCGCGCAGCCGGCGGCGTAGTCCTCGCCGTCATTGCGGGGCGCGCGTCGCGCTACGGCAGCGTCGTGATCGGCTCCAGCGTCTCGCCCTTGCGGAAGGCGCGCAGCGGCGCGGTGTCGCTGTAGACGCGCTCCTCGATGATCTTGCCTTCCCTGATGCGGAACTTGTCGACGCCGCGCCATTCGAAGCGCGCGCCGCCAACATTGCGCGTGGTCTGCCACTCGATGATGACGACATCGCCGCGCGAGGTCCAGTCGAGCAACTGCCAGACGAAATCCGGCGCCGCCGCGGTCTGCACCTCCATGAGGCGGCCGAGTTCGCTGCCTTTCACTCGCCGGTTCACCAGCGGCGTGTCCAGCAAGCCTTCGGGATGCCACAACTCCATAAAGGCATTGCCGTCGCGCGCCGCCCAGGCGGCGGCAAACCGGGTTACGAATTCCTGTACTTCCGCGTCCGTCATCGATGGTCTCCGTGATTTTCGATGATGCGGGACGCTAGTGAATTGCGCTGTATCGGTCTGGCGGTTTACGGACCTGACCTGCGGCGCTTGTCGCCGCGCCGCCTTCACGTGGCGTTGAAACAACGTGAGAAACCGTTCTCTTTAAATCGGGGATCGCTTCTCTCATCTCAGTGGCGGAGCAACCGGGGCGGGCTCCACGCATCCTCATGGAGAAGAAAAAATGACAATGCTGAAACTTCTGTCGGCTGGACTGATCGCTGCAGCCGTGTTCGCAACGCCAGCCATGGCCCGCCAACACCACGCAACTGCGCGCTCGACTGCAGCGATCGCCGATCCCGGCTTCGTCGCCGAGCCCGGCGCGAGCTACATGCCTGGGCAAACCTGCAATCCGGCTCCCCGCGTCGGCGCATTTGCCACCCAGCCCTGGGATAACGCCCCGCCTTGTGAGCCGGTATTCACGCCGGCTTACTGACCCGTCCGCGATTACGAAGCGGCAGACGGTGGGCATGGGCTATGAACGCCCTCGCCCACCCGAAGCCTTGAGCACCACGCCCTCATGCGCCAGCAGCCAGCGCTTGCGCTCGAGGCCGCCGCCATATTTGACCAGCGAACCGCCGGCGCCGATCAGGCGATGGCAGGGCAGGACGACGCTGAGCGGATTGGAGCCATTGGCATGGCCGACCGCGCGCATCGCCTTGGGCATGCCGAGCTGCGCCGCCAGCGCACCGTAGCTCATGGTGGTGCCCGCGGGAATCTTCGGCAGCGCGTTCCAGACCTTGCGCTGGAACGGCGTACCGGCGACGCGCCATTGAATCGACTTGAGCCGATCGAGATCGCCCTTGAAATAATCCGTCAGCGCCGTCCTGATTTCGGCAGGTGATCGCGCATGCTTCAGCGTTACGGCGCCATATTGCAGCCGCAGCAGCTCTTGCATGCGCGGCTCGTACTCTTCCCAATCCAGCGCGCAAAGCACGCCATCAGCATCGGTCACGAGCAGCGCCGTGCCGATTGGCGTCGGCAACCGGTCGAGATGGAAGGATTCAGGCGGCTTCACGCGCATCGGTCTTTTCCGGTGCGGCCGCGGCGCCCGCGGCCCACAGATGCAGCGCCGCGTAGGCGCGCCACGGCCGCCAGCGTTCGGCACACGCAAGCAATTCGGCCGGCGACGGACGGCGGCCATCCGGCGCGGCCAGCGCGCGCAGCAGCCCGACATCGGCGGCCGGGAAAGCGTCCGGCTCGCGCAATTCGCGCATCGCGATGTATTGCGCGGTCCATTCGCCGATACCCGGCAGCGCCCGCAATTTTGCAATGGCATCGTCAAGGCTGGCGCCGCGGCTGAAGATCATGGGGTCATCGGCAATGATTTGCGCCAGTGCGCTGGCCGACCTGGCGCGTGCGCCGGGCATGCCGAGCGCGGCCAGATCGGCGCCGGCAATCCGCTTCGCTGACGGAAACAGATGCGTGAGGCCTTCGCCGTCGCTCGCCTGCGCGCGCAGTGGATCGCCGTAAGCCTGCACCAGTTTGCCGAGCAGCTTGGTGGCGGCAGGCACCGTGATTTGCTGGCCGAACACCGCGCGCATCGCGAGCTCAAACCCGTCCCATGCGCCGGGCACGCGCAAGCCGGGCGCGCCTGCAGCAGCGGCGCCAGCGCCGGATCGAGCGCAAGATGCGCTCCGATGGTGTCGGGATCGGCGGCGAGATCGAACACCCGCCGCACCCGCGCAATGATCTGCGGCAGCGCCGCCATGTCGGGAAAACGGATCGTCACGTCAACGCGGTTTTTGTCCGCGGGCGTAACGCTGATCACGCCGCAATGGAGGCCGATGGCAATGGTGCGCCGGTAGGCGTTTGCCGACACGCTTTCGACGCCGGGAATGGCGCGCGCCGCCAGGAACGACAGCATCGCATCCCAGTCATATGGCGGCCGGTAGGCGAGCCGCACCGATAGCGTTCCGGCTTCGTGCCGCTCATGCTCGCGCGTCCGCCGCAACGTCGCCGGTGCACGCCCGAACAATTGCAGAAAGGTTTCGTTGAAGCGGCGCACGCTGTTGAAGCCCGAGGCGAGCGCGACCTGCGCCATCGGCAGCCGGGTCTCGTGGATCAGCTGTTTTGCAAGCAGCACCCGCCGTGTCTGCGCGACCGCGATTGGCGAGGCCCCGACATGCTGGCGGAACAGCCGGCGCAACTGCCGCGCGCCGACGCCGAGCCGATCGCTGAGGCCTTCGACATCGTCGTCGTCGAGCCCGCCGGCCTCGATCAGCGCCAGCGCGCGCGATACCGTGTTGGAGGTGCCGCGCCAGAACGCGAGCTCCGGCGAGATTTCCGGCCGGCAGCGCAGGCAGGGACGAAAGCCCGCCTCCTGCGCCGCCGCCGCGGACGCATAGAACGACACGTTCTCGAATTTCGGCGTGCGCGCCGGACAGATCGGCCGGCAGTAGATGCCGGTGGTCTTGACGCCCACGAACAGCCGCCCGTCGAAGCGGGCGTCGCGGGTCGAAATCGCGCGGTAGCAGGCGGTGCGGTCCATATCCATCACGATCAGTTCTCGAAGATCAGGCACGTGGTGGTGCCATGGGCGAGCAGACGTCCTGCGGCGTCGGTGATCCGCCCTTCGGCGGTGCCAACCCGCCGGCCCCGGCTGAGCACAACGCCCTCCGCCCTGATCTCTCCCGTCTCCGGCGTGATCGGCCGCACCAGCGAAATCTTGAACTCGAGCGTGGTCTGGCCGATGCCCTTTTCCAGCGTCGACTGCACGGCCAGCCCCATGCAACTGTCGAGCAGGGTGGCGGCGAGCCCGCCATGCACCGTGCCCGCCGGATTGAGGTGAGTGCCATCAGGTGCGGCGGTAACGACGACGCGCCCGTTCGCGGCTTCGACGACATCGTAGCCCAGGGTGCGGGCGATCGTATTCAACGGCAGCGTGCCATCAGCCAATCCCTGGACAAATTCCAGGCCGCTCATCTCCTTGCGCCGTTCAGCGCTGACGGTCCCATAGGTTCTGCTGGCAGCGCGGCTCGGCATTGGTTTGATTCTCCTGACCGTCTCTTGAAATCTCGGGCCGTTATCATCGATCACCGCAACCGGTCTGTCTCGCGGTTTCCGGACATCATCATTTCCACGGATTTTGCCGCAGCCCGCCGCACTTTCGCGGCCGCCCGTGCTAGCGTCCACCCGAATTCAGGATGGGGGACAACATGATCTGGATCGCCAATGCTCTGGTGGCGCTGGTCGCCGTGCTGCATGTCTATTTTCTGGTGCTGGAGATGTTTCTCTGGACCAAGCCGCTGGGCCTGAAGACCTTTCGCAATACCCAGGAGAAGGCCAATGACTCGGCGGTGCTCGCCGCCAATCAGGGCCTCTACAACGGGTTCCTTGCCGCCGGCCTGTTCTGGGGCCTGATCCACAGCGCCCCGGCGTTTGCGTTCCAGATCAAGGTGTTTTTCCTGCTTTGTGTGGTCGTCGCCGGTATTTACGGAGCGCTCAGTGTCAGCAAACGGATTCTTTTTGTGCAGGCAGCACCCGCTGCCCTCGCTTTAATCCTGATCTGGCTCGCCTGAACCTGTTCACCTTTTAATCCGGCGTTGTCTTGCAATGCACCATGGCTTCCGCCAGTATCGCAACCAGCGATGGCGGCCGCCTGATTGCGCAGGCCAGACCATCGGCTTAATCACAGACAAATTGAGGAAAACAGCACAATGAGGAACGGGATTTTCCATCTGGTCACGGCAACGACGGTCGCTATCGCGCTGTCGGCTTCGTCGGCCTACGCGCAAAAGAAATACGACACCGGCGCGACCGATACCGAGATCAAGATCGGCCAGACCAATCCGTTCAGCGGCCCGGCTTCGTCCTATGCCACCATCGGCAAGACCCAGGCCGCCTATATCAAGATGATCAACGATCAGGGCGGCGTGAACGGCCGCAAGATCAACCTGATCCAGTATGACGACGCCTACTCGCCGCCAAAAGCGGTCGAGCAGGTGCGCAAGCTGGTCGAGAGCGACGAGGTGCTTCTCACCTTCCAGCTCCTCGGCACCCCCTCCAACGCGGCTGTTCAGAAATATCTCAACGCCAAGAAGGTCCCGCAGCTGTTCGCCGCCACCGGCGCGTCCAAGTTCACCGACCCGAAGAACTTTCCGTGGACGATGGGCTTCAATCCCAACTACTTCGTCGAAGGCCGCATCTACGGCCAGTACATCCTGAAGGAGTATCCCAACGCCAAGGTCGGCGTGCTCTATCAGAATGACGACCTCGGCAAGGACTATCTGAACGGCATCAAGGCCGGCCTCGGCGACAAGGCCGCGAAGATGATCGTGGCGGAAGCTTCCTACGAAGTTTCCGATCCGACCGTCGACTCGCAGATCCTCAAGATCAAGGACGCCGGCGCGGATTTGTTCTTCTCCGCCTCGACGCCGAAGCAGGCGGCGCAGACGATCAAGAAGATGTTCGAGATCAGCTGGAAGCCGGTGCACATCCTCGATATCAACGCCACCTCGGTCGGCGCGGTGATGAAGCCCGCGGGACTTGAAGCCTCCAAGGGCGTGATCAGCGTCAACTACGGCAAGGATCCGCTCGATCCGGCCTGGAAGGACGATGCCGGCATGAAGAAGTACTTCGAATTCATGGCGAAGTACTATCCCGAAGGCGACAAGGACTCGAGCTTCAACAGCTACGGCTATTCGACCACGCAATTGCTGATCCATGTGCTCAAGCAGTGCGGCGACAACCTGACCCGCGAGAACGTCATGAAGCAGGCAACCAGCCTGAAGAATGTGCAGCTCGACCTGTCGCTGCCGGGCATCGTCGCCAACACCACGCCCGACGATTACCGCGTCAACAAGCAGTTGCAGATGATGAGGTTCAACGGCGAGCGTTGGGAAATGTTCGGCCCGATCCTGGAAGACGCCGGCCCGGCCGGTTAGGCTCTCGCGTAACTGGATAAAACGATCGGCGGCCTCCGGGCCGCCGATTTGTTTTGGGCGCTATTTCAGTATCTCCCCAAACGTCTTGCCGACCGGCAACATTGCGTGGCGGATCAGGCGCGAATCCTCGACCGCGGCCTGCCGATGCTTCACCGCCTCACGGTAGACGGGATCGCGGATCATCTCGGCGAAGGCGGCGACGCTTGGGTATTCGGCGATGAAGCAGTGGTCCCAGCGCTCCGTCTCGGGCCCGATCAGCATCAATTCGAACCGGCCCTGCCACACGATCTTGCCGCCGAGCCGCTCGAACACCGGTCCGCTTTCCCGGCCATAGGCGGCATAGGCTTCCGCACCGCTGGCCTTGCGGCCATCGGGATAGGCGGCGTTTTCGCGCAACCGGACGAGATTGAGCATATGGATCGGGCCCGGCCGGTCATTGGCTCTAAATTGCGCGAAAACTTCCTTGGTCGGATCGATGTGGCCCATGCGGCTCTCCGTTGATTTGTTGCGCCTTTTTAGCATGCGCCGCCGCACCTCCTAATCCCGCGTTAACCTCTCCGTAACCAGCCCTTAAACCCCAAACGTTAACGTGCGGCGGGACCGGTGCAGGCGTTTGCGTATGGCGTGGGGACGGAAAAGAGCGGCGGCCGCAAGGAGCCGCAATTCGGGCTTGGCGCTTCGCTCGCCGAACTGCGCCTGTCGCCGCAGGACCGCGTTCCCGCTGCCGCCGAGGACAAGCCGAAGAAGTCCGTGCCCAAGCGCAAACCCGCCGACGACGATGACGATCCGCCGCCCGAGCGCAAGCCGCGCGCGGCCAGGAGCGGCAGCAAGCGCCGCACCAAGGCGCGCGGCCGCAGCGGCCTGTTCCGCCTGTTCTATTGGGGCGCGGTGCTCGGCCTGTGGGCGGCCATCGCCGTCATCGGCGTCGTGATCTGGGTCGGCGCGCATCTGCCGGCAATCCAGTCGCTGGAAATTCCAAAGCGCCCGCCGACCATCCAGATCGTCGGCCTCGACGGCAGCGTGCTGGCGTCGCGCGGCGAAATGGCCGGCTCCAATGTCGCGCTGAAGGACCTGCCGCCCTATTTGCCGAAGGCCTTCATCGCCATCGAGGACCGCCGGTTCTATTCGCATTACGGCATCGATCCGGTCGGCATCGCGCGCGCCGCGATCACCAATATCCTGCACCGCGGCGTCTCGCAGGGCGGCTCGACGCTGACCCAGCAGCTTGCCAAAAACCTGTTCCTGACCCAGGAGCGCACGTTCCAGCGCAAACTGCAGGAAGTCGAACTCGCGCTGTGGCTGGAGCGCAAGCATTCCAAGGCGGAGATCCTCGAGCTTTATCTCAACCGCGTCTATTTCGGTTCCGGCGCCTACGGCGTCGAGGCGGCGGCGCAGCGCTACTTCGGCAAGTCGGCCAAGAACGTCACCGTCGCCGAAGCCGCGATGCTGGCCGGCCTCGTCAAGTCGCCGTCGCGGCTGGCGCCCAACCGCAATCCCGAAGGCGCCGAGCAGCGCGCGCAGATCGTGCTCGCGGCGATGGCGGATGCCAAATTCATTACCGACGCGCAGGCAAAGGCCTCGATCGGCCATCCCTCCTACAACGTCAAGCCGGCCGGCGCCGGCACCGTCAATTACGTCGCGGACTGGATCGGCGAAGTGTTGGACGATCTGGTCGGCCAGATCGACCGCAGCATCGTGGTCGAGACCACGATCGATCCGAAACTGCAGAGCGTGGCGGAGGCCGCCATCATCGACGAGCTCGCCGCCAAGAGCGTGAAGTTCAACGTCACCCAGGGCGCGCTGGTGGCGATGACGCCCGATGGCGCGGTGCGCGCCATGGTCGGCGGGCGCAACTATGCCGAAAGCCAGTATAACCGCGCGGTCACCGCCAAACGCCAGCCGGGCTCGGCGTTCAAGCCGTTCGTCTATCTCACCGCGATCGAGGCCGGCCTGACGCCGGAGACGATCCGGCAGGACGCGCCGCTCGATCTCAAGGGCTGGAGGCCGGAGAACTACACCCACGAATATTTCGGCGCGGTGACGCTGACGCAGGCGCTGGCGATGTCGCTCAACACGGTGGCGGTGCGGCTCGGCATCGAGGTCGGGCCGAAGAACGTGGTGCGCACCGCGCACCGGCTCGGCATTTCCTCAAAGCTCGACGCCAATCCCTCGATCGCGCTCGGCACCTCGGAAGTCTCGCTGAACGAACTGGTCGGCGCCTACGCAGCGTTCGCCAATGGCGGCCAGGGCGCCACGCCGCATGTGGTGATGAAGATCCGCACGGTGGAAGGCAACAAGGTGCTGTACACGCGGCAACCGGATCAATTGGGCCAGGCGATCGATCCGCGTCACGTGGCGATGATGAACACCATGATGCAGGAGACGCTGATCTCCGGCACGGCGCGCAAGGCGGAAATTCCCGGCTGGACCGCGGCCGGCAAGACCGGCACCAGCCAGGATTTCCGCGACGCCTGGTTCATCGGCTACACCGCCAATCTCGTGACCGGTGTCTGGCTCGGCAACGACGACAACTCGCCGACCAAGAAGGCGACCGGCGGCGGCCTGCCGGTGGAAGTCTGGACCCGCTTCATGCGCACGGCCCATCAGGGCGTGCCGGTGGCGGCGCTGCCGAATTCGCGCAGCGGCGGCGCCGGCGGATTCTTGTCGAATTTTTTCCAGACCGCGTCGCAGGTCTCCAACGCCCCGCCACCGACGCAAGCGCCGGGGCCGGCCCGGCCGATCCCGCCAGACAATGGCTACCGCCCGCCGCCGACCCGCACTTCCACGCCGCCGCCGCAACCGAACGCACGGCCCGAACCGGCGGCAGGGCTCGATGGATGGCTGGTGGATCGGTTGTTTCGCTAGCTGCGCCGCCGGACCCAAAATCGCGAAAACAACCCCATGCAAAGTAGAATGGGCGCAGCCACAGCCTGATCTCGCCCCGCTTTGGCTGGTCTGTTGGCGTTCTCCGGACGTTGCGGCGGGCCTGGATGGTTGGTTGGGCTTCTCGGCTCAACCACAAGCGTCTCTGGAATACCGGGTCCCCGCTTTCGCGGAGGACGACAGTCTTGGCGTAGCGAGGACCTAATCCTCGATGCCGTAACGATGCAGATCGTTGCCATGGGTATCGAGCCAGCGCTTCGCACGCTCCACCGACGGACAGACTTTCCCGACCACGCGCCAGAACCGCGCGGAGTGGTTCATCTCGACCAGATGCGCCACTTCATGGGCGGCGAGATAGTCGAGCACGAAGGGCGGCGCGAGGATCAGCCGCCAGGAGAACGACAGCGAACCCGCCGTGGTGCAGGAGCCCCAGCGGCTCGACTGGTCGCGGATCGACACCCGCTTGACCCGAACGCCGAGTTCCTCCGCGTAGAAGAGCGACGACTTGTGCAGTTCCTTGCGGGCCTCGCGCTTGAGGAAGTCATGCACGCGGCGGTCGGTAAAATCGGGGTCGCCGGCGACGCAAAGGATCTTCTCGCCGCTGTCGCGGGTTTCGGTCCACACCGTGCCGCGCTCGCCGGCGCGATGCACGATCCGGTGCGGCACGCCGCGGAGCGGCAACACTGTGCCAGGTTGGAACGGCGCCGCCTTCGGCAGACGGCCGAGACGGGCGGCGATCCAGCCGCCGTGCATCTTCGCGAATTCCCGCGCCTCCGCGATGGTGCCGCGCGGCGGCATGGTGAGGATCGCCGCACGGTCGGTCGGATGGATGCGCAAGGTGTAGCGGCGCGCGCGCCTGTGCCTTCTCAGCTTGATCGAGAAGAATTGCGAGCCGTGGGTGACCACGAGAGTCGAGGGTTCGGCGGGCCGCCGATAGAGGAGCGCGCGAGTGGCCATGTCTGAAAGTCCGGGGAGCAGGAGTTCGCCCGGATTCTGCCATATCCGCCGCCACTGAAATCGCCCGGCGCAAAAACAAATCATTTGCCCAATATACAGGGGTTGGGCGCTTCGCGGCCTCTACCGGCAGGGGCTGGAACCGAAAAATTTGATGACAAAGCGGCCCAATCGGCCCCCTTAAGGAATGAGCATGAACTCACTCCTTTGGAACCCGCCGAATCCCGAATTCCAGTCGGGGATTCAGGGGGTTAACGGGTCAGCCATTCGAATCAGGATTTTTCGCTATTCGGCAGCCGCAACAGCCGACGCGACCAATGTCGGCTTCTTGTTTGCTGCCGACAGCATGAAATCATTGATGCGCGGCACGATCTCGGAGCGGAAGCGCGAACCGTTGAACACACCGTAATGTCCGACGCCCTTTTGCACGTAATGCACGCGGCGATGCGCGGGGATATGCGGACATAGTGCGTGGGTCGCTTCGGTCTGGCCGAGACCGGAGATGTCGTCCTTCTCGCCTTCGACCGTCATCAGCGCCACGCGGGTGATCTTCGAGGGGTCGACCGGCTTGCCGCGATGGGTCATTTCGCCCTTCGGCAGCGCATGCTTGACGAACACGACATCGACGGTCTGCAGATAATACTCGGCGGCGAGATCCATCACCGCGAGATACTCGTCATAGAATTCGCGGTGCTTGTCGACCAGGTCGCCGTCGCCCTTCACCAGATTGGAAAACAGCGCCTTGTGCGCGTCCGTATGGCGGTCGAAGTTCATGCTGATGAAGCCGGAGAGCTGCAAAAAGCCCGGATAGACGTCGCGCATCACGCCGGGATGCGGGAACGGCACCTTGGTGATGACGTTGTTGCGGAACCACTCGATGCCGCGTTCGGCGGCGAGGTTGTTCACGGCGGTCGGATTGCGGCGGGTGTCGATCGGGCCGCCCATCAGCGTCATCGACAGCGGCACAAAGGGATCGCGGTTGGCTTCCATGACGGAGACCGCCGCCACCACCGGCACCGAAGGCTGGCACACCGCGATCACATGCATGTTGCCGCCCAGCACATGCAGCATCTCGATGACGTAATCGACGTAATCCTCGAGGTCGAAGCGGCCCTCGGTCACCGGCACCATCCGCGCATCGGCCCAGTCGGTGATGTAGACCTCATGGGTCGGCAGGAAGGCCTCGACGGTGCCGCGCAGCAGCGTCGCGTAATGGCCCGACATCGGCGCCACGATCAGCACCCGCGGCTGCGGGCTGCGTAGCGGACGGGTGAGCTTGCGGTCGAAGTGCAGCAGCCGGCAGAACGGCTTTTCCCAGACCGAGCGGACTTCGACGGGCGTGCGCACGCCGTTGACCTCGGTCGAGTCGAGGCCCCATTCCGGCTTGCCGTAGCGGCGGGTGGTGCGCTCGAACAATTCGCAGGCCGCGGCGATCGATTTGCCGAACTGGGTGTGGGACCACGGATTGAGGGGGTTTTGAAACAGGATCTTGGTGGCGTCGGTCACGGCGCGGGCCGGGTTGAGCGACGCCTGGCCCATCTCGTACATCCAGTACATCGGCGTCGTGAGGGCCGGACTGCTTTCGCTCACCAGCGGTGGTGCACCGCCAAATTCACCAATCGGCATATGTCCCTCGAACCCTGTTTTGCACCGCAAAATAGTGCAAGATGAGTAAGAAAGCGTCAATGCACCGATCGGTATAACTACCGGTAAAATACTGAACTTGCGGGAATTTCACGGGGAATTGTGACTTATTCGCCACCCCCGAGCAGCGAGCCATGGCGCTTGGCGCTGCGTAAAAGGGCAAGAAAGACCCCAAATGACGCAATAAACAGCACCACGTTGATCGCCAGCGACTGGACCATCAGGTCGGTCCGGAAGACATGGTCGATCAGCAGTGCCCGCATGCCCTCGAACACGTAGGTCGGCGGCAGCGCCCAGGCCAGATATTGCAGGAAATGGGGCAGCACGCTGACCGGATAGTAGATGCAGGCCAGCGGCATCACCCCGAACATCAGCGTCCAGACGATGCTTTCCGCCCCCAGCCCGTTGCGCAGCACCAGACCCGAGACGAAGACCCCGATCGACCAGCTGAAGAAAATCAGATTGCAGAAGAAGGCGATCAGCGGCAGGCCGATTTGATAAAAATTGAAGTCGAAGAAGAAGTACGCCAATAGCGTCATCGGGATCACGCCGATCGCCAGACGAATGAGGCTCATCACCATCAGCGCGATCAGGAATTCGATCGGCTTCAGCGGGCTCATCATCAGGTTGCCCATGTTGCGGGCCCACATCTCCTCGAGGAACGAGATGGAAAAGCCGAGCTGGCCGCGGAACAGGATGTCCCACAGGATCACGGCGCCGATCAGCGTGCCGCCGGCGCGGGCGAAAAAACTGTCGTTCTGCGCGATGTAGCTTTGCAGAAAGCCCCAGGTGATGATCTGCAGCGCCGGCCAGTAGATCAGCTCCAGCAGCCTGGGCCAGGACGACATCAGCAGATACCAGTAGCGCAGCACCATCGCGTTGATGCGATGAAGCGCGATGCCGCCGTGCCGCAGCGTCAGCTCGCTCATCGCGCGCTCTCCCGGTCACGGCCGCGCGCGACATCCAGAAACACCTCTTCCAGCGTGTCGCGGTTATAGTGCTGCAGAATCCGCTCGGGCGTATCGTCGTCCTCGATCCGGCCGCGCTTCATGATGATGACGCGATCGCACAGGCGCTCGACCTCGAGCATGTTGTGCGAGGCGAGCAGGATGGTGGCGCCGCGCGCCTTGCAGTAGCGGTCGAGGTGGCGGCGGACCCAGTCGGCGGTATCCGGATCGAGCGAAGCCGTCGGCTCGTCGAGCAGCAGCAATTCGGGCTCGTTGATCAGCGCTTTTGCCAGCGCCACGCGGGTCTTCTGCCCGGCCGAGAGTTTTCCGTTGGCGCGGTCGAGGAAATCGCCGAGGTCGAGATCGGAAGCCAGTTGCGCGATGCGCTCGCGCAAATCCGGCACCGCGTAGAGGCGGCCGAAGATGGTGAGGTTTTGCCGCACCGTCAGCCGCATCGGCATGTCCACATAGGGGCTCTCGAAATTCATCCGCCCGCGCACCGCGTCGCTCTCGGCCGGGATGGGATGGCCGAGCACCGCGATGCGGCCCGAGGTCGGCAGCACCAGCCCCATGATCATCGCGATGGTGGTGGTCTTGCCGGCGCCATTGCCGCCGAGCAGGCCGGTGATGCTGCCGCGCGCGATCCGGAACGACACATCGTTCACCGCACAGGTGGTCTTGTAGAATTTGACGAGATGTTCCACCGCAATCGCCGCCGATCCGGCGGGATCCGCGGCGGGCATTTTCGCGGTCGTTTCTTCTGCTATCGCCATGGCAAGGGGTTCATTGCGGCATCGCGGCCGTTCGCGCAAGGCTGTGCGCCCGGATGGCCAATTTGTGATCGCGCCATGGGGCGGGTAAACTGTTGAAATGACCGACGTTGCCGTCTCCGATTTCCGCCACCCGAGCCGCCATGTCCGTCTGGATACGATTTTGCGGCTGCGCTGGCTGGCCGCGCTCGGCCAGTTCGCCGCCATCTTTATCGTGGCCCAGGGGCTCGAATTCGTCGTTCCCGTCGTTCCCTGCGTCGTCATCGTCGGCTTGTCCGCGCTGCTCAATCTCGCGGTTCAGATCGTCTTCAATCCGATGCAGCGGCTGGAGCCGGTCTATGCCGCGGCGCTACTGGCGCTCAACATCGTCGAACTGGCGGGACTTCTGTTCTTCACCGGCGGCCTGCAGAACCCGTTCTCGTTCCTGTTCCTGGCGCCGGTCCTGATCTCGGCGACCGCGCTGCCGATCCGCTTCACCATCGCGCTCGGGCTGCTGGCGGTCGCCTGCGCCTCCGCGCTGGTGTTTTTTCATTTTCCGCTGCCATGGGACCGCGACGACCCGCTGGTGCTGCCGCCGATCTATCTGTTCGGCGTCTGGCTTTCGATCGTGGTCGCGATCGGCGTCACCAGCCTTTACGCGTTCCAGGTCACCGAAGAGTCGCGAAAGCTCTCCGACGCGCTCGCCGCCACCGAACTGGTGCTGACGCGCGAGCAGCATCTGACCCAGCTCGATGGCCTTGCGGCCGCCGCCGCGCACGAACTCGGCACGCCGCTGTCGACCATCTTCCTGATTTCGCGCGAGCTGGAGAAGACGGTGACGGACGGCCCCTTCGCGGGAGACATCAAGACGCTGCGCGAGCAGGCGCAGCGCTGCCGCGACATCCTGGCCAAGATCGCCCAGCTCTCGTCGAGCGGCGCGCCGTTCGACCGCATGCCGCTGTCGACGCTGATCGAGGAAGTGGTGGCGCCGCACCGCGATTTCGGCGTCGCCATCAAGGTGCGGATCGCGGTGGCCGGTACCCGCGAGCCGGCCGGCGCGCGCAACCCGGCAATTCTCTATGGCGTCGGCAACATCCTGGAGAACGCCGTCGATTTCGCCCGCCAGACCGTCGAGGTCAATGCGTGGTGGAACAACGAGACCGTCGAGATCGTGATCTCCGACGACGGCCCCGGCATCGCGCCCGACATGCTGAAGCGGATCGGGGAACCCTATCTGTCGCGGCGGCCGGGTGCCGACGAAAGCGAACACCACGGACTGGGACTTGGCGTGTTCATCGCCCGCACGCTACTGGAACGCACCGGCGCAAAGGTATCGTTCACCAACCGGACCTTTCCCGATCACGGCGCCGTGGTCGCGATCGCATGGCCGCGCCAGCGCTTCGAAGCCGTTGAAAATGAAGATGAAGCAATGGTTTAGAGTGCTTCCGAGCGGTATTTCGTCGCGGCAGGTCGACTATATGGGGCCTTGGCAGCGCCTTCTTGCCGCGCCATATGTCTGAGAGCAGCCACAAAGGACCAGCGCCCTTGACCGCGACCGCCCCCGAACTGACTGAGCATGCCGATCGCTCGCTTCTGATCGTGGAGGACGACAAGCCGTTTCTGGAGCGGCTGTCGCGCGCCATGGAAACCCGCGGCTTCACCGTCACCTCGTGTGACACGGTGTCCGACGGGCTGGCGCAGATCGGACGCGCGGCACCTGCTTTCGCCGTGGTCGATTTGCGGCTCGGCGACGGCAACGGCCTCGACGTCGTGTCCGCGCTGAAGCGCAAGCGCCCCGACGCGCGGGCGATCGTGCTGACCGGCTATGGCAATATCGCCACCGCCGTCACCGCGGTGAAGATGGGCGCGGTGGATTATCTCTCGAAGCCTGCGGATGCCGACGACGTCGTCGCGGCCCTGCTCGCGACCGGCACAGAAAAATCCGAACTGCCGTCGAACCCGATGTCGGCGGATCGCGTACGCTGGGAACACATCCAGCGCATCTACGAGATGTGCAATCGCAACGTCTCGGAAACCGCGCGGCGGCTGAACATGCACCGCCGCACCTTGCAGCGCATCCTCGCCAAGCGCGCGCCGCGGTAAATCAGCGATACCGAGCGACGCCGCGATCGCCGAGCGACGCGGCGATCTTTGAGTGACGTGCGCGGTGGATGCTGCCGCATCCGTTTGGCGTTCGTTAACGCGATCGTTCGATTTTGACCGCAGTGGCGATCCTTTCATTCAAATTTGCTGCGTATTGTTTATCGGCCATCGGACCTGACCCTGACACTCGGATTGTCGAGCAGGCGTTGCGGCCGTGGCGGGGGAACAGACATCATGCTGGCAACTCGACGCCGCAGTGAACGCCGGGCCTATCGAGGGCTGGCGAAGATTGAGTTCGGGGTCGGCTCGCTGCCGCGCGACTGCACGATCGTGGACGTCTCGGACGGCGGCGTGCGCGTGATCGCTGAAAATATCGAGGTTCCCGCCGAGTTCACTATCCTGTTCGCTCAAGGCCGCCGGCAATGCCGGCTTGCATGGCGGATCGGTTGCGAGTTCGGCGCCCAGTTCATCGACCAGCAGCGCACCGCAGCTTAAGGGCGCGGAACTCCCCCATAACTACGGGACTGATTTCTATGTCGGGAACCCGACATAGCGTGAAAGGTTGATTCATCATCGATCGGCCCGCGGCATATATCGATGACTGAGAGTGCGTTTGCTCCCGCCTATCGATCGCGGTGAGCCATGTGCAACAAGTGCAACGAAATTGACGAGAAGATCGCGCACTACCGACGCATCTCGCAATACGTCTCGGACCAGCTACGCGAGAGCGGATCGACCAGATGTTCGAGGACATGGCGGTCGAAAAGAGGGCGCTTCACCCCGAACAGGAAGAGTAAGGCGCGAAACATTCGCCGCAGTCTCGCGCGTCACCCGATCTGCCATCGCCCCTTGTGGATGTCGAACTTCACCAGCCCTTCGTCGCGCATTTTCAGCAGCAGGGACTGGCAAGCTTCCTCATTGGCGACATTGGCGCGCTTCATGACTTCGTAGACCTTGAGCGGCTTCTCACGGAGCGCATTCAGGATATTTTCTCGATCGTTCAGCACGGCCAGACTCCCGCAGTCACCAAATCAGCAAAATCACTGCGAATATGAAAGCTGGTCTTCCGTAACCACGCGCTCGATATTCTCTGATTTGCTTCTGATACGGTATCGAAGACGTCCGTCTGCCTCGATCGGCATGCATTTAATGACGGTGTAGATCATCGGCGGATCGGTTTCAGCACGGCCCTGTGGCCCCTGGCGCTGGTGGTGAACATCTTCATTCAGCTTGTAGGTATGCGACATGTGTCAACCTCCAGGATTCACGGCTGAATAGCGCGTACCGTGCCATGATGCAATCAAATCCAGCGGCGCTGGCCGGCACTTCGCGGGTTCGACACGCTCCACGGCTCAGTTTCTCGCTGCAATGAGTTCCTCCCCGCCGATGGCGCGGTCGAGGGCGTCGATCACGGCTTGCATCTCGACGAACTTGGCCCGTGCCCGCTCGGCCGTATCCCGGTTGAAAGGCGCGGCCAGCACCTTCGCATGGGCGTCCCGGTCCTCGGTCATGCGCTGTCGGGCATTTTTCAACGTTTCAAGTCGCTCGCTCATTTTGTCACCCTGCTTTCATACTCCGCGCTTCAGTCGAAGGCGGAAGGAATCTGCCCCTGACGGAAGAGAACCGTCGGCTCGTCGTCGTAGTCGCCCATTTCGGGATCTCCCGTGGACGAGAAGGCGACGACGCCGAGCTTGCTCAATGCCAGTCTCTCCGCCGTTCGCAGGGCGCCGGTCTGCGTCTTGCAGGCGATCGGAGCGTCGGCTTTCAGGCTTTCGCCCCGGCCGGCGTTGAATGCCTGAACGAAATAGCTTGTTTCTCGGGCCAAGGGACTCTCCTTTGAACAGACAAGCCGCCGCGCGACGCCAATCTAAATCTCTTTTTTGAGCATGATCCTTTCGGAAAACCGGTACCCACTTTTCCGGATCATGCTCAGGACATCGCCTTCATCAGCGCCGAAACCTTCATTGTCGCAAAGTTTGAGAAAGTGTCCGATACGGCATATGGCAAGATGATCTGGTCCTTATGCGCCATCGCTCCACAGGTGTAGACCACATTGGGAACATATCCTTCGCGCTCGGATGGTTCGGGCCGCAGCAACGGCTCGCTCGAACGCGCCAGCACTTTTGACGGGTCGCGCTTGTCGAGCAGCGCCGCGCCGATCGAGTATTTTCGCACCGGGCCAACGCCGTGCGTGAGCAGCAGCCAGCCTTCGTCCAGTTCGATCGGCGATCCGCAATTGCCGATCTGCACGAACTCCCAGGGAAATTGCGGCTTCAGGATCGCCTGGCCGCCTTCCCAGGTGTACAGGTCGTCCGAATAGATCAAATAAAGATTCTCATTGTCCTGCCGCGCGATCATGGCGTACTTGCCATCGATCCTGCGCGGGAACAGCGCCATGCCCTTGTTGCGCGCGGCACCGCCGTGCAGAGGCGACATTCGGAACGACAGGAAGTCGCTGGTCTCGATCAATTCCGATCGGATCGCTGTTCCCTTGTAGGCTGTATAGGTTGCGTAATAGGTCTTGTGGTCGCCATCGGTGAATTCGACGAAGCGGGCGTCTTCGATGCCGTGCGACTGGGAGTCCGTGATCGGAAAGATGACGCGCTCGCTGATGTCCTGGTCCGGCCTGAAGACAACCTCGACTTCGTCACCGATGGGTCCCGGCAACAAATAACTGACCCGGGGACTTGAAGCGAGCCGACCCGTGGGCTCGACAGAAATGCTGCCGTCCGCCGCGATGGTGCCGGCGCGAAACGTCAGCGACGACACGTGTCCCTCGCCGACGGCACGGAGGCTGAGAATGAAGCGCAGGCTGCCAGCCGGCGTCCCCGACTGGTCGGGGTGCGGCACGATGCTGGGATTGAACAGCGCCGAGGCTTCGAACGAATACTCATTCAAAAAATAGGCACCGATGAGCTGACGCTGGACCTTGGAAAAACTGCCATGCGTCGCAAACGCTTCTTCCATCTCGTCGGCACGTTGCTCGAACGTCTCCAGCAAGTTGCGGTGCCGGCCCTCGAAGTTCTCCAGCACGTCCGCCAACTGGCTTGCCGCCTCCTTCGAATCCAGCCTGAGAACACGCTCGACGATATGGTTGGCGCGGGTCTTGTCGGTGGGGTTGAGATCGCGCGGTTCGGTCGCCGGCTTGAACGGACGTACGATGACGCGCGCGGGGTCGGGGCGCAGATAGAGCGCCTGCCAATTCAGGAAAGTGGCGTGCAAAATCGCGTCCTCGATTGGCCTAGAGCGTGACGACTTTCATCGCGCTCTATCTTTTGATTGAGCATGATCTTTTCGGAAAACCGGTACCCACTTTTCCGGATCATGCTCCATGCTGGCGTTGGATCAGGCGCCGACGGCCCGAAGCGCCACGAGATTTGGCGGGTTGACACTCACGCGGGCAAGCTGACGAATCTCGGCAAGTGCCAGAAGATAGCACACTACCAACTCGCCTCCGCGATTTTCGTTGGCGCGGTCGGGATGCAGTCCGTCACGGCAACTGCCGGTCTCGGCGTCGACGAGTGCAACCGACAGGTCGTTGCTGCCGAGAAACCAGGAGAAAACCCCGATTGCGGTCGTCTTCCATTCGGCATCGCCGTCCGCGCGCCACGCCGCCAGGCAGGCCGCAATGGTTGCCGTCGCTTCGACCGGCTGCTGATCGAAAGCGCGGGGCGCTGTTCGATGCTCGCCAAAACTGGCCGTGCCGACCGGCCGGAATTGACCCGCCGGGGTCGTTTGCAGCGTCATCAGCCAACGCAGGGATCTCAGACCGGCGGCGACATAGCCGGGCGTTCGCGTCGCCATCCCTGTGACAATCAAGGCTTGCGGCAGGCGCGCATTATCGTAGGCAAGGCTTTCCTCGAACCACAACCAGTCCGGCGTCTCCACAGACGCGAGGCCCGACATCAGCCTGTCGGCCAGAATACAGCGGATTTCGTGGCCGCGACGATCATCGGGAACCACGGCGCAATAAGCATCCAGACCCAATAGTGTGAAGGCCGCCGCGCGCGGCGAGCGAAAGGATTTCGCGGCCGGCAGCGCCTGGGCGAACAAGGCGGTCGCCCATCGACGCCGGGACAGACTGGCATCCCTGCGCGCGCATTCCCCCAACGCCCACAAGGTTCGCCCATGGCTGTCCTCGGAGCCCTGTTCCTCGAGCCAGGTCCGGTCGAAGCCCATGAAGTTGCGAAATCGTCCGGTGTCGGGATTCCACGCGTGCTGCACAAAGGCGGCAAAACGGGACGTCAACAATTCCGCAAAGGGCTGCTCGCCCGGTCCATTGAGGGCGCAGGCCAATAACAGCGCGCGGGCGTTGTCATCCACGCAATAGCCGTGCAGGCGATCCGGCACCGAATGCACGGCGTGCTGAAACAGGCCGGTATCGTCGCACATCGACAGAAAATGGCCTGTTTGCATGGCCGGTGCCGCAGGAACCTGCGGCGCGATCGCCGCCGGCGCGGGACGTGCGATCACCTTCAACCAGTGGCCCTGCCGCGCATTCTCGAATGCGGTCATGTAACGCCCGGCGGTGCGCTCCCATGTCATCGACCGGCTGGACGCATAGGCCCGCTCGCGCATCGCCTGCCGGCGAGGATCGTCGGTCAACAATTGCGCGATGGCGTTGCCGGTCTCCGCCGCATCGCCAAAGGAAACGAGAGTGCCGCGCCCATCGGCCAGCAATTCACGCGCATGCCAATAGGGCGTCGACACCACCGGCTTGCCGAGGCCGAAGCTGTAGGCCAGCGTGCCCGATGTCATCTGCGCTTCGTTCAGATAGGGCGTGACGTAGACGTCGCACATTGAAATGAATTCGAGCAGCGTCGCCTGATCGACGAACTGATCGAGGAATACGACGTGATCCTCAATCCCGAGTTCCTGTACGCGTGTCATCAGGCTCTCGCGATAGGCCTCACCCTGATCCCGAACCAGATTAGGGTGGGTTGCGCCGAGCACGACGTAGACGGCGTCCGGGCGCCGCTCCAGGATCGACGGCATGGCGTCGATCATGACCTCGATGCCCTTGCTGGGAGACAACAGTCCGAACGTCAGAATGACGGAACGGCCGCTGAATCCGAGTGCGGCCTTTGCCGCGTCAGGTTCGACAAACGGGAAGTCGGGAATGCCATGGGCGATGACCTCGATTTTTTCGTCCGGCACCCGATAGACGCTGCGCAGCAGCTCGCGTCCCTTGTTGGCCATCACGACCATCTTTGAGGACGCCTCGACAATGCGCTCCATCACAGCGCGTTGAGCCGCAGTCGGCTTGGCGAGCACCGTGTGCAGCGTCGTCACGACCGGCATGGTGAGGCGCGACAGCAGCTCGAGGATGTGGGCACCGGCTTCGCCGCCGAAGATTCCGAATTCATGCTGCAGACAGGCGACGTCAAAGCGGCCGGCGTTCAGAACCGCCGCGGCCTGCACATAGGCTTCGATGCTGTCATCCCTGATCTGAAGGGCGACCGAGGCGGGGTAGTCATAGGTCTGGCCGTGGTCGGTCATTGCCACAATCGGGCATTCGAGGCCCGGCCGGGAATTCGTAATGGCGCGCTGCAGGTCAGTGGTGAATGTTGCGATTCCGCAGCGGCGCGGCAGCGAGTTGCCGATCATCGCTATCCTGCGGAGCGGCGTCAATTTCGCGCTCCGGCGAGGCCTGTCAATTGCGGAACAATGCCGGCGGCGCGTGACGTAAGGTTCGTCGATTTCTCACCAAGCGCCTGCAACAGGGAAACGGCCGGAACGCTTGCCGGATACGCGACCAGGGCACTCAACCCGTTAACACCGACCTCGATGCTGGTACGACCGCCGCTGACGAAGACCGCCTCCCCGACCGATACCGCGGCCAATCCGATTGCCGCGTGTCCGTCGAGAGCGAGAATCCAGGTCTCCCGCTCGGCCAGCAGCGCCCAGCTTGAGCCCTCCGGCAGTTCAAGTCTCTCGAAAACGAAAAATCGGCTCGCGACAAGAACCGTCCGCTCAGGTGTAATGCGGGTGGAGTTATTTGCAGGTCGAAGCGGCCAGGCGTTGGCGACGGTTACGCCGTCGTCTTCGTGCAATTCGCGCCCTCTGCCGTAGTCGAACAGCCGGAACGTCGCGTCACTCTGCTGTTGAATTTCGGCAAGCACGATACCGGCGCCCAAGGCGTGGATGGTGCCGGCGGGAATGAAAATGACATCGCCCTTCGAAGCCGGACGCCACTGCACGAGATCGACGATCGAGCCGTTCCTGATGGACGCTCGCAATTCCTGCGGCGTCACCCGATGCTTCAGGCCGACGCCGATCTGCGCGTCGGGTTCTGCCGACAGGATATACCATGCCTCGCTCTTGCCGTTCGGCATCCCCATCGCGCGCGCATACGTGTCGTCGGGATGGACCTGGATAGACAATGGCTCGCTCGTGAACAGCAGCTTGAGCAGCAGAGCAGGAGCCGGAGCGATCTTGTCGGCCCGTTCGAACCAAAGCTCTCCCACGGCGTCACTTGTGCCATCGATGCTGCTCCATGGCCGGAGATCGCTGACCCCCCAGGGCTTGTGAACGACCCGCACGGAGGCATGTTCGACGGGCATATGTTGTCCTGACCCAAGACGCGCACATCGAAGCGACGTGCCGTTGGCCGATATCGTTCATCGGATGTGTGAAAGCGGATTTGTGAAGCTAAGGTGTCGCGTTTCGGGACTCGCCTTGATGCGAGAAGCCGGCTGCTCATTGAGCATATGGATACTCGGGCACCCGATATCAACCTTTGCGCGACGCACGCTGTCGACTTTGCGGAAAACGCCGCCTTTTTCGCACAGACCTGTCACGAACGCTGCCCCACCGACTTCGAGGCGGATGCCGACATAAATCTCGCTTTCGTGCCTTGCCTGGCGATTTCCCTCGACATCGCAACAGAAAGAGAGTCTGGTGTGATCATCACCGCCATGCTTGGCAACTGCCGGTGACTGAGAGTTCGCACTCCCGCCACAAAAAGGCGGTCAGCATGTCCCACATCCAGAAATTTGACCTGCGCGAGTGGCTAGTCGGTCCGTTATTGGTGTCGATTGCCCTGGGTCTGATGATCGCGGGCGCGATCATGGTCCGGTGGTGAACGGGCGCGAGCCGCTGCCGACGGAGTTCACAGGTTGACTTGAACTCAACCGGCCAGACAATAGCTGCAAGGCACCCCGTATAAGGCACGGTCACCCGCATGGCTTGCTCGTGCTAGTGTGCAGCAGAGTATCGCCAATCAACCCGACAAGGCCGCACCGGCCACGAGCAAGAGAAATTATCGCAATGATCGCGAAAGGAAAAATGATGAAGAAGCCCGTCCTCTCGATTGAAGAACCCGAGCCGAAGAAAATTCTGCGGGCCGACCGGCCTCCCACCGAAGGTTTCGTGACCATCGTCGACGGTCATTTCAAGTCGGAATTTGCCACGGCCGACGCGGCCGAAGCCGCGGGCCGAAAACTGAAGGCAGCCTATCCGATGCTCCAGATCGAAATCTATGACGCCGTCAACAAGGTCCGCACCTTGTTGAGCGAAGAACCGGCTGCCGGCTAAAATTCGTCTTGTCGAAGCGCCCGCTGCTTCTCAGGTCGCCGTTTTGACCGGTGCCTTCGATTTTGGGATGGCCGCGCGGAGGACTTTTTGCGAATGCGCATGGAGCCGCCTTTCTGCTGTTCGATCTCGAACGCATCGGTCTTTCGCACCAGGTCGCTCAGCTTGCGAAAGCCGTAGGTTCTGGGATCGAAGTCGGAAGCCAAATTGGCCAGTTGTTTGCCGACCTCTCCCAGGGTGACCCACCCGTCTTCGCTTTCCATCTGGGTGATCACTTTCTTGATGATGGGGGTGGCGGCGCTGGCGGGCATAAGCGGCTTCGACGTCGACGCGGCATCCTGATGACTGGCAGCGCCGGTCAGCAGGTTCTCGGTGTAGACAAATCTTCGGCAAGCCTGGCGGAAGCTTTCCGGCGTCTTCTGCTCGCCGAATCCAAAAACATCCACGCCCTGTTCACGGATCCGGGCGGCAAGCCGGGTGAAGTCGCTGTCTGAAGAAACCAGACAGAATCCATCGAACCGGCCGCTGTGAAGCAAGTCCATCGCATCGATGACCAGCGTAATGTCGGATGCGTTCTTCCCGGTGGTGTAGGCAAATTGCTGTTGAGGAATGATGGCGTGCTTCGACAGCGTATCGGCCCAGCTCCTGGATCGGGGATTGGAGAAGTCACCGTAGATTCGGCGAACGCTCGCCTCGCCGATCTTCGCTATCTCCTCGAACAATCCATCCACGATCTTCGCAGAAGCATTATCCGCATCGATCAGAACAGCGAGACGGGGCGAACGAAGTTCGGAAGGCATGAGATATCTCCGGGATGGAATGGCGTGCCGCCTGTCTTGTTAGCCTGATCCGGCAGACGCGCTCTCGAAATGGTGCACCAGGCGGCGAGCGGCCGGGGCAACGCCCGCCTCAGAACTCGCCATGCCCCTGCGGATCGACCAGCCGGTTGATGCGCTGCGCGGCGGCCATCGCAAAGCGCACCGTCATCGACTTGCGGGTTGCCGCCGGCAGGCGATGTTCCGGCGCGTCGCAATGCATATGCGCGCCATAGGCATCGGCGACGATCAGGCCGGTGTCGGCCGGAAAGATCTCGCACGGCAGATCCTGCGTGAAGGCGAAGAACAGCCGGTCGCAATGCATGCGGTAATCCTGCCATTTCTGGTCGGCGCGAAGATCCTCGACCGAGGACTTGATCTCGACGATCCAGATCTCGCCCTTTTCGTTCAGCGCCACCAGATCGGCACGCCGGCCCGACGGCAGCGGCAATTCGGCGATGCAGGAAAAGCCGAGCGACCGCAACAGCCGCGCGGTGCCGCGCGCGATCGCCAGCGCGGTCTCCGACTGGCGGCGGTCCGGCGCGGGGACCAGGCTGATCTGGCGGGCGGGCGATTCCATGCCGTGCAAGCTTAGCCGATTTCCGCCCAGACGCACACCAGACTTGAGCCGTTCATCATTGGGCCGGACAGGCCGCAAATTGGTACATCGCCCGCCATGATTTCGACCTCAGGGAACCGCGAAGCCGGGCGAACCTCTGACTTGAGGGACAAAACACTGGAGGAGGATTAACGATGCCACGCATCGCCACCTACGCTTGTGCCTTCGCCTTCCCGCTGGCTCTCGCCGCCCTACCCCTGTCGGCCGCCATCGCAAAACCCACCGTCGAAGTCGCCTTCGTGCTCGATACCACGGGATCGATGGGCGGGCTGATCGAGGGTGCCAAGCGGAAAATCTGGTCGATCGCCACCGCCATCGTCAATTCCAATCCCGATGCCGATATCCGCATGGGCCTCGTCGCCTATCGCGACATCGGCGACGAATATGTCACAAGGAAATTCGAGCTGACCACCGACATCCAGGACCTCTACGCCCATCTGCTGGAATTGAAGGCGCGCGGCGGCGGCGACTGGCCGGAGAGCGTCAACGAGGCGCTCGACGTTGCCGTCAACAAGCTGCAATGGACCGCAAAGCGGCGACACGCGCCGGATCGTGTTTTTGGTTGGCGACGCTCCGCCGCACATGGATTACGCGCAGGACACCAAATATCCGGTGACGCTGTCGGTGGCGAAGCAAAAGGACATCATCGTCAACGCCGTGCTCGCCGGCGATGCGCGCGACACCGAACGGGTGTGGCGCGACATCGCCCAGAACGGCAACGGCCGCTTCATCCCGATCCCGCAGGACGGTGGCCAGGTTGTCATCATCGAGACGCCCTATGACGAGGACATCATCATCCTGCAGCGGGAGATCAACGGCACCGTGATCCCCTATGGGCCGCGCGCCCTGCAGAAGCGCACCGAGGAAAAGACCAAGCAGCTGTCGCAGGTGGCGGCCGCAGCACCGGCGCAGGCGTCCGAGATGGCGAGCTATCTCAACAAGCGCGCAAAGGTTTCTTCCGAGGCCGTGACCGGCGATGGCGATCTCGTCAGCGACGTCACCGCGGGCCGCACCAGCTTTTCCGCGATAAAGGACGAAGACCTGCCGGCAAATCTGCGCGCGATGAAGCCCGAGCAGCGCATGGACGAGGTCAACAGGCAGATGGGCCAGCGCAAGGCGTTGAACGAAAAACTCGGCGCGCTGGTGGCCAAGCGCGACAAATATGTCGCCGAACAGCACGCGAAGGCGCCGCCGAAGGCGTCGTCGTTCGATCGCGTGGTCGCCGACACGCTCAAGGCGCAGATCAAGCGGTGATCCAGCACTGATCAATTCCTGTCCGGGCGCGCCGCCTTCGCTGAAGCGCGGGCGGCCGCCCGATCCTTGCCTGATTCAGCTTGGGGAACGGCTTGCAGCGGGTTATCGTAGCCTGCCTCTGGGGACAGGCTTGTGACCGAGTTTAATTTTTTTCCGCGCGCCGCCAGCCTAAGCGTGGCCGAAATCATTGCGTTGACCGGAGCCGAGCCTTGCGAGGGGACCGACCTCGCGCGCCAGGTGACCAACATTGCTCCGATCGATCAGGCCGGCGCCGGCGACCTCAGCTTCGTCTCCGAAAACAAATTCATCGCGTCGCTCAAGTCCACGCAGGCCGCCGCCGTGCTGACCAGCGAGCGCCATGCGCCGCATGCGCCCAAAGGCGTGGCCGTGCTGCGGATCAGCAAGCCGTATGACGCCTTCGTCACAGTCGCGCGCAATATCTATAGCAGCGCACTGCGACCGACTTCGATGTTCGGTCAGGCCGGCGTTTCACCGGCCGCCATGGTGCATGCTTCGGCGGAAATCGGCAGCAACGTCACGATCGATCCGTTCGCGGTCATCGGACCATCCGCCAAAATCGGCGCCGGCACGCTGATTTGCGCGCATGCCGTGATCGGACCCGGCGTGCAGATCGGTGACGGTTGCGCCATCGGCTCCCATTGCACGGTGACCAACGCCCATGTCGGCGATCGCGTCATCATTCACGGGGGCTGCGGTATCGGGCAGGACGGCTACGGCTATGTCATGAGCCCGCAGGGGCATACGAAGGTTCCGCAGGTGGGACGGGTGATCATTCACAACGACGTCGAGATCGGCTCGGGAACGCGCATCGACCGCGGCGGAATCCGCGATACGGTCATCGGAGAAGGGACCAAGATCGATAATCTTTGCCAGATCGGTCACAATTGCGTCGTCGGCAGCCATTGCATCATCGTGGCGCAATGTGGCCTCAGCGGCAGCGTCACGCTGGAAGATTTCGTGGTGCTCGGACCGCGAACCGGGATCATTCCGCACATTACCGTCGGCCGGGGCGCCATCACGGCGTCGCGGTCCTCGATCTACGAGGATGTGCCCGCGGGCCAGTTCTGGGGCGGCTTTCCTGCCAAACCGCGAAAACAATGGCAGCGCGAACTCGTCGCGCTGCGCCGGCTCGCTGCGCGCCCATCCGGCAAAGGTCGTGATCCGTCCAGGGGCTAGCCGTTCCGTCGTCCCGGACGGAAAAGTGCCGAATCTTTACTTGGCGCGCCCGAAAAAATCGGCAATGTGCGCGTCATGACCCAGGAAAATCGCACTGAAAATCAGGCTGAAACCCAGACCCAGGCCAAGGCCGGCGCCATCATCGTGCCGGTGACGCTGTTCGAGCAGAACTGCACCATCATCTGGTGCGAGGCCACCAAGAAGGCCGTGGTGATCGACCCCGGCGGCGACGTGCCGAAGATCCAGGAAGCGATCAAGCAGACCGGCGTCACCGTTGAAAAGATCTGGCTGACCCACGGCCATATCGACCATGTCGGCGGCGCGGCCGAACTGCGCGATGCGCTACAGGTGAAAATCGAAGGCCCGCATATCGGCGACAAATACCTGCTCGACAACGTCGTCTCCAGCGGCGAGCGCTTCGGCATCACAGGGGTGCGCAATTTCGGGCCGGACCGCTGGCTCGACGAGGGCGAGCAGGTTTCGATCGGAGAGCTCACCTTCGACATTTTTCATTGCCCCGGCCATTCACCGGGCAGCATCGTGTTCTTCAACAAGGAATTGCGCTTTGCCCATGTCGGCGACGTGCTGTTCAACGGCTCGGTCGGGCGCACCGACCTGCCCGGCGGCAGTCATGCCGAGCTGATCAACTCGATCACGCAAAAGCTGCTGCCGCTCGGCGACGATGTCGGCTTCATCTGCGGCCATGGCGCGGGCTCGACCATCGGCCAGGAGCGGATGACCAATCCGTTCCTCACCGGCGAGATGTAGGTAGGCAGTCCTTTGTTTTGAGCATGATCTTGTCGGAGAACCGGTGCCCACTTCTCCGGATCATGCTCTACTTCCGCAACCCCGCCGCCACCAGCGCGCGGTTGATGACGTCACCAATATCAATGCCGCCGCGGCGCGGTTTTGGCGCGAGCGTGGCACGATGCATCGGCGTCGCGCTCGGCCAGAGTGTGGTGGCGAGATCAGGCCCTGTCAGCGTCACGGGCGTGACGATCGGAAACGGCTTTGCGCGTTCTTTCGCAGCCGCATTCATCACCGACTTCGCGGTGGTCTTGGGCTGCCGAACCCGCCGGGTCAGGCCGAAGAAATTCGCGATGTGATAGGACGACGAAATGCCGGCCTCGATCAGGAACGCGCCTTCAGCGCCATAGCTCTCGTCATTGCCGGCAAGGCCGAGCGGCGTGCCATGCGCCATGTCGGTGATGGTGTAGGATTCGATGACGGTCTCGCCGTTGTCATTCCACCAGACCTGGCGCGGATAGCCGTCGACGTCCGCTTCCGACATCGGCGCCTCGGTCAGGCCGTGCACGTCGAGCCATTGCTTGACGATCTCGTTGGCGTTGGCCGGATGGACGGTGCGGTCGGCGCTGCCGTGCCAGACCGACAATTTCGGCCACGGGCCCCTGTGGTCGGACGCGCCGCGCACGAGGTCGCCGAGTTCGCGCGCCGGGCGCGGCGGCGAGGCCATCATGCCGCTCAGCGCCTCGCGGACATTGCTGGCGACGCCGTACGGCAGGCCGGCGATGACGGCGCCTGCGGAAAACACTTCCGGATAGGTGGCGAGCATCGCCGACGTCATGGCGCCGCCGGCGGACAGGCCGGTGATGAAGATGCGGCGCTGATGGATGCCGTGATCGGCAACCATCCTCGCGATCATCTGCCGGATCGAGGCGGCTTCGCCCTGATCGCGCGAAATATCTTCCGGATTGAACCAGTTGAAGCAGGTGTTGGCGTTGTTGGCGGAGCGTTGCTCCGGCATCAGCAGCGCAAAGCCGTAGCGCTTGGCCAGCGTCGACCAGCCGGTGCCGATATCATAACCGTTCGCGCTCTGCCCGCAGCCATGCAGCACGACGACGAGCGCGGGCTTGCGCGGCAAATTCGCCGGCACGTAGGAAAACATCTTCAGGCCGCCCGGATTGGCGCCAAAGTCCTTTACCCGCACGAGCGGGCTGCGCGGCCCGTGCGCCTGGCTACGCCCGTAGAATCCGAAACCATTGAGATGATTCAGTTTCGAAACACGGCGCAGGAAATCGACATTCTTGGCGAGAGACAACAGCAGCTCCTGGGTGACGACGATTCGTCAACAACACCCAGTACAGATAGTTGCTGCAGTGCAAAATAAAAAGACCGTGCGCTGTCGATCCCCTACGAATTGTTAACAGATGAGCTAATTCGGCATCAGGCCGATGCGCGACGCATCCATGACAGAAATGCGACTGAGGTAACAATCGCGAGGGCAAAAAGTGCGCAAGAAATGAACAGCGCCGGCCGCGCCGAATACGCGGCTTCGATCGCGAAGAACACCGCACCGATCGCGGCTACGCCTGCGGCATTGGCGATTTGCGCCGTGGTGCCGTACATCCCCGAGGCCGAGCCTGCTGCGGCCGGCTTCACCGACGAAAGCACCGCGCCGGACAGCGGCGCCATCACCAGGCCCTGTCCATAACCGAACACCGTGAGCACCAGTGCGAGCAAGGTTGCAGATGGCCGTTCTGCGCACGCGACGGCGGCAGCCAATACCGCAAGGCCAACAAGCTGCAGCACACAACCTTCGATCAACACCAGCGTGCCGCGATGTCTTGCGCGCACGCCGCTGTGGCGTGAAGCGACGACAAAGGTGAGCGCGAGCGGCAAAAACACCAGCCCCGCCTGCAGCGGCGGAATCTGCAGCGCCTTCTGCATGAACATGGTCATGACCAGATAGAACGACAGATTGGCAAAGAAGAAAAAGAACGCCGCGCCGAGCCCGCGCATGAAAGCCTTATCGGACAGCAGCGCAAGATCGATCAGCGGCATGCCGCCATCGGCGGCAACACGGCGCTCGAGCCGCAGGAAGGCGGCGAGGATCGCGATGCCGGCCGCCATCACCAGCCAGAGCCACGGCGCCCAGTGCACATCATGGCCGAACAGCAGCGGCCCGATCAGGCAGAGCAGACCGATAAACAGCACGATGGCGCCGGATATATCGAGCCGCGTGCCTGACCGGCGCGGCACCGACGGCATGATGCGCAACGCCGCCGCCGCGATCAGAAGCCCGAACGGCACATTGACGAAGAACACCGTGCGCCAGCCGAAGCCGGCGAGATCGAGCGTGACCAGCAGGCCGCCGAGCGCAAAGCCTGCGGCACCCGCCAGACCGAGCACGACGCCATAGATCGCAAATGCACGGCCACGCGAGGAATCCGAAAACAACAGATGCAGCGTCGCCAGCACCTGCGGCACCATCAGCGCCGCGGTCGCGCCCTGGGCGAGCCGTGCGATGATGAGTTCGGGGCCGGACTGCGCCAGTCCGCACCACAGCGAGGTGAGCGTGAAGCCGAGCACTCCCGTTATGAAGATGTTTTTTGTGCCATGAATATCGCCGAGCCGGCCGCCGGTGACGACCAGCGTGGCATAGGCGATCAGATAGATCGCGATAACGGATTCGATCTGCGCCGCGCTGGCATTGAGTTCGACCGCGATAGTGGGGATCGCGACGTTGACGATGAAGGCGTCGACCCCGAACATGAATTGCGCGGCGACGACGATGGCGAGCACCCACCAGCGACGCGCGGTATCGACAGGGGTTTTGACGATCTGGTGCATGACAAGGCCTTCCGAAATCTCTTCGGAGGCTATGTCGTTTCGGTCATCGCCGCGATTACCTGCAAGGTAAGTGTTCCCGGAGGCCGTCGAACGGTCGGGAGGCCGATCCAACGCGACCCGCCCTAGTCCGGAGCGGTTGTGCTCGCGTAGCTGCTACGGATCTTTTCGCAGGCGATGCCGACGGTGTAGATGTGAATACCCTCGACCGTGCAATGATCAGGCTTCAGCTCAAATAGCCCGATCGACGTCATGGCGTCGAACTCGCGCTCGGTTCGCACCACGATGCACGGATATTCGGCCGCGAGTTTCGGGTAGCTCGTGGTCCGGAAATTCTTGAGCAGCACATTGCGGTAGAAATTGTGATCCAGCAGCGGCGTCTTGTGGATGCGCTGATAGGCTTCGGAGAAATGGTCCTCCATCTTCTCGGTAGCGAGCGTGTTGTCAGCGCCGAAATTGAGCAGGTTCTCCGGTGCCCGCACGAACATGCGTGAGACGTTGGCGCAGGTGGGCCCGGCCGAGACGATCGCTTTCGACAGCCGGGCGCCGACCTGGTTGGCCGCGATCCATGCGACCGCCTCGCGTCTGGCATCGATCAGCGTGGTCGCGACCATCAGGACGCAGGCCAGCCCGACAATGCCGGAGGTGACGCGTGGCGACTTCGCCGGCCACAGCCGTCCGGCTTCGACCACGGCGAGGACGAGCACGCCGCCGGTCAGCGCCCAGGAGGCAAGCATGTAATACAGGTGAAAATGCTTCGACGTCGCCACCAGCTGCGCGCCATAGGCGGCGAACATGGCCAGAAGCGTGAGACTGACCGGGTCGAGATAATTGCGGCTCCGCCACATCCGCAGCAATGCGAGACACGCTCCGGCCAAGAAGGCCGCAAAAACCAGCGGTCCCGAAGTGATGATCTCGGCCATATTCGGCCAGAACAGGTTGAAGTCGATGAAGCCCGGCTCGCCCTCGCCATAAATACCCTTGTGGGTCGCCAGCTTCACAAGCCAGCGGAACCCGCTGCTCAAAACGTAGGGGTTGAGAATCCGATTGATGACAAAGAACGCCAATGCTCCGACGACGGTCGCCGCGGCATAGGCGCGCCAGTTTCGCAACAGCGCCACGCTGAGGACCGCCAGCGGCGCATAGAGGAATTTGGACGAGAGGCCGAGCGCAAAGATCGCGCCCTGCGCCACGCCGAGGCCGACCGTTGGCGGCCTTTGGTCGAGCGCCGCCTTGAGCACCAGCGCCAGGCCGAACACCGCCGATGTGACCATCAGGCTCTCGGGGGCCAGCATCGTACTGAGACGCAGAGCCTCGAAATGGACAAACGGCGCGACCTGGAAGATCGCAGCGGCGAACGCGCTTTGCGTCGTCCGGCGAACGATGATACCGCCGCCCAGCAACGCGCCGAACATCAGAAATATCTGGATCGCTCGCGAGGCATAAATCAGCGCGTCGTAGTGCCTCAGTGCGAATTCGACGACGTCCGGCTGGCCGTTGAGAAGCGCGCCGATCCTGGCGACCAGTCCGCCCAGCACGATCGTGGTCGTGCCGGGGTGACTGCTCAGGATCATCCCGTAGCCCGCGGTCCAGGCGATGCCGTTCATCATGTACGCGGATTCGGGATCGACCGTGCGCCCCCATGGCGCCGAATTCGCCGAATAGATCAGCGCCACGACAAGGTAAACCAGCGGGAGCACGGCGACGGCGCACCTTGCCCACACGCTGTCGGCCGGTTGATCCGGGAAATATTTCATGACGTCGTCTACCTCATGCGCCAGCCAGGCTCAAACCCCGGCCTGAATGGCGGATCGCCCGCGAAACATACTTGGCGCAAGGTGCTTCCGCTAATGATGGAGACCTTTGGCGGCTTGGCGAATTCCGGACGACGGCATGTCGGGCCAATTTGCACGACAACCATGCAGCATCGGCGGCTTTGCGCGATTGCCATGGCCCGCTCTGCCCCGTAGTTTGGGGTTCGAAAATCCTCGACAAAAGCCGAACAACAAGAAATTCCGGAGCAAACCCCATGGCGCGCCTGAAATTCGGAGCCTTCCTCGCCCCGCATCACCCGATCGGCGAGCATCCGATGCTGCAATTCCGCAGGGATCTCGATTTTGTCCAGCAGCTGGACGACCTCGGCTATGACGAGTTCTGGTGCGGCGAGCATCATTCGTCGGGCTGGGAAACCATCGCCTCGCCAGAGATGTTTCTGGCCGCCGCCGGCGAGCGCACCAAGCGCATCAAGCTCGGCACCGGCGTGGTGTCGCTGCCCTATCACCATCCCTTCAACGTCGCGCAGCGCATGGTGCAGCTCGACCACATGACCGGCGGCCGCGCCATCTTCGGCTCCGGTCCGGGCGCGCTGGCGTCGGACGCGCATACGCTCGGCATCGACCCGATGACGCAGCGCGACCGCCAGGACGAGGCGATCGGCATCATCCGCCGCCTGTTCAACGGCGAGCGCGTCACGGCCAAGAGCGACTGGTTCACCATGAACGATGCGGCGCTGCAGATCCTGCCGATGCAGGAAGAGATGCCGTTCGTGGTGGCCTCGCAGATCTCGCCGTCGGGCATGACGCTGGCCGGCAAATACGGCATCGGCATCATTTCGCTGGGCTCGATGTCGACGCAGGGCCTGATGGCTCTGCCGACGCAGTGGGGCTTTGCGGAGGATGCCGCGAAGAAGGCCGGCACCACCGTGAGCCGCGCCAACTGGCGCGTGCTGCTGTCCTGGCACATCGCCGAGACCCGCGAACAGGCGCATCGCGAGGCCGGCCCCGGCCTGATGCGCTGGCACAATGAATATAACGTCGGCACGCTGCTGCGGCCCGGGGCTGGAGCCCTTCACCTCGCCCGAGGACGCCGTGGAAAAGACCGCCTTCGTCGCGGCGCGGCCTCCACCATCGGCACCCCCGACGATCTGGTCAAGACCATCAAGAGCCTGATGGAGGTTTCCGGCGGCGTCGGCACCATCGTCGGCTTCGCGCACGACTGGGCCAATCCGGAAAACACCCGCCGCAGCTGGGACATGGTGGCGCGCTATGTGATTCCAGAAATCAACGGCTACATCGACCAAACTGCGCGAGTCGCAAAAAATTCCTGATCGAGAACCGCGCGGTGTTCGAGCGCGCTGGCCAGGCATGATGGCCAAGATCATGGAAAACGACAAGGCTGCGGCGGCGCTCCAGCTCACCGGCCCGGGCCGCTGGCGATCCCGCCATCAATGCGCCGGACCTGCAGAAGGAAGCGGCGAAGCGGAAGGCCTGAGGATGTCTCCTGCTTGAACGCGATCAGCTTTCATAGGTCGGTTGGCGCGGATGGACGCGTCCTTGAGGCGTCGAATCCTTCCATGCAGGTTCGGTCGGATCGCAGCCTGATCGCGGCGCATAGAGCGACGGATCGCTGAACTGCATGTCGGGATATAGCGCGGGCAATTCGGGAAGATACGCGCGCGCGTGACGCGGACCATGATCTGGGCGCCGACGGTCTTGGCCTGTAAGCGGATCGTCTCGGTCGACCGGGCGCTCCGTTGATGCGCAGGCGCTGCGGCGTGCCGTGCATGGCGATGAACAACAGGGCGACTTTCGGGTTGACTTGACATTGCCAAGGCTCTTGAACATGCCGTTGCCGTCATAATCAGGAAAGGCCAGTTCCGAGCGGCCCGTAACCCGACGAAGCCCGCCGGGCCGCCCTTGAATGAGCAATCGGGCCGTCCCTCGGCGTCGGCGGTCGCAAGAAAGAAGTAAGTCGCATTCTCGATGAACGCCTGGTCATCCGGCGTGAACTGCGTGCGGCAAAAAACTTTCCAGGCGATCGGAAATCTGGCGGCTGTCGAATTGATCCTGCAGCCGGCGGTTTCCTTCGTGAAACTTGAGGCTATCGGTCATCATCGCTCTCCTGGTTCGAGCTGGAGTTGGCAGAGTGTTCGGACTTTCGCCGGGACATGCAGCGCCGTTCTTGCCAGGAA
>CAVSXQ010000070.1:0-77102 GCA_963731915.1 uncultured Alphaproteobacteria bacterium
GTCGGAGCGAGAGGATTTGAACCTCCGACCCCTAGTCTCCCAGACTAGTGCGCTAACCGGGCTGCGCCACGCTCCGATGCCGTTCCCTTAGCGTCCATCAGGCCCCAGCGCAAGGCGCGCCAAGCCCGGCGGATCGACGGAAATGGCAGGTTCCGGCCGGCCGCCTAGCCGTCCTTCAGCGCCTGATCCAGCAACTGGCGGGCGGCGATCAGGTCCTGCAACACGCTTTCGAGCCGGGCGCGGTCAGCCTGGCGGACCCCGCCGGCGGCGGACCGGCGCGGCATCGAGCCCCTTTACGGTGCCGTCCTCTTCATGTTCGAGGAAACGGAAATCGATGCCGTCGTCGGCGCCCTCGTAATCCTCGTCCTCGGTCTCGGCCTCATCGCCGTGCACGGCATCGCCGTCATCCTCGGCAAGGCTGAGTTCGAGCCGCTTCTCGACCGCGCCGAACGAGGCAGCGACGGAGGAGTCCGACAGCCCCTGCACAGCCTTGATGCCGTGTTCCTTCAGGATGCGCTGCACGCCGCGGATGGTGTAGCCCTCGCCGTAGAGCAGGCGGCGGATGCCCTTCAGCAGGTCGACATCGTCGGGGCGATAGTAGCGGCGGCCGCCGCCGCGCTTCATCGGCTTGATCTGGGCGAACCGCGTTTCCCAGAAGCGCAGCACATGCTGCGGCACGTCGAGATCGTCGGCGACCTCGCTGATGGTGCGGAACGCGTCCGGCGCCTTGTCCAAACGCCTGCTCCCTTCAGCTCATCGGTGCTCGCAGCCGTTCAGTCGTCCTTGCCGCTGCCGTTGGCGACGGCGTGGCCGTTGATGCGCTGCTTGAAATCGCCGAGGCTTGAACACCATAACCCGGCGCGGCGAGATCGGCACTTCCTTGCCGGTCTTCGGGTTGCGGCCGATGCGCTCGACCCTTCTTGCGCACCATGAAGGAGCCGAACGACGACAGCTTCACCGTCTCGCCCTCTCGAGACAGTCGGTGATTTCCTTCAGGACCAGTTCGACGAACGCGGACGAACTCGGTCCGCGACAGGCCCACCTTCTGGTAGACCGCCTCGCACAAATCGGCGCGTGTAACTGTCTTGCCAGTCCGGTCATCGCCTTGCCCCGCACTCTCGGCGAACAAATTTATTCCCTGAACATTATGAGGTTAGCGGACAATGGTCAACAGCGACATCATGCAGACGCATGAAAGAACGGTGCAAAATTTACAGGTGTGTCGAACGTGCCTCACCAGCGGAGCAGCGCCGACGCCCCAGGTGAAGCCGCCGCCCATGGCCTCCATCAGCACGAGATCGCCCTTCTTGATGCGTCCGTCCCGCACCGCGACGCACAGCGCGAGCGGAATCGAGGCCGCCGAGGTGTTGCCGTGCTTGTCGACCGTCAGCACCACCTTCTCCGGCGCAATGCCAAGCTTGTGCGCCGAAGCCATCGATGATGCGCTGGTTGGCCTGATGCGGAACGAACCAGTCGATGTCCTCGGCGGTGGCGCCGGTCGCGTTGAAGGCGTCGACGATCACGTCGGTGATCATGCCGACGGCGTGCCTGAACACCTCCCGGCCTTCCATCCGCAGATGCCCGACGGTCTGGGTCGAGGACGGACCGCCGTCGACATACAATTTCGACTGATGCCGGCCGTCGGAACGCAGGTGCGTCGTCAGCACGCCGCGGTCCGATGCGACTCGCCCGGCTGCTGCTGCGCTTCGAGCACGATGGCGCCGGCGCCGTCGCCGAACAGCACGCAGGTGCCGCGGTCGTTCCAGTCGAGAATGCGCGAAAACGTCTCGGCGCCGATCACCAGCGCGCGCTTGAAGGCGCCGCTGCGCAGGAAATTGTCGGCGGTCGCCAGCGCGAAGACGAAGCCGGAACACACCGCCTGCAGGTCGAAGGCCGCGCCATGGTTGATGCCGAGCGCGTTCTGCACCGCGACCGCGGTCGCGGGAAAGGTGTTGTCGGGCGTCGAGGTCGCCAGCACGATCAGGTCGATCGATTGCGCGTCGATCCCGGCGTCGGCGAGCGCCGCGCGCGCGGCATTGATGGCGAGATGCGAGGTGAACTCGCCGTCGGCGGCGATGTGGCGCTCGCCGGATGCCGGTGCGCTGCACGATCCACTCGTCGGAAGTGTCAATTCGTGCCGCCAGTTCGGCATTGGTCAGCACCTTCTGCGGCAGATAGGAGCCGCAGCCCAGCACGACCGAACGTATCGCAGTCACGAAACAGCCTCCTGTGCGGTCTGCGCCCTGGCCAGCGCACCGCCGTCACGATTGAGCATTCCATTGATCTTGGTGAGGAGATCGTTGCGGGCCGTGTCATAGCCAACATCGATCGCGTAGGCAAAGCCTTCGGCGTCGGTTCCGCCGTGGCTCTTGACCACCATGCCGGTCAGTCCGAGCAGCACGCCGCCATTGAGTTGGCGCGGGTCCAGCTTCTCGCGCAGCGCCCTGAAGGCGCCGCGGGCGAAGCAATAGCCGATCTTGGCCATCCAGGACTTCGAGATTTCGGTGCGGAGGAAGTCGGCGATCTGGCGCGCCGTCCCCTCGGCGGCCTTCAGCGCGATGTTGCCGGTAAATCCCTCGGTGACGATCACGTCGGCCGCGCCCTTGCCGATGCCGTCGCCCTCGACGAAACCGACATATTCGAGCTGCGGCAGGTTCATCGCGCGCAGCAATTCGGCCGCCTCGCGGATCTCCTCGTGGCCCTTGATCTCCTCGACCCCGATATTGAGGAAGCCGACGGTCGGCCGCTCGAGATTGAACAGCACGCTCGCCATCGCGCTGCCCATGACGGCCATTGGCACCAGATGCTGCGCGTCGCCGCCGATGGTGGCGCCGAGATCGAGCACGACGGAATTGCCCCGCGCCGTCGGCCAGATACGCGGCAATCGCCGGACGGTCGATCCCGGGCATCATGCGCAGGCAGAACCGCGCCATCGCCATCAGTGCGCCGGTATTGCCGGCGGATACCGCGACATCGGCCTCGCCCTTCTTGACCGCTTCGATCGCCAGCCACATCGACGAGACCTTGCGGCCGCGCCGCAGCGCCTGGCTCGGCTTGTCATGCATGCTGACGGCGACATCGGTATGGATGACGCGCGAGACCGCCTTCAGCGCTGGATATTTTTCCAGCTCGGGCTCGATCCTGGCGCGATCGCCGAACAGCAGAAATTCAGCGTCGGGATGCCGATTCAACGAAGCAGCGGCGCCGGGAATGATCACCGAAGCGCCGACATCGCCACCCATGGCGTCAAGCGCGATTCGAACCTTTTGCGGCATGAAAGTCCCGGAAACCTGATCTCTTGCGGTCGTGAATTGGTCGGCCGCGCACTGAAGCCGTCGCGAAATAATGCGCTCGGCGAAGCGCAGCTCTCGCACCCCGGCCGGGCCGCGACAATAGCGTTTCCCTGTCCCGACACAACCTCTTGACCGCGGCAATGTTAGGAACCGGACGCTTCAGGCGGATTCCTTTGACAAAAATAAACATCGTCAAATCAATGTGTTGTGGCGTTGTACTCAATCGTCACCCAACCCGGTTCTACCGGAATGCGAGTTAGGCGCCGCCTGCGCCTTGCTCTATTTGCCCTTCGGTGCCTTTCGCGGCTGTTTTTTCGGCTTCGCCTTCAATGCCTTCAGCGCGGCAAAGGGATGATCCTCCGGATCGGGCGGCGTGACCTCGTGCTCGAATACCGCATCCGCCTTGCGCGGATAGGGATTGATGGCGAGGAAAAGCGCATCGGTGGCGAGCCTGCCGAGATCGATGGTGCCGTTCACGATCGGCTCCGGCGGGTCCGGCGTTTGCTCATCGCCGCCGGCCGCGTCGTCGACGAGAGCGGCAAGTTCGGGGATTTGCTCCGGCGGCGCAAAGATCAGGTCGATCGGCTCGTCGATGTCGTTCTCGATCGGCTCGAGCGTCACCACGCAGGTCTGGCCAACGCGCGCCCTGACATTTCCTGCGACATGGAAACGGCCACCGCTCTTCGGCGTCACGTCGAGCGATGCATGCGCCGACAGAACTTCGCGCAAGCCCGCGACCTCCGCCATGGCGGTACGCACGGCCTCATCGGCATCCAGTTCGCGATGCAGTCCGCCCTCCGGTATCTGCAGCACCGCAAGAGGGACGCGCCAGGGATCGGTCTTCTCGGGCTTGCTCATCACTCCGCTCTCATGCCTTCCGGCGACGGAAATTTCCAACTTGCGCCAATCAGCTCCGCCTCGCCGGATCCTGCCAGCCCGGCCATCGCTGCTTCGGCATAGGCGGCAAGCTCCCTCGCCTTTTCGATCTTCTCGCCATTGAGGATGTTCTTGCACAGCGCCTGCGCGAAGGCTTCGCGGCCCTCGGTCAGCGCCATGTCGTAGGCTGCCGAGCGGCCATAAAAGGCCTCGCCAAAGGCCCGCATTCGCTTTGGTACCGCGAGGTCGCCGACACCTATTTCACGCAGATTATCGTCCATATCCTCGCAAAAATGATCGAACAGCGCCTGGGAAAGGGCCGTTCCGGCCTCAACCGATTTCAGCCGCCGCAGCACCAGCCACAAATGCAGCAACAGCAGGTCAAAACGGCCGTTAACCGTGTCCGGCACGCCCAAGTCCCGGTAAAACAACGGTTCTCGCGCTTGCGTCACGATCATGCCATAGATGGCTTCAATGGTGCCGCGCGGGGCGATCCGGGGTTTCCTGAAGTGATTGAACGGCCAAAGCATCATGGGTTCCGTAGGCGAGCCCGACCGGCCCGCGCATGTTGCAATCGAGTGTGCTGCCCGGTACGTCAACGCCTCGCCCGGCGCAAGGGGACGGATCAATTCCGCAAATGACCGAACCAGGCCAGACAGGTTTTCGCGTGCCCTCGGCTGCGCAGTGTGTTGACACGCTGGCGCGCGGTTGCCGCCGTGGCCGCCGTTTGCATGGTGCTCGGCGCCTGCACCGGCGAGCAATTCCAGAAGGGCTACATCCTGCCGCCCGGCGCGCTGGAGCAGATTCCGATCGGCGCCAGCCAGGATCAGGTGCTGATCGTGATGGGCACGCCGTCGACGGTCGCGACGCTGAGCGGCGAGGTCTTCTATTACATCTCGCAGCGCTCGGAGCGGAAGGTCGCGTTCATGAACCAGCAGGTCGTCGACCAGCGGGTGATCGCGATCTATTTCGACAAGAAGCGCCAGGTGCAGCGGCTCGCCAATTACGGCCTGCAGGACGGCAAGATTTTTGACTTCATCAGCCGCACCACGCCCACGTCAGGCCAGGAACTCAGCTACCTGACGCCGCTGTTCAAGCTGCTCAGCTTCAACTGATCCATTTTCCGTGTCGCGGAATTGGTCAGCGGACCAGGAGGTGCGCGGCACCGGAGCGCCCGCCTGCGCCAAGGCGCCGCTTGCCCGGCCGCTCGCTACTCCCTAGGGTTCCTGCCAAAGCAACAGCCCCAGCTAGGGAGTGAAGACGTTGAGCACCAATTCCTTTTCGCGCCGCCGTGTATTGACCGGAGCCGCCGCGCTCTCGACCGCCGCGATCCTTCCGCGCGCGAGCCTCGGCGCAGGCGACTGGCGCCCCACCGAAACCGTCCGCCTGATCGTTCCGGCGGCACCGGGAGGCACCACCGATGTGATGGGGCGGCTGCTCGCGGCGCATCTGCAGACGGCGTGGGGCCAGAACGCGGTCGTGGAGAACCGCTCCGGCGGCGGAGGCACCATCGGTACGGCGGAGGTCGTGCGCCAAAAGGGCGACGGGCACACCATCCTGGTCGGCAATCCCGGCCCCAACGCCATCGCCTACAGCATTTTCCGCAACATGACCTACAAGGCGGATCAGCTGCAGCCGGTCTCTAACCTGATCCGGATTCCCAACATCATATCGGCGCATCCGTCGGTGCCGATCAAGTCGATCGGCGATCTCATCGCCTATATCAAGGCCAATCCGGACAAGCTGACCTACGGCTCCTCCGGCATGGGGCAGAGCCCCCACCTCACCGCCGCCTGGTTCCTGCAATTAACGGGATTGAAGATGGTACATGTGCCGTTCCGCGGCGCCGGGCCGGCGCTGCAGGCAGCCCTTGCCGGCGATATCCAGGTCCTGTTCGACAATCTGTACCCGACCCTGCCGCAGGTTCAGGACGGCAAGCTCACCGGGCTGGCGGTGACCACGCCGGAGCGCGCGGCGCTTGCGCCCACCATTCCGACCATGCGCGAGAGCGCGCCAGAGCTTGCAAAGTTCGACGTCTCGTCCTGGTTCGGCATTTTCCTGCCGAAGAGCGCGCCGGCGCCCGTGCTCGACGCCCTCAACAAGGAAATCAAGGTGTTCCTGGAGCGCGAGGACATCAAGACCAACATGGCCAAGATCGGCGCACGCACCGACTACGGCACGCCGCAGCAGTACTCCGATTTCGTGGCCGCGGAGACCGCGAAGTTCGGGGCCATCATCAAGCAGGAAGGCCTGCAGATGGACGCGGGCTGAGGCGGCGTGGCGATTCTGGCACCCTAAGCAAAAACCCCGCGGCTCACACCGCGGGGTTTTTTCGTTTCGGCCGTAACGCTGTTAGTGCGCCAGGATCGCCAGCAGCAGCAGCGCCACGATGTTGGTGATCTTGATCATCGGGTTCACGGCGGGGCCCGCCGTATCCTTGTAGGGATCGCCGACGGTATCACCGGTGACGGCGGCCTTGTGGGCGTCAGAACCCTTGCCGCCGTAGTGGCCGTCTTCGATGTACTTCTTGGCGTTGTCCCAGGCGCCGCCGCCCGAGGTCATCGAGATCGCCACAAAGAGACCGGTGACGATGACGCCGAGCAGCATGGCGCCGACGGCCGAGAACGCCGCCGACTTGCCGGCCGCGCCACCGCCCGCGATCGCGTAGATCACGAAGTAGACGAAGATCGGCGACAACACCGGCAGCAGCGACGGGATGATCATCTCCTTGATCGCCGCCTTGGTCAGCAGGTCGACCGCCTTGCCGTAATCCGGCTTGTCGGTGCCCTGCATGATGCCCGGCTTTTCCTTGAACTGACGACGCACCTCTTCGACGATCGCGCCGGCCGCACGGCCGACCGCCGTCATGCCCATCGCGCCGAACAGATACGGCAGCAGGCCGCCGAACAGCAGGCCCACCACGACGTAGGGGTTGTTGAGCGAGAAGTCGGGGAGCACGTCCTTGAAGTACGGAAACTTCGCGGAGTTGGCGATGAAGAACTTGAGATCTTCATTGTAGGCCGCGAACAGCACCAGCGCGCCGAGACCGGCGGAGCCGATCGCATAGCCCTTGGTGACTGCCTTGGTGGTGTTGCCGACCGCGTCGAGCGCGTCGGTCGACTTGCGGACTTCCTTGGGCAGGCCCGCCATTTCAGCGATGCCGCCGGCGTTGTCCGTCACCGGGCCGAAGGCGTCGAGGGCGACGATCATGCCGGCCAGCGCCAGCATCGTTGCGGTCGCGATCGCGATGCCGAACAGGCCGGCAAGGCTGTAGGTGACGAGAATGCCGGCGATGATGACGATCGCGGGCATCGCGGTCGACTCCATCGAGATGGCAAGGCCCTGGATCACGTTGGTGCCGTGGCCGGTGACCGAGGATGCCGCGATCGACTTCACCGGGCGATAGTCAGTGCCGGTGTAGTATTCGGTGATCCAGATGATCAGACCGGTAACGACGAGGCCGACGACGCCGCATTCGAACAGCGCCAGACCGGTGTACTTCACGCCCGCCAGCGGACCGAAGCCGATCAGGTAGTAGATCACGCCGGCAACGCCCACGAGCGACAGCACGCCGGTGGCGATCAGGCCCTTGTACAGCGCGCCCATGATCGACTGGCTGGCGCCAAGCTTGACGAAGAAGGTACCGATGATCGAGGTGATGATGCAGACGCCGCCGATGGCGAGCGGCAGGGTCATCATGTTCACCAAGAGCGGCGAGGTCGCAAAGAAGATCGCGGCCAGCACCATGGTGGCGACCGCGGTCACCGCATAGGTCTCGAAGAGGTCGGCGGCCATGCCGGCGCAGTCGCCGACGTTATCGCCAACGTTGTCGGCGATGGTGGCGGGGTTGCGCGGATCGTCTTCGGGAATGCCGGCCTCGACCTTGCCGACGAGGTCGCCGCCGACGTCAGCACCCTTGGTGAAGATGCCGCCGCCGAGACGGGCGAAGATCGAGATCAGCGAGGCGCCGAAGCCGAGCGCGACCAGCGCGTCGATCACGACGCGGTCGTTGGCCTTCAGCCCAAGGCCGTGGGTGAGATAGGCGAAATAGATGGTGACGCCGAGCAGCGCCAGACCGGCCACCAGCATGCCGGTGATGGCACCGGCCTTGAAGGCCAGCTCAAGTCCGCCGGCCAGCGACGTCGTCGCCGCCTGCGCGGTACGGACGTTGGCGCGCACCGAAACGTTCATGCCGATGAAGCCGGCCGCGCCCGACAGCACCGCGCCGATCAGGAAGCCGATCGCGACCAGCATGCCGAGGAAGTAGGCCAGCAGCGCGAAGATCACGACGCCGACCATGGCGATCGTCATGTACTGGCGCTTGAGATAGGCCTGCGCGCCTTCGCGCAACGGCGGCCGCGATTTCCTGCATGCGCGGATTGCCGGCGTCCGCTTTCATAACGGAAGCGGTCGCCCAGATGGCGTAAACGATCGAAAGTACTCCGCAGAGCACGATCATCCATAGTGCTGTCATTGAATTTGCCTCAGATCCTGATTGTCACCCCACGCCGGCGCCGCGGACGCGGCGGGCGCATAAAAAGGAGGCCTTCCCTGCCCAAAAGGGCGGCCTCAAATCGGCCGGGACCATGCCAAAATCGCACCCCCGGCGCAACGCCGTGGAGGGCGAAAACCGCCGATTTCGGCAGCTATTTGCGCCCGAAACCGGGCTTTTCATCAGAATTCTAGAAATGGCTCCATGAGCGGCGGGTCAGCACAAGTTCCCTGCCCTGCGCATCCAGAAACGAGGGAGGCGCGGTGCCCGCGATGATCGTGCCGATCGAGGTCACGGCCACCCCGGCCTGGCCGGGCGGCCAGCGCAAAAGCCTCAAAGCGATCCTCGGGGATGGCGCAGAGAATCTCGTAATCGTCACCGCCGGAGATGAGCGCCTCGAGCCCGACTGCGCCCTGCGCCACCAGGCCTGCGGCCGCTGGCGACAGCGGGATGCCGGGCGCATCGATCGCAGCCGACACACCAGAGGCGGCGCAGAGTTTGGTCAGATCGCCGGCGAGCCCGTCGGAAACGTCCATCGCCGCATTGGCGTGATCGCGCACCGCAACGCGCCAGCGCGTTGCGCGGCTGCGGCACGCGATAGCGGCTGGTCAGCGCCTCACGCGCCGCCGCATCGCCGGACAGCGCCGCGGCCACCGGCGCCGCCCTTGAGGATATCGAGGCCGAGCGCGGCATCGCCGATCGTCCCGGTCACCACGACGCGGTCGCCGGGTTTTGCACCGGAGCGGTGGACCATCCTGCCGCGCGGCACCCGGCCGAACGCCGTGATCGAGATCATCGGCGGGCCCGGCGTGGAAACGGTGTCGCCACCGAGCAGTGGGCACGCGAACGAAGCGGCGTCCTCGCCCAGCGCCTGCGCGAACGGTTTTAGCCAGGCATCGTCGACCGTTCGCAGTGCCAGCGTCAGCACAAAGCCCGCCGGCGTCGCTCCCTTGGCGGCGAGATCGGACAGGTTCACCCGCAGCGCCTTGCGCGCGATGGTGCCGGGCGGGATCGCCGGGCAGATAATGCACGCCTTCGACGATCGCATCCGTCGTCACCACGAGATCGTCGCCGTCTATCTTCAGCGCGGCCGCATCGTCGTCGAGATTGAACGCGCCGGGGTCGGTCGCGATCGGTTTGAAATAGCGCGCGATCAGCGAGTCCTCGCCGGATGCGGGAGCGCTAGCCACGCGCGAACTCGTCGGCGCGGAACTGGCGCGCGATCTGGTCGAGCACCGCGTTGACCATGCCGGTCTCGTCCTTTTCGACGAAGGCGTGCGCGACGTCGACATATTCGGACACCACGACGCGGCCGGGCATGTCCTTGCGATGCTCAAGTTCATAGGAGCCCGCGCGCAACACGGCGCGCAGGATCGCGTCGATCCGCTGCAGCGGCCAGCCTTTTTGCAGCGCGTCGTCGATCAGGGGATCGAGCTTGGCCTGATCGCGCACCACGCCGGAGACGACGTCGCGGAAGAACGCGGCTTCCGCCGGCAGATATTTCTCGCCCTCGACCTCATTGCCGAGCCAGTGGCTTTCGAACTCGGCAAAATGTCGTTGATGCCGGCGCCCGCGATGTCCATCTGGTACAGCGCCTGCACGGCGGCGAGCCGCGCGGCGCCGCGCCGGTTGGCTTTCTTGTCCGGGCCTTTTGCAGGAGGCCTTTTTTTGTTCTCGGCCATCATCAGGATTTTGCCAATCGGCGTTTGATGCGCAGCATCGCAAGCGCCGCGCGCGCGGCATCGCCGCCCTTGTTCAGTTCGGAGGCGCGCGCCCTCGCCCAGGCCTGCGCCTCGGTATTGACGGTGATGATGCCGTTGCCGAGCGGAAATTTTCGCGCCACCGCGAGATCCATCAGCGCGCGCGAGGATTCGATCGAGACGATCTCGAAATGGATGGTGTCGCCGCGGATGACGCAGCCGAGCGCGATCGCGGCGTCATATGGCTTGCCGTTCTTTTCGGCAGCATCCAGCGCGATCGCGATCGCTGCGGGAATTTCCAGCGAACCGGTGACCGTCAGGATGTCATGGGACACGCCGGCCTGCTTCAGCTCCGCGATCGCGCCTTCCAGCATCGCATCCTGGATATCGTCATAGAACCGCGCCTCGACGATCAACGCGCGTGCGCCCGCGATATCGGTCTGGTCCTTCAGGGGTGCGCGCCGCGCGTCTGCCATTCTATCCGTTCATCGGCATTTGCGACTATGCTTGAAGCAGGCTTGAGCCATGTAGAGTGCCGCAACTCGTCAATCGTGATGGCGGCGTTGTCAGGCGCGACGGCCTGCAATGCCAAGGGCTGCGCCTCACTTCATTTCCGACAGCCGCGCCGCGTAGCGCGCCATCAGATCGACCTCGATATTGACCTCGCTGCCGGCGCGCCAGGCGCCGAGCGTGGTGACATTGAGCGTATGCGGGATGATCAGCACCGAAAACGCCACGTCCTGTCACGGTATTGACCGTCAGCGAGACGCCATCCAGCGTCACCGAACCCTTGGCCGCGATGAAACGCGCCAGTTCGCGCGTGGTTCGCAGCTCGAAGCGGGCCATGTCGGGCAGATCGTCGCGCTTGCTCGATGGTAGCGATGCCGTCGGCGTGACCGGCCACGATATGGCCGCCGAGTTCGTCGCCGATCTTCAAGGCACGCTCGAGATTGAGTTTGGTTCCGGTCGCCCAGTGTTTTGCGGTGGTCATGGAAAGCGTTTCGGCGGCGGCATCGACGTCGAACCAGGTCTTGCCGCCATCCACGCCCGAGGCAACCACCGTCAGGCAGACGCCGTTACAGGCGATCGAGGCGCCATCGGCGATGGTCGACTGGTCATAGCGGCAGGCGATGCGCAGGCGGTGCAACTGCCCCTGCGCCACCGGCTTCAGGCTGGCGATCTCGCCGACATCGGTGACAATACCCGTGAACATCAAGCACGCTCGTAAACAGTAAGAGTGTCTTTCCCGATCGTTTCGCTAGCACGGACCTTGAACGCGGGCGACTGCGTGATGGCGGTGAGCGGCAATGCGTCCAGCGCAGCGACGCCTTCGGCGCCGACCTTATCAGGGCCGCGCAACAGCCAGATTTCATCGACGAGATCAGCGGCAACGAAAGATGACGCCACCCGCGCGCCGCCTTCGACCATCAGCCGCGTGATGCCCTTTTCCGCGAGCGCATGCAGCACCGCGGCCGGATCAAGGCCCGCGCCGGCGGTGGCGACGCGGATCACCTGCGCGCCGGCCGCGCCGAGCTTCATGGCCGCCGGAGCCTCGGCGGTTTCCGAAGCCATCACCCATAGCGGCGCTCTGCCGCGCCGAATGCACCAGCCTGCTGGTGCCGGGAATGCGCAAGGCGCGGTCCAGCACCACCCGCACCGGCGAACGCGCTTCCATGCCCGGCAGGCGGCAAGTCAGTGACGGGATCGTCCGCCAGCACGGTGCCGATGCCGACCAGGATCGCATCGCTCTGCGCGCGGAGCAGATGCACGCGGGTCCTCGCGGCTTCGCCCGTGATCGCGACCGGCTTGTGGCCGGCGGCGCCGATCTTGTCGTCGGCGGAGACCGCGAGCTTCAGGATCACATGCGGGCGCTTGTCGCGGATGCGGCGGAAGTGGCCGGCGTGGTCGTAGGCGGCTTCCGCGGCGCACAGGCCGATATCGACGGTGATGCCGGCGGCGCGGAGTTTTGCGTGGCCCTGGCCCGCGACTTCCGGATTGGGATCCTCGATCGCGGAGACGACGCGGGAGATGCCTGATGCAATCACGGCATCGACGCAAGGCGGCGATTTGCCGAAATGCGAGCACGGCTCCAGCGTGACGTAGAGCGTGGCGCCCCTCGCCGCTTCGCCGGCGCGCTTCAACGCCTCGGGCTCGGCATGCGGGCGGCCGCCGGGTTGGGTCCAGCCGCGGCCGACGATGACGCCGTCTTTGACCACGACGGCGCCGACGGCGGGATTAGGCCAGGTGCGGCCCTGCCCGCGGCGGCCGAGCGACAGCGCGAGCTGCATGAAACGCCGGTCCGCCGCCTTTGGCTTCTTTGGATTTCTGCGAGAACTGGTCTTCCAGGATGCGGAAGATCATTTGCGTATCGTGGCGAGCCGCGCGTCTTCGTCGCTGGAGAGTTCGCCCAGCACGGTCTCAAAATCCTTGGCTTCGCGAAAGTTGCGGTAGACCGAGGCGAAGCGGACATAGGCGACGTCGTCGAGCTGGCGCAGATGCTCCATCACGATCTCGCCGATCGCCTCGGATGACACCTCCGCCTCGCCGCCGCTTTCGAGCTCGCGCACGATGGCGGAGACCATCTTCTCGACGCGCTCGGCATCGACCGGCCGCTTGCGCAAGCTGATCTGCAGCGAGCGCACCAGCTTGTCGCGGTCGAACGGCACGCGGCGGCCGTTGCGCTTGATGACGGTGAGTTCGCGCAGCTGCACCCGCTCGAAGGTGGTGAAGCGGAAATTGCAGGCGATGCACACCCGCCGCCGCCGGATCACGGCGGAATCCTCGGTCGGACGCGAGTCCTTCACCTGCGTATCGAGACTGTTGCAGCTGGGACAACGCATCCAACAAACCTCTATTTTTGCGCATGATCTTGTCGGAAAACCGGTATCCACTTTTCCGGATCATGCGCGTTACTGATAGATCGGGAAGCGGTCGGTGAGCGCCTTGACGCGTTCCTTGATCGCGGCTTCGACCAGCGGCGCCTTGCCGTCCGGCGACTGCGCCAGCGCGTTCAGGACTTCGGCGATCATGCCGCCGACCTGCTTGAACTCGGCGACGCCGAAACCGCGCGTGGTCGCAGCCGGCGTACCCAGACGCAAGACCCGAGGTGACGAACGGGGTTTCGGGATCGAAGGGGATGCCGTTCTTGTTGCAGGTGATGGCGGCGCGGACCAGCGCCTTTTCCGAGACGTTGCCCTTCAGCCCCTTGGGCCGCAGGTCCACCAGCATCAGATGGTTGTCGGTGCCGCCGGAGACGATGTCGAGGCCCTGCGCGCGCAGGCTTTCGGCCAGCGCCTTGGCATTCTCGACGACGTTCTTCGCGTAGATCTTGAAGTCCGGACGCAGCGCTTCGGCGAACGCGACCGCCTTGGCGGCGATCACATGCATCAGCGGGCCGCCCTGCAGGCCCGGGAAGATGGCCGAGTTCAGCTTCTTGGTCAGCGTCTCGTCGTTCCACAGCATCAGGCCGCCGCGCGGGCCGCGCAGCGATTTATGCGTGGTGGTGGTCGTGACATGCGCATGCGGCACCGGCGAAGCATGCGCGCCACCGGCGACGAGGCCGGCGAAATGCGCCATGTCGACCAGCAGGTAAGCGCCCACGCTGTCGGCGATCTCGCGGAAGCGCTTGAAATCCCACGGCGCGCGAATAGGCCGAGCCGCCGGCGATGATCAGTTTTGGCTTCACTTCCTCGGCGCGGCGCGCGACCGCGTCCATGTCGATGATCTGGTCTTCACGCCGCACGGTGTAGTGCGCGGCCTTGAACCATTTGCCGGACATGTTGACGGGCGAGCCGTGGGTGAGATGGCCGCCGGCGGCGAGGTCGAGGCCCATAAAGGTGTCGCCGGGCTGCAGCAGCGCCAGAAACACCGCCTGGTTCATCTGGCTGCCGGAGTTCGGCTGGACGTTGGCGAAGTTGCGCGCCGAACAATTTCTTGGCGCGCTCGATCGCCAGCGTCTCGGCGACGTCGACCCATTCGCAGCCGCCGTAGTAGCGCGCGCCCGGATAGCCTTCCGCGTATTTGTTGGTCATCACCGAGCCCTGGGCTTCCAGCACCGCGCGGCTGACGATGTTTTCCGAGGCGATCAGCTCGATCTCGTGGCGCTGCCGGCCGAGTTCGCCCTTGATGGCGGCGGCGATTTCCGGATCGGCCTCGGCAAGCGTGGCCGTGAAGAAGAAGTCGGGCGCGGAAGCGGTCCCTGCAGTCTTGGCGGAAGAGCTCATCGGCGAAATATCTCCACCGCCGCAGGCACTTAAGCGGGCTGCGGGCGGTCATGGGTGGCGGTCGGAAGATGGTCCCTGCGGATACCATATCGGGCCGCCTTGGCCAAGCGGTTGCGGTACCTGGCCTGATATTTATGCCAGATATGGTGGGGATGGCGGGGGTTCCAGCCTCCGTCGTCCCTGCCGTGAGCCGGGACCCATGCCGCAGCCGGATATCCTGCCCGGACTCCTGGGTCCGGTCGCAGCGCATCATTCGCTGACGCTCCAGCTGCGCAGCGCACGGGACACGGCTTTCGCAGGGACGACGAAAATCGTTCTCGCGGCGCGTTTCGCCCGAGGTTTTGCAAATTCGTTGGCCCTCCTCCAAACAGAGGGCGCAGGGAAAGCCGGGTGCCGCTGCACCCGCGGTCTCGTGTGCCAAAAATTGCGCATTTGGCGCACACGAGCATACAGGTGCAGCGGAAACATCCCGGCCTTCCCCTGCGCAATGGCTTTACGGCTTACTTCGTGCTCTCCCCGGTGAGCGGGCTTTGTTGTCACCGTCACTTGCGGATCGCTCCGCAAGCTTGACGCCAGCATCGCGGCGCCAGGACCACACGACTTCGCCGTACGCCTCGTTCGTCCGGCGCAGAACGTCGCCTGACGCCAAAGCGTCCATCGCATCCCATCCCAACGCATCGTGACGATCGCGAAACGCCCCTCCTCGGGGCCGGGATGCGCGAAGGTTAAATTCGTGATTTGCCAGAAACGTGACCAGCGGAATATTTTTGCTTCCGGGGATTGACACGATTTCTGAAAATCAGAACTGATTTGCCCGACGGACAAAACAGCTTGATCCGGTTCAGGAAATTCATACGCGCCGGAAACGGCGACGACGATGCGCCGCCGTCACTCGATCGTGAAGCAGCCGTCCGTTCTTCTGCCAAGACTAACGCTTAAGTGAGTGCTCAGAAGGAGCCAGCCAATGTCCGAAGCATCGGTATTCCGGCAGAAGGCCGAGATGTTCGAGCAGCGCGCGCGAAAGCGCGGCCGATCCCATTTCCAGGCAGCATTATCGCGAAATGGCGGCGCACTATCGCAAGCTGCTGGTCGAGCATCTCGACGAACGCTCGTACGAACTGACCGACTGGGAGAAACCGTAGCTGCCTAACCCGCCAGCCGGTACGCCCCACCCTTCTCCACCGAGCGCTTGAACGCCGGCCGGGCGTGCATTCGCGTCAGCCAGGCGGCAAAATTCGGGTACGCAGCGAGCTTGCCGAACGACCTCGCCACCTCAGCCACAAAGCTCATCTGGATATCGGCGCCGCTCAGCGACGGACCGACGAAGAATTCGCGTTTCCCAAGTGCGCCCTCGATATAGCCGAGGTGATTGGCGATCTCGCTTTCGATGCGCGGATGCAGCGGCGCGCCCGCTTCCTTCAGCCTGCGACACATAGAGGTTCAGCATCAGCGGCAGCATCGCCGAGCCTTCGGAGTAATGCAGCCATTCATGGTAGGCCTCGGACTCCGCGCTGCCGGGCGCCGGCATCATCGCGCCCTTGCCGTAGCGGCGGATGACGTAATCGACGATGGCGGCAAACTCCGCGATGCGGACATTGCCATCGACGATGACGGGCGATTTGCCGAGCGGATGAATCTGCTTCAACTCCGGCGGCGCCAGCCGCGTCTCGGCATTGCGCTGGTACTGCTTCAGCTCATAGGGCGTGCCGAGTTCTTCCAGCAGCCAGAGGATCCGCTGCGAGCGGGAGTCGTTGAGGTGGTGGAGCGTGAGCATGGGGGTTTCCTCGGGTTTGAAACGAGGTGTAGCAGACATCGTCCCGAGGTGTCAGCCGCGCTCACCGACGTCGTCACCCGCGAAGGCGGGTGACCCAGTATTCCAGAGACGTCAGTGATTAGAATCGATGGGCCGCGGCGTACTGGGCCCCCGGTCGAGCCGGGGGACGACGACCGAGGATTAGGCCGGTTGGGTAAACTCTACAGCCCCGTAAACCCCGCCTTCACGGGATCATTGCTGCCGTCGAGCTGGCGCAGATAGGTCAGCCCGCACACGGTGAGGCGGTGCGTGTCCTTTTCGCCGGCCTCGAACAGCGTGGTGACGTATTCCGTCACCTTGGCGCGCGCCTCTTCGCTGGCGTCGGCAGTCTGGTTCACCAGCATACCGTAGGTCTGCATGATGCGGTCGATCGCGGCTTCCATGGCGGGCTCCGGAGCGAGGTCAGGTGATGATGAGCGTCTCGGCTTCGTATTTCGCGATCGCCTTGTTGGCGAGCCTGATCTTGTTGAATTCGCCGCGTTGAAACATCTGCACGATGATACCGAGCAGACGCTCATTGGTGGCAAGCGTGTCCGACATCGCGCCGCTCTTGCGGAGATAGTTGGAGGCGATGGCGTAGGCTTCGCCCACCGCCTCGACGTTCATGACCTGCAATCCGCGCTCGACCAGCATCTCGCAATCCCTCTCGATAACGGAAGGATAAAGCGAAGCGCGGAAATAAGTTCCAATTCGGGAAACCGGGCCTTTTCCACAAGCTAAAGCAAGGTTTCCACAGGCAAAAAACAAGGCGCATCGGGCCGGAAAACCGGTCCGATGCGCCTGTTTTGGGAAGTATCGCCGAGTTGTGAACTTTCGTGACGGCCGCCGGTCTTGTTAGGAATGGCCGGCTTGGCCGTCGAAAATTCTCAGAGCCGATAGAGGATCTGGTCGGTCCAGAACCGCTCGAGGCGATGCAGCGACTTGTTGAGGGTTGCGAACTCCTCATTCGAGATGCCGCCGACCTGCTCGACCGTCTTGACGTGCTTCTGGTAGAGCGCATCGACGATCTTGCGGATTTCCTGGCCCTGCGCGGTCAAGCGGATGCGGACCGAGCGGCGATCAACGCGCGAACGCTGATGATCGAGGAAGCCGAGCTCGACGAGCTTCTTCAGGTTATAGGAGACGTTGGAGCCGAGGTAATAGCCGCGCGTGCGCAGCTCGCCTGCGGTCAACTCCTTGTCGCCGATGTTATAGAGCAGCAGCGCCTGCACCGAGTTGATGTCGGCACGGCCGCGGCGATCGAATTCATCCTTGATGACGTCGAGGAGGCGGCGGTGCAGCCGCTCCACCAAAGTCAAAGCTTCGAGATAGAGCGGCTGTACCGGAGCTCCGGGAGCGCGTTCAGCGGTTTCCACCGCCGTTGCAACGGCTTTCATCATGACACTTCCCCTGTTGTCGTTTTTATCGACTTATTCGACGAAACTTTTGTCCCGCCTGATAGCCTGAACTTAAGGGGCCGGTTTGAAGATCAGCTTAAATAAGACAATAAAGAGAGAATGAATTTAAGACAGTGAATCGTGGATTAAGCCCATGAAATAAGGACTTTTCGCAACTTTTCATTGACGGTGGAATGGCTCTGTTCACGCTTCGTATGGGGGTGGTGTCGCATTCCAAAACAGGGTGGTGCGAAATCGAAACGACCGCGTAAGGTGTGTGACGGAACCCTTTAAGGTGACTGAAAAGTTACCGGAAGATTTTTTGAAAATTTGACGCGTGGCGGCGTGCCGGGCCTTCATCCTTCGAGACGCGGCTAAGCGCCGCTCCTCAGGATGAGGTCGTGAGAGTGCGCGAAATGCCAGACCCTCATGGTGAGGAGCGCGCATCGCGCGCGTCTCGAACCATGTGGCCACCGGACGCGCCGCAAATTCCGCTTACTCCCCTCGCCTCGCAACAGCTACGGCGGGCGTTCGCGGGCGGCCATCCAGGCGAGCGCGAGATAGGCGGCCAGCATCACGGCTTCGACGCCGACCACCACGAGGCTGCCGCCGTAAATTCCCGGGAACATCAGCTCGATCACCGCCATCGACACCACGGTGGTCAGCCACACCACCGCGCCCCAGGGCGTGGCGAGCCACAGGCCGACCGCGGCAACGAGTTCGATCACGGCGAAATAGATCGTCGCGGTCTGCCAGGCCATGGTCTGGTTTTCGAACGCCTCTTCCTCGCCGCCGATAAAACCTGTCACCTGCGCCCAGTGGTAGAGGCCCTTTGCGATCGAGAGCACCGCCATGACGCGCAGGAACAGCACCAGCCGCCGCGTCCATGCATTGTCATCGGGCTCGATGCGCTCGGACGACATCGCCGCCATCGACATGGCGTTGTCGCGCGCTTGATCCCGCGTGGAAGTGTCCGTCATTGGCGAATCGGTGCTCTCATTTGGGGGAATTCCCCTCCCCGCGCAGTTTTAGCCCACTCTTGCTACGCTGTCTTGACGCGCCGGGACGGTAAAATCAATTGCCGGAACGGCGGGTCAAGGCTGTGACGGCTCCCCTGCAAGCTGCTAGAATTAGTCCAAATCGAAACAGCTGGCGGTTTTGGGAGTTAATCATGGCGATCAAGTTCGGGCGCCCGATCGAAATGCGCGATGGGCCGCGGCGCCAGGCGGCGGTTTCCGCCGAAGCGCTCGACCTCACGGTTCGCCCGCGCCGCAACCGCAAGGCCGAATGGGCGCGGCGGCTGGTGCGGGAAAACGTCCTCACGACAGATGATCTGATCTGGCCGCTGTTCGTGGTCGCCGGCAACAACGTCCGCGGCCCCATCGCCTCGATGCCCGGTGTCGACAGGCTGAGCGTCGACCAGGCGGTGCGCGACGCCGAGCGCGCGATGAAGCTCAACATCCCCTGCCTTGCGCTGTTCCCCTACACCGAGCCGTCCTTGCGCGACGAGCAAGGCTCCGAGGCGCTCAATGCCGACAATCTGGTCTGCCAGTCGGTGCGCGCGATCAAGAAGGAATTTCCTGAGATCGGCGTGCTCTGCGACGTCGCGCTCGATCCCTACACCAGCCACGGCCATGACGGGCTGCTCGAGGATGGCAAGATCCTCAACGACGAGACGGTGGCGATCCTGGTGCGCCAGGCGCTGGTGCAGGCGGAGGCCGGCTGCGATGTGATTGCGCCGTCCGACATGATGGACGGCCGCGTCGGCGCGATCCGCGAGGGGCTGGACGATGCGGGCTTTACCGACGTGCAGATCATGTCCTATGCGGCGAAATACGCGTCCGCCTTCTACGGCCCGTTCCGCGACGCCATCGGTTCGGCAAAAACGCTGACCGGCGACAAGCGCACCTACCAGATGGACAGCGCCAATTCGGACGAGGCGTTGCGCGAGGTCGAACTCGACATCGCCGAAGGCGCCGACATGGTGATGGTGAAGCCGGGCATGCCGTATCTCGACATCGTGCGGCGCGTGAAAGACACCTTTGCGATGCCGACCTTCGTCTACCAGGTGTCCGGCGAGTACGCGATGATCGCCGCCGCCAGCCGCAATGGCTGGATCGACGGCGGCCGCGCCATGATGGAAAGCCTGCTCGCGTTCAAGCGCGCCGGAGCGGACGGGATTCTGACGTATTTCGCACCGCAGGCGGCGGAGAAGATCAAGGCGGGGAGCTGAGGCCCGGCCCCGTCGTCCCGTCGATTGCGAGACCTAACCACAGGTCGCGCGTATGTCTGGCAGAGCCGATGACCACGGTTTTCCGCGAAGCAATCCATACCGCCCAGCGGCGGTATGGATTGCTTCGTCGCTTCGCTTGGCCACGACGACGGCGGGAAAATTCTACGCCGGCTTCGGACCACATAGCGGCCGCAGCGCCTCGCGCTGCTCCTGCGCCAGCACCGTCAGCGGATAGACCGGCTGGCGCGTCTTCGGCTGGAAGAAGGGGTTTGGCCACGCCCGACCGCGCAGGCGCCAGCCCAATACTTTGGTGATCGCGCGCAACAGCACCGGCAGGTTGATACCGGTGGAGTCGGCGGGCGGCTTGCCGATGGCGTATTTTCCCAAAATGGCGCCGATCGGCGGGCCGAACACGCCGTCCACGGTTTTGGGATTATCGTCAAACACCTGGGCGACGATGCCGACAAAGGGGATCGCGGGGCTGAGCGTATTGCCGATCGGCGTGTTGCAGCAGGTGGTATGAAATCTGAACAGGCCTTTGGGCGAGAGCCGCAATCCCGAGATGTGCTGCTGCCCCTTCAGGATGGTGAGCGCCGCGGGCGCCACCTGGATGATGTCGGTGCCGCCTTGCGCATTGAGCAGGTCGGCGCGGCCGAGCTGGTGGGCAAAGGCCTGGCAGTCGTCGCAGTAGCAGACCACGCGGTTGACCTTTTGCGGCGCCGCGTTCTCGACGCGGCCGACCACCTCCCCGCAGCGGCAGTGCAGCTCCATCGCCTTTGCCATGTGTCCTCCCGTCGCCTGTCCTGCCGGTAATGTTCGCCTCGTTCGCGGCCGCTCACAAGCCGAACCGGGCTGTTGGCCGCATAAACCACGGAAAATTTCCTGCTTGTCACGGTCCCGCGACCTTGGCAGCGCCACAGCCGCCTTCCCATGTCGGTGGCGAAAATGCACGGTCTGGAGGACTGGCCATGAGTTCTAGCGGTTCGGACAATACCGGCGGCGCGAACAATGCTGGCGGCGGCTCTATAATGCTGGCGGCGCGTCTAGTGCTGGCGGCGCCTGGCGCAGCGATGGCGGGGTGCAGCCCCATGCCTTCGACCCCGACGCCCAGCCGGAACTGTTTCGCGGCGTGGCGACCCGGCGCGTGTTTGCGTTCCTGATCGACCTCGTCGTGATCTCGATCCCGGTCATCCTCGGCTACCTCTTCATCGCCGTGTTCGGGCTGGTCACGCTGGGGCTCGGCTGGGCGCTGTTCTGGCTGGCGTGGCCGGCCTCGGTGGTGTGGGCCATCGTCTATTACGGCGCCTCGATCGGCGGTGCGCATTCGGCCACGATCGGCATGCGGGTGATGGATCTGGAGCTGCGCACCTGGTACGGCACACCGGGCTATTTCGTGCTTGGTGCGATGCACGCCGTGCTGTTCTGGGTCTCGATCTCGTTCCTGACGCCCCTGATCGTGCTGGTCGGGCTGTTCAACGGCCGCCGGCGGCTGCTGCACGACATCATCCTGGGAACCGTGGTTATCAACAGCTCGGTCCGATCAGACGTGCCGCAGCCGGCGCGCGGCTACTGAACTTTAGGCAATTTGATTGACGATAGGCTTTCGGAGCGCGATGCTTCGAACCTGATCCGCTTCGGCTGCGTCAAAGCGGCTCAGGGTGGTTATCGTGACGCGTTTTCCCGGCGCGACCCGCTACCCACTTCGCTCGAAAACGCTATGCTTCTGCTCCGGAGGCCCGACAAACCGACGTGACCCAGCATTCGCGTGACACCCCGCAATTCTACCTGACGGCGCCCTCGCCCTGCCCCTATCTGCCGGGCCGGCACGAGCGCAAGGTGTTCACGCATCTGGTCGGCGACAAGGCGGGCGACCTCAACGACCTCCTCACCCATGGCGGCTTCCGGCGCAGCCAGTCGATCGCCTACCGCCCGGCCTGCGACCAGTGCCGCGCCTGCGTCTCGGTGCGCGTGGTTGCCAACGAGTTCCGGCCCTCCCGCAATTTCCGCAAGATTTTGGCGCGCAACGCCGACATCGTCGGCGAGCAGCGCAGCGCGGTGCCCACCTCAGAGCAGTATTCGGTGTTCCGCGCCTATCTCGACAAGCGCCACCGCCACGGCGGCATGGCCGACATGACCGTGCTCGATTACGCCATGATGGTGGAAGACAGCCATGTCGAGACCCGCATCGTCGAATACCGAAGGCGCGGCGTCGACAGCGGCATCACCGGCCGCGGCGAGGATCTGGTGGCGGTGGCGCTGACGGACGTGCTCAGCGACGGGCTGTCGATGGTGTACTCGTTCTTCGAGCCGGGTGAGCAGGACCGCTCGCTCGGCACCTTCATGATCCTCGACCACATCACGCGCGCACGAAGGCTTGGGCTGCCCTACGTCTATCTCGGCTACTGGATCGAGGGCTCCAAGAAGATGGACTACAAGGGGCGCTTTCTGCCGCAGCAGCGGCTGGCGCCATCCGGCTGGCTGCGCGTGGATGCGTCCGGCGAAGTGCCGTCCGAGCCGCAGGATTGAACCAATTTTCCTGTTCGATCCGAGGGCACGCATCGCATGAGCTTCACCAGGTATGAAAGTCTCAGGGATCGGGTCGTCCTGATCACCGGCGGCGCCAGTGGCATCGGCGAGGAATTCGTCAAGGCCTTCGCGGACAACGGTGCGCGGGTGGCTTTCTTCGACCTCAACGATGAGGCCGGACAGGCGCTGACAAAGGCGTTGGCCGGATCAGTGCGACATGCGCCGCTGTTCGTTCGTTGCGACGTGACCCGTACCGACGACCTCAAAGCCGCGATATCAGAAGCGCGGAAAAAGCTTGGCCCGGCCTTCGCGTTGATCAACAACGCGGCGAACGACCAGCGACAGACCTTCGCCGACGTGACTCCCGATGAATTCGACAACACAATCGCGGTAAACTTCCGCCATATCTATTTTGCCTCGCAGGCGGTCTTGCCGCAGATGATCGAGCAAGGCGGCGGGTCGATCGTCAACATGTCATCCATCACCTGGCAAATCGGTGCTCCGGAACTGATGGGATATGCATCAGCGAAGGCCGCCGTCGTCGGCTTCACGCATTCGCTTGCGCGCCAGGTGGGCAAGCATCGTATCCGTGTCAACGCCATCGCCCCGGGCCTCGTACTGACGGAGAAACAGCAGCGGTTGTGGTTTCCAACGGCCGAGAAGGTGGCGGAAGTGGTCAATAGTCAGTTCTTGCCCGACGCCATCGTTCCCGCCGATATCGCCAATCTGGCGCTGTTCCTGGTCGCCGATGACAGCCGCATGATTACGAGGCAAACTTTTAGCGTGAACGGAGGTCGCACTTGAGGCCGCCGACCGCGCCCTAACTCTGCACCACCCGCACCGGATCGCTGCCGTCCCAGGTTTCCGCGATCTTGCGGATGTGCTGGAAGAAACGGCCCTTGCCGCCGCTGACATCCGATATTTCCACCACCGTGCCGGGGTGCCCTGACGTCTCGAAATAGGCGAAACGGCCGCTCGGTCCGCCGATCTGGCCTTCGTGACCGACGACGAAGCCTGCGGCGATGGCGCGGTCGTAGAGCGATTGATAGTCGGTGCTCCAGTAGGACATGTGCTGCAGGCCTTCGCCGTGCGCGCGAGATGATCGAGATACATCGACGGCGCGTCATTGCGCTGCTGGATCAGTTCGATCTGGAGATCGCCGGAATTGGCCAGCGCGATGCTCATCTCGACCGGTGAATCCGTGCCGCGATAGCGGAACCAGTCGGTCTTCACGCTGGGGATATAGAAGAACGGGCCGACGCGCTGGACTTCAGTCCAGAATTTCATGGCCTTCTGCGATGTCGCGGACGACATAGCCGTTCTGGCAGACTTTTCCGAACAACGCGCTCATAGTTCACATCCCGCTCAGCCCGCTGTCGACGGCGAGCGTCTGCGCGGTGACATAGGCGCTCTCTTCCGACATGAAGAACAGCACGGCATAGGCCACTTCCCACGCGGTCGCCTGGCGGCCGAAGGGGATGTTGCCCTTGCCGCGTGAGGGCCGTCCGGCGCCGGCGGTGCGGCCGTTCGGCGTGTCGACGAGACCGGGATAGACCAGGTTGACGCGGATGCCGCGGCGCGCACCGACATGGGCGATGTTGCGCATCAGACCGCCGAGCGCGGCTTTTGAGGAATCATAGACCGCCATCTGCGAGCCGGCCCTGAGTGCCGCGATCGAGGAGATGAAGACGATCGAGCCGCCGTTCTCGAATTTCGGCAGCGCTTCGCGGCACGCCAGCATCGGGCCGCGCACATTGACATCGTAGATCCTGTTCCACTCGTCCGCACTGACGCCGTCGAGGCCGATGCCGCCAAAGGTGCCGACATTGAGCACCATGCCGTCGAGACCGCCCATGCGTCTGCGCGCCTCGTCGATCATGCGCTTGACGTCGGTCTCAACCGTGACATCGGCGACAATGGCGAAAGCTCGACCGCCGTCAGCTTTGATGCGGCCAACGGTATCCTCGGCGGAAGCAAGATTGACGTCGGCGACGGCGACCTCGGCGCCCTCGCGCGCAAATAACAGGCTCATGGCCCGGCCGTTGCCGACCGGATCGGTCGCGGCGTCAAAAATGCGCTGGCCGCCGCCGACCACCAGCACGCGGCGGCCTTTCAGGCGGCCGCGTCCGGGCGCATTGCCTGCGGATTCCGCCGTCAGTGGGCGGACGTAGCGCTCCGGTGCAGCGCTATCGGGCACCTCAGGCGCTCCGCTTCTTGCCGCTGTCGAACAGGCGCATGCCGGCAGCGGGATCGAGATCAGTCTCGGTCGCCTCGGTCAGGCGGGCCATCATCATGTAGCAGCCGATGGCAAAGATCGCCTCGACGATTTCCTGCTCGGAGAAATGCTTCCGCGCCTCGGCAAACACCGGCTCGGGGACACGAACGTTTTCGACCGAATGCTTGCTGAAAGCGAGCAGCGCGCGTTCCGCCGCGTTGAAGGCGGCATCATCGATGCGACCGCCTTCCAGCGCGTCGATCTGGGCCTGCGTGACGCCGACCCCAAGCGCGATCGGCACATGCTGGCGCCATTCGTAGGCGCCGCCTTCGAGCTGGGCGACCTGGAGAATGAGAAGCTCGCGGTTGACGGCGGATAGCTTCTGCTTGTGCAGGATGGAGTTGGCAAACCGCATCGCCGGGATCATGTTGGCCTCGGCGTGCGCCATCATGCGGAAGATGTTCAACTTGACCGGCATGCGGTCAAAGGAGGCGCGGATATCGCCTGTGGTTTTGTCCGGATCGATCAGCGGCAATCGTGCCATGCGCGCCTCCTTGTCATTGATTGTTGCGGGGTGAGGCATAGCAGGCCGCCATACCCGCGTCTCCCCCGCTGGGCCGCTACCGAGGCTTCTTCCGGAGCCCAATCTCCACGCGTCCGACCTTGCCAAGCCGCTATCCGAAGTGAAGTATACGCTGGCGAAGCAAAGCTCGGGGCGTCTCATGCAGAAATCGCGGCGTGATATCCTAAAGCTCCTTGGAAGTGCCGCGGCGCCTCTCGCCTTTCCGCACGCTGCTGCGGCGCAGTCCTATCCTGACCGGCCCATTCGCCTCATCGTGCCCTTCCCGCCGGGAGGCGCTTACGATTCACTGGGGCGGCCATGGGCCGAAAGGATCAAGCCGCTGCTCGGATCGATCGTCGTAGAGAACATCGGCGGTGCCGGTGCATCGCTCGGCGCGTCTGCAGTGGCCAAGGCTCGCCCCGACGGGTACACCATCCTGCTCGGCGGCACGCTACCGCACGTCAACGAAGCGCTGCTGAAGGCAAAGCCGCTTTACGATCCGAACAAGGACCTCGATCCGATCATGCAGATCGCGGTCGGCTATGTCTGCTTCGCAGTACATCCTTCAGTCCCTGCCAGGACGCTCGACGAGCTCGTCGCGTACGTCAAAGCCAATCCTGCCAAGGTCTCCTACGGCCATGTTGGCATTGGTTCGACCAATCACCTGGTTGGCGAGTTGTTCAAGTCAGTTGCCGGCATTCCCGAGCTCGTACAAATTCCCTATCGGGGCGCAGGGCCGGTCATGGCCGACCTGCTCGGCGGTCAGATTTCGATGGGAGTCGTTGGGGTCACGGGGCAAAGCCTGGGACTCCACAAGTCCGGCGGCCTGCGCATTCTGGCGGTCACGAGCACGAAGCCGTTGCTCGCAGCGCCGGAGCTGCCGACCGTGGTGCAGGCGGGCTTTCCTGGCATTGCCAACGAAAGTTCCTACGGCCTGCTCGCTCCCGCCGGAACGCCGACCTCGATCATAGACAAGATTGCGAGCGCAAGCCGCGCGCTTCTGTCGACCCCTGAATACCAGCGGTTGATGATCGATGGGGGATTTGAAGCAACGCCAGATTCCGATCCGGAAAGCTTCCGCAAGGTGCTCACCACTGCGGTCAAGTTCTGGGAGCCGCTGGTGACTGGCTCGGCCTGAGAATCGATTGAGCGCGGAAGGTCAAGCGAGCAAGCACTTGGTGTCGCAAGGCCGTAACGGTCGGCAATCCCGCGCAGCAAGCCGGAGGCGACGGCGGGAAGCTAGCCGCCGAAGAAGGTGTCGAACAGGAGTTTCAGGTTCAGGATCACGATGATGCTGGCGACGATCCACGCCAGTGCCGCGACCGCCACCGGAATGGCGAACTTGCCCATCTTGTTGCGGTCGGAGACGAAGCGCACCAGCGGAATGACCGCGAACGGAAGCTGCATCGACAGGATCACCTGGCTGAACACCAGAAGCTGTGCGGTGCCGCGCTCGCCATAGATCGCGGTGACGATGATGACGGGCACGATGGCGATGCCGCGGGTGAGCAGCCGCCGCGCCCAGCTCGGCAGGCGCAGATGGAGAAAGCCTTCCATCACGATCTGGCCGGCCAGCGTCGCGGTCACCGTCGAATTCAGGCCGGACGCCAGCAGCGCGACCGCAAACAGCGTCGAGGCAATGCCCAGCCCCAGCAGCGGCGACAGCAGCTCAAAGGCCTGGCCGATCTCGGCCACATCGGAATGGCCGCTCTTGTGGAACGTGGCGGCGGCGACGATCAGGATCGCGGCGTTGATAAACAGCGCCAGCATCAGCGCGATGGTGGAATTGGTGGTCGCCCATTTGATGGCGTCGCGCCGTCCCTCGTCGGTGCGCGGATAGGCGCGGGTCTGCACGATCGAGGAGTGCAGATAGAGATTATGCGGCATCACGGTGGCGCCGATGATGCCGATCGCGATGTAGAGCATCTCGGAATTGGTGAAAATCTCGGTCGACGGCACAAAGCCGCGCAGCATCGCGGCAACCGGCGGCGCGGCCGCCGTAACCTGGACCGCAAAGCAGACCGCGATCACGATCAACAGCGAGATCACAAAGGCTTCGAGGAACCGAAAGCCCCTGTTCATCAGCAGCAGCAGCAGGAACGCGTCGAGCGCGGTGATCAGCGCGCCGCCGATCAGGGGAATGCCGAACAACAATTTCAGCGCGATCGCGGTGCCGATGACTTCGGCGAGGTCGCAGGCGATGATCGCCGCCTCGCAGGCGATCCAGAGCAGAAAATTGACCGGGCGCGAATAGGTGGCGCGGCAGGCCTGCGCGAGATCGCGGTCGGTGACGATGCCGAGCCGCGCGGCCAGCGCCTGCAGCAGGATCGCCATCAGGTTCGAGATCAGGATGACCGACAGCAGCGTGTAGCCAAACTTCGAACCGCCGGCGAGGTCGGTCGCCCAGTTGCCGGGGTCCATGTAGCCGACCGAAACCAGATAGCCGGGGCCGGCAAAAGCCAGCGCCCGCCGCCACCACAGGCCGCCGATGGGGACAGCGACCGTGCTGTTCACCTCGGCCAGACTGGGGGTCCTTACGGCATCGGACCGCCATCCGGCGGTATTTGAGACCATCTGTTGCAAGGAATCAGGCGGCAAACTGGGAGTTCGGGCATCCATTTCGCCAGAATACCCGAATTGTCTTTTATTGCAACTCATTTGCAACTGCATCTAGCGGTTCGCGAAACCGTGTGTTGTCGGGAAACGGGTGGGTTTGACCGTCTCGGGGACGAAAATGCCGAAAATCGCAATTCCAGGGAATCTTGCCATGTCCGCGACCGAAGCCCCTCACCTGCCAAAAACCTTCAACCGGCTGGCCTGGTCCAATCTCGCCGCCCAATCGGCCGAGCAGATCGCGCTGGCGGCCGCCCCATCGTCGCGGTGCTGATGCTGGGTGTCGGCGAAGGCCAGACCGGGTTGCTGCAGACCGCGCTGACGCTGCCATTCATCCTGTTTGCGATCCCCTCCGGCCTGCTCGCGGACCGTTTTTCGCGGCGCTGGCTGATGGCGGGTTCGGAAGCGATGCGCGCCACGGCGCTAGCCGGGATCCTGCTGCTGATCTGGCTCGACCTGCTCAACATGCCCCTGCTCGCGCTGCTCGGTTTTGTCGCGGTGTGCGGCACGGTCGCCTACAGCGTGGCGGCGCCTGCGCTGGTGCCGTCGCTGGTGACCTCGCAGCAACTGCCGGCGGCGAATGCGCGGATCGAACTGGCGCGCACTGTTGCGTTTGCGAGCGGCCCGGCGCTCGGCGGCGTGCTGGTCGGCTGGGTCGGCGCCGCGCCCGCGTTCGGCTTTGCCGCGGCGCTGTCTGTCATCGCGGTGGTGCTGCTCTCCGGAATCTATGAACCGGCCCGCGCGCCGGCGCCGCGGCGTCATCCGATGCAGGAGATCCGCGAAGGCATCGCCTTCGTGATGCGCCACGATCTACTGCGGCCACTGTTCATCACGCAATTCATCTTTGGCGTCGCGTGGTTCGTCATCCTCGCAGTTTTCGTGCCTTATGCCGTGCGTCATTTCGGTCTCTCGGCACCCGGCATTGGCACGGTTTTGGCGATGTACGGCGTCGGCATGGTGGTTGGCGCGCTGTTGGCAACGCGGGTGATGCAGCGCCTCGCCTTCGGCATCGTGATCGGGCTTGGACCGGTGACCGGCTTTGTGGCCGCGAGCGTCATGGTACTGACCATCTACTCCCCTCACCCTTGCTCGCGGCGTTCAGCTTCTTCCTGCTCGGCGCCGGCCCGATCCTGTGGGTGATCTCGACTACGACGCTGCGGCAATCGGTGACGCCGCCCTCGCTGCTCGGGCGCGTCTCCGCTATCAACATCATGAGCTACGGTGCCCGCCCGATCGGCTCCGCGCTCGGCGCCATCGTCGGCGGCCTCTACAGCGCGGAAGCCTGCCTCTACCTGGCGGCGGCGATCTTTGCGGCGCAGGCGCTGGTGATCTGGATGTCGCCCGCGGTGTCGCTGGCGCGGCAGCCGGACATGGTCGGCGAGCCTGGCCTGCTGACGGCCCCGCCGTCATTGCGAGGAGCGAACGCGACGACCCTTCAACGCTCGTTGCGCAAGCTTCGCAGGGCGCGAGTTCACCGAAGCGCCTGAGTGCGAAGGCGGAAGCAATCCATAAATCAGGTGATTAACTTGACAGTTTATTCTACCACTGGCCTTGCGTTGAGAGCGAGCCAGAGGCGGGCAACGGCCTCCGTGGGGGTCGCTCCATTGACATGAATGCTTTGCAAATTTTGCCAGTCGATTAACTCAGGCTTCTGATTGCTAGCAGCCCAAGGGTTTTTCCTATCAAAGCTGGTGTAGAGCGCACCGAATTTATTCCCACACGCCTCGATGAGCTCCTCTAGAGTTGGAGCATACACGCGATCATGAGATCGGATCACGATAGCGTCCCTCGGATGCGTCCATGAGCCTTTCCCGCCTTGGGGAAATCCCGCGTCCATCAGTTCCTTCGCGAGGTCGTAGTTCATATTGCGTCTTGCGGCTCTTCGAAGATCAGTGAGATGCGAAGACCATCCTTAGCATAGAGCTTCATAAGAGCCGCACCGCGTGGATGCTCTGCCCCGCCGATGACCAGTGGCATGCGACTTGGCCGATGCGGAAGAGGATGCCCGCGCGGTCGTCCTCGGACCACACTAAGCGCATGTGCTCGGAGAATCGCAGAAGCGAGGCGGAGAAATGGATTGCTTCCGCCTTCGCTCGTTGAGCTGCGGCGGACAGGTCGCTACGCTCGCAATGACGAGACGGTCATTTCTGCATCCCTGCCCCTCAATAATCCCAGCCTATTGGCGGTTTCCCAGCCTGCTTTATATGATACTCATCATCTAAATCAGGCAGGAACCCGCATGACCGACCAGACCACCGCGATCGACGCCGTTCCCGTCCGGGAAGCCCCCTCCACCGTCGTCCAGATCGCGGTGCTGGCTTTGCTGGCGGCGACCGGGACGCTCGCGACCAACATCCTGCTGCCGTCGCTACCGCAGATGGCGGCCTCGCTGAAGGTGTCGACTGCGGCGGTAACCTCGGCCATCACCGTCTTCCTTGCGGTATTCGCGGTTGGCCAGCTTGTGGTCGGGCCGATCTCGGACCGGTTCGGCCGGCGCTGGCCGGTGCTGGCAGGCTTCGCTGTGTTCTTTGCCGGCAGCATCTGGTGTGCGCTGGCTACCGACTTGCCGGGGCTGCTGACCGGCCGCGTCATCCAGGCGGCCGGCGCCTGCGCGACCTCGGTGCTGTCCCGCGCGATTGCCCGCGACATGTTTTCCGGCGCGGCGCTGGGGCGTGCGATGGCGCTGATCATGATCGCGATGGCGGCCGCGCCCGGCTTTTCGCCGCTGCTTGGCGGCGCGCTCGATCATGTTTTCGGCTGGCGTTCCGAATTCGTCCTGGTCGCGGGCTTTGCCGCGCTCGGCGCTGCGGCCTATGTCACCGTGTTCGGCGAGACCCATCACGCGACCCGCACCCCGCTCAATCCGCTCGCGATCGCCAAAAACTATGCAGGCCTGATCGGCGACCGCCGTTTCGTGGTACCGGCGGCCACCGTCAGCCTGATCATGGGCGGACTGTTTGCGATGTTTTCGGCCGCACCGCGCGTGCTGATCGAAACGCTGAAATTTTCGCCGATCCAGCTCGGCCTGTTTTTCGCCGGCACCGTGCTGATCGTGTTCGCCGCCGGCATGCTGGCGACAAGGCTCGCGCCGCGCTACGGGCTCAACCGCTCGATCCGCGGCGGCCTGCTTGTGGCGGCGCTCGGCAGCATCGCCATCCTTGCGGTGTCGCGCTTCAGCCCTTCCTTCCCGCCGTTTCTGGGCGCCATGAGCGTGTTCCTGCTCGGCATGGGTATCGTCAATCCGCTCGGCACCGCGCAGGCGCTCTCCCCGTTCGGCGAAAAGGCCGGTGCGGCCTCCGCGCTGCTCGGCTTCTGGCAGATGATGAATGCGGCGATCGGGGTCTGGCTGGCGGCCACCGTGTCGCATGAGGCGATGTTCGCGCTCGGCGTGGTGCTGACGGTGTTTTCGCTGGTGGCGGTGGGGCTTTATACGCTTCGGGCAAAGCCAAACCCGTCATCCCCGCGCAACGGCTGAGCCGTTGTCGCTGGAGGTGCGAGTGCAACGAGCCTCAAAGGATGAACGGCCCGGCTGGTGGCCGTTTGACGAGTTCGCGCCCCTTGGGAGTGGCCGGACACCCGGCGACAGACCCGCATTCAGCCGTGATACGCAAACAGCTCGATCGGGTCGTTGAAGCCGCGGACCGGATATTTGCCGACGCGTTCGAGATCGAAATCGCTTTCGACCGACTCGGCGAACGCGCGGGACAGCAGCACGGTTTTTCCCAATTGTTTGGTGAGGGCTTCGAGACGTGAAGCCATGTTGACCGCCGGACCGATGACGGTGAAGTCGAGCCGGGTGCGCGACCCGATATTGCCGTACATGACGTCGCCGACGTGGACGCCGATGCCGTAGTTCAGCGGCGCACGACCGGTTTCGCTGTTCTTTTCGTTCAAGGCAATCATGGCCTGCCGGGCTTCGGCCACGGCATGCAGCAGATTTGCGCAGGCCTGAGGCTGGCTGAGCGGGAAAATGGCGAGCAGCCCATCGCCGATGAATTTCAGTATTTCCCCGCCATGTCGCGCGATCGGCTCCGACATCGCGTCGAAATAGCCGTTCAGAAGATCAATCACGTCATCGCGCGGCCAGTTGTCGGAGATTTTGGTAAAATCCCGCAAATCGCAGATCATGATGGCGGCGCGTACCGTCGTCCCGGTTCCGCGCCTGGTGGCGCCGGCCAGAATGAGCTCGCCGGCGTGCGAGCCGACATAGGTTTCGAGCAGCGTTCGCGCCAGCCGGTTCTTGATGCGGATTTCGCTGACCAGCGCCAGAGCCGGCAACAGCTTTCAACAGGCTGGCGATATGCGCTTCGTCGAAACCGCCGGGCCGGTCGGTTGCAAAGGTCACGAGATGCCGCTTGCCGAGCGTATGGTACAGCGGCCATGCCACATAGTCGGTCAGGCCTTTCGCCCGCATCTCGTCATAGATGGCGTGCTTGCGGCCCGAGCGCGGGATCGCGTTCGAGATTCTCGCGTACCTCGGTGGCGCCGTCGTGGATCTCGTTGGCGGGACTGCCGATGTATTCGGATCGTCCCCGTGACATCGTAGTCGACCCGGTCGATCGCGGCCTCGCGCATCCCGTCGGCCCACATCATCCGGGCGCCGAGCCATTGCGGATGGTGGATCAGGATATGAAGCGACGCCCGCTTGACCGGAATGCCCGCTCCCTGCAGCCGGATACACAGTTCAGCGAAGATATTGTCAATGAAGCGCTCATCGCGCGTGTCGTTTGTCAGCCAGCGCACGACGTCGTCGGAATGCGCGGCGACGGGATCAATGTTTGGCGGCGCGTTCATATCGTGCTCCTGAGCAGTGACTTGGGACATTGGGCCGTGGTCGCAGCCTACCCCGCGACATAGCGCGCATATTTGCCCGCGACGACTTCGTCGGTGAGGATATCCGGCTCGAGCGTGTAGAGATCCTGCGCGCGGCTGACGCCGCGCAGCGCGAAGCGGCCGGTGGAAACCAGAAACTCCGCCCGGCTGTATCGAGCCCGTTGCGGAATTCCGACGAGGTCAAGAGTTCGCGGTCGACCGAGCGGCACATCGAGGCAATGCGGCTGACCTCGTTGACGGCCGGCCCCACCACGGTGAAGTCGAGCCGGTCGTCGCTGCCGATATTGCCGTAAAACACCTCGCCGATATGCAGGCCGACATGCGCCGTCGTCACCGGCCTGCCGTCGGCGGAGCGGCGGGCGTTGAGCACGTCCATGTTGTGCCGGAAGCGGTGCTCGGCGCGCAACGCGGCGCGCTTGGCCACCGCCATGTTCTCGTTGGTGAACATCGCCAGCACACCGTCGCCGATCAGCTTCAGCACCTGGCCGCCGGCATCGTGAATGGCGTCGATCGAGGCCTGCGCGTAATCGTTGAGGAACGGGATGATCTCGCCGGGCTCGATGGATTCGCTGATCGCTGTGGAGCCGCGCAGATCGGAAAACCACAACACGGTCGTGATGCGCTCGGTCATGCCGCGTGAGATTTTTCCGCGCAACACCTGCTCGGCCGCGTCATGGCCGAGATAGACCCTCCCCAGCGTGCGGGCGATGTCGGCCTGCGCGCCCGACTTGATCGCAAGGCCCAGCACCGGAACGAGATCGCGCAGCGCCTCCAGGCCCCTTTCGCCAAATCCGTCGGTGTGCCGGGACTGCCAGCTCGAATAGACGCAATCCATCTCGCCCATCGTGCCCGCCTCGCCGAAATCGATGCACGAAGGTCAAGAGATGCTTATGGCCCTTGGAGGCCATCTCGTGGGCCATCGGAAAATCGTGACCGTCGAGATCGCCGAGATCGAGGCGCAATTCCTCAAGGCCGTTTTCGAGCATGTGGAAGAAGGTCGAGCGCCGCCAGCTCTGCGCTGCCTCGCCGACTGCGGACGAACCGTACTCGAATACTTCGCTCTCGTTGCTCTGCTTGTCGTTCCAGCGGAAGCCGCGGCCCTCAAAACTCGGGTGCAGCGTGTCGATGACGACCATGCCGCGGGAAATAGGGATTCCCTCGGCGCAGCAGCGCTCGCAAAAGCCGCGGAGCAGATCGTTTTCGGGCAGACCTTCCAGACCCTGGCGGACCAGCCAGTTCATCAGGCGCAGGCGGGGCGTGAGTTCCATGGCGCGATTATGCCGCGCGAAGGTGATCGGCGGAAGGCTTTTGCCGTTGACTTTATTTTGTGCGCTTAACCGCTTCGCCGTCTTCCTTCACAAACGAGGCGATCGGCTTGTCGAGGAGATCGAGCACCAGCTCCGACGGGCGGCAAAGCCGAACGCCCTTTGCGGTCACCACGATCGGCCGGTTGATCAGGATCGGGTGCGCGAGCATGAAATCGATCAATTGGTCATCGCTCCATTTGGGATCGGCGAGTCCCAGTTCGGCATAGGGCGTGCCTTTTTCGCGCAGCAGCGCGCGGGCGGAGATTCCCATCGCCTTGATCAGCTCGACCAGCCGCGCCCGGCTCGGCGGCGTCTTGAGATACTCGATCACCTCGGGCTCCTCGCCGCTCTGGCGGATCATCGCCAGCGTGTTGCGCGAAGTGCCGCAGGCGGGATTGTGATAGATCGTGACGCTCATGGCGAAACCTCTTTTGTCGCCGCCGCATCCTCGCCCGTTCGGCGCAGCAGCCAGCCCATCAATATCAATGCAATCACCGCGCCGCAAAGCTCGCTCGCGATGAAACCCGGGAGATCGGCGGGGCGAATGCCCGAGAAAGTATTGGTCAGGGATCGCGCGATGGCGACGGCCGGGTTGGCAAACGACGTCGACGCCGTGAACCAGTAGGCCGCGGTGATGTAGAGACCGACCAGCCACGGCACGGCCGCACGGTTGAAGCGAACGCCGGCAAGAATGGTGGCAATCAGCCCGAACGCGGCAACGGCCTCGGCCAGCCATTGCGCGCTGCCGGTTCGCACCTTCATCGAGAACTCAAACAGCGGCAGGCCGAACATCGCATGCGCGATCACGGTGCCGGCGATCCCGCCGAGGATCTGCACGGCAACGTAGCGCGCGGCTTCCTGGCCGGGCATGTCGCCTTTCAACGCCATGACAAGCGAAACCGCCGGGTTGAAATGCGCGCCCGAGATCGGCCCGAGGATGGTGATGAGAACGACCAGGATGGCGCCGGTCGGCAGCGTGTTGCCGAGCAACTGCAGCGCCACGTCCTTGCTCAGGGTTTCCGCCATGATGCCGGAGCCGACCACGGTTGCGACCAGCAAGGCCGTTCCCAGTGCCTCCGCAACGAGCCTGCGTGTGAGATCGAACTCCAGCATTACCCCGCCTTTCTTCCGCTCGGCGCTGCACCCAACTTGACTTGAAATCCAATTCTACCACCTTATTTCTATTATTCTAGAAATATAGTTGACTGGCGAGGTGACTTGTATCATATTGCTGTCATGAAACTCGACGACGCCGCTGCACATCTCGAAGCGCTGGGCAATCCGACCCGGCTGAAAATCTATCGCACGCTGATCCGCGCCGGCGGCGCCGGGATGGCGGTCGGCCGCCTGCAGGACAGGCTGAAGATCGCGCCCTCCACCCTCTCCCATCACATCAAGGCACTTGTCGTGGCAGGCCTCGTCACCCAGGTGCGCGAGGCGACCACGCTGGTCTGTCACGCCAACTACGAAGTGATGCGGGGGCTGGTGGATTTTCTGGTCGCCGAATGCTGCACGGAAAGCACTGAAAGCAAGGATACCAAGACCGCGGCGTGAGTTTACGCTGTCCGTAATTTCGATATTTCCGGTTTAATGGGAGAATGCCATGAGTGAAGCCAAATCAGTCGCCATCATCGGTGCAGGTCCGGTCGGTCTCGCTGCGGCGGCGCATGTGCTGGAGCGCGGACTGCGGCCGATCGTGCTGGAGGCCGGCAGCGAGGTCGCCCATTCCGTGCGCCAATGGGGCCATGTGCAGCTGTTCTCGCCGTGGGAATATAATGTGGATCACGCCGCTTCGCGCCTGCTCGCAACGACGGGGTGGAATTCGCCCGCGCCCGACCAGTATCCGACCGGCGCCGAGCTGGTGGAGCGCTATCTCGAACCGCTCGCTGCCAAAACTGCGCTCGCCGATCACATCCACACCACCAGCCGCGTCACCGACATCAGCCGCGCCGGCTTCGACAAGCTCAAGACCAAGGGCCGCGAGATCGCGCCGTTCGAGATCCGCTATCAGAACGGTCAGGGTCCGAAGATCGTGAAGGCCGATGCCGTGATCGACGCTTCCGGCACCTGGCACTCGCCCAACCCGGCCGGCGCCAACGGCCTTCCCGCCATCGGCGAACGGCCGGCGGCAGACCGGATCGCCTACGGCATGCCCGACGTGCTCGGCAAGGACCGTGCGCGATACGCCGGCAAGACCGTTGCGGTGCTCGGCGCCGGCCATTCGGCGCATCGGCACGCTCACCGATCTGGCGCGGCTTGCGCCGAACGAACCCGGGCACAAAGCCGGTCTGGCTGCTGCGCGGCAACGATCCCGGCAAAAGCGTTCGGCGGCGGCGCCAATGACAAGCTGGTCGCGCGCGGCGAACTTGGGTGCGGCCTTTGCGGCGCTGGTCGCGGAGGGCCGGATCAGGGTCGAGACGCGAATTCCGCGTTTCGCATCTCGCCGCCGACGGCCCTCGCCTCACCGTCGCCACCGGCGCCGGCTCTTGCTGCCGTCAGGTCGTCGTCGATGAACTGATCGTGGCAACCGGCTTCCGCCCCGACTTCGATTTCGTGCGCGAGCTGCGCATCCAGCTCGATCCCTCGGTTGAATCCCCGGTGGCGTTGGCGCCGCTGATCGACCCCAACGAACACAGCTGCGGCACCGTGCGGCCGCATGGCGCGCGCGAGCTGGCACAGCCCGAACCGGGCTTCTACTTCGCCGGCATGAAATCCTACGGCCGTGCGCCCACCTTCCTGATGCTGACCGGCTATGAACAGGTGCGCTCCATCGCCGCCGATATCGCGGGTGACCGCGCCGCGGCGGAGCGTGTCGAACTGGTGTTGCCGGAAACCGGCGTTTGCAGCCGCTCGGCTGCGCCCAGCGCAAGCCAGTGCTGCGGTGGACCAGCACCAGCGGATGTCGACGCTTGTTGCGTGAGGATGCAAATGCCAAGCAACAGGGAAAGTCCGGCTGCGGTTGCGCATGAGCGGGATCGATTTCTACTTCGATTTCGCATCGCCCTATGGCTTCATCGCGGCGATGCAGATCGAAGCGGTTGATCGGCCGGTCCGATGGCGGCCGTTCCTGCTGGGTGCGGTCTACAAGGCTGTGGGCCAGTCGCCGCTGGAGCATCCGCTCAAGCGGCAATACGTCATTGATGTGGACGCGCCGCGCATGGCCCGGCAGATCGGGCTGGAACTAAGGGTGCCCGTGGATTTCCCCGCGCATGCGCTGCCACCTGCCCGCGCGTTCTACTGGATCGACGGCCGCGACCCGGCCAAGGCGATTGGGTTCGCCAAAGCCGCCTACCGCAAATACTGGCTGCATGGCAGTCCGACCAGCGATGCCAAGGTGGCTATCGACGCTGCCACTTCTGTCGGCTACGACCGGGACATGGTGATGGCGGGCATGCAGGAACAAACCACCAAGGACAGGCTGGTATTCGAGAACGAGGACGCGATCCGCAGGGGCGTGTTCGGTTCGCCCTTCTTCTTCGCGGATGGCGAGCGGTTTTGGGGCAGCGACAGGATCTCTGCGATGCTCAACAATTCCGCGCGGCCCGCCGCCGAGGTCCGATAAGGCGATGCATAGGTTGGAAGGCCGATCCGTCATCATCGCGATGTGCGTGGGGCAGCTGGGCAGCCTGCTGCCGCACGTTGTCGTCCCCGCGCTGCTCGCAGCCTTTCTGATTCCCGAATGGCATCTGACCGGCGCGCAGGCGGGGCTTTTGTCCGGCTCCGGCGCGGCCGGCTACATGCTTGCGGTGCCGTTCCTGGCGACGCTCACCGACCGCATCGATGCGCGGAAAATACTGATCGCGGGATCGGCGCTGAGTTCTTTCGGCACTGTGTTGTTCGGCCTGTTCGCGACGGGGCTGTGGTCCGGCGCGCTGTTCAATGCCATCGCAGGGATTGGCTTTGCGGGCGCCTACATGCCCGGGCTGAAGGCGCTGACCGATCGTCTGGCGCCCGGCGATTCCTCCCGCGCGGTGACGTTCTACACATCCAGCTTCTCGCTCGGCGTCGGCCTGTCGTTTCTGGTTGCTCAGCTTGTCGCCGAGAAGCTTGGCTGGCGCGCGGCGTTCCTGATCACCGCCATCGGTCCGATCGTAATGTTGTCGGTGAGTGCGTTGCTGAAACCGGTCGAGCCGAAGCCCACCAAGGGTCGCCTGCTTAACTTCTCGCCGGTGGTGCGCAACACCAGCGCGATGGGATTCGTGCTCGGCTATGGCGCGCATTGCTTCGAGCTCTACGGGATCAGAACCTGGATCGTCGCATTCTGGACCTTCGTGATTGCAAGGCACGGACAATCATCCGTGCTGACGCCGCTGATTGTCAGCTTCGTATTCTCCATCCTCGCGATGCCCGCGAGCATCCTCGGCAACGAGCTTGCGCTCAAGCTCGGCCGCCATCGCGCCATCTCGTCGGTGATGTTCGCCTCCGCGCTCGTCGCGATTCTGATCGCCGCGCTGTCGGACCAGTCGCCATGGGTGCTGCTCCCTCTCCTGCTCGTTTACGCCGTCACCGTGCCGGCCGATTCCGGCGCGCTGACCTCGGGCATGACCATGGCCGCCGATCCCGAGAACCGCGGCGCGACGATGGCGATGCATTCGACCGTCGGCTTCAGCCTTTCCGCGCTCGGCGCCTGGGCGGTCGGCGTGGCGCTCGATGCCGGCGGTGGACCGGCGAACGCAACGGCGTGGACCGCAGCCTTTGCCGTGCTGGCGTTCGGTATCCTGCTTGGCCCGCTCGCGCTGTACTGGTCCCGGAAGGCATCGTTGCCGTCATGACCCCGAAGCAGCTACCGATCATCCTGGCGCTTGGCACCACGCAGACGCTGGCCTGGGCTTCCAGCTATTACCTGCCCGCGATTTTGGCCGATCCGATCGGGCGCGACCTCGGCGTTTCCGCGAACTGGATCTTTGGCGCCTTCTCCGCCTCGCTGGTGATCTCGGCCTTTATCGGCCCGCGCGTCGGCCGGCAGATCGATCTCGTCGGCGGCCGCTCGGTGCTTTGCATCTCCAATCTGGCGCTGGCGGCAGGACTTGTCCTGCTTGGCCTCACTTATTCGATTCCCGTGCTGGTCGTCGCCTGGCTCCTGCTTGGCATCGGCATGGGGATGGGCCTGTACGATGCCGCCTTCGGCGCGCTCGGCCGCATCTATGGCGAGGGGGCGCGGCGCTCGATCACCGGCATCACGCTGCTGGCGGGCTTTGCTTCCACCGTGGGCTGGCCGCTCACCGCGCTGGGGCTCGAGACCATCGGCTGGCGCAACACCTGTTTTGCCTGGGCAGCCGCCCATATCGTGCTCGGGCTGCCGCTGAATTTCTTCATGCTGCCCGCTGTAGCAGGCGCCAAAGCCGCGGCGGCGAATGCGGTGAAGCCGCACATCCCGATCGACCGGCCGATGATCCTGCTGGCATTCGCCTTCGCCTGCGCCTGGACCGTCACCGGCGCGATGGCCGCGCATTTCCCGCGCATCCTCGAAGCCGCCGGCGCGACCTCTGTGCAGGCCATCGCGGCCGGTGCGCTGATCGGCCCGGCGCAAGTAGCGGCGCGCGTCTTCGAGGCCAGCTTCCTGAGCCGCTACCATCCGCTGGTGTCGACGCGGCTTGCCTGCATCACCCACCCGATCGGCGCTGCGATCGTCGGCATCTTCGGTGGCGGCGCGGCCAGCGTGTTCGCGGTATTTCACGGCTCCGGCAACGGCATCTTGACCATTGCGCGCGGCACGCTGCCGCTCGCGCTGTTCGGTCCGCAGAACTATGCCTATCGCCTCGGCCTGATCGGCGCGCCCTCGCGGATGGCGCAGGCGGTGGCGCCGCTGGCATTCAGCTTTCTGATCGAGAGCATGGGCAGCCGGGTCCTGATCGTCTCCTCCGCCCTCAGCCTGGCGGCGCTGGCCGCGCTGTTCTTGCTCGATAAGAACGCAACCTCCCGCGCGAGCTGAGTGCTGAAAATCAGAAATCACAATCTGTGGCAGGTTGTCGCAGCAGCGCTATTGATTCCTTTCCGGCAACGTGTGGCGGGGGGGAACAGCCCGCGGTACGGGAATTTGATACAATCCACGGGGAATCATGGGGGTGGTTGGTCGCATTGCCGCAATTGCAGCGGCGTCTTGGGGGCAAACATGTCGCGGAAATTCCTTCTGTGCACGGTCGCAAGCGCTGCCCTGCTAACGAGCCCTGTCTTTGCGGCAGACCTGCCCGTGAAGGCCTTGCCCGCGCCGCCCCTCGCCTGGAGCTGGGCCGGCTTCTACATCGGTGGACATGGCGGCTACGGCTGGAAGCGAAATGACTTCGCCGAAGTGGTCCAGGTTAACCCGCTTCTCACGCTCGGCGACATCGACTCCAGAGGCTGGGTCGCCGGCGGACAGGCGGGTTACAACTGGCAATTTGGCCGCTGGGTCGCAGGCCTGGAAGTGGATGGCAGCGCGACGCGGATCCGCGGTGAAGCCACACCGCTCGTTCGGAACCTCGGCGGAGGCGTCTCAATCACGGACACGCTCGGCGACGACGTGAAATATCTCGGCACCGTGCGGACCCGCGTCGGCGGCGCCGTTCCGTTCGCCAATACGGATGTCCTGCTCTACGGCACCGCGGGCCTCGCCTGGGAGCGCGTCAACCGCATCGATGGCCAACTTCTCGTCGCGCCTGGAGTCAGCCAGCTTGTCACCACTGTGGCACCGCGAGATCATTTCGGCTGGGTTGCCGGCGCTGGCGCTGAAGTCCGTCTTGGCGCCAGCAACTGGATCGGGCGTATCGAATATCTGCACTACGATTTCGGCACGGTCGAACAGACGACGGCGGTCGTCACCAACGCCGTCGACCAAAGCTTCGCCGACAGGGGCGGCCGGCAAACCATCGACGTCGTGCGCGGCGGCCTCTCCTACAAGTTCGATTCCGCTTCCTCGCCCTTGTCGGCGTACGCAGCCATGCCCATGAAGGCCGCGCTGCCGCCGGCAGCCTGGAGCTTGGGCGGGCTTCTACATCGGCGCGCATGGCGGCTACGGCTGGGGGCGACATGACTTCGGAGAAGTCGTTGCGCTAACCCCACTCCGAACGCTCGGCGATATCGATTCCCGAGGCTGGGTCGCAGGCGGACAGGCCGGCTACAACTGGCAATATGGCCGCTGGGTCGCGGGCTTCGAAGTGGACGGCAGCGCAACGCGGATTCGCGGCGAGAGTACGCCGTTTGTCCAGAATTTCGGCGGAGGCGTCACAACCACGGACATCGTAAGCGACGACGTGAAATATCTCGGCACGGTGCGGGCCCGCGTCGGCGGCGCCGTTCCGTTCGCCAATACGGATGTCCTGCTCTACGGCACGGCGGGCCTTGCCTGGGAGCGCCTCCACCGCACCGAGACCAACGCTATCGTCGTGCCTCCAATCAGCCAGACTGTCATCAGTGTGGCGCCGCGAGATCATTTCGGCTGGGTTGCCGGCGCCGGCGCTGAATTCCGTCTTGGCGCCACAGGCTGGATCGGGCGTGTCGAATATCTGCACTACGATTTCGGCACGGTCGAACAGACGACGTCGGTCGTCACCAATTTTGCCGGCCAAAGCTTTGCCGACAGAGGCGGCCGGCAAACCATCGACATCGTGCGTGGCGGCCTGTCCTACAAGTTCGATTCCGCTGCATCGCCCTTGTCGGCCTACGCAGCCAGCATGCCGGTGAAGGCTCTGCCGCCGGCCGCCTGGAGCTGGGCGGGCTTCTATATCGGTGGGCATGGTGGCTACGGCTGGAAGCGAAATGATTTCGCGGAAGTTGTCCAGGCTGCTCCAACGTTACTCACACTCGGCGGTATCGACTCAGGGGCTGGGTCGCCGGCGGACAGGCGGGCTACAACTGGCAATTTGGCCGCTGGGTCGCGGGCCTTGAGATGGATGGCAGCGCAACGCGGATCCGCGGCGAGACGCACACCGCTCGTTCGGAACCTCGGCGGAGGCGTCTCGCTCACCGACTTCGCAAGCGACGACGTGAAATATCTCGGCACAATACGGGCCCGCGTCGGCGGCGGCGTCCCGTTCGCCAATACGGATGTCCTGCTCTACGGCACCGCAGGCCTCGCCTGGGAACGCGTCAATCGCGATCGACAGCCAACTACTCGTCGCGCCTGGAATCAGCCAGCTTGTCACCAATGTGACACCGCGAGATCACTTCGGCTGGGTTGCCGGCGCCGGCGGCGAATTCCGTCTTGGCGCCAGCAACTGGATCGGGCGTGTCGAATATCTGCACTACGATTTCGGCACGGTCGAAGAGACGACGACGGTAGTCACGAACGCTCCCGACCAAAACTTTGCCGACAGGGGTGGCCGGCAAACCATCGACGTCGTGCGCGGCGGCGTCTCCTACAAGTTCGCCGCAACGCCGTGACCTGATGGTTAGACTCTAGCTGGCGTCGTGGGGTTGGAAGGCTGTATTTGCCGCAATTGCAGCGGCGTTTTGGGGCAAACATGTCGCGGAAATTCCTGCTGTGCACGGTCGCAAGCGCTGCCCTGCTAACGAGCCCGGCTTTCGCGGCCGACCTGCCCGTGAAGGCCCCGGCCCCGCCGCCCATCGCCTGGAGCTGGGCCGGCTTCTACATCGGCGGGCATGGCGGCTACGGCTGGAAGCGAAATGACTTCGCGGAAGTCATCCAGACAAACCCGCTTCTCACGCTCGGCGGCATCGACTCGAGCGGCTGGGTCGCCGGCGGGCAGGCCGGCTACAACTGGCAATTTGGCCGCTGGGTCGCGGGCCTCGAAGTGGATGGCACCGCGACGGGAATCGCGGCGAAGTCCACGCTGCTCGTTCGGACCATCGGAGCACATCTCGCTCACGGACACCGCAAGTGACGACGTGAAATATCTCGGCACAGTACGGGCCCGCGTCGGCGGCAGTGTCCCGTTCGCGAATACGGACGTTTTGCTCTACGGCACGGCAGGCCTCGCCTGGGAGCGCGTCAACCGCACCGATTCCGCCGGTCTTGCCGTTCCTTTGTTGACCCAAACCGTGGCCACGACGACACCGCGAGATCACTTCGGCTGGGTTGCCGGCGCCGGCGGCGAAGTCCGTCTTGGCGCCACCAACTGGATCGGGCGTGTCGAATATCTGCACTACGACTTCGGCACGGTCGAAACGGCGACGTCGGTCACCGTCACCGGTGTGCCCGGCAGCTTTGCCGACAAGGGCGGCCGGCAAACCATCGATGTCGTGTCGTGCCGGACTCTCCTACAAGTTCGATTCCGCTTCTTCGCCCTTGTCGGCCTACGCAGCCAGCATGCCCGTGAAAGCTCTGCCGCCGGCCGCCTGGAGCTGGGCCGGCTTCTATATCGGTGCGCATGGCGGCTACGGCTGGAAGCGAAATGACTTCGCGGACGTCGTTTCGGTAATCCCGTTCGGCACGGTCGGCGACATCCGACTCCAGTGGCTGGCTCGTCGGCGGGCAGGCCGGCTACAATTGGCAATATGGCCGCTGGGTCACTGGCTTTGAAGTGGACGGTAGTGCGACGCGGATCCGCGGCGAGGCCACGCCGCTTGTCCGGGACTTGGGCGCAGGCGCCTCAATACGGACACCGCAGGTGACGACGTGAAATATCTCGGCACAATACGGGCCCGTGTCGGCGGCGCCGTCCCCTTCGCCAATACGGACGTCCTGCTCTACGGCACGGCGGGCCTCGCCTGGGAGCGCCTCAACCGCGCTGACAACACCCTTATCGTCGCACCTCCAGTGACCGTACTCACGCAAACGGTGACACCGCGAGATCACTTCGGCTGGGTCGCCGGTGTCGGCGGCGAAGTCCGTCTTGGCGCCACGGGCTGGATCGGGCGTGTCGAATATCTGCACTACGACTTCGGCACGGTCGAACAGGCGACGACGCAAACCATCACCGGTGCGCTCGGCAGCTATGCCGAGAAGGGCGGCAGGCAAACCATCGATGTCGTGCGCGGCGGCCTCTCTTACAAGTTCGATTCCGCTTCCTCGCCCTTGTCCGCCTACGCGGCCAGCATGCCCGTGAAGGCGCTGCCGCCGGCCGCCTGGAGCTGGGCCGGCTTCTATCTTGGTGCGCATGGCGGCTACGGCTGGAAGCAAAACGACTTCGCGGCAGTCATCCAGGTAAACCCAACTCTCACGCTCGGCGGCATCGACTCAGCGGCTGGGTCTTGGGCGGACAGGCAGGCTACAACTGGCAATTCGGCCGCTGGGTCGCGGGCCTTGAAATGGACGGCAGCGCCACGCGGATCCGCGGCGAAGCCACACCGCTTGTCCGGACCTTCCCCGGTCCCGTCTCGATCACGGACACCCTTGGCGACGACGTGAAATATCTCGGCACGGTACGGGCACGCGTCGGTGGCAGCATCCCGTTCGCCAATACGGATGTCCTGCTGTACGGCACCGGCGGCCTGGCCTGGGAGCGCGTCAACCGCACCGACGCGACGCTTTTCGTCGTACCCGGGACAACCCAGCTCACTACCACGGTGACACCGCGAGATCATTTCGGCTGGGTTGCCGGCGCCGGCGCCGAATTCCGCCTTGGCGCCAGCAACTGGATCGGGCGTGTCGAATATCTGCACTACGACTTCGGCACGGTCGAACAGGTGACGAGGGTCAACACCGTCCCCGCTATCGTCAGCGACTTTGCCGACAAGGGCGGCCGGCAAACCATCGACGTCGTGCGCGGCGGCGCTCTCCTACAAGTTCGCCGCAACGCCGTGACCTGACGTCGCTGATGATTTCCTCGTGGTGAGAATGCGCGCAAGCGCCGCCTCGAACCACGAGGGCTGTGCCTGCGCGAAAAGCCGCCGTCATGCAGCCGTATTGAAGGCGGATTTCCTCTTTCCATCGCCGTACGGTTCGCGCACAAGCGGCATGGAAAACCAGAACGGCCGGCACCTCGAACAAAAGCTTTTGGCGGTGGGCGATCACGCCGCCGCAGTCCTATGCGCTCTATCTGGTTTGCCTGATCCTGATCTTTGTGGGGTCGTTCTATGCGGGAACAATGAAGCCAAAGAAGACGCCCGCGGTGGAGCCGCCTGCCGCTTCCACGCCATCCGCGCCGCGCTAGAGCCCGATCAAGTGACGGATGGCGGTCAACGCGATGCCGCTCCACACCACGGTCAGGCCAGCGACCACGACCGCCATCGAAATGCGTTCGCGGGCCGGTCTGGCCGGCGTCGTTTTTCTCGCGACCGCCGGACATGTCGTTACGGAGCGCGGCCGCGCGGCGCCGCCCGCTCGGCGGGATCGCGGCCGACTTTGGACTGCAGATCCGCCAGATCGATGAAGACGTCGGCCTGACGCCGCAGGTCGTCGGCAATCATCGGCGGATGACAGGTGACGGTGGAGACCACTGTGACGCTGACGCCGCGGCGCTGAACCGCCGCGACCAGCGAGCGAAAATCCCCGTCGCCGGAAAACAGCACGATCTGGTCGAGATGCTCCGACATCTCCATCGCGTCCACCGCAAGCTCGGTGTTCATGTTGGACTTGACCTTACGACGCCCGCTCGCGTCGGTGAATTCCTTCACCGCCTTGGTCACGACGGTGTAGCCGTTATAGTCCAGCCAATCGATCAACGGACGGATCGATGAGGATTCTTGATCCTCGAAAATCGCGGTGTAGTAGAACGCCCGCAGCAGGTTGCCCCTGCCCTGGAATTCCGCGAGCAGGCGCTTGAAGTCCATGTCGAAGCCCAGCGCCCTGGCGGTTCCATGCAAATTGGCGCCGTCGATAAAGAGTGCAATCCTGGATCCCGGCTGGGACATGGTGTCGACCTCGAAAAGAAACATGGGAAAATTTATTTCAACCTTGCGGCTTCATATTCGCCTGCCGGCGCGATCCTTCGAGGCGCTCGGCCTCCGCCAGAAACTGCTCGAACACGGCGGCCGCCTCTTCAATCTTGTGGCAAGCACCGCTATCGATCGATACCGGCGTGCCGTGATCGAACAGCTCGATCCAGAACAACGACTTTTCCGCGCCTTCGGCCTGCCAATCCTCGAACAGGATAATTTCGTGGTCGCCGATCCGCGCAACCGAGACCGTCCTCGCTGCCGGATCATTAGCCGGAGCACACAGCAGCCTGATGTAGGCTCGCGCGATGCGCAATTCGAGCAGCGTGTTATCGGACTTCTCGTGCACGTTGAACCTGCAAGGCGATCGACCGGGGTTTGGGCATCGGCGCTGGTCGCACCGTGACCGCTCCAGTCTGAAACGCGGGATTTTGGCCGCGGCAAATATGGCGCGACCGAATCCGGCCAACGGCAAGCGACAGCCAGATTTAGCAGACAGTCCGGGGGGCGCTTGTTATCATGCGCCAAGAAATTGACTTCTTGCGCCATTTCGCGCGGGAACGGGCGAACGGATCAAAAACGAATGAGGGCTCACCGCCGCGCGTACGATGCTCCGCCGACGCGCATCCATTCGATTCCGAGCGCCGGCGGCGCCATTTCCCGCCTGGTCTGCGCACGCCTGCGCGAAGCCAAATTTCCTTTGACGCCCCTGCTCGCGAAAGCCGGACTGACGGGCGAACAGATCGACGATCCAGCCGCCCGCCTGAAGGCAAGCAGCCAGGTCAAGTTTCTGGCATTGGCCGCCGCGGCCTTGCAGGATGACCGCCTGGGAATCCACTGTCGCGGGACTTCGATCTCCGCAGGACAGGGTTGTTTTATTACGTCCTGGCTTCGTCGGAGAACATGAGCGACGCGTTGCAGAGGGCGGAGCGCTACGGCCGCATCGTCAATGAGGGAATCTCCCTCAGATGCAGCACCGCCAGGGAGGTCGTGATCAAGCTCGATTACGTTGGCGTCGAGCGCCGGCTGGATCGGCATCAAATCGAATTCTGGCTGGTATCCCTCGTCCGCCTATGCCGGCAACTGACCAATCGAAGGCTGGTGCCCAGCCGCGTAACGCTCGCTCACCACCGCAAGAAGACACCGGCTGAGTTGCGCTCGCTGCTGGGATGCGAGGTTGAATTCGGCGCCAATGTCGACGAAATCGTCTTCCCGGCGTCCGTCAAGCTGCTGCCGATCGGCAGCGCCGACAATCATCTGAACGAACTTCTGATCAAGTATTGCGAGGAAGCCCTCGCGCATCGGGGACCACAAGGCACCACCCTGCGGTCGAACGTGGAAAGGGTGATCGCAACGCTGCTTCCACATGGCAAGGCAAGGGCCGCCGAGGTGGCTCGCCGGCTCGGCATGAGCACGCGCACCCTGACGCGCCGGCTGGCATCGGAGGGGCTGACCTTTTCGGCCGTTCTGGAAGAGCAAAAGATCGACCTGGCCCGGCATTATTTGCGGGACGGCGATCTGCCGGTCTCGCAAATCGGCTGGCTGCTTGGCTATCGTGAAATCAGCGCCTTCACACACGCTTTCAAGCGCTGGACCGGGCAAACCCCAAAACAGTTGCGAACCCAGCCATTGCCAGGCAATCACAAGCAACCGTCGCGGTACCGCGGACGAGCAGAGGCCAAAGGAGTACGCCGGTGACCGACGATTTGCCGCCCACGATCAACCGCATCAATCCGCCCGAACTCGGTACCCCGCCGGGCTATTCGCAGATCGTCGAGGTCTCGAGCGGCCGCATCATCTTCATCGCCGGCCAGACCGCGGTGGGCGCCGACGGCCAGGTGGTCGGCAAGTATGATTTCGCTGCTCAAGCCGACCAGGTGTTCCGCAATCTTGCGATAGCCCTGAAGGCGAGCGGCTGCACCGCGGCCAATCTGGTGAAGCTGACGGTGTTCCTGACCGACATGGAAAATCTCGGACGCTATCGCGAGGCGCGAAACCGCTTCTTCGCGTCCGTCACGCCGCCGGCGGCGCCCGCGGTGACGCTGGTCGAGGTGTCAAAGCTGTACGGACCGGATTTCAAGATCGAGATCGAGGCTATCGCGGCGATCTGAATTTTGGGGGTTGGGTTAGACTGACCTCCGATTCGCGATCGGAAATTCAGATGCCCCATGCCAGACTTGCCCAAACTGCCGATCTCATTCCCCTGCTCGATCTGTATCGGGCTTCGGACGTCAGCTCCCCGGCGGAGCCGATCGAAAGAGCCGAAAAAATCTGGCGGGAAATTCTGTCCGGCAACGGCGTTGCCGTCTTCGTTTCCACGGCGGACGCACGGATCGTTGCATCCTGCATGCTGATATCGGCGCCAAACCTCCTGCGCGCCGGCAAGTCGCACGCCTTTCTCGAAAATGTCGTGACCCATCCCGAATTCGGCGGCCGCGGTCACGGCCGCGCCGTGGTCGAGGCCGCGCTTGCGGAAGCCTGGGCCAGGGATTGCTATCACGTGCTGATGCAAAGCGGCCGAAAAGACCCTCGCGTGCATCGGTTCTACGAGAAGTGCGGTTTCGAGCCGGGGCTGCGGACCGGATACGTCGCCCGGCGTCCCGCCTGAAAGTCTCACGCCTTCTTCGCCTCCGACGTCGCGATCCAGATCCCGGCGAACACCGCGATCAGCCCCAGCACCAGATTTGGCGTGATCGGCTCACCGACCAGTTGCGTCGCCAATAGTCCCGCGGCGATCGGGTTGACCGTCATGGTGTTGGCGACGCGGGTCGGCGATGCCCGCTCCAGCGCCAGTACCCACAGGATGAAGGCGAGCGCGCCACCGCCGACGCCGAGATAGACGCCGGCGATCCATTGCGGCGTACTGAACTGGCTGAGTGTCGCAACACTGCCGGTCAGGGCGCCGACCGCGATCAGCGCCACGGCGCCCGTCCCCATGCCGACGGTGAGGAAGCCGAGCGCGCTGGAACGCCGGATGAGCGGTCGCGACAGCACGTTGTAGAACGCCATGCACAGCACGGCGCCCGACATGATCAGTTCGCCGCGCCATGCGCCTTCGGGCGCAGCCGACAGGCCCGAGGCGAGCGCGGCAGCGACGCCGAGCACGGCGATGCCGACGCCGATCGACTTTCGCATCGTCAGCGGCTCGACGCCGATGATAGCGCCGACCACCATGGTGGAGAGCGGCAACGTCGCCAGCGCAAGGCTGGCGCGCGCGGCCGTCGTGTAGGACATCGCGATGTTGTAGAGGACGAAGAACACGCCGAAGAAGGCGAAGCCCAGCGCGGCGACGGCGGGAATGTCAGAGCGTTGCGGCCATTTTGCCCGCAGCAGCAGCGTCACCGGCAGCACGCAGAGAAAACCGATGCCCCAGCGCAGAATAGCCATCGTGACGCGGATCGGTATTGCCGGCAAGATAGCGCGTGATTGCGGCTGCGCTGCCGCCGAGGCAGCTCGACACCAATGCGATCGCGACGCCAATCCATTCGGTCACTGTCGCCTCCCCGTCGCGCTGCTCGCGTGCGTCGATCAAGTAGGCACGAATGCGCAGCGTGCCAACAAGAAGCGCGCGGCTGCGAACACAATTTCGCGGCTCACGATTCAGATGGCGGCATATGTCAGCAGAGGATCACGATCGCAGCGATGCAACACTTCGCAAAGATCGCGCTATTGTTAGCCCGCCTGCTCGTGCTTGCAGGTCTCGACCTCGACAGTGACATGGCTCAGCCCATGCAGTCCGCTGAGCCGGCGCTTGTAGTCCGCGGGTGGCAGCGGGTCGTCCGAGATCAGCGAGATCACGGCGGCGCGGTGGCCGGGGCCGACCTGCCACAGATGCAGATCGGTGACCTTGTCACCGCGCGTCTCGAGCCGGTCGCGAATTGTCCCTTCCAGTTTCTTGTCGCTGTTGACGTCGAGCAGCACGGCTCCGGAATCGCGGATCAGTCCCCAGGCCCAAACGGCGATCACGACCGCGCCGATGAGGCCCACCAGAGGATCGGCCCATGTCCATTGCGCCATCATCGCGGCCAGCAGCGCCGCGATGGCGAGCACCGAGGTCGCGGCGTCGGCGACAACGTGGATGTAGGCGGCACGCAGATTGTTGTCGCGATGCTGATGGCCATGCGAATGATCGTGCGCATGGCCGTGGTGATGGTGGCCGTCATGGCTATCGCGCAGCAGCCAGGCGCTGACGAGATTGACGGCGAGGCCGAGCACGGCGACCGCAATCGCCTCGCCATAGGCGATCGGCACCGGGCGAACCAGCCGCTCCGCGCTCTCGAAACCGATCTGGATTGCGATCAGCGCCAGCATGATGGCGCTGGCAAAGGCGGCGAGATCGCCGAATTTTCCGGTGCCGAAAGTGAAATGAGCATTGTCGGCCTGCCGCCGCGCGAACAGATAAGCCAATGCCGCGATGCCCGAGCGCGGCGGCGTGGGTTGCCATGTGCCAGCCATCGGCCAGCAGCGCCATCGAGCCAAACAGTGTTCCCGCCACGATCTCGCCGACCATCATGACGGCGGTCAGCGCGACCACGAACCAGGTGCGGCGCTCGTTGCGCGCATGCCTCGGGCCGAGGAACGAATGATCGTGGGTCCATTGGTCGAGGGAATGGGAGTGCATGGACGTGGCTCCGGGCAGCGATGCCGTTTTGGCCGGATATAGCGCGCCGGAAAACGAATACTATCACAGCGCCGCCGGCCTTCCCGGCCGCGGCATTGACAGCCGACGCCGGTTTCGCTTATTGAAACCCCATGGGGATTTGCGATCTCCCCACGAGGCGACATGCCCAAGTATCGCGTCCCGTTTTCTCTTACGAGGGCGCAGCCATGTCAGCACCTACGACCATTTCATCCGAAAAACTCATCCGCCTGATCGGGACCGCGAAGACGCCTGTCCTGATCGACGTGCGGACCGAAGAAGACTTTGCCGCCGACCAGCGGCTGATTCCCGGCGCCGTCAGGCGCAGTTCCGCTGATGCCGCCGACTGGGGCGAGGAATATGCCGGGCAACCGGCCATCGTGGTCTGCCTGCGCGGCCAAAAGCTTGCCCAGGGCACCGCGGCCTGGCTCCGTCACGTCAATGTGCCGGCCGAGACGCTGGAGGGCGGCTTTGAGGGCTGGAAGGACGCAAAACTTCCGCTGATCGACGCCAAAAAACTGCCGCCGCGCGACGCCCGGGGCCGTACGGTCTGGGTGACGCGGGCACGGCCAAAGATCGACCGCATCGCCTGCCCCTGGCTGATCCGCCGGTTCGTCGATCCCAATGCGGTGTTCCTGTTCGTGGCGCCGCCGGAAGTGATCGCGGTCGGCGAGCGCTTCAACGCCGCACCCTTCGACATCGAAAACGTGTTCTGGAGCCACCGCGGCGAGAACTGCACCTTTGATGTCATGATCGAGGAATTCGGGCTCGCGACCCCGGCCCTGCTGCGGCTCGCCACCATGGTTCGCGCCGCCGACACCGGCCGGCTCGATCTGTCACCGGAAGCGCCGGGCCTGCTCGCGGCTTCGCTGGGGCTGTCGCGGATGTATGATGACGATCTCGAGCAGCTCGAGGCCGGCATGTTACTGTATGATGCGTTCTACCGCTGGTGCCGCGATGCGACCGGCGAGACGCATAACTGGCCGGCCAACAAGGCAAAGCCGTGATGGATGCCGTGACACGATGAAACGACGAAAGCGGATGCCGGCCACGGCATCCGCTTCAGCGAAGCTTTTCGGGTCTGGCTGCGGGTCGCGCTGTTGAGTTTCGGCGGGCCCGCCGGCCAGATCGCGGTGATGCATCGCATCCTGGTGGAAGAGAAGAACTGGATTTCGGAGAGCCGGTTCCTGCATGCGCTGAACTACTGCATGCTGCTGCCGGGTCCCGAGGCGCAGCAGCTCGCGACCTATATCGGCTGGCTCCTGCACCGCACCGCCGGCGGCATCATGGCCGGCGGCCTGTTCATCCTGCCCGGCATCATCGCCATCATGGGCCTGAGCTATATCTATGCGGCCTATGGCAATGTCGGGTTTGTCGAGGCGCTGTTCTTCGGATTGAAGGCGGCCGTGCTTGCGATCGTGATCCAGGCACTGATCCGTGTCGGAAAGCGCGCGCTGCGCAACCGGATCATGATTGCGCTGGCGGCGATCGCCTTTGTCGCGATCTTCTTCTTCAACGTGCCCTTCCCGATCATCATCATCGCCGCCGGCGTGATCGGCTATATCGGTGCAAGGAGCCGGCCGTCCGGAATTTTCCGGCGTCGAACATGGCGGCGGTGGCAAGGCGGCAGCGATCGACAGCATGCTTGGCGAAGGCACGCCCGATCACGTCCGCCCCAGCGTTGCCCGCGCCCTAAAAGTCGGCGCGTTCTGGCTCGCCATGTGGCTGGTGCCGGTGGCGGCGATCCTGATCGCATTCGGCGAGGCCAACACGTTCAGCCAGATCGCGCTGTTCTTCAGCAAGATGGCGATGGTGACCTTTGGCGGCGCCTATGCGGTGCTGGCCTATGTCGCGCAGACGGCGGTCGAGCATTATCACTGGCTGGGCCCGCGCGAGATGCTGGATGGCCTCGGCATGGCCGAGACCACGCCGGGCCCGCTGATCATGGTGCTGCAGTTCGTCGGCTTCATGGCCGCCTTCCGCGATCCCGGCACGCTGTCGCCGATGCTGGCGGGCACGCTCGGCGGACTGCTGGCGACCTGGGTGACGTTCGCGCCCTGCTTCCTCTGGATCTTTCTCGGCGCGCCCTTCATCGAAAAACTGCGCGGCAACAAGGGACTCGCGGGCGCCCTCTCCGCGATCACGGCGGCCGTGGTCGGCGTGATCCTCAATCTTTCGATCTGGTTCGCGCTGCATACGGTGTTTTTGAAGACGACGCCGATGCGTTCGTTCGGCTTGTCGTTCGATTTGCCGGTGTGGTCGAGCCTCGATCTCGCGGCGTTGTTGCTGGCGATCGCTGCCGCAACCGCGATCTTCCGCTTCAACGTGGGCATGCTGACGGTGCTCGCGGATCGTGCGCCGCGGGCGTGGCGTTGCGGATGGCGGGGATTATCTGACCGGTCAGAGCGCCACTGCGATCAGCTCTTCGGGCAGTCCCCCGCCGCCGACCGGGAATACGACAAACTGCTTGTTGCCAGCCATGTAGGTCATGGGCGCGCCGGTCGCATTGGCCGGCAGTTCGATGCCGGCCAGCTTTTCGCCGGTCGCCTTGTCGTAGACCCACAGATGCGGATCGACATTTTGCATGTCGCGCAGCGGCAGATTGAAGCCGGGAACGAAGCGCGGCGGACCGATGAAGCCGATCTGCACGACGATCATGACTGTTTTCGTCAGCAACGCCCAACTCCGCGCATGGCAAGCCAAAATCCCGCTCGATGCAGTTCACGCGCAACGCGACGGCAACGCGATGCTGCGGCCGACCGGAATGCGCCAGCGATGCTCGCCGGAGTTCATGTCGATGGCGACGATGCTGCCGAACGGCGGCTTCAGCAGCGGCAACCCGCGCGGACCGCGGCAGCCAGGTCTGCGCGTGGCCAATGAAATCGTAGGAGCCCTGCCACGGTTCGGGCTTCTCAATCTTGATCAGTGACGGAACGCGGTAGGTACTGACATAAAGCAGGCCCGTCTCGGGATCGACCGCGGCGCCGGACCAATTCGCGCCGCCGGCATTGCCGGGCACCTGGATGGTGCCGCGCTGCGACGGCGGCGTGAAAAGGCCGCCGCGATCAAAGGAACTGGCGATCTCGATCGCCTCCTTGTGTATCTCGCGGCGTGAGATCGATCAGGTCCTCATCGCGCGCGCTCTGCAGGTCGAAGGCCGCCGGCTTCGACGGAATCGGCTGGGTCTTCGAGGCCTGCTCGCCCGGCACATTGGAGGCCGGCACCGGTTGCTCCTCGATCGGCCACACCGGCTTGCCGGTGACGCGATCGAACACATAGAGGAAGGCCTGCTTGGTCGCCTGGGCCACCGCCTTGATGCGTTTGCCGTCGACGGTGATGTCGATCAGGTTCGGCGCCGCCGGCGGATCGTAGTCCCACAGACCGTGGTGCACGAGCTGATAGTGCCAGACCTTCTTGCCGGTGGCGGCTTCGATGCAGACGAGGCTCTCGCCAAAGAGGCCGTCGCCCGGGCGATGGCCGCCGTAATAGTCGTTGGTCGGCGTGCTGACAGGCAGATAGACGTAGCCGAGCTCCTCGTCGGCGCTCATCGGCGCCCAGACATTGGCGTTGCCCGCTTCTTTCCAGGAATCCTTCTGCCAGGTCTCGACGCCGGGCTCCTCGCCCTGCGGCACGGTATGGAAGGTCCAGAGCAGCTTGCCGGTCGCGATATCGAAGCCGCTGACATCGCCGGGCGGCGACGGCCGCTTGCCCCAAAAGTCGAACACGGACGAGCCGACCACGATGACGCCACGCACGATCACCGGCGGCGACGTCATGGTGTAGTAGTTCGGATCGACCGGACGCCGCAGGCTTTCGACGAGATCGACGCGGCCGTCCGTTGCCGAAACCCGCCACCGGCTTTCCGGTCTTGGCATCCAGCGCAAACATCTGCGCGAATGCCGTGAGCATGATGATGCGTTCGTCGCCGCCGCTGCGCCAATAGGCGACGCCGCGATGCAGCCAGCCGAGGTTGGCGGGCATGCCAAGGCCGTTCTCGTAGATCTTCGGATCGAACACCCATTTGGTCTCGCCGGTCGCGGCATCGATGGCGGCAACCTGCGACAGCGAAGTCGACGTGTAGAGCACGCCACCAACCATCAGCGGCGTCGATTTATTGGCAAAGCTCGGACCGACCTCCGGTTTTGCCGCGTGGATCGCATTGTCGGGCGACTTCCAGCGCCAGGCGACGCGCAGGTTTTTGGCATTATCCTGTTGATCTGCGTCAGCGGCGAATAGCGCGCGGCGGCGTAGGTGCCGGCATAGGCCGGCCATTCGCCTTGCGACAGGGCTTTGGAGATCGGGGAGCGCGCCGGGGATGGTTTGGGCGTGGGCGACTGCGGGCAGGAGCGGCGAGCGCGATACCGATCGCGACAACGTCAGCCCGCGCCAGACTGTCTTGCGCATGGCCGCCTCCCCGCTCGTCATGGCCGGGCTTGTCCCGGCCATCCACGTCTTCGCGTGTGGAGAGATCAAACAAGACGTGGATGCCCGGCACAAGGCCGGGCATGACGAATTTTCGTGAGGCGCTCGGCGGCTACTCCACGCCGCGGTTGAACCTGTTCGACTTGGGCAGGCCATGCGCGAGGCGGCCGGCATCGGCGCGGTTGCCGCGCCAGTCAGACAATTCCTTCATCGTCATGCTCTGTTCGCGGCCGGCGGAATCCTTCCACGTCAGCCCCGCCTTGGCATCGAACACGGCGACGTCGGAAAGCGATGCGCTGGTGTATTTCTGCAGACGCACGCCGCGGCCGCGGGCCATCTCAGGCACCTGGTCGAGGGGGAACAGCACCATCTTGTGGTTGCTGCCGATGACCGCGACGGTGTCGCCGGTGACCGTCGTGATCGCCTTGGCCTCGTTCGGCATCTCGACGTTCAAGACCTGCTTGCCCTTGCGGGTGGTGCCGACGCAATCGTCCTCGTTGACGACAAAGCCCTGCCCTTCGGCGCTGGCGACCAGGAATTTGCGGCCGCCCTTGTTGGCGAACAGCGAGACGATCGCGGCTTCCTGCTCCATGTCGATGAACATGCGGATCGGCTCGCCATGGCCGCGCCCGCCCGGCAGCTTTGCAACATCGAGCGAATAGAACTTTCCGTTGGTGGCAAAGGCCAGCAGCTTTGAGGTGCTCTCGGCGAAGAAGGCGTGCTCGAGCTTGTCGTCGGTCTTGAAGGCGAGGCCGGAGAGATCTTCGACATGGCCCTTCAGCGTGCGCACCCAGCCCTTTTCGGAGACCACGACGGTGACCGGTTCGCGCTCGACGAAGGCCTCTTCGATGGCGGCAAGATCATGCTCGGGCGCGTCGGCGAACTGGGTGCGGCGCTTGCCGAGCGGCGTCTTCGGCCCAAAGATGTCGCGAACCTTTTTGACCTGCTCGCCGACCTTGGACCATTGCTCGGTTTCCGAACCAAGCAGGCCCTTGATGCCTTTCAGTTCCTTGAGGAGGTCTTTCTCCTCCGTCCTGATCTCCATCTCCTCGAGCTTGCGCAGAGAGCGCAGGCGCATGTTGAGGATGGCGTCGGCCTGCACCTCGGTGAGCTTGAACGCCTTGATCAGCGCCGGTTTCGGCTCGTCCTCGGTGCGGATGATCTTGATCACCTTGTCGATGTTCAGATAGGCGATCAAATAGCCGCCGAGCACTTCGAGCCGGTTCTCGATCTGCGTCTTGCGGTAATTGGTGCGGCGGACCAGCACGTCGCGCAGATGGTCGAGCCATTCGCGCAGGCACTCGGCCAGCCCCAGCACCTTGGGGATGCGGCCCTTCACCAACACGTTGAGGTTTAGGGGAATGCGGCTTTCCAGCTCGGTCAGCTTGAACAGCGATTCCATCAGCAACTCAGGATCGACCGCGCGCGACTTCGGCTCGATCACGAGGCGGATGTCTTCCGCGGATTCATCCCTGACGTCGCCGACCAGCGGCAGCTTTTTCTCGTTGAGCAGTTCAGCGATCTTTTCGACCAGCCGGGATTTCTGCACCAGCCACGGGATTTCGGTGATGACGACCACCCAGGTGCCGCGCGAGCCCTCTTCCTGCACCCATTTGGCGCGGGTGCGGAACGAGCCACGGCCGGTCACGTAGGCCTCGGCAATCGACTTCCTTGGAGTCCACAATGATGCCGCCGGTCGGGAAATCCGGACCCTTGACCCATTTCAGCAGCGATTTCGACTTGGCCTCGGGCTTGTCGATCAAATGCAGCGCCGCGTCGCAGAGTTCGGCGGCGTTGTGCGGCGGGATCGAGGTCGCCATGCCGACCGCGATGCCCTGCGCGCCGTTGGCGAGCAGGTTCGGAAAACCGCCGGGCATGACGACCGGCTCTTTGGTCTGGCCGTCATAGTTGGGGCGGAATTCGACACCGTCCTCGTCGATGCCGTCGATCAGGAGCTGCGCGACCGCGGTCATCCGCGCTTCGGTGTAGCGGTAGGCGGCGGGATTATCGCCGTCGATATTGCCAAAGTTGCCCTGGCCGTCGACCAGCGGGTAGCGCGAGGAAAAATCCTGCGCGAGACGCACCATGGCGTCGTAGATCGCCTGGTCGCCATGCGGATGGAACGAGCCCATCACGTCGCCGACGATTTTTGCGGATTTCTTGAACGCGGTGCCGGGATCGAGCCGCAACAGCCGCATGCCGTAGAGGATGCGCCGGTGTACCGGCTTCAGCCCGTCGCGGGCATCCGGCAGCGCGCGATGCATGATGGTCGAGAGCGCGTAAGCGAGATAGCGCTCTTCCAGCGCATCACGCAGCATCACCTCGTGAACCTCGGGCGGTTCCGGCGGAATCAGTGCTTTTCCCATGTCACCGGGTTAAACTTTTGGGGTGAATCGGGCAAGACGCGAATCAGCGGGCCGTGGAATGTGTTGCCGATGCATAGATTTTAGGCCCGTCGGCAGTGCCCGCGAGACAGTAGGACTGCCTCCAGTTCGCAAGGTTCGAGCCATCGTGGCGGCGCAGGGTCCAGGACACCGCGGCCAGCGCGCTTCTGCTGCCCATCGCCGTCAGCGCCAGGTCGTCCCACCGACAGTCCACGCATCCGCGCTCGCGGTAGCCGTTTAGCGCGGCCTGATAATAGGTCAGGACATCCGAGCGGGCCGTCAGCGCGACCGGCGTTGCATCGCTGCGAAGCGCGACGCCGGGCGTCATGAACAGGTTTGCCACCTCGCGGCGTCGAATGTGGCAAACGCAGCGACGAAGCGATCAAAGAAATCTTCAACCGCCTCTTGCGAAAGCTCGTGTTGCGAAAGGTCTTGGCTCATTTCCGTCCCTCGGGTTGGGCCGCCAGACTGCTCCTGTCCCGGCAGCCCGCCGCTGTCCACCCGATTTCCGGGAATCAAGGGCCGGCAACCGCCAGCCGCGCCCGCTTGTTCGCGACCGCCCTGATAAATCCGTCCCTTGCGTCCGAGTGCCCCTGCCCACGGGGCTCCAGCACATGGCGGAGCAGGAACATGCCCGTCAGCCGAAAGCCGTCCTGCAGATCCTGATCCGACCAGCCGTTTTGGCCACCCTCGCCTTCGCGCAAAAAGGCCGGTAGCCGCAGCAGGCGGTCGCGGAACGGCTCGCCGGCCGTGCGCGACACCGCGCCACCGGATTTTGGCGAGACATAGATGAGGTCCGCGGTCTCGCCGGTGGCGGCGCAGTTTTCCAGATCGAGCCCAAAGCCGAGTTCGGCGAGCATCGCCATCTCGAACCGGATCAAATGGGCCGCGGCGCCGCCGACGTCGTCAAAGTCGTCAAGCGTGTGCTCGAGCATCTCAAAAATGTCTTCATGGGGATCGCGCTCCGGCAGCAGGCGGGCCAGCGAGGCCAGGTGCGTCACGCCGAATACGGCATGGGACGAAGCCAGCAGCGTCGCCGCGCGCAGCCGCGTTCCCTCTAACTGGTAATAGCCGAGATGCTCGTCGAGCCGAGCCCGCCACACCGCGGTGACGCTGTTGCCGGGCTGCAGCAGCGGGCGCATGCGCTTGCCGGCGCCGCCGCGCACGAGGCCGAGATGGCGGCCATGCTCGCGGGTGAGCAGTTCGACAATGGCGGAGGATTTGCCATGCCGCCGCACGCCCAGGACAATGCCGTCGTCGGTCCATTCCATGGGGTGGAGACTACAAGATTCCAGAGGGCTGTAGGGCGGATTAGCGCAGCGTAATCCGCCAATTCACGGCAAGTTGCGGCGGGTTACGCTGCGCTAACCCGTCCTGCATAGCCCCTTACGCGTTGAACCAGTCCTTCGCATCGCCGGTGAAGGAGCAATACAGCCCGCCCAGCGTCAGCGCACAAGACACGACGTCGACAAAACTGTCGAGCTGCAGGCCCTTGTCGCCGATCACCTGCGTCAGCGAGATCGACGACAGCACCAGCGCCGCCGTCAATGCCCAGCGCGGCCAGCTCTTGCGGCGGCGTGCGCCGAGCCAGACGAACCAGACCAGCAGCAGGATCAGGATGGCCGCCATGATGGTGGCGACGCTGATCATCTGCTCCGTCATGTCGGCGCGCGGCGTGCGGTCCTGGAACGCGACCGACAGCGCATCCAGCGTCAACGACGCGTAGAGCAGCACCTCGAACCACCAGACATTTTTGGGCACGGTCATCGGCGACGCCGCCTGTTGCTTGGTTATTCTTTGGGGAATTCTATCCCCATTTCCCTGTAGCGGTCGGGGTCGTCGCCCCAGTTCTCGCGCACCTTGACGAACAGGAAGAGGTGCACCGGCTGGCCCGCGATCTCGGCGATCTCCTTGCGTGCATCCGCGCCGATCGACTTGATGGTGGCGCCGCCCTTACCGAGCACGATCTTGCGCTGGCTTTCGCGCTCGACAAAGATGGTTTGCTCGATCCGGACCGAACCGTCCTTGCGGTCGGTCCAGCTGTCGGTCTCGACGGTTGATTGATACGGCAGTTCCTGATGCAGCTGCCGAAAGATCTTTTCGCGGGTGATTTCGGCGGCGAGATGGCGCAGCGGCGCTACCGACATCTGATCCTCGGGATAATGGAACGGCCCCTCCGGCACCAGGGCCGCCAGCGTCTGCCGCAAATCGTCGATACCGTCGCCCGACAGCGCCGAAATCATGAAGGTGTTTTCGAATTTCAGGCGGTCATTGGCGGCCTTTGCCAGCGCCAGCAATTTTTCGCGCGGTACCAGGTCGATCTTGTTGATCACCAGAATTTTGGGGTGAGCCACCTTGGCGAGCGTGGTGAGGATGGTGTCGGCTTCGGTGTCGATGCCGAGCTTGGCGTCCAGCAGCACGCAGACGAGGTCGGCGTCATGGGCGCCGGTCCACGCCGTCAGCACCATGGCGCGGTCGAGCCGCCGTTTCGGCGCGAAGATGCCGGGCGTGTCGACCAGCACAACCTGCGCGTTGTTCTCGACGAGGATGCCGCGGATCAGCGCCCGCGTCGTCTGCACTTTTCGCGAGACGATCGTCACCTTGGCGCCGACCAGCGCGTTGACCAGCGTCGATTTGCCGACATTCGGCGCGCCGATCAGGGCGACGAAGCCGCAGCGCGTCGCGGCGGGTGCGCCTTCGCCGCTCGCCTCAGGCTTCATATTTGCCGCCGACCTTCTCGCGCGCGATCATGGCGAGCGCAGCGCTTTTTTCCGCCCCGCGCTTGTTGGGGCCCGTGCCTTCCGCCGGCTCGAGGCCCGGCAGCGTCACCGACACGCGGAACAACGGATCGTGCTGCGGTCCGGTGCGACCGACCTCGCGATAGACCGGCGTCGGCAGGCCCTTCGATTGCGCCCATTCCTGCAGGCCCGTCTTGGGATCGCGCGGCGTCCGGCGATGTTTTTTCATCCGCGCGGTCCAGTGGCGCTCGACGAATTGCGCCGCCGCCTGATAGCCGCCGTCGAGATAGATCGCGCCGATCACGGCCTCGCAGATGTCGCCGAGCACGGCCTTGCGCAGTCGTGCGTTCGCCATCGCGTTACCGACGGCGCCAAGCTTGATGTCTTCGTCGAGCCCCAACGCTTCAGCGACATCGGCGCAGGTTTCCTTGCGCACGAGATCAGAAAGGCGCTTCGACAGCTCGCCCTCATCGGCATTGGGAAAGGCGCGGTACAGCATGTCGGATACGACGAGCCCGAGTACGTGATCGCCGAGAAATTCCAGCCGCTGGTAGCTTTCCCGGCGATGACGCGAGGGGCTGAGCGCCGACACATGCGTGAATGCCGTCACCATCAGCGCGCGATCGGCGAACACGTGGCCGACCCGCTTCTCCATCGCAACGACGGCCGCCGTCTTCCTCGCCCGCCTGCCCTTTTTCTTCGGCGCGGCTTCGCCTGCGGCGTCCGGCTGCGGGGCTGTGTCGCCCGATGCGTCGGGATGGATGACGGGCGTATCGTCGTTCATCGCACGATGGTGAAGAGACGATTCCAGCGCACGGCGGTCGGCCAGCGCCAGAACATCCAGGCGTGTTCGCCTTCGGCAATGGAGAAGAAGATCATCTGCGCCCGGCCGACGATATTCTGGTACGGCACATAGCCGACCGCCGACAGCACGCGGCTGTCGGTCGAGTTGTCGCGGTTGTCGCCCATCATGAAGAAATGGCCGGCCGGCACGGTGTAGACGTTGGTGTTGTCGTAAAAGCCGTTGTCGACGCAATCGAGCGTCTCATAGCTGACGCCGTTCGGCAGCGTTTCCTTCCAGCGCTTGACCCGCGAGGTGGCGTCGGAACCGCAGGGATCCTCGCCGATAAAATCGCTCAGCCGCTCGCGCTTGACCGCCATGTCGTTGATGTAGAGCAGGCCTTCCCGCATCTGGACGCGGTCGCCGGGCAGCCCGATCACGCGCTTGATGTAGTCGGTGGAATCATCCTTTGGCAGGCGGAACACGATGATGTCGCCACGGGCCGGATCGGAGCCGAAGATGCGGCCCGAGAACAGCGGCGGCGACAGCGGAATCGAATAATGGCTGTAGCCGTAGGAGTATTTCGAGACGAACAGATAGTCGCCGACCAAAAGCGTCGCCTTCATCGATCCCGAGGGGATATTGAAGGGCTGGAACAGGAAAGTCCGGATCACCAGGGCGATCAGCAGGGCATGGACGACGACGCGGATGGTTTCACCAAAACCGCTTTCAGATTTTGTCCCGGATGTCACGCTCATCGCTTTCCCAATTCCCGCAAAGCCCATCGCCCGCATGGTGGCAGAACGCTTTCCCTACGCAAATCGCTGTCCGTTCGCGCCAAGAAAATGATCTCTATTCTGATGTTGAGAACGAATTCCGATGAAACGCCGGTAATTCGCCCTGACTCGATTATCCCAAATCTTGCGGCGTTTTAGACGGTTGTTCGCAGACGCGCAATCAAGTGCCGCATCAAAAACCTCCAATCCATTGAAGATAAAAGGATTTTTAGTTTAGCCGCGGCCCGGATTGCATCGTCATCCGGCGGGGTCAGGATTTGCCGGGAACTACCGCCGAAATTATGACGAAAGCCTGCGCCAACGGCCAATCGTCGGTAATGGAGAGGTCGATCCGCGCCTCAAAACCGTCCGGCGTCAGCGCCTGAAGCCGGGCCAGCGCCCCGCCGGTCAGTTGCATGGTCGGCCGCCCGCCGGGCAGGTTCACCACCCCCATATCCCGCCACCACACCCCGCGCCGGATTCCGGTGCCGAGCGCCTTGGAACAGGCCTCCTTGGCGGCAAAGCGTTTGGCGTAGGTTGCGACCACCATCTTTTCATTATTGGAACGCCGCGCCGCCTTCGCCCGCTCGGCATCGGTAAAAATGCGGTCGAGAAAGCGGTCGCCATGGCGCTCGATGACCTTTGCGACGCGGGTGATGTCGATCAGGTCGGAGCCGATGCCGATGATCATGCCGCGCTTTCCAGTTTCTTGCGGCCGCGGTCCATCGCCGCGCGCATCGCGCGCACGGTCTCACCGAGGCCGACGAAGATCGCTTCGCCGACCATGAAATAGCCGATGTTGAGCTCGGCGATTTCGGGAAGCGCAGCGATGGTTTCGGCGGTCGCATAATCGAGCCCGTGGCCGGCATGGACCTCCAGCCCGGCGGCACGCCCCAGCTTTGCGCCCTCGGCGATGCGCTGCCACTCGGCAGCAGCCTTTGCCGTATGGCCGTCGACCACGGCGTCACACCAGGCGCCGGTATGGATTTCGATCACCGGCGCGCGCAGCTTTGCGGCCATCTCGATCTGGCGCGGGTCGGCGGCGATGAACAGCGACACCCGCACGCCGGCGTCGTTCAGTTTTGCGATGAACGGTTTTAGCGTGTTGTGCTGGCCGGCAACGTCGAGGCCGCCTTCGGTGGTCAATTCCTCGCGCCGCTCCGGCACCAGGCACACCGCGTGCGGTTTGGTCGCGAGCGAAATGCGCAGCATGTCGTCGGTTGCCGCCATCTCGAAATTCAGCGGTTTTGAGATTTCAGCCTTCAGCCGCGTCATGTCCTCGTCGCGGATATGGCGGCGGTCCTCGCGCAGATGCGCGGTGATGCCGTCGGCGCCGGCCTCGATCGCGGCCAGCGCTGCGCGGACCGGATCGGGACGCGCCCCGGCCCGCGCGTTGCGCAGGGTGGCGACGTGATCGACGTTGACGCCGAGGCGCAGCGGCGGAGGTTTTGGCATGGCGGGCTCGCTGGAATTCTGCGGTGTCTCCCTCATCCCGAGGAGCCGCGAAGCGGCGTCTCGAAGGATGAGCGGCCGCATAATGGCCTCATGGTTCGAGACGGCGCAAGAGCGCCTCCTCACCATGAGGAACAATGATCAGCCGTTGACCCGCTCGACCCGCGCGACGACCGCCTTTGCACGGAGTTGCGCGATAATTGCACTGAGATGCTTGAGGTCATAGACCTCGAGGTCGATGGTCAGCTCGGTGAAGTCAGGCGAGCGGCGGCTCATGCTGATATTATCGATATTGCCGTCATGCTCGGCGATCACGGTGGCGACCTGGGCGAGGCTGCCGGGCTCGTTGACATTGTCGACGCGAATCCGCGCCGGAAAGCGCTGCGGCGTGGTCTCGTCGATATCCCAGCGGACGTCGAGCCAGCGCTCCGGCTCTTCCTCAAAGTCCTTCAGCGCCGGCGCCTGGATCGGATAGATCGTGATCCCCTCGCCCGGGGTGATGATGCCGACGATGCGGTCGCCCGGCACCGCGCCGCCATTCGGCGCGAACTTGATCGGCAGGTCGGAACTGCCGCCGCCGACCGGGATCACGGAAGCGCTGCGCGCCGGATGATGCGGCTGCGCCTTCATCTTGACCGCGAGGCTCTTCTTGGCGCCGTAGCGGGCCACCCGCTCTTCCTTGTAATCGGGATACATCGCTCGGGCGACGTCGGAGGCCTTGAGTTCGCCACGCCCGACCGACGCCATCACGTCCTCGATCGAGGTGCGCGCCAGCCGCGGCAGCGCGCCCTTCAGCTTGTCGTCGGCATATTCGATCTTGGCGCGCGCAAACAGGCGCTCGACGATGCGCCGGCCAAGCCCGGCATACTGATCGCGGACCGCCGTGCGGGTGGCGCGCCGGATCGCAGCCCGCGCGCGGCCGGTCACCGCAAGCGTCTCCCAGGCCGATGGCGGCGCCGATTGCGCCTGCGAGGTCAAAACCTCGACCTCGTCGCCGTTGGCAAGTTCCGACGACAGCGGCGCGAATTTGCCGTTGATCTTGCAGCCCACCGCGCTGTTGCCGACATCGGTATGCACCGCATAGGCAAAGTCGATCACATTGGCGTGGCGCGGGAGCGCGATCAGCCTGCCTTTGGGGGTGAAGCAGAACACCTGGTCGTGGAACAGCTCGAGCTTGGTATGCTCCAGAAACTCTTCGGGGTTGGCGCTTTCCGACAGGATGCCGACGGTGTGACGCAGCCAGGCAAAGGCGTTGGATTCGCGCTTCAGAAGTTCGGTCGGCGAGCCGACGCCGTCCTTGTAGAACGCATGCGCGGCGATGCCGAATTCGGCGATCTGGTCCATGTCCTCGGTGCGGATCTGCAGTTCGACGCGCTGGTTGCCGGGGCCGATCACGGTAGTGTGTATCGAGCGATAGTCGTTCTGCTTCGGCGTCGAGATGTAGTCCTTGAAGCGGCCGGGCACCACCGGCCAGGTGGTGTGCACGACACCGAGCGCGCGGTAGCAGGCCTCGACGTCATCGAGCACGATGCGGAAGCCGAAAATATCGGACAATTGTTCGAAGCCGACCGATTTGCGCTCCATCTTGGTCCAGATCGAAAACGGCTTTTTGCGCCTGCCGTAAACATGCGCGACCACGCCGTTCTTCTGCAGGTTTTTCGAGAGCTGGCTCTCGATCTCGCTGATGAGATTGCGGTTGCGCTCGGCGAGCGCATCGAGCCGCTGCTTCACGACGGCATAGGCTTCCGGATCGAGGCTGCGGAACGAAAGATCCTCGAGTTCCTCCCGCATCTCCTGCATGCCCATGCGCCCCGCAAGCGGCGCATAGATGTCGAGCGTCTCCTCGGCGATGCGGCGGCGCGAGACCGGCGGCACGAATTCCAGCGTGCGCATGTTGTGCAGGCGGTCGGCAAGCTTGATCAGGAGCACGCGGACGTCGTCGGCGATCGCCAGCAGCAGCTTGCGCAGGTTCTCCGCCTGCTTGGCCTCGCGCGACACCAGTTCAAGCCGTTTCAGTTTCGTCAGGCCCTCGACCAGCGCGCCGATCTCGTGGCCAAAGATCTGGTCGATTTCGGCGCGTGTCGCCTCGGTGTCCTCGATCGTGTCGTGCAGCAGCGCCGCCACGATGGTGGCGTCGTCGAGCTTCAGCGCGGTGAGGATGGCTGCGACCTCGAGCGGATGCGAGAAATAGGGGTCGCCGGAGGCGCGGGTCTGCGCGCCATGCGCCTTCATGGCGTAGACATAGGCGCGGTTCAAAAGGTCTTCGTCGGTGTCCGGGTTGTATGACCTGACCCGCTCAACCAGGTCGTATTGCCGCATCATGCCGGCGCGCAACTTGGCGGTCCGCGCGGCCGACGACGACGGCGCGACCGCAACCTGCTCGGTTGCGGCCTGCATCTGCCGTGGGGTGCGGCGCCAGAACGCCATTCGAATCACCGCCTTCGCGCGCGGGCCGGAAAAGCCCTTTCGCCACAATGTAATGCGCTTTCGAGCGAAGCTGCACTATGTCGTGCACCCGACGCTCGACTTCCGCCTCAAGAACGCATTCTAACCGCAAAAATGTCAACAAAAGCAAAGGCCCGAACAAATGTCCGGGCCTTTCGTAAAATCCGAGCGATTGGAGGGAGGTTTATTCGTCTTCCTCGGGCTGCTCTTCCGGCGGCGCGAGGCCTTCCAGGCCCTTGAGGAGCTCCTCTTCCGTCATGCGCTCGACCGCGACCTCGGTATCGTCGGCATCGACGCTGGCGCCGGCCGATCCGATCAGGGGCACGGTGTCGGGCTCGGGCTCGTCGACCTCGACAAATTTCTGCAGGGAATGCACCAGTTCTTCCCGCAGATCCTCGGGCGAAATCGAGGAGTCGGCGATTTCGCGCAGGGAAACGACGGGGTTCTTGTCATTATCGCGATCAACCGTTAGTTGTGATCCGGACGAAATCATCCGGGCACGGTGTGCCGCCAACAAAACCAGGTCGAACCGGTTGTCTACCTTATCAATGCAGTCTTCGACGGTGACGCGCGCCATGCCTGTCGCTCCGTTAAAAGGGGCCGAATATGTTGATTATTCAAGGGTAGTTATAGGCCCCCGTATGATTTCGCAAGGCAAAATTTGTGATTTGCGTTCCCGGCGGGCTCTGCTAACCCCTCCGCGGGGCCAGCAGGCCGGAGCGTCCCGCGACATGGCGAAGTGCCGTCCAGGACAAGTAAAATCGCTACATTGCAGCGTCAAAAGTCTAGGTTTTTTGCCCTCGCCGCACCATAATTCAGGTGGTGACTGTGTCGGGGAAAGATTCACCGAACTTTAGGCAGCACGGCGTGAGAACTGCGCGCGGTCGGTTGCCGCTGCGCTAAAAACGTTAACAACGCGAGAAAACCTTGATGTCACCTGTTTCCAGCAAGATTGCGCTCTTTATCGATGGCGCCAACCTCTATGCCACCGCCAAGACGCTCGGCTTCGATATCGATTACAAGCGCCTTCTCAAGGAATTCCAGGGACGCGGCACGCTGTTGCGGGCGTTCTACTACACGGCGATCATCGAGGATCAGGAATACTCCTCGATCCGCCCGCTGATCGATTGGCTCGACTACAACGGCTACACCGTCGTCACCAAGGCGACCAAGGAATTCATCGACGCCTCGGGCCGCCGCAAGGTCAAGGGCAACATGGACATCGAGCTCGCGGTCGATGCGATGGAACTCGCCGAACATATCGACCAGATGGTGCTGTTCTCCGGCGACGGCGATTTCCGCTCGCTGGTTGAAGCGGTGCAGCGCCGCGGCGTCCGCGTCACGGTGATCTCGACGATCTCGAGCCAGCCGCCGATGATCGCCGACGAATTGCGCCGTCAGGCCGACGTCTTCACCGACCTCGTGGAATTGCAGTCGAAACTCGGCCGCGATCCGTCGGAACGCCCGGCCCCGCGCGAACCGCGTCATCACGCGCCGCAATTCCTGCAGCGCGCGACCACTATGGCGCCACGGGCCGATGACGACGAATTCGACGACTGAGAACCGCACCACCCTCCCCGCACCTGAACCCGGCCGCAACTGCCCGCTTTGCCCGCGGCTCGTGGATTTCCGCGAGCAGACGCGCGCGAAAGAGCCCGGCTGGTTCAACGCGCCGGTCGCCTCGTTCGGCGATGCCAACGCAAGACTGCTGATCGTCGGCCTCGCGCCGGGAATGCAAGGCGCCAATCGCACCGGCCGCCCCTTCACCGGCGATTTTGCCGGCGACCTGCTCTACGCGACGCTGCTGGAATACGGATTTGCCAAGGGCATCTACCAGGCGCGCCCCGACGACGGCTTGAAGCTGGTCGACTGCCGGATCAGCAACGCTGTGCGCTGCGTGCCGCCGCAGAACAAGCCGCTGCCCATCGAGATCAACACCTGCCGGCAATTCCTGTCAGCGACGATCGCGACGATGCCAAAACTGCACGCAATCGTGATGCTCGGCCGGATCGCGCACGAATCGACGGTGAAAGCCCTGGGGTTGCGCAACGCCGCCGTCCCCTTTGGGCACGGTGCCGTGCATATGGCCGGCCACATCGGGCTGTACGACAGCTATCACTGCTCGCGCTACAACACGAACACCGGCGTGCTGACGCCAAAGATGTTTCGCGAGGTTTTTGCCAAGGTTAGAGCGAACTTGGGGTGAGATTTGTAGGGTGGGCAAAGGCGCACTTGCGCCGTGCCCACCATCGAATGCTCGGAGCCAAGTTGGTGGGCACGCTTCGCTTTGCCCACCCTACGAAATCAAACGGGATTTTCCTTCAGCCAATCCAGCACGTCGCCCGCGTTCCGGTCCGGCGGAAACACCGGGTAGAACACCTGCGTGATGCGCGAATCGTCAATGATCAGCGCAAGGCGCTTGATCAAGGTCAGGCCCGCGACCTGCATGGTCGGCAAATTCAGCGCGCGGGAAAGCGCCAGCTTCTCATCAGACAGCACCGGAAACGGCAGATGCAGCCGCGAGGCCATCTCGGTCTGGTAGGCGTTGCTCTGAGTCGACAGGCCGAATACCTGCGCGGCTACCTGCCGCCTTCAGTTCGGCAAAGAGATCGCGGAACGAGCAGGTCTGCGGCGTGCAGCCGCGCGCACCCGGGATCATGTCCCAGTCGTCGACCAGGCTGATCTTGCCGGGCTCGCCGGTGCGGGGATAGGCGAACACGACGGTGCGGCCGGTGAGCGATGACAGGTCCACCGAAGCATCGCCGGTGGCGACGAGGTGGACGGACGGGATTTTCATGCCCTTCAGATGCGCGGCGGCACCATCATCCGTCGGCGCCGGGATCTTGCTCCAGTCGACTTCGAGCAGGTTCTTCTGGTTCATCGTTCCGTTCTCCATCGGTCGTCATTGCGAGGAGCGACAGCGACGAAGCAATCCAGTTCCTGCGTCCCTAACACTGGATTGCTTCGCTTTGCTCGCAATGACGAACACGCTACCCCCGCGCCCGCAGCAGGCGGCCTTTTTCCCGGCCCCAGTCGCGTTTTTTCTCGCTCTCGCGCTTGTCGTGTAGCTTTTTGCCCTTGGCGACCGCCAGCAGCAGTTTCGCCCGGCCGCGCTCGTTGAAATAGAGCTTTAGCGGGATCAGCGTCATGCCCTCGCGATCGACCGCGCCCATCAATTTGCTGATCTGCTTCTTGTGCAGCAACAGCTTTCGCGGCCGCTTCGGCTCGTGGTTGAAGCGGTTGCCCTGCAGGTATTCGGGAATGTTGGCGTTGATCAGCCAGATCTCGCCGTCCTTGGAATCGGCGTAGGATTCCGCGATCGTGCTCTTGCCGTTGCGGATCGACTTGACCTCGGTGCCGGTCAGCGAAATGCCGGCTTCGATGGTGTCCTCGATCGCATAGTTGAACCGGGCTTTGCGATTTTCAGCGACGACCTTGATCGGACGCTCGTTTTTCCCGGCCACGTCAGTTCTTCTTCAGGAGATCGCGGATCTCGGTCAGCAGCTCTTCTTGCTTGGTGAGCTTCGGTCGGCGCTGATGGCGCGGCCTCTTCCTTGCGCTTGAACTGGTTCATGGCGCGGATCACGATGAACAGCACGAACGCGATGATCATGAAATTGATCGTCAGCGTGAGGAAACTGCCCCAGGCCAGCACCGCGCCCTGTTTCTTGGCGTCCGCCAGGTTGGTCGCGGTCACCGACTTCGACAAACCGGTGAAGTAGTTGGAGAAGTCGAGCCCGCCGGTGATCGCGCCGATAATGGGCATGATGATGTCGCCGACCAGCGAGGTCACGATGCCGCCGAAGGCCGCGCCGATGATGACGCCGACCGCGAGGTCGACGACATTGCCCTTCATGGCGAATTCGCGAAATTCCTTCAGCATGCGCAGCCCCTTCTCTTCGGCCTCGCGGACAGCAAAACTCATGTCTGCAGGGTCTAGAAGCTCAGTTGATCAGGCCGGCATGCACCATGGCGTCGCGGATCACTTTGCCCGTTGGCGGCGTCACCGTCATCAGCGGCAAGCGCACTTCTTCTTCCAGCCGTCCCAGCAGCTTTAGGCCATGCTTGGCTCCAGCAAGGCCCGGCTCCTTGAAGATGGCGTCGTGCAGCGGCACCAATCGGTCTTGAATTTTCAATCCCGTGGCGTAGTCGCCTTTCAGCACGGCGGACATCAGCTCGGCGCACAGCTTCGGCGCCACGTTAGCGACAACCGAGATGCAACCATGTCCGCCCGCCGCCATATAGGCCAGCGCCGTCATGTCCTCGCCGGAAAGCTGGATAAAATCCGATCCCATCGCGTGGCGCTGCTGCGACACGCGGGCCAGATTGGCGGTAGCGTCCTTGACACCGGCGATGTTCTTCAACTCGAACAACCGGGTCATGGTCTCTACCGACATATCGACGACGGAGCGCGGCGGGATGTTGTAGATGATGATCGGAATGCCGATCGCATCATTCACCGCCTTGAAGTGCTGATACATCCCTTCCTGGGTGGGCTTGTTGTAGTACGGCGTCACGACCAGCACGGCATCGGCGCCGGCCTTCTCGGCATGGACTGCCAGATCGACGGCCTCGCGCGTGGAATTCGATCCCGCGCCGGCGATGACAGGCACGCGTCCCTTCGCCTCATCGATGCACATCTCGACCACCCGGTGGTGCTCATCATGGCTGAGGGTCGGGCTTTCGCCGGTCGTACCGACGGGGACGAGACCGTGCGAGCCCTGCTCGATTTGCCAGCTGACGAGGCCGCGAAAGGCCGCCTCATCGAGCGAACCGTTCTTGAATGGCGTGACCAAGGCGGTGAATGACCCCACGAATTTCGTCTTGGCTGCCATGGACTTCCTCCGAAACTTGCGCGCGCCATCTGAACTGGAATGCAATTCATACCGGGTCTGACGGCCCGGCGAAAGGCCCGTACCGGGCCTGTTATAGCCGCGATTTTGCCGCGGTATGGGCGCAGAGAACATCCCGGCTGCGGGCCTTTTAGTGTTTTTACCGCATATTCAATCAAATAGACCTAGCTCATGTGAGCCCGAATGATTCGCCGTCAGGGAAAACCGTGACCCGATCCGTACGCACAGCCGCATTGCGATCGACCGCGTTGGTGACCAGCCTGGCGTTTGTGGCTGCATGGTCGGTCGCAACCAGCGCTTGGGCAGCGCCAAAGGTTCCATTGCCAAAGCCGCGGCCGATCGCCCGCAGCGTCGTGCCGAAGACTGTGCCCGCGGCCGCGCCCACGGCCAATGCTGAGGCAGGGAAAACCAACCCCGTCGCCGCGGCTCCGGCGACACCTGCCCCCGCTCCCACCCCTGCGCCGCCTGCGCTGGCGCCGGCCACGCGCCAGCATGCCGCTGCGCCGCCGGCCCGCAAGCCGGTGGCAGCGGCCGCGATGGCGGCGACTTCTTCGACCTCGCAGGCCGACAAGGAGGCGCTGGAAAACGTCATCGAGCTGATCCGCAAGCGCAAGCCCGACGACGCCTCGCAGCTCACCGCCACGATCTCGGATCCGGTGGCGAAAAAGCTCGCCGAATGGCTGATCCTGCGCAGCGAAAACAATAACGTCACCGTCGAACGCTATCGCGCCTTCCTCGCCTCCAACCCGAGCTGGCCGTCGCAAACCTTCCTGCGCCGCCGCCTCGAGGCGGCGCTGTGGGACGACAAGCGCGACGACGCGGCGGTGTGGGCGTGGTTCGAGAACCAGTCGCCGATTTCCGCCAAGGGCCGCTTCTCGCTGGCGAAAGCGATGATCGCCCGCGGCGACCGCGCCAATGCCGAGCGCCTGGTGCGCCAGGCCTGGCGCAACGACCCGATGTCGGAAGACACCGAGAGCGCGGCGCTCGACCTGTTCGGCGCGCTGCTGACGGCGGGCGATCACAAGGCGCGGATGGACACCCTGCTCTACGGTACCGAAAACGAGGCAGCCGGCACGCGCGCGGCCAAACGCCTTGGCGCAGGTCACGTCGCCCTGGCGAAGGCACGCATTGCCGCCAATCACAAGGGTGGCAACCTCAAGGCGCTGCTCGATGCGGTGCCGCGCGAGCTGCATTCCGACCCCGGCTACCTGTTCGCCAGGATCCAGTTGCTCCGCCGCGACGAAAAATTCACCGAGGCCGCGCAGCTCATGATGAGCGCGCCAAAGGATCCGAACCGCCTGCACAATCTCGACGAATGGTGGATCGAGCGGCGCCTGCTGGCGCGCAAGATGATCGACGTCGGCGAGCACCGCACCGCCTACCTGATCGCGCGCGACGCCGCGCTGCCGGCGCGCGACATCTACAAGACCGAGCAGGAATTCACCGCCGGCTGGATCGCGCTGCGCTTCCTGAAAGACCCGTCGGTCGCCGCGCAGCATTTTGCGCGCATCGGTGTCGGCAGCGTCAACCCGACCGCGCTGGCGCGCGCCGGCTATTGGCAGGGCCGCGCGGCTGAGGCGGGCGGCCGGGCGCAAGAGGCGCGCGCCGCCTACCTCCGGGCTGCCGAGCAATCGACCAGCTATTACGGCCAGTTGGCGCGGGCAAAACTCGGACTGCCGCAGCTCGAGATCAACGGCGCTCCTTCCGGCCGCGGCCGCAATGTCGAGCGGCTTGAGATCGTCCGTGCGGTGCAATTGCTCTACGAGCTCGACGAAGGCGAATACGCGATCCCGATTCTCGCCGACATGGGCGAAAACGGCGATCCCGACGCGCTGACCGGGCTTGGCGAGGTGACCTCGCGCTATAGCGACGCCCGCGGCATGTTGCTGATGGGCAAGGCCGCGCTCAATCGCGGACTGCCGTTCGATTTCTACGCCTATCCGGTGACGGGGATTCCGCCGTTCAACGCGATCGGGCCGGAAGTCGAACGAAGCATCGTTTACGCGATCGCCCGGCAGGAAAGCGCGTTCAATCCGTCAGTGGTGTCCCCCGCGCAAGCCTATGGGCTGATGCAGGTCACGCCAGATGCCGCCCGCTATGTCACCAAGCGGCACGGCGCCACTTACGATCTCGCCCGGCTGAAGAACGATCCGGCCTACAACGCCACCCTTGGCGCTGCCGAGCTCGGCGGCCTGCTCGAGGACTACCGCGGCTCCTACATCATGACGTTTGCCGCCTACAATGCCGGCCGCGGCAGCGTCAAGAAATGGGTCGGGCGCTACGGCGATCCGCGCGATCCCAAGGTCGATGCCGTCGACTGGGTCGAATTGATTCCGTTCTCCGAGACGCGCAATTACGTGCAGCGGATCATGGAGAATCTGCAGGTCTACCGCGCCCGCTTCGGCGGCGGAACAAGGCTGCAGATCGAGGCGGATTTGCGCCGCGGCGCCAGCGTCGAATAGGCAAACTTTAGCCCGGCAATTAGAAAAACAGCGTGCTGTGAGTCATCGTCCGGAGACAGGATTGGGTTCGTTCTGCGAAATTTTCACCTTCTCATGGCTCTTGCGGCTCCAAAACAGTTTCAAACCTTTGCCCTGAGAATTTTGTCAGGCGTGAATGATCCGCTTGGAATAGCGCTCGAGTGCCGCAAGCCGGCGCAACGCAAGCCGGAGTTCCTCTACTTGCATTATTTGTAAGCTTTCTATCTCATGGAGGGTCTTTTGGCGCTCAACATCTGCGCGCAGCAAGCGCTCTTGCGACTGACGCCTTCGATTTGCTCATCACTTTGGAAACTGCTCGATGCTAGTCCATGGCGAAGCGCGTGAACGAGCATTGCCAGGTTGCGTGCGAGGTCCCGTACTTCGCAGAGCATTGCGTCGTCTGCCGCACGCCTAAGTATTAGAAGTTGCGCTGGACGCGGAGCTGGAGCAGGACCGTGTTCTGGTCCTTGAACTCGTAGAGCGCGGACGGCTTCGGAGCGCTCGCCGCGAATACCGAGCTGCCCGACATCTTCTGGTCGAGACGGAACCACTGGACTTCGCCTGAAAAGGTCAGGTTCTTAACCGGGGTCCAGCGGATGACGACGCCGAGCTGCGAGACGTTGAAGTCAGGGTTACAGGTGTAGGCACCCGCAGTGCTCCCGGCCAATGCCTGACCCGGGTGGCTGGCGGCGAAGGCAGCGCAGTAAGCGCCCTTGGCCGTGGTTGTTCCCGCGGCCAGCAAGTTGTCGTTGGCTCCGCCGTCGTACCTGACGGCCGAGTAGCTGCCGAACAGGCTGCTCGACCAGTACGGATCCCAGTTGTGATTGAACGCGCCGCGGATGCCCCAGGCCGAGGTGAGGATGATGCCGCCTGTGCCGCCAGCGCCCGGGAGGTAGACCCCGTCCGTGGTGGCGCCGAAGCCGACGCTCTGGTAGCCAAAGCCGCTGCCGCCGAACATCGCGAAGTTCGGCGAGCTGCCGCTGGTAGCGATCACGTTCTTGGTGAGACCCTTGGCGTAGGACACGTCCACCTTGATGTCGTCGCCCGCGCCGGTCGGAATGTTCTTGATCTGCAACGCCGCCATCACCGAACCGCCCCACTTGTCGTCGGGGTGGCCGCTGATCTCGGAGAGGTTGGTTGGCACCGCGCCCGCGCCGAGTATGTTGTAGGAGGCGTTCACCAGATGCGCCTGGCCCGAGATCTGGAACAGACCCCAGGCCTGATCGACGCGCAGCCGGGCGACGATGTCGGGGGCATGCGTGCCGCCATAGGAATTGGACCCCGTTCCGTTGGCCCCGATCCCGACGGCGATATTATAGAGATTGGTGCGGTCCCACACGGTGGGGTCGTCGAGCCCGATGCTGGCCGACACGCCATTGCCGAATTCGGTGGTGTACTGGATGTTGTTGACGCCGGTGTCGGTGTTGTTGCCGCCGAGTAGGTTTGAGTTGATGTTGCCCGGAAATCCGTTCCAGGGGGTCGAGTAAGCCGACGACGACTTACCGAAGATGAAGCCGGCGAACTGGATGAAGAGATATTCGACCGCGACGTAACCGCCGCCAGGGATGTACAGCGCGTTCGGCAGTCCGCCCGGGAACGCCGAGAGCGTGGCCGGATTGGAGTTCCCGAAATTGTTAAACTGGAAGTCGCCCTGGCCGAAGGTGCGGACCACGCCGTATTCGGTCGCGGTGCGGGTATCGATCTGCAGCGCCATGCGAGAGCGGGAAACGAAGTAATCGCGGTAGCGGTTTTGCTGGCCGAGGTCACCGTTCCAAGTCGGCGTGCCGTGGACACCGCCGTTGAAGGTGGTGTCAGCGCGCAGATAACCGCCGATCTTGATGCAGGTGTCGGTGCCCGGGATGTAGAAGAAGCCGGCGCCGTAAAGTGAGCAGATCCTCACATATTCGATTGCCTTGGCCTTTACCGGAAGATCGGCCGCCTGTGCCCCGCTCAGGGCCATCAGGCCTGCCGCCGAGCCGAGAATGAGTGTTGGCGCCCTAATCATAAGAGTTTCCCGAATTCGAAGGAACCGCACACCTGAGTAAATACCTCAAAGTTGAAAGGGGAAACGACAATACCGTGAAGCATTTCATTTGGCGCGCAGCTGTGGCTGTTTTGCTATAGACGATTAATGGCTATGGATCGCAAAGAAAAACCCCCAGCAGTTTCCTGCCAGGGGTTCTCCTAAGTGTTTCAAGTCTTTCGGGATCAGAAGTTGCGCTGAGCGCGAACGTTCAGGAACACAGTGCTCTGGTCCTTGAACTCGTACACGGCTATCGGCTTGGGAGCCGCGGGTGTCGCACCGATAGCGCCCGTGAACTTCTGGTCGAGGAAGAACGCACCGAGTTCAGCCGAGAACGTCAGGTTCCTGACCGGAGTCCAGCGGGTGACCACGCCCACCTGAGCAATGTTGAAGTCCGGGTTGCAGGAATAGTCTGCAGAAAGCAACTTGCCGAAGTTGAAACTCGCGCAAACCTGACCCTTGGCGGAAAGGATGTCGAGGGCGTCACCGTTGTAGCGAACCGCGGCGTAGCTGCCCCAGAGGCTGGTCGACCAGTAGGGATCCCAGTTGTGGTTGTACGCACCACGGACACCGTATGCATTCCGTCAGCTTAATGTCGCCAGTAGCACCGCCGGTAAGAAACCCGGGCAGGTAAACCGCATCAGACGTTTGGCCAAAGCCAAGGCTCTGATACGCACCCAGACGGTCGGTTCCACTGAACATCGCGAAGCTCGGCGAAGCGCCGCTCGTCGAGATCACGTTCTTGGTGATACCCTTGGCGTAGCGAGACGTCGATCTTGAAATCGTCGCCAGCACCCCACGGGATGTTCTTGATCTGCAACGCAGCCATCACCGATCCGCCCCACTTGGTATCGGGGTGACCGCTGATCTCAGATAGGTTGGTCGGAACACCGCCAGCACCCAGGCGATTATAAGAAGCGTTAACTTCATGCAAGGCGCCTGAAATCTGGAACAGACCCCAAACCTGATCGACGCGAAGGCGGGCGACGAGGTCGGGAGCATGTGTACCACCGTAAGCGTTTGCACCAAAGGCCGTGGGTGAGACGTTAAGCGCAAAGCCTGCGCCTACAGCGCCTACACCCAGGTTAAGCACGGAGGTACGGTTGAACACGGTCGGATCGTCGAGACCGATCGAGGCCGACACGCCATTACCGAACTCGGCGGTGTACTGGATGTTGTTCACGCCAGTGACGGTGTCATGACCACCCATCAGGTACGAGTTGTTGTTGCCCGGATAGCCGTGCCAAGGAGTGGCATAGGCCGAAGCGGACTTACCGAAGGTGAAACCAGCGAACTGGATGTACACCATTTCAACCGCGACATAACCGCCGCCGGGGGCGTTGAGCGCGTTAGCAGCGCCGCCCGGGAACGCCGTGAGGGTCAACGGGTTCGAACTGCCGAAATTGTTGAACTGGAAGTCACCCTGGCCGAAGGTGCGGACAACGCCGTATTCGGTGGCGGTACGGGTATCAACCGTCAGCGCCATACGAGAGCGGCCGAGGAAGTAATCGCGGTAGCGATTGATCTGGCCCGCATCACCGCTATACATCGGCTGACCGTAGGCGCCGGCACCGCTGTTGAACGTCGTGTCGATACGCACATAACCACCCAGCTTGATGCAGGTGTCGGTGCCCGGAATGTAGAAGAAACCGGCACCATAAAGGGAGCAGATCCTCACGTACTCGACCGCTTTGGCCTTGACGGGAAGATCAGCTGCCTGTGCTCCGCCCATGGCGATCAGACCCGCCGCTGAGCCGAGGATAAGGCTCTTAACCATCTTCATGTTAACCTCCAAGTTGCTCTAAAGCGAAGGTTCCGGATCCGCTGGGCTGTGACACCCTAAGGTTGGTTCCCTTGTCCCCAGTAACACCGCTTAGCCGAATTCGCGCTTACGGACACTCCCGCAAGAACGCGAGTGGACTTAAGCGAACCACCTAAAACGGGACGACCTCGGGATGCCCCCCTCCGTCGCCTGATCACAATTACCGAGGACTTCTGCACACGCAACAAAGGAACGGCTTCGAAACACGTGACTCAGCCCGTTTTTGGAATTGTGTTGCACAAATAACACGCAACCGTGATCAGACTTTTCTCATAAGTCTCTGTTTTAAAAAACGATTTTTAGTTTGTTCCATTTGCCTGCGGAAATCACTGCGAGTTGCCCGGTCTGGGCTTTCCACTGCGTCGGCGCCCTGATCGTATCGAATCGCGAGGTGTAATCGATCCGGCGCGCCGCTCCGATGAAGACGATTTTTCGCGCACGCCGCGATCGCGTTGCCTTTAGAGATTGGAA
>CAVSXQ010000071.1:0-67509 GCA_963731915.1 uncultured Alphaproteobacteria bacterium
GCGCGTCGCAGTGGTTCCGCAAGGCGGCCGACCGCGGCGTCGCCGACAGCCAGTTCAACCTCGGCATCCTCTATGCCCGCGGCATCGGCGTCGAACAGAACCTCGCCGAATCCTTCAAATGGTTCAGCCTCGCCGCCGCCCAGGGCGATGCCGACTCCAGCCGCAAGCGCGACGATGTTGCAAAGCGCCTCGATCCGCAGTCGCTCGCCGCGGCGAAGCTGGCGATCCAGACCTTTACCCCCGAGCCGCAGCCGGAAGACTCCATCAACGTAGCCGCCCCCGTCGGCGGCTGGGACAGCGCGCCGGCCCAGGCCAGCGCCACAAAGCCCGCGGTCAAGCCGGCCGCAGGCAAGCGCGCCGCGGCGCCAGCCGCAACCACTTCCCGCTAACTCATTTTTTTCGGGCCTCATGGTTCTCCCAGCGATGCGAAGCATCGTCCGGCGACGCGCGAACCGGCCGGCGCGCGCGCCGCCGGGGCTCCTCACCATGAGGGTCTGAAAACCGTGCGTGGGCTCCAGGACCTCATCCTGAGGAGCGGCGTTAGCCGCGTCTCGAAGGATGAAGCCACTGAGCTGATCGGGGCCATGCATTTTCCACGACGAGACTATATAGACAGTGGCTCAATCGCGCCTGAGGTTCGATTTGTCTGCCGACGATCGCCAGCAAAGAGGAAGTGGCCTGCCGGTGCCGCCCGCGCGGCCCTGGGACGCGCCGCGCGCACCGGAACCGGCCGTCCGGCCTGCCCAGCAACCGCAGCCGGCCCCGCGCCACCGCGGCCACTTGATGTCGGTTGCGATCTTCCTGCTGCTGGTTTCCGGCGTCCTCATTCAGGCCTATCGCGAGCTATCGGCGCCGGGCGCCTGGGACTATTGGAACGACCGCTACTTTTCGCCCAGCATGACGTCGTCGGTGGCCGATAATGTCGATCTCGGCGGCCGCCGCCTTCAGGCGCTGGTGTTGCGCGGAAAAATCGGCGCCGCCAGCGCGAGCTGGTTTCGCGAACGGCTGGATGAAGCCAAACTCAGGGCGGGCGACGCCGTCGTGATCTCCTCGCTCGGCGGCGATGTGGGGCAGTCCCTCATCATGGGCGAGGTCATCCGCACGCGCGGGCTGGTGACCGCCGTCGGCACCGTCGATACATCGGGCCGGGTCGGGCCGGCCTCCTGCGCCAGCGCCTGCGTATTCGTCTTTGCCGGCGGCAAGACCCGTTTTGGCGTCGAAGGCTCGCGGCTGGGGGTGCATCGTTTCACGACGAAAACAGCCACCGCCGATCCCGTGGCCGACGCCCAGCGCGTCACCGGCACGATGCTCAGCTATCTCACCAAGATGGGGATATCCGCCTCGGTCTTTGTCGAGGCGATGTCGCGGACCGGCGACATCCGCTGGCTGAATATGCAGGAGGCGGTGTCGATGAACCTCATCACCGACCCCTTGCGCAAGCCCTGAGCGCGCGTGGCGGCTCTCCTCCCCTTGGCGTTAATCTCGATTTTTCACCACACGCAAAACCGCCGGGCGGCCTGCGGCAAATAATTGCCACGGAGCGGATTCTTTAGTCCCTCCCTCCGCCAAATTCGGTTATGCAGGGACGCGGCAGCCGGTCCGCGCCCGGTCCCCGCGCGCGATTTTCGGATTTCCTGCCGGTAAATGCTCGATCAAGAAACCAAGCCGTGAGCGGCCCCGGAGCCGGCCTCGCGGCGCAATCGCAAGAAGCAACCGCGCGTGCAGCTTTACCTCCCCATCGCCGATATTCCGGTCAATGTTTTCCTCATCCTGGCGATGGGCGCGGCGGTGGGTTTCGTGTCCGGGATGTTCGGGATCGGCGGCGGGTTCCTGATGACGCCGCTGTTGATCTTCGTCGGCATCTCGCCGGCGGTCGCGGTCGCTTCCGTCGCCAGCCACATCGCCGCCTCGTCCTTCTCGGGCGCGATATCCTATTGGCGAAGGCGCGCCATCGACACCACGCTGGCGCTCGTATTATTAACCGGCGGCACTATAGGCACAGCGCTCGGGGTGTGGACCTTTACGCTGCTGCGTTCGCTCGGCCAGCTCGACCTCCTGATCGCGCTGTCCTACGTCATCCTGCTCACCACCGTCGGCGGCTTGATGTTCTGGGAAGGCCTGCGCGCGATGCTGCGGGCCCGCGGCGGCGTGACGGTGCCACTGCGCCGCTCCGGCAGCCATGGCTGGATCCACGGCCTGCCGATGAAGATGCGCTTCAAGCGCTCCAAAATCTATCTGTCGGTCATTCCCGTCATCGCGATCGGGCTGGTGATCGGCTTCCTCGGCGCCGTGATGGGCATCGGCGGCGGATTCATCCTGGTGCCGCTGTTGATCTATTTGTTGCGGGTGCCGACCTCGACCGTGATTGGCACCTCGATGGTGCTGACGCTGGTCACGATGGTGTTTGCCACCATGCTGCACGCGGTGACCAACCATCTGGTCGACGCCGTGCTGGCGCTGATCCTGATGGTCGGCGGCGTCACCGGCGCCCAGTTCGGCGCGCGCGCCGGGCAAAAGATCCGCGGCGAGCATCTGCGGCTGCTATTGGGACTGCTGGTGCTTGCGGTCGGCATCCGCTTTGCGATCGAACTGGTGATCCGGCCGGAAGACCTCTTCACCGTCCGTGAAACGATGGGAGGCGCGGTATGAAGCTGCGCGCCGCGATCGGCATGCTGGCATTGGGCGCGGCGTTCGCCGCCTCGCCCGCGCATGCCGAGCGGCTGATCGTGTCGGTGTCGAACCACCGTGTCACCGTGACGCCGAACTATTCCGGCGAAGAGCTGGTGCTGTTCGGCTCGGTGGAAAAGGACGCCAATACGCCGGCGGGCCGCAACGCTTACGACCTGGTCGTCACGGTCGCGGGGCCACGCATGGACATGGTGACGCGGCGCAAGGAACGCCGCTTCGGCATCTGGATCAACACCGATTCCCGGCAGTTTGTGAAAGTGCCGAGCTATCTGGCGCTGTTCTCCAACCGGCCGTTCGACACCTTTGCCTCGCCGGAGGTGCAGCGGCGGCAGCAGCTTGGCCTCAACAACGTGCTGCTGACCCAGCGGGTCGGAACCGACTATGCCGACGTGGTGCCGCAGGATGCATTCCGCAGCGCGTTCGTGCGGCTGCGGCTGCAGCACGGGCTCTATCGCCAGGAAACCTCGGCGGTGACGTTTTTGACGCCGACGCTGTTCCGCACCGGGATTCCGCTGCCGGCCGAGGTGCCGATCGGCACCTATAATGTCGAGATCAAACTGTTCGCCGACGGCGCATTGGTGACGCGCACCGAAACCGCGTTCGAGATCGTCAAGGTCGGTTTCGAGCAGTTCGTCGCCAACACCGCGCGCAATAACGGATTTGCCTATGGGCTGGTGACGGCGATGATGGCGCTGATGACGGGGTGGATGGCGTCGATCGTGTTCCGGAAGGACTAGGATTTTCCGAAGAAAAACCCCACGCCCATCGCCGCGACGCTCAAACCCATCGCCGCGGTCGACAACCAGCCCAGCCAGTAAAGCGGCCCGCCGATCACAAAACGGCCCATGACGTCCTTGTGGCGCGACATCAGCATCAGCAGCACCATGACGGGAACGGCGAGCACGCCGTTGACGACCGCGCTCCAGTACAATGCCGAGATCGGATTGATCGGGGTGAAGTTGAGCGCGATTCCGATCGCGCCCGACAGCGCCAGCACGGCATAGAACGCCACCGCCTCTTTCGGCTTGCGCGCCAGACCCACCGGCCACTGCCGGCCCTCGCCGACCGCATAGGCGGTGGCGCCCGCCAGCACCGGAATCGCCAGCAGTCCGGTGCCGACGATGCCGAGTGCAAAGATCCATTCCGCCAATGGTCCGGCGATCGGGCGCAACGCTTCGGCGGCCTGCGCCGAGCTCTCGATATCGGTCTTGCCGGAGGCATGCAGCGTCGCGGCGGCCGTGGTGATGATCGCGAGCGCGATCAGATTGGAGAAGGCCATGCCGACGATGGTGTCGGCGCGGATGCGGGAGAATTCGCGGCGCGCACCGAAATGTTTTTCGATCAGCGGATGCTTGCTTGTATCAATGCGCTGGTCCTCGGCTTCCTGCGAGGCCTGCCAGAAGAACAGATAGGGCGAAATGGTGGTGCCGAGGATCGCGACGATGGTCGTGAAATAATCCGCATTCCAGGTGATCTTCGGAATCAGCACGCCCGACAGCGCCTCGCCCCATGAAACCTTCGCAAAGGCGAGCGCGGCGACATAGGCGAACAGGCTGAGTGTCAGCCATTTCAGCACCGCGACGTAGCGCTTGTAGTCGAGAAATATCTGCGCCGCGACCGAGATCACGCCGAACAACACGACATAGACGATGCCGTGCCCGCCGATCAGGAGTTTTGTGGCGTCCGCCATCGCGCCGAGATCGGCGGCGATGTTGATGGTGTTGGCGATGAACAGCAGCGCCACCACGATGACGAGCAGCCAGCGCGGATAATGCCGGCAGACATTGCCCGATATGCCGTGCCCGGTGACGCGGCCGACGCGGGCGGAAATCTCCTGGATCGCCGCCATCAGCGGAAAAGTCAGCAACATGGTCCAGCCGATGCCGTAACCAAGCTGCGCGCCGGCCTGGCTGTAGGTGCCGATCCCGGAGGGATCGTCATCGGACGCGCCGGTGATCAGGCCGGGCCCGAGCGATTTCAGGAAATCGCGGATGCTGAAGGGCTTTTGCTTCTGCGGGGCCGCTGCGCGGGCGACCTCCTCTCGCCCTTCGATTTTAGGTCTCTGCTTGCGATTTGCCATGTCCGCTCCAGCCGCGTTGCGACAACGGACCGGACATGGGTTCGGTTCCTGCGGGGAAACTCAGTTACAGCGCTACTGATTTGCTTCTGTTCGCCGCCGGACGCGTCACGAGATAAATGCCGAGCGCGACGGGAATGATGCCGAGCAGGTCGCGGATTTCGACGCGCTCGCCGAGCACCAGGAAGGCGAAGAACATGCCGAGCGGCGGCATCAGGAAATGGTAGGCGCTTGCGGCGGTGGCGCCGCAAACCTTCAGCAGATGGAACCAGAGCAGGTAGGCGAGGATCGATCCGCCAAGCACCAGGAAGGCGAAGGCGCCGAACAGCCGCGCGCTTGGGACGATGTCGCCGATGTTAGAGAACGTGGCCGCGAACGGCAGCACCGCAAGTCCGCCGGCAATATTCTGGATGCCGTTGCCGATCCACAGCGAGCCCTTTGGCGCCAGCAGCTTGAACAGGATGGTGCCGGCCACGATCGATGCAAGCGAGGCGACCGTGAAGACGATGCCCTCCGCGTGATCAGTCCCGACCGACAAGCGATGCCAGACGATGAAGGTGACGCCGGCGATGCCGAGCAGCAGCCCGCTCACCTTGCGCCAGGTCAGCGCTTCGCCGAGGAAGACGGCCGCCAGCACCGCCGTGAAGACGGGATTGGCGCTGACGACGAGGGCGCCGAGACCGGCGGAGACGGTCTGCAGTCCGGTGTAGCCGAGGCCGAGATAGAGTGCGTTGTTGGCAACGCCGAGGATCAGCGAATACCGCGACGTCGCGCCAGCCAAGGTCCCAGCTTTCGCTGCGGAGCGCCGAGACGCCGAGGATCAGAATTCCTGCCAGCAGGAACCGTACGGTCAGAAAAAGCAGCGGCGGAGAATTGGTGGCGCTGATCTTGCCGGCGACGAAGGCGAAGCTCCAGAGCAGGCAGAACATGCCGATGAGAACCGGCAGCCAGTTGAACTGGGCTCGGGGCACCGCGACAGAGGGCGCGAGGGACATGGGAATTCTCCTTTCCCGTGGTTTAGGCTCGCGCCTTGATATTTGGAAATTAAATGATAAACTGATATCCAGTGGATTTATAAATGGAGCATTCGTATGCTCGATCTCGAATTGTTGAGGAGCTTCGTCTCGGTGGTCGATTCCGGCGGCTTCACCCGCGCCGGCGAACGCGTCCACCGCACCCAATCGACCGTCAGCCAGCAGATCAAGCGGCTGGAGGAGGATGTCGGCCAGCCGCTGCTCCATCGCAACGGCAAGGACGTGACGCCGACGGAGGCCGGCGAGCGGCTGCTCTCCTATGCGCGGCGGCTGCTGTCGCTGGCGGAGGAGGCGCGCGACGTGGTGGCGCGCCCGGGCCATGAGGGCGCGATCCGTCTCGGGGTCCCCGAGGATTTTGCCGCCTATCGTTTGGCAAAACTGCTGGCGGCGTTTTCACGATCGCATCCTTCGCTGCGGCTCGACGTGCGCGCCGACCAGAGCGCCAATCTCAGGCGTGAGCTCGACCGCGGCGAACTTGATCTGGCGCTGTTCAAGCGCTCGGCCGGCGAGAAGGGCGCCATCGCGGTGTGGCCGGAGCGCGTGCACTGGGTCACCAGCAAGAGCCGCCCGCGCGATACGCGCACGGGCTCGGTGCCGCTGATCGGATTTCCCACCGGCTGCCTGTACCGCGCGGGCGCGATCCACGCGCTGGAGAGCGCCGGCCGCAGCTGGCACATGGCCTATACGTCTTCGAACCTCTCCGGCATCCAGGCCGCAATCGCCGCCGGCATGGGGCTGAGCATTTTGTCCGAGATCGCGATCACGGCCGACCATCGCGTGCTGACCGCAAAGGACGGCTTTGCGCCGATCGACAAGACCGAGGTCGCGCTGGTGGCGCCGCCCGACGCCAGCCCGGCAACGTTGCGGCTGGCGGCGCGGCTCGCGGAGTTTTGCGGGAATGTGCAGGCGAAGGCGGCGTGAAGCCGTGTTAGAGACCCTGTCGATCGATCGCTACCCGAGGACCAGAATGAGTTTAGTTCGCAAGGTAATCAGCCTGACGCTCGCGCTGTCATTATTGCTCGGTGGCTTTGGTCTACTCGGTTACATCCTGCTCGTTGGCCCACCCTGGTGGAAAGGATGGATGGTCCTCGCGTCGGGACCTCTGGGAACCTTGGGAGCAATCTGGCTCTATGTGGAACTCATAGAAACCGCGCCCAACAAGAAATAGCGCAGAGCGCTCAATAACACCGCGACGCCGCGAAGGCATGCACGCGGTTATCGCCGAGCACATGGGCCATGAAGCCGGGCGTCCCGAAAATTCTTGCAAAGGCCTTGTCGCGGATACTGAGCCCGCCGGTGTAGGCGCCGAAGGACGGCATCACGGCGCGTTCGCCGTCGCAGGCGAAACATCGCCGTTCCACGGTGCGGCCGCGCGTGGGAACGCGGGCCTTGGGATGCAGATGGCCAGCGATTTCGCCTGACGCACCCGTCGGTTCGTGGCGAAAGGCGATCGGGCCGATGCAGACTTCGCTGGCGACGACGCCGCCGAGATCGGGCGGCAGCGCCGGGTCGTGATTGCCCGAAATCCAGACCCAGTCGCGGCGCGCCTGCAGTGCCGTGATTGCGTCGCGGTCCGGCGCGGACAGCCGCTCATGGGCGGTGCGGTCGTGAAAACTGTCGCCGAGCGCGATCACCATGCGCGGGTCGTGCCGCGCGATGACGGCCGCAAGGCGGCTCAGGGTTGCCGCGGTGTCGTAGGGCGGCAGCAGCACGCCGCGCGCGGCGAAGCTCGAGCCCTTTTCCAGATGCAGGTCGGAGACGACGAGCAGGCTCTGCTCTTCCCAGAACAGCGCGCCGGAGGGATCGGCGAGCAGCGTGACGCCGGAAATGTCGAACACAGAGGCGCGCAATGTCCGGTCATTCTGCAACGATTGCGCTGGCGTCACGTGCTATTCCATCGCCTCTTTGACGAGTTCGTCGGCGGCTTCGGCCAACAGCTCGTCGGATGCTTCGCCATAGACCGACTCGCGGCCGATTTCCAGCATGACGGGCACCGCGAGCGGCGAAACGTGATCGAGTTCCCGGTGGGTGATTCGTCCCTGGATTCGCGCGAGCATATCACCCAATCGACGCAGATCGAGCAACCCGGAGGCGGCATCGGCGCGGGCGGCGCGCAGCAGCACATGGTCGGCCTGATGTTTGCGCAGCACGTCGTAGACGAGATCGGTGGAAAACAGCACCTGGCGGCGGCTCTTTTCCTCGCCGGTGAAGCGGCGCGGGATCAGGCCGGAGATCAGCGCGCAATTGCGAAAGGTGCGCTTCATCAGCGCTGACTTCGCGAGCCACGCCTCGAGATCGTCGCCCAGCATGTCCGGATTGAACAATGCGTTGAGATCGAGCCTGCCGGTGCGGATCAGATGCGACATGTCGCCGACGCCCCAGATCGCCAGCGCATATTCGTTGGCGACAAAACCGAGCGGCCGGGCGCGGGCGCGCTCCAGCCGCCGCGTCAAGAGCATGCCGAGCGTCTGGTGCGCGAGGCGTCCCTCGAAGGGATAGCAGACGAAATAATGTTTTCCCCCGCGCGGAAAGGTTTCGATCAGCAGCTCGCGCACGGCCGGCACGCGAGAGAAAGCGCGTTGCAACGACAGCCAGTCGCGCACCTGTTCGGGCAGCGCGCTCCACTGACGGCGATCGTCGAGCAGTTTTCGCACGCGCTCGGCGAGATAGGTGGACAGCGGAAACTTGCCGCCCATATAGGACGGCACTTTTGCGTCCTTGTCATTGGAGCGGGAGACGTAGACCTGGTCCTCGACCAGCGCCTCGTAGCGCACGATCTCGCCGCCGAACACAAAGGTGTCGCCGGTCACCAGCCCCTCGATGAAATATTCCTCGATCTCGCCGAGGATACGGCCGCCGCGCAGCAGCGCACCGGTCGAGCCGGATCCAGCGCCGCGCGAGCGCACCAGTTTGACCTTCAGCATCGCTTCTTCGACGATGGTGCCGACGTTGAGGCGGTAGCTCTGCCGCACCCGGGGATTGGTGACGCGCCATTTTCCCTGCTTGTCCTGCTTGATGCGGGCAAAGCGCTCATAGGATTTCAGCGCGTAGCCGCCGGTAGCGACGAAATCGACGACGTCGTCGAAATCGGTTCGGGTGAGGCCGGAGTAAGGCGCCGCGGTCAGCACCTCCGCGTAGAGTTCGTCCGACAGAAACGGCTCGCCGCAGGCGCAGCCGAGCACGTGCTGGGCCAGCACGTCGAGCGCACCGGTGCGCAGCGGCGGGGTGTCCTGCGCGTTCTCCGCGATGGCGTCGATCGCAACCGCACATTCCAGCACCTCGAAACGGTTGGCCGGAATCAGCACCGCGCGCGAAGGTTCGTCGAGGCGGTGATTGGCGCGGCCGATCCGCTGCATCAGCCGCGAAGCCCCCTTGGGCGCGCCGACGTTGATGACGAGATCGATGTCGCCCCAGTCGATGCCGAGGTCGAGCGAGGAGGTGCAGACCACGCCACGCAGTTTTCCGGCCGACATGGCGTCCTCGACCTTGCGGCGCTGGGCGACGTCGAGCGAGCCGTGATGCAGCGCAATGGCAAGGCCATCATCGTTCATGCGCCAAAAATCCTGGAACAGCATTTCGGCCTGGCTGCGGGTATTGACGAAAATGAGCGTGGTCTTGTTGCGCTTGATCAGATCGTACATCTCGCCGAGCGCGTGGCGCGCGGTGTGGCCGGCCCAGGGCAGCCGCTCCTTTGTGTCGAGCATCTCGACAATCGGCGCCGCCGCACCGCCGGCCACGACGATGTCAGCGGAGACTTCTCTGCCCTGCGGTTGCGGCATCAGGAAGCGCGCCAGCGATTCCGGCTCGGCGACGGTCGCCGACAATCCGATGGCGCGCATCTCGGGCGCCAGCCGCCACAGCCGCGCCAGACCCAGCGACAGCAGATCGCCGCGCTTGGAGGTGACCAGCGCGTGCAATTCGTCGAGCACGATGCGCTTCAGAGAGCCGAACAGGAACGGCGCGTCATCGGAGGACAGCAGCAGCGCCAATTGCTCGGGCGTGGTGAGCAGAATGTCCGGCGGATAGCGCCGCTGCCGTTGCCGACGCGACACCGGCGTGTCGCCGGTGCGGGTTTCGACCTTGATCGGCAGCCCCATCTCGGCGATCGGCGTTTCCAGGTTGCGCGCGATATCGACGGCGAGCGCCTTCAGCGGCGAGATATAGAGGGTGTGCAGCCCGCCGGTGCGCTTGATGCCGCGCCCGGTGGAGATGACGCTCTTGCCATCTGCCGCCAATGGCGAGGAAAGCTCCACCAGCGTCGGCAAGAACCCGGCCAGCGTCTTGCCGGCGCCGGTGGGCGCGATCAGGAGCGCCGAGCGGCCGTCACGCGCCTTCCCCAGCAGCGCCAGCTGATGCTCGCGCGGCGACCAGCCGCGCGCGGCGAACCATTTTTGAAAACGGTCCGGCAGCAGCGCAGCCGTCTCGGGGGGCGCGTAGGAAAAGAGATCGGGCGACGACACGCCCAAGAGGTAAGCGGTTCGGGTGGGTTCGTCGAGGGTGGGGATGAAGCGCGCTGGTGCCTCAACCGTCGTTCCGGGGCGCGCAGGGCGCGAACCTCAGATGTGCAATTGCACATCGGGAACCTCGAGATTCCGGGTTCGATGCTGCGCATCGCCCCGGAATGACGATCACCTCCTACTCCATCACCGCTTTTTTGGTCGCGACCACCACCAAACCCGGCGCGGGGACATTGTCTTCATTGCGGGCGGAGAGATTATCGAGGTGGGAGAGCTTTAACCCCGCGGCGGCAACGGATGCGCGCACACAAGCCACGCTGTGCGAATAACGCAGCCCCTCGCCGAGCAGGACGTCCGCGCCGTCATGCGTCTCGGTGGTGAACGCGACGAGACCACCCGGCGCCAGCACGCGCGCGGCTTCGGAAAGTACCGGCGCGAGATCGGCGACATAGACCATGACATCCGCAGCGAGGATGAGGTCGGCGGCCGCGTCAGGTCTGCCGCGCAGGCCCTGCAAAATGTCGGCGACCTCGAGTTCGGCGTAGAGGCCGGTGGCGCGCGCCTTGTCGATCATGCGCGGCGACAGGTCGACGCCGATGAAATGATCGACCTCCTTGGCGAAGGCGGCGGCGGCCAAGCCGGTTCCGCAGCCGAGATCGATGGCGCGCTTGAAGAACGCCGGTTTTTTTGCGGCGGCGCGAACCGACAGCACCGCCTTGAACAATAGCGCCGGGCCGCGATAGCCGAGATCGCCGACCAGCGCGGATTCGAACCGCGGCGCGTACTGGTCGAACAGCACCTGCACATAGGCCTGCGGCATGCCGGCCAACGGCTCGGCGCCGAGCCGCATCAGATGCAGGCCGGCGCCGTGGCGGTCCAGCGGATCGGCGGCGCGCGCCTTGTGGAACGCCGTGATGGCAGCCTCGTTCTCGTCAAGCTGCTCGCGGATTTCGCCGAGGGTGAACCAGGCCGAGGCAAAGTTCGGCGCAAGCTCGATGGCTTGTTGCAGGAGATCCGCCGCAGCCGCCAGATCGCCGCGCAATTGCAGGTCGCGCGCAAAATCATAGCGGCGGTCGGCAACGAGATCGCCGGAGGACAGGAACAGGCGCGCGGGCATGGGCCTTGGATTGGGTTTTGGATAATGGGTAAAAATTGAAACGGGACGTCCTATATATCTGACATGCGCCCGCAAGACATCCTGCTGCCAACTGCTGCCGGCCTGTGCTGCAAGCCCGGCGGCTTCCACATCGATCCCGTCCGGCCGGTCGAGCGCGCCGTCATTACCCATGGCCATTCCGACCACGCCCGGCCCGGCCATGGCGCGGTGCTGGCCACGCAGGAAACGCTCGACATGATGCGGCTGCGCTACGGCGACAATTTTGCCGGCAGGACGCAGGCGATCTCGTACGGCGAGGAAATCAGGCTCGGCGACGTCAAGGTCAAATTTTATCCCGCGGGCCATGTGCTGGGTTCGGCGCAGATCGCCGTCACCTGCAAGGACACCTGCATCGTCGCCTCCGGCGACTACAAGGATGCCAGGGACCCTACCTGCGCGCCGTTCGAGGTGGTGCCATGCGATGTCTTCATCACCGAGGCCACGTTTGGCTTGCCGGTGTTCCGCCACGGCCATGCCGCCGATGAAGTGAAAAAGCTGCTGGCGTCGGCAAAACTGTTTCCGGAGCGCGCGCATCTGGTCGGCGCCTATTCGCTCGGCAAGGCGCAGCGGGTGATCGCGCTGCTGCGCGAGGCCGGCTATGATGCGCCGATCTATCTGCATGGCGCGATGGAGAAGATCACCTATTACTATCAGAGCCGCGGTATCGCACTCGGCGAGTTGCGCCCGGTGCGCGGGGAAAAGAAGGCCGATCTCGCCGGCACCATCACGCTGGCGCCGCCTTCGGCCACCTCCGATATCTGGACGCGGCGGTTTCCCGATCCGGTCACCGCCTTTGCCTCGGGCTGGATGCGGGTGCGCGCACGGGCGCGGCAGGGCGGCGTCGAACTGCCGCTGGTGATTTCCGATCATGCCGACTGGGACGGGCTGACCTCGACGATCGCGGCGACCGGCGCCGGCGAAATCTGGGTTACCCATGGCCAGGAAGACGCGCTGGTGCATTGGTGCAAGACACGCGGCCTTTCGGCGCGGCCGCTCGATCTCGTCGGCTATGGCGATGAGGACGAAGGCGAAGCGGCAACCTCGCACGAGGCCGAGGCATGAACCGTTTTGCCGGATTGCTGGACCGCCTCGCCTACGAGCCCGGCCGCAACAACAAGCTGCGGCTGATCACGTCCTATTTTCGCGAGGTGCCTGATCCCGACCGCGGCTATGCGCTGGCGGCGATCACCGGGGCGCTGTCGTTCAAGCACGCCAAACCCGGGCTGATCCGCGACCTCATTGCGGAGCGCACCGATCCCGTGCTGTTCGGCTTGTCTTATGATTATGTCGGCGATCTCTCGGAAACGGTGGCGCTGATGTGGCCGAAGGCGGCGGCTCTGTCAGGCCACAACAACCCACCCCCGCCGACGCTTTCCGAAGTCGTCACCACGTTGCGCACGCTCGGCAAGACCGAACTGCCAAAGCAGCTTGCGCGCTGGCTCGACGAACTCGACGAGACCGGTCGCTGGGCGCTGCTGAAGCTCGTCACCGGCGCGATGCGGATCGGGGTTTCGGCGCGGCTGGCGAAGACGGCTGCGGCTGCGCTCGGCGACAAGGACCCGCACGACATCGAACTGATGTGGCCCGGGCTTACGCCACCTTATCTCGATTTGTTTGCGTGGCTGGAAGGCCGCAGCGACAAGCCTGTCAATCGCGATCCCGCGCCGTTCCGGCCCGTCATGCTGGCGCATGCGATCGAGGATGCGGATTTCAAGAATCTCGACGCCGCCGATTTCATCGCCGAGTGGAAGTGGGACGGCATCCGCGTGCAGGCGGTGAGCGGCCGCGACGAACGCGGCCACCTCCAGACGCGGCTCTATTCGCGCACCGGCGAGGACATCACAAAAAGCTTTCCGGACCTCGCGCCGTCGCTGCATCTGCCCGGCGCCATCGACGGCGAACTTCTGGTGCTGCGCGATGGCCGCGTGCAGACCTTCAACGTGCTGCAGCAGCGGCTGAACCGAAAGATCGTCTCGCCAAAACTGACGAAGGATTTTCCGATTCATCTGCGCGCCTATGATCTGCTCGGCGACGACGAGAACGACCTTCGTGAGTTGCCGTTTGTCGAACGCCGCGCGCGGCTCGAAGTCATTCGTGAAGAAACTCGATGATCCCAGGATCGATCTGTCGCCGACCGTGCCCTTCAGCAGTTGGGAGGCGCTGACGGCGGCGCGCGCCGATCCCGCCAGTGCCGGCGCGGGCGAGGATGCCGAGGCGGTCGAGGGCGTGATGCTGAAGCGGCGCGACGCGCCCTATCTGCCGGGCCGGCCCAAGGGGCAATGGTGGAAGTGGAAGCGCCCTCCGCATCTGATCGACGCGGTGCTGATGTATGCGCAGCGCGGGCACGGCAAGCGCTCGTCGTTCTACTCGGACTACACTTTTGGAGTCTGGACCTCGGGTGAGGAAGGCGAACAGCTGGTGCCGGTCGGAAAAGCATATTTCGGGTTCACCGACGAGGAATTGCAGCAGATCGACCGTTTCGTCCGCCGCAACACCACCGAAAAGTTCGGGCCGGTGCGGCATGTCGTCCATGAGCCGGATCAGGGGCTGGTGCTGGAAGTCGCCTTCGAGGGGCTGCAGCGCTCGTCGCGGCACAAATCCGGCGTGGCGATGCGTTTTCCGCGCATCAACCGGCTGCGCTGGGACAAGCCGCCGCGCGAGGCCGACCGGCTGGAGACGCTGGAGCGGATGTTGGGGAGCGTGACAGGAAATTAAGGTTCCCCGCGCCGCTCCCGGGCATTGACGGCGACTTGCGGGTTCCCCATGTGCCCCGCCGTGCCCTATAATGCGGGCGAACCAGGAGACTACGATGCCCAACGACGTCAGGGATTTGCCGGCCAGCAACGACGGCCTGTACCGCTTTCTCGGCGGCACGCCGCTGGCGGTGGCGTTCCGGCTGATCCTGCTGTCGATCCTGGTCGGCGTCGTGCTCGCCGCGATCGGTTTCGATCCCTGGAACATCCTCAACAGCATCCGCCTGCTGTTCCAGCGGCTGTGGGATCTCGGCTTCGACGCCATCAACTGGCTGTGGCGCTACTTCCTGCTCGGCGCCGTGATCGTGATCCCGATCTGGCTGCTGACCCGGATCTTTGGCACGCCGCGAGGCAGGTAATCCTCTCCGAAAAGGCGAGCAGCCGATGCAACTGCAATTCATCGGCTGCGGCGATGCGCTCGGCTCCGGCGGGCGGGCCAACACCTGTTTTCACGTCACCGGCGAGCGCAGCAATTTCCTGATCGATTGCGGCGCCTCCTCGCTGCCGGCCTTGAAGCGGCTCGGCGTGACGCGTGACGCCATTGACCTCATCCTGATCACGCATTTCCACGGCGATCATTTTGGCGGGCTGCCGTTCTTCCTGCTCGACGCGCAGTTTTCGCGGCGGAGCCGGCCGCTGGTGATCGCAGGGCCGCAAGACATCGAGATGCGGCTGAAGAACTTGATGGAAGCGCTGTTCGAGCATTCGTCGAAAACGCAGCAACGTTTTGAACTGTCGGTGGTGGCGCTGGCGCCCGAGGAAACCAGAACCTTCGGCGAAGTGAAGGTGACGCCTTTCCCCGTCGTGCATGGCGAATCCGGCGGGCCGTTCCTGGCCTACCGGACCGAGGCTGAAGGCCGCGTCATTACCTACAGCGCCGACACCGAGTGGACGGAGACGCTTGTCCCGGCGGCGCGCGGCGCCGACCTGTTCATCGCCGAAGCGTATTACTACGACAAGATCGTCAAGAACCATCTCAGCCTGAAGACGCTCGAGGCGCATCTCCCTGAAATCAACGCCAAAAAACTGATCCTGACCCATATGAGCGACGACATGCTCGGACGGCTCGGCTCCCTGCCCTACATCGCTGCAAACGACGGCATGACCGTCGAACTATAACAACAGGCCTTTTCCTTGAACTCGCCAGCCAAAGTAACCTCCGCGCAGGTCTTTGCCATCGCCGGTCCCGCGATGATCGCGAACCTGACCACGCCGTTGATCGGCATCGTCTCGACCACCGCGATCGGCCGGCTCGGCGATGCCACGTTGCTCGGCGGCGTTGCGATGGCCTCGGTGCTGTTCGACTGCACGTTCTGGCTGTTCGCGTTCCTGCGCATGAGCACGGTGGCGTTCACTGCGCAGTCGCTCGGCGCGGGGGAGACCAAAGAGCTGCATGCGATCCTGGTGCGCGGGCTGATCGTCGCCGGCATCGTCGGCACAGCCCTGATCGCGTTGCAGGTGCCGCTGGCTGCGATCCTGCTCAGCGCCATGGGCGGCAGCGAGGGCGTGACGCGCGCCGCAAAAACCTATTTTGTCATTCGTATCTGGTCGGCGCCGCTGGCGCTGGCCAATTACGTGGTGCTGGGCTGGCTGATCGGGCAAGCCCGCGCCACGCTCGCACTCTCGGTGCAGATCGCGATCAATGTCATCAACATGATCGCGACGGTGCTCTTGGTGCTGGTCGCGGATTTCGGCATCGCCGGGGCGGCGATCGCCGCCGTGATCGCGGAAGCTGCGGGCCTCGCCATCGGCGGCGTGATCGCGCGGCGGCTGACGCGAGGCCATCCGCCGCTGGCGCGCGCCCATCTGTTCGAGCGCGAAAAACTGATGCGGATGCTGACGGTCAACCGCGACATCATGATCCGCACGGCGTCGCTGATCGCCGCGTTCCTGTTCTTCACCGCGCAAGGCGCCCGCGCCGGCGACGTCACGCTGGCGGCCAATGCGGTGCTGAATAACTTCTTGCTGATCAGCGCCTTCTTCCTCGACGGGCTTGCCAACGCCGCCGAACAGCTCTGCGGCCGCGCCTACGGCGCCCGCGCGCGCGAGGCGTTTGCCGGAGCTGTGCGGCTGGTACTGCTTTGGGGGTTTGGCTTCGCGCTGTTCGTCACTGCGGTGTTTGCGTTGTTCGGCCCGGCGCTGATCGACATGATGACCGCAAGCCCGGAGGTGCGGCGTATCGCGCGCGATTTCCTGATCTTCGTGGTCGTCTCGCCGGTGCTCGCCGTGTTCGCCTTTGCCTTCGACGGCGTCTATATCGGAGCGACCTGGGCGCGCGACATGCGCAATCTGATGCTGGCCTCGCTCGCGATTTTCCTCACCGCGTGGTTCGCGCTGCGCTCGTTCGGCAATGCCGGACTATGGGGCGCGCTGCTGGTGCACTACGCCGCCCGCGGCGGGCTGGAGGCGTTGCGGTATCCGGCGCTGCTGAGGAAGTCGTTTGGAGCCGCTATTTCACCGGCCAGTCCTCGGCCGTAATGGTCGCCGCATCGGCGCCGACGATTTCGGAGAGCGAGTCGCGGCCGGTGCGCAATAACGTCGACGACAGATCGCGCTTGATGTCCTCGACCAGGCCGAGGCCCTTGTAGACCAGCGAGGAATAAAGCTGGATCAGGCTGGCGCCGGCGCGGATCTTGGTCAGCGCGGCGCCGCCGGTGTCGATGCCGCCGACGCCGACAAGCGGAAATGCGCCTTCCGCCCGCACATAGGTTTCCGCCACCATGCGTGTCGACAGGCGGAACAACGGCCGGCCGGAGAGGCCGCCCTGCTCCTTCAAGCGGTTGGTCTCGCGCAGGGTCGAGGGCCGCGCCAGCGTGGTGTTGGCGACGATCATGCCGTCGACCCGGCGCGACCGCGCGATATGCACGACATCGTCGAGCTCGTTAAGACTCAGATCCGGCGCGATCTTCAGCAGCACCGGCGAGTCGCCGGCGTTCTTGCGCACCCGCTCGCGCGCGTCGATCACCTTTGCGAGGAGATCGTCGAGCGCGGCGGATTGCTGCAGGTTACGCAGGCCGGGCGTGTTCGGCGAGGAGACATTGACGGTGAAATAGCTCGCGACCGGCGCAAACGTCTCGATCAGTTTGACGTAGTCGGCGGTGCGGTCATCGGAATCCTTGTTGGCCCCGACATTGACGCCGACGATGCCGGAAAGATGCGCGCGCGACGCCAGCCGCCGCAGCACGGCTTCGGCGCCGTCATTGTTGAACCCCAAGCGGTTGATCACGCCCTCGTCGCGCTCGAGGCGAAACAGCCGCGGCCGCGGATTGCCGGCTTGCGGCTTTGGCGTCACCGTGCCGATCTCGACAAAGCCGAAAGCCCAGCCGCAGCAGCGCATCCGGCGCTTCGGCGCTCTTGTCGAAGCCCGCGGCCATGCCGATCGGATTTGGAAAATTCAGGCCGAACGCCCGCATCGCAAGTTTCGGATCGTCGGGCCTGAGCCGGACCGGCGGCAGCAGGCGCAGGCCATGGATCGCCATGCGGTGGGCGTCTTCCGGATCGAACCAGCGCAGCAGCGGCAGCGAGAACGCGTCGAAGGCGCGGATCACGGCATCAGCTCCGGCACGTCGTGATAGCCGTCGGAGCGCGCGCGCAGATCGAGGATGACGGTCACCGCGCCGAGATCGAGTTCGCCATAGAGATGCGGAAACAATTCGTCATTGCGCGAGCGTTCCCAGCGCAGCGCAGCGCCGAGCGCATCGATATCGACCGCGATCAGGAACAGCCCGGTCTGGCCGAAGTAATGTTTTCGCGCGGTTTCGGCGACCTGGGCTGCGGTGGAGAAATGAATGAAGCCGTCGCGCGCATCGTCGGCGCTGCCGAGGTAGACGCCCCGCCGCTCGGCCTCGCGCCAGGCCGAAGCCGGACAGATTTTATAGATCGTGCGCAATCCGGCGTTTCCTGCTTGTCGTTGAGTTCTTGGGAGATTTGCGGCTTTTTCCTGAAGCCGGCGGCGACCGTATCGGCGGGTGGGGCGCACTTCAAGCGCCGCCCGGGCCGGTGGCTGCACAGAATTGCGGAAACCGGCGATTGCGGCAATAATTCCTAAATCCGGCACCGGATTTGCGCATGGCCAGGCAGCCAAAATCGCCGCGAATGCTGACCCACGGCCAGATCTGGGCCGCGCTGGACCGGCTTGCGGAGCGCGCGGGGCTGTCGCCGTCTGGGCTCGCCCGGCGCGCCGGGCTCGACCCCACCACCTTCAACAAGTCCAAGCGCGTCACGTCCGACGGCCGCGAGCGCTGGCCCTCGACCGAATCGCTGGCGAAGGCGCTCGCCGCCGGCGGCAGCTCGATCGACGGCTTTGTGCAGTTGATCGGCGATGGCGGGCGCGGCGGACAATCGGTGCCGCTGCTTGGCCTGCCGCAAGCCGGCGGCGCCGGACATTTTGACGACCACGGATATCCCACTGGTAAAGGCTGGGATGAGCTGGCGCTGTCGGCCGCCACCGAAGAGCATGCCTACGCGCTGGAGATTTCCGGCGACGCGATGGAGCCTGCCTATCGCGACGGCGATGTCATCGTGGTGTCGCCGGGCACGCCGATCCGCCGCGGCGACCGTGTGGTGGTGAAAACCGCAAGCGGCGAAGTGCTGATCGGGGAGCTGAAGCGCCGCACCGCGAAGGCAATGGAGCTGGCGCCGCTCGACCATGGCGATGCCGGACAAACGCTGTCAGCCGACGACGTCGCATGGATCGCGCGGGTGGTGTGGGTGAGGCAGTAGAAGCTAGGCGGCGCTGACGATCTTGCTGCCGGGCGCGAAGATCGCTTCCATCTCTCGTCTCGCCTTGTACGCCGACAGGCTTTCATCGATGGAAACGTCCTTCCAGGTCAGCAATTGATCTTTCCGGACCGGCCGCTCAAGTTTCAGATTGTGCGCGAGTCCCAACGGCAAGCCGCCAAGGGCGAGCGAGCGATGCGCGGGAACCAGCTTGCCGAATACGGTATAGCCGCCCTCGCCATCCAGCATCTCGCCCGGCGCCAGATCGCGCTTCGCGGTCGCCACCACATCGGCATTGAAGCAGGTCGCCACGCCCGTGGGTTCGCCGCGCAGCCCCACCGAGGCGACGGAGATGCCGAGTTCCAGCCCGATCATGTGCCAGCGCCGGTACATGCTCATGTAGCGGCCGCTCGCGTCGGTGACGACGCCGTATTCGGTAAAGCAGCGCCGGACGTAGTCGGTATCGCCTTCGATGCAGACCCACACGCCCTTGCGGATGTCGTACGGAATCTGGGTGCCCTCATGGGTGAGGCACGACACCACCTCGACCAGCCCCTTGCGGTCCAAAATGCCGCCTTCGGATTTCGGCCGCATCAAGGTGGGGATGTCGTCGATCGAACCCGGCGGGAAACTCAAGCCTTGATCCGGCGCTTCAAGACCGGTGGCGTTCGCGATTGCCGCGCTCTCGATTGCGGGTTTCGACCCGTCGAGGAAGGCGTTGAACATTTTTGGATTGAGCCCGCCCTGCTTTGCCTGTTCGGCGGTCAATCCCCAATGCGTCCACACGGTATCCGGCGTCGACTCGCGGTAGTGCGGCAGCCATTTATGGCCCCGGCCGGCGGCGACGACCGGAAATCCGGCCGTCCGTGCCCAGTCGACGAGTTCGCAAGCCAGGCCCGGTTGATCGCCATAGGCGAGGCTGTAGATCACGCCGGCTTCTCGCGCCTTTCGTGCGAGCAGCGGACCGCAAAAGGCGTCGGCCTCGACGGTGACGTTGATGAGATGCTTGCCGTGACGAAAGGCCGCCAGCGCATGCTCCACTGCTGCCGGGCGGATTGCCGGTGCATTCGATAATGATGTCGATATCCGGATGCGCCACCAGCGATCGCCAGTCATCGCCGACATGCGTTCGTCCGCTCTTCAGCGCGTCATCGAGGGAGGATGCCGAGAATTTTTCCTTCGGCCAGCCGACCCGTACGAGATTGGCTTGCGCATTGGCCGGAGAAAGATCGACGATAGCAGCCAGATGAATGCCAGGCACGCGCGGCACCTGCGCAAGATACATCGAGCCGAATTTTCCGGCGCCGATCAACCCGACGCGCAAGGGTTTTCCGGACGACTCGCGTTCGCGCAGCTTGCTGAACAAATTCATGGTCACTCTTTCGCAATTCCAGTCGTATGACAGTAGCGGAAGTTGGATAATGATCCAGCGCGGCAACGCCATTTTTGCGGGATTTACGTCATTTGGGCGAGGCCGCACGCCTGCTCGAGCTTGCAGTGGCTTGCCGCATTCAATAGCTTCGTGCGCGAGCTTCACATCATTTCGTTCCCTGCGACATTGGAGGCCGATCATGAACCGTCGTCATGCACTGAAGGCGTTGGCGGGCCTGGCGCTTTGCCCGTTGTGCCCACCATCCGGATTTGCCGCCGAGGGCGCCCATTGGAGCTATGAGGGCGGAAACGGCCCGGCCAAATGGGGCGATCTCGATGCCGCCAGCAAGGTTTGCGCGATCGGTGCGCAGCAATCGCCGATCAATATCGTGGCGCCGATCAAATCGCAGCTGCCACCGCTCAAGCTGAACTGGAGCAAGAGCGCCGACACCATCGTCAACAACGGCCACACCATCCAGCTCAATTTCGCGGAAGGATCCACGCTGTCGGTCGGGGATGCCAAATACAAACTGCTGCAGGTCCACTTCCACCGGCCGAGCGAACACATGGTCGGCGGCAAGAGTTATCCGATGGAAGCCCATTTCGTGCACCGCGCCGATTCCGGCGCGCTCGCCGTGGTCGGCGTACTGATGTCGACCGGAAAGCCGAACGCCGCCTTTGCCAAAGTGACGTCGACCATGCCGGCCAAGCAAGGACCGCCGGTCAAGGCCGATGCCGGCTTCGATCCCAACGCCATGCTGCCGAAGAAGCTCGGCTATTACCGTTACCCGGGCTCGCTGACGACGCCGCCCTGCGCCGAGACCGTCGAATGGCTGCTGCTCACCGCGCCGATCCAGGTGGCGGAAGCCGACGTCGCCGCTTTCGCAAAACTCTATCCGCTTAATGCAAGGCCGGTGCAGCGGGACAACCGGCGGTACGTGCTGATGTCGTAGTTGAGGCCATTGCGCCTTGCGCACTTCAACAAGCCCAACGAGGCTCGGATGTTCGACGCTGTTGTCCTGGGAACCGTTGTTACCGATGAGACCATCACGCCGGATTCCTATGTTGCGATCGACGGGGAGAAAATCGCAGACGTCGGCCGTGGGCCTCCTCCTCCCGCGCGCACGATTTTCGATCGCGCCAGTTGCCTGATCTTTCCGGGGCTGGTTGACGGGCATGTTCATACCGGCTCGGCGCTGGGTTGGCCGGGAATCGAGGGGACCACGAGAACCGCCGCGGCGGGCGGCGTTACGACCTGCGTCGACATGCCCTATGACGTTCCCGAGGCGACAACGGATGCCGGCATCCTCAGGCGCAAGATCGCATGCGTGAACGAGACCGCCCATGTGGACGTCGCGCTCTACGGAACCATCCGCAAGCACGATGGCGTTGCCGCGATAGCCGACCTTGCCGAGGGCGGGGTGTGCTCGTTCAAGCTTTCCACCTACGAATATGACGCCGTCCGCTTTCCCCGGATCGACCACCCGACGATGATCGCCGCCTTCGAGCAAATCGCGCGCACCGGCGTGCCGGTTTCAATCCACAATGAAGATCAGGAACTGGTCGAAAGCCTGAGCGCGGACGCGCGCGCCGCAGGCCAGACGCACGCGTTGATGCATTCCCGCACGCGTCCTCCGCTGGCGGAGACCCTGGCCGACAACGAGATTTTCGAGATCGGATTGTACACCGGCGCTCACGTGCATATCGCCCACTCCTCCGTCGCGCGCGGGTTCACCATTGCCGAAACATTTCGAAACTACGGCGCCAGGGCAAGCGGCGAGGCCTGCATCCAGTATCTGTGCATGACGGAGGACGATCTGGTTCGGCTCGGCGGTATCGGCAAATGCAATCCGCCTTTCAGGACCGCCGCCGAGGTGGAACGGATGTGGGCATCGTTCCAGGATGATCTGGTCGCCTATGTTTCGACGGATCACGCGCCGTGGCCCCTCGAGCGCAAGACCAAAGCCGACATCTTCGCCTGCTCGGCCGGTCTTGTCGGCCTGCAAAGTTTTGGTCCGCTGATGTACTCGCTGCTGGTCGAGCGCGGACTTTCGCCGTCCCTGATGGCGAAATATTGCGCGGATCGTCCGGCCCGGCATCATGGTCTTGCCGGCAAGGGCCGGATCGCTAGCGGCTACGATGCCGACCTGATGGTACTTGAGCCTGGCGATTTCGTGTTCGATCAGGCCGCCATCGTCGACCGGGAGGAACTGCGCTGGTCGCCCTATCACGGCCGCCGCATGCGGGGGCGCGTCGCTTCGACGTTTCTGCGCGGGCAATTGATATGGAACGACGGCACGACCCTATCCGCGCCGGGAACGGGACGATTTATACCGCGCGAACGCCGCCGGTAGGCCGCCCCGATCTTTGCCGAGGCCGAGCTATCCTACGTCGCGTAGTCCGGCTCCTTGCGATCGAGAATGCGCTTCAGCGCATTGAAGTGGCGCTGGGCCGCACTTGGACCCTCGAAGTTGCTGCTCATGGCGTAATCACGCTTGGTCTTCTCGACCACCGGTGCGGGCAGCTGCTTGAGCGGCTGCCCGGTCCACATCGCATAGACCTGCACCTGCGCGGCGCGCTCGGTGTAATAGAGCATGTCATAGGCCTCGGCGACGTTGCTGCCGACCGTCGAGATGCCGTGATTGGCCATGAACAGCACGGTCTTGTCGCCGATGACTTTTGCGAGCCGCGCGCCTTCGGCGGGATCGAGCGCCGGGCCGGTATATTCGTCGTCATAGGCAATGGCGCCTGACAGCCCGACCTCGGTCTGGCCGATCTCCTTGATGCGCGGGTCTTCGAGGCGGGTCAGCGCGCTGGCATAGGGCATGTGGGTGTGAAACACTGCCTTGGCCTGCGGCAGCGCCTTGTGGATCGGCGCGTGGATGCAATAGCAGGAACGCTCCACCTCGCCCTCGCCGCGCTTGACCTTGCCGTCGTCGATGCCGACTTCCATGAAGGTCGAGGCGGTCACTTCGGACCAGTGCGTGCCGAACGGAATCTGGTAGTAGCGGTCGCTGTGGCCCGGCACCACCAGCGTCAAATGGTTGAAGATGCCTTCGGAAAAACCGTGCATGTAGGCCAGCCGGTGCGCCGCCGCGAGATCGACGCGCGCCTGCCATTCCTCTTCGCTGTAATTTTGCAGCGCTTTCGGCTCAACCCTGTACTGCATCGGTAGCCTCCCATGTTGCCTGCCCCTCGGCCGGGGCTTTGATCGTTTTCGGTGACTATTCTAGCGTGATTTGGGGCGGTCGCGGTTGAAAATGCAGCGGACCTGCCATCCGGATTTGCGGCGCAGCGTCGCGGCTCAATCATCTCCAATGTCGTCCCCGCGTTCGCCGGGACGACATTAATTACGCCGACCGCGCCAGCGCGCCGTCGATCATGGCGACCGCATTCGGCACGCCGTAAACGGCGACGAAAGAGCCGAACCGCGGGCCTTTTTCCTGTCCCAACAGCACCTGATAGAGCATGTTGAACCAGTCGAGCGAGACGCCGGGGCGGCCGTCCTTGCCCTTCTTGACCTGGTCGAGGAACGGCTCACGACGGCCGATTTCATAGACCACGTTCTGGATGTCTTCGGCGCTGGCGCCGGCCGGCATGTTCGACAGCGCATCGCGCAGATCCTGCAGCGCTGCGCGTTCGCTGTCGGTCGGCTCGCGGAACTTTTTGGTCGGCGCCACGAAGTCGCGATAATAATTGATGGCGTAGCCGACCAGCGCGTCGAGCTTTGGATGCGTCTGCGGTGTCACGCCGGGGCGATAGCGGCCGATAAAACCCCACAGCGTTTCGGCATTCTCCGCGTTGGACGACGACACCAGCGTCAGCAGAAGCTGGAACGTGACCGGCATCTCGATCTTCGGCGGCTTGCCGGAATGCATGTGCCAGACCGGATTGGCGAGTTGCTGCTTGGCATCCTGCCGTGAAAAGCCGTCGAGGAACTGCTGATATTCGTCGACATTGCGCGGAATGACGTCGAAGTGCAGCCGCTTGGCCGCCTTCGGCTCACGGTACATGAACAGCGATAGCGATTCCGGCGAAGCGTAGCGCAGCCATTCGTCGATGGTCAGCCCGTTGCCCTTCGACTTGGAAATTTTCTGACCGTGCTCGTCGAGGAAGAGCTCGTAGTTGAAACCTTCCGGCGGCATGCCGCCGAGCGCCGCGCAGATCTTGCCCGACAGTTTTACCGAGTTGATCAGATCCTTGCCGGCCATTTCATAGTCGACGCCGAGTGCGAACCAGCGCATCGCCCAGTCCGGCTTCCATTGCAGCTTGCAATGTCCCGCCGGTGACCGGAAGCGTGACGCGCTCCTTGGTTTCGGGATCGTCATAGGAGACGGTGCCGGCCTTCACATCGTGCTCGACGATCGGCACATACAGCACCGCGCCGGTGCGCGGGCAGATCGGGAGGAACGGCGAATAGCTCGCCGCGCGCTCCTCGCGCAAGCTCGGCAGCATGATGGCCATCACCTTCTCGAGCCGCTCCAGCATGCGCAAGAGCGCCGCGTCGAACTTTCCCGACATGTAATAGTCGGTCGAGCTGGCGAATTCGTAGTCAAAACCAAAAGTGTCGAGGAAGGCGCGCAGCCGTGCATTATTGTGCGCGCCAAAACTGTCATGGGTGCCAAACGGATCCGGCACGCGGGTCAGCGGCTTGCCGAGATTTTGTTCCAGCAATTCCTTGTTCGGCACATTGTCCGGCACCTTGCGCAAGCCGTCCATGTCGTCGGAGAAGGCGAGCAGCCGCGTCTTGATCTTGTCCTCGGTGAGCACGCGAAAGGCATGGCGCACCATGGTGGTGCGCGCGACCTCGCCAAAAGTGCCGATATGCGGCAGGCCCGATGGACCGTAGCCGGTCTCGAACAGCACTTCGTCCTTCGGGTTTTTTTTCAGCCGCGCGACAATCGCTTTCGCCTGCTCGAACGGCCAGGCATTGGATTGTTCGGCGAGCGAACGAAGGTCGTTCGGGGTGGCAGCGAGTTCGGTCGTGGACATTGAAATCGGGCTTTCTCCGGGATCGCGTAAAATAGCGCCTCAGGCTGCAAAACGCCAATCGGGCTGTGAATGCGTCAGAACGGGCTGATCGAAAAATAGCGCAGCCACAAATCGGTGTAGCGGCCTTTTTCCCAGACCCGGAACAGCGCCCAGTTCAGCGACTGGCGCAAAAGGTCGTTACCCTTGCGCACGGCAATCCCGATGCCTTCGCCAAAGTAGCGGCTTTCGACGAACGGCCCGCCGGAGAACGCGCAGCAATCGGCGGAGTCGGTGCCGTTGATCCAGAACGCCAGCGAGATCGCATCGCCGAAGATGAAGTCGACCTCGGCGCGCCGCAGCGCCAGCCGCATCGCGTCGCTGTCGGCAAAGGAGCGGATTTCGGCGTCGGTGAACAGCGCCTTCAGATAGGCCTCATGCGAGGTGCCGGCGATCACGCCGACCTTCTTGCCTTCGAGATATTCGGGGCGCACTTCGCCCATCACGGCTTCGCGGCGCGACACGAAGCGGGCCGGCGCGCGGTAATAGGGATCGGTGAAATCGACCCGCGCCCGCAATTGCGGCGTCACCGCCAGCGAAGCGATGATGGCGTCGCCGCGGTTGGAGGTGATGGCATCGATCAGGGTCTCGAAGCGGCGCATCTGGATGGTGCAGGTGACCTTGATCTCGTCGCACAGCGAGCGCGCCAGATCGACATTGAAGCCGGCCGGATTGCCGTCGGCGCCGGTGAAGTTGAACGGCGGGTAATCGGTCTCGGTCAGGAAGCGGATCACGGTGATGCGCGACAGGTCCGGCCGGTCCGGCCGCCGCCGCGGATCCCAGAAGCCGGGGACGGCCTGCGGCGCAGCCTTGGGCGCATCGGCCGCCGGCTTTGCCGGCTGCGCCTGCGCCGGGGCAAACGACGCAGCCAGCGCAACCGCGACCGCCCATCCGGCCAACAGGGCACGGACGGTTTTCGGCGGGACGCGGAATAACGAGGCTGGTTCTGCAGGCATTACCGACGATTTCTGGATTCGAAGGCCTTATAGACCATCCGGCCGGTGAATCGAGGGCGGATTGGGTTAAATCAGGGGTCCGTCTTGTTTGAGCATGATCTTTCCCGAAAACCGGTACCCACTTTGCGCTAACGCGGCCCTACGGGTCGGGGTCATGCTCTAGAGATACCGCTTCAGGTCCGCCGCGGCCTCTTCCGGCTTCCGTTTCAGGTTGAACGGCGCCACGAACCGGCCGTCCTTGTCCATCAGATAGATCAGCGCGGTGTGGTCCATGGTGTAGTCGCCGTCCTTGAGCGGCACCTTCCGGGCGAACACGCGATAGGCGGTCAGTACCTTGGTGACCGCCTCCGGGTTGCCGGTCAGGCCCTTCAAATGCGGGTCGAAACTGGACAGGTAGTCCTTCATGGCGGCGGCCGTGTCGCGTTCGGGATCGACCGAAACGAACCAGGCATTTACCCGGTCGGCATCCTTGCCCATCGCTTTCAGCACTTCCGAAATCTCGAACAGCGAGGTCGGGCAGACGTCCGGGCAATGGGTGAAGCCGAAGAAGATCAGGGTCGGACGGCCCTTGAGGTTCTGGTCGGTCACGGTCTGGCCGGCCTGGTCGGTGAGCTGGAACGGTCCGCCGATCGCCGCCGGTGCCGTGACGTTTTTCAGGCCGCCCATCGCCCACATCATCAATAGCAGGCCGACCGCGAGGCTCGCGGCAAAGGCGCCGATAATCACCAGGGGGCGGGTGGCCCGGTCCATCCAAAAATTCCTTATGTCAGGTCAGAAGCAGGCCGCGATGCCGGCGGCGATCATTTCGAAGAAAACAGCGGTGCCGTAGTGCACCCACAGCACCACGGCTCCGAGTACAGCCAGGGCGCCGAGAGCGGCGGCGCTCCAGACGATGATCGTCCCCGCTCGGCTCGAGGGCCTGGCTGCGGAGATCAATTCCTGCTGCGCTGAAACGGGTTGGGCCATACCCCTCAGATATGGCCAGACGCGCAAGGGGGCAAGCGCTGTCGCAGCGCTGCCGATCACGTCATGCGGAGAAATGACCGCGCCTTAGCGCGAGGCTGCGGGCTTGTTGGCGGAGGCCTGGGCGTCGAGGTAGCAGGGCTTGTACATCGCCTGCAGCTGCTTGCCGCGCAGGAAGATCATGCGCGGGGTGAGGCCGCCGCGCGATGCGATCCACTTCTTCACCGGCGTCGGATACATCGAATACAGCATCTGGGTGGCTTCGGCATTGGTGATGGCGCGGCCATTGGCGCCAAAGTCCCAGGCGGCATGGAAGCCGAGATTGGCGTGCGAGGTCACGCAGATCTTGTCATGGGGGACGGCGCCGAGGACGATGGTGCAGGCAGAGGCGCAGAGACCGTCGATGATGACCGTTTCGCCCGAGGTGCGCAGGCCCTGGTACTTGTCGACATAGGTCCCGATCCGGCCGCCGCGGTCATCCGCGATCCGGACCACTGCATGGCTCGCGCCGACCCCCGCCAGAAGGAGAACAGCCGCCAGCAATCCCGTCACCAACTTCATGTCCCAGCCCCAGTCGAAACCCGTCGAAACCGAATCTGATTGTCTTTGAGTGATGCAGACGTCCGACAGGGTGATTTCAGATCGCGTTTTTGTCTAGGCAGCCGAGGTCGTTCAAAGCTAATTCAAATCGAGTGTTGCTGCGGCGCTGCACTCTGGCGGGCGAAAGGTCCCAAACTGGAACAATTAACGATTCAACTCGTGGCTGCGCTGCCACAGGCAAGCGGCTTTTGCCGTTGACCGCGCGAAAACGCGCGGGCTTCATCGGCCAAGGGGATGGAGAGTCACGCGATGGCTGATGATGCGGACGTGATCGTGGTCGGCGGCGGACTGGCCGGACTGGTGGCCGCCACCGAGGCCGCCGATGCCGGCAAACGGGTCATCGTGGTCGACCAGGAGGGCGAACAAAGCCTGGGCGGCCAGGCCTTCTGGTCGTTTGGCGGGCTGTTTTTGGTGGATTCGCCGGAACAGCGCCGGCTCGGCATCAAGGACTCCCATGATCTCGCGCTGCAGGACTGGATGGGCACCGCGGGCTTCGACCGCGATGAGGACCTTTGGCCGCGGAAGTGGGCGGAAGCCTATGTGGCATTCGCGGCCGGCGAGAAGCGCGACTGGCTGCGCGCAATGGGTCACCGTATTTTCCCGGTGGTCGGCTGGGCCGAACGCGGCGGCTATGACGCGATGGGCCACGGCAATTCGGTACCGCGCTTCCACGTCACCTGGGGCACCGGCCCCGGCATCGTCGAACCGTTCGAGCGCCGCGCCCGCGAGGCCGCCAAAAGCGGCCGGCTGACCTTCAAATTCCGCCACCGTGTCGATGCGCTCTCGATCACCAATGGCGCGGTCGACGGCGTCAGCGGCGCGATCCTGGAGCCTGATAATGTCGAACGCGGCCAGAGCAGCTCGCGCAAGGTCGACCGGCGAATTTCTCGTTGCGCGCGCAGGCCGTGATCGTCGCCTCCGGCGGCATCGGCGGCAATCACGAGCTGGTGCGGCAGAACTGGCCGAAGCGTCTGGGCGAGCCGCCAAAATTCATGATCTCGGGCGTGCCCGAGCATGTCGACGGCCGAATGATCGGCATCACCGAAGCCGCCGGCGCGCGGCTGATCAACCGCGACCGCATGTGGCATTACGTCGAAGGCATCCAGAACTGGTCGCCGATCTGGCCGCGCCACGGCATCCGCATTCTGCCGGGGCCGTCCTCGATGTGGTTCGACGCCACCGGCAAGCGCCTGCCCGCGCCGCTGTTCCCCGGCTCCGACACGCTCGGGCAACTCGAATACATCATGTCGACCGGCCATGATTATTCGTGGTTCATCCTGACGCAAAGCATCATCAAGAAGGAATTTGCGCTCTCCGGCTCCGAGCAAAACCCCGACCTCACCGGAAAAAGCTGGCGCATGACCATCAAGCGCGCCACTAACAAGGGCGCGCCGGCGCCGGTGGAAGCCTTCAAGCAGAAGGGCGCCGATTTTATCGTGCGCGACAATCTCGGCGATCTCGTTGACGCCATGAACAAGCTCGCCGGCAACGACCGCCTCAAGCTCGATCATATCAAGGCGCAGATCGAGGCGCGCGACCGCGAGATCGACAATCCCTATGTCAAGGACGCGCAGGTGATGAACCTGCACAATGCGCGACGTTACATCGGCGACAAACTGATCCGCACCGCAAAACCGCATCGCATTCTCGATCCCGCGCACGGTCCGCTGATCGCGGTAAAACTCAACATCCTGACCCGCAAGACGCTGGGCGGCTTCGAGACCGATCTCAACTCGCGCGTGTTCGGCACCAACCGCGAGATCATCAACGGCCTCTACGCCGCCGGCGAGGCCGCCGGCTTCGGCGGCGGCGGCGTGCACGGCTATCGCTCGCTGGAAGGCACGTTCCTCGGCGGCTGCCTGTTTTCGGGGCGCAATGCCGGGCGGGCGGCGGCGAAAGCGGCAGGGTGACGTTGCATGTTCGGAAAACTTTTCGGGCGCGGCGACGAAGGGTCGGGCCCGTTCTACCGGCCGTACAGGAAAAAGGCGGCCAATCACATCTATAATCTGCTGTTCTGCGATAATCCCGCGCTGTTCAAGAGCAGCGATGACGGCGGTGGAGCCTTGAGCGCCGTCCTGTCCAACTCAACCGATCGTGAGGCACTCGAGACGATCGGCAACGACATCGATGCGGAAAGCCGCGTGCGTGCGCTTGCGTTCAACCGGCTGCGCCTGATGCAGGTGCCGGTCCCGCCGAAGCGGCTGCTCGGAACGATCATCGAATTCCCGCAGCGGGACGGGCTCGACACGCTGGCGATCTTCCCCGACGGACGCCTGCGCTACATCAATCAAAGCGAGGGGATGGCGATTTTCGAAGCATCGCCGCCGGCGCTGATCTACAAGGCCGAGGAAGTGTTGCGGGCGTCGCAAATCGCCGTCAATCACAACGAACCGTCGGGCGAGCCGCGCCAGCCTCCCCCAACCGGCGAACTCGTCCGCTTGAGTCTGCTGGCATCCGACGGGCTCTATCTCTGCGAGGACGAATTTGACGACTTGGGGACCGACCGGTTCGCAGCGCCGATCATGGCCGCCGCGAGCGACCTGTTGCCGCTGCTGGTCAAGGAAGCGCTGAGGAAGAATCGCGGGACGTAGGGGTCACCGGGATAAACTGTGATGACCTCAGACGTAATCGATTTGCGTGCGGTGACCTTCGATAGTCGGTCCGCCGGCCGTTCCGGCGACATCAGAAGGAGAGCTGCAAATGACCGACGTCAACCTGGTTGCCAAGAGCTATATCGATCTGTGGAACGAGCGAACGCCGCAGCGGCGCCGCGAAATGCTGGCTACGAACTGGACCAGCGACGCGCGATATGTCGACCCCCTGATGTCCGGCGACGGCCATGACGGCGTCGACGCGCTGATCGCGGGCGTGCAGCAGAAGTTCCCGGATTTCACCTTCACCCTGATCGACAAGCCCAACGGCTTCGGCGATCACGTCCGTTTCTCCTGGGGGCTCGGCCCCAAGGGCGCCGACAGCCCGATCAAGGGCACCGATTTTGCGGTGCTGAAGGACGGGCGGATCCGCAGCATCACCGGATTTCTCGACCAGGTCCCGCCGGGCGCCTGATCGACGCAAAAACGGCGCAGCCGCCACCACGACGGCCGCGCCGCATTTCGAATCCGTGCGTCAGCTCATGCCGCGCGCGCGGCGTTGCGCTCCGCCTCGATCCGCCGCGCCAGCGCCCAGCGGAAATAGGTCAGCGCCGCGTCTGCGCCGATCGCGAGCAACTGGTAGTTCGGATCTGCATCGAACACTTTTTGCTGCGCCTCGATGATGTCCTTGTCTTCGTTGAACGCCTCTTCGAGACTGTGGCGCAGCGACAGCGCGATGTTCGGATTGTCGATGTCGAAGTCGTGCACGTAGTTCCAGAAGAAATGCGTCGATGAGCGCGTCTCCGGCGTCATGAACTGGGCGTTGCGATATTGCCGCGTGCCCGGAACCTGGACGCCCTTCTCCGCGCCCTGCCCTGCCGGCGCGAACATGGTGTCGAGCAGGAAAATGCCGGGAATGATCATGCGGCCGATATTGCGGCGGTCGATCTTGTCGGTCCGGTTCGAAATCACCTTCTTGTGGTAGGGCGGCGGCTCGGCATTCATGTGCCAGCGCTCGACGCGAAAGCCGTCGTCTAGCTTTTCCACCGCGACCGGCTTGGTCTTGTAGGCATACTCCTCGGAGCCGCCGAGCGTGTTTGTGTGCACGAAAGCGAGATGGGCAAAGTCGCTGAGATTGTCGACGATCAAGAGCCAGTTGGCCTTGTAGTGCATGTAGCCGGGCAGCCCGCGCCATTTGGGATCGGCGAGCGGCGGATAGTCGACGATCAGCGCGGGATCGGCTTTCTCGGCATCGCCCATCCAGATGAAGATCAGATTGTAGCGTTCGACAACCGGATAGCTGCGCACGCCGAGCTTTGGCGGGATCACATCCTGGCCGGGGATCTGGATGCACTTGCCTGAGGTATCGAACTTCATGCCGTGATACATGCAGCGGATATCGTCGCCCTCGATCCGGCCCATCGACAGCGGCGCCGCGCGGTGGCAACAGCGATCATCGAGCGCCACGACCTTTCCGCTCGCACCCCGATAGAGCACAACCGGCCGCTCCAGAATGGTGCGCGCCAGCTTCTTGCCGTCGATCAGTTCGTGATTCCAGGCCGCGACGTACCAGGAGTTTTTCAGAAAGATTCCGTCGTCCGTCATGTCACCCTCCGGCTCCAGCGAGATCACATTCATAGGCGGCTGGCGTCAGCGCGATAATCCGATTTTTCTGGACACACTGTACCGCTGGATGGACAATCGCGGCCATGGAGTGGCGCGACTGGGAGCTGTTTTGCGAAGTCGTTGAACATGGCGGGTTTTCCGCCGCCGCGCGCGTGCTCGGACATCCCAAGTCGAGCCTCAGTGCTGCAGTGCAGCGGCTGGAAAGCAATCTCGGCCTGCGGCTGATCGAACGCACGACGCGTCATTTGCGGCTCACCGATGCCGGCGACACCATCTACAAGCGGGTAAAGCCGCTGTTCACGGCGCTGCATGATACGCATAGCGAGGCGCTCGCCATGAGCAGCGCCATCGCCGGCACCTTGCGCATCAAATCGCCTTACGAATTCGGCGCACACTATGTGGGACCGGTTGCGAGCGAATTGATGGGCCGCTATCCGGAACTCGCGATCCGGATCGACGTCGAGCACGAAATCGTCAATCCGGTTGCGGAGAATTACGACATCGTGTTCGCGATGCTGGAGGCGCCGCTTCCCTCGGCCGGAACCATCATCCGCCGTGTGTTCTCGATCGAACGCGGATTGTTCGCGGCGCCCGCGCTGCTGGAACGGTTCGGCGAACCACGCTCGTGGGAGGACCTTGCAAGGCTGCCGCTGCTGACCGGGCCTGCCGACGCGCCCTGGGCGATCACCACGCCGCAGGGCACGCTGGAACATCTCGCGGTGGAAAAAGCGAGGCTGACCAGTTCCAACGCTCATATCAGGCTGCAGGCCGCGCTTGCCGGGCATGGCGTGCTGCGCGTCACCGCCAGTTTTACCCGCGCGGCGGTCGGGGCCGGGCTGTTGCGACGCCTGCTGCCCGACCATGTCTGCGAGCCGCTCAACGTGCATGCGTTGCTGCCGGCGCGCCAGTTCATCCCGGCCAAAGTCCGGTGCTTCCTGGATGCGCTGGAAGCGCATGCCCATGATGGTCCCGCGGTGCGGGCCGACCAGTGGCCGGGTTGAGGGATTTCGAACTTTTTCGGGAACCTCTGCGCAGGTGCTGCATCCAAGTGACAGCCCCATTGTGTTAGCAAAGGCATCATGCGCCCCGCACAAGCCCCACAGATTGCCCCGGCCGGCACGGCAGATACCGAACTGGTCCGCCGCGCCCTCGCCCGTGACGAGGCGGCGGTGCGCGCCATCATGCAGGCGAATAATCGCAGGCTTTACCGCCTTGCCCGCGGCATTTTGCGCAACGACGGCGAGGCCGAGGACGTCGTGCAGGAGACCTATGTCCGCGCGTTCACGCATCTTGAGCAATTCCGCGGCGATTTAAGTCTCTCGACCTGGCTGTCGCGCATCGCCGTGAATGAGGCGCTGGGCCGGCTGCGCCGCCAGCGGCCCGGCGTCGAGTTGTCATCGCTGCCGCAGGGCGCGCTGGAGGCCCAGATCATCCAGTTTCCCCTCGCCGCATCAGAGGATCCGGAAAAATCCATGGCGCAACGTGAAATCCAGCATGTCGTCGAGCACGCCATCGACGAATTGCCCGAGCCGTTCCGCCTCGTCTTCATCACCCGCGTGATCGAGGGGATGAACGTCGATGAGACCGCGGATATTTTGGGCGTGAGGCCGGAGACGGTGAAGACGCGGCTGCACCGCGCCCGCACCATGCTGCGCGACATCGTCGAAAAGAAAATCGGCCCTGTCGTGATGGAAGCGTTTCCGTTCGCCGGCAAGCGCTGCGAGAGACTGACGGATGCCGTCCTGAAGCGGCTCGGCTTCTCCAGCTAATTTTTCGGGAACCTCGGCGCATTAGCGTCATCCAACTCCTGTGCAACCAGCAATGCGCCGGCGCGGCTTCTCGCGCGGCGCCACAGGAGTGTCAGACCATGTTCGTTCGTTTGAGCGCGGCAATCGCCGCATTGGGCCTGCTGTCCGGCGCCGCGATGGCGCAAGCGGCAAAGCCGACCGATCCGCAAATCGCCCACATCGCCTATACCGCCGGCGTGATCGACATCGCCGCCGCCAAGCAGGCGATCACGAAAGCCAGCAAGAAGGAGGTGAAAGCCTTCGCCGAAGACATGGTGCGCGACCATGAAGCCGTGAACAAGCAGGCGCTCGACCTCGTGAAGAAGCTCAAGGTGACGCCGGAAGACAACGACACCAGCAAGGCGCTGTCGAAGCAGGCCTCCGACAAGCTTGCCGAACTCGCCAAGCTGAAGGGCGCCGACTACGACAAGGCCTATGTCGCCAACGAGGTCGCCTATCACAAGACGGTCAACGGCGCGCTGGAGACGCAGCTCATTCCCTCGGCCAGCAATGCCGAGTTGAAGAGCCTGCTGCAGACCGGCCTGAAGATCTTTCAGGGCCATCAGCAGCACGCCGAACACGTCGCAGCCAGCCTGAAGTAAGGAACACGCCCATGTTGTCGAGACGGCATCTTCCGCTGATGGCCCTGCTTGCGCTTGGCGCGATGGCCGTCCCGGCGCATGCGGCGACCATCCAGATCGTGATGGACAATCTGGTGATCTCGCCGGCCGAGATTTCGGTCAAGGCCGGCGACACCATCGAATGGATCAACAAGGACATATTCGCGCATACCGCGACGGCGCGAAACGGCGATTTCGACGTGATGATGCCGCCGAAGAAGACCGTGACCTCGGTGGTGAAGAAGGCCGGGACGGTCGAGTATTATTGCCGGTTTCATCCCAACATGAAGGCCGTACTTGTTGTCGCACCATAGCGCGGACATAGGCCCGTTCCGGAAAACGCAGTGGCGGAGGGCGTGCCGGCGCGCTAAGGGTGGCCGGCATCCACCGGGAGAACTGCATGACCATCCAGCGTTTTGAGACCGGCCCTCGCATGAGCCAGGTCGTCGTCAACGGCAACACCATCTATCTCGCAGGCGTCGTCGCCAACAAGGCGGCCGGCGGCAGCGTCACCGAGCAGACCAAGGACATCCTTTCGATCATCGATGGCCACCTCGCCAAAGCCGGCAGCGACAAATCGAAGCTGCTGAGCGCGACGATCTACATCACCGACATGAAGACGTTCCAGGAGATGAACGCGGTGTGGGATGGCTGGGTGTCGCCGGGCAACACGCCGGCCCGCGCCACCGTCGAGGCAAAACTGGCGGCCCCGCAATACAACGTCGAGATCATGGTGGTCGCGGCGAAGTGAGAAACGACGCCGCGGCCGCCCACCGGCGCGGCTGCGGCGCTTCCACACCGGCGCCAGCGCTGGTAATCTTCCCGAAACACCAAATCGGGAGGACACCATGAAGGCAGAAGGCGCCTTCAGGGCAACGGCCATCAGCGACATCACCCCTGCCTTGCTGGCGATCGGACGGCCTGCCTTTCCGCAGGCGCTGATGTCAGCGCTGCGGCGCGTGGCGGATGTCGGCCATTGCATGGTGTTCTCGTTCGCGGGTGAACGTTCGACGGCCTGCCTGCTCGATGCCGGCAACATCCCGATCGGAGGCGATCTCGGCGTCGCCTATTCCGGACATTTCCACCAGTCCGACCCCAACCGCGATACGATCTTCGAGCGGCATGCGGACACGGCGCCGATCGTGCTGCCGACCTTTGCCCGCCGCATGTACAGCGACAAGTACCGGAAAATCTTCTTCGAGGATTCGGATATCGTCGACAAGTTCGCCACCGCGATCTGGGTCGAGGACACCTGTTTTTACGTGAATTTCTACCGGATCACCGCGCAGGGCCGTTTTACGCGCGACCAGATCCGGCGCCTGCTGTCGGTAGCGCCTGCCGTGAGCGCTGCCGTGGCGCGGCATTTTCTGCCCGACGCCGCGCCGGACGACAATCCAATGCGCCGGCTCGAGACGCTATTGGCGTCCGGCGAGCCGTTCGCGGCCCTGACCGGGCGCGAGAAGGAGGTGTGCCTGCGCATCCTCTCCGGCTTCACCTCGGAAGCGATCGCAGCCGAGCTTGGCATCAGCCTCCACTCCGCGCTGACTTACCGCAAGCGCGCCTATGACCGGCTCGGCATCTCCTCGCAGAACGAGCTGTTCGGCCTCGTGCTGCGCCTGATGCCGCCGCTGCGCAGCCTGAACTGAGGCCGGCCCCTCTCGTGGCCTGTCCCTATCCATGGGGACAGACGTCCTGCCCGCGCCGGTCTAGAGTATGGCGCGAACCGTGAGGCACAGCCTTGAGCACCGCTCCCCATATCGATATCGACCTCGCCGCCTTCTGGCAGGACCCCTATCCCGACCTGGCGCGGCTGCGCCGGGAGGCGCCGATCGCCTTCGTGCCGCAACTCGGCAGCACGCTGTTGTGCTCGCGCGACGACATCTTCGTCTCGGAGAAGCAGATCGACGTGTTCTCATCGCATCAGCCCCAGGGGCTGATGAACAAATTGATGGGCCACAACATGATGCGCAAGGACGGCGACGCGCACATGGCGGAACGCAAGGCGATCTTTCCGGCGATCTCGCCGAAGACGGTGAAATCGCACTGGGCCGCGCAATTTCAGGCCCATGCCGACCGCATCCTCGACGGGCTGGATGGCGAAGGCACGGTCGATTTCGTGCCGGCCTTCGCGCTGCCGTTCTCGGCCGAATGCCTGAAGACGATCACCGGGCTCACCAACATGCGCTTCGGGGATATGAACGCGTGGTCGCAGGGCATGATCGACGGCATTGCGAATTATACCGGCGACCCCGCGGTGGAAGCGCGCTGTCATGCGGCGACATCGGGCATCGATGCCGCGATCGACGACATGACGCCGGTGCTGAGCAAGAAGCCGGATCTCAGCCTGCTCGGCGTGATGCTGCAGGCCGGCCTGCCGATGGAAAGCGTGCGCGCCAACATCAAGCTTGCGATCTCCGGCGGCCAGAACGAGCCGCGCGATGCGATCGCCGGCACGGTATGGGCGCTGCTGACCCATCCCGATCAGCTTGCGCTGGTCGCGAGCGGCAAGATTCCATGGCTGCAGGTGTTCGAGGAATATGCGCGCTGGATTTCGCCGATCGGCATGTCGCCGCGGCGGATCGCAAAGCCGTGGAAGATCCGCGACGTCGAATTCGAACCGGAAGAGCGCGTGTTCCTGATGTTCGGCGCCGCCAACCGCGACGAGAAGCATTTTGCGAACGCGGAGGCGTTCGACGTGCGCCGCGATGTCTCCAAGAGCATCGCGTTCGGCGCGGGTCCGCATTTCTGCGCCGGCGCCTGGGCGTCGCGCGGGATGGTCGCCGACGTGGCGCTGCCGGCGATCTTTTCGCGGCTGAAGAATTTGCGGCTGGTGGAAGACGAGCCGGTGCGGATCGTCGGCTGGGCGTTTCGCGGCCTGCTCAATCTGCCGGTGACCTGGGACCACTAGGCAGTGCGCTGGACACAAAATCGCGAAAACAACCCCATGCAAAGTAGGATGTGTGGAACCTAACGCGCCGCCTCAAGCCGGTTTCGTCCGCAGCACCAGCGCCAGCCTGAGCGCGATGACCGCCTGCCAGACCGGATAGAGCACCGAGGTCTGATCGAGCCCGAGCGCGCTGTCGACCGCGAGCAGCGGCCCGAACACGGCGCCCGTCATCAGCATCGGCCACCACGCGGCGGCCTTGTGCGGCCCGGCCGGCAGGAACGCGATCCCCAGCGCCATGACAGCGGTGCCGACCAGCCCGCCGGCGAGACCGGCCAGAATATTGCGCATCGCCTTGGCGGCGCCGGCGGCCTGGCCGTCGATGAACACGGCGGCGTTCACCGCGCAGACAAAGGCGATCATGGTGACGATGGCGGCGACCAGCGCCGCCCACACCGGATTGGCGCTGCAGCGGCGCACCACGATGAAGACGAGAATGGCGAACGGCACGGCCACCAGCCCCAGCCGCAACATCCCGGGCGCGCTCAGTTGGTCGACCAGCAGCGGCGTCAACGGCGTGAGGATGCCAGACACGAGGCCGCCGATGGCGATCTTGAGAAGATCGCTGCCGGAGGTGTCAGCGGTGAGCGCCTGGGTCAACGTTCACCTCGCATTTGAAGGGTATGCAGCTTGGGAATCATTGTACGCTCTAACAGTTTCAATTACTTATAGACTTTTGGCACCGTTTTGGCACCGCTTTTGTGTGGAGTGCAATCGAGCAGCCAAGCCAGCTAACCAACGACCCTTCAATTCATCCCATCTGGCGTTGCCTTTCCAATTGCCGTTAGATGCCGGCCTTCAGCACGGAGGTGTTATGCCGGACGTTGATTTGACCAAGCTCGATCCAGCAACGCGCGCACAGCATCTTGGAAATCCGCAAGGCGAAATTGGAGTAGCCATAGCAAAGGCTCTCAACGATTCGAACGCCAAGGCTCACAAGGTCGCATATGGCGCGCTAGCACCGGAAAATGCCAACCGGATATTTGAGGTCGGCTTCGGAAACGGGCAGCTTATTCCCGAACTCCTGGCGTTGGCCGAAGACCTGACTTACACGGGAATCGACATTTCGGAGACCATGGTCACCGAAGCCACGAAATTCAACGCAGAAAGAATCAAGCTCGGCACGGTCGATGTTCGGGTCGCGTCGAGTTCGGCAATTCCGTTTCCGTCCGCGAGCTTCGACAGGGTTCTCGCCCTCAACACCATTTATTTTTGGAGCGAACCCTCCAAAGACCTCGCCGAAATCTGCAGAGTGCTTCGTCCAAACGGCCGACTGGTCCTGGGCTGCCTCGACCCGGCGGGCACAAGGACTGCGCCGGTGTACAAGCAGGGATTCAGTTTCTACGAGAAAGACCAGCTTGTCGAAATGCTGAAGACCGCCGGCTTCTTGAGAGTCGCAATCGACGTATTCAACGAGGTTCGCAAGCTCTCGGACGGGAGTTCTATTTCGACTGACTATTTCATTGTTTCTGCGGCGACCTGAAGCCTGCCCGCTGCAAGGGGTAGTGAGATACGCCTTCGGCCAGCCCGCCTACGCGTCACGCATCGCATTGAGATGGAGCGGGCGAAGGGAATCGAACCATTGCATTCACGCCCAGGGGACTTTCCTGTAAGGCACGCTTTCTGCGGCATTGGACGTCTCATGGTCGACGGCGCCGTGCATCAGTATCAGCGTGTTGACTGGGAAAAACGGGTTTTCCGGAACGTGGTGTCATGATCTGGCATCCATCACATCGCCGAAAAGCTCCCATTTCGATCCGGTCCACCGCTGCAGCCGCATCTGCTGCCAAATCATGTTGTTCTTGTCGCTGGTATTGATCGCAATTCCCGGCATGGTTGTCGGAAGCACGAAATTCCGGAGGTTCTTCGCCTGCCTGAGGATATTTTCACGGGACAGATCGTCTCCGCACTGTTTCAGAATTTGCTCGAGGATCAGGCCTTGCTGAAACCCCACCAGATAGTTGTTGTCGTCGAAGTCAGAGCCGGCTACATACTGACTAAAGAAAGCGCGGTAGACATTCAGTCCGGCATCATCCTTCCAGACCGGATCTTTCGGGTCCTTGTTGGTTGACCCCGTTATCACCCCTACCGACTTGTCGAGGCCGGCAGGCCTTAATGTCGCTCCAACCGAACTCGATGGATAATTGACGATCAGTACCGGCTTCCAGCCGATTTCGAATATCTTGCGGATCGTCTGCACAGCGAATTTCGGCGTGCCGGCGATGAGTAGTGCCTCCGCCCCGGAGTTCTTCAAACCTACGACCTGGGAATCAACCGTCGGATCCGTAACTTCGTAAGAAGCAAGTACGAGTCGCTTGTCTGCCTCGTCCCCCAGAAACTCCTTGAAGGCCCTTACATAATCTTTTCCGAGATCGTCGTTTTGATAAAGTATCGCGTACTTCGCACCGGGCAGAGTTTTTGCCAGATACTTTGCATAGATTGTTGCTTCGTGACCAAAGCTGACGAGGCCCGTCGTGATCAGCGGGAACTGTTCCACATCCGTGAATCTCCTCGATCCACTCACAATCGCGACGCTTGGAATACCCCTACTGGCAAGGTATTTCGCCGTAGCCGTGTTACCAGGGGTCCCCAGCTGACTGAACATGAAAGCGATCTCATCGCTTTCCACGAGCTTACGAACATGTTCAACGGCTTTTGGCGGACTGTACGCATCGTCCTGGGCGATATAGTTGATCTTGCGACCGTTGATCCCGCCGCGATCGTTGATCGACTGGACATAGGCCTTGAGACTCTTGCCGATGACGCCGAACGCCGACGCCGGACCACTGAACGGGAAGACACCTCCGATCCTGATTTCGGTCGCGGTTACACCAGGCGCATCCGCCGCAAATGCAGGCATTGAAGCTAGCAAGGCGATCGTGATTGAAAGCACTGTTGGCTTGAGCATGCGTCCCTCCATTTTGAAGATTCTTTGCTGAAGTACGTCATTCCTTGAAATTGCCGTCGCGCTGGATGACCTGCGTACAAGCAAGGGCATTGCGTGCAGGATCGGCCAGTCGCGGCGTCAGTCGGAGCAGTACGACCTCGTTGGAAGGAATCTCCGCGTATAGTTCGTCAACGAGAGCGGCGCCGCGTGACAGAACACCCCGCTGATTGACTCAGCGATGCGGCGATCGCGAAGACTTGGAAAAACTCTCAGCCGCCGCCTGCACCTGCCGCCCCCCTTGGAAAGAAGTGCGCGTTCTCCTGCAGGAAGGTCTTGAGCGTTTTTGGCTTGGATCCGCTGAACTTCTCAATTGCGTCGGAGGCCTTGTATCCGGCCTGAACTTCCTTTGAACGCCCGCGCAGATGCCGCCAGAGATGGGACAGATGCTCCATCGCGGCGGGGTTGATGCCGGCTCCCGAAACGTTTTGAGCCCACTGCTCGTCGGTGATTTCCTTGTATTGCACCGGCTTACCCAAAAGGGTGCTGAACGCATCGGCCATGTCGCGCATTTTAACGGCGGCGCCGATCATCGGCAGGACCGTGCCATTTTCCATGACGGGACCGGTCAGAACGCCGGCGGCGACACGCGCGACATCCTCGGCGGAAATCATCGGGAAGATCGTCTCCTCGTTGCCCCAGGGAAGGACGATGGCGCCGGCTTTTGCCAGGCTGCCGGCAGCGAGTGCACGAAGGTTCTCGTAGAAGACCGTGGGATTTAGATGGATCACGCCAACGCCGGCCCAATCGAACACCTGTTCGGAGATCCAATGCTTCTGCTGATGCGGTGTCGGTTGATTGCCGGGCCTCGTCAGGTATTGCGAGAGATTGAGCGTGAGTTCGACGGCAGCTTCCTTCCCGGCCTGCGCGAAAATTGCGGTGGCGTCCAACAAACCTGGTTGAACCGGGTATGCAAAATAGGCCCGCTTCACTCCCGCCATTGCCGTTCTCACCGAAGGCAGATTGAGCAAATCCCCTTCTACGACCTCGGCACCGGCTTGACGCAGATTGTCGGACCGCTCGTCAATCTTATGCACCAGGGCTCGAACGCGAATGCCCTTCTCGCGCAAAAGACGCGCTACGTGATTGCCGGTCGATCCCTGCCGCCCGCCTGACGCCCCAGTCACCAAAGTAATTCCGTCGACCATCGCCCTGTCTCCCTGCCGCCCTTCTCCATTACCGAAGGGCCTGGAACAGCGTTTAACAACATAAATTGTTTTTTACAATTAACTTGTTTATTAATATTCACCACAAAACCAAATACCTCCCCAACGCCATTTGCCGGCCGGCCGGCCGGCCGCTCCCGGGTTGATTTTTCTGAAATAGTCACTACTCAGAGGATAGCAGCGAGCAAGAGAGAGCTAACGAACGGCAATGGCCAAGAGAACTTTGGACGAGGGCTGTCCGGTTGCCCGATCCCTTGACATCGTGGGCGAGCGCTGGACGCTGCTGATCATACGCAGCCTGCTTCCGGGCAAGATGCGATTTCAGGATTTACAGGAAGCGCTGCCCGGAATGGCGCCAAACGTTCTTTCTGGTCGTCTGAAGACGCTTGAAACACATGGGATTGTTCGGCGCGAGTTCTATTCCGATCATCCGCCTCGCGCGGCATACGATCTCACCGACAAGGGTCGTGAGCTTGGTGTGGTCGTGCTCGCACTGGGCCGATGGGGCACGCGGCACTTGGGGCAAAAGATCAGCAAAAAGTTGCAGCACGATGAGTGCCACCTGCACTTGAAGAACGCTACTGATGCCCTGCTAAGGCGTCCGGTCCAGCGGCGACGGGCCGCAAACGATCAGATCTGAGACTGCAGCGCCAACGAGTTCGGATCCGGAAAGCAGATGGTGTCTATCTGGCATCCCGCCGCCAAGCGCATCGGCCAGATGGAGGCGAAGCCGCTTGCGCGATTTGCGCCGCTGCGAAACTCTTGGCTTGGCTCCGTCACGTTTCCGCGGGCTTGGATTCGAGCAGCAAGCGGAACGTCATCAGGTGAGCAACCAGCAGCATAGGAACGAAAACGGTCGGAATATAGAAGGCGGCCCCCAAAACTCCGGCAGGCAAGCCTACACCGATCACGCCTTGATAATATGCGAACAGCAGATCGATAGTGCCCTCAAGGTTGAGCAACGAAACGGCGGCTAATGCCAAGCGCGTTCCCGCCGCAAGCGCGAGAATCGCAATGACCGCAAGTACCGTGGCAGCCAGGTCCCCGTAAGCCGCCGGGTTTGCAAAACTCGGCGACAGATTGGGCGACACGATCCCCGGCATCAGGAAGCTCAGGCCAACGAACCTGAACAAGTGAGGGACAACAAGTACCTTAAGTGCATCTTCTCGGGATAAAGTCTGGAGGCGAGGCCAAATGTACAGCTGGGCTACTATGCCGGATGCTACGAAGCCGAAGACGATGGAGATCCCGAAAATCAACTTGCTGTCCATAGCTTATCCTTCCCCGAAGCGTTGGGTTGAGCGCCTCAAAATCCCTGGGCGAATGCGTACGGATTCAAGTCGACAGGGTGGCCAAGTGCAGTGATGCCCCCAGATGGGGTCCCAAGGGACGCTCAGCTATTCATACGGATAACAATACGAAATAACAAGTGACTTCTTAATTGCAAGTATGTCGAGTTCAACTGCGTTTCGGGGAGCTCCATTGGAATTGTGCGCACTCCGTTCGCCTTGGAACGACCAACGTCCGCTTTGCGCGGCTGGATCATCGCTGGGTCGAGACTTGTTGGGAAATCAAGCTTGGAGCGGGCGAAGGGAATCGAACCCTCGTATGCAGCTTGGGAAGCTGCCGTTCTACCATTGAACTACGCCCGCGATCGCCTCTCCTTGATTAGCCGAGACCGCGCGATCCGCCAAGCGTCCTTCCCGATCGACAGCCGTCCGAGCCGGCTTTGTCTCGAGGTTGGTACGGTCAACGTCAGGCGCGGCTAAATGCCTGATCGACAAGCAGAATGAACCCTTGAGCCTCGACACACCGCGTGACATGGTGATTCGCACGCGTCCGGGCCGGGGCAGGAGCACACATGACGATCCCCTGCCGCGTCCTGATGGTCTATCCGAAGTTCATTCCGAACTCGTTCTGGAACTATACGGAAGCCTGCGAGCTCATCGGCGCGAAGTATCCGGCGGCGCCGCTCGGCCTGATCACCGTCGCCGCCATGCTGCCGAAGCATTGGGACATCCGTCTCGTCAACCGCAACACCGAGGCTTTGACGGACGCGGACCTCGACTGGGCCGATCTCGTCATGATCGGCGGCATGCTCAACCAGCAGCCTGATTTCATCGATCTGATCGATCTCGCCCACCTGCACGGCAAACCCGTATGTGTCGGTGGGCCCGACGTCTCCTCCAGCCCGCATCTTTACGAGGATGCGGACTTCCAGGTGATCGGCGAGGCCGAGCACATCATGGTGGACTTCATCGCCGCATGGGAACGCGGCGAGCGCAAGGGCGTCTTCATCGCCGAGAAATTCAAGATCGACGTCACGCAAAGCCCGATGCCGCGTTACGATCTGATCAATTTCGACGACTATCTATTCATCGGCGTGCAATATTCGCGCGGCTGCCCGTTCACCTGCGAGTTCTGCGATATCATCGAGCTGTATGGTCGTGTGCCGCGCACCAAGACCAACGACCAGATCCTGGCCGAGCTGCAAGCGCTTTACGCCCACGGCTATCGCGGGCATGTCGATTTCGTCGACGACAATTTTATCGGTAACAAGAAAAACCTCCGCACGCTGCTGCCGCGGCTCAAGGCGTGGCTGGAAGAGCGCGACTATCCGTTCGAGTTCTCGACCGAAGCCTCGATCAACATCGCGGACGACGACGATCTGTTGCAGGCGATGAAGGAGGCGAACTTCTTCGGGATTTTCGTCGGCATCGAGAGCCCGGATCCGGAGACGCTCGTGCAGATGAAGAAGAAGCAGAACACCAGGCGCAACATCGCCGAGAGCATCCAGAAGATCTACGGCTACGGCATGTTCGTCACCGCCGGCTTTATCGTCGGGTTCGATACCGAGAAAGTCTCGATGGCACAAGCGATGATCGACTGTATCGAGGAGACGGGCATTCCGGTCTGCATGGTTGGACTTCTCTACGCGCTGCCTGGCACCCAGCTGACGCGGCGCCTGGCCCAGGAAGGCCGCCTCCACAAAGGCCATGACCTCATGAAGGCCGAGCAGACGGGCGATCAGTGCACGCTCGGTTGCAATTTCGACACCAGGCGTCCGCTTCGCGACGTCCTGGTGGATTATCAGGCCGTGCTCGGGCACGTGTTCAATCCAATCGCGTATGCGGGACGGCTGTCACGCCTGGCCGTCATGCTCGATCGCTCCGGCCGCCCCGACCTGCCGGATGGCGACATGCGCAAGAAGCTTGGCATCGACATCGTACACAAAATCATACGGACTCTGCCGGAGGCGCGTGAGCCGTTCTGGAAGACCTTTGTCGAGGTCGCCAAGACCAATCCGGGTGCGCTGCGTTACATCGTGATGTTGATGGCGCTGTACCTGCACCTTGGGCCGTTCTCGAAGCGGGTGAGCGGTGAGATTGACCGCCGCATTGCCGAGCTGGACGTGGCCGCTCCGGCGCTTGCCGGCTAGAGCGTGATGACTTTTCTTCAAATCGTCATCGCGCTCTATCTTTTTGTTTGAGCATGATCTCCGCGCATACGCTTCGCGTTTGTCGCGAGGGAAAGGCCGGTACCCCACTTTTCCGGATCATGCTCTAGCTGGCTAGCATGACGCTCTTCACGGCTTCGGCCATCCTCATGTTTTCGAGGAACGCTTTGACTAGAGCACGTTCCCGATGTCACATGCACGTTGATCGTAACACCCGCCGCACCGTACGTGAGCGGTGGCTCGCATCTGCGAGTTAATAAATCATGAATAACTCGCGCGCCGGCATTGTGGTGCACAATTGATGCAAGGTGCGTGCTATTGCTCTCGCAATATCCGGCACGAATTCGGCGCTGCAAGCCGCCCCATCACCAGGCCGCAAGTTTCAACAATGCCCGGATTCTTCGTCGTTCACGAAGCAGAGGATGCAGGTGAGTTTATCGAAGCAGAGGTAGCCGGCTTGTCGTTCCCGCTCGCCGTGTTCGTTTTCGGCGTGCCAGTGAGTCAAAAAGACATAGCCGTCTTTGGCCGCGAAGCGGGTTTTGCAAACCGGGCATCCGAGCTTCAAGTCCGGCGGCGTCTGCGCTACTTTCAAATGCGGGATCGGATCGAGGCCGGTCATCAGAGTCCCCCTTGCGGTACGAAGAAGCAAAGCTCCACTCCCGTGGCTTTGTTGATGAACAGCACGGGGGTGCGATCGGGTGTGTCCTCTTCCTTGATGACGTCAGGTGGAATGGTTTTCCACTCGCCGTCTTTCAGGTACTGCCACTGGTCCGAGCGATCGGTGCCAACCCTGAAACGGGTCTTGAATACATCGCCGTTGTTGCAGCACGACTTGTAGGGAAGACCGAGCCGACGCTGTACGGTCGGATTCATCTCCTGCTTGTTGAACCATTCGTGATGCTGCATCGACGGATCGTGAGCGTCAGCACGAAAGGCAAGCAGAAGAAGAATACCTGATGTCGTCAGCACGCGGGAGAACGCTTTCATGGCAGCCTCCGTTATGGACTGTCACTGGTTTCAGCATTCGCGAATCACACGAACTCTCCGGCGATTAATCAGGCCACATTTCCAAAAAAATGGAATCCGGTTTCTCACCGGCCTGCTGTTTTTGGGCGAGACTGTTGCTTTTCTGCCTGCGGCGGCCACGCGTGAATGCCTCGCGACATCGGCCGCCGAGTCACTGGAACGTGATTGCCTCAAGCGTTGCGCGTGATGAAGTGCAAAATTGATGCATGATGCGCGCGATTTGCTCTCGCATTATCGCGTACCGATGCCTATCTCCAGACTTAGGTAGGAAATTCGACCCAGGGACAACACTCCGCAAAGGAGCCATCCATGGCGAACGTACTAACCACTCGGATATCCACTGGGGCCTTGCTTTCTGCCCCGATCAAAAAACCCTCGTTTCTATCCCGATTGTTGCGCGTCCAGATCGACTCCCGTCAGCGAAGGGCTGACCGCGCGGTTGAGCACTACCTTGCCACGCACGGCACCAAGCTGACCGATGACGCCGAGCGTCAGATCGAGCGTCTGCTTTTCAAAGCGAGTTGCTAGCCATGCTCATCCTGATCATCATGCAGGTAGCAGCCAAGCTCGCTTACTTTGGGAAAGAGGTTGGTGAGACGTGGCGTGAAACCCAGCGGCTTCGTCGCACCCTTCCCGGCCCGACGGAGGAGTAGTTGCGCGCGCCGCGCTGGTTCAAGCTTCCGGCCGCCTCAAAGTCGTCATGCCCGGGCTTGTCCCGGGCATCCACGTCTTAGCCGTGCCACCGCAAGAAAGACGTGGATGGCCGGGCATAGGCGAGCGGAAGCGACGCCGTCCTTCAGACGGCTATGCCCGGCCATGACGGCACTGGGGGCCGACACCCGGTTCCGCCTTCCCCGCGGCCGGTACCGGCACGGCCAATGCCGTTCTTAACCCAATATAAAAATTCCAGATGCGCCGGTTTGTGACGGTGTTATGATCCCCTCGGGGTTGGGTAGCGTCATGTCGGGGTATGGGTACACGGTTTTTGACACCGCGATCGGCCGATGCGGCATCGCATGGGGCGACCTTGGTATTGTCGGCGTGCAGCTTCCCGAGGCGCGTGAAATCGATACCCGCCGCCGGATGTACCGGCTTTATCCGGAAGCCCACGAACAGCGGCCGCCGCTGAACTCCGAAATCGCCATCGAAGGCATCGCAGCCCTGCTGCGCGGCGGCGATGCGGATCTTTCCGAGGTGGCGCTTGAATGTCACCGGCATCCCCAACTTCAACCAGCGCGTCTACCAGTTCGCCCGCGCCATTCCGCGCGGCGAGACCCGCACCTATGACGAAATCGCCAACAGCATGCGGGTGCAGGGGGCCGTGCATTCGGTGGCGCAGGCGCTTGGCCGCAACCCCTTCATGATCATCGTGCCCTGCCATCGCGTGCTGGAAGCCGGCAACTACACCGACAAGATCTCGCCCTATGGCGGCGTGATCTCCAAGCGGCGGCTGCTCTCGATCGAGGGCGCTCACCCGACCGTGAGCAAGACCCTGTTCGACGTCCTGCTCCCGGTTGCGCCGCCGCGCCCGCATAAGCTAAATTTGCGGGCATGAAGCGCACGACGCTGCTCGAACGCGACCGCATTTCCGTGACCGAGTTCCGCTGCACCGCGGCACCGGGCGACAAGCCGTTTGCGGAAGCATTTCCGGATCATTCGATCTCCTATGTGCGCAAGGGCAGTTTTGGCTGCCATTGCCGCGGCCGCTTTCATGAACTGGTGGCGGGGTCGATCCTGGTCGGCTATCCCGGCGACGAATATGTCTGCACCCATGACCACGTCGTCGGCGACGAGTGCCTGTCGTTTTTCCTGGCTCCGGAGCTGGTCGAGACCATCGGCGACAGCAGCGCGATCTGGCGGGTCGGCGCGGTGCCGCCGCTAGGGGAATTGGTGGTGCTGGGCGAGCTCGCGCAGACGGCGGCAGACGGCAGCAGCGACGTCGGCCTCGACGAGGTCGGGCACGCTTTTGCGGCGCGCTTTGTCGAAGCGGTTTCCGGGCGCAAGGCGAGGCGGCTTGCGGCAACGCTGCGCGACCGCCGCCGGGCGGTGGAGACGGCGCTGTGGATCGACGCCAATTCGCACCGTGCGATTGCGCTGGACGATGCCGCCGAACAGGCCGGCATCAGCCCGTATCATTTCCTGCGGCTGTTCTCCGACGTGCTCGGCGTGACCCCGCATCAATATCTGGTGCGCTCGCGGCTGCGTCACGCGGCGCGGCGGCTGGCCGACGACGACAGCCCGGTCACCGATATCGCCTATGACGTCGGCTTTGCCGATCTCTCCAATTTCGTGCGCACGTTCCATCGCGCCGCCGGCGCCTCGCCACTGAAGTTCCGCCAGGCCTCGAAAGGGATGCGCAAGATTTTCCAAGAACGGCTTGCGCTGAACTGACTAGGGTTGCTCCAGGCCCGCGCGTTCTCGCGCATTTTGACTGGAGATCAACATGTACGACCACATCGGACTTCGCGTCGGCAATCTCGACGCCAGCATTCGCTTCTATACCGCCGCCCTTGCCCCGCTCGGCTACGTGCTCTGCTCAAGTGACGATTCCGGCGCGGGCTTTGGGCCGAAGGGCGCACCCGCGCTCTGGCTGCATCTGCACAAGGGCCCTGCCAACACCGGCGCCCATGTCGCCTTCCGCGCCAAGGACCATGCCGCGATCAAGAAATTCCACGCCGAGGGTTTGAAAGCCGGCGGCCGCGACAATGGCGGCGCCGGCCCGCGGGCGGATTACAGCCCGACCTATTACGCTGCGTTCCTGATCGACCCCGACGGCAACAATGTCGAGGCGGTTTGCACGTGAGCGCGACACGTCGTCCGCGGTGGCGCAATGCGCAGCGTGCGAAGCATCGCCACGGGCTTCCATGCGCCCTGGATCGATGGTGCGCTCGCGTACGCAATACGCGCATGCCTACCCACACTAGAAGGAGATCAACCATGGCTTCCATCCACAAAGACATCATCATCGACGCGCGCCCCAGGACGTCTGGGACGCGCTGCGCGATTTCGGCGCGCTGCATACGCGGCTGGTGCCCGGCTTCGTAACCGACACCAAACTCGACGGCGATGCCCGTATCGTCACGTTTTCCAACGGCACGGTGGCGCGCGAGGTGCTGGTCGATTGCGACGACAAGCGACAGCGGCTGGTCTACGCCGTCAAGAGCGAGCGGCTGACGCAGCACAGTGCTTCGGCGCAAGTGTTTACTGAGGCCGACGGGCGCAGCCGGCTGGTGTGGATCGTCGACGTGCTGCCGAACGAGGTCGCGCCCTACATGAACGCCCAGATGGACCAGGGCGCGCTCGCCATGCAGAAGGCGCTCGGCCGCGGTCGCGGCAAAAAAGGCAGTGTGATTTTTCTCACAGAAGGCCTGCCGCCCCTTCCCTAGCCTCGGCCCGTGCGTCCGGCTGCGCCGCTTCCTGCGGCGCGGCGCACGAGGAGTTTTGCCATGACCGGAGCTGACAAGGTGGTGTGCCAGGCGGCCACGCTGCTGCTGCTGTTTACCCTGACATCGATGCCCGCCAAGGCGCAGTTCGGCGGCTTTGGCGGCGGAGGTGGCGGCGGCGAAGACATGATGACCCAGATGGCGCCGATGCTGGAAATGATGAAGGCGAAGATGGGCAAGCGCCGCTTCGCCATGATGATGCAGACCATGGGCCCGATGATGAGCGGCATGATGGATGGCAGCGGCGGTGGTGGTTTCGGCGGCATGATGGGCGGCGGCGGAATGCCGGCCGGCATCGGCGGCATGATTCCCGGCGGCTACGGCGGCATGATCCCCGGCGGCATGGGCATGGGCGGTTATGCGGCTACGGCGGCGGCGACATCATGGGCATGATGGGCGGCATGGGCGGCGGAGAGATGATGGCGATGGTCCCGCAGCTGATGCGGATGGTGAATATGGGCGGCGGCCGCGTCGGAAGGCGGTACAAGCGGCGGTGACGCGCTCGCTCCGTCATTGCGAGGAGCGAAAGCGACGAAGCAATCCAGCCTCGCGGTCGAGTTCTCGCCGGGACCTGTCATCGGGCTCGCATTCGCTGCCCTTGCTCGCAATGACGATTAGACAACGCCGGCCGCACCTCGGGCACGGCGCGGCGCCGCGGTCCCCATTTCGTTACGATCACGCTGATGCAGGACAGCACGCCGAGCAGGCCCATCGAGGCGGCCGTCAGTATGAAGAAATCCTGCGCGGTGGCGTCGCGCGACGACAGCCACCAGCCGCCGGCGATGATGAAGACCAGCCGCGCGGTCTGCGCCAGCACCGGTCCCAGCACCTTGGCCGCGCCCTGCGAGGAGAAATACATCGCGGTGGCGAGGCCAAGGAAGGCGTACATCGGCGCCGCCGTCGACAGATATTGCCGGCTCGCCGCCCGCACGGCGGCGTCATCGGTGAAGATGCTGACCCACAGGTCGGGGAAGATCGCGATGATGTTGGCGACCAGTCCGACCGACGCAAAGGAGACGAGGCCGGCGATCCAGGCGATGCGCCGCGCCCGCGCCACGTTGTCGGCGCCAACCGCCATGCCCACCATCGGCACCGATGCGATGCCGACCGCGAACGCCACCGACGTCAGCATGAATTCAAGCCGCGCGCCGATGCCGTAGCCGGCGAGGATTTCGGTGCCGAAATTCGCCAGCATGTGGGTGAAGATGCTGATGGTCAGCACCGATTGCAGCGGCGAGAAGCAGGCGATCGCGCCGACCTTGAGGATGTCGATGAACATCGCCCATTGAATGTGCAGCCCCTTGAGCTTCGGCACGACGCGGGCGCGGCCCGAGAACAGGTACCAGCTCATCACGGCGATGCTGATGACATAGGCGATCAGCGACCCCGCAGCGACGCCGCGCATGCCGAATGACGGGATCGGCCCAAGACCGAGACCGAGCGTGCCGCCCAGAATGATCTGGCAGATCGCGGAGGACAGCATCAGCGACGACGGCAGCTTCATGTTGCCGGTGCCGCGCAAAATGCCGGCCATGGTGTTCATCAGCCACGGAATGACGGCGCCGCCGAAAAAGATCTGCGTGTAGCCGATCGCCTGCGCCAGCACATTGCCGCGGCCGCCGAGCAGTTCGAGCAGTCTTGGGCCGAAGATCAGCATGCCCAGCATGAAGACGAGGCCAAAGCAGATGCCGATCAGCAGCGCATGGGCGGCAAGCACCGAGGCGCGCTCCTTGTCGCCAGCGCCGATGGCGCGCGCGATCGCGGACGCCACGCCGCCGCCCATCGCGCCGCCGGACATGGTCATGGTCAGGATCACGCAAGGAAATACCAGCGCCATCGCCGCCAGCGACTCGACGCCGAGGCGGCCGATATAGGAGGTCTCGGCAATGACGACGCAGGTGCCGGCCGAGAGCGCGATGACGTTCGGCCAGGCGAGCCACAGCAGCGTGCGCAAAATCGGCCCGTCGAGCAGCGCATTCGCCGCGCGCGGCGGCGGTGGCGGCAGCGGGCGCTCGTCCTCGTCGACAGGTATTTCGGCAACGCCGATATCGGACATTTCTGCTCCCGCGGCGCATGACCCGCCAAAGAGTGCGCGGTTTGGCGATAAGGTCATGCGCCAGTTATAATTTAAGAGCGCGATCGTAGATCGCGCTTGCAGTCTGGGCGCTGTGCGCGCGGGTGTCCTAGCACGGGCGACACCGATTCCCCGTGCGCGGGGCGCAATGGGGGCCTGCGGGATTGCAGGCGGGCCCGGGGCGCGCTGGCCGGCCTACCCGACCGACCAGACCAACGGCGGCTTGCCGCCCGTGGACGGCTTCAAATGCACGGGAATGTGCCTTCCGCAGCCGGCGGCGAGGCCCTCGAACAGGCCCTCCAGCACTTTGGTGCAGGCCGGGTGATAGTCGCTGACGCCTTCCATCAGCTTCCAGCTCTGCTGCCTGATCTCGAACGCGCCGCCGGACTCGGCGATCTCGGCAACGTCATCCTGCGAGGCGAACAGCACGCGCAGGAACGCCGTAAAATTCCTGGCGCCGCCACGGTTGGTCAGGAACGCGCGCGCGACCTCGTCGAAATACTGCATGCCGATCAGCTTGCCCGTGAGATGCAGCAGATAGCCGGCATCCTCGGGGCCGAACAATTGCACCATCACGGGAGCGGCGGTCTTCACATATTCCATCGCGTAGTTGCGATAGGCTTTTTCCAGCCGCGGCTTTGGCCAGCTATCCACCGGCAGCGCCGGGGCGGTCGCGGGATCGAACAGCGGCGCCTCGAGATGGCGCGCGAACACCAGCCGCTGGTCGAGCTCGAGCGGATGATCGTATTCGCAGTAATAGCCTTCGAGACCATCCTGACCGTCGACGCTCTGCTTGGTGCAGACGAAGCCGAGATTGAGATTGCCCAGCGCAACGCCGTTATTGGCGTGCCAGCCGCGCAGCATCGCGCGCGAGACTTCGCCGGGCACGCCGCAGATTGCAGTCCCCCGCCAGATCCAGCGCGGCGGCGTATAACGGATCCAGGCCTTGCGGTCGGTCTCGTACATGTATTCGACATGCACGCCGCCAATCCAGTTGGAGAGATAGTGATACTGCGCGGCGGCCACCGCCGGCGGCAGATGGCTGAGGCCGAGCTTTTCCAGCCCCGGCAGAAAGCGTTCCTGCTGCTGGCGGCGGAACACCCGGAACACGAATTCGGCGGCATCCGACGTGCCGCGCCGCGTCACCACGGTGAGAATGAGGCCGGTGAAAAAGGCGTGATAGAGATCGGCGACGCTGCGCCATTTCAGCCATTGCGCCTCGCGCGCGTCGTGTCCGGCCGTCATGTTTGCTCCCATATTGTTGTTCCCGACGCGTTTCACGCGAAGTTCATGCCGCGGGTCCCGAACGTTTGCCTGTCTGCCGCATTGGTGCAACAGCATTTCAGGGTTCCCACCATGCGCAAAAATCTGATGTTGGCAATGTCGATCGCGGCAATGGCGCTGCCGCTTGCCGCCTGCAACGACCCGCGGGACACCGCCACCGCCGAGCAGAGCTATGGCGCCTCGCCCGCGCTGCCGGCGCCACAGCAATCCTGGATACCGACGGTCAACATCGCGACCGCCACCGGCTGGCCAGCCGGGGACAAGCCCAAGGCCGCCGGCGGCATGACGGTGAACGCCTTCGCCAGCGGGCTCGATCATCCCCGCACCGTCTATGTGCTGCCGAACGGCGACGTGCTGGTCGCCGAAAGCAACGCACCGCCCAAGCCGAACGACGCCACAGGCATCAAGGGATTCATCTACAAGCAGTTTCAGAAATGGGCCGGCGCCGGCGTGCCGAGCGCCAACCGCATCACGCTGCTGCGTGACGCCGACGGCGACGGGATTGCCGAGACGCGCAGCATCTTCCTCAGCGCAGTGAATGGATTGAATTCGCCGTTCGGCATGGTGCTGGTCGGCGACGATTTTTATGTCGCCAATGCCGATGCGATCGTGAAATTTCCTTACAAGACCGGGGAGACCAAGATCAATGCGCCGGCCACCAGGGTCAGCGATTTGCCCGGCGGCCCGATCAATCATCACTGGACCAAGGACCTGACCGCGAGCCCGGACGGCACCAAACTCTATGCGACGGTGGGCTCCAACAGCAATATCGCCGAGAACACGATGGAGGAGGAGGTCTACCGCGCCGCCGTGGTGGAAGTCGACCGCGCCAGCGGCAAATGGCGCGTGTTCGCGTCCGGCTTGCGCAATCCGAACGGCCCGTCATTCAATCCGCAGACCGGAGAACTATGGGTCGTCGTCAACGAGCGCGACGAACTCGGCAACGATCTGGTGCCGGACTACATGACCTCGGTAAAGGACGGCGGTTTTTACGGCTGGCCCTACAGCTACTTTGGCCAGCATGTCGATACACGCGTCCAGCCGCAACGGCCCGATCTGGTGGCCAAGGCGATCGTGCCGGACTACGCGCTCGGCGCGCATACGGCCTCGCTGGGGCTTACCTTCAACACCGGCAATCTGTTTCCGCAGGAGATGGCGGGCGGCGCCTTCATCGGCCAGCACGGCTCGTGGAATCGCAAACCCCGCGCCGGCTACAAGGTGATTTTTGTGCCGTTCAAGGACGGCAAACCCTCAGGCAAGCCGCAGGACGTGCTGACCGGTTTCCTCAACGACAAGGGCGAGGCGCAGGGCCGCCCGGTCGGTGTGCGCATCGACAAGCAGGGCGCGCTGCTGGTGGCCGACGATGTCGGCAACACGATCTGGCGCGTGACGCCGGCAACGACGGCGGCGGCGCGCTGACAACCGGAAAACACCGGCCCCGATGAGTTGAACTCGATCCCTCGCGAAACTAAGGTTCGCGCCAGCAAAGGGATCGATGACATGACTCTGCCGATGAGCTGGGACGAATGGGCGCAGCACGATGGCGTGGCGCTGGCGGCGCGAGTCAGGAAGGGCGAACTGACGGCGGCCGAATTGGCGCAGCAGGCGGCGGCGGGCGTGGCCAAGGTCAATCCCGCACTGTCCGGCGTGGTCGAACTGTTCGACGATGCGATCGCAGCGCCGGACAAAAACGGCACGAACCTTGGCGGGCCGTTCGCCGGCCTGCCCTTCCTGATGAAGGATCTGGGCCCGACGATGCAGGGCCGCCTGCAGGAAATGGGCTCGCTGCTGATGCGCGGCAATCGTGCAGCAGCCGATACATTCCTGACCGGGAAGATGCGTCAGGCGGGACTTAATCTGATCGGGCGGACCACGACGCCGGAGTTCGGCGTCTGCAGCTCGGCCGACAATCCCGCCGTCTACGTCACCCGCAATCCCTGGAACACGGAGTATACCACCTGCGGTTCGTCCGCCGGCAGCGCCGCCATGGTTGCCGCAGGCGTGGTGCCGATTGCGCATGCCACCGATGGCGGCGGCTCGATCCGCATTCCGGCCGGCGTCAACGGAAACATCGGCCTGAAAGTATCGCGCGGAGTGTTCTCGATCGCACCGCATCTGTCCGACCTGACGGGGCTCGTCTCCATCCAGGGCTGCCAGTCGCGTTCGGTGCGCGACACGGCCGCCTTCGTCGACGCTTGCCGCGGTCCCTCGCCTGGCGAATTCATGCCGTTCTGGACCTCACCTCAACTCTACACGGAAATGATCCAGCGCGATCCCGGCCGGCTGCGCATCGCGCTCTCGCATCAATGGGGCGAGTATCGCGCGACGGCGCCGATCATGGCTGAACTGGAGCGGGTCGGAAAATTCCTCGAGAGCCTCGGACATCAGGTGGACTATGCACTGCCGGCCATCGATTATCGCGCCGCCTTCGAGGCGCAGACGATCTGCTACATCAGCAATTTCGCGCAGGTCATCGGCAACATGCTCGCCGCGCGCGGGCTGGACCGTCCGCCGGCCGATCTCGTCGAGCCCATCAACATCCGGATCTGGGAGCACGGCCGGGATACCAGCTTTGCCGAGCGAGCGCGCATGCAGGCGGTCTTCAACACGACGTCGCGCGGGTTCGGCGCCTTCTTCGAGCAGTGGGATATCATCCTGACGCCGATCACCGCGCTGCCGACACCGAAGGTCGGCACCACCGAATATCTGACGATCAGCGACAATCCGTCGGTGCTGGACTGGTTCGGCAACCTCTGGCGCAATTTTGCCTTCACGCCGCTCGCCAATCTCTGCGGCATCCCCGCGATCTCGCTGCCGCTGGCGACGCATGAGCACGGCTTGCCGCTCGGCATGCAGGCGATCGCCAAACAGGCCAATGACGGGTTGCTGCTTCAGCTCGCCGCCCAGATCGAGCGCGCGATCGGCGGCAAATGGAATGCCGGACAAAAGCCCGGCGTACATGTGACGAGCGGCTGACTAGACCCGAAAATGCTTGGAGAGCTTCAGGCCCTGCGCCTGATAATTCGAGCCGATGCGCTGGCCGTAAAGCGCCGCGGGCCGCGCCAGCATTTTTTCGTACACCAAGCGGCCGACGATCTGGCCGTGCTCGAGGATGAACGGCACTTCGCGCGAACGGACCTCGAGCACCGCGCGCGACCCCTGCCCGCCGGCGCCGGCATAGCCGAAGCCGGGATCGAAGAAGCCGGCATAATGCACGCGGAATTCGCCGACCAGCGGATCGAACGGCACCATCTCGGCGGCGTAGTCCGGCGGCACCTGCACCGCTTCCTTGGACGCGAGGATATAGAACTCGCCGGGATCGAGGATGAGGCTGCCATCGCCGCGCGCCGGGATCGCCTCCCAGAATTCGTCGACCGAGTAACCGCCGCGGCGGTCGACATCGACCACGCCGGTGTGGCGCTTGGCGCGGTAGCCGACAAAGCCGTTGGCGTTTTGGCCGCTCAGGTCGACCGAGAGCGCGACGCCACCGACCAAATCCGCCTTGTCGCTATCCACCAATCGCTCCGCACCATGCAGCGCCGCAAGTTCATCGGCATCGAGAATGGCATCGCCGGCGCGGAAGCGGACCTGGCTCAGCCGCGATCCCTCACGCAGCAACACCGGAAAGGTTTTTGGGCTGATCTCGGCATAGAGCGGGCCGTGATATCCGGCGCCGATCATGTCGAAACGGCGGGTGCCGTCGGCGATCACGCGGGTAAAGACGTCGAGCCGGCCGGTCGAGCTCTTTGGGTTGGCCGCGGCCACAATCTGCTTTGGCAGTGCGAGGCTTTCCAGCAGCGGAACGATGTAGACGCAATTGGTTTCCAGCACCGCGCCGTCGCTGAGATCGATTTCGTGCAGCTTCAATTCGTCGATGCGCTCGGCCACCGTCGCGCCAGGTCCGGGCAGGAAGCTCGCGCGCACCCGAAAGGCGACATCGCCGAGGCGCAGATCGAGGCTTGCCGGCTGGATCTGGCTTTCGACGAACGGATAGGCGGGCAATATGAGGCCGTCGTCCGCCATCGCCGCGATCATACGATCCGGCAGGATACCGTTGGCGTGGGTCGGCAGCGAAAACGACACGGTATGGTCCTTGGGCGGCAGCCCCAACGTCATCTAAACCCCTAAAATCAGCCCTTTTACCGGTTATCCGATGGGCGCCTTGACGAAAAGGGCGCGACGGAATATCAGCATGACTTATCCCGTGGTGATTTGAGCCGGCCGGCTTGCAGCCACGTTAAATAAATCGCTAAACAGGCCGGGGACAGTGTGATCCCGGCCTGTGGAATTTTTCCAGGCCGGTTTTTTGTGACCATTTTCCAGTGGTCACGACGGAGGTCACATGTCTGAGGTCAAGTCTACCGCCCGCTATCGTCCCGAAACCCGGCTGGTGCATTCCGGCACGCTGCGCTCGCAATATGGCGAGACGTCGGAGGCGTTGTTCCTGACGCAGGGGTTCGTCTACGACAGCGCCGAGCAATGCGAAGCGCGCTTCAAGGGCGAAGACCCCGGCTATCTCTATTCGCGCTTTTCCAATCCGACGGTCGGGATGTTCGAGCGCCGCATGATCGAGCTTGAAGGCGCCGAGGCCGCGCGCGCCACCGCCACCGGCATGGCCGCGGTGACCACCGCCGTGCTGGCGCCGCTGAAGGCCGGCGACCATGTGGTGGCCTCAAAAGCGATGTTCGGCTCCTGCCGCTATGTGGTGGAGGATCTGCTGCCGCGTTACGGCATCCAGTCCACACTGGTCGACGGGCTCGATCTCGACCAGTGGAAGAAGGCAATGCGGCCGAACACCAAAACCTGCTTTCTGGAGAGCCCGACCAACCCGACGCTGGAAGTGCTGGACATACCCGCGATCGCAAAGATCGCGCATGACGGCGGCGCGCGGCTGATCGTCGACAATGTGTTCGCGACCCCGATCTGGCAGAGCCCGCTGTCGCTCGGCGCCGACGTCGTGGTGTATTCGGCGACCAAGCATATCGACGGCCAGGGCCGCTGCCTCGGCGGCATCATTCTCTCGTCGGAGGCGTTCATCGCCGAACACATTCACAACTTCATGCGCCAGACCGGCCCGTCGATGTCGCCCTTCAATGCCTGGGTGCTGCTGAAGGGACTGGAGACGCTGGCGGTACGCGTGCGCGCGCAGACCGAGACGGCAGCGAAGGTTGCCGATACGCTTGCCACGCATCCAAAAATCTCGCGGCTGCTGTATCCCGGCCGCGCCGATCATCCGCAAGCCGCACTGGTGAAGAAGCAGATGCGCGCCGGCTCGACGCTGATCGGCTTTGAGGTGAAGGGCGGCAAGGCGGGCGCGTTCCGCTGCCTCAACGCGCTGCAGATATCGCGCATTTCAAACAATCTCGGCGATGCCAAGAGCCTCGTCACCCATCCGGCAACGACGACGCATCAGCGCCTGACGCCGGAAGCCCGCGCCGAACTCGGCATCAGCGAGGGTTTTATCCGCTTCTCCGCCGGGCTCGAACATGTCGACGATCTGATCGAGGATTTTGCGCAGGCGCTGGAGAAGGTGTGAGCCGCGAAAGGCAGCCGTCGTCCCTGCGAAAGCAGGGACCCACAACCGCAGGGCGTGTGAGTTGCTAAGTGCGGCTACCACAACGCCCTTATCATACTGCCACGGCGTATGGATCCCGGCTCGCGCTTCGCTTGGCCGGGACGACGAGCTACATCGGCCTATACGTTCGCACGTCGGCGGGCACGTTGACGCCGAGCTTGATCTGGCCGACCGACTTGATGATGTCGTCGCCGAGCAACTGGGCGAAGCAGGCATAGCCCCAATCGCTCATGTGCAGGCCGTCGGCGATGACGAATGTCTCGATCGGGATCGACTGCTTCTCGTGCCAGTCGCGCATCACCTCGAAGCGCGGGAAGATGCCGACCTTGCGCAGTTCGGCGACCCGGTTCAGCACCTTGATCATCTTGCTGTTGCTTTCGGCCTTCTCATTGACGCGCGGCGAATATTGGGGATCGACCAGCACGACGTCGCTGTTGGCCGCCTGGAGGTTCGCGACGCCGTCCTCGACGAGTTTGCCGTCTCCGCCACATCGAGGTTGCGCAGCACCGCATTGGTGCCGACCTGCCAGATCACCAGATCGGGCTTCATGTCGATCACTTCGGTCTGCAGCCGCCGCATCATTTCGAGCGCGTCCTCGCCGCCCTTGCCGCGGTTGAGCACGGTGATGTCGGCGGTGGGATAATGCCGCCTGAGCTGGGCGGCAAGGCGATTGGGATAGTTGAATTCCGGCGCGGTCGAGCCAAAGCCGGCGGTCGAGGATGAGCCGAAGGCGATGATCAGCACCGGCTCGCCGGCGGCGAGCTTCTTTGCGACATGCGGCAGCGAGCCCATTGTCTTCGAGACACCCTTCGGCGACTGGCAGGGCACGCGCGCAAAAATCTCGCCGGCCGATTTCGTGACTTCCTTGGCCTTCTCGATTGCTCTCGTCGTCAGGCCCTTTTGCTGCGCTGGATTGCCATGATCGACGGCAGCGGCGTTGCCTGAAGTCGCGGCAGCGGCGGCCGGGGCCTCAGCCGGCTTGGAGGCATCCGGCTTGGGTGCTTCCGCCTTGAGGCCACCCGACAGCGCCGCCTGCGCCGCTTGTGCGTGCACGGGCTGTGTCGAGGCCGGCGACAGCAGCGCAAGGGCCGCCACGGCGGACACCGCCAGTGCTGTCACTCGGCGAAAAGGGTGGTGAGAACTCATTAACGCTAGTCCCTTTAATTCTGCTGTGACGGGCTCAAATGGGCCGCGTCGATCACGAATTTCGAGAGCGCGCGGCCGAGGCAGCCATGAACACGTTTGGCCAGTTCGGGGCCATGCGCGGCGCTGAACAGGTCGAAATCTCCGGCGTCGTTCCAGTGACGCATAATGGCGAACCGGTCGAACAGGGGAACGTCGTGCTGTTGCGCCACCACGCGAATACTATCTAGGTATGGCGGCGCAGAAATCATCGTCTCCGTGCGCGGGCTGTATTGCAGGTTGATCAAAACCACGTCGATCCCGGCTTTTTGCAGCGCAGCAACCCCTTCGTCGACCGCACCGCGAAAATCATCGGGATCGACGGATCGCATAGCATCGACCGTGCCGGTCTGCCAGATGACCAAAGTAGGCTTTTTTGCTTCCACCATCTTAAGGAGATTGCCGGCCACGTCCTCGGCGGTTTTCCCGGTCTGTAGTTCTACGGATAGGCTGACCGGCACGGCCGGCAGCTTCTCCTTCAGCATCGCCTGCAGCTTGGCGGGATAGGCGCTGGCCTCCGACGAGGCGATGGTGGAGGAGCGGCTGCCCACCACCATCACGTTCAGCGGGCTGCTGCTTTTGACGGCATCGGCGACGTGGGTGAGCGTGCTTTCGCTTGTCAGCAGGTAGGCCGGAACTTCACAACTTGGCGGGGTATCTTGGGCACGCCCGAGGGGAGCGGTCAAACAACCGGCCAGCAGCGTCAGGCCCAGAATGGCTGACCTCATCCGCCCCCTCCTGCCAGATCGGCATTGCCGGCCGACGCCTTTCGTCTTGGCGTTCTTGTCGGCGGAATGCTTGTACCACGAAATCACCCACGCCATGCCGGACATGATGAGGATTCCGGCGACACTGATCAGGAAGTGCACCAATGCACCGCCGGAAACCTCTGCCAGCACGAAATGACCGGCGAAGGCCAAAAACACGCCAAGGCAGAATATCTCAAGCGAGTGCTGCCCACAGAGGATCAAAGGTCGCAGCCAGACCGATTTCAGCCCCGGCCAGTCCCTTGGCAGGAAGCGCACCGTGACCGCCGCCAGCGCCAGGAAATGCGCAAATCGCAGCACGTCGAGGTCGGTCTTGGTGATCGGATACATCCATTTCTCGAGCCGGCGCGGCATCAGAAAACTGAGCTGCGGGAAGTGCCAGGTCATGGTGACGAAGAACGCGAACGCGAGATAGGCGAAGGCGATCCACATCGTGACCGGCGAGGACAATATCCGCGACATCCGCCGCGCGCCGCTCAGCGCGCACCAGGCGCCGAACACGAACAGCAACTGCCAGGCAAACGGATTGAAGGCCCAAAAGCCGTTCGGATAGGCGGAGAGATAGAGATCGAACTGCCAGGTCACGGCATAGAGCAGCACCGACAGCCCCAGCGCGATGTCGGCCCGCCATTTCATCAGCCACAGGATCAGCGGCAGGAACAGCATCAGCACGATGTAGAGCGGCAGCACGTCCATGTTGACGGGCCGGAATCGCAACAGCAGCGCCTGGATGATGGTGACGTCCGGCTGCTTGAGGAAATCCATGATCCCCATTTCTTCCGAGTACAGCGGGTTCTCGAAGCGGGTGGCGACGTAGGAAATTTCCGCAAGAAAGATCACGAACAGGAACACGTGCGCGACATAGATCTGCCAGACCCGGCGCAGGATTTGCGCGGTGGCGATCACGAAGCCGGACTGCAGCATGGCGCGTCCGTAGACGAAGGCGGCCGTATAGCCTGAAATGAAGATGAAGATTTCGGTGGCGTCGGAGAAGCCGTAGTTGCGGATGGTGAACCAGGTCAGGATGTTGGTCGGCAGATGGTCGACGAAGATCAGCCACAGCGCGAGCCCGCGGAACAGATCGAGCCGAAATTCCCGCTCGCCGGCCACCGGCAGCGTGATCGCTGGCGCAGAGGTCACCGGCGCCGCGGCGCGTGCGGCCACGACTCCGGCGTCCGCCAGCGGCTGTCCCTCAATTCGATCGGCAACGGACGTCATCAGGTACCGTCTTCAGATAATCGGAATCACGCGGTCGCACGGTCCGAAAGATCATATCGGCCCGCTTGTTACATACAATATACGGGGTCGGAGGGCGTGCGCGTGCGCCTTAATGCGAAACTGTGTTCAAACCGCGTTGATGTCGATTTGCGCCGGCGATTGGTTCCACCGGGCTTTTTCGATATGCTGTACTTCAGCCATTTGGAAGACCGTTTCGCATGTACCGCGCCGTTACCCGCCAGATCGAAGTTACCGTCGAGCCGAATTTCATGCCGGAACGCTCGGTGGTCGATAAGGGCCAGTACTTCTGGTCCTACACCATCGTCATCACCAATACCGGCGAGGAGACGGTGCAACTGAAGACGCGGCACTGGATCATCACGGATGCCACCGGCCACCGGCAGGAAGTCCGCGGCGAAGGCGTGGTCGGCGAGCAGCCGGTGCTGGCCCCCGGCGAGCGGTTTGAATACACCTCGGGCGTGCCGCTGCCGACGGCGTCCGGCTTCATGACCGGCCGTTACCAGATGGTCAGCGAGAGCGGCGAACGGTTCGAAATCGACGTGCCGGCATTTTCGCTTGATAGCCCGGATCTGAAGCGGGTTTTGAATTAGGTCAACCGGGAGCGGGTCGGGCTGATGCAGAAGACGATCCTCGCAGTCACGGTCATCCTGCTGGCGCACGCTTTGCCGTTCGGCACGGCTAACGCCCTCGTCGGCGCCGACATCGCCGATCGCACCGTACAGCGCTACACCGTGGTCATCGCCAGCCAGAAAGGGCGATGCAGCGGCGTGCTGATGGCGCAGGATATCGTGCTCACGGCGGCGCATTGCATTCAGCCCGGCGAGAAGTTGAATGTCGGCGGCACCGTCGGCGGCGGCGACCAGCCGCTGCAGGCGTTTCTGTTCAGCCCCGTCGAGCAGGCCGTCGTCCATCCGCTCTACAAGCCAACCGATGCCGGCTCGCCGGATCTGGCGATGCTGAAGCTCGCAAAGCCCCTGCCCGATCGCTTCATTCCCGCGACGCTGAACGCGCGCGGATTGAGCGTTGGTGACGACCTGATCGCTGCCGGCTTTGGCAAGACCGCCGCGCGGGATTCCAAGCCGGGCGTGGTGCTGCGCATGGTGTTGCTGCGGGTTTCCGATTCCGTCAGGGGCTGGGTGATGCTGGCAAGCGTCGGCGACGGCGTCTCGGGCGGCGCGGGCGGCGATTCCGGCGGGCCGATGTTTTCCTACCGCGGCGGCATGCACAGCCTGGTCGGGATCATCGTCGCGGTCTCGCCCACCCGCACCAAGGCGGTGGCGCTCGCGGCGCATTACGACTGGATCAAGGAGACGGTGGCGAAGCTGAGCGCGCCTTAGATCGCGATGCGATTACAAGGAATCGCATCACGATCTAATCTCTCTTTTTGAGCATGATCTTTTCGGAACCGGTTTCCACTTTTCCGGATCATGCTCTAGCCGCCCTACTCCACGCCCGCCTCGGCCGGCGTGAATTCGTAGACCGATGAGCAGAACTCGCAGGTCACGACCACCTTGTCGTCCTTGACCATCTCGGCGCGGTCCTTGGGCGCAAAGCTCTTCAGCATCGAGGACACCGCATCGCGCGAGCAGGAGCATTGCGCGCGCAACGGCAGCGGTGAAAACACGCGCACGCCGCGTTCGTGGAACAGGCGGAACACGAGACGCTCGCCGGACAGGCCGGGATCGATCAGCTCGACATCCTCGACGGTCGAGATCAGCGACTGGCCTTCGACCCAGGCGTCGTCTTCCGCCACCGAATGCGTGATGGTGCCTTCCGGCGCGTCGCCCGGATGCAGATCGGCCTGCCGCGCCCGCTCCGGCGCCTTGGGCAAGAATTGCAGCAGCATGCCGCCGGCACGCCAGCGATGTTTTCCGCCGTCGCCGCCGCGCCACTCCTCGCCGACCGCAAGGCGGACCCGCGTCGGGATCTGCTCGGAGCGCAGGAAATATTCGTGCGCGGCGTCTTCCAGGCTGCCGCCGTCGAGCGCGACCAGGCCCTGATAGCGGCTCATGTCCGGCCCCTGGTCGATGGTCATGGCGAGATGTCCCTTGCCGAGCAGCGCGCCGGAGGTCTGGCCGTCCTTGAGCCGCGATGCGTCGTAGCGCGCATAGGCGCGCAGGCGGTCGGGCGCCTGGAAATCCACGATCAGGAACGATACCGGGCCGTCGGTCTTGGTCTGCAGGATGAAACGGCCGTCGAATTTCAGCGACGAGCCGAGCAGCGTGGTCAGCACGATGGCCTCACCGAGCAGTTTTCCAACCGCGGGCGGATAATCATGCTTGGTCAGGATGTCGTCGAGTGCAGGGCCGAGCCGGGTCAGCCGGCCGCGCAGGTCGAGCGCATCGACCTCGAACGGCAGCACCGCGTCATCGACGGGAACCGAAGACGGCGCGCGGATCGGCGCCTGTGCCGGGATTTTCGTGTCGGAGGATTGTGAAACCATGGCGCTCTATCTGGGGTCGGAACGTGCGAAGTTGAAGGGGTTGCGGTTCATCCCTCCCCCTCGTGGGGAGGGTGGCGCGAAGCGCCGGGTGGGGGTAGCGCGCGGCAGCGCGCGAAAAATGAAGACCACGATGCTGATGCCAAGTGAAGCAAGGTACTTCTCGCGCACTGCCGTGCGCGCGCCCCCACCCGTCACATCGCTCGCTTCGCTCTCGATGTGCCACCCTCCCCACAAGGGGGAGGGATAAGCAAACGCCTACCCCACCGCGTCGAAGCACCAGGCCAAGATGCCCTTTTGGGCATGCAGGCGGTTTTCGGCTTCGTCGAACACCACCGATTGCGGGCCGTCGATCACCTCGTCGGTGACCTCCTCGCCGCGATGCGCCGGCAGGCAGTGCATGAAGAGCGCGTCGGATTTGGCAAGCGACATCAGCTTTGCGTTCACCTGATAGGGTTTCAGCACATTGTGGCGGTGCTCGCCCTCCTTGTCGCCCATCGACACCCAGGTGTCGGTGACGACGCAATCGGCGCCGCGCACAGCTTCCTCCGCATCGGTGCTAAGCATGATCGGAGCTTGCGTCGCCTTGATCCAGTCTCGCATCGCCTTCTTCGGCGCAAGCTCAGGCGGGGTGGCGATATTGAGCTGGAACTTGAAGCGCTGGGCCGCATGCGCCCACGAGGCCAGCACGTTGTTGTCGTCGCCGGTCCAGGCCACGGTCTTGCCCTCGATCGAGCCGCGATGCTCCTCGAACGTCATCAGGTCGGCCATCACCTGGCAGGGATGCGAGCGCCGCGTCAGCCCGTTGATGACGGGCACGGTGGCGTGCGCGGCGAGCTCCAGCAGCGCATCGTGATTGAGGATGCGGATCATGATGGCGTCGACATAGCGCGACAGCACGCGCGCGGTGTCGGCGATGGTCTCGCCGCGGCCGAGCTGCATCTCCGTGCCGGTCAGCATGATCGATTCACCGCCGAGCTGGCGCATGCCGACGTCGAACGACACCCGGGTGCGGGTCGAAGGCTTGTCGAAGATCATCGCCAGCGTCTTGCCTTCGAGCGGCTTCTTGCCCTTCTCGTGCGCCTTCAGCTTCGCCTTCATGGCGGCGCTGGCCGAAAGCATGTTGCGCAATTCCCCGAGCGGCAACTCGCTGATATCGAGGAAGTGCCGGACCGCCTTGCTCATCACCCCGCCGCCTTCTTCAACTGACCGGCCGACAGCGCGGCGCAGGCACGCTCGAGGCAGGCGACGGATTGCTCGATCTCGGATTCGGAAACGATCAAGGGCGCAAGGAAGCGCACGACGTTGTCGCCGGCGCCGACCGTGAGCAGTTTTTGATCGCGCAGAGCGTTGACGAGATCGCCCGAGGGCACCACGGTCTTGACGCCGATCAAGAGGCCCTCGCCGCGCACTTCCGACAGCACGGCGGGGTAACGGTCGACAACGGAGGCGAGCTTCTGCTTCAGCAGCAGCGACATCTTTTGCACGTGCTCGAAGAAGCCGGGTTTCAGCATGACGTCGAGCACGGCGTTGGCAGCCGCAATCGCCAGCGGATTGCCGCCAAAAGTCGAGCCGTGCGAGCCCGGCGTCATGCCGCTTGCGGCTTCCGCGGTGGCAAGACACGCGCCGATCGGAAAACCGCCGCCGAGCGCTTTTGCCAGCGGCATGATGTCGGGCGTGACGCCGAGCTTCTTATAGGCGAAGAGATCGCCGGTGCGGCCCATGCCGGTCTGCACCTCGTCGAAAATCAGCAACATGCCCTTGTCGTCGCACAACTGGCGCAACGCCTTGAAGAACGAATTGGGTGCCGTCCGCACCCCGCCCTCGCCCTGCACCGGCTCGATCAGGATGGCGGCGGTGTCGGGACCGATCGCCTTCTTGACCGCCTCGAGATCGCCATGCGGCACCTGGTCGAAACCGTCGAGCGGCGGGCCAAAGCCTTCGAGATACTTTGCCGAGCCGGTGGCGGCCAGCGTGCCCAGCGTGCGGCCGTGGAAGGCGCCTTCGAAGGTGACGAGGCGATAACGCTCGGGATGGCCCTTGGAAGCGTGATAGCGGCGCGCGACCTTGATCGCGCATTCCATGGCCTCGGCGCCGGAATTACAGAAGAACACGAAATCGGCAAAACTCTGCTCGCACAGCCGCGCCGCCAGCTTGTCGCCGTCCGGGCTCCGGAACAGGTTCGACATGTGCCAGAGCTTTGTCGCCTGCTCCTGCAGCGCCTTGACCAGATGCGGGTGCGCGTGGCCGAGCGCATTCACCGCAACACCGGAAGTGAAGTCGAGATAGCGATCGCCGTTGGTGGCGATGAGGAAGGCGCCCTCGCCGCGTTCGAAGCCGAGATCGACCCTGGCGAAGACGGGAAGCAGATGCGATGGGGCGCTGTTGGTCATGGCTGTCACTGACGGTTTAGAGGCCCGCCGCAATGCGCCTTTGGCGCGATCGCATCGACGACAAGCGCTCGGAAAACGAAACGTGCCGCCTTTTGGAGGCGGCACGTGAGAACCATTCTAGGCGCGCGGCGATGGCTGTCAACATGCCTTGAAGTGGTCAACGTGCGCTGCAAAAAGCGTTACTCCCGTAGGATTCCGGTAAACTATGCATAAGTGACGGAACATGTGGACTCGACTGTGCGGACTCTGCGCCGGAGTCACGGCATATTGTAGCGTCCTGGCTGTCGGGTACGACATCTCGTGCGGCGGTTCTGATCCCTTAGTACGTTTTGTGCGGCGTAAACGTTCGGGCGCACTTTTCGCGCCCGGCGAGGGCTAAGGGATTTTGCCCGCAGGGATATTTGAGATTTGGCATCGCCAGCGCTGCCCCCGCTTGGCCGGCGTGATGCGAAGGGAAGAATGCGATGACGGTTTTGACCTGGTCCGACGATCGCGTCGAGCAACTGAAAAAACTCTGGGAAGGCGGGCTTTCCGCCAGCCAGATCGCCGCGGAACTCGGAAATGTGACGCGTAATGCCGTGATCGGCAAAGTGCACCGGCTCGGCCTCTCCGGCCGCGCCAAGAGCCCCTCCTCGGCCGTGCCGCGGCAGCGGAAAGCGCGCCCTGCCCAGCAGATGGTGCGGGTATCGCGCCCGGTCTCGCGCGGCAACACGGCGCTCGCGCATGCCTTCGAAGTCGAGATGGAGTCCGATCCGATCGCCTACGACAACGTGGTGCCGATGAGCCAGCGGCTGACGCTGCTGGAGCTCAACGAAGCCACCTGCCACTGGCCGGTCGGCGACCCCTCCAGTCCGGATTTCTTCTTCTGCGGCGGCAAGGCGCTCGCCAGCCTGCCCTATTGCGCCCACCACTCGCGCGTGGCCTACCAGCCCGCCGCCGACCGCCGGCGCCAGCCGCCGAAGCCGACGCGGTAAGTTCGTTCGTCGCGTGGAGCTGTCGTCCCGGCCTAGTGCGCAATTGCGCACGGGCGCCGGGACCCATAACCACGGCGCAGTTGCTCTAGCAAAGCCGTCCGCCACCTTCTGCAAATAATTTCCGCCGCGGCGTATGGGTCCCGGATCGGCGCTCGCGTTGCTCGCTTGTCCGGGA
>CAVSXQ010000072.1:0-28651 GCA_963731915.1 uncultured Alphaproteobacteria bacterium
AGCGTGAGCGGCGTCACGCCGGTCATCCCGCCGCAACCTTCGCTCAGGTCCGGGCCGGTCGACCAACTGACGACGCCGATGATGGCCGGGCCAGTTGGCTTGTCTTCGAATGCCGGCGCGCCGGAATCGCCGGTGCAGGCGCCAAGGCCGCCGCGCACGCCCTTTCCAACCGGATCGACCAGGCGAATTTGCAGCGTGCCGGGCTTGCCGGTTACGACCAGGCTAACGACGCGAATGGTGCCGCCGCTCTTGCCGTTGCCGGGTTCGGCAAGACCGGAGCCGGCGACGGTGAAGCGGCTGCCGGCCAGGATCGGCGTATTTGGCATACCAAGCGTCGACGGCTGCTTTTCCTTTCATCGGCGCCTCAAGCTGCAAAGGGCGACGTCGGCGGTGGCGCGATGCGCGCGCATCGCTTCCATCTTGAATCCTGGATGAACGGCGATGTGTTTGACGTTCTGCAGCGCCGGCTGTGCCCGCGCCGTAGTTCGACGACCTGTAGTCGACGCCGGGATGCATGCAATGCGCCGCAGTCAGCACGATTTTTGGCGCGATCAAGGCGCCTGTGCAAAAATTGCCGCGCGAGCCGACGACGGTGACGACGGAGCGCGCAACACCCTCCGTCGATGGCGCGCCACCGCCGACGATGGCATCCGCGGGCGTGGAGAGAAGCAGGGCTGCGGCGACTGCAATTGCGAATTTCATCAGACAGAAATAGCGGCTCCAACGGACCTCGCCAAGCTCAGCTTCAGGCTGGTTCCACGGGGCATTCCGTGTTAGCCGCAGCCATCGAAAATCTTGCGAGGCAGGACATGAGCGTCGAGGCGGTGATCTGGGATTTTGGCGGGGTGCTGACCTCTTCGCCGTTCGAAGCGTTCGCGCGCTACGAGACCGAGCGCGGCCTGCCCGCCGACATCATCCGCCGCACTAACGCCGCTAACCATCTGGAGAACGCCTGGGCGAAATTCGAGCGCGCCGAGGTCGACATCGAAGCGTTCGACCAGTTGTTCGCCACCGAGTCGCTGGCGCTCGGCGCCGCGGTGCGTGGCAAGGATGTGCTGCCGCTATTGTCCGGCGATCTCCGGCCGGAAATGGTCGAGGCGCTGAAGCGCATCAAGCAAAAGTTCAGAACCGGCTGCATCACCAATAATCTTCCCGCGAACGCGATCGGCAGCGCCAGCGGCCGCTCGCTCTACATTGCGGAAGTGATGGTGCTGTTCGATCACGTCATCGAATCCGCCAAGATCGGATTGCGCAAGCCCGACCCGCGCATCTACCGGATGATGGTGGAGACGCTGAAGGTCGATCCGAAGAACTGCGTCTATCTCGACGATCTCGGCGTCAACCTGAAACCGGCGCGCGAGATGGGCATGACCACGATCAAGGTGCTGAACGCGGCGCAGGCGCTCGGCGAACTCGAGGCGGCGACGGGAATGGTGCTGCGCTAGATGCGCTGGCGCATGCCAAAACGTCAGACCCGACGACCCAATCGGCGCTTGTCCTTTGCCGGGAACACAGGCAGAACAGTTGCAAATCGATGCCAATTGCGGAGCTGAAATACCGTGGCTGAAAAAGGGCCCACCGCCTCGATCGAGGCAGTCGAAAGCGGCCTTGCGGCGCAGGGCTATATCGCGAGCCGGCAGATCGCGACCGCCGTCTATCTCGCGCAGCAGATCGAAAAGCCGATCCTGGTCGAGGGGCCGGCCGGCGTCGGCAAGACCGAACTGGCCAAGGCGATCGCGGCGTGGCGCGGCCAAAAACTGATCCGCCTGCAATGCTATGAAGGGCTCGACGAAGCCAAGGCGCTGTATGAGTGGAAATACGCCAAACAGCTGCTGTATACCCAGATCCTGAAGGACAAGCTCGGCGAAGTGCTTGGAGGAGCTGCGACGCTGGATGCGGCGCTGGACCAGCTGCATGATTTCGGCGACGTGTTCTTCTCCAAGGAATTCGTCGAGCCGCGGCCACTGCTGCAGGCGCTGGAGCAGCCGGCCGGCTGCGTGCTGCTGATCGACGAAATCGACAAGTCGGACGCCGAGTTTGAATCATTACTGCTCGAAATCCTCAGCGATTTCCAGGTCACGATACCCGAACTCGGCACCATTTCCGCGGTCTCGCCGCCGACGGTGATCCTGACCTCGAACAGCGAGCGCGACCTCGGCGACGCCTTGAAGCGGCGCTGCCTGCATCTGCATATCGGCTTTCCCGAGCAGAAGCTTGAAGAGCGCATTGTCGAAAGCCGTGTGCCCAACATCTCGCAGACGCTGCGCAAGCAGATGGTCGGCTTTATCCATGAGGTCCGCACGCTGGATCTGAAGAAACTGCCGTCGGTGAGCGAGACCATCGACTGGGCGCGCGTGCTGGTGCTGCTGCAGGCTTCTGAACTCGGCCATGAGATCGTCAGGGACACCCTCAACGTGCTCCTGAAATATGAAGCCGATATCGAGGCGACCCAGCCTCAAATCTCCACCTTCGTCGCAAAAGCCTCACGTCATAACGTCTTCGGCTGATCCGGGATGAGAGAGAACCTGCATCGCTTCTTTCGTGCGGCGCGGGGGGCCGGGGTCCGGCTCTCGCCCGCCGAAAGTATCGATGCGATGCGCGCGGTGTCGAAAATCGGCATCAGCGATCGCGACATCCTGCGCGACACCTTTCTGCTGACGCTGGCCAAGACGCAGGATGAAAAGCGCGCGCTCGGCGATTGCTTCGACCTGTTCTTCAGCCAGCCAGAGCCGCCGCCGTCTGCGCCGGACAACGACAACTCCGAAGAGAGCGACGAGGCAAGCGAGCCGGGACAGGGCGAAGGCCAGCCGACCGAGGGTGGCGGCGGCCAGCCGGCCGAGGGCGGCCAACCGACCGGAGGTCAGCCAACTGAAGGTCTTGGCCCGCTTGCGCAGATGCTGCTGTCGCAGGACCGTAACGCCATCGCGGCTGCCATCGCAAATGCCGCCAACGCGGCTTCCCTCTCCGACATCCGCTACTTCACCCAGCGCGGCATCTTTTCCGGCCGCATCCTCGACCAGATGGGCATCCAGCGGCTGCGCGACGATCTCGACAATCTGACCGCGTCGAATCCGGGGCTGGCAGAGCGGCTGGCGGCGGCCACCGACGGCTTGCGCGACAGCGTCCGCGAAACCGTCTCGCAGGCCCTGCTGCTGTATGGCCGCGAGGAAGCCGAGAACTTGCGCAACGAGATTTTGCGCAACGCGCCGCTGTCGCGGATCGAGCCGCGGCAGGTCGAGCAGATGCGCGCGCTGATCCGCAACATCGCGCGCCGCCTGCGCGAGCGCTACAGCAAGCCCCGCAAACGGCAGCGCCGCGGCCATCTCGACGTCCGCCGCACCCTTCGGCGCAACGCGGCATGGGGTGGCGTTCCCTTCCTCACCGCATGGAAGCGCAAGCATCGCGACCGGCCAAAAATCGTGGCGCTGTGCGACGTCTCCGGCTCGGTGGCACGGGTGTCGGATTTCTTCCTGCTGTTGATCCACAGCCTGCATGAGGTGGTGGATGACGTACGTTCGTTCGCGTTTTCCGGGCATCTGATCGAGGTCTCTGACATCCTCGAGAAGAAATCGCCGGAAGCGGCGATGGCCGAGATCATGTCAAAGGTAGGGTTCGGCTCCTCCGATTACGGCAGCTCGCTCGCCGATTTCGAGGATGAATGGATGAGCGCCATCACGCCGCAGACCACCGTGATCGTGCTCGGCGATGCCCGCAGCAACAATCTCGATCCGCGCGCCGACATCCTGCGCCGGATCGGCGAGCGCTCGAAGCGGCTGGTGTGGCTCAATCCGGAAGGCCGCATGGCCTGGGGGTTTGGCGATTCCGAAATGCCGCGCTACGCGACCTTCTGCAGCGTGGTGCGCCAATGCGCCACCGCAAAGCAGCTCGAGCGCGCGGTGTCGGATATCGTGGCGACGTATCAGTAAGCGGGCGTTCATGGCCATTACCGAATCCGCTCCCAACGCCCTCTCCCTGCTCAACTCCGTCTTCGGCCTGCCCGGCTTTCGCGGCGCGCAGGAGGAGATCGTGCGGCATGTCGCAGGCGGCGGCAATTGCCTGGTGCTGATGCCGACCGGCGGCGGCAAGTCGCTGTGCTATCAGTTGCCGTCTCTGCTGCGAAAAGGCTGCGGCATCGTGGTGTCGCCGCTGATTGCGCTGATGCGCGACCAGGTCGCGGGCTTGCTCGAGGCCGGCGTCAATGCGGCGGTGTTGAATTCGACGCTGTCGTTCGAGGAGGCCTCTGACGTCGAGCGGCGGCTGATCGCGGGCGATCTCGATTTGCTGTATGTCGCGCCGGAGCGGCTGCTGACGCCGCGCTGCCTCTCCATGCTCGGCCAGGCCGACATCGCGCTGTTTGCGATCGACGAGGCGCACTGCGTCTCGCAATGGGGCCATGATTTTCGTCCCGAATATATCGGGCTGTCCGTGCTTGCCGAACGGTTCCCCGACGTGCCGCGGATCGCGCTGACGGCGACCGCCGATGAACTGACGCGCAAGGAGATCGTCGAGCGGCTTGGCCTTGCCGGCACGCCAAGCTTTGTCGCCAGTTTCGACCGCCCGAACATCCGTTACGAGATCGTCGACAAGCAGAACTCGATCACGCAGCTCAAGGCGTTCATCGCCGAGCGTCACAGCGGCGATGCCGGCATCGTCTATTGCCTGTCGCGCGCGAAAGTCGAGGACGTCGCCGCCACGCTGTCCGAAGCCGGGATTGCCGCGCTGCCCTATCACGCCGGGCTCGATGCAGGCGTGCGCGCCCGCCACCAGGACCGCTTCATCAACGAGGACGGCGTCGTGATTGTGGCGACCATCGCGTTCGGCATGGGGATCGACAAGCCCGACGTGCGCTTCGTCGCGCATCTCGATCTGCCCAAGAGCATCGAGGCCTATTACCAGGAAACCGGGCGTGCCGGCCGCGACGGCAAGCCGTCCAGCGCCTGGATGGCGTATGGGCTGTCCGACATCGTGCAACAGCGTCGCATGATCGACGAGTCCAACGGCTCCGATGCGTTCAAGCGCGTCTCGGTCGGCAAGCTCGATGCGCTGGTTGGCCTTGCCGAGACCGCGCATTGCCGCAGAAGCCGCCTGCTCGGCTATTTCGGCGAAGCGATCGAGGCCGCCAATTGCAGCAATTGCGACAACTGCCTGTCGCCGCCAAAGGTTCTCGACGGCAAGGTGATCGCGCAGAAGCTGCTTGTCCTGCGTCTATCGCACCGGGCAACGCTTTGGCGCCATGCATTTGATCGACGTGCTGGTCGGCCGCATGACCGACAAAGTCACGCAGTTCGGCCATGACAAGCTTTCCGTGTTCGGCATCGGCCGCGAGCTCAATGAAAAGCAATGGCGCGCCGCGCTGCGCCAGATCGTGGCCATGGGCTATCTCCAGGCCGACAGCGAGGCGTATGGCGCGCTGAAACTGACGGAGAAATCGCGCGGCGCGCTGAAAGGCGAGACCGAAATCTGGTTGCGCGAGGCAGCCCCGAGCACGCGCAACCGCGCGATACGAAGCAAATCGAGGCGCGGCGACCTGGCCGCTGTCCCGGCGAACGGCGCGACCGGCGATCCGGCCCTGCACGCAGCGCTAAAAGCCTGGCGCTCGGAGATCGCGCGCAAGCGCGGCGTACCGGCTTATGTCGTGCTGCACGATTCCACCATCGACGGCATCGCCGCTACCCGCCCGGCGAGCCTGAGCGAACTCCGCGGCATCGCGGGGATCGGCGACAAGAAGCTCGAGCATTATGGCGAGGAGCTGATCGCGCTGGTGAGGGCCACTGCAAGTTGACGCGTCCCGCTGCGAGGGACGGGTCCCGGGCATGGCTGCCATTCGCCGCACCCGCCTTGCGCCCGCTTGCGGCCACCGACGGTGCGGCCATAATCACCCGAAACAAAGTCGCGTCACGGGCGCGACCATGATCGGGATGAAGCGACAATGACCGAAAACCTCGCGCGAAAGGAACGCGCCCCTGAGACCGGCACATCGTACGACGCCATCGTCGTCGGCGCGGGCTTTGCCGGCATGTACATGCTGCACCGCCTGCGCGGGCTCGGCTTTTCGGCAAAAGTGTTCGAGGCCGGCGGCGGCGTTGGCGGCACCTGGTACTGGAACCGCTATCCCGGCGCACGCTGCGATGTCGAGAGCCTGCAATATTCCTTCTCGTTTTCAGAAGAGCTCGACCAGGAATGGAACTGGTCCGAGAAATATTCGCCGCAGCCCGAAATCCTCGCCTATGCCAACCATGTCGCCGATCGCTTCGACCTGCGCCGGCAGATCGTGTTCGACACGCGCGTGACCGCGGCGACGTTCGATGAGACCGAAAAATGCTGGCACATCGAGACCGACCGCGGCGACAAAGTCACCGCAAAATTCTGCATCATGGCGGTGGGCTGCCTGTCGGCGCCGAACCGTCCGGCCTTCAAGGGCATCGAGGATTTTCGCGGGCCGGTCTATCACACCGGCGAATGGCCGCATGAAGGTGTCGACTTCACCGGCTTGCGCGTCGGTGTGATCGGCACCGGATCTTCGGCGATCCAGTCGATCCCGATCATCGCGCAACAGGCCGCCCATCTCACCGTGTTCCAGCGCACCGCCACCTGGTCGGTGCCGGCCTGGAACGAAAAGCTGACCCCGGAATATCTCAAGGCAGCCAAGGCCGAATATCCGGCGCTGCGCGCCAAGGCGCGCGCCCGCCCGACCGGATTCTATTTTCCGTTCAACATCATGCCGGCGCTGGAAGCGCGCGCGGAAGAGCGCGACCGGCAATATGAGGAAGCCTGGAAGCGCGGCGGCCTGCCCTTCCTCGGCGCCTATGGCGATCTGTTGTTCGAAAAAGCCGCCAACGACACCATCGCGGATTTTGCCCGCGAAAAAATCCGCAGCATTGTGAAGGATCCGGCTACGGCAGAGTTGCTATGCCCGGAGAATGTGTTCGGCTGCAAGCGCCTTTGCGTCGATACCGGCTATTTCGAAACCTACAATCTGCCGCACGTGAAACTGGTCGATGTCTCGAAATCACCGATCGAGCGATTTACCGCGCGAGGCATCGAGGTCGGCGGCGTCGAATACGAGTTCGACGCGGTGGTTTCCGCTACCGGCTTCGCCGCCATGACCGGCGCGTTTGACAAGATGAGGATCACCGGCCGCAACGGCCGCACGCTTGCCGAGAAATGGCAGGCAGGGCCCCGCGCCTATCTCGGCATCGCCTCGGAAGGGTTTCCGAACCTGTTCATGATCACCGGCCCCGGCAGCCCGTCGGTGCTGGCGAGCATGATCCAGGCGATCGAACAGCATGTCGACTGGCTGGCGGATTGCCTCGGCCATATGCGCGACATCGGCGCCAGTTCGATCGAGCCGATGCTTGCTGAGGAAGACGCCTGGGTCGAGCACGTCAACGAGGTCTCCACGGTGTCGCTGCGATCGACCTGCAGCTCCTGGTATGTCGGCACCAACATTCCCGGCCGGCCGCGCGTGTTCATGCCCTATATCGGCGGCTTCCCGGTCTATGTGCAGAAATGCAACGAGGTCATGACTAGCGGTTTCAGCGGTTTCGTGCTGGAGGGCGGCCGCAAGGCCAATGTCGAGCCGCAGGTGCGTTTCACCGAACGCTGGCGCGTGCCGCTCGATATCGAGGTGATTTCGCCGGCGGCGGTGGCGGCAAGGCGTGTTCCGATGGTTTGAGGTGGATGGGCGTCGGCCGGCCGCAAATCGATAAACTTCAATACAATTCGCTAAGCCAGATTTCATAAAATCGGCTTCTAATGGGACGTTTCGTGGTGCTCCCCGGCGCGGCCGCACTCCTGCGTGCCGGCCGATCGTAAACCGGCCAAGATCCGACGATGGGTGATGATCATGACTGCGGAAGTGCCAAGGGTTAAGGTGCAGCGCGAACCGCGACGCCACCTCGCCAACCAATCCGCTTCGATGACGGTCGACGATGGCACGACCAACCGCGAATGCACCGTGCTGGACGTCTCGCCTGGCGGCGCCAGGATCGTGACCGATGCCGCGATCGACGTTCGCGACCGGTTCGAGCTGGCGTTGATCCAGGACCATGGCAACCACCGGCAATGCGAAGTGGTCTGGCGCCGCGGCAAGACATATGGCGTCAAATTCGTGCAGTGATGCGCGGAACGTCGCGCGCCGATCCCGGCGCCCAGGCGCAAGAACTCACGTCTCCAATTGCTGGATCGTCATGTTGGCGTAGCGGATGCGCACGCTCAGTTCGCGGCCCAGCGCCGTCAGCAGCTTGATCGCGATATCCGGCTGCTCGCGGCACAGCACCGCGAAGGATGCCTCGCTCAGCCCAAAGCCCTGCAAATCCTCGTCCACCGTGATGGTGGCCGAGCGCGGGCCGCGGTCGAGCAATGCGAGTTCGCCGAACACCGCACCCGCGGCAAAGGTCACGAGCCTGATATCGCCATCGTCGTGCCTGATGTGGACGCTGGCGCGCCCCTTGGTGACCAGATAGAGCGCCGAGCCGGGATCGCCGCTGCGGAAGATTACCGCGCCAGCCGACCACGCTACCGGCTCCAGCCAGGCGCGCAGCCGCTCGATCTGTTCGGGGCTGAGATCGTTCAGCAGCGGCAGGCGGTCGAGCGGCAACGTCCCGGACGGCGCGGTTCCCCGGCCTTGGCGAGCAGTTCGTCCTCGGCCCATTCGATCGCGCGGTCGATGTCGGGGAAAAAGCGATCGCCCTGAAAGATGTCGGCAAGGCGGGCGGCCGTCTCGGTGCGGCCGGACAGGATCAGCGCGAGCCTGACGCCGCGTATCTTCAGGGCCGCATCCAGCTCGCCAAGGATGCGCGCGCCGGTCGAGTCGATTTCGGTGATGCGCCGCAATTCCAGCAACAGCGCCGTGGTGCCTGCCGCGGCCTCGCGGTCGACGATCTGCGCCAGGCGCTCGGCGCTGCCAAAGAACAGCGCGCCCTGCAGTTCGATGACGAGCACGGAGGCGCCGGCGCGATGCAGCACCTCCAGTTCCGCCGGATCGCGATAGCGCCGCGAACGCACGGTGTCGCAGCGATAAAGCCTGCGGATGTTGGAGCGGCTCATGCGCACCACGAACAGCAGCACCGCCAGTGCAATCCCGATGAAGACCGCGAGCACGATATTGATGGTGATCGACAGCGCCGAGACGAACAGCGAGACGCCGAGATCGAGCGCGATGGCGCCGCGCTGCGGCGTGCCGGGCGCGATCAGACGCGCCGCCAGTTGCTTGGTCCATGGCTCGATATGCTGGATCGCGATCACCATGATCGTCGCCGACAACACCGCGCGCGGAATATAGGCGAGAAGCGGAAACAGCGCAGTCGCCGCCAGCAGCACGGCCCCGGCATTGACAAGAACCGAAACAAGGGAGCGCCCGCCAAAGGCGCGATTGACGAGGCTCGGCCCGATATTGATGCCGTTGGTGATGCCGCCGAAGCCGGCCGATACCGCGTTCGCAATGCCGAGGCGGATCAACAGGCGGTCGTCGCCGGCACGAAGCTCGCCGGGCTGGCTGGTCAGCTTGGCGCACAATAGTGCATCGATCGAGGCGATGATCGCGAGCGCCAGCGCGCCGGACAGGATCACCGACGCCGAATGCTCCAGCGACCGGGCCATGGCGAGACCGGAGAAATCGACCAGCACGGCCCGCATCGCGGCACTGGCCGTGAAGTGACCGATCACGGGTCCCAGCGACGTGCCAAGGCCCATGGCGACGAGGCCATAATACAGAACGATGCCGCAGCCGAGGCCGACCAGCAGCGGCGGCACTTTGGTCGTGATCCGGCGCGCATGCCACATCACGACAAAGGTCAGGACGGCCACCAGCGCGCTCAACGGCTTGGTCTCCCCCATCGCGCCGAACACGTGCGTGAAGGAGACGTTGCGATCGAAGCCGAGGACATTGCCGAGCTGCACCAGAAAAAGCAGCACCGCAGCCATGTTCTGAAAGCCGGCCATCACCGGCTGCGGCGCGAATTTGATCAGCGTGCCCAGCCGCAGCAGACCGAACAGCGCCTGCAGCAGCCCGCCCAGCAGGATAATCGCAAAAAATACCAGCAGCGTGGCGGAAACGTCAGCCGCGCCGCCCGTGGCGGGATCGCGATGCAGTAGCGAAAACAGCAGCAGACCGAGGAAGAATGTCGTCGTGACGCGCGGCGCATAAACCCTCGTCGAACGGTCGCCGAGCAGCACGCAAATGGCGCCGGCGATCACCGCCGAGATCAGCCCCGCCATCGCACCATGGGCAAAATACTCGTCGCCCAGCGGGACAAAGGCAAACATGCCAAACGCCATCGCCAGGGGAATGGCGACGGTCGAGGAGACCAGACCGGCAATGATGTCGCTGCGCAGCAGCTTGGATCCTTCAGTCAACCCGGCTGCCCGCCATGTCGCGGACGGCGGCCTGCCACCCGAAACCCAATAGATATCCGAAAGCGCCATGCTTCGCCAAGGCTTCGGAGCGTGCCTTCCGGCGACAGGCGCGAAACCCTACGGACGTGCATCCAACTCGAGGACCGCCTTGAAGCCATGCGAGGCCGCTTCCAGCGCCGTGTCGATGTCGGCGGGGCCATGCGCGGCCGACAGAAACATGTTGTGCTGGGGATGAAAGAACGCACCGTGGCGCAGCGCCGCCGAGCAGAACGCCCGGCCCTTTCGGACCTCCGGATCAGCGTCGAACAGCATCAGGGGCATTTGCGGCGGACCGCTTTGACGGATGGCAATACCGTTCTGGCTGGCCAGTGTTGCCAACCCTTCGCGGAGCCTCAAGCCCATCGCGCGGATATGCCCGGGCACGTCGGTCTCGCGCGCGATCCGAAGCGTGGCGCGTGCGGCCGCCATCGCCACGGTGCCGCACCAGAACGAGCCGGTGACGAAGACCTTGCTGGCGGCTTCGCGGAACCGGTCATTTCCCGTGACAGCGGCCAGCGCGTAGCCGTTGGCGATGGCCTTGCTCCATGCGCACAGATCGGGACGCACACCAAGCGCTTCCCAACTTCCCCTGATATCAAGGCGCAAGCCGGCGCGAACCTCATCGATCACAAGAGCGGCACCGGCCTCGTCGCATGCGTGACGGGCGGCTGCGGCAAATTCCGCCGTCGGCAGTTCGAGATCGCGCCCCATATCATGACGGAAGGCGGTCACCAGGATCGCGGCGAGATCCTTTCCCGCCTCTGCGACGGCAGCGCGCAGGCTCATCACGTCGTTATATTCGAAGTGCAGCAGGTGCGCGCGGTCCTCGCTCGTGACGCCGGCAACGCTGGGCGAACACCATGGCAGCGCCCCGTGATAGCTACCCCGCGCAACCAGCACCTTGCGCCGCCCGGTGCCGGCGCGAGCGATCGTCACGCAAGCCGTGGTCGCATCGCCGCCGTTCTTCTGGAACATCGCCCAATCGGCATGCGGCACCATGGCCACGAAATCCTCGGCAAGATCCACCATGACCTCGCCGGGGCCGTTGAGGCAGTCGCCGAGCGCGGCCTGCGCTTGGGCCGCCGCCTCGACATCGGGATGCCGATGGCCGAGCAGAACCGGCCCCCAGCTGCACATGAAATCGATATATTCGCGCCCGTCGACGTCGCGCACACGGCATCCCGCTGCGGAGGCAAAAAATTGCGGATAGCCGTCAGGAAGCCGCGCCGCGTTGAGATGACCCCACATCCCGCCGGGAACGACGCGGCTGGCCCGCGCCCGCAGCATTGCGTCTGCCGTCTGCTTTTCGCTCAGCACCGCCGCTTGCCTGGTCATGACCACCTCTTTGTCGATTTGCGAGTTCGTGCGATCGCCTGCGCGATCAAGCCCTTCAGATCCGTTCTATAGCCCTGGCACCTACCACGCGAAGGTCGATCCTGCTGATCAGGTCCGACCGCTGCGCCTCGGCAGCGCTGATGGCCGCCATCGTCTGTTGCAACGTACTGACGTTCGATCCCAGCGACACGATTCCGCCCAGCACCACGGCAATCGACCCGATGGCAGCGGCCTGACTGGATGATCCGAACAGGCCGAGCATCATGACGAGCGGCAATGCGACGCCGCCGGCGATCGCCGCCTTGGAAACCAGTATGATCTTCCGGCATCGCTCGGCGACCTCGGCAAGCTCCTCGAGCCGTGCTTCGATCCCTGCAATCTCGTCGGCCGGGTCGTCTTCGTCTGTCAGATTCAAGGTCGAGATCCGCAAGGCTCGAGAAAGGACTTTCGGAGATACAGCCGGACCAATCAAAGCATGCCAGGCGGCCGCCGGGCTAGGCCCTGGTTGCCGGCCGGGGCTTATCGCGCAGCGGGCGAAGGGAACTAGTGAGCAGGACCCAGCGATGGGCGCTGGTAGCGAAGCCAAATGACCGCAACGGCGGCGGCCAGCATCAGGACCACGGAAAGCCAGTTGAGCGGTTGCCAACCCCAGCGATCCTGCAGAAATCCCGCCATGAAGCTCGACGTTGCCGTGGTGCTGAAAACCAGCAGGTCGTTCAGCGCCTGAGCCTTGCCGCGCTCGTTCGGGCGGTAGCAGGTCGTCACCAGCGTGGTGGCGCCGACGAAGAGGAAATTCCAGCCGACGCCGTTGACGGTCAGCGCGATCCGGAAATGCCACTCCGTCAAACCGGACAGCGCCGTGACGACGCCGAGCAGCATGAGCACAACGCCCGCCGACATCACCGTGATGACGCCGAACCGGTTGATCAGGTTGCCGGTGAAGAATGACGGCACGAACATGCCCAGCACATGCATGAAGATGACCCAATGGGCTTCCGAGTGCGGAAATCCGCAGCCGACGATGGCGAGCGGCGATGCGCTCATGATGAAGGACATGGTGCCGAAGGCCAGCATGCCGGCCATCGCGGACGCGATGAAGCGCGGCTGGCTCGCAATCACCCATAGCGGACGCGGCGGGGCCGCGGCCTCGGCCGGGCCGGCCGCCGCGGCAGAGGTCGCAACCGAGGGGAAGGTGATGAACGACATGATCGTGAAGACGATGACGTGCAGACCGAAAATGGCGGCATAGGTCGCAAGGTAAAGCGGCATGATCAGATCGTGGGTCACGCGCACGAGGCTGGGACCGATCACGGCGGCCGCGACACCGCCGGCGGTCACCCACGAAATTGCCTTGGCGCGGTAATGGATCGGCACCAGCTCCGCGGCAGCGAAGCGGTACATCTGCAGGCAGGACACGGCATAGCCGAGGATGAGGCCGCCGAGGCACATCACGAGGAAGTTGGCGCTGTACAGGCCGGCGCACATCACGGTGGCGCCCGCCATGCCGAACAGCGAGCCGACGCGAAAACCGATGCTGCGGCCGATCCGCTGCATCAGCAGCGCCGCCGGAAACACCCAGATCATCACGCCAATGTGCTGCATCGTGACCGGCAGGTTGGCGAGATCGTGGCGGTGATAGAAAGTGATGACCGACAGCCCGGTCGCCGCGAACATCATGGTGTTGCAGGACTGGCCAACCGCCTGGCAGCAGGTGAGAAGCAGGAGATTGCGATGGGTACGCCGGTCGAGCCGCTGCTCGGGATCGGCTTCCGGCTTGAGTCCGGATTGGGGGTTGAGTGCATCCATTATTGTCGTTGCCCAATAGACCTCGGGAGGCACGCGCATAACCGGCGCGTAGGGGACGCCGCCTGACGTTCTCTAGCAAAAGCCGCCCCTGCTCAAGGCTTGAAGGGAAGATTTCTGCTGTCATTTCCTGCATGCCAGCAATGAAAATCTCCGCGGCGTTGATGGGGCGACCAAATCGCGTAAGCTTGCACCGCCGCTCAAGCCGAGGCGGTCGAGCGCGACCCCGGGGGCAAGCAATGTCCGACGATCTGAAATTCACGGTGCAACGCCCGCCGGCCTATGGCGAATTGACGGATGTCCTGCCGGGGCTGTTCTGGGTGCGGCTTCCGATGCCGACGGCGCCCAACCATGTCAATTGCTGGCTGCTCGACAACGGAGCCGGTTGGACGATGGTCGACTGCGGCCTGAACACCGACGACAGTTTGAGATCTGGGACAAGCTGTGGCGGGGGCTGCTGCGCGCCCGCCCCTTGCAGAATCTCACCGTCACGCATGCGCATGCCGATCATTTCGGCCTCGCCGGATATTTCGTGAAGGAGATGAAATGCGCCGTCCGCATGCCGCTGGCCGAATGGCTCAGCGGCTGGAAGATGTGGCATGAGCGTGAGGAAGGGCCGGACGAGCAGTTTGCTTCTTTCATGAAACGCAACGGCGCATCGGACGACGAGGCCGCAGGGATCATGGCGGCGCAGCGCCCGTCGAAATATCTCGGCCCGCGGCCGCCGCGCGAATTCATTCGCATCCGGGACGGCGATGTCGTCGCCATGGGGCGGCGCGAGTGGCGGACGATCACGGCGGGCGGGCATTCGTCCGAACACGCGCTGTTTTTCTGCGAGAGCGACAGGATCCTGATCTCGGGCGACCAGATCCTGTCGCACATGGCGCCATCGGCGATCACGCCTGCGGCGCAGCCGGAGGCCAACCCGATGCAGGACTATCTGGATTCGCTGACGCAGCTCGAGGCGCTGCCGTCGGATACGCTGGTGCTGCCGTCGCACGGCTTGCCGTTTCGCGGCCTGCATCAGCGGCTGGCCCAGCTGCGCGAGCACCATCAGGCCCGGCTCGACGATGTGGCGTCCGTCGTCACCGGCAAGACCAATGCGTTTCTGATCGCGCAGGAGGTTTTTCCGCGCGTGCTGTACGCCAATCCGCGCCTGGCATTTGGCGAATCGCTTGCCCATCTCAACATGCTCGCCTCGACCGGGCGGCTGACGCGCGATGTCGACGGCGATGGCGCGATCGCCTTCGCGGCCGCCTGACGTCCGGCCGCAGGTCTCAACGTGCCCTCACCGACCGAACGCGATCCTCCCCGACCTGCCGGCCTGCTCCACGCAAGGCCGTGGCAGGTCGCCATGATCGGACTGGGCACGGCCGCGACGCAGCTCGACACGTCGGTGAATATTGCCTTCCCCGCCATTACCCGGGGATTTGGACTTGAGATCAGCGATATCCAGTGGGTCGTGATCTCCTACGTGCTGACCTACGCCAGTCTGCTGCTGGCGCTCGGGCGCATCGGCGACACCGTCGGCCACGCATTGGTTTTCCGGATCGGCCTGATCTGGAGCGCGGTGGCGTTGCTGCTCGTCAGCTGGTCGCCGAATTTTGCCGCGATGCTGGTGTTTCGCTGCCTGCAGGGTGTCGGCGCCGCGCTGGTGCTGAGCTGCGGCGCGGCGCTGGTGACATCGCTCTATGGCGAGGAGCGGCGCAGCCGGGCGCTCGGCATCTACACCATGATGCTGGCGTTCGGCCTGATGCTGGGTCCTTTGCTTGGCGGCGCGTTGACCGCGGTTTGGGATTGGCCTGCGGTGTTCTGGTTCCGAATTCCCATCGCTCTCGCGCCACTGTTGCTGTTGCGGGGCTTGCCGGTGTCGCCGCCGCGACAGACAAGCGATCGCTTCGATATGTTGGGAGGCATCGCGCTGGCGCTGGGCCTCGTGATGATGCTGATGACGCTCAACCGTCTTCGCGAGTTCTCCGCCGTCTGGTTCGGACTGCTGTCCGCGATGGCCTTTGCGGCCTTTATTTTCCGGGAGCGACGCGCGGCGCGTCCGATCATTGCCGTCGACGTGCTCAGGCGGCCGGGTTTTGCGCTGCTCAATCTCGTCAGCGTGCTGGCCAATCTCGCGGCCTTTTCGGTCTGGCTGCTGGTGCCGTATTTCCTGGCGCGCGTGCCCGGCTATACCCTGACCGGGAGCGGCGCCATTCTGGCTGCGGCTGCGGCAGGCGCTGTGCTGGCCGCGCCGATCGGCGGCCGGCTCGCCGGGCGGCATATTTCCGCCGAGCGGCTGGCGATAACAGGCGCCGCCGCCATTGGCGCCGGCCTGCTCATGCTCGGCGCGTGGACGGAGCAGACCCCGACAATCCTGCGGATCGCGGGCCTCGCCGTGCAGGGCATCGGCCTCGGCCTGTTCCAGCTTGCCTATTCGGATATCGTGACCGCAGCGCTTCCGCTCAGGGATCGCGGCGTTGCCGGCAGTCTCGTTCTGCTGACGCGAACGCTGGGCACGGTGACCGCTGCTTCCGTCGTCCTGATGGTGTTCGAAATCCTCAACGTCAAGCACGGCTTCCTTGAAGCCTTCCAGCAGACCTTTCAGCTGGCAGCCTTGCTGGCATTTGCCGCTGCCGGACTGTTGGCGGTTTCACCGCGCAGGATGCAGCGCGTCGAGACCTTACGATGAGTATTTCACCGTGCAGCCATAGGCCCGCGTCGCGGGAGTGGAGACCGGCTTGCCGGCCTTCAATTCGGCCAGCGCCTCATCGACGAAGTTTTTCGCATCCTTGATGTCTGCGGGACGCGTCGTCGGCTTGTCGTCGATACCGCCGGCATAAGCGAGCGTGCCATCCGGCTTGATGATGTACATGTGCGGCGTGACCGTCGCGCCAAAGGCGCGCGCAACCTGCTGCTTGGGATCGAGCAGCACCGAAGTCGGCGTTGCCTTGCGCTCGCTGGTGAGCGAATTGGCGCGGGCGGCATCGGCAAAGCCCTGTTCGCCGGGCGGCGAGGAGATGACGGACAGCCAGACGATGCCCTGATCGGTCCACTTCTTCTGCAGCGCCTGCATGTTGCCGCTGCCGTAATGCTTGCGGACATACGGACAGCCGTCGTTCGTCCACTCCAGCACAATCGTCTTGCCGCGATAATCGCTGAGATTGACCGTCTTGCCTTCACTGTTCACCGCCGAGAACGCGGGGGCCGGCGTGCCGACCTTCGGCTCTGCATATGACGGTCCGGCGGCGAGAAGCACAATGGCGGCGGTGGAGGCGAACATCGTTGTGAAATTGCGTCTATTCATTTCTGTCTCCAGTTTCAGTGCCACGAGATTCAGATTTGCTTGAGCGCATCCAGCACGAGCGATTGTGTCAGGATCTGCGGTAACACCAGGGGATCGCGACCGCTGCGATATAGCACATAAAGCGGCACGCCGCTGCGGCCGAACTTCTCAAGAAGGCGTGTGATTTCCGGATTGCGGTTGGTCCAGTCGCCCTTCAGATAGGCGATGCCCTTGCCCGCAAATATTTCGCGGACGGCGCCGGTCGACAGGGCGGTCCGTTCGTTGACGAGGCAGGTGATGCACCACGCGGCCGTCATGTTGACGAAAACGGGTTTTCCGGAGGCGAGCAGCGTATCGAGCTTCTGCTGGCTGAAGGCCTCCGACCCGGCCTTCGACGAGGCGGCCTGCGCGTTCGACTCGGTCGGCCGGTTGAGGTCGATCACGACGGCCAGCGCAACGACGCCGGCAACCGATGCGGCGGCCATGCCTTGCAGGACACCGCGCGAAAAATTCCCCTGCCCTTGCGACAGACCAAGGGCCCAGGCGCCGAAAGCGATCAGCACGAGCGCGGCCATCGCGGCAAGCAATCCTGACGGGCCGACCTGAAAACTGAGAACCCAGATCAGCCAGGCCACCGTCGCGTAGAGCGGGAAAGCGAGGAACTGTTTTAGCGTTTCCATCCAGCGTCCCGGCCGCGGCAGCAGCCGCTGCAGGCTGGGCACAAAGGCGAGAATTAGGAACGGCAACGCGAGCCCAAGCCCGAGCGCGAGAAAAACCGCAAGTCCGACGACAAACGGTTGCACCAGTGCAAAGCCGATCGACGCGCCCATGAACGGCGCGGTGCAGGGCGTCGCCACGACCGTTGCCAGCACGCCGGCAAAAAACGAGCCCGACAAGCCGCCCTGCTGCAGGAGGCGGCTATCGCCGACACGCGTCAGCGATGTGCCGATGGTCAGAATGCCGGAGAGGCTCAACGCAAGCGCGAACAGAATGAACGCCAGGGTCGCGACCATGAGCGGCGACTGCAATTGAAAGCCCCAGCCGATCTCGGCGCCGCCGGCGCGCAGAACGTGGAGCACACCGGCGAGCGCGGTGAAGCAGGCAAGTATCCCCAGCGCATAAGCGATCCCGTGCAGCCGCACGCGGCGCGGCGTCTCGCCCCTCTGCTCCGTCAGATGCAGGATCTTGATCGACAGCACGGGAAATACGCAGGGCATGAAGTTCAGGATGACGCCTGCGATCAGCGCTGACATCACGGCATAGAGCAGCGTCATACCGCCCTCTCCTGCCGTGGACGCAGCCGACGGCGTCGCCTCGATCGCAAAAGCATGCGAGGCGATCTTTCCGCCGATATCCTCCTCCAGCACCAGCACACCATCGACGCGCGGCGGAATCAATTTCGCAATCTGGCTGCGTTCGATGGAGATCCGCGTCGTCTGTCCGTCCGTCTGCAAGACCTGCCGGGCGGCGTTGTCGATCAGCGTATTGTCATACGGAAAGAAATTTGCCGAGCGGATGGCATCGCCCCGCAGATCCTGCGCGCGCAGGGACAGCGTGATTGCTTTTTCATCGGCGCCGAAGGTCGCGCGCCACGGCGATGGCAGCGGCAGCTTGCCGCGTGCCGCGTCGAATACCGCATTGGCCTGCGACGGCGCGCCCGACGCCGATACCGGAAGCGAAAGCGAGACCGATGCTTCACCGGGGATGCAGATTTTCTCGCAGACGACATAGCCGACATCAGCGGCGAGATTGACAGACGTACCTGATGTCAGGTCGCGCGGCGGCGTGACGCGTGCAAGCAGCATCGCCTCGCCTTCGTAGCCGAAACCCGCGGCCGGCCCGACCCGGATCAGCGACGGCGCCGGCCACTGGAGATCGCCGGCCACAAAGCCTTGCGGCAATTTCCATGTCACCTGCGTCGGCTCGCCGGAATCGCCGGGATTTCGCCAGTAGGTGTGCCAATGCTGCTTCATCGACAGCTTGATGCCGACAGTAAAAGGCTCGCCCGGCACGATCGCGGCAGGCTCGGCCAGCAATTCGACCTTGACGAGGTCAGCGGCGTTTTGCGCCCGCGCGGATGTGAGCGCGAAGGCGGGCACGCATAAGGCCAAGGTCAAGGCGCGGGTAAGATGACGAACGATCATGAGCCTGAGCGAAAATACGAAACAGCGATTGGTCAATCCTAGCAACGTCCTATGAAAAACCCCGCGATGCTGCGAACTGTGGCATCACAAGCTGGTGAACCAACCCCCTGCAGGCCGGGAGCCCGCAGGGGGTTGCAATCCTTAACACCGAAGGCGCCGCCGCTACCGCACCGCGATCGGCGACACCGTCGAGCCGGAGCCACCCTGGATTTTCAGCGGCTGCATCACGAAGGCGAATTCGCCGACGCCCTTTTGCGCGAGCTCGTCGAGCTTGAGATTTTCCAGGAGGTGAATGCCGTTCACCACCAGCGCGAGCTGGTGCAGCGGCAGCGACAATTGCTTGTCGGGGTTGGGCGCGACCTCGACCGGCCAATTGTCGGCGCCGAGCAGCATCGGGTCTTTTGCTATCAAAAACTGCGCGGCCGGTATTCCGAGGCCTGGGCAGGATTTTACATAGCGCGGGTTGTCCTTGCCGTAGAGCTTGCCCCAGCCGGTGTGGATGATGACGGCGTCGCCGGGCTGCAGCGTCAGGTTCTGCTTCTTCAGCGCGCCTTCGAGATCCTCGACGGTGATTTCGTAATTGTCGCCGAGCATCTCGACGCCCTTGAAGCCCGCCACATCGATCAGCACGCCGCGGGTGAACAGCGCGCCCACATTGTGAATGCCGAACTTCTTGAAGGCGCTACGATCGACGTTTTCGTCGACCTTCTGGCAATTGTACCAGCTGTTGAGATGGGTCTGGTGCGCAAAACCGTCGAACTGGGTACCGACCTGGCCGAGCTCGGTGATAATGATCTCCTCGTTCGATCCGCGCATGTTGGAGAACTGGTTCATGAAGGTGCGCTTGGTATGCATGTCAAAGCGCCGCGTCCCGAAGAACGCCATGCTGGGGCCGAGCACATGCGCAAGCTCGATCACCTCGCCGGTCTTGATCAGCTTTGCGGCGTTGAGCACAGCGGCGGGTTTTTGATGATTGCCCGAACCGCGCTCGTCGGCCGCACCCCACTTCGACGGGCAGCGCGCGCTTTCCGCCGGAACCGTCCAGGATGGCGCCTGCGCGTTGGCGACGGCGGAAAATGCAAGCGTGATCGCCGCACCCAATAGGAATGCTTTCATCTGATCCTCCCAAGCCAGGGCGCTCTGCAATCGGCGCCCTTGGGACGAATAGTGCGGGTCGCTCGCGGCGGTTTCAAGTCCCGATACCGCACGTGAGACGATGTGACATGCTTCTGCATTCCCGCGGCGCAATATGCCCGAGCTTTGCAATCTCGTTGTCCCTCTCTTGAAGAGAGGGCGCAGGGAATGCCGGGTGCACGCTGCACCCGCGGTCTCGTGTGCCAAGAACTGCGCATTTGGCGCACACGAGCATACAGGTTCAGCGGAAACACTCCGGCATCCCCCGCGCAATGGCTTTACGGCTTACTTCGTGCTCTCCCCGGTGGAGCGGGCTTGTTGTCACCGTCACCTGCGGATCACTCCACAAGCTTGACGCCAGCATCGCGGCGCCAGGACCACACGACTTCGCCGTACGCAGCAGAACCATTCGCCTTTGAAACGCTGCGTCCATCGCATCCCGCGCCCAACGTGTCGTGACGATGGCGATACGCCCCTCTGGTGGGCACGAGACAGCATGGATTATAATTCTGATTTTCAGAAATTGCAAGCGAAATATTTTTGACTTGCTGGACTGACAGCCCAAATCAGCTTGAGATTGCTCAGGAAATCAGATTTCAGGCGCACGGGATTTGCGGACTTTCGCGCTCATCCGTAGTCGGGTTGAAGCGCTGCTCGGCGAGATATTCACACGCCGGTGTAAGCCCGGTGGCTTTGAGCACCTGACCGTACTAACATTGTCGCCTCCGACCTTCACAGTTCATTTTCGGGGTTAGTGGTGCGCGCATCGGGAGTTTCCGAACCGGCTGTGCCGGATGCAGATAAACTCTCCATCTTCATTTCCTATGCCCGCGCCGACGCCAGCGATTTCGCTGAGTACCTCGTCGTCGCACTGAAGCTTGCCGGGTTCAACGCCTACCTCGACCGCCACGACATCGCAATGGGTGAGGATTGGGAAGCTCGCCTCGGCGATCTCATCGCCAGATCCGATACCGTCATCTTTGTCATTACGCCTGCATCCATCCAATCAAAGCGCTGCGATTGGGAGGTGAAGCGTACAGTGTCACTGGGGAAACGACTTGTGCCGGTGCAATGGATCGGCGTTCCCGAGGCCGAAATTCCCGTCGAGCTCAAGCGCCTCAACTACACCATCTTCGCCACCGGACAGCAGTTCAGCGGACCAATGGCGGAGCTTGCAGACGCGCTACGGCAGGATCTCGTCTGGCTGCGTCAGCAGACCGACCTCGCCGAGCAAGCGGCCCGCTGGGACGGTCGCAAGCGAGACCCTGATCTCCTGCTTCGCGGCTCGGCACTGGCTGATGCGCGCAACTGGCGGCTGGGCCGCAAATCGACTGCCCCGGAAATCTCCGCCGTGGTCAATGCTTTCATCGGCATCAGCGAGGAATTTGAAACAGCGCAGCAAAACGACGCCCGCAAACGGCTTGAAGAGCGGGAGAAGATGGCGGCCGAGGTAGAGCAATCTCAGAAGGCGCGCGGAGAAGCACTTAAAGAGGCCGAGGAAGCAAACAGACAGAAAGTCCGGCGTACCGTTGCCGGTATGGCATTGCGATACTGCTGATAATCGTTGCCGGCGGCGTAAGTATCTCTGCCTATCTCCAGTGGGAACGCGCCAAGGCGGAAACTGAACGTGCAGATCAATTCGTCAATCTTGTTTCAGCAAATCCGGCTGGCCAAAGAGCCATGAAGAAAATCTGTCTTGAAGCAATCGAAGTAACTGCCATGCTCGCCACAACACCCGATCAGCAGCAAAAAATGCGGGCGGAAGAACGGTTCTGGGAGCTCTATTTTGCCCAGATGTACATTATCGAACTCCATCAAACAAAAAACACCCGCAGACAATCCCATAGAAAGGGCGATGATCGAGTTTGGAGGCGTTCTCAAATCCGCTCAGCGGGATGGCGCACGCTTATTTTTGCAAGCGCGCAAAAGCCGTCAGGCAAGAGTGCATCAAATATCTGCACATTACTGCCGGCGAAACATGTCCATGAGTACAGCGAAACACTGACGCTCGGTGCAACGTCCTCGTGCTTGGCTGGGGCTTTGCCGGACCCGCGCCTGAACGCTAGTCCACCTTGGCGCCTGCGAACTTCACCACCTTGCCCCATTTTTCGGTCTCGTCGACCACGAGCTTGCCAAACTCGGCAGCCGAGCCCGGGATCAGGAATGCGCCGTATTCCGAGAATTTCGCCTTTACCTTGGGGTCGGCCAGAATCTCGTTGACCGCCTTGTTCAGCCTGTCGACGATTTCCGGAGGCGTGCCCTTCGGTGCGGCGATGCCGTACCAGGCGCTCGCTTCATAGCCCGGCAGAAAATCAGCCACCGTGGGCAAATCAGGCAATACTTCCGATCGCGTCGTGCTGGTGACCGCGAGGCCGCGCAGCTTTCCCGATTTCACGTGCTCGGCGCAGGTTGGAAGGTTGTCGAACATCACCTGCACCTGACCGGCAATCAGGTCGGTAAGCGCCGGCGCGCCGCCGCGGTAAGGCACATGAACCATGTTGATGCCCGTGCGCATCTTGAACAGCTCTCCCGACATCTGGATGGTGGATCCGTTGCCTGACGATGCCATGTTGAGCTTGCCGGGATTGGCCTTGGCATAGGCAATCAGCTCGGGGATCGAATTGACCGGCACCGACGGATGCACGCAGACCACGTTGGGGAAACGGATCAGAGCCGCGACAGGCTCGGCTTCCTTGATGAAGTTGAAATTGAGCTTGTCATACAGCGTGGCATTGATGGCGTTGGCCGGCGCGACAAGGAGCAGCGAGTAGCCGTCGGGCGCGGCGCGAAGCACGGCCTCGGTGGCGATGTTGGTGCCGCCGCCCGGCCTGTTCTCAATGACAAATGACTGGCCGAGCTTTTCGGAAAGCCACTGGCCCATGAGACGGGCCGTCAGATCCGCCGAACCGCCCGGCGTGTAGCCGATGATCAGGCGCACCGAACGGCTGGGCCAGGCTTGCGCATGCGCCAGTTTCGAGGAAATCGGGAGCGCGATCGCTCCGCCTGCAAACCCCAGGAATTTACGACGTGATGGTTTCATGATGGCTCGGCCAAGGTTACGGGTGCAATGGGAGCAGCGTACAACAGTAGCCGTCGGCGTGGCAAAGCCTTCGATGGTCCCGATTCGGGTCTCGAAGCGGCAATCTCGACACATTCACCGGCATAAAGTGTCATGCTCAAAGAATTGGACCAACAGGGAGAACGACCATGACCGGGTTCAGAGGCATCCTGTCCGCATTGCTGGTTGCGATCACCGCCCTCGGCATCACCGCCTTCTCGCAGCCGGAAGCCATCGCCAAGGAGCGGCCACGGCAGCAGGCGCAAGCCGCCGAGCCGCAGTTTCGATCGGCATGCACCTTTGGCAGCGGCATGAGCACCGTGATCGCCCGCCCCTCCGGCAAGCCGGTGCAGGTTCAAACAAGCTGTCAGGTCTCCCCCGACGGCAAAACCACCGTCGTTGCCCGCCCGTTCGGCAGCGAGAACGACCACTACGAATGCGTCGGCGAGTGCCGGGTCGTGAGGATGTGCCTTCTGCAATACTGCTACAATGAAACCGTGTGCAACCCTTGTGCCCGCGTTGTCCTTGTGCGCGGCGCGAGATGATTGCGTAGGGCGCGACGGCAATTTCAAACAAGGCCAACTGACTTCAAGTTGGATTCGCAAATCGAGTGTTTGACCTTCTACGGACTGCCATCAGCAATCAGCCCGGACACACACCGCCTCCGGGCAAGAAGTGCTGATCGAATCCTACTCCGTCGTCGGATGACTATTGGGGATCCAGCGGATCAGGCGCAGTGGTCTGCTGCGTCACCAATACGATATGCAGGTTGTACGCGTCATCGAACTCCAAGTCGTTGCCCAGTAGCGTCTCAGTCCGGGTGATCACTTTCTGCATATCTTCGACTGTCTGGAAGGTTATTTTTTTGAAATCCGTATCTTCGAGGGCAGAGGAAATTGCTTGTTTTATAGCAGCATCATTTTCCGGTCGCAGGTCATTCTTTAGATACCAACGCCAGCGTCTGACCAGCATTTGATGCTTTCCCTTGGCGAAACTCACAAGGTCATCTTCGACGACAGGCACAGTCATCGCTTTGGACAGGGTGACATCGAACTTGCCGCCGGGACTCCCGGGTGCCGTGGGCGTTGTAGTAACGGTCGTGCCGCGTTCAATTTTCTTTCTTCCTCCTTTGATGCAGCTGACTGCTGCGCCCGCGTCGATAAAAGTTGGGATCGCGGCTATGCCGGCGGGAAGCGCAAATCGCAGCACAGTAGAAGATACGACAGTGTCGACCTTCATCGTCGCACTGGGGTAAAGTACATCATTCCCCCCAGCGGGCCATGTTGGTGTTGTTCCTGCTGTAGGTGGGATAGCATTCTGTGCGATGAACGCGTCCGATATCTCCAATAAACCATTTGCCGCTTTTTTGAACGATTGAGAGAAGAAATTCACCACCGCTATTTTTACTCTTCGCGCCAGCGTAATGCCCGTCGCGGGGTCATCAAAAAAACGTCATTGAACCACTTCGCGAGCCGCTGCGTCCCCTTGGTTTGAATCAGTCCGCCCATTGTCGCCTCCCTGACACCTTTGATTTTAAAAGCCTAGTCATCCAATTCAAGACTGTCATCCGAAATCAATGCGAAAGCCTCTAGCGCGCAGCTTGGCATGGCCTCTCCGAGTGCTCCCGAGCGCAATATGGAATATCGGCAATCCGGCGATAGATCGGGTTCGTCATCCTCGATCTGGCTTGCAACCATTCTATGCAATTCCACGATCTCCCGAGCCGCCCTCAATGTCGCTCCGCGCGCCCGAGGTCCCAAAATTCGCGGCATTGCAATACTGGCTGCCCAATAGTCTGCCTGACCTTGCCAGGTCAGCCACGGCATGGCGGGATCGTGTGGCGGTCCTCCCAAGTGATGGCCCGTCTCGTGCGCCAGCATCAAGGTCAGTCCGTATTTCGTGATGGCCTGATGACGCACCAGACCGCCATAGACCCGAACGTATCGAGCCGGACCGAGCCGCCAGGCCTGAGCATTTACGGTCGGAGACTCCCAAAGCAATTCGTAGATTATTTCGGGAAATGCCTGGCCGAACTGGTCCAGCAGACCGAGGGCAACGGCTTTCCTTCGCAGACGAGCGCGCGGACCGAGCTGATTCTGTTCGACAGGCCAATTCAAGAAGCTCATTCAATCAACCCTCGGAGGCCACATCGATGTTAACCACGTTTGAGCGCCCGTGAAATAGCGGTAAGGAGCCGTCTGGTGGTCGTTGATGGGGAAAGGGCGTGCCGTCATTTGCTCAAACTCGGGGCGGAAAGGCGATAGGTAGCTCAAAAGCGGGGCATAGTATCCTCTTGCTGAGCAGCATAGAATTGATCGAAATATAGCGTTATATCTACCTTGGATGCAGGCCCCTGCCGCTGCTGTCTGAGAGGCCACTGATGCAATGTCTGCGTTGCGGTTGCCAGAACAAGGCGACCAATGAGTATTGCGAGGGATGCGGGGCGACCCTCGGAATTGAGTGCAGCGCCTGTGGCCACCTCAATGGGCCGACTGCCCGCTTTTGCGGGCGATGCGGTGCTGTCCTGAAGCCAACATCTACGGCGGCTTCCAATCAATCGTGGCAGCAAGTCCTGAAATCCCTTCAAGCCAAGGGTGGCGAACGCAAACACGTTACGATTCTATTTGCCGATATTCGCAATTCCACCGGCCTTATGGATAGTTTGGGCGATCCCGAATTGGGAATGAAACGTCTGCAGCCAATTCTCGACCTGATGAATGAAGCCGTGGTTCGCTACGACGGCGTCGTCAACAAATCTCAAGGCGACGGGGTGATGGCGCTATTTGGTGCCCCACAGCCTCATGAAGATCATGCTGTTCGTGGCTGTCTCGCAGCGTTGGCAATGCAGGATGGAATGACTCGCATCGGCGATCGGATTTGCAAATCCGGGTAGGCGTTCACACCGGCGAGGTTATTGTTCAGGCGATCGAGCATGGAATGTATCAAACCTATGATGCCGCCGGTGCGAATGTGCATCTCGCGAGCCGGATGGAGCACCTCGCCGAGGCAGGCAGCATCCTGATTTCCCGGGAAACCTATATCGCTGCGAAACAGTTCGTTGAAGTCGAGCCACTGGGCCCGAAATCCATTCGTGGGATCACCGCGCCCGTTGAGGTTTTCAAGCTAAAAGGACTCCAGCATGCTCCATCAAGCGGCGTTTTTCGAAGCGGGATACGGCTGAGTCCGCTCACAGGCCGAACAGAGCAAAACTCCGCTCTCTTGTCTGAGCTGGAGCATACGATGAACAGCGATGGTCGGGTCGTCGGTGTAGTCGGCGAGGCTGGAATCGGGAAAAGCCGTCTCTGCTTCGAGTTCGCCGAAAGCTGTCGGGGAAGAGACATCCGTGTGTTTGAGGCCCGCGTCCTGGCGCATGGCAAGGCCACCCCATTTCAGCCGGTACTGGAATTGTTGCGCGACTATTTTGGACTGCGAACGAAAGAACCAGCAGACGTCTTGCGCGATCGAGTCCGTGACCGGTTGGAAGCCCTTTCAGTCTCGGAGCAATTTTCGCTCATACTGCTGGAGTTTCTTGGACTGGCCGATCCGCAGCACCCGGCTCCCAAGCTCGATCCAAAGGCCAGGAAAACGCAGCTGCTCGACTTTGTAAGAACGTTACCTCGTTCAGGGAGCAGTGTCGTCATCATTGAGGATTTGCACTGGATCGATTCAGCCAGTGAGGAGTTTGTCGAGGCGCTGGCCGATGCCGTAGTCGGCACGAAAACACTTTTGGTCCTCAACTTCAGACCCGGCTTTGTAGCCCCACTGATGCAGCGATCCCATTATCGACAGATCAGCATGCCGCCGTTGGGTCCAGCGGAAGCGACCTCTCTTCTGCAAGATCGTCTCGGCAACGATGCCTCATTGGCGTTGTTAACCAGAAACATCGTCGCGCGCGCCCAAGGCAATCCATTCTTTATCGAGGAGCTGGTCAATGCACTCGTGGAGCGAGGCGACTTCGAAGGAGAAGAGGGTGCCTACCGACTGAAAGGCGGCATTGATACAATCCCGCTACCTTCCACTGTGCAGGCGGTGATTGCGGCTCGGATTGATCGACTTGAGGAGGATGCAAAGCAGGTACTTGAGGTTGCTTCCGTGATAGGTCGAGAGATTTCGATCTCGGTTCTGGAGCGCGTGTGCGGCCTGGATCAATCAGAGCTTTCCCAAGCAGTTCAACAGTTGAGACGGTCAGAACTGCTTTATGACGTTCCGCCCTTCGAGCAGCGGCTGGTCGCATTTCGTCATCCCCTCATACAAGAGGTTGCTTATCGATCGTTACTTCAGGATCGTCGAAGGGAACTGCATTCAAAAGTAGCGCAAGCAATCGAAACGCTCTTCAAGGATCACGCCGACGAGCGGGCGTCTCTCTTGGCATATCACCTGGAGCAGGCGGGCGAAAATCTCAAAGCTGCTCAACAGAATATGCGGGCGGCGGTTTGGATCGGCACAAACGACCCAAGTCAGGCACTGCGAATCTGGAAGAAGGTTCGTGAGCTGTTGTCGGATCTGCCATCGTCTCAACCCATAGACTACTTGAAGATGATGGCTTCCGGTCAAATCGTAAACTTTGCCTGGCGCGAAGGCATTCCGGCGCAAGATGCTCTCATCTACTTCGAGGAAGCAAAACAACTGGCGCTGGCCTTGAGCGATATCAGGGCCAACGCGCTGATTCACGCGGCTTACGGAAGGATGATAGCTAACGGCGGATCGGCAGATGAGTATGTCGAAAAAATCCGCGAAGCTAAAGCGATCGCCGATCAGGGCAACGATCCAAGCGTTCAAATCACGCTCAAGGCTGTACTCTGTCACGCACTGCGGCTCTCAGGTCAAATGTCGGAAGCGCTTCAGATGAACATCGAGGCCATGGACCGGGCGAACGAGATTGTCAAATTCGATCGGCAAACACTAGGCTTCGACATTGACATATGGCTGACCGTAATGCGCGGCCAAACCCTGGTGATGCTGGGTCGAGGGGAAGAAGCCCGCCCATACCTCGATCGCATCATTCAGCTGGAAAGTAGTCAGGTTGAGCCTATCCATTATGGGATTCCGAGTTGGGCATATGTGGACCTCGCCTGGGCGGAGGGGAACATCGGACTGGCGCAAGAACATGCCGACGGGCGTTTTATATCGCCATGAAGGCCGGCAATCCCTATTTGCGGGTGTATGCCCAAGCCCTTCGTGGTCTTTCTCATATCGTCGCAGGGAGGTTCACGTCAGCCATCGAAGACCTGTCCTAGGCCCTTAGTTTTGCTCGATCGCGAAAGGCCGGTCTGGAAAACGAACCGCGAATTCTGGCTGATTTGGCAAATGCCTACAAATTGAATGGCCATACCGCGACCGCCCTCGCCACAGTAGACGAGGCGATCAAGGTCGCGAAAGAGCGTCATGCCCGGGTTCCTGAGTGTCTCGCCCGCATTGTTCGCGCTGCGCTGCTCCTGCGATCTACAACCAGCGATCAGCAAGCCGAAGGAAGGCAGGAGCTAGAGCTTGCAAGAGCGCTGATGCGAG
>CAVSXQ010000073.1:0-57663 GCA_963731915.1 uncultured Alphaproteobacteria bacterium
TCGTTGAGGGGATTGTGACGCCAACCATGCGTTGGCGAACGGCATCGGTCAATCGCAACAAAACGGCCCCGGGCATGCCAACGCATGCCCGGGGCCATTTATTGGTATAGCGTTGTCAGGCGGCCACGAGCGGCCGGCTGACAAACTCGCTTGCTTTCAACCGGACGACCAGCGCCGACAGTTCCTCGACCTCTCCCGATGTCAGGTCGGTCAGCGGTGATCGCACCGGACCGGAATCGCGGCCAATCACCTTCATTCCGGCCTTGATCATCGAGACCGCATACCCGCGCTTGCGGTTGCGGATGGCGAGCAAAGGCATGATGAAGTCGCGCAGTCCCGCCTGGACGGTTTCGCGGTCGCGCCGCCGCACCGCCGCGTAGAATTTGGTCGAGAACTCCGGCACGAAATTGAACACGGCGGAGGAATAGGTCGTGACGCCCATCTCGAGATAGGGCAACGCAAAAGTTTCGGCGGTGGGCAATCCGCCGACATAGGTCAGCCGGTCGCCCATGCGCAGATATATGCGCGTCATTTGTTCGATGTCGCCGACGCCGTCCTTGAACCCGACGAGGTTCGGGCAGCGTTCGCAGAGCCGGGCGATCGTGTCCTCAGTGAGGATGGCGTTGTCGCGGTTGTAGACGATGACGCCGAGGCTGGTCGCCTTGCAAACCGCCTCGACATGCGCTGCCAGCCCGGCCTGCTCGGAGAACACCAGATAGGGTGGCAGCAGCAGGATGCCGTCGGCGCCGGCGCGCTCGACGGCGCCGGCGAGCTCCGTCGCCATCGCCGTGCCATAGCCGACGCCGGCCAACACCGGCACGCGGCCGGCAGTCTGCTGTACGGCGGTTGCCACGATGTCGACGACTTCCGCCGGCGTCAGCGAGAAGAATTCGCCGGTGCCGCCGGCGGCAAACAGACCGGCCACCTCATAACCGCACAGCCAATCAAGATTGGCGCGATAGCGTGCGGCGTCGAATTTGTTTGCTGCGTCAAACGGGGTGACGGGAAACGACAGCAGCCCGTTGCCGATCGTCAGCGCCATCTCCTTCGGGGTCATTCTGCTCATCGCTGCGGTCCTCGCTGTGGAAGCCCCAGCAGTAGACCAGGCTTGATACCGCGGCAGACCAATTGCTGGATCGAATGATCCATTGATTGGATGGCTCAGGCGCCGCCCACCAGATTGCGGGCGATCGCCGCGATCACCGGCAACAACGGATTGTCGTTGTCGTCGCGCCAGACGAAGTAGAGTTCGGCCGCCCGTTGCTGCGGGTCGGCCAGCGGTCGCAGCGCGACGCCGCTGAACCGCAGGTTCTCCGCCGCTTCCGGCACCAGTGCGACGCCGACGCCGGAATGCACGATGGCCAGGATCGAATGGATCTGCGCGAGGTGCTGGACATAGACCGGCGCCAGTGCGGCGCGCGAAAACAGCTCCACCAGCAGGTCGTGGAAATAGCGGGCCTCATAGGGCGCGTACATGATGAACGGTTCGGCCGCGAGGTCCGACAGGCCGATCGTCGCCGCGCCGGCCAACCTGTGCCCGGCCGGCACCGCCGCGATCATCGGTTCGGCCTTCACGCGGAAGAACTGCAGCCCGCTGCGTGGGATCGGCGGCCGCAGCAGAGCCGATATCGATCTCGCCGGCGCCCAGCCTCTTGAGCTGGTCGCCGCTGACCATCTCCTTGAGGATCAATTCGACATCCGGCAACTGCTGGCGGCAGGCCGCCACCAGCTCGGGGACATAACTATAGGACGATGCGGCGGTGAAGCCGATATTGACCGAGCCGGCCTTGCCCTCGGCAACCCGCCTCGCCAGCAAGGCCGCGCTCTCTGTGAGCTTCAGGATCAGCCGCGCCTCGGTCAGGAAACTCTGTCCGGCCGGCGTTAGCCTGACCAGGCGATTGCCGCGCTGAAGCAGTTTCACGCCCAGTATCCGTTCGAGAATCTGGATCTGCCGGCTGAGCGGCGGCTGCGTCATGTTCAGTCGGGCCGCGGCGCGGCCGAAATGCAGTTCCTCCGCCACGGCCACGAAGCAGCGCAGCTGGCTCAGTTCGAACATGCCGCTCCCTTTAATCTATGCCGCGCCGAGGGCGGCTCCAGCTAGCCTATCGCATCCGGCGATTTGATCCAAAATTGGTATCGAACCATCCCCATTCTAGTTCGCTATTGGATCGGTCATCGCTTATCGTGCCGCCAGCGCGGCCAAAGACCGCGACGGCGCGACGCCGCAGAGCGCTTGCGCGATTTCGACCGGAGGAAAAACAATGCTTTCACGTTTCGGGCGCCGCGCGGCCCTCGCCGCCGCCGCAGCCATCCTGTTCACGCAACTGCCCGGCGCCGCTCAGCGCGCAAAACTTCGACCGGCCGGTGCGCATCATCGTGCCCTTCGCGCCCGGCGGAACTTCGGACATCCTGGCGCGGCTGATCAGCCCGAAACTGGCGGCGGCGATCGGCCAGAGCGTGGTGGTCGAGAACAAGCCCGGCGCGTCCGGCAATCTCGGCGCCGACGCCGTCGCCAAGGCGACGCCTGACGGCACGACCTTGCTGCTGACGGATGTCGGTTCGCTCACGACGGCGCCCAGCCTGTTTTCGAACCTGACCTATAATCTCGAGAAGGACCTCGCCCCCGTCACGATGGTGATGTTCGGCCCCTATGTGCTGGCCGTGCATGAATCGATCCCGGCCAAGACGGCGGCGGAACTGATCGCCTATGCCAAGGCCAATCCCGGCAAACTCGCCGTCGCCAATTCCGGCGTCGGCGGCGCCAATCACATCACCGCCGTGGTGATGCAGAAGGAACTCGGCATCCAGTTCAAGCATGTACCCTACAAGGGCGGTGCTGCGGCCGTCCGCGCCGTGGTCGCCGGCGAGAGCGGCGCCCTCATCAATGGCGCGTCGGCAACCCTTCCCTTCGTGAACAACAAGCAGCTGGTCGGTCTCGCGGTGACCGGCGAGCAGCGCGTCCCCTCCGCGCCCGATGTGCCGACCTTCAAGGAGGCCAAGCTGCCCGGCGGCGAATTCGGCACCTGGCAAGGCATCGTCGTGGCCAGCGGTACGCCGCCGGCAGTGATTGCACGGCTCAATGCCGAGATCGGCAAGATTTTGGAGACACCAGAACTCAAAGCCAAGATCGCCGAACAGGGCGGCGAAGTCCGCGCCGGCACCCCGGATGCGATGGCGACCTGGCTGAAGGACTCAACAAAGCGCTGGGGCGACATCATCCGCGAAGCCGGCATCAAGGGCGAATGACGGGATCGAACTGCTGGGCTTGCGATGCGAGGCTTGCGATGAACGCCCGCCGAACGGACTGGCAGGACCTGCTCTTCGGGCTGTTCCTGATCGCTGTCGCCGGCATCGCGCTGGCGGCGACGCGCACCTTGTCGGGCGGCAATGCCGCCGACATGGGGCCGGGCTACATGCCGCGCGCCATCGCCATCATGCTGCTGGCCTTCGGGCTCTGGTTCAGCATCCGCGGCATCCGTCGCCCCTTTGTCGGGATCGCGCCGGTCCGGCTGCAGCCCCTGCTCGCGATCACGGCTTCCGTCGCCGTGTTCGCGCTGTACAGCCACGCGCTTCGGCCTTGCGCTGTCATCCTTTGCCGCGATCCTGATCGCAAGCCTCGCGACGCGGGAAGCGCGGCCGATCGAAACCGTGCTGTTCGCGCTGGGCCTCTCGGCGGCGGCGGTGCTGCTCTTCGTCAAGGCGCTGGCCTTGCCGGTGCCGATCTGGCCTGCATGGTTCTGATATGGAGCTTTTCGACAATCTGCTGATGGGGCTGACGACCGCCCTGCAGCCCAACAATCTGCTGTTCTGCCTGATCGGCGTCGTCATCGGCACGGCGATCGGCGTGCTGCCCGGCATCGGACCGATCCCGGCGGTCGCGCTGCTGCTGCCGTTCACGTTCGGCCTGTCACCGCCCTCCGCGATGATCATGCTCGCCGGCATCTTCTACGGCGCGCAATATGGCGGCTCGACCACGGCCATCCTCGTCAACGTACCGGGCGAAACCTCCTCGGTCGTCACCTGCCTGGACGGCCACGAAATGGCCAAGCAGGGCAAGGCCGGGACCGCGCTCGCCATCGCGGCGATCTCCTCGTTCTTTGCCGGCACCGTCGCAACGGTTGTCATCGCCGTGCTCAGCCTGCCGCTGGCGGCGCTGGCGCTGAAATTCACCGCGGTCGAATATTTCAGCCTGCTCGTCCTCGGGCTGATCGCAGCGGTCGTGCTCGCGCACGGCTCCGTCGCCAAGTCGCTTGCGATGGTGCTGCTGGGCATCCTGCTCGGCCTCGTCGGCATCGACGTCAATTCGGGCGCGCCGCGGATGACCTTCGGCATTGCCGAAATCTCCGACGGGCTCGACTTCGTGCCGGTCGCGATGGGCTTGTTCGGCCTCGGCGAGATCATCGCCAATCTTGAACGCCCCGCGACGATGCGCGTCGTCAGCCAGTCGATTCGCAGCCTGATCCCGAGCCGCGAAGATCTTGCGCGCCGCCTTCCCGGCGATGGTCCGCGGCACAATGCTGGGTTCCGTCCTCGGCGTGTTGCCGGGCGGCGGCGCCGCGCTGCCACCTTTCTCTTCCTATGCGCTGGAGAAGAAACTCGCCCGCGATCCCTCCCGCTTCGGCAAAGGCGCGATCGAGGGCGTCGCCGGGCCGGAGGCCGCCAACAATGCCGGCGCGCAGACCAGCTTCATCCCGCTGCTGACGCTCGGCATCCCTGCCAATGCCCTGATGGCGCTGATGATCGGCGCGCTGATGATGCAGGGCATCCAGCCCGGCCCGCAGATCATGCGCGAGCAACCCCAACTGGTCTGGGGTGTCATCGCCAGCATGTGGGTCGGCAATCTGATGCTGCTCGTCATCAACCTGCCGCTGATCGGCCTATGGATCTCGATGCTGAAAATTCCCTACCGGCTGCTGTTTCCGGCGATCGTGCTGTTCTGCTGCATCGGCACGTTCGGCATCGCCAATAATTTGTTCAATGTCTGGCTGATGCTCGGCTGCGCGCTGGTCGGCTACTTCTTCATCAAGGTCGGCGTCGAGCCGGCGCCGCTGCTGCTCGGCCTCGTGCTCGGCCCGCAGCTGGAAGAAAATTTCCGGCGCGCAATGCTGCTGGCGGACGGCGATTTTTCGGTCTTCCTGCGCCGGCCGATCAGCGCCACACTGCTCGCCATCGTCGCGATATTGTTTCTGCTGATGGTGTTCCCGGCCATCCGGCGCAGCCGCCAGCAGGCGCTGGCCGAGTGAGGGCGCGGCTTTCGGAAAAGCCGCGCCAAGCATGATCCGGAAAAGTGGATACCGGTTTTCCGAAGAAGATCATGCTCAAACAGAAAGATAGAGCGGGATGACGATTTGAAGAAAAATCATCCCGCTCTAGGTCATGCCGACGCCGGCACCGCTTGCGTCTTTGGATTCGTCTTGGGGAACGGCCTGAAGGTCATCGCGATCAGGAACGCGCCAAGTCCCATGGCCCAGGAACCGACATAGAGCCACGTGTAGCTGGCAAAGGTGTCGTAGATCAGACCGCCGGCCACCGGCCCCGTGGCCATGCCGAGGCTGCCGGCCATCGCCGTGCCGCCGATCACGGTGCCCATCATCTTCAGCGGAAAGTTTTCCCGCGCGATCGCCGCGTAGAGCGGCATCGTGCCGGCATAGACAAAGCCGAACAATGCCGCCACGGCATAGAATGCGCCGAGGTCGCGCACGAACACATAGGCCAGCGCGCCAAAGGCCTGCACCAGCAATCCCGCCACCAGCACGCGCTTGGCTCCGAACTTGTCGCCGAGCAAGCCAAATCCGATGCGGCCGAACAGGCCGGCAAAGCCTTCGAGGCTGTAGATCGAGACCGCCGCGATCAGCGGGATACCGCAACTCACGGCGTAGCTGACGGTGTGGATGATCGGACCCGAATGCGTGGCGCAGCAGAAGAAATTCGTCAGCAGCAGAATGATGAACTGCGGCGATCGTATCGCCTCGCCCACCGACATCTCGGCCTGCGGATCGCCATCCGCCGGCGCCGCCGCGTTTCCGGCCGCCAGCGCCGGCGGACGCCGCACCAGCAGCGACACCGGAATCATGATGGCGGCGACAATTCCCGCGACGATCAGCATGGTCGTTCGCCAGTCATAAACAGAGACGAGCCATCCCACCAGCGGTGACATCGTCATCGGCGCGACCCCCATGCCGGCCGACACCAGCGACACGGCAAGGCTCACGCGCTTCGCATCGAACCAGCCGGTGACGGTCGCCATCATCGGCGCAAAGATGGCGGCGATCGAACCGCCGACCATCACGCCGAAGAGGAACTGGAACGACGATGCAGCGAGGTCGTCTGGCTGGCGAGCGCGATGCTGACCGCCAGCACCGTCGATCCCGTCAGCACCACCGGCAGCGGGCCGAACCGGTCCGACAGCGTGCCCCACGCCATGCTGGCGAACGCCATCGCCAGAAAGCCGATCGTCATGGCGCTCGACACGCCGGCGACCGACCAGCCGGTGTCGCGCGTGACCGATTGCAGCAGCACAGGCAGCGAAAACATCGCGCCGGCCGCGACGCAGCCGAGCAGGCCGCCGGCCGCGACAATCACCCAGCGATAGCGGGAATGGTCCATCACAAATCTCCGTTTTGGCTCTCTTGCCTCCAAGACGATTGGGAAGCGCCAAAGACGACAGGCATCGGATAACTTTTTTGCGAGCTAACGGTAGCCGCTGGGGTCGGCCACCTTTCCGGCCTCGCGAACCTCGGTCATATAGCGCCAGATATCGGGCCGCGAGCCGTCGACATCCGTAAAACCGTAGTGGCGCGCGAGCTCCCCGGAACTCATTGATTTCTTGTTCCAGCGCTTCCGGTCGGGGTCGGCGGCGAGCGCCGCGACGGCGCGGCCGATATAGCGCGGCGATTCCGACAGGGCGAAATCGGGCGGCGCCTTGAACTGACCGCCTCCCCTGTCCTTCAGCGCGTCGCGCCAGTTCGCTTCCGTGACGCCGAAATTGCCCAGCATCATTTCCGAACGCAGCCACCCCGGCGTGATCGCCACGGCCGTAGCGATGAAGGGCTCGAGTTCGTGGCCTTGCGAAAAGGCAAGGCGATTCACGCTCTGCTTGACGAGGTCGTAAAACACCGAAATCCGGTAACGTGACTCGTTGTAATCGGCCGTGCCGTCGGTGACCTCCACCAGCAACCCGCCGGGCTGCGCGACCAGCAGCGGCAAAAGATAATGCGACGTCACCAGATGCGTCTCGATCCCGAGCCGCAGAATCCGAAGCCCTTTTGCAGGTCGAGCTTCCAGATCGGCGTATTCCAATCGGCCGGCCCACCCTTGAGCCGTTCGGCGCCCCAGATGTCGTTGACGAGCACGTCGATCCGCCCGAACTCGCCGCGGATCCGTTCGGCCAACGCCGCCACCTGCTCAGGCTCGAGGTGGTCGACGGCCATCGGAATGCCCGTGCCGCCGAGCTTGGTGACGAGTTCCGCGGTCTCCTCGATGGTCTCCGGCCGGTCATAGTCGGATCGGGTTGGTGCATCCGCCCGCGAGCTGCTGCGGCCCGTGCAGATCACGGTCGCGCCCGCTTCGCCGAGCGCGGCCGCGATGCCTCGGCCCGCGCCGCGCGTCGCGCCCGCCACAACGGCAACACGCCCCCGCAGCGAACCTTCGTTTGACACGGCATTCATCACAACCTCCCGTTCACGCCCCGCCGGCCTGAGCCTTCCATCTCATCCCGGCGGCATCTTGTCGAATTTCGGCAAGGACGGATCGAGATGATCCCAATCATAACCGCGCACGCCGTAGGTCACGACCTGCGGCTTGAACCGGGCGGGATCGTCGAGGCCTGCGGCGTGAATGGTGAAAATGTCGGGCATCGCCTTGAACAGCAGATACACCGGCGACCCGCAGGTCGGGCAGAAAGCGCGCGTCTTCACATTGCCGCTGTCGCCGACGATGTCCCAATGCGCCGCCTCGCCCGTCAGCTTCACCGCCTCGCGCGAAGGAAAGGTCATGTAGGATCCGTGTCCGGTGCCGCTCTTGCGCTGACAGTCGCGGCACTGGCAATGGTTTGAAAACACCGGCTCGCTTGAAATTTCATAGCGGATCGCGCCGCAGGCGCATCCGCCGGTAAAGGCGTTGCTCATGTTGTTCCTTTCAGTGGGGTGATGCGAGGCAGTTTGAATTTCGAACGGGGATCACCCGCTTCGCCGGCGGGAGATCAGTTTCAGCCAGGGCGCCAGATGAAAGGCGCTCATCAGCAAATACATCGGGACCATTCCGCCGAGCGGCGACGCACCCGCGATCGAACACAGCGCATCCGGCGATCCACCGCCAAATGCGGTGAGCAGCGCCATGATCGCGAAGGTCGGTGCGGCCGCGAGGTAGAGAAAATTGGCCACGCCTGTCGCTGCAGTGCTGCTGTTCTCGCGAATAGCGTCGCAGCCGCGCGTGCCGGTAAGGGCTTCGCTCATGTCTCTCTCCCTGCAACGCTGCAACAGTTTGATTCTGGCGCCCGCTCGCGCCGGCAACACGCCGCGCGAGCGGGTACATCCGCCGCGGGACTAGCCGGCCTGCTTCCGCATGGCGGCCTCTCCTGCGTCCGACACCTCGACCCACCGTTTATCGGGCGCGGCGCCGGGGACGTAACTGTCGTTCCAGTTCCACCATTTGTACGGCCGGGTCTGCGGGTAGCCCTCCGGCGAGTCCTCCCACTCCTCCTGACGCCCGAGCGCCGTCATGTCGAGATAGCTCCAGACGGTGCCCAACGCCTCGTCGCCGCGGCTGTTGATCAGGTAGGTGCGGAAGATGCGCTCGCCGTCGCGGATGAACGCGTTGTGGCCGTGCCACTCGCCCACGCCGAAGTCGGCGTCGAAGCTGTCGGTGACGGTGTACCAGGGGATGTGTTCCCAACCCATCCGCGCCTTCAGGCGTGCGATGTCGGCCTGCGGTGCGCGCGAGGCGAACACCAGCGTCGTGTCACGCGCGTTGAGGTGGACGGGGTTGGAGACCTGGTCGGCCACCAGCGAACAGCCGATGCAGGCATGCTCCGGCCAGCCGTGCACGCCCGGCTCGAAGAACGCGCGGTAGACGATGAGCTGGCGGCGGCCATCGAACAAATCGGCCAGGCTCGCTTTGCCCTTGGGCCCGTCGAACTCGTACTTCTTCTCCACGGCCATCCACGGCATCCGCCGGCGCTCGGCGTTGAGCGCATCGCGCGCGCGGGTCATCTCCTTTTCCTTCACGAGCATTTTTTCGCGCGCGGCTTCCCATTCCTTTGCGGAAACGATTTGGGTCTTCATAGCGAACCTCCTGTTTGTTGCGATGCCTGTTGCGTGACGCGTCGAGTTGCATCAGCCCGGCAGGCGCTTGTCGTATTCCTTGCTGCAGACGGCTCCAGCCTTCCCAGAAAGGCGCCGGCTCCTCGCCGCTGGCGCGGGCGGCCAGCACATCGAGATGCATGTGCCAGCCGGCGCTGACCTTGAGCATGGTCGAGCGGTCGGGCAGCCGCCGATGGATCACGGTCAGCAGCACGCCTTTGCCCCTGGGCTCCAGTTCGAACGTGACGTCGCCGCTGTTGTTCCAGGCGATGGAAAGCTTGCGAAGCGGAACCAGCTCGGTGATCCGGCTCTGCATGCGATTCTCCTCGGGAAAGCCGGGTGGCCGCTTGCCTGGGGGATCGTTGAGTTCGTCGTTGCGCCAGACCAATTCGACGGGCGCGCCGGTCTTCATCTCCATCGCGCCCGATGCCAGCCATTTGCGGCGCAACTCGCTGTCGGTGAGATAGGCCCAGATGCGCTCGACCGGACCGGGCAGCAGGCGCTGGATCCTGAGCGTGGTCGGCTCGATCAACTCGCCATAGGCGTCGGGTTTTGTTTTTGCGTCCATCGTTTTACTCCTTCACCTTTTTTGCACCTTTTTTTGCACCTTCTTTGCCTTCGCCTCGTCTTCGGCAAGCAGCAGCGATTCCAGCGCGTCGAGCTTTTCATTCCAGAAGCGCGCGTAACGCTTGCAGCCACGCATCCGCTTCCGCGAGCCGCGCCGCCTCGAGGCGGCACAGATGGGTGCGGCCGCGGATGGTGCGGCTCACCAGCCCTGCATTCTCCAGCACGCGCACATGTTTCGAGGCGCCCGCAAAACTCATGCTGAACGGCGTCGCCAGTTCCCCGATCGTCAGTTCGCGGTCGGCCAGATGACCAAGCATCGCGCGCCGCGTTGGATCCGCCGAGCGCATGAAAGACGGCGTCGAGATAGGCATATTGTTCAACCATACGGTTTAATATAAACGCGTAAACGCGGATAGTCAACCGTTTGGTTTAACATCTTCGTGATCGGGGACGGCCGCCCGGCACGCTTTGGACGCCCGATCGCTAACGCCCGGATTTTCGCGCTTGTCGATTTTCGCTTTGGCGCTGCCGGTGCTCGTTTCGCCGCGACCCGGCGCGCCGCGGCCAGCGCCAGCCGCGCCCAGGCGTTGAGTTCATCGGGTTCGTCGAACAGCCGTTCCGGCGCGCGCCAGAACGAGAGATCGATGGTGCGGCCCTTCTTGCCGTAGTTGAGCGGCGGAAAGGATTTTGCTTCCTCGAATGCGGCCTGTTGTCGTCATCGACCCGGAAGTAGAGCGTGTCGTCCGTCACCATGGCAAACATCAGTCCGTCGCAGAACACGCCGGTCTTGCCGAACATGCGCCGCACCGTGATGCGGCCGAGCGGCGCCAGCTGCTCGCGCAGGAATTCGGCAAAGCTGTCGCTGGCAACCATCCTCTAGCCCCGGCTCGGCGATATCAGCAGCATAGCCGCAAATCTCATTTCTTGCTCTGCGGGTGGATCGTCTCGCCGCGCTTGAGCATCGCGACAAAGGTCTCGATCTTCTTCTTCCGGCCGGCTTCGGTTTTCATGTTGTGGGTGCGGAAGGCCAGCGCAAAGCGGTTCTGCGCGCTGAGTTTCGCCAGCATGGCCTTTGCTTTCGGCTCGGCATCGATCGCGGCCTGCAGATCTCCGGGGATCTTCATGTCCTTGCTCCGATAGGCGCGCGCCCAGCGCCCGTCGGATTTGGCCTGATCGACCTGCCTCACACCGTGATCGGTCATCCGGCCTTCCCTGATCAGTCGCGCGACGTTGTCGACGTTGATCTGGCTCCAGACGACTCTTCTTTGTGCGCGGCGTGTAGCGCTGCAGATAGCTCTTGTCGTCAAGGCCCTTGCGAAGGCCGTCGATCCAGCCCCAGCAGAGCACGACGTCGATGGCTTGCTTCGGCGTGATCGATTTGAGGCCTGAATCCACCTTGTGGATTTTGATCCAGATTTCGTCTTCCTTGTCGTGGTGCTTGCCGAGCCACTTGTAAAAACTCTCGGCGTCCTTGAATGCGCGGATCTTGTCGGGATCGATCTTGACGGGCGCCATCACTCTTCCTTCGTGGCCTTGATCAGACTATCGCGCAGCTCAACGACGTTTTTCTGCAGCCGCTCGAACTCGTCGGGCTTGAGCCCGGCCGACTTCACCAGCGTCATGCTCATGGCTTTCTCGCGCAGCCGGCGGCCGGCGTCGGTCAGACTGATGCGCACCTGCCGCTCGTCCGCGGGATCGCGCTGCCGGCGCAGATAGCCCGCCGCCTCGAGCTTTTTCAGCATCGGCGTCAGCGTGTTGGATTCCAGGAACATCCGGTCGCCGAGTTCGCTCACGGTCTGCTCGCCCTCCTCCCCCAGCACCACGATCGCGATCCATTGCGGATAGGTCAGGCCAAGTTCGGCGAGGCCCTCCTTGTAGGCCCGCCCGTAGGCGAGATTGGCCGAATAGATCGCAAAGCAGAGGTATTCGGCGAACGGCCGGTCGGCGGTCGCCGGCCTCTCGCTTTGCTTGTCCTTTGAATTGTCTCTGGAATTGGTCCTGGAACCGGCTTTCAGGCTCATCGGAGGGCGTCCTTTCCCGACACGAACATGTGAAGTATCGCATCCATATATATCGTATCCGATTAAATCGCAAGGGTTGACATCGAGCGTCGGGAAGCTCTTTATAGCACGTATCCGATTACATCGTATACGATCTAAAAAGGAGCACGATCATGACCACCCTCAAAACCACCATCGTTGTAGCCGCGGTATTGTCGGCTCTCACGGCAACCCCGGTATTCGCCCAGGCCGCCATTCAGGAGCCCGGCCTGTTCGCCTTCAACTATCCCAATCGTGACGTGCTGAACGGTGGCGCCCCCACCCCGGCGGCACGGTTGTCCCGCGACCCGCGTTGCTGCTGCAAACAGCCATTTCACGGCCTCGCCGCAAATGTCGGCGTCACGCCTCGCGCCTGAACCACTGAACATCCGCGCGTACACAACGCAATGAGCCGCTGTGTACGCGTCCCCTTCCCCAATCAATCGCTGACATCAAGGAGAGCACCATGACAAGCCGCAACTAAAAACCCGACAAGTCGACTTCAAGTTCGAGATCGCCGTCATCCCGGTTTCCGACGTCGATCGCGCCAAGGACTTTTACGCAAAGCTCGGCTGGCGGCTCGATGCCGACTTCGCCGGCCCCGACGACTATCGCGTGATCCAGTTCACCCCGCCCGGCTCGCCGGCTTCCGTGATCTTCGGCAAGAACGTCACCGCCGCGGCGCCCGGCTCCGCGCAAGGCCTGTATCTGGTCGTCTCCGACATCGAAGCCGCCCGCAAGAACCTGCTCGATCGCGGCATCAAGGTCAGCGAAGCCTTCCACGCCGCAGGCGACGTGCATGTCGGCACCGACGAGCCCTTCCTGTTCGGTCGGGTGCGGACCAGCGGGTCTGCGACCCGGCGCGCGGCAGCTACCGTTCCTACGCCTCGTTCAGCGATCCCGACGGCAATGGCTGGTTGCTCCAGGAAGTCACCGCGCGCGCTGCCCGGCCGCGTCGAAGCCGAGCGAGACCACCTTTGCCTCGCAGACCGACCTTGCCGCCGCGCTGCGCCGCGCCGTCCGTCGCGCATGGCGAGCACGAGAAGCGCAACGGCGGCCAGCACGATGTCAACTGGCCGGACTGGTACGCCGAATACATCGTCAAGGAACAGGCCGGCGAGCCGCTGCCGCAGTGAGCCGCCATTGCAGATCAACAAGCGAAGGCGGAAATCCATCCGCCCTCGCCGGCCACCAACACCCACGGAGATGAACATGAGCAATTATCTGAAAAGGACCGCGCAAGCCGTCGCCGTAGCCGCCGTGCTCGCTGCAGCCGCTTTTGTGCCTCACGCGTCGCAGGCCCAGCTGTCGAGCGTCAAGCGAACCGACCTGCAGCGGCACGATCTCAGTGTCCCCGGACGCGAAGCCGTCCAGGTGCGCGTCGACATCGCGCCGGGCGTCGCCTTCCCAAAACATTCGCATCCCGGCGAAGAGATCGTCTATGTCCTCGAAGGCACGCTCGAATATCAGATCGAGGACCAGCCGCCGGTGACGCTGAAGGCCGGCGACGTCCTCTTCATCCCCGCCGGAGCCGCCCATTCCGCGAAGAACCCCGGCAACGTCACCGGCAGCGAGCTCGCCACCTACATCGTCGAAAAGGGCAAGCCGCTCCTTACGCTGAAGTAACGGCTGCCATCCGCGCGCGGCTCTCCACAATGTGAATGCATGACCGCTGTCATTCCATTGATCCGCAGGGCCGCGCGACTAACTCAGAAGCAGATCAATTCCTGACAAAGGAGAGTTTCGATGACCAAGCAACAGCGAAGGTCTCACACAGATACTATCGCCATGAACTCGTGCACGGCGACGATGCCGATTTCATCGCCTATCAGCGACAATCGCGGCGACGGCGTCTGGCAGACATATGCGACATGGATGATCCCGCGCAGCGGATGCTGACGAAGCGCTCAGGCGCGCTTTGATTTCTTCCGGCGCGCGCGCGCCGTGTTCAGCGCAACAGCCTCGCGGATGAGCGCCTTCAGCGCCTTCTCGTTGATCTTGTCGCCCTCGCCAATATCGATCGCGCGCCGCATGTTGCCTTCAAGGCTGGCGTTGAACAGACCTGACGGATCCGCAAGCGACGCGCCCTTGGCGAAAGTCAGCTTCACGTAGGTCTTGTAGGTCTCGCCGGTGCAGATGATGCCGTCGTGCTCCCACACCGGAACCCCCAGCATCGCGTTTGACGGCTTTCGCCATTTCACCTCCTCGACCACTTTGGGGTCGGCCTGCTTGATGATGCTGCGCACCCGCGCGAGCGTCTCGCCGCGCCAATCGCCCAGCTTCTTGATCCTCGCATCGATCAGGCGAGACGGCGAGTCGCCCCCTTTTGCTTCCTTCGAGACGCTCTTCTTCATCGTGGTTGCCGCTTTCTTCATGATTGTCGTCGCTCACCCGTCACTTGAACATCGTTGGTCGCTACCAGCTCATTTCGAAATCATCGATCCCAGTTCCTCGGCCGCGATCGCGAACACTTCGTCTCCCGCACCGATAGCCACAAAATGACCGGCTCCCTCAACCGGATGCCACACCGCTCCAGGCATTCGGTCAGCCACCGTCTTGTTGATGGCAGGCGCCACAAGCCAGTCATCCGTTCCTTGCCAGAGGTGGACCCGCCGTTCGATTGTCGTGACGTCGAAAGCCCAATTCCGATAGAGCAGTTCACTGTCGCAAACCAGCCCGTCGCTGCCTTGGGCGAAGCATTCGGCACAGGAGTCGCCGAAGGCGGTTCCGAAATCCGGTTCGAGCAAGATCTGTCGATCGTATTCGTTGACGGCTTGCTGTATTTGTTTGACGAAACTTCTGCGGAAGTGCCTGGCGGCTATGCCGAGGGTCGCGTACATGAGGCGGAAGCCGGGCTTGAAACGCAGTGCAAGGATCCCTCCCAGCGCGTCGGCTTTGGACAGGTAATCCGCGGCCCAGTTGTCACCGAATGTTCCGTAGCTTCCACCCGCGATGCTGCTGACATGGCGTAGTCGAACGGGATCTATGTAGGCCGCTGCCGCGAGTGCCCACGGGCCGCCCTCCGACCAGCCGGTCACTCCGAATTCCCGGTAGCCCAGCGCGTCGGCGATCATTACGAGGTCACAGGCCCAACCCGCGTAGCTGCGTGATTTCTGGGGACTGGACTGTCCCATGCCGGGCCGGTCAACGCAGATCAGGCGCAGCCGGTTCTTCGCCGCTGAACCCGCAAGGAGGCGCGCCTCGAGCCGGCTGCTCGGTCCACCATGATTGTGGATGACGAGCGGCCCCTGCGGATCTCCAACTTCGAGATACGCGAGTTGGCGGCCGTCCCGGGTTGCTATCGTCTTTGTTGGTCCGATGGAAAATATTGCCGATCGTGACGACGAAGCCTGGTCGTCCGTTCGCGATCTCCTTTCGGTGTCATCCATTTCCAGGCACTCGCTCTGCTCTCACATTCGCTCGCCGGGCAAAAGGCTGGCCTGTTTCACCCAGGCGGTGAACTGGGCTTCGTCGAGCTCGCCCTCGTAGACGTCGAGGTAGCGCACTTCCTTCTGTTTGGACGCGCCGGGCGGCAGCGGACGCAGCGACGCGCCGCGGAAGAAAGCCACCTTGATGTACTTCGTGAAGCAATGAAAGCTGAGGAACCAGCCCTCGCCCTCATCCTTGACGCCGTAGAACGGCGAGTTCCATTTCACGGCCTTGCGCACGCCGGGAACGGTGCGCGCGATCAGCGCGTCGAGACGGCGGCCGACATCGCGTTTCCAGCCCGGGATGGCCGCGATGTAGGCCTGCACGGGAGCGTCACCATATCCCTTGGCGATTTGGGGGTTGCCGCCCGAGAGAAGGACCGGCTTTGCGGCGGCGCGCTTGCCAGCAGCCTTCTTTACGGCCTTCGCCTTCGCCGGCTTCCCCGACTTCTTGCCGGTCATTGACTTCGTTCCTATCCGCCGGCGGCCCGCTCGCTGCCGCGCCTGGAGAGATACGGCAACGCGAACATGTAGAGACCGGTAAACAGCAGCAGGAAGAGCGGGAGCAGCGGCGAGTACACCACAAAGGCCGGCGGCTCGCCCAACGCCATGGCGGCGAAGTTGGCGATGACAGTCACCGTAAAGGCGATCGACAGCCAGCGGTGAATTTGCCGTATCAAACTATTCCAGTTCATTGGACCTCCTTAACGAACACGAGCCAGAGCGCAACGCGGCCGACGTCAGCCCTTCGCCAGCGTCTCCTCCAGTTTTGCAAAGAACTGCTTCCAGCCGGCGTGCGCACCGCCAAACGCCTGCTTCTGATCCGGCCGGAAACCAACCTGCTCCATGCGCAGCAGCGTCCCCGCCTTCGTCGGCGTGATCGTAAAGGTCACCACGCTCTTCAGGCTGAAGGCCGCATCCTCATGTGCAAAATTCCAGGTGTAGGACAGCGTCTTGTTCGGCTCGACTTCCAGCACCTCGCAATCCAGCACGCCGCCCCACTCGCCGGTCAGATTGAAGCGGTGCCCCACGACAGGTCTGAAATTGTTCTTCATCAGCCACGCCTCGATCAGATGCGGCTGCGTCAGCGCACGCCAGAGCTTTTCCGGCGGATGCGGCATCTCACGTTCGACGACGACGGAGCGCGTTTCGGTGGCAGTGTTGTTCATTGATCCATCCTTTTGAGCAGATCTTCGAGATCATCGAACCGCTTTTCCCAAAACCCGGCCATCTTGCCGGTCCAGTCGACCAGCGGCGCCAGCGCGCGCAGTTGCGCGCTGTAATGCGTCTGGCGGCCTTCGTGGCGGTCGCGCACCAGCCCGGCCTGCTTCAGCACGCCGAGATGTTTTGACACCGCCGGTTGCGAGACCCCGGCCCGCGCCGTCAGCGCCCCGACCGTCAACTCTCCGTCGCGGCATAACCGCTCGAAGATCGCCCGCCGGGTCGGATCGGCGAGCGTTCGGAACAGTACATCGTGGGCGTTCGTCATTTTTTGGATCGATAACCCGTTGGCTATGGATTAACGTATAACCAGCGAGCTATAGGTTAGTCAAGCAGGAACTCTGCGCAGCCCCGCCCATGGCGCGCTCACGTCATCGCCTTCCTTGCCACAACGAACGGCCGCGTATCCTTGCCGCGCGAGGCGTGGCGCGCAATTTCGACGATTTCAAATCCTGCTGCTGCGATCTCGCGCTCCAGATCCTGCGCGGACAGGAACGCCACATGCGGCGCCTTGCCGATCAGCTGCGCCAGCGGCACCGCGATGCGCAGCAGCGGATTCATTTCGCTCAGGCATGGCGTCTTGGAAATGAAGAGCCCGCCCGGCCGCAGCAGCCGGTGGACGCCCCGCAAGGCCGCCGCGCGATCGGCCACCAGATGCAGAACATTGAAGCCGAAAGCTATGTCAAAACTGCCGTCCGGCCAAGGCGCCGCCTCGGGCCGCGCCACCTCGAAGGTGGCATTGGCGCAGCCTTCGGCCTTCGCCTTCTCGCGCGCGATCGCGATCATTTCGCCGGAGATATCGCTCGCCACGATGCGCCCGACCGATGGCGCAAGTTTCAGCGCCGTGGTTCCCGTCCCGCATCCGAACTCGAATGCCGTCTCGTTTCCCTTGAGATAATGCCGCGTCCGCTCCAGCGTGCGCTCATAGCCCGCGATATCGGCGATCGGATCGGCGGCATATTTGCGCGCGATGCGGTCCCAGAACCGCGCATCATCAGCGATACGAAACATCAGCGTCCCCTGAACGGAGCCGCTTCTAGCACATCGGCAGAAATTTTGGATGACAGCTTGTAGGGCTAACCCACCTTGCGGGCTTCTTCGAAAACCTCAGCGCTTGCCGGTTTCATTGCGCATCTGCTGAAGCTCCAGCGCCATCTGGCGCTCCATTTCGAGCGCCTTGCCTGCGGCCGTAGCCAGGGTTCCATGGTCGACTACGTCCTTGGGCCAGCGAGCCGCCATCGCGCCGTCTTCGGCGTTCTTGGGATCGTACGGCCGATCCCTGAGCGCGGCGTCCACAAGCTCGATCACGCGATTGCGGGTTAGCGTCGCAACGATACCCCCTCTGCTCCCCCGCGATTTTTGCAGGAGACGTCGATGCGCGTTTGCTCTGCGCCCTGAGGCTTCAGGGAAGCGTTGCAAAGGGCGCCGGTAGAGCTGCCCTTGACTGACCACTCCACCAGCTCATTCTTTTTGCCTGACGTTTCGATCTCCAGACGGCCAAAGGGCCCTTTTCCCGAAGGCTTGACGGCAGCCGTCATCAGCTTCTGGTGGGCGGTGGCAACCGGCATCTTGTAGACATAGGGCTTTTGAACAAGGTCATCGCAACCCGCCAGCGAGATGGCGGCTGCGCACACAACAAAAACTTTCATCCGGCTACTCCCAAGCAAATCAGCGGCGTTGAAGGCGCTACCCGGCAATTTTCCAGTAATCTTCATGTGACCTAACCCCCTCTGCGCCTGAGGTTTTGCTGATGAGTTCGATCAAGCTCCTCAGAGGCCTTGGCCGCCTCGTCCACTGACTTGCGAATGTTGCCCATATTGGCGACCGTGGCGGCGCCGAGCGCCGGATAGATCTTCGACATATCGAGGGAGCGCCCTTCGATGTCGGAGGCGATCCTCTCTTTCATCGCCACCAGATAAAGATTCTTGACGCTCGGGTTTTCGGCAAAGCGTTTCTCGACATCGCCGGCCGCCCCGCCTTTCGAACCCTTGAGCTCCAATCCGACGCGGGTCTTGCCTTCCCCGGCCGCACTGAGCGTCGCGGTGTATCGCATCAGCTCGGATCCGTTGTTGCTGACGATCCAGACGACTTCGGACGGCTTGTTCGCCTGAACCTGAACGTTGACCGGGTTGCTGCCGAACACCGGCGGCAGGTCGGTCTTCGACAGGATCTGCCGCGCCCGATCGAGCGGAACCGGATAGACCGGGCCGCCGCTATCCTCGGACCAGACGGCTAAAAAAATCGCGGCCAACACCGCAAGAAAGATGGCGCCCCTCATCGTCGCTCTCCCTCATTCCAACTCTCGGCAAAAGTTCCAGGCAATAAACGCCACAGCGCAAAACATCAGGAATAGCCATCAGAACATGCTCGATCCTAAGCATTTCTGAACGGCAACCTCGGGTGGCGGCGAAGGGTTAACAGGTTGAGAAAAGCCGATCGGCAAGTTGAGCGATGCATGTCACGCCCGGCAATGCGGTGACAGAATTCGCAAGGTGGGTTAGCGACTTGTCCGCCGTAGCTCAACGAGCGACTGCGTCCGACGAAGCCCAACGGGCGAAGGCGGAAGGCGGAAGCGTAACCCGCCGTCACACGCGGCTCGACGGGTCCGCTCCCGGATCGTCGAGCCCCGCGATCGCCACGCTGGGTGGCACACCGAACACGCTGCTGAACACGCGCGAAAGATGCGCCGTGTCGGCGAAACCGGCATCGATCGCCGCCGTCCGCACCAGTTCGCGCCTGGCCATGCTCGCCGCGGCATGCTGCAGCGCCGACCACAGCTTGAACCGGCGGAATGTCAGCCCGGTTGACGCCTTGAAGCAGCGCAGGGCCCGCGTCCGCTCCATGCCGAGATAGCGTACCAATTCGTCTTGCGTCACCCGCCGCATCGGATCGGCCTGCATCGCGCGCACGACCTCAAGAATTTTCGCCGGAAGCGGATCGGTCGTAAACGCGAGCCTTTCTCGCAACTCCTCTGTCGCGCCGGCATCGCCCGCAACCGATCGAAGCGCCAGTGGTTCGAGGCCGCCTTTCAGCGCGACCGCCAGCAGCGCATCGAATGGAAATGCCAGTCCATTGAGGAAAATAACGTCGGCACCTCGCGCCGCCAGGTGAACGCTGTGTACGATGCCCGGCCGGACCAGCAGTACGTCACCGGTGACGCTCACCCCTTCACGCTCGAGCGTGATCGGACCCGCTCGCCCCACCAGCACGGCCGTGACGACATTCGGATGCGCCCCGAGGCGTGAGACCGGGATGGGCAAGATCGTGCTGGTGAATGGCGTTCCCGCTAACGGCATGGCTCCATCATCGGCAACATTGTCGTTTGGCGCAAATCCTTTGGGACCGGCGTCGGATGCATTGGGCTGCGTTCCTAGCGCTGGATGCCGGCCCGGGCAAACGCCGCCTGGCTTTCGGCGCCGTTCATGTAGACGTCCTTGCGCGTCACCTCGCCGCGCGCATTGACCGTCACCACATCGAGCATCTCGACCCTGGCCGTGAACGGCGCGCCGCCCGGCTCCTTCAGCGCCAGCACCATCGTCCATTCGAACACCCAGTGATCCCCGCCATCCAGCCATCGCACCGTCTCGAACGAAAAGTCGAACTGTTTGAACGTTTCGATGCAGCGCTGCCGCAAGGCCGCTCGCCCGTGCACGGCGGCGGACCCGTCACGGACATGAAAGACCGTGTCTTCCGAATGCAGCGAGGCGATCAGGTCAGGGTTCCGGGTCTCCCAGCCAACATGATAGCGATCAAATACGGCCCGAAGCGATGTAGCGGGTTTTGCGAATGCGGTTGCGATCATGGTTTCCTCCCTGTTGTTGGGAGGAAACTAACGCGGGTGCGAATTTTCGCGTTGAACAAACGTGCCGGTGTAGCCGGAACGACGAATCGTCAGCCGCCGGCGATCAGGTCCCTGGCGATGGCCATATAAGCGGGCAGCGTCACGGGATCGTTGGCGGCGTTGCCGGCGGCCGGGTGCGAGGCATAACGCGCGATCACCATCTCGGCCTTCGGATCAATGTAGATGCCCTGCCCGTGAACGCCGCGCGCCATATAGGCGCCATGCGCATTGTGCGTCACCCACCACTGGTTCCGATAGGAGGCGCCGGGCAATGTGGTGTAGCCGGCCGGCTTGAACTTTTCGGGATCGCCGCCGCGCGCGATGTCCTCGACCACGGCCGACGGCACGATCTGCCGGCCGTTGAAGCGGCCGTGATTGCGGATCATCTCGCCGAAGCGGGCGAGATCGCGCAGCGTTGTCGAAAGCCCGCCGCCGCCGCTTTCAGTCCCGATACGGTCGACATGATAATGCGCGTCCTCTTCCGCACCCATCGGAATCCAGATGCGCTCCGACAGCAGATCCGACAGCGTCATTCCGCTCGCCCGCCGGCAGATCCAGGCGAGCACGTCGGTATTGACGGTCTTGTAGGCAAACGCCTTGCCGTGCTCGCCCTGCTTGCGCTGCGTGCACAGGAAATCGAAAATATTGGTCGCGCCCTCATAGCCCGGCTCGATCGGCGCCATGCCGTTCGCCCGCCGCAGTCCGAACACGCCGGAATTTTTGTCGGTATAAACCTCCGTGTATTCGAGGCCGGTGGTCATATCCATCGCCTCGTGCACGCGTGCATCGCCAAAGGCGCTTGTCCGAAGCTCCGGCACATAATCCGTGACCGGCGCCTGCGGATCGATCTTCCCCTCCGCGACCAGAATACCCGCGAGCGTGCCGGTGAACGATTTTGTCACCGACATCGCGATGTGCGGTTTGTGCGGCTTCAGCGCGCCGAAGTAACGCTCGTAGATCAGTTTGCCCCGGTGCAGCACCGCGATGCCATCGGCATAGGTCTCTTCACACATGCGCGCGAACGTCATCGGCCGCCCGTCCATCGTCACCGAAGCGGACGCACCGATGTCATGATCTTCGCGCGGCAACACCGACGCAGGCCCCGCCCCGCGCCAGACATTCACGGTCGGCACCAGTTGCCGGATATTGCTCCAGGCCCAGCGCAGCTCGGGAAAGCTGCGGAAAGAGCCGTCGTGGAAGGTAATGGTCTTGTCCGGCGGCGGGGGAAAGCCCTGCATCCAGCCGAGGGTTTGCGGATCGGTCTCGGCGGCGGAAGGCGGGGGCGGGTTGGCGGCAGCGGTCGCGACAGACATCAGGCGGGCTCCAGAGGGGCGATACTGAGTGTTAGCATGGCAGCCCGCGGTGCACATCCGAGCTCGACGCTTCAATGCGATTTCAGAATGTTGCCGCCAGTCGGGCTCAAGGCGCAGAAGGCGATCTCGACTTGTAGTCCGCGGTGAGACCCAGCGCTTGAAATTTTGATTTTGGAATCGGAATGGGCGCCAGCGGCTCGCTGCGTTCGATGAAATCTTTCAGTGATTGTGACGTCCAGACTGCCGGATAAACGAACAACGGTTGAAGGAACAGCCGCTGCGGGCCAATGGTGACGGCCAGATGCGACGATATACGTTGCAACTCAGCTTCCTCCAGACCGGTTGCAACACGATCGAACTCAATCCAGAGAATCGATAAGTGAAAGTGATCCAGGTGGGGCCAAACAGGCCAATCTTCTGCTTCGGAAGCTTGTCGCCGTCGAGCGCGAACTAAATCGCCGATGGCAATTGCGCTTCGTTTAACGTCCAAGACCGAAAACCTCCGCTCTGCCCGGTTTCCGCTCCGAAGCAACGTCGCGCCTCCTCAATCTTGGCTACAGTGACGTCGCGCGGTTCACCTTGGAGACAGGTCAGCGTAACACGAGGACCCAGCGTCGCTCGCGTCAGCGTGGCAATAAATCGTTGGACTACGGGCCAGGCCTTCCTTGGATCGCGAATACGCGATGCCTGCCCATGTGACGAAGATTTCGGTAATCTATAAACAACACATTCGTCAGCGTCGGCGTCCATTCCTGTGTAGTGTTCCCCTACTCCCACTCAATCGTCCCCGGCGGCTTGCTCGTCACGTCATACACCACCCGGTTGACGCCCTTCACCTCGTTGATGATCCGCGTCGCGGTCTCGCCGAGAAACTTCATGTCGAAGGAATAAAAATCCGCGGTCATGCCGTCGGTCGAGGTCACCGCGCGCAGGCCCACGACGTATTCATAGGTCCGCCCGTCGCCCATCACGCCGACGGTCTTCACCGGCAGCAGCACGGCAAAGGCCTGCCAGATCTGGTCGTAGAGGCCGTGCTTTCGAATTTGATCGATATAGACGGCGTCCGCGTTGCGCAGGATGTCGAGCTTTTCCTTCGTGATCTCGCCGGGGCAGCGGATGGCGAGGCCCGGGCCCGGGAACGGATGGCGGCCGACGAAGATTTCGGGCAGGCCAAGCTCGCGGCCGAGCACGCGCACTTCGTCCTTGAACAGTTCGCGCAACGGCTCGACCAGCTTCATGTTCATGCGCGCGGGAAGCCCGCCGACATTGTGGTGCGACTTGATGGTCACCGAAGGCCCGCCCGTGAACGACACGCTCTCGATCACGTCGGGATAGAGCGTGCCCTGCGCCAGAAACTCCGCGCCGCCGATCTTTTTGGCCTCCGCATCGAACACGTCGATGAACAGCCGCCCGATGGTCTTGCGCTTCACTTCGGGATCGGTGACGCCTTCAAGCTCGCCCAAAAATTGCTTCGACGCATCAACATGAACCAGCGGGATGTTGTAGTGATGCCGGAACAGGTCGACGACGGTCTTGGCCTCGTCCAGCCGCAGCAATCCGTGGTCGACGAACACGCAGGTGAGCTGGTGGCCGATCGCCTCGTGGATCAGCACGGCGGCCACGGCGGAATCCACGCCGCCTGACAGACCGCAGATCACCCTGCCCTTGCCGACCTGCGCGCGGATTTTTTCGATCGCCTCCTCGCGGAAGGCGCGCATGGTCCAGTCGCCGGTCAGGCCTGCGACCTTGCGCACGAAATTGCGGATCAGTTTTGCGCCGTCGGGCGTATGCACCACTTCGGGGTGGAACATCAGGCCGTAATATTTGCGCTTCTCGTCCTGGATCATCGCGAACGGCGCATTCTGCGAAACGCCGGCCACGGTAAAACCCGGCGGCATTTTTGTGATGCGGTCGCCATGGCTCATCCACACCTGATGGCGTTCGCCGATTCCCCAGGTCTGGTCGAACAGCTTGCTCGGCGCGTTCACCTCGACATCGGCGCGGCCGAATTCGCGGTGATGCCCGCCCTCGACCTCGCCGCCGAGCTGGGCTGCCATCGTCATCTGGCCGTAGCAGATGCCGAGCACCGGCACGCCGGAATCGAAGATCGCCTGCGGCGCGCGCGGCGAGCCTGCTTCGTGCACGGATTCAGGTCCGCCGGAGAGGATCACCGCCTTCGGCTTCATCTCCGCAAAAGCGGCTTCGGCCTTCTGGAACGGCACGATCTCGGAATAGACGCCCTCCTCGCGCACGCGGCGGGCGATCAGCTGCGTCACCTGACTGCCGAAATCGACGATCAGAATCTTGTCATGCGCCGAGGCCACCGGGGGCGTCGACTGCTGGGCTTTCTGTGCTGCTGTCATGGCAAGCAGATACGCGACGCAGGCAGCGCTCGCAACCGCGGCAGGCCCGATGGCCCACATGCTTCTTTCGGCATGGACAAATCCAGATTAGGTCAGTATCATTGACCTAATTTGTCCAGAGGATATCCGAAGGCAAGATCACGCAGGGCTCGGCGAACCATCTGGTGCACTAGGCCTGCAGCCCGGGACGCCGGTCAACGCGTCGAGGAAGATCCCGCCGCGCGCGATCTGGCGAGCGTGGCCGACGGCGTTTCGCCGAATTGCCGAAAGTAATTGTGCGAGAAATCGCTGAGGTGCCAGAAGCCGAAGGCAAGCGCCGCCGCCTTGACGCTGTGGGTGCCGGCGAGAAGGCGCTGGCGCACCAGCCAGAGCCGCCGCAAGCGCAGATAGCGATGCAGGCTCATGCCCCGATAGTGCAGGATCGCGTCATGCAGGGTGCGGACGGACACGCCGATCTGCTGCGCAAGATCGCTGCTGTAGATCGGGCTGTCATAGTGCTCCGCAAGCGCCTCCTCGGCATCGCGAAATATCCTGAACTTGGTGGAGAAATTTGCGCGCGTGAACTCCGGCGCAACAACGACGTCGGCAATCGCCATGTCGACGGCAGCGAACAGGGATTCGCGCATGGCCATCGCGAGAACGCCGCTTTCGGGATCGTCGGCGAACTCCGTGGCCGCGGCGAGCACCTGCAACACCAGCCTGCGCAGCCTGTGCTGCACCAACTTGCTGACGACATAGAACCGCCAGGTCGGCCCCCCTTCCAGCCAGCCCCGATCCTCGACGCCGGGACTGAAAATGATCGATGTGTAGGACCTCGGAGCTTTCTCCACCTGGGTGTAAAGCGAGCCCGCCGGTCCCGATCGCGATCGCCGGCAGCAGATCTTCGACGCCGTTGAAGCGCACCGGAACGCCGTCGTCCATCGTGAAGGCGACGGCCGTGCAGTTTGGGCAAAGCTGCGCGTCAATAATCCGCGGGAACGACTTCGTGTAATTCACGTCGCATCCCGGCAGATTGAGAATGATTTGCTCGGCAGAGATTTTGCGAACCAGCGGTGTGAACACGACGTTCAGATGTCGCACCGAACTCCTGAACGCATCGATGTCGGCAAATCGAAATATCTTCGGCGCCAGCGGCGCAACTAGACTGACTTTCCATTTTATTTTTGCTTCAAAAATGCTGGCCGGCGCACCACCGTGCATCCGACAGCCAATGTCCGATTGACCTCCTCAAACGATTCGAGAAACCCGCAGCCCGGATCAGTTGGCGGCTGCTTGCTCCCGAACACAACCTGCAAATGCAGCGCACCTGCCGAATTTCGATAATGTTTGGGAGCATTCTAACGGTATCATAAACACCTATAATCGTGCCATCTTAACTGAAAAACTTAAGGAAATAGAGCGCGATAATTCCGTTCCGGAACATTGCGGTTCCGATGCGAACGAGAACTGGCGTTTTCCATGCCTGCGATCGCTTGCGACATCATTGCCGAAGTTGAAGGGGCCGTCCGAGGCGGCTCGCCCGCGCGCCGCGTCCAGATTTTGCGGCAGGTGGCCGGGTTGTTTCTCGCAACCGGCAAATTCAGTCCGGCCGGGAATGCATCGACCGCTGCCGGAGCCGACACATGAGCTGGGGCGATCGAAAGGCGGAACGCGTTCACCTGGAGCATCGATACGAGGTGAACGTCGTCGGTGTCGACGGAACATGGCGGCGAAAGTGCGTGCTTATCGATGTCTCGGCCACCGGCGCCAGGCTTGAGATAGAGGGCACGCTTGACGTGTTGCGAGCAGGTGAATTCTTCCTGCTGCTTTCCTCGACCGGACTTGCGTTCCGGCGCTGCGAACTGGTGCGGATCGATGGAACCACGGCGGGTGTCCGCTTCATCACGGAGAAACAGAAGAAGAAAGGCACGGTCGCCGCACGGTGAACGGATCGCACCCATGCCCTTGCAGATGATTTCCTCCCGAACCGTTCCCTTTCTGGATGAGCCAGACTCTTGCGCCGGGTAACGCGCGAGAAGCGCTGTTTCGCGACGAACGATGCGGATTCATACTTTATCAGTCGAACGATCTCGCGCAGTCAGAGCCGAATGAGAGAATTATGCGGCTTGATGCGCGGGCGGCGCTGATCTGGCTCAATCAGGCCGCCGAGGCCGGGGAATTATTTGCAGGTAATTCCGATGGCTGACGACTGAAAAGCAAGCTCCGGGCCGCCGCGCGATGGTGCTGGCCGTTTCTATCGCCGCAAGATGTGCGGCCAACCATATTGTCCTGATACGAGGGAACTATCCAATGCGCGATGTCCGGAAAATCACCGAGGTTACGATATCGACGACGTCGACCGAACCTCTTTGCGGAATCCTGGAAATCGATTGCACCAGCTCGACGATGAAACTCGAACTGAACGAAGACATGGCGTACCACCTCGGCACCCAACTCGATCGTTTTCTAACTCAGCGGCGAGAGCTTCGGGAGAGGTTTGCACGCGGCCGGTAGATCCGGCGCCTGGGGCTATGTCGGTGTCAGCGGCGCGCTCCACCAGGTCGCCGGCAGCAACTATTCCGCAGCCATCCCGGGCGACCCGAGCCCGGCATGCGCCGGCGCACCAGACTGCGGGCTCATCCGTCACTGCGGGCGACCGAAGTAATCGAGAGCGGTGCGTATCGCGCCTCGGTCAGCGCGAATCCGGTGGCTGACCCACCTACGAGCCACTGGTCAGCGGGACGGATGCGGTACAAAATGAGACGCGCGGCAAATCAAAACTCCGGCCAGGGCAAGGACACCAATCGGAGGTTCAAATGAACACGCAGGACTTTGAAGCGCAGCTCAAGGCGGACGGCTACACCGAAATCGAGACGCAGACTCTGGAGCCACGACCCGGCAAGGGCCGCCACAGGCATCTCTTTGCGATCCGTGGGCTGGTGCTTTCCGGTACGTTCAACGTCACGCTGGACAGCGAGCCGGTCGCACACGGCCCCGGGCAGGTTTTTGCGGTTGCGGAAGGACAATTGCACGACGAGTTCATCGGACCCGAAGGCGCACGCATCCTGGTCGGCCGCAAGTTTTCAAAACACCCACCACCTCATCCTGAGGAGCGCGAAGCGCGCCTCGAAGGATGGCCGTGAGCCCTGACCAGCTTCCTAGCGCCCGGCTGCCAGGTCATTCTTCTTTGCAAGCATGCGATCAGACCCGAACCGGGTCGTCCATTGCGCTATGGACAGCAACAAGCCGTCGAATACCTCTCGACCTTGTGCCAGCTCCTGCCGGGTGGCCGGCGGGCAACCCGGCCGGCTGCAGACGATCTGCCTCGTTGTTGACCAGTCCAGCCTGGCGGCCTTGCACGCCACGATCAGCGCGTAAAGCCGGTCGCTCTCGATCAAAGGCTCGATTGCCTCGACCTTCACATCCGTCAGGACGGCGAGCGCGGCCACCACGTTGTTGTATTCGCCCCTTACCGCAAACCGATTTACCGATTGATCGTTAAGCTTGCCGGCGCGAGCAAGCGCAACAGCCTGGCTGAGCTCCAGCGTGTAGTCGATCTTGGGTCGAGCCGGTACGGCGGCTGTCCGGACCGGCCGCTTGTCCCGGTTAACAGGTCGGGGCGCCGTCAAGAATCTCGCGCGAACCACGTCGGTAGCCATTGCCAGAAGCTCCCGCAGCAAATTCGCGGGAAGATCCAGTCGAAGGCCGAGCCTTTCCGTGAGGCTCTCGTCACGCTCGGCCCTTCCGACAAGCGTTGCATAGCCGCATTCGGAGAAAACTGCTCCCGGGTTATGGGCAAGCGCGTTGGAGACGTTGGCGTCACCGCGCCTCATGAGCGCGTCGGTCAACGCCTCGCTGACGGTCTTTCTGCCGGAGATGGCCAGCAGATGTTGCTGGCTGAGCGTTCCGGCGATTTCAATCAGGTCCTTCTCCGACAGTTGGCTGGAATTTTTCAGGACCGGCACCGCCACCGATTGGTCGTTGTGAAATGCAAGCTTGCGAATCGTCCCTCGCGGCGCCAGCTCTACGCCGGACAGGGCTTCGCTGAGTTGTGCCAGAGACCCTGCTTCTGTCCGTTCGATCAGGCGCACGAGAACGTCGTCCAGCGCAGTTATCTGGGATTCACCGAGACGACTTATATTGGACAACAACAGGCTCGTCACTTGCGCCAAGGTCTGGTCACCACGCTCGGGTGATCCGGCTTTTGCAGCAACGTCCAATTCCGTGTTCAAATTCGGCAAGGTCGCCGTCACCATGGTCGTCTAGCTCCAAATGCATTGCGCGACCCTGCGCCTGTTGAAATCGACGCAAACACGCCGCGAATGTCTCGCTTCCTCGTTCTGTCCGTCTCGCTTTTCATCCGCTCAGCGCCACGCTGCGGAATGCCTTCACCAGCGGTCCTTCCAGCTTTCCACCCATATCGCACAGGATCTTGTAGGCATCTTGCCGGGACATCGACGCTCTGTACGACCTCCGCTCAATAAGGGCGGCGAAGATGTCGGAGATCGTCAGTAGCCGCACAAGGTCGGATATCTCCGGCGCCGTCAGGCCGTCGGGATAACCGGAGCCATCCAGATATTCGTGGTGGTGTCTCACCCCATCGAGGATCTCGGGGCCAATCTCTGGAATAGGCTGCAATAGTTCGTATCCGATAATCGGATGGCGATTCATGATCTCCTGTTCGGCCTGGTCAAGACGTCCAGGCTTGTCGAGAATAGCCAGGGGAATATGTGCCTTGCCGATATCATGGAGCGTTGCTGCCAATCCCAGCCGCTTTACGTCTGCATCCGGGAATTTGATGTTCATGCCGAATGCGACTGCCACTCCCGTCACCAGCAGGCAGTGCTGGAACGTCCCTTCATGATAGCGGCGCACGTCGTCAAGCCACGCGTTAAGACCGTTTTGCTTGATCCCGTTGATGACCTCCAGTGTGGCGTTCTCGGCGTCCGAAAGGGTTATCGGTTTGCCTTTCCCTATCGCCGAAAAAAGCGACGAGAAGGATGCCGCGCTGTTGGCGACCTCGGGCGGTGCGCTTGCAGAGTCGGCTTTCATTGCTCCCTGCGCGATCTCGACCTCGGCCAGCTTCGGTATGATCTCTCTTGGCCGAGAAACCACGGAGGTAGCGCCGAGCGCGAACGCCTGCGCAATCACGTCACGGAGGTGATCCTGAACGACAAACAGCTTTTCAGAGACACACCGCAGGTCCCGTAAAACCACCTTGAGCTGTTCTACGGGAGCCACCTTCCGCAGGTCGGCGTCAACCACCAGCACCCCGTTCGAGAGGGCCTGCCCGCCGGCAGCTCCCAGCAAGTGGGACTTAACGGCATGCTGCGGCTCCAGCATCGCGCGGATGGCCGGTATCTTGTTGGGCTCGTCCGTAACGAAATGGACCAACATTCTGTGTCCGCCAGGAAACTCTTGAAAAGGTCTTCCGTCTCAGCAAAAGCAAGGGCAATCAAACGGTTGCCAGGCAACTCGTAACGGTAGGCAAACTTCCCTAACGGAAAGTTCTACTAACCGGGCTTAACCTCGCATTTCTACGGAACTGTCCGGGACAAAACCCGCGTCGAGCGAAGTTCCATGGGCAATCGCCGGTATCAGGCATCCAGTAGCGACGGGTTTCGCGGAGCCTGTCATCGGGCGGCGCTTTGCGCCGACCCGTTGGCTCGCAATGACGAAGGCTGTGACAAATTCGACACGACGGGCAAATCACTTCTGATTTTCAGAAATCGTGTCAAGCCCCCAAATCAAAAATATTCCGCTGGTCACGTCGGGCAAATCACTGATTTAATCTTCGCGCATCCCGGCCCACACGAGGGGCGTTTCGCGATCGTCACGATACGTAGGGCCGGGGATGCGATGGACGCTTTTGCTTCAGGCGCGCAGAGCGCCGGACGGATACGACAAAGGCGTACGGCGAAGTCGTGTGGTCCTGGCGCCGCGATGCTGGCGTCAAGCTTGTGGAGTTATCTCGCAAGGTGACGGTGGCAAAAAAGCCCGCTCACCGGGGAGAGCACGAAGTAAGCCGTAAAGCCATTGCGCAGGGGATGTCGGAGTGTTTCCGCTCACCTGTATGCTCGTGTGCGCCAAATGCGCAACTTTTGGCACACGAGACCGCGGGTGCAGCGTGCACCCGGCATTCCCTGCGCCCTCTGTTTTCAGGGAGGGACAAAGAATTTGCAAAACTCGGGCGAAACAAGCCGCGAGAACGCGACGCATCCTTCCGTCGTCCCGGCGAAAGCAGGGACCCATACGCCGCGGCGGAAGTTGTTTGAAAAAATTGGTCGACGGCTTGCTTCAACAACTACGGACGGTGGCTATGGGTCCCTGCCCCGTGCGCAATTGCGCACTAGGCAGGGACGACGCCAACAGTTGCGATTGCTCCGTCGTTACGCCTTCTTCCGCAACACCGAAACAAAAAACCCGTCCGTCCCCGTGCGTCGCGGCGTCATCAGCCAGCCCTCGTCGGAACGCAGCGCGGCCGCGCAAAATCCTCCGCCTTGTCCCACAGCACACTCACCGTCTCCTCCGGCGGCACCACGGCAAACTCCGGATGCCGCGCCGACGAAAGCCCGCACCTGCTCGCCGTTCTCCACCGGCAACACCGAGCACGTGATGTACGCGATCCGCCCGCCCGGCTTCACCAGCGGCGCCGCCCGGTCCAGCACCGCGATCTGGTCTTTCAACCGCACCTCGAGCGCGCCCGGCCGCATCCGCCATTTCGCATCGGGGTTGCGCCGCCAGGTGCCGGTGCCGGTGCAGGGCGCGTCGATCAGTACGAGATCGGCCGACGCCCTGATGTCGGCGAGGGCGTCAGCCTCGCCCTTCGGCGTCCGCACATCGGCATTGTGCACGCCCGCGCGCGACAGCCGCTCATGGATCGGCGCGAGCTGGCGCTTGTCATGATCGGTTGCAATCAACCTTCCCTTGCCCTGCATCTGTGCTGCCAGCGCCAGCGTCTTGCCGCCGGCGCCGGCGCAGAGATCGATCACCTGCTCGCCCGGCTTGGCGGCCGAAAGCAGCGCCGCGAGCTGCGAGCCCTCGTCCTGCACCTCGATCGCGCCCTTGATAAAATCCTCCTCGGCATGGATGCCGGGATTGCGCGCGTCGGCGCCGAGCTCGATCCGCAAGCCGATCGGCGACCACGGCGTCGGCTTGGCGCGCAGATGCGTCAGCGACGACAATATCTTTTCGGGTTTGGCCTTCAGCGTGTTGACGCGCAGATCGAGCGGCGCCCGGCTCGCCATCGCGGTCGCCTCCGCCACGCGGTCATCGCCGAATATTTCTGCGAGCGGCCCGTCCAGCCATTCCGGATAATCGCCGGCGATATGCGCGGGCGCTTCGTCGAGGGAGCGCGAGGTGAGCGCCGTCACGCTCGGCATCGCTCAGCGGCTCCGGCGCAAAGCGGCCGCCGTCGCAAAGTGCAGCTACCGCCTCGGCGTTCATGCCGCGCTCGAGCTTCAGCATGCCGAGCACACGCGCGCGCGGCGTATCGTTATCCATCAGCCACGCGCTCGACGAACGCCGCCGCAGCACGTCCCAGACCAGGCCCGCGATCCCGGCGCGGTCGCCGGAGCCGGCATAGCGATGCGCGGTGCCCCACTCCTTCAGCGCCTGGCGGCGGGAATGCGCTGGGCATCGATGGTGTGAATCACTTCAATGGCCGCGGACAGCCGTGCAGCAGGAGTCATCTCGAACTTTCAGTTGGCGGCGCGTCAGACCAGCAGGATCTTCAGCGCGAAATAGACCCACATGGCGAACAGCACCAGCACGCCGGCGAACCACGCCAGCGAGCGCTTGTTCAGGTCATTGGAAGTAACGAACACGCCGGCATGCACGAAGCGCGTCACCACGAACACCCAGGACAGCAGCACGATCACGAGATCGGTACGGCGCAGCGGCAGCGCGATCGCGATCAGCACGTAGAACAGGACCGGTATCTCGAACTGGTTGGCAAAGCAATTGGCGATCTGGGTCGGCTGCGTCGGCCAGTTTTGCTGCCCGAGCACGACATCCCTGACCTTGGCCTGCCCGCTGACCAGCGCGTTGCGGCGGGCGGCGCCCATCCAGATCAGCAGGAAAAAGGTGAGTCCCACCAGCACGAAGACCGGCAGCAAGACCATTTGGACCGACATGACAGTTCCCCCGGCGACAATGCCATCCCGCTATAGCGATCAGGCCCCTTCCTGACAATGAACCAGTTTCCGCAACAACGCGACCAACGGCCGAGAATCCCTTTGGTTTCATGCGAGACCGCGCGATGAACCTGACAACCCCCGTCCTGAAAGACGTGATCCGCCCCGCCGCACTGCCCGGCGATTCCGTGACCTCGCTGCTGCAGAAAGCCGGCGCCAATGCCGGGCTGTTCACCGAGGACGGCGGCGGGCTCGGCATCGTGATGTCGGCGCTCGCCGGCGTCGCCACGGCGCTCGCGGTCGCCATCCTGCTGTCGGTCTATTTCCGCACCGGCTATCGCACCGGGCGCGACGTCGTAAGACACGGGCTTGCAGCGACCCTCGTCCTCGCTTTGGTCGCCTTCGTCGCCTACGACATGCGGCAGGCAGCGCTGGCCTATCTCGGCATCAATCCGACAAGGCCGGCGATCGAGTTCGAGATCCGCCTGCCCAAGGCCGCGCTGTCGGCGATCTCGGACACCCAGATCGAATTGCGCACCGACCGCAACCAGACGCTGGCCAAACTCGGGGATGCGCTCGAACTGGACGACGGCCGCGGCGTGCTGCGCGGATCGGTGCCGCTGAAATATCGCACCACCGACCGCGTGGTGGTGCTGAACCTGCCGGGCCAGCCGCAGCGCGAGTTCAAGCTGCGGCTCGCCGCGAGTCCGTCGCACTCCGACCAGTTCAGCCCCTGGCACCTGACCGATCGCGTCAACGATTCAATCGGCGTTTCAAACGGCGCAACAAATTTTGGACCGAACGACGATTTTGCAATCCGCTATCGCGTGCTGTGACCGCTGCTGCTGTCACCATTTCGATGCGCTACACTGCTAGCGATGACGTCGAAAGGAATACTGCATGCCCGAATTTCGCCTGACGCAAATTTCCGACACCCACCTCGCCCGCCGCCTGCCTGTCCTGACCGAAAATTTTCATCGCGTCAGCGAACACATCGCCGCCAGCCGTCCCGATCTCGTCGTCAACAGCGGCGATATCGGCTGGGACGGCCCGACCAGCCGCGCCGATCTCGAATTTGCAAAGGAACTACACGCATCGCTACCGGTGAATTGCCGATACCTGCCCGGCAATCACGACATTGGCGACAACCCGACTGCGGTCGGTCCGGTGCCGGCGCATCTGCCCACGGAAAAAGACCTGCAGGCCTTCATCTCGGTATTCGGCGAAGACCGCTGGCAATTCGAAGCCGCGGGCTGGCGCTTCATCGGCCTCAACTCGCTGATCATGAATACCGGGCTGCCGAGCGAAGCCGAGCAGATGGACTGGCTGGCATCGCAGCTTTCGGGCGCCATGGGAAAACCGATCGCGCTGTTCCTGCACAAGCCGCTGTTCCTCAACACGCCCGGCGATCCAGAACTCGAATCCTCCGCCGTCCGCTACATCCCGCAGCCGGTGCGCGAAAAACTCGTCAAAATGTTCGGAGCGGTTGATCTCCGGCTGATCGCGAGCGGCCACGTGCACCAGCGCCGGGACTTTACCTATGGCCACACCCGCCACGTCTGGGCGCCGTCCACCGGCTTCATCATGCCGGAACGGATTCAGCCGGTGATCGGCGTCAAGGAAACCGGGCTGGTGGAATACCGCTTCCAGCCCGACAGCTTTGAAGTCCGCCACGTCCGCGCGGCGGGCCAGATCGATGTCGGGCTGGATGAGCTGTTACGCCCCAATTCGAAGGACTAGGAGCCGTGCCCATGGGGCCGAAAATCAGCAGATTTTACAGAGTTCCATGCAGCACTTCCTCCCGCCGTTAAGGATTCATTAACCACGATCCTGTCCTCTAAGGTGGGGTTGAGAGTCGTTCGTGCGGGAGTATCGCCATGTTGCGACAGTACCCCCATTCATCACTATCCGACGCATCGCGGCGCCGTGTGGCGCGATGGCTTGTCGGCTTGCCTGTCAGGGATGTCGAACGGGATCTCGTGCTGGAGACGCTCGCCAGCACCCACGGCAATCGAACCGCGGCAGCGCGCGCGCTCGGAATGTCCGTTCGCACATTGCGGAACAAGATTACCGAGTACTCGGCTGAGGGCATCGACGTTCCGCCGCCGGACAGGGCTTCCGCGGAGGTCGATGCCGGAACGCGCTGAGCATGATCCGGAAAAGTGGAGACCGGTTTTCCGAAAAGATCATGCTCAAACAAAAAGATAGAGCGCGATGACGATTCGAAGAAAATCATCACTTAGTCGATGCCAACAATCGCCGGCGCCGGGCGGCTTACGCCTTGTCCGGCCCGACGCGCACCAGTTGCTTGCCGAAATTGGCGCCCTTCAACAGGCCCATGAAGGCGGTAGGCGCGCTGTCGAGGCCCTCGGTGACGAACTCCTTGTGCTTCAGCTTGCCCTCGCGGAACCATTGCGACATGTCGCGCAGGAAATCGCCGTGGCGCGCGGCAAAGTCGCTGACGATGAAGCCGCGGATGGTGAGCCGCTTGGTCAGCACATTGCGCATCATCGCGCCCGCCCATTTCGGCGCCACCGCCTCGGTGTCGTTGTAATGCGCGATCAGGCCGCACACGGGCATGCGCGCGAACGCATTGAGCAGCGGGAATACCGCCTCGAACACCGCGCCGCCGACATTCTCGAAATAGACGTCGATGCCCTTCGGGCAGGCTTCCTTCAGCTTCGCGGCGAGGTTGGGATCGCGGTGATCGAGGCACTCGTCGAAGCCGAGCTCCTTCCTCACGTAGTCGCACTTGTCCTTGCCGCCGGCGATGCCGACCGCGCGCGCGCCCTTGATCTTCGCGATTTGGCCAACCGCCGAGCCGACCGCGCCGGACGCCGCGGCAACAACGACGGTCTCGCCGGCCTGCGGCTTGCCGATATCGAGCAGGCCCGTATACGCCGTCATGCCGGGCATGCCGAGCACGCCCACCGCCGTCGAGATCGGTGCGATCTTCGGATCGATCTTCGCAAGTCCCTGCCCGTTCGAGACCGCATGCGTCTGCCAGCCCGCACGCGACAGCACGATGTCGCCCTTGGCAAAGCCGGGATTGTTGGAGGCCGCGACCTCGCTCACCGTGCCGCCTTCCATCACGCCGTTGACCGGCACCGGCTGTGCGTAGGACGGCCCGTCGCTCATCCGCCCGCGCATATAGGGATCGAGCGAGAGCCAGATCGTGCGCAACAACACCTCGCCCGCGCCCGGCGGTCGGCACGGCATATTCCTCGATGCGGAAGTCGGTCGGTTTGGGCTCACCAACCGGGCGGGAAGCCAGTACGACGCGTTTGCCCTGCGACATAGGTTGTCTCCTCTGATTGTTGTTATTCGCTGCGGCGAGCGAAGCGAAGCCGCCCGGCGTTGTCAACAACAACCGGATTGCTTCGTCGCCGCAGTGTTTCGGAAAGCTGGCTTACACGCCGCCCGGATAGTTCGGGGCTTCGCGCGTGATGGTGACGTCGTGGACGTGGCTTTCGCGCAGGCCCGCGCCGGTGATGCGGACGAACTGCGCCTTGTCGTGGAATTCGGCGAGATCTTTCGCGCCGACATAGCCCATCGCCGCCCGGAGACCGCCGGCGAGCTGGTGCATCACATTGCCGACCGGCCCCTTGTACGGCACCTGGCCTTCGATGCCCTCAGGCACCAGCTTCAGCGTGTCCTTGATGTCCTGCTGGAAATAGCGGTCGGCCGAGCCGCGCGCCATCGCGCCGACCGAGCCCATGCCGCGATAGGCCTTGTAGGAACGGCCCTGCCACAAAAACACTTCGCCCGGCGTCTCGTCGGTGCCGGCAAGCAGCGAGCCGACCATGGCGATGTCGGCGCCGGCGGCGAGCGCCTTGGCGAGATCGCCGGAGAATTTGATGCCGCCGTCGGCGATCACGGGAATGTTGGCCTTCTTGGCCGCCTCGACCGCATCCATGATCGCGGTGAGCTGCGGCACGCCGACGCCGGCGACGATGCGCGTGGTGCAGATCGAGCCCGGACCGATGCCGACCTTGATCGAGTCGGCGCCGGCATCGATCAGCGCCTGCGCGCCTTCCCTGGTGGCGATATTGCCGGCGATGACCTGCACGGCATTGGAAAGCCGCTTGATGCGGTTGACGGCTTCCAGCACGCGCGCGGAATGGCCGTGCGCGGTATCGACCACGACGAGGTCAACGCCGGCCTCGATCAGCCGCTCGGTCCGCTCGTAACCGCCCTCGCCGACCGTCGTCGCCGCGGCGACGCGCAGCCGGCCTTGCGAGTCCTTGCAGGCGAGCGGATGGGCGACCGCCTTTTCCATGTCCTTGACGGTGATCAGGCCGACGCAGCGATACTGATCGTCGACCACAACAAGCTTTTCGATGCGGTGCTGGTGCAGCATCCGCTTCGCCTCGTCCTGGCTGACGCCTTCGCGCACCGTGACGAGATTTTCATGCGTCATCAACTCGCTGACTTTTTGCCGGGGATCGGTGGCAAAGCGCACGTCGCGGTTGGTGAGAATGCCGACCAGTTTTCCAGGCACGCCCTTGCCCGCGCCGGTGACCACGGGAATGCCGGAAATGCCGTGGTCCTTCATCAGCGCCAATGCGTCCGACAGCGTCGCCTCGGGGCCGATGGTCAGCGGATTGACCACCATGCCGGATTCGAATTTCTTGACCTGCCGCACCTGCGCGGCCTGCCCCTCCGGATCGAAGTTGCGGTGAATGACGCCGACGCCGCCTGCCTGCGCCATCGCGATCGCCATGCGCGCTTCGGTCACCGTATCCATCGCGGATGCGATGATCGGAATATTGAGCGGGATCGCGCGGGTGACGTGGGAGCGAATATCGACTTCGGAGGGCAGGACGTCCGACAGGCCGGGCTTCAGAAGGACGTCATCGAACGTATAGGCTTCACGGATCGCCTGAAGTCCTTGCGCCATCGTCAACTCCTTTTCGGCGGCGGTCCGCCGCAATATCAGGGGATGAACGTCGCCTTCGGCTGCGCTAGCGGCGCGGCCGTCGAATCGAAGCCCATCAGTGGGGTTGACGCGGGTCGATAGCATGGCTGAACGCCGAATCAAAGCGTTTGCCTGCCATGCACAGCTATTTTGATGGCGGAGGCCGGACCAGCGCTGCTAGCCCGGTTTCAGCCAGCGTCAGCGCTGATAACCCGGCGGCGGGCCGTGCTGGCGGATCGCCTCCACCACCTCGCGATGGCGGCGATCCTCGCGTTTCATGTGGACCACGATCAGCGCGTGCGCCGAGGGCACCAGCAGGAGAACAGGGAAAAACAGCGCCAAAAGCACGCAAATCACGATCAGGACGAGATTGAACACAGCCGAAAACGGCTGCCCGTTCAGCAGCAGCCCAAGCGGCGGCAACAGCGCAGCGAGGATGTAGATCATCGTCCAGTCTCCAGCGACCCATGCGTCAGGCACACGTCACGCAGGATTTAGGTAGCGTAGCCGCTTCCGCAATAGCCTGTATGACAGGTCGGGTGTTACTCCGCCCGTTCCTCCCGCCCCCAGCCCCTGCCCGATGGACAAGCAACGCCTGATCCCGCTGATCGTCGCCACCGCCCTGTTCATGGAGAACATGGACTCGACGGTGATTGCGACCTCGCTGCCGGCGATCGCGGCCGACATCGGCACCAGCCCGCTGACGCTGAAACTCGCGATCACGTCCTATCTGCTGTCGCTCGCCGTGTTCATTCCGGCCAGCGGCTGGACCGCCGACCGCTTCGGCCCGCGGCTGGTGTTCGCAAGCGCAGTCGGTGTGTTCATGGTGGGATCGATCGGCTGCGCGCTCTCCCAATCCGTCACGCATTTCGTGATTGCGCGCATCGTCCAGGGCCTCGGCGGCGCGATGATGACGCCGGTCGGACGGCTGGTGCTGCTGCGCTCGGTCGACAAGAGCGCGCTGGTCAACGCCATGGCGTGGGTGACGGTCCCCGCGTTGATCGGCCCCGTGATCGGGCCGCCGCTCGGCGGCTTCATCACCACCTATTTCTCCTGGCACTGGATTTTCCTGATCAACATCCCGATCGGACTGCTCGGCATCTTCCTGGCGCTGAAATACATCGATCCGATCAAGAGCGAGGATCCCGAACGTTTCGATCTCTACGGCCTCATGCTGGCTGGCATCGGCCTTGCCGGCATCGCCTTCGGGCTTTCGGTCGCCGGCCTCAATCTGCTGCCATGGACCGTGGTCGCAGCCTTGGTCGGCGTCGGTTCGGTCTCGATGACGCTTTACGTCATGCATGCGCGGCGGACGGGATCGCCGGTGCTGGACTTTTCCCTGCTGCGGATGCCGACCTTGCGCGCTGCGATCATTGGCGGCTTCATGTTCCGGCTCGGCATCGGCGCGCTGCCGTTCCTGCTGCCGCTTCTGATGCAGGTCGGCTTTGGTCTGTCGCCGTTCCAGTCCGGCCTGGTGACCTTTGCCTCGGCCGTCGGCGCCATGGGCATGAAGACGCTGGCAGCGCGGATCATCCGCACCTTCGGCTTCCGCAACATGATGACGGTCAACGCGTTGATCAGCACGATCTTCCTCGCCGCCTGCGCGCTGTTCACGGTGCACACGCCGCTGCTGCTGATCATGATCATCCTGGTGGTCGGCGGCTTCTTCCGCTCGCTGGAATTCACCGCCATCAACACGGTCGCCTATGCCGAAGTCGAGCCGGCCCAGATGAGCCGCGCCACCACGCTCGTCAGCGTCAACCAGCAGCTGGCGATTTCCGCGGGCGTCGCGGTCGGCGCCTTCTGCGTGGAATCCACGATGTTCTGGCGCCACGCCACCGAACTCGACGCCAGCATGTTCGCGCCCGCCTTCATCGTGGTCTCGATCATCTCGGCGGCATCAGCCTGGTTCTTCTGGCAGATGCCCGACGATGCCGGCCACGAAATCTCCGGCCGCACAGCGATTCAAATTTCCAGCCGCAAAGGTGCGGAAAGCGCAGAGGCCAGCGCCGCCGTCAAGGCGGCCACCGAAGAGACCCAGAACGCCCGCGACCAGCGGCTGGGCTAGCGCCGCTGCCACAAGCGCTTCCCGATCCGGCCGAAAAATCGGCCCAGAGCCGCCACGATCTCGCCTTCAGGGAACCTGCACAATTGGCGGCATGAACGTCCGCATCGCGCTCACGATTTCGGGATTGACGCTGTCCGCAGCGTGCCCGGGCGCGCACGCCGCCGAAACGTTCAACGACCGCTGGCTCACGCGCATCAAGCCGCCGCCCTATGGCGGTGTCGCGACCGAGTTTTACGACACGATCGCAGCCGACGGGAAACGGCTCTATCCCTATCGCGACAAGGTCTGCGCCCACATGTCGGAACCGCTCGGCCAGCGGCTTCGCGTCACCAATGTCGCCAACGGCAAATCGGTGGTTTGCACGGTCGCGGACAAGGGGCCGAACCGCCGCTTCTGGCCGCGCCGCGAAGTCGATCTGACGCCGCCGGCATCCAAGGAGATCGGCTGCAACGGCAAGTGCGTTGTCAGCCTCGAGCGCGTGGCGGTGCAATAGCAAGCTCCGCGGTTTCTGCGCCGCCGCGAAATCCCATCGCCAGCACGTAGCGTTCGGAAGAATCCTGCCGGCTCGAGGCCGGCTTGACGTGACGGACGCTGGAAAAATCGCGCTTCAACTGCGCCAATAGTTCTCCCTCAGCGCCGCTCTGAAACACTTTTGCGAGGAACGCGCCGCCGGGGTTGAGCACTTCACTCGCGAACAAGGCGGCGGCCTCGACGAGACCAATAATGCGAAGCTGATCGGTCTTGCGATGGCCAGTGGTGTTGGCCGCCATATCGGACATCACGACATCGGCGCGGCCGCCCATCATCGCCAGCAGCTTTTCCGGAGCATCCGCAGCCAGGAAATCGAGCTGCGCGAAGGCGACACCGGCAATCTCGCGGCATCTCCAGCAGGTCGATCGCGATCACCTTGCCCTTGCCGTCGGTCGAGCCGACGCGCTTGGCAGCGATCTGGCTCCAGCCGCCGGGTGCGGCGCCGAGATCGACCACGGTCATGCCGGTCTTCAGCACGCGATATTTGTCGTCGATTTCAAGCAGCTTGTAGGCCGCGCGCGAGCGATAGCCGTCGCGCTTGGCCTGCGCGACATAGGGATCGTTGAGCTGGCGCTCCAGCCACAGCTTTGAGGACAGCTTGCGCTTGCCGCCGGTCTTGACCTGGACGTACAGCCGCCCGGTGGTGTCTTTCGCCATCTTGGGTTCGCGCTCGATGAATTGAAGCTGTCTTTAGTTGAGCATGATCTCTTCGGAAAACCGGTGCCCACTTTTCCGGATCATGCTCTTAGCACGCCTTGAGGACGCCGTCCTCGCGCATCATCTCGACCAGCATGCCCTCGCGCAGGCCGCGGTCGGCGACCCGCAACCGCGGCAGCGGGAACGCGTTGCGGATCGCATCGAGGATGGCGCAGCCCGCCAGCACCAGATCGGCGCGCTCGATGCTGATGCAATTGTTGTTGGCGCGCTCCTGGTAGCTCATGCCCAGCAGTCTCGTGACGGTCGCGGTGATATCCGCGTCATTCATCCAGATGCCGTCGATGCGGCGGCGGTCATATCGCGCCAGGTTGAGATGAATGCCGGCCAGCGTGGTCACGGTGCCTGAGGTGCCGAGCATATGCATGTCGCGCAGGTCGGCGCCGTGCTCGGCGGCGAACGGAGCGACATATTGCGCAACCTCCTCGACCATCTTCGCGTAGGATTCCGGCGTCACGTCCCTGCCGCCAAAATGCTCCGCCAGCGAGACGACGCCAAGCGGGATCGACATCCAGGCTTTGATGCGCGGCGCGGCGTTCGGCTCGTCCGGATCGCGCTCGATCCGCACCAGTTCGGTGGAACCGCCGCCGATGTCGAACAGGATGGCGCCGCGCCCCCTGGGGTCGAGCAGCGGCGAGCAGCCGATCACCGCCAGCGTCGCCTCGGTCTCGCGGTCGATCACTTCGAGCTTGATGCCGGTCTCGGCCGCCACCCGTTCGCGAAACTGTCGGCATTATCGGCCGCCCGGCAGGCCTCGGTCGCGATCAGCCGCAAGCGCCTGGCCTTTCGGAACCTGATCTTGTCGCTGCAAATCGACAGCGCGGCGATGGCGCGCTCGATGGCGGCGTCGCTGATCGAGCCGGTCGAGGAAATCCCCTCGCCGAGGCGAATGATGCGCGAAAAGGAATTGATCACGCGAAATCCATCCGCGGTCGGGCACGCGATCAGCAGCCGGCAATTATTGGTGCCGAGGTCGAGCGCAGCGTAGACGCCGGTTTCCACCGTCGCCGCAGTCATCCCCGCCGGGCCCCCGCGCGGCCCATGGCCGTCGCGAAGCCGCGTATGATCGTTCATCAAAAGTCTTTCCGCGGCCCGCCGGCCGACAAGGAATTTCCGTTCACGGAAACTTTACCAGCGCCGAAAGACGGCGCAATCCATCACATGGACCATGCCCAATCAGGCGTTGTCGCCGCAGGAGCCGTGCGTTATTGGGTCGGAAGCCCGCCAAAATCCAGGCAAAACCGGCCATTTCAGGTAGTTCTAAATGCAAGATCGCCCGCCGCCCTCGTCTCTCGAAAACGCTATCGCACTGCAAAAATACGGCGTCGGCCAGCCTGTGCGGCGCAAGGAGGACGACACGCTGGTGCGCGGCAAGGGCAAGTACACCGACGATTTCAGCCTGCCGGGGCAGGCCTATGCCTGGATCGTCCGCTCCAGCCACGCCCACGGCATCATCAAGGGCATCGGCACCGACAGCCGCCAAGGCGATGCCCGGCGTGCTCGGGGTATGGACCGGCGCCGACATGGCGCAGGCCAACTACAACCCGTTCACCTGCGGCCTGCCGCTGAAGAGCCGCGATGGCTCGCCGCTGCTGCAGACCAACCGCCATGCGCTGGCGACCGACAAGGTGCGCTTCGTCGGCGATCCCATAGCCTTCGTCGTCGCGGAGACGCTGGCGCAGGCACGCGATGCCGCCGAAGCCGTCGAGCTCGATATCGAGCCGCTGCCGGCCGTGACCAATGCTGCTGATGCCGCCAAGCCCGGCGCGCCGCAGCTCTACGATCACATCCCGAACAACGTCGCGCTCGATTATCACTATGGCGACAGCGCGAAGATCGAAGCGGCGTTTGCCGGCGCCGCGCATGTCACAAAGCTCGACATCGTCAACACCCGCATCGCCGTGGTCTGCGATGGAGCCGCGCGTCGCGCTTGCGGCTTCGACAGGAAGACCGAGCGCTACACGCTGCAGGTTCCGACCCAGGGCGTTTCCGGCAACAAGGTGACGCTGGCGAAAATCCTGAACGTGGCGAACGACAAGGTTCGCATCCTCTCCGCCAATGTCGGCGGCTCGTTCGGGATGAAGAACGTCAACTATCCCGAATATACCTGCATCCTGCATGCGGCGAAGATCGCTCGGCCGTCCCGGTGAAATGGACCGACGAACGCTCGACCAGTTTTCTTACCGACAGCCATGGCCGATCGGCAGCTCATGCACGCCGAGCTCGCGCTCGATGCCGAGGGAAAATTTCTCGCCGTTCGTCTGTCCGGCTACGGCAATCTCGGCGCCTACATCACCGGCGTTGCGCCGGGGCCGTTGTCGCTCAACACCGGCAAGAATCTCGCCAGCGTCTACCGCACGCCGCTGCTCGGCGTCGACATCAAGACGGTCTTGACCAACACCACGCTGATGGGCGCCTATCGCGGCGCCGGCCGGCCCGAGGCCAATTACTACATGGAGCGGCTGATCGACCGCGCCGCCGACGAGATGGGCATCAACCGCCTCACCTTGCGCAAGCGCAATTTCATCAAGCCGGCGCAACTGCCCTTCCCGGCTGCCTCCGGCGTCACCTATGACAGCGGCGATTTCCAGGCCGTGTTCAACAAGGCGCTGGAGCTTTCCGACCACGCCAATTTTGCCAGGCGCAAGAAGGAAAGCCGCAAGGCGGGAAAACTGCGCGGCATCGCGGTCGGCTCCTATCTCGAAGTGACGGCGCCGCCGAGCCGGCGAACTCGGCAAGATCACGTTCGAGCCGGACGGTTCGGTCAAGCTCACCACCGGCACGCTCGACTACGGCCAGGGCCACGCCACGCCGTTCGCGCAGGTGCTGTCCGCGCAACTCGGCGTGCCCTTTGAAAAAATCACGCTGCAGCAGAACGACAGCGACCTCGTGCGCTTCGGCAACGGCACCGGCGGCTCGCGCTCGATCACCGCGACCGGTCAGGCCATCGTCGAGTCAGCCGCGCTGGTCATTGCCAAGGGCAAGCAGGCGGCCGCCTATCTGATGGAAGCCGCCGAAGGCGACATCGAATTTTCGGGCGGCCGCTTCACCATCGCCGGCACCGACCGCTCCATCGCGCATCATGGATCTGGCGCAGCGGATGCGTGAGGGCAACATGCCCGAGGGCGCGCCGACCTCGCTCGACGTCGATCACGCCACCAAGGATACGCCGTCGACCTTCCCGAACGGCTGCCATGTCGCCGAGGTCGAGATCGACCCGGAAACCGGCGTGGTCAAAATCGTGCGCTATACCGGCGTCAGCGACTTCGGCACCATCGTCAATCCGATGATCGTCGACGGCCAGTTGCATGGCGGCGTCGCGCAAGGCATCGGCCAGGCGCTGATGGAGGAAGTGAATTACGACTCCAGCGGCCAGCCGATCACCGGCTCGTTCATGGATTATGCGCTGCCGCGCGCGGAAGACATTCCGATGATGGCAACCGCCGATCATCCCTCGCCCGCGAAATCCAATCCGCTGGGCACCAAAGGCTGCGGCGAGGCCGGTTGCGCCGGCAGCCTGGTATGCATCGTCAATGCCGTGCTGGATGCGCTCAGCGAATACGGCGTCACCCAGATCGACATGCCGCTGACGCCGGAAAAGATCTGGCGCGCCATTCAGGACGCCCAAAAGGCAAAGGCGGCGTAGGTGGCAGACGGAGCGGATCTGGTGCAAGCGGCCATCATCGACGATCTCCGCGCGGCGTTCGATGCATCGACGGTGCTGACCGGCGCCGACATCGACGCGCGCTATCACACCGACATGGCCGGCATCCCGGTTGCGCCTCCGCTCGCCGTGATGCGGCCGCGCTCGACCGAAGAGGTCTCAAAATTCCTGAAGATGTGTCACGCCGCCCGCGTGCCGGTGACGACGCAGGGCGGCATGACCGGCCTGGTGCGCGCCACCATGCCGATGCCCGGCGAAATCGTGCTGTCGATGGAGCGCATGACCGCGATCGAGGAGGTCGACACCGGCGGCGGGGTCGTCATCACCCAGACCGGCGTGCCGCTGCAGCGCCTGCAGGAACGCGTCGGCCAGGACGGCTTTATGTTTCCGCTCGATCTCGGCGCCCGCGGCAGTTGCACGATCGGCGGCAACATCTCCACCAATGCCGGCGGCAACCGCGTGATCCGCTACGGCATGACGCGCGATCTCGTGCTCGGGCTGGAAGCCGTGCTGGCCGACGGCACGATCCTCAAGGGCGTGCGCAAATACATCAAGAACAACACCGGCATCGACCTCAAGCAGTTGTTCGTCGGCACCGAGGGCACGCTCGGCGTGGTCACCCGCGCCGCGCTGCGGATCTTTCCGGCGCCGGCCGAGCAGCAGGTGGCGCTGTGCGCGCTTTCCAGCTTTGACAAGGTCCGCGCGCTGCTTGCGCTTGCCCGCACGCGGCTCGGCGGAGAGCTCACCGCCTTCGAGGCGATGTGGAACGAATATTACCGTCTCACCACCGAGCTGGTGAAAGGCGTGGCCGCGCCGCTGCCGACCAACCATCCCTTCTACGTCCTGATGGAATCCTCCGGCAGCGACGCCGAGCGCCTCCGCGCCGATCTCGAAAAGATGCTGGGGGATGCGCTGGAAAACGAAATCATCCTCGATGCGACGATCGCAAGCTCAGGCGCGGCCGCCGCGGCGATCTGGAGAATCCGCGACTCCTCCGTCGAACTCGGGCGCGCGATCGGGCCCAACGGCGTCGGCTTCGATATCAGCTTGGCCATCGACAAGATGGAAGCGTTTGCCGATACCATCAAGGCGAAGGTGAAGAACATCCACGCCGATGCCTACGCGATCGTGTTCGGCCATGCCGGCGACGGCAATTTGCACGTCAACGTAAAATACCCGCCGACAGCCGACCGGACCGAGGAAGTGACAAAGCTCGTCTACGGCATAACAGGCGATTTCGCCGGCTCGATCTCGGCCGAACACGGCATCGGCATCACCAAGCGGCCGTACCTGAAACTCAGCCGTACCGCGGAAGAGATCGAGACCATGCGCACGCTGAAGCGCGCGCTGGACCCGCATCACATCCTCAATCCCGGGCGCATCTTTACGATCTGATGCGGCTGCAGTCGGCTAGCGAAGCATCTTGAGCGCCCGCTCCAGCAAATCCAGCCGGTCCTGTCCCCAAAAGATCTCGCCCGAGGGCAGCACAAAGCTCGGTGCGCCGAACACGCCCGCAGCCACTGCCTCCTGCGTATATTGCTCGAAGAGCCCATCGAGTTCGGCGTCGGACAGGGCCGCCGGCACGCAGAGCCGCGGCATCGAGACCGGCGCGCTGGGCCGCTGACCGCGATGATTGCGGGATCGGCGAACAATTCCTCGCGCTCCCATATCGCGCGTCCCAGTTCGATCGACAGCCTGTGGGCATCCTTGCCCTGCAGCTTGGCCGCGATCACCAGGCGCGTTGCTGCAGCATCATCACTGGGAAAATGCTTGGGCTGGATATTGATCGGAATGTCCCGCACCTCACGCCAGCGCTTTAGCTCCATCAACCGGTAAGCCTGACGCTGCGGCGAGCGTTTTGGCAAAGGCAGTCCGCCGGTCTGCTCAAAAATCGGCCCGAACTTGGCGGGCTTGACGTTGACGGTCGCGCCGTTGCGTTTGGCGATCTCGGCAAACAACGCGCTGCCCATATAGGTCCAGGGCGAGTTGAGCGACAGATAGTAATCGATGGTGACGGGCATGATGTCAGGCCGCCGCCTGTTCGCGCGGCTGGTAGATCGCGATGTGCCAGCAATGCGCCAGCGGCGTCTTGCCGTTGGCGACCACCAGCGCGTCGAGCTCGACGAAGCGGTGGCCTTTTTTGTCGTAATTGCCGGTGACCTTTGCGCGCGCGGTGATGACGTCGCCGGGCTTTCCAGCCGACAAGAGCTGCATCTTGCTGCCGACATGGATCCACGGCCCGAGGACGGCGTTATCGACCAGCACCCGGTTCATCACCCGCTGCAGCAGGCCGGGATGGCCAAGATCTTCGCGCGCATAGATCGGATCGGATTCTCGGATATCGGTGAGATACTCCGTGGCGGCGTTGCCCGCCCATTCGCGCGGGACCGTGCCGAGCCACTTGTCGACCTCGTAGGAAGAAGCATCGACCTGCTTGCGTTCGGCCACCGCCGCGACCGCCTTGTAATCCGCGATCGACATGGCCGGCGCGGCGGCCGGCAACGACGCCGTGCCGGCGGCGCAGAGCTGGCCGCGGCTCTTGACCTCGATCGACAGCACGCCGCTCTCTTCTTCGGCGGTGACGTCGGCGGTTTCGCCGTCATAGACCGGCTTGACGAAGCGCGCATCGATCAGGCCGCGCTCCAGGAAGGCGCGACCCCATTTCGCGACCGGCATGTGCATCATATAGGCCATCACGTCGACGCCGGGGACCAGCCCGCCGCTGAAGCCGAACCGCTTTGCGACGGTGTCGTCATGCATCTTGTTTTCGGATTGTTTGGCGGTGTTGTAGGCCTGGACGCGGTAGGTCTCTGACCGGCTGGGCATGTCTCGCGTTTCCTCGTTTTTTAGTTGTTTTCTGGCCCCAATCGTACGCGAAGAAACAGCCCGCGCAAGTATGTTCCGGCCGCTCGTTTCGCTCGCAATTGGGCCTGCGATGGAGTACCACGCGGCCAGCCAATAACCGCTGACCGATGACGCCAGATCCAGCCACCACCCGCATCTATGTCGATGCCGACGCCTGCCCGGTGAAGGACGAGATTTATCGCGTCGCGATCCGGCATGGCCTGCCCGTCAGCGTGGTCGCGGGAAATTTCATTCGCGTGCCGCAGGATCCGTTGATCGAGCGCATCGCCGCGGGCTCCGGGATGGATGCCGCCGACGACTGGATCGCGGAACGCGCGGGCCAAGGCGATATCGTGATCACGGCGGATATTCCGCTGGCGAGCCGTTGCGTCAAAGCCGGCGCCGAGGTGATCGCGCCGAACGGCAAGCCGTTTACCGAAGAGTCGATCGGCATGACGCTGGCGGTCCGCAACCTGATGACCGATCTGCGCTCGTCCGGCGAGATCACCGGCGGCCCAAAATCATATTCGCCGCGCGACCGCTCCACCTTCCTCTCCACGCTCGACCAGACCATCCGCCGCGTCCAGCGCCAGCGCGCGGCACAGCCCGCGCCCAATCAGAGCTAGACAGATGGCGCCGCCGCTGATCCAGTTAAAGGATATCGCGCTGACTTTTGGCGGCACGCCGCTGCTGTCGGGCGTCGAGCTTTCGGTGTCCGCCAGTGAGCGCGTCTGCCTGATCGGCCGCAACGGCTCCGGCAAATCGACGCTCTGAAGATCGCCGCGGGCCTCGTCGAGGCCGATCGCGGCAGCCGCTTTGTGCAGCCCGGCTCCACCATCCGCTATCTGCCGCAGGAGCCGGATTTCGGCGAGTCACGCCACGACGCTGGCCTATGTCGAGGCCGGGCTCGGCCCCGGCGACGACCGCTATCAGGCGCAATATCTGCTCGAACAGCTCGGCCTGCACGGCGACGAGGATCCCGCGCATATTTCCGGCGGCGAGGCCCGCCGCGCGGCGCTGGCGCGGGTGCTGGCGCCCTCGCCCGATATCTCTGCTGCTGGACGAGCCGACCAACCATCTCGATCTTCCGACCATCGAATGGCTGGAAGGCGAACTGGATGGCCGCCGTTCCGCGCTGGTCATCATCAGCCATGACCGCCGCTTCCTGACCAATCTGTCGCGCGCCACCGCCTGGCTCGACCGTGGCGCGATCAAGCAGATCGACCGCGGCTTTGCCTCGTTCGAGGCCTGGCGCGACGAGGTGCTGGCCGAGGAAGAACGCGACCAGCACAAGCTCGACCGCAAGATCGTCAACGAAGAGCACTGGCTGCGCTATGGCGTCTCCGGCCGCCGCAAGCGCAACGTCAAGCGGCTCGGCAATCTGCACGCGCTGCGCGACCAGCGCCGCGACTATCGCGGCACGGCCGGCAATGCCAACCTCGCCGCGGCGGAAGCCGACAAATCCGGCCGGCTGGTGATCGAGGCCAAAGGGCATCGGCAAATCCTTCGGCGAGCGCAAAGATCATCGAGAACTTTTCCATTCGCGTGCAGCGCGGCGACCGCATCGGCATTGTCGGGCCGAATGGCGCCGGCAAGACCACGCTGGTCAATCTGTTGACCGGCGCCGACGCGCCGGATACCGGCAGCATCCGGTTCGGCGCCAATATCGAGATGGCGACGCTGGACCAGCACCGCGAAAGCCTCGATCCCAAGACGACATTGGCCGAGGCGCTGACCGGCGGTCGCGGCGACCATGTGATGGTCGGCGACAAGCCAAAGCATGTCGTCAGCTACATGAAGGACTTTTTGTTCGCGCAGGAACAGATGCGCACGCCGCTGGAAGTGCTGTCCGGCGGCGAGCGCGGCCGGCTGATGCTGGCGCGCGCGCTGGCAAAGCCCTCCAACCTGCTGGTGCTGGACGAGCCGACCAACGACCTCGACCTCGAAACCCTCGACGTGCTCGAGGAAATGCTGGGCGATTATGAAGGCACGGTGATCCTGATCAGCCACGACCGCGATTTCCTGGATCGCGTGGTCACCTCGGTGATCGTGCCGGAGGGTAACGGCCGCTGGATCGAATATGCCGGCGGCTATTCCGACATGCTGTTGCAGCGCGGCGACGACATCCAGCGCGAGGCGGTCAAGGCGGCGCCGGCCGAGGAAAAGAAGGAAACCAGGGCTGCCGCAGCCCCCACGGCCGCGCCAAAACGCCGGCTGAATTTCAACGAAAAGCACGCGCTGGAAACGCTGCCGAAGACGATCGCAAAATTGCAGGCCGAGATCGCAAAGCAGCAACGGCTGCTTGACGATCCCGATCTGTACCGGAAAGATCGCGTGAAGTTCGACGAAGCCTCCGCCGCAATGGCGAAGGCGCAGACTGAACTGGCGGTGGCTGAAGATCGCTGGCTGGAGCTGGAAGTGCTTCGCGAAGAAATAGAGCAGGCATAGCGCGTATTCCGCAAAAGTGGATACCGATTTTGCGACGAATACGCGCAAAGTAGAGGATCCATGACAACCACCCTCGCCGCAAAGATCGCCCGCGAATACGGCACGCCCTGCGCCGTCATCGACATGGACCGCGTCGAGCGCAACATCGCGCGCATCCAGGCGGCCTGCGATGCGGCCGGCGTCGCCAACCGCCCGCACATCAAGACCCACAAGAGCCCGATGCTGGCGCGGATGCAGGTGGCGGCCGGCGCCAAAGGCATCACCTGCCAAAAGCTCGGCGAAGCCGAGGTGATGGCCGATGCCGGGATCGACGACATCCTGATCAGCTACAATCTGCTCGGCGAAGAGAAGATGGCGCGGCTCGGCGCGCTTGCAGGCCAAGGCCAACATGACGGTCGCCGCCGACAATTCCGTCGTGATCGCCGACCTGCCGAAGGCCGCGGCGGCGTCGGGCCGCCCGCTCAACGGTCGTCGTCGAATGCGATACCGGGCGCAAGCGCGCCGGGGTCGAAACGCCCGCGGAGGCGATCGCGCTGGCGCGCGAGATCGCGGCGTCCAAGGGGCTGAAGTTTTCCGGCTTCATGCTGTATCCGACCGAGACGGGTTGGGTCGAAGCGCAAAAATTCTTCGACGAAGCATTGGCCGGGGTTCGCGCGCACGGGCTCGACGCCGAGATGGTCTCGACCGGCGGATCGCCGAACATGAAGAACGTTGGAAAACTCAAGGGCGCCACCGAGCACCGGCCCGGCACCTACATCTACAACGACCGCATGCAGGTCGCCGCCGGCGTCGCCTCATGGGACGACTGCGCGCTCAATATCTATGCCACCGTGGTCAGCCGCGCCGGTCCGGACCGCGGCATCCTCGATGCCGGCTCAAAGACCCTGACATCGGATACCGGCGGCGGCCTCGAAGGCCACGGTCTGATCCTCGAACATCCCGAAGCCAAAATCGCGCGCTTTGCCGAGGAGCATGGCTTTCTCGACCTCGCCCGCAGCAACACCCGCCCCAATGTCGGCGACATCGTGCGCATCGTGCCCAATCACGTCTGCGTCGTCGTCAACATGATGGACGAGGTGGTGATGGTGCGCGGCGACGAGATCATCGGCACGCTGCCGGTGGCGGCGCGCGGCAAGCTGCGCTAACGAATCAATTTTCAGGCCACGTCCGCGAACGCCCTGCCATTGACGCGCGTTTCGCCCTTGAGATTGTCGACCGTGACATGCGTATCGTACCAGGTCAGACGCGGCCTGGCGCCAAAACGCTTGGTCAACTCCGCCACGCGCTCCTCGGTAAACCAGGCCTCCGCCGCGGCCCGGCTCTCCCAGAGATAAACGCCGCCGGTGCCGGTTTCGCCGTTCAGGTAATCCTTGCGGATCAACCCTTTGGCGGCGAGGCCGCGATAGGTCGGCGCTGACGCGGTGCCGCCCGTGATCGCCTGCTCCTCGGTGCGCTTCGGCAAGTCGAACTGAACGACAACGATGCAATTTCCCATGGAGGGCTCCTCAAGCCAGGACCGGGGTCACATTATGCGAGGCATTCCGGCAGGAAGTCCACGGCTTCAGCAAGCAGCACCGCCATGAATTATGATCGCGGGGACCCGTTCGCAAGCCACTTCAGCACGCCCCTGCCCGCCGCCGCGCCGGTCGCGAACGAGGCCTGCAGCAGATAGCCGCCGGTCGGCGCTTCCCAGTCGAGCATTTCACCGGCGGCGAACACGCCGGGCAAGCGGCGTATCATGAAGTCGGCGTCGAGTTCGTCGAAGGCTATCCCGCCCGCGGTCGAGATCGCGCGCGCGATCGGGGCTATGCCGGTAAGCTGGATCGGAACGGCGTTGATCAGTCGGGCGAGATCGTCCGCCGGCAGTGACGACAGCGACAAGCCCTGTGCTTTGGCTGCCTCCTGCAGCAATCCGATCGCAACCGGCGACAGACCAGCGGCCTTGCGCAGGAAATTCGACAGCGATTGTTTGCCCCTTGGCGCCGACAGTTTTGCGATCAAGTGATTCATGTCGATATCAGGCCTCAGTGCGACCTGCAGCGTGGCCTGCCCGTCGCGCAGCACGGCTTCGCGCAATTCAGCCGACAGCGCGTAGACCGCGCCGCCTTCGATGCCGCTGCGGGTGATGATCGCCTCACCGCGGACGGCATGCGACCCGAACGACAGCGCCACGCCCTTCAGCGGCTGCCCCTCGAACCGGTCGCGAAAGATATCCGACCAGGCGACGGTGAAGCCGGAATTCGAAGGCCTCAGCGGCGAGATCGTTACGCTCCTTGCCGCAAGCGTTTCCGTCCATGCGCCATCGGAGCCAAGCCGTGGCCAGCTTCCGCCGCCCAGTGCCAACACGGTCGCACGGGGTTCGACGGCGCGTTGTCCGTCCGGCGTTTGAAACAACAGGCGCCCCTGCTCGTCCCACCCGCTCCAGCGATGACGGAACGCAAACTGCACGCCTGCCGCATCGAGCCGCCGCAACCATGCGCGCAGCAGTGGAGACGCCTTGAACGCTTTTGGAAACACCCGGCCGCTGGAGCCGACAAAAGTCGGCTGGCCCAGCGCCTCGCTCCATTCTCGCAATGCATCAGGTGAAAATGCTTCGATCGCCGACGCCAGCCGCGGCATCGCCTCGCGATAGCGCGCGAGGAACTGCGGCAGCGGCTCGCTGTGCGTCAGATTGAGCCCGCCGCGCCCGGCCATCAGAAACTTGCGGCCGGCCGACGGCATCGCGTCGTAGACGGTGACCTCAGCGCCGCCCTGCGCCAGCACTTCAGCCGCCATCAGGCCGGCGGGGCCGGCTCCGATGACGGCAATAGCCATCGTCAGAGCTTTACCCCGGCGCGCGCCGCGGCCTGGCCGACATATTTTTGCGTCTGCTGGAACGCGTTTTCCAGCGCCTTCGCGGTCGACATGTCGCCGATCTCATTGAAATGCGCTGCGATCGCGTCCGGAGTCCAGTCGGACTGCGGCAGGTTGATGCCTTCCGTTTCCACGACCTTGATCACGGCGAACGAACCCGCGCCCGCGCCCATGATGGTGCGGGTCGGCGCGTCTTCGCTGAGCATGAATTCCACCGCCGGCGTGATCGCCTCGGGGCGCATCAGCGATAGCGCCTGCGGTGGCAGTAACTCTTCGGTCATGCGGGTCGCGGCTGTGGGCGAAATCGTGTTGACGCGAACATTGTTCTTGCGGCCTTCCTCGGCGAGCACATTCATCAGGCCGACGATGCCGGCCTTCGCCGCGCCGTAATTGGCCTGGCCGAAATTGCCGAACAGGCCCGACGACGAGGTCGTCAGCACGATGCGGCCGTAGTTGCGCTCGCGCATGCCGTCCCACACCGCCTTGCAGCAATAGAAGGTGCCGACGAGGTGCACATCGAGCACTTTTGCGAAATCAGCGACTTCCATCTTGGCAAAGGATTTGTCGCGCAGGATGCCGGCATTGGCGCACAGCAGATCGACGCTGCCCCACTCCCTGGTGGCGCGCTCGACCATCGCCTTGACCTGCGTGAAATTCGAGACGTCGGCGCCATCGGCCATCGCGGTGCCGCCGGCTTTGCGGATCTCCTCGACCACGGTTTCCGCCGGCGACAGCGAGCCGCCGGTGCCGTCGCGCGCGCCGCCAAAGTCGTTGACCACGACTTTTGCGCCGCGGCTCGCCAGCCCCAGCGCATGCGCCCGCCCCAGACCATTGCCCGCGCCGGTGACGATAGCGACGCGTCCGTCAAACCTGATTGTCATGCGTAAGATTCCCTGCTTCTCGTCATGCCCGGGCAAAAGCGCGAAGCGCGTCTTGGCACATATGACCCGGGCATCCACGCCTTCTCTGTTGTTGCATAGCAAGACGTGGATGGCCGGGACAAGCCCGGCCATGACCGGCGAGAGGGTCAAGCGAAGTAAATCAACCCGATCCAGTCGGCGACCAGCGCCGGCTTTTCCTCGCCCTCGATCTCGACGGTGACATTGGTGCGCGACTGCAATTCCTTCGGCTTGCGCAGCTTGGCTTCCGCCAGCATAAACCGGCCGCGCACGCGCGAGCCCGCGCGCACCGGCGAGAGGAAGCGCAATTTGTCGAAGCCGTAGTTGAGGCCCATGGTGGTGCCTTCGATCACAGGCATCACCTCGTAGGACATGATCGACATCAGCGACATCGTCAGAAAGCCGTGCGCCACCGTGGTGCCGTACGCGGTTTCCTTTTTGGCTCTTTCAGGGTCGACATGGATGAACTGGTGATCCTCGATCACGTCGGCATAGACGTTGATGCGGTTCTGATCGACCAGATGCCATGACGACACGCCGATCTCCTTGCCCACCATTCCCTGATAGGTCGCAAGCGAAACCGGCGGCTTCTTCCAGACTTCATTCATCGGTCAACTCTCCAGCCCGGCGGTCCGCACTTTCTGCAGCTCCGGGAATTCATCCTCGCGGAACTCCTGCCCGCGCAGCGCATCGTCCCTGACATTGTCGTGCTCCAGCCGGCGCAACTGCACGCGGCGGATTTTGCCGGAAATCGTCTTCGGCAGTTCCGTGACCAGCTCGATCTTGCGGATGCGCTTGAACGGCGCAAGGCGCGTGTGCAGATGCCTGAAGATCGACAGCGCCGTCTCCGGCGTGCGCTCGGTGCCCGCCGTCAGCAGCACATAGGCTTTTGGGATCGCGAGCCGGATCGGATCGGGGCTGGGCACGACGGCGGCCTCCGCCACCTTCTCATGTTCGAGCAGCACGCTTTCCAGCTCGAACGGGCTGATGCGATAGTCGGAGGATTTGAAGACGTCGTCGGAGCGGCCGACGAAGGTCAGATAGCCCTCGTCATCGGCGAATACGACGTCGCCGCTGCGATAGAGATCGCCCTCGGCGCCGGAGAGTTTGCCGTCCTCGCCCTGATAGCCCTGCATCAGGCCGGCGGGCCGGTCGGCGCCAAGCACCAGCGTGACCTCGCCCTCCTTGGTGATGTGGCCGTCATTGTCGGTGATCTGCACGCGGTAGCCCGGCAGCGGCCGGCCCATCGAGCCGACCTTCACTTTTTGCCCCGGCGAGTTGCCGGCCAGCGCCGTGGTCTCGGTCTGGCCGTAGCCGTCGCGGATGGTGAGGCCCCATGCCGCCTGCACCTGATCGATCACCTCGGGATTGAGCGGCTCGCCGGCGCCGCAGACCTCGCGCAAGCGACACCTTGAAGGCGGAAAGCTTTTCCTGAATGAACAGCCGCCACACCGTCGGCGGCGCGCACAGCGTGGTGACGCCGCAACGGCCGATGGTCGCGAGCAGCCCTTTTGCCTCGAACCGCGGCTGGTTCACGATAAAAATCGTCGCACCCGCATTCCACGGCGCAAAGAAGCAGCTCCAGGCGTGTTTTGCCCAACCCGGCGAAGAGATATTGAGGTGGATGTCGCCGGGCTGCAGGCCCACCCAGTACATGGTCGAGAGATGACCGACCGGATAGCTGCGCTGGCTGTGCCGCACCAGCTTTGGTTTTGCCGTGGTGCCGGACGTGAAATAGAGCAGCATCGGATCGTCGGCCTGCGTCGGGCCATCAGGCGAGAACGCATCCGACGCGTTCGCGGCCTCCTCGAACGGAAGCCAGCCATCCTTGCCGGTTCCGCCGATGACGATGCGAACCAGCCTGTCGTCGCCGAGGCCCGCAAACTTTGCGACCTGATCCTGCGTCGCCACCACCGCCCTCGCCCGGCCGCGGTCGAGCCGGTCGCGCAATTCATCCGGCGTCAGCAGCGTGGTGGCGGGGATCACGACGACGCCGAGCTTCATCGCCGCCAGCATGGTTTCCCACAACGGCACGACATTGCCGAGCAGCAGCAGCAGATGGTCGCCGCGCTTCAGCCCCTGCGCGCGCAGAAAATTGGCGACCTGGTTGGAACGGCGCGACAGCGCGGCAAACGAGAGCTTTGTTTCCTTGTCGCTGCCGGCATCGACGATCCACAGCGCGGCGCGGTCGCGGCTTTCGGGATCGCGCGCCAGTTCCGCATCGAACCAGTCCAGCGCCCAGTTGAACGGCGCCGGATCGGGCCAGCGGAACCCTTTCACCGCCGCATCGTAATCGGTGCGGTGTTTGAGCAGAAAGGCGCGCGCGTCCTTGAATGTCGTCATCAGGCTTTCCCGGCAAGACTCCGAACGTGCTGGATAATTCCGGAAAAGTCGACCCCGCCATTACCTGCGGCATCGAACGCCTTGTAGATTTCCTGCGCGTGCTTGCCGAGCGGGGTTGCGGCGCCCGCCGACTTGGCGGCGTCCTGCGCCAGCGTCAGATCCTTCACCATCAGCGCCGCGGCAAAGCCGGGCTTGTAGTCATTATTGGCGGGCGAAGTCGGAACCGGCCCTGGCACCGGGCAATAGCTGGTCAGCGCCCAGCACTGGCCCGACGAGGTCGAGGCGACGTCGAACAGCGCCTGATGCGACAGGCCCAGCTTTTCAGCGAGCGCAAAGGCCTCTCCGACGCCGATCATGGAAATGGCGAGGATCATGTTGTTGCAGATCTTTGCCGCCTGCCCCGCGCCGGCGCTGCCGCAATGGACCAGCTTCTTGCCCATCTTCTCCAGCACCGGCTTTGCCGCCGCAAACGCCTTGTCTTCACCGCCGCACATAAAAGTCAGCGTCGCGCCCTTGGCGCCGCCGGTGCCGCCGGAAACCGGCGCGTCGACCGAGGCGAGACCAGACTTGGCGGCCAGCGCATGCGCCTGTTTTGCGCTTTCGACGTCGATGGTGGAGCAGTCGATGATCAGCGCGCCCTTTTTCATGGCCGGCACGACCTCGTTCCACACCGACAGCACATGCTTGCCCGCCGGCAGCATGGTGATGACGGTGTCGGCATCCTTCACCGATGCCACCGCGCTGTCGGCGATCCCGGCACCATCGGCCTTGGCCTGATCGCGCGAGGCCGCCACCAGATCGAACGCGGTCACCTTGTGGCCGGCCTTGACCAGATTGGCGGCCATCGGACCGCCCATATTGCCGAGGCCGATGAATGCGATGTTTGCCATGTCCTGTTTCCTCCGCTCGGGCGTTTCTTCGATTATGGGAATTTCAGCTCGTCAGCGCCGATCTCAGCCAGATACGGCGCGACCATCTCCGGCGTCACATCCTCGATGCGCGGCGGCGACCATTTTGGATTGCGGTCCTTGTCGATCACGGCAGCGCGTACGCCTTCGCGGAAATCGTCGGACGCGAACACTTGCAGCGCAGCGCGATATTCCCGCACCAGGCATTCCTCCAGCGAGGAAGCGGTTCGGGCCAGCCGCAGCAGTTTCAGCGTCACCACCATGCCGCGCGGCGATTTTTCGTCCAGCGTCTTCAGCGTCGCCAGCGCCAGTTCGGAGCCATCGGCCTGCAGCGCGGCAACAATGTCCTGCATCCGGTCATGCGCGAACCACGCGTCGATCTTTGCTTGCATCGCCGCAACCGGGCCTGCTGTCTCGCCGGTGGCAAAACCATCGATCAGCGTTTTGACGTCGGCCGAATTCGTGCCCGGGCTGGACTTTCGTCAGCGCCTCGCGCAACGCCGGCCATTTGCTTGATGGCACGACCGCGTCGGCAAAGCGGGCATGGATCGCGTCCGGCCCATTCATGGTCTGCCCGGTCAAGCCAAAATACGTCCCGAGTTCACCCGGCGTACGCGACAACAGCCAGGTGCCGCCGACATCGGGGAAGAAGCCGAGCCCGACTTCGGGCATCGCCAGCTTTGTCTTTTCCGTCACGACGCGGTGACGGCCATGCGCAGACAGGCCAACACCGCCGCCCATCACCAGCCCGTCCATGAACGCGACATAGGGCTTTGGGAATTTCGCGATGCGGGCGTTCATGATGTATTCCTGGCGCCAGAACACCTTGCCGAGATCGCCGCCCACTTTGGAGCTTTCCCAGAGGCCGCGGATGTCTCCGCCGGCGCATAGTCCGCGCTCGCCCGCGCCTTCCAGCAGCGACCAGCGCGACGGCCGGGTCTGCCTCGAACCGGTCGAGCGCCGCATCGATCCCGAGCGACATCTCCAGCGTCATCGCGTTGATCGCCTTCGGGCGATTGAGCCGGATGATGCCGGCCGAACCCTCGCGCCGTACGATCAGATCGCCTTCGGCATCGGTTGCCGCTGCAGCCGCGGTGCTCATCGCGCGCCCTCGATCAATTTTCGCGAGACGATCAGCCGCATGATCTCGTTGGTGCCTTCCAGGATCTGGTGCACGCGCAAATCGCGCACGATTTTTTCGATGCCGTATTCGCTGAGGTAGCCGTATCCGCCATGCAGTTGCAGCGCCTGGTTGGCCACCTCAAAGCCGACATCGGTGCCAAAGCGT
>CAVSXQ010000074.1:0-15094 GCA_963731915.1 uncultured Alphaproteobacteria bacterium
AGGGCATGATGTTCGAGCCGGCTAAGTCGAAGATCTATCGCCACCCGACGTTCTACGACGTGCCCGACGAAGTAGGGCATATGTGATGGCCGTCGCCTCGATAAAAGTCTCCGAAACGCCACTGGTGCTCTACGCCCTGCGCCGCGCCGACGATGCGCTGATCCTCGGCCATCGGCTGTCGGAATGGTGCGGCCACGCGCCGATGCTGGAAGAGGACATGGCGCTCGCCAATATGGGCCTCGATCTGCTCGGTCAGGCGCGCGAGCTCTATTCCTACGCCGCCGACGTCGAAGGCAAGGGCAACGACGAGGACAAGTTCGCTTACCTGCGCGACGTCAGGCAGTACCGCAATCTGCTGCTGCTGGAGCAGCCGAACGGCGATTTCGCCCGCACCATGGTGCGGCAGTTCTTCTATGCGGCATTCGCCGATCTCTACTGGCGCGCGATGGTGCAATCCGAGCGATGCCACGCTGGCGGCGATTGCGGCAAAGTCCAAAAAGGAAAGCGCCTATCACATCCGCGCATTCCTCGGAATGGATCTTCCGGCTCGGCGACGGCACCGAGGAGAGCCACGCCCGCGCGCAGACCGCGATCGACGATCTCTGGGCCTATACCGGCGAGATGTTTGCCGTCGACGACAGCGAGCGCGGCCTGATCGACGCCGGCATCGCGATCGATCCCGCGACATTGTATCCGCAATGGCTGAAGACCGTCACGTCCGTCGTCAACGAGGCAACGCTGACGCTGCCGAAAAGCAACTGGATGCAGCAGGGCGGCCGCAGCGGCCGGCACAGCGAGCATCTCGGCCATCTGCTGAGCGAATTGCAGTCGCTGCAGCGGAGTTTTCCGGGGGCGACATGGTGACCGCCATTCTCAGCGATACCGATCTGCGGCAGCGCGCCTGGAACGCGGCGGCGCAGGTGGTCGATCCCGAAATTCCGGTGCTGACCATCGCCGATCTCGGCGTGCTGCGCGACATCGCCGTCAGCGACGGCCATGTCGAGGTCGCGATCACGCCGACCTATTCCGGCTGCCCCGCCATGAACATGATCGCGCTGGAGATCGAGCTGGCGCTGGAACGCGAGGGCATTCGCAAGCCCAAGATCAAGACCGTGCTGTCGCCGGCCTGGACCACCGACTGGATGAGCGAGGACGGCCGCCGCAAGCTGCGGGAATACGGCATCGCGCCGCCGATCGCCGGCAGCGGCCGCCGCGCGCTGTTCGGCGAGCAGCAGGTGGCGTGCCCGCAATGCGGCTCGCAAAATACCGAAGTGCTGTCCGAGTTCGGCTCGACCTCCTGCAAGGCGTTGTGGCGCTGCAAGAGCTGCCGCGAGCCCTTTGATTATTTCAAGTGTCACTGACCATGTCCCACGCCCCCCGTTTCCATCGCCTTTCCGTCAACGATCTCCGCCGCGAGTCGCCGGACGCGGTGTCGCTGACCTTTGCGATCCCGAAGGAGCTGCCGGCGACTACAGCTTCAACCCCGGCCAGTATCTCACGCTGCGCACCACCATGGACGGCGAGGAAGTCCGCCGTTCCTATTCGATCTGCTCCGGCCCCGATGACGGCGAGCTGCGCATCGCCGTGAAGAAGGTCGACGGCGGCGCGTTCTCGAGCTGGGCCGCGGACGATCTGAAAGCCGGCGACGAACTCGACGTGATGACGCCGACCGGCCGCTTTGGCGTCGCGCATGCGCCCGATACCGCACGCCTCTATGTCGGTTTCGCCGCGGGCTCCGGCATCACGCCGATCCTGTCGATCGTCAAGGGCGTGCTGGCGCGCGAACCGAACAGCCGCTTCTTCCTGTTCTACGGCAACCGCTCGACGTCATCGATGATGTTCCTGGAAGAGCTGGAAGAGCTGAAGGACCGTTTCATGCAGCGGTTCTCGCTGTTCCACGTCATCTCGGGCGAGGAGCAGGACATCCCGATCCTGCACGGCCGGCTCGACGGCGAAAAAGTGCGCGTGCTGCTGCGCTCGCTGGTTCCGGCCGCAAGCGTCGACCACGTCTTCATCTGCGGCCCCACCGGGATGAGCGAGGACATCGAGGCGACCTGCCGCGACATCGGCATTGCCGACGAGAAAATCCACGTCGAGCGCTTTGTCTCCGAGTTCGGCGGCAAGCCGCGCCCCAAAAAGATCGTAGCGGCCGACGCGCCGCCGAAGGCGGTGGCCTCGTTGACCATCGACGGCAAGCGCCGCGAGGTGCCGGTCGCCGAAGATGAATCCATTCTCGATGCCGCGCTGCGCGCCGGCATGGACCTGCCATTCGCCTGCAAGGGCGGCATGTGCTCGACCTGCCGCGCCAAGCTGGTCGAGGGCGATGCCGCGATGGACGTCAATTATTCGCTGGAGCCGTGGGAGCTGAAGGCGGGCTTTATTCTGACCTGCCAGGCCAAACCGGTTTCGCAAAAGATCGTGGTCGACTACGATCACGTGTGAAACGTCATTCCGGGGCGCGAAGCGAACCCGGAATCTCGAGATTCCGGGTTTGGTGCTTGCGCACCATCCCGGAATGACAAAAAAAGGGAGACCGCCCGTGAACGTCAAGGCCACGCTTTCGCCCGATGACCTCGCGCGCGCCTGCGCGGATGCGATGTGGGCGGAGGACGACGCCAGCCGCGGCCTCGGCATGGAAATCGCCGAGATCAAATCCGGCCAGGCGACGCTGACGATGACGGTGCGGCCCGAGATGGTGAACGGCCAGCGCATCGCCCATGGCGGCTTCATCTTCACGCTCGCCGATTCCGCCTTTGCCTTTGCCTGCAACAGCCACAACGATCGCGCGGTGGCTGCGCACAACGACATCACCTTCATCCGGCCGGGCAAGCTCGGCGACAAACTCGTCGCGACCGCGCGCGAGATTTCGCGCAGCGGGCGCTCCGGCATCTACGACGTGCAGGTCACCGCCAACGGCGTGGTGATCGCGGAATTCCGCGGCCACTCCCGCACCATCGGCGGCACATGGCTGCCGGCGGCGGAAACAGACAACAAGAAATAAGACGATCAGGGAAACACAGGGATGGCTTCGACAAAGCTGGCAGATCGAAAGGAAGCGGCTATCGCGCCGAGATGGACGATGCCGAGCGCGCCTCGCGCGACGAGATCATGGCGTTGCAGACCAAGCGCCTCGCCTGGTCGCTGAAGCACGCCTACGACAATGTCGCGCATTACAAGAAGGCCTTCGACAAGGCCGGCATGCATCCGTCGGATTTCCGGCAGCTTTCCGATCTGGCAAAGTTTCCGTTCACGGTGAAAACCGACCTGCGCGACAATTACCCCTTCAACATGTTCGCGGTCCCCCGCGAAAAGCTGGTGCGCGTCCACGCCTCCTCCGGCACCACGGGCAAGCCGATCGTGGTCGGCTACACCCAGGCCGATATCGATGTGTGGTCGGAGGTGATGGCGCGCTCGATCCGCGCCGCCGGCGGCCGCAGCGGCATGATCATGCACAATGCCTATGGCTATGGCCTGTTCACCGGCGGCCTCGGCGCGCATTACGGCGCCGAAAAACTCGGCTGCACGGTGGTGCCGGTGTCCGGCGGCATGACCGAGCGGCAGGTGCAGCTCATCAACGATTTCAGGCCCGACATCATCACGGTGACGCCGAGCTACATGCTGGCGATCCTCGACGAGTTCAAGAAGCAGAAACTCGACCCGCGAAAGTCCTCGCTCAAGTTCGGCATTTTTGGCGCCGAGCCCTGGACCAACGCCATGCGCGCCGAGATCGAGCAGGCCTTTGACATGGACGCGACCGACATCTACGGCCTCTCCGAAGTGATCGGCCCCGGCGTCGCCCAGGAATGCGTGGAGACCAAGGATGGTCTGCACATCTGGGAAGACCATTTTTATCCCGAGGTGATCGACCCCGAGACGGGCAGGGTGCTGCCCGACGGCGAGAAGGGCGAGCTCGTCTTCACCTCGCTCACCAAGGAGGCCTTTCCGATCATCCGCTACCGCACCCGCGACCTGACGCGGCTGTTGCCGGGCAGCGCGCGGCCGGGCATGCGGCGGATGGAAAAGGTCACCGGCCGCTCCGACGACATGATCATTTTGCGCGGCGTCAACGTCTTCCCGACCCAGATCGAGGAAGCCTTGCTCGCCACCGAGCTGGTGCGGCGGCCACTTCATCATCGAACTCACCCGCGAAGGCCGCATGGACGAAATGACCGTGCTGGCCGAAGCCCGGCCCGACCATTGGGACGGCAGCGGCCTGACCGCGCATACCGAGAAGGTCGCGACCTTCATCAAGAACACCATCGGCATCTCGGCAAAAATCCGCGCCGTGGCCCCGGAAACGCTGGAACGCTCGCTCGGCAAGGCCAAGCGTGTTTACGACAAGCGGCCGAAAGGGTAATCCCTGATCCTCGTGAAGGGATTCAGGGATTTCCGGGATGACGGTTGCCCAAAAGACAGATGCCCGGCCGGTTTCCGTCGAGGCGCGCTGCGTGCGCCTGCTGGCAAAGGCCGACAATCCGGCGGCGATTGCGCCTGTCGTCGAGCGGCACACGCTGTCGCGCGCCGAAAATGACCTGCTGATCGAGATCAAGGCCGCGGCGGTCAATCCCGTCCGACGTCAAGGCCGCCACCGGCCTGATGCCCTATGCGGTATTCCCCCGCACGTCCGGCCGCGACTATGCCGGGCGTCGTGGTCGATGGTCCCGCGGAGGCTGGATCGGCCGCGAAGTGTTCGGCTCCTCCGGCGATCTCGGCATCCGCCGCGACGGCACCCATGCCACGCATCTGGTGGTCGAGCGCGAGGCGGTGGTCGAAAAGCCGAAGGCGATTTCGTGGGAGGAGGCCGCCGGCATCGGCGTTCCCTTTGTCACCGCGATGGAAGGCCTGCGCCGCGCCGGCATGCCAAAACCCGGCGAGACCGTTCTGGTGATGGGCGTCAACGGCAAGGTCGGGCCAGGCCGCGGTGCAGATCGCGACCTGGCACGGCGCCCGCGCGATCGGCGTGGTGCGCAAGGCCGAGCCGTATGAAGGCCACGCCAATTCCGACGTCGAGGTGATCGACGCTTCGAGCGCCGATGTCGCGGCGCGCGTGCGCGAACTCACCGGCGGCAAGGGCGCCGACATCGTCTACAACACCGTCGGCGATCCCTATTTTCAGGCGGCGCACAAATCGCTGGCGCTGCGCGGCCGCCAGATCCTTATCGCCGCCGTCGACCGCATCGTGCAGTTCAATATCCTGGAATTCTATCGCGGCCAGCACACTTATGTCGGCATCGACACGCTCGGCCTGTCCTCGGTCGCGACCGGCGACGTGCTGCGCGAACTTGGTCCCGGATTTGCCAGCGGCCACCTGAAACCGTTTCCGATAAAGGCCAGCGCGATCTATCCGCTGGAACAAGCCAAAGCCGCCTTCGTTGCCGTCGCAGGCTCGTCACGCGACCGCGTGATCCTGCGGCCGTATAGTTTCCACCGTCATTGCGAGGAGCGAAGCGACGAAGCAATCCACTCTTTACTTTGCGGCTCGAGTGGATTGCTTCGCTTCGCTCGCTCGGAATGACGGAAATCCCTGAGGACCACCATGGACTCCACCCAGATCGTCATCCTCTCAGCCCTCGCCATCGGCCTGATCTACGGCTCGGTCGGCCTGCTCAGCGGCTTCTGCATGATGAGCAGCATGCGCGGCTGGCTGGCGGAAGGCGACGGCCGGCTGGTTCGCACCTATGCCCTCGCAATGGGCGTGGCGATCGCGGCGTCGCAGATCCTGACGGCGGCCGGTCTGGTCGATCTCGGCAAGTCGATCTATCTGCAGCCGACGTTCTCGGCGCCGGTGCTGTTTCTCGGCGGCCTGTTGTTCGGCTACGGCATGGTGCTGTCGAACGGCTGCGGCTCGCGCGCGCTGGTGCTGCTCGGCCGCGGCAATCTGCGCTCGCTCGTCGTCGTGATCATTCTTGGCGATTTTTGCGCAGATGACGCTGAAGGGCCTGATCGCGCCGTCGCGCATTGCGATGGTCGGGGCGTCGCAGACCGACGGTGGCGACGAACTCGGTGCCGGCACTGCTGTCTTCGCTCGGCCTCAGCGCGGTGGGCGCGCGCTTGATCGCAGCCTCGGTGCTGGGCGCGCTGCTGATCGTCTTCGCCTTTGCCTACGCGCCGTTCCGGCGGTCGCCGGGGCAGATCGGGGCCGGCATCGCGGTCGGGCTTCTGGTCGCCGCCGGCTGGTGCACCACCGGCCTGTTCGGCGCCGACGATTTCAATCCGGTGCCGGTGACTTCGCTCACCTTCATCGCGCCGATCGCGGACGCGCTGCAATACGTCATGCTGTCGACGGGATCGACGCTCAATTTCGGCATCGTCACCGTGTTCGGCGTGTTCGCTGGCAGCCTGGTCACCGCGCTGCTCACCGGCCGCTTCCATCTCGAAGGCTATTCTTCGCCGCGCCACATGCTGCGCTCGGCCGGCGGCGCGGCGCTGATGGGGACGGGCGGCGTGATGGCCTTTGGCTGCTCGATCGGGCAGGGGCTGACGGGCTTTCGACGCTGGCGCTGGCATCGTTCATCGCGGTCGCCGGCATCATGCTCGGCACCGCCGCAGGCTTGCGCGGCGCGCTGCGGGTGCGGCCGCTGGCGCCGGCCTGAACATTTAGCGTCGTCCCTGCGAAAGCAGGGACCCATACCGCGTTGTGCCCTCGATTGAAACGATATGGCCGACGCCGTCGCAAAACTAACGCCGGTGGTTATGGGTCCCTGCTTTCGCAGGGACGACGATACACCATTTACTCCGCCGCCTTCGTCACGATCCGGATTTCCGACGTCAGCGTGCGATGCACCGGGCATTTGTCGGCGATCTCCATCAGCCGCTTGCGCTGGTCGGTATCGAGCGCGCCCTCGATCTTGATCACGCGTTCGATCTGGTCGAGCATGCCTTCGCGCGTCTCGCATTCCTCGCAATCGCTTGCGTGGATCTTGCCGTGCTTGAGCGTCACCGTGACGCGCTCCATCGGCAGCGTCTTGCGGTCGGCGTAGAGCCGCATCGTCATCGAGGTGCAGGCGCCGAGCCCTGCGAGCAGGAAATCATAGGGGCCGGGACCGGTGTCCTCGCCGCCGGCCGCCACCGGCTCGTCAGCCAGCATTTTGTGCGGGCCGACGGTCACGGTCTGCTGGAACTTGCTGTTGCGGGTTTCCTGCACCACGACCTGGCGCGGCGCCTGGTCTGAAGCGGCGGCAGGCGCGGCCTCGATGGGATCGATGTATCGCTCGACCCAGGCCGCGATGACATCGGCGACATAGGTCGAAATCCTTGCGCTGGCTGACCAGATGATCGGCGCCCGCCAGCGACACAAAGCTCTTGGGATGCCTTGCCGCGATAAAAATGTTGGTGGCGTTGTCGATGCCGACGGTGTCGTCGGTCGGCGAATGCATGATGAGCAGCGCCTTGTGCAGCTTCTTCACATGCGCCATCAGGTTTTGCTCGGCGACATCGTCCAGCAGTTCGCGCTTGATATGGAACGGCCGCCCGGCGAGCTGCACTTCCACCTTGCCGTGCTTGCGGATGTCCTCGATGCGATCGCCGAAAAGATGGGTGACGTGCGCGGGATCGGACGGCGCTGCGATGGTGACGACCGCCTTGGCCTCGGGAATTTGCCCGGCCGCGGCGAGGATGGCGGCGCCGCCAAGGCTGTGGCCGACCAGGATCGCCGGCGCTTTTCGCGTTTCGCGCAAATGATCGGCAGCGCGCACGAGATCGGCGACATTCGACGAGAAGGTCGAGTTGGCAAAGTCGCCCTCGCTGGAGCCCAACCCCGTAAAGTCGAACCGCAGCACGGCGATGCCCTTGGCCGAGAGCGCCGCCGCGATCCGCTTCGCCGCCAGCACGTCCTTGCCGCAGGTAAAGCAATGCGCGAACAGCGCGTAGGCGAGGGGAGGCCCATCCGGCGTATCCAGCGCGGCGGCGAGCTGGTGGCCCTCCGAGCCCGTGAATTGAAAGCGTTCAGTCGGCACGGTCGGTCTCCCTTGAATCACGATCTTGCATCTCTGGCCTCGTGGTTCGAGACGCGCGGCGTCGCCGCGCTCCTCACCATGAGGGTCTGAGACCTCATCCTGAGGAGGCGCGAAGCGCCGTCTCGAAGGATGAAGCCGGCGCACTCTCAGTCCCCGGAATACCGCTCTTCCTTCCAGGGATCACCGCGGTTGTGATAGCCGCGGACTTCCCAATAGCCGGGCGCATCCTGCGCCAGGAACTCGATGCTCTGCAGCCATTTCGCGCTCTTCCAGAAATAGAGCTGCGGCACCACCAGCCGCACCGGCCCGCCATGGTCCTGCTCCAGCGGCTGGCCTGCCCAGCTATGGGCGAGCAGGGCGTCCTCGGCGGCAAAATCCTCCAGCGAAAGATTGGTGGTGTAGCCGTCATGCGAATGCAGCACCACGAAGCGCGCCTCGTCGCGCGGCCGGCACGCCATCAGCAGATCGCGCGTCGCAAGGCCTTCCCACTGGTTGTCGTAGCGCGACCACGTCGTGACGCAGTGGATGTCGGAAACAAACTGCGTCTGCGGCTGGGCCGTGAATTCGGCAAAGGTCCAGAAGATCGGATTTTCGACGGCGCCATAGACATCGAGCCGCCAGCGCTCCCGCGAAATGTCGGGCGTCACGCCGAGATCGAGCACCGGCCAGTCGCGCGTCAGGTGCTGGCCCGGCGGCAAGCGCTGCTCCTCGGGCCGTGAGATTTTTCCGGTGAGGAATTTTCCCTCCTGCGCCCAGCGTTGCTTGCTGCGCGTCAGCTTGCTGTCGGGCGGCGGTTGGTTTGGGTCGTCCATGTCCGATGCCATCGCGACCGGCGCCGGCATTGCCGGCGTCAGCCCGATATTAGCATGGAGCAGCAAGCCGAGGCGAACGCCTCAGTTCTTGCCGAACAGCACCGGCAGCGCCCGCGGGCCGCGCACGGTTCCCTCGGACCAGGACACCTTGCCGGCCGGATCGAGCTTGAAGTCGGGAATCCGCTTCAGCCATTCCTCGATCGCGACCTGCATTTCCATGCGCGCGAGGTTGGAGCCGACGCAGCGGTGGATGCCCAGCCCAAAGGCGGCGTGGCGGTTCTCCTTGCGGTCGATCACCACCTTGTCGGCGTCGGGGAACATGGCGGGGTCGCGGTTGGCGGCGGGGAACGACAGCAGCACCATGTTGTTGGGCTTGATCGGGCAGCCGCTGATGGTGGTTTCCTTCATCACCTCGCGCGCCATCGTCACCGGCGAATAGGCGCGCAAGAATTCCTCGATTGCGGTCGGGATCAGTTGCGGCTCGGCGACCAGGCGCTCGCGGTCTGCAGGCGTTTTAGCGAGATGCCAGAGCGAGGAGCCGATCGCGCTCCAGGTGGTGTCGATGCCGGCGATCAGCAGCAGGCGCAGCGAGCCCAGCACATGGCCGTCGGACAACGGCTGGCCTTCCTTGTCGCGCGCGTTCATCAGCGTCGTGATCAGATCGTCGGTCGGGTTCTGCTTGCGCAGCTGGACATGGCCCGCGAAGTAGCCGGTCATCTCCTGCACCGCGCGCATCAGGGTGGCGTCATCCTTGATGCCGAGCTCGAGAATCTCGTGAATCCACTTGATGAAGAGGTTGCCGTCCTTTTCGGGAATGCCGAGCATGTGGGCGATGGCGCGAACCGGCACGTGTTTGGTGTAGCACGCGGCGGCGTCGCATTTGCCGTCAGCGATGAATTCGTCGATCAGCTCGTTGCAGATCGCGCGAACCCGCGGCTCCAGCTTCTTCATGGCGTCGGGCGTGAACGGCGGCAGCAGCAACTGCTTGGCCGGCTTGTGCTCCGGCGGGTCCGACGTAATCGGAGGCGCGGTGCTGGTGATGGGCGGCCTGACGTCGCGCACGATCACGCGGCGCGAGGAGAAATGCTCGGTGTCGTAGGAAATCTCCTTTACCGCCTGATAGGTGGTCGGCATGTAGCAGCCGAGAAAACGCTCGGTGTGTACCACGGGGCTCGCCGCGCGCAACTCCTCCCAGATCGGAAACGGATTTTCGGTCCAGCGCGGATCGGTATGGTCGAAATCGCGGACCCAGTCGAGTACCGGAGGATGTTCGGGCATGACGCTGGTGGAATCGGACATCTCTGCAAAATCCTCTTGTTCAGTTTGGCGCGGCTGAGCTTGACGGGCGGAGCGGCTATTCCTCGGTCACTTCGATCGCGATTTCCGGGCAATTGGTCTGGGCAAGCCAGGCCTTGTCCTCGAGGCCGGATGGTACCGAGCCATCGCCGACCTCATGCGCGTTGCCGAATTCGTCGAGTTCGAACAGTTCCGGCGCAAGCGACTTGCAGCGCGCATGTCCCTGGCACTTGTCCTGGTCGACGCGAATTTTCAGTTTTCCGGACATGACAAGCGTTCCCTTTTGTCACGCGCAGCCTGGCCCGCGTGGATGGCGTTTCCGTTTGTTGCTTTTCTAATTCGGGCCACTTGGCCGCGGCTTTAAATTATACCATATTACATTCCAACCGCGATTGTGCTGTCAAGTCAAAAGTCATAGACCGTACCCTGATGCCGCCACGTCTAGTCCGCAAGCCGCCCGACACCTACCACCACGGGGATCTCCGCGATGCCCTGGTGCAGGCTGCGTTGCAGGACGCGGAACAGGGCGGCCCGGAGGCGATCAGCCTCAAGGCGCTGGCGAAAAAGCTCGGCGTTTCGCAGCCGGCGCCCTACCGGCATTTCGCCGACCGCGAGGCGTTGCTCGAGGCGGTCACCGCGGCGGCGTTCCGGCAGTTCAACGCGATCCTGCGCGAGGCGATCGACAAGCCGACCAAACAATCAAAACTGTCGCAGGTTGCGCAGGCGACGCTGGCCTTCGGTCTGCGCCGCAACGGCATCTACCGCCTGATGTTCGCATCGCGAACCATGGCCTGCGCCGCCAAGGGCAGCGAGCTTCACAACGCCGCCATGGAAACCTTTGCCCTGCTGCTGGAAGCGCTGGAAGCCCCGGCGGTCGGATTCCTGCGCGAGCGGCAGGCCTTGAAGATCTGGGCCTCGCTGCACGGCGTGGTCATGCTGGCCGAGCAGGGGCTGTTCACCGGACAGGCGGCGCAGACCAGCCGGGAAGATCTGGTCGAGGACATCGTGCGGGAATCGAAGCTGGCGCTGTCGGTTGCGATCAAGGAAGCGGGTGCCGCGGGCGCATAGCGGCCTTCATCCTTCGAGACGCGGCTTCGCCGTTCCTTATCCCTCCCCCTTGTGGGGAGGGTGGCACATCGTAAGCGAAGCGAACGATGTGACGGGTGGGGGTACGCGCACGGCAGTGCGCAGAAATGCGTTGATTTGCTCAGCTTCATCGGATTGCTTGCATTTTCGCGCACTGCCGTGCGCTACCCCCACCCGGCGCTTCGCGCCACCCTCCCCACAAGGGGGAGGGGCTGCGTATGCCTCCTTTACTTCGGCGGCCGCGGATCGATCGGCGTGGTCCCGCGGACGCCCAAAATATCCTCCAGCACTTTTGAGCCCGCGAGCAACTGCGCCTCGCCGCGCGGCGGGGCGACGACCTGCAATCCGACCGGCAAGCCCGAGGCGGTAAAACCGCAGGGCAACGACAGCGCCGGACAGCACACCAGCGTAATCGCGTAGACGATGCCGAGCCACTCGACATAATTGTCGAATTTCTTGCCGGCGCATTCGGCGACGTAGCGGTTCTCGACCGGGAAGGGCGGGACGATGGTCGCGGGCGTCAGCAGCAGGTCGTATTTTTCAAAAAACTCCAGCGTGCGCGCGGTCATCGCGACGCGCTGCGCCTCGGCGCGCTCCAGTTTTTCGACGATGAGCTTGAGGCCCTCCTCGATGTTCCAGATCACCTCGGGCTTGAGCAGGTCACGCTTGGTCCGCAGCAGCGCCGCCTTGCTGAGCGCGAAATCGAACGCGCGCAGCACGTGAAAACATTCATGGGCCTCGCGCAGATCGGGATGCGCTTCCTCGACGATGACGCCGGCCTCCGCAAAGCGCTGCGCCGCCTTGCGCGTGACGGCGACAACTTCAGGATCGACCGGCGTGATGCCGAGATCGGGCGAATAGGCGATGCGTTTTGGCTTGTTGCCGGATCGCGCCGCCGAGCGGAACGAGGCCGGCAGCACCGGCAGCGACAAGGGATCGCCGGGATGCTCGCCGCTCATGGCATCGAGCATGAGCGCGAGGTCTTCGACATTGCGCGCCATCGGGCCCTGGACGCCGAGATTGCGGTCGATGGCGGCCGCGATCGTGTGCGCGACGCGGCCGATGCTGGGCCTTAGTCCGACGATGCCGCAAAAGCTGGCGGGGTTGCGCAGCGAGCCGCCCATGTCGGAACCATGCGCCAGCCACGCGGTGCCGGTCGCCAGCGCCACCGCGGCACCGCCGGACGAGCCGGCCGCCGAGCGTGACGTATCCCAGGGATTGCGCGTTGCGCCGAACACCTCGTTGAAGGTGTTGGCGCCGGCGCCAAACTCCGGCGTGTTCGACTTGGCGTAAATCACCGCGCCATTGGTTTCGAGGCGTTCGACCAGAATGTCTGATTTCGCCGGGATGTTGTCCTTGTAGATCGGCGAGCCCTGCGTGGTCAGCACACCCGCGACATTGGTGAGGTCCTTGATCGGCACCGGCATGCCAGCGAGCAGCCCCCGCTGTCCGGCCGGCTTTTTCATCAGGAATTTGGCGTGGGCGCGGGCGCGATCGAAGCAGAGCGTCGGCAGCGCGTTGACCTTGCCGTCGACCTCGGCGATGCGTTTTTCCAGCACGTCAAGCAGGTCGAGCGGGGTGACTTCGCCCGCATTGAGTTTATCGACGATGGCGCACGCCGTTTCGCGTATCAATTCCTGACCAGCCACTTGCGTTTCTCCCCGTGCCGTTTCTTCTTGGACTGCCTAGTCCTGTAGACCATTTTCCGGCAGAGTGGAAATAGGACTGAAATCGTCGCCGGGAGTTTTGCAATGCCTGATTTTGCCGATGTGGACTGGCGCAAGATGAGCCAGCAGGCACGCGACCTCGGCCTCAACAACGGCACAGCGGTCGCCGGCAGCGTCGAGATGGTGGCCGGCTGGGAGCATCGTTCCGGCGAGATGCGCAGGCAGAAGTCCGCCCACCTCGACCTCCGATACGGCCCGCGCGAGCGCAACCGGATCGATTTTTTCAAGGCGCGCGAAAACGCGCCGACATTGCTGTTCATCCACGGCGGCTACTGGCAGAACCGCGCCAAAGAGGTGTTTTCGATCTTTGCCGAGGGTCCGATGGCGCACGGCATCAATGTCGCGCTGATCGGCTACACGCTGGCGCCGGACGCCACGCTCGATGAGATCGTCGCTGAAATCCATGCCGGTATCGATTATCTCGCCGGCCAATTGCCCGCGCTCGGCGCTGCGCGTGAAGGCATCGTGGTGTCCGGCTGGTCGGCGGGCGGGCATCTCACCTCGATGGCGCTGTCGAACCCGCACGTGCGCGCGGGCATGGCGATCTCAGGCATCTACGACCTCGAGCCGATCAGGCACTCCTATCTCAACGAGAAGCTCAGGCTCGACGAAGCGATGTCGCGCCGAAACTCGCCGATGATGGCGGCGGGCGGGCCGGCAAAACCATTGTCGCTGGTGGTCGGCAGCGCCGAATTGCCGCTGTTGCGCAAACAAACCGCCGATTTCGCCGGCCACCGCGCGCGCGGCGGATTGCCGGTGACGTACGAGGAAATTCCCGGCGCCGATCACTTTACGATTTGCTCGAGATGCTGTCGCCGACCGGCCGGATCACGACGCTGATCCGGCAGTTGTTCGAGCGGACTGCTTGATCCGTCATTGCGAGGAGCAAAGCGACGAAGCAATCCAGCTTTCTATCGGTGGCGAAGGAAGCTGGATTGCTTCGCTTCGCTCGCAATGACGGGGAGAGACGCTCAGCCCCAACCCGACGTCAGCCCGCCATCCACCGTAAAAATTACCCCCGACGTATATCCCGACCGGTCCGATGCCAGAAACGCCATCAAATCCCCGATCTCGCGGGCATGCGCGGGGCGGCCGAGCGCCATGCCTTTCTGGAGTTCCCTGTAGCGGTTCTCGTCGCCGAGCTGGTTCTTTGCACGCGTCTTCATCAGCGTGACGTGACGGTCGGTCCCGACAGGGCCGGGGTTGATGCCGACCACGCGAATATTGTCGGCGAGGCTCTTGCCCCCGAGTGCGCGGGTAAAGGCCATCAGCGCCGCATTGCCGGCGCTGCCGCAGATGTAGTTGGCGTCGAACCTTTCACCGGCGGCGCCGATGTCGTTGACGATGACGCCATGGCCGCGCGCCTTCATCTGGGCGTAGACCGCGCGGGTGATGTTGACGTAGCCGAACACCTTCAGCTCCCAGGCGTGACGCCAGGTCGCTTCATCGATCTTGTCGATCGAACCGCCGGGAATGTCGCCGGCATTGTTGACGAGGATGTCGATATCGGCGGCAGCCTTGACGAGCTTCTGGATATCGGCGGGATTGCGCAGGTCGGCGACATGCGCTGTCGCATCGATCTGATGGGTGGAGCGCAGCCGCTCGGCCAGCGCTTTCAGCGCATCGCCGCTGCGGGCGGCGAGGATCAAATGGCAGCCTTCCTCGGCAAAGGCTTCGGCGGCGGCCGCGCCAATGCCCTTGGACGCGCCGGTGATGAGGACGCGTTTGCCGCGCAGATGCAGGTCCATGGATTTTCTCTCTTGTCGGTATTGGGCTGAGGCAGGGAGGGGCGGCGAGTTTCGATTGGCTACCCGCCGCCGTCAACACTGCACTGCAGCGTTGCGTCGCGGCGCGGTTTGGTCCATTGCAATCAGGTGAAAATAGCGTCCCAAGGAATACCTCGATGAGCACAAAAAAGAAGTACCGGATCGCAGTCATCCCCGGTGATGGCATCGGCAAGGAAGTGATGCCGGAGGGCCTGCGCGTCATCGAGACGGCCGCGAAAAAGCACGGGGTTGAGGTGCATTTCGACCATTTCGACTTTGCTTCCTGGGACTATTACGAAAAGCACGGCGAGATGATGCCGGAAGACTGGAAGCAGCAGATCGGCAAGCACGACGCCATCTATTTCGGCGCGGTCGGCTGGCCGGCAAAGATCCCCGATCACGTTTCCCTGTGGGGCTCGCTCATAAAATTTCGCCGCGAGTTCGACCAGTAT
>CAVSXQ010000075.1:0-12483 GCA_963731915.1 uncultured Alphaproteobacteria bacterium
AGCATCTTCTTGGTCGCGCCGGTATCGACCAGCGGATAGACGTCGAACTCCGCCGGAATGATGTCGGCCCATTCGTTCAGGATCCGGTGCAACTGATCGTTGCTCTCGACGTCGAAAACGGCAACCGCGCCGCGGCCGACGCGGGCATAGATCTGCTTGCAGACGCCGGCCGTCTCATAGGTGCCGATCCAGGGCCAAAAGCTCTGCCGCCGTTCGGCCATTTCCGACGGCCGTTCCGGCCGCGGCGTCGAGATCACCAGAAACAAGGCGGGCACAGGTCGCTCCCTAATTCAGGACAGGGCGGAGGTTACGCCGGCACGATCACCTTGCCGATCGGCCACAGCGCGATGCCGGCAAGCTTGAGATGCGCCCAGGCAAAGGGGATGCCGATGATGGTCACCGCAAGAATGACCGCGGTGATGAGGTGGCCGAGCGCCAGCCACCAGCCGGCGAGGAGCAGCCAGATCAGGTTGCCGATCACGCCGAGCGGGCCGGTGCCGGTATCCTCCATGCCCGTGAGCTCATCGCGCCGCACCGCCTTTGAGCCGAACGGCAGCAGCGTGTAGACGGCGATGTTGAACGCCGCCCGCGCCCAGGGGATGCCGATGATGGTGATCGCCATGACGATCGCGGCGATCAGCCAGCCAAACGCCATCCAGGCGCCGCCGATGAGAATCCACAGGATGTTCAAAAGGATGGAAACAGGCTGCATGATGATGCCCCGTTTGCGGCTCGCGTGATTGCCCGGCCTATATAGGAGCGCGCCGGGCCCGGCGACAGGGGCGAATATTACCGTTTGGCGGCGCGCAGCGGGTCTGGCGCGACGGCCTTGTCGGGATGCAGTTTTGCGAAATCGGCCAGCATGGTGTCGGCGGAAATCACGCGGTTTCTGCCGAGGTGCTTTGCCGCATAGAGCGCCTGGTCCGCCTGTCCGAGCAGCCAGTCGGGTCCGGCATCGTTGCTGCCGGGGACATGCGCCGCAACGCCGATGCTCAGCGTCACGATCGAGCCGGTGCCGGCGTCGCCGAGCGCGATATCAAGGTCCATGACGGCCTCGCGAAGCCGTTCGGCGACCGCGCAGGCCGCCGCCATGTCGGTGTCCGGCATGATGATGGCGAACTCTTCGCCACCATAGCGGGTGGCGAGATCGGTCGGCCGGATCGCGGTCTTGCCGATCACGCCGGCGATGGCGCGCAGGCATTCGTCGCCGCGCTGGTGGCCGTGCCGGTCGTTGAACAGCTTGAAATGATCGACGTCCGCAAACAGCAGCGCCAGCGGCCGGCCGCTGCGCAGGCCGCGCGACCATTCCATCTCCAGCGCCTGGTCGAACGAGCGGCGGTTGGCGAGATCGGTCAGCGCATCCTTGGCCGCCAGCGTCTTCAGCGCCATCTCCGCGCGTTTCTGGTCGGTCATGTCGCGCAGCGTTTCGACCACCGCGATCAGATTGCCGTCGTCATCGTGGATCGGGCCGGCGTCGATCGCGAGATAGAGATGATTGCCGAGCTTTGGCATATGGCACCAGTTTTCCGCGCTGGCGCCGAGGGTGCCGTCATTCGACACGGCGTGCTGGGCGTAGAGTTCGCCGATTTTCTCGTGTTCTCCCAACGCCACCAGGTCGGCGAGGCAATAGCGCTCGGTTTCATAGAACGCCTCCCAGTGCCGGCTGGTGCCCAGCACTTCGGAGGCGGCAACGCCGGTGAGCCGTTCGCAGGCGCGGTTCCAGACCACGACGCGCCGCTGCGGGTCGATGACGAAGGTCGGGACCACCAGATGCTGCAGCAACCGCACCGCGTAGGCGTGCGCCAGCTCGGAGCCGGCGCGGGCCAGCTTGCCTCGTCCCTGGTGCGGCGGCTTCGGCATTATGCCGCCACCACGGCCGCGCGGCTCGCGCCGAACAGCTTTCGCACTTCGGGACCGGGTTTTGCGCCGCTGAACAGAAAGCCCTGCATCTGGGTGCAGCCGAGCGCGCGCAGCACGCCCTTCTGCTCCAGCGTTTCGACGCCTTCGGCCACCGTCGTCATGTTGCGGGAGGCGGCGATGTTCACCACCGCCTGCACGATGGCTGCCGAAGAGTCCATTTCGGCGAGGTCGGTGACGAAGCAGCGGTCGATCTTGATCTTGTCGAACGGGAAGCGCTTCAGATAGCTCAGCGACGAATAGCCGGTGCCGAAATCGTCGAGCGCGATGCGCACGCCGATGGCGCGCAGTTGATGCAGGATGGCGAGCGCCGCCTCGTCGTCATGGATCAGCACCGCTTCGGTGATCTCGAGTTCGAGCCGGTTGGCCGGCAGGCCGGAGGCGGCAAGCGCGCCTGCGATCTTCAGGGCGAGGCCGTCGTTCTTGAGCTGGACCGGCGAGACGTTGACCGCGAGGCGGACGTGATCCGGCCAGCCCGCAGCCTCGGCGCAGGCGGTTTTCAGCACCCATTCGCCGAGCTCGTTGATCAGCCCGGTGTCTTCCAGCACGGGAATGAATTCGGCCGGCGAGATCATGCCGCGCTCGGCATGGCGCCAGCGCAGCAGCGCTTCGCAGCCGGTCACAGAATCGGTCTTGAGACAGACCAGCGGCTGGTAGTGGATTTCGAAATCGCCTCCGGCGATCGCCTGGCGCAGATCCTGCTCCATCGAAAGCCGCGCCTTGGCGCTGGCGTCCATTTCGGGCTCGAAGAAGCGATAGGTGCGGCGGCCGTCGGCCTTGGCGCCGTACATCGCCAGGTCGGCGTTCTTGATCAGCTGATCGAGGTTGGTGCCGTCCTGCGGCGCCATCACGATGCCGATCGAGGCGTCGGTGGAAAGGTGATGGCCGAGACACTGATAGGGCTGCCGGATCGCCGCGTAGATCCGGTTGACGAATTCGAGCACGTCGCTGATGCCGGTGACGCCGCTCTGGATCACGGCGAATTCGTCGCCGCCGAGCCGTGCGATCAGGTCGGTATCGCGGATGCAGCCGCGGAGGCGGGCGGCAACGGCCTTCAGGAGCTCGTCGCCGACATGGTGCCCGAGCGAGTCGTTGATGCCCTTGAATTCGTCGACGTCGATATAGAGCAGCGCGAATTTTTCGCCGCGGGTGGTCTTCTGCAGCTCGCGCTCGATCTGTCCGCGGAACAGCACCCGGTTCGGCAGGTCGGTCAGCGGATCGTAATGGGCGAGATGCGTAATCCGGTCGTGGGCGCGGCGGCGCTCGGTGACGTCGTCGACGATGTTGATCAGGTAGCGCGCTTCCCCGGCCTTGTCGCGAATGGCGAGGCGGCGCGAGGTGATGAAGCGCTTGCCCATCGCCTGGCTTTCCCAGGGATGCTCGTCCTTGAACATGCCTTGCGGGGACCGCAGCGTCGTCTCGTCGTCGGCCGCGATGATCTCGGCGGAAGCCTTCGGAAACAGGTCGGGCGCCGTCTTGCCGAGGATGGCGTCGCGCGGCCGGCCGAAATGGCTTTCGGCGACCCGGTTGACCAGCACATAGCGGCGGTCGTGCACGTCCTTCACGGTGATTTGCGAGGGGATATGATCGATGATCTCGCGCAGGAAGGCCTGGTTGCGGTCGCGCTCCTGCTCGAGCCGGCGCTGCTCGGTGATTTCCTCGATGGTCGCTACCCAGCCGCCTTGCGCCAGCGGCTGGTTGACGATCCGGAACCAGCGTCCGTCTTCGAATTGGCGATGTTCGTGGTGATTTCGCCGTTCGCGACGCTGCGCATGACTGCAGTCGTAGAATTCGTCGGCGTCGCCTTCGAACGATCCGATCGCGGCGCGATGCCGCATGATCGTCGAGCGCATGGGCGCCGGGCTTGACGATGTCCGGCGACAGTCCAAACATGTTGATGAAACGTTGGTTGTACAGTACGAGCCGTTCGGACGCATCATACAGCACGAGCCCCTGCGTCATGTTGTTGAGCGCGGTGTCGAGCTGCTGCTTCTGCGCCTGCACATGCTGATGCGACTCCCGGCTCTGCCGGAGCATCTGGCGGATGATCACGAACAGAATGAGTGCGATGACCAGTGCGGCCAGCGCCGCGGCGCCAACCATGAGCCTGGTTTGCTCGTGCCAGTCGGCCAGCGCGGCCGAGAGCGTGTTGGTCGCGACGACAACGCCGGGAAACTGGCTCAGCTTGGCCGCGGAGCCGAGCCGCTCCGAGCCGTCGATCGGGCTTTGCACGCGCAGGCTCTGCTGACCGCCCTTGCTCAGGACATGCTGCAACAACGGAGCCGTCGCGAAGTTCTGCCCGATCAATTGCTCGGCGTGCGGATAGCGGGCCATCAGCGTTCCGTCGGCATGGAACATCGAAATGGCGGCACCCGCTCCCGGTACCACGGACGCAAAGAATCGCTCGTAATTGGCCGGCGCGATGCGCCGCGTCATCACGCCCAGGGAAACACCGTCCCGCCCGTTCAATCGATGGGCGACGACGGTTTGCAGTTTGCCGTTGCTGAGGCTGCGAACCGCTTCCGCCAGAACCGGTTCCGATTGCGGATCGGACTTGAACGTCTTGAAATAGGCCCGCCCGGAGATGTTGATGGCAGGCATCTGCCCGGGACGCGACCAGTTGACGATCTGGCCTTCGGAATCGAACAGGGATACGTCGCCGAGATAGGTCAAGCCCTTGTACTTCAGGATCTCGTGGGTTTCGGCCCCCGACATTCGCTGCCTGAACGCTTCCAGCGACCCGATCCCGGATATTTGCAGTTGGCCGATCAAATCGCCGGCGATGGTCTTGGAGTTCCTCGAACTGCTGATCGAAGTGACGGGTGAGCAGCAGCACGGTGTTTTCCAGCTCGCGCTCGCTATTGCCCAGCGCGCGCTCGCGAAACTCGCCGACCATCATCATGGTGCCGAGCAGGATCGCCGTAACCAGCAGTCCCCCGCACAGCGTCAACCACAACACCGGCCCCCGGATCGTCGTGGCAAAGCTACGCCAGATGGCTGCCGTTCGAGACCTTATGTCCATGATATCGTAAAGCGGGCCGCGCATTCCCTACTCCCCGGGAATATGCGTACGATGCACAAATGGCGTTGACGTTAGGAAATCCAGTTAATGCCTGCTTGATGCCGCAAAGCCCGCGGCGCCGGCGCGGCGCTGATGGTTAAGAGTTCGTTGAGAGCGTTTTCAAGCGAAGTGGATACCGGTTCGCGTGAAGAAAACGCGTCAAGACGAGAAAATAGAGCCTCGCGGGGTGCGTGGCCGATCAGCGGCGATAGCCGCCGGCGCGCGAATAGGCCGGGCGGCTTTCCTGCGCCGGGCGGCTTGCGAAGCTGGCGCGGCTTTCGCTGGCAAGCGGCGTTGCCGGATTCAGATCCTCCAGGAAAATCGGCTTGGAGAAATAGAAGCCCTGGGCATAACGGATTTTCGTCGCGGCCTGCAGATAGGCGAGCTCTTCGTAGGTTTCGATGCCCTCGGCGACCACGGTCATGCCGAGCGCTTCGGAAAGCGATTCGATCGCGCGCAAAATGCCCTGGCTGCGCGGCCGCTTATGGATGTCGGTGATGAAGGAGCGGTCGATCTTGATCTCGTCGGCGGTGATGTCGGCGAGTGCGGAGAGCGATGAATAGCCGACGCCGAAATCGTCGATCGAGATGCCGACGCCGAGTTCTCTGAAGATCGGCAGGATCTCGTCCTGGAACCGCGTCTTGGTGACGAAAGCGTCTTCCGTCACCTCGACCATGAAGCGTTTTGGGAAGCCGGTCCGCTCGATCGCTTGCGCAAAGGGCCGCATGAATTCGGGATTGTCGGCCTGTTTCGCCGCGACATTGATGCTGATAGTGGTGTCGTGCCCGAAGGTCTCGTTAATGGAGTCGATCGACTTGACGATTTCGGCCAATACCAGATGGGTCAGTTCGTCGATCAATCCGAGCTCGACGGCGAGGTTGATGAAGGTGCCGGGCGCCTGGATGACGCCCTCGTCGCCGCGCAGCCGAACCAGCGCCTCGATGCCCTTGACGTCGCTGGTGCGGATATCGACCTTGGGCTGAAACGCGCAGCAGAAGCGCTTTTCCAGGATCGCGAGCCGCAGCGATTGCTCGACCTTGGTGCGGGCCAGCGCCTCGCGCTCCATGCTGGCGTCGAAAAAGGCGGCGGCGCCCTTGCCGTCGTTCTTGACGCGATACATCGCGATATCGGCGTTCTGGCGCAGCGTATCATAGCTCCGGCCGTGCTCGGGATAGAGGCTGACGCCGACCGAGACGGAGGCAAAAGTCTCCGAGCCGTCGATGAAGAACGGCGCGCGGATTCGCTCCAGCATGAAATGCAGGTATTCGGCGACCTCGTCCTGGCTCTGCACCGGGTTGAGCAATAGCAGGAATTCGTCGCCGCTGATCCGCGACAGCATGTCGGATTCGCGCAAGGTCATGCCGAGGCGCTTGGTCATCTCCACCAGCAGTGCATCGCCGATCGCGTGGCCGTAATAGTCGTTGATGTGCTTGAAATTGTCGATGTCGAGGAAGGCAAGTGCGAAGCCCGCGGAGGTTTTCCCTTGAAAACCGGCCTCCTCTTGCAGCAGCCTGTTGACGCGATGTTCGATCACCCGCCGCGACGGCAGGCCGGTCAGTTCGTCATAATAGGCCTGTCGGAACAGGGTGTCTTCGAAGGCCTTTTGCTCGGTGATGTCGGCGGAGCTGGACAGCAGCAGATCGCGGCCGGCGATGCGAACCGGGCGATGGCTGGTCAGGAATACCTGCTTGCCCGCATCGCTTGTGGCGGACTCTTCTACAATCGCGACCCGGCCGGCCCGCAACAATTCGGCGGTGGTTTCGCGGCGCGCATCCATTTCCCTGGACGACACTTCCGGGTTGATCCGCAACTGCGCCGCTGCTGCGTCATTGGCCAGCAGGAGATGGCCGTGCTCGTCCTGCACGGTGACGCCGTGGGGCAGCATCCTGAAAATATCCCGCAGGACATCCAGTTCGGAATTTTCGGGGCCTTCATTATCGGCCTGACGCGCCGCCTGAAGGTCGTATTTGGTGGGACTGTACATGGCCGCGAAGCTTGGCAGGGTCCCTTGTAGTTTTGGTTAAGTGAAACTCCGAAAAGCCGTGACAAATGCGCAGGCCAGGACGCTGAACGCGCGTTGCGGAAATCGTCATTAACAGAGTGTCAACGCAAGCCGGCAGCGGCTTTCGCGCCGCTTTCGTCTTGCGCGTGTTTCGATGGCATTTTCGAGCAAAAGCCTGCCCCGCACGCACGTGGTGCCGGTTTGCATTGGCCAGACGCATCGTTGAACGGATGCGCCTCAACTCGCCGGAATCCGGCACTGCATGGTGCAGTGAACGCCGGTCTTCAAAAAGCTGATCTCGGTTTTGCCGTGGAATGCCGACAACGCCGAATTCAGCAGCTTTGTACCGAAGCCGGGCTTGCCGATTTCTTCCACCGGTGGTCCCTCGGTTTCGTCCCAGGTGATGTTGAGCCGGTCGTCGTCGACGGTCCATGACACCTGCAGCATCCCCCTTGCCGAGGAAAACGCGCCGTATTTGCCGGCGTTGGTGGCCAATTCATGGAACATCAGCGCCAGGCTGACCGCGAGCTTGTCGGGCAGGAACAGCGCATCGCCGTTCAAATTGAACCGGACATGGCCATAGGGCCCGAGTTCGGAGCGCAGCAGGTCGCGGATATCGCAGCCGCGGCCGTCGACCTTGGCGATCAAATCATCCGTCGCCGACAGCGCACGGATACGGTGGTCGATGCTGGCCCAGACCTGCGGCTGGTCGTGCAGCACCTGGTGCAGCACCGCGTGGACGATCGATATCTTGTTCTTCAGCCGGTGTTGCAGCTCGGCGACCATCAGCTTGCGGTATTCCTCCTCCTGGATCAGGCGCTTTGAAATTTCCTGCTGCTGCGCGGCGATCGACCGGTAGTGCTCGACGCCCCAGATCGTGACGCCGCAGACCGCCCAGAAGATCGCCAGAAGCGCAAAGCGCGCCGAATTTGCCGCGGTGTCGCCGAAATTGATACTGACGCCGAGCGCGCCCGCGGCGATCGCCGTCAGCGCGCCGATCCTCACGCCGGAATATACCGTCGCAAGGACCACCGCCGGAAAGTAAGGCGTGAAGAATATGTCGGGACGAATCTGGGCGAGCCCCGACCGCGCCAGGGTCGCCAATGCGAGGCAAAGAATCGCAAATCCAATGCTGTACGGCAGCGCGGGCTGGGAAATTCCCTGCCAGCCGCGCCGGAACTCGTCGATCAATTTTGCCATGCGTCTGTCACTTCACGTGACCAGCAAATCCAAAATATGGCCGCCCAGCAAGCGAAACGGGGATTTCGAGCCGCAATCGCCCGCCATCCAGCGATTTCTCGTCGCTTGCCTTGTTCCCGGCCGGAAGGAATAGTGGCGGAAACAACAACAGCAACGGGGTGGACGGCATGGGACGGCTGAACGGCAAGGTGGCGGTGATTACCGGCGCGACGAGCGGCATCGGGTTGCGCACGGCGGAGGTGTTCGTCGCCGAAGGGGCAAAAGTCGTGATCGCCGGGCGCCGCGTGCCCGAAGGTGAGGCGCTGGCGAAGAAACTCGGTGCCGCCTGCATTTTCCGCCAGACCGACGTCGCGGTCGAAGAGCAGATGAAGTCGCTGATCTCCCTTGCGATCGACAAATTCGGCAGGATCGACTGCCTGTTCAACAATGCCGGCGGCCCGGCGCAGACCGGCGGCATCGAAGGTCTCGAGGTCGACCGCTTCGATGCGGCGATGGGGACGCTGGTGCGCAGCGTCATGCTCGGCATGAAGCACGCCGCGCCCCACATGAAGAAGCAGGGGTCCGGCAGCATCATCAACAATGGCAGCATTGCCGGACGGCTCGGCGGCTATTCCACCTCGCTGGTCTATGGCGCGGCCAAGGCCGCCGTCATCCATCTCACCAAATGCGTGGCCATGGAGCTCGGCGAAACCGGCATCCGCGTCAACTCGATCTCGCCGGGCGTGATCGCCACCGGCATTTTCGGCAAGGCGCTCGGCCTGTCGGTGGAGGCGGCGGAGAAGACGCCTGAGCTGATGCACGGGGTCTACAAATCGGCGCAGCCGATTCCGCGCGCCGGATTGCCCGAGGATATCGCGCAGGCCGCGGTGTTCCTCGCCAGCGACGAGTCGACGTTCATCAACGGCCACGATCTGGTGGTCGACGGCGCCATCACCGGCGGCCGCAACTGGACCCAGCAGCAACAAGGCTATGTCACCCTGCGCAAGACGTTCGAGCAGGGCGCGGGGCAATGACAGGGAAGGGTAGGCCAATCATGTTCGCAACGACCACGCTCAGAATCCCCGAGCCCCGGCCGCTTCATTTTGCCATCATTGCAGGCCTTGCCTGCGCATTCGTGATCGGCAAGGACCTGCCGATGGCGCGGGATATTGCTGCCGCCGTGGTCGAGCCGTTCTGCATGACGGCCGCTCCGACCGGCTCTTCGCAAGATGTCGTCGAGCCGATCACCTCGCATGCGCTGCCGAACGTGCCGGGCAAGCGCGTCACTGTCGTGCGGGTGTTTTACGGCCCCGGCGGATTCACCCCGCCGCACACCCATGCCGGCTCGGTCACCGCCTACATCACCAAGGGCGAGATTCGCTCGCAGCTCGGCGGCGGCCCGGTCGAGACTTTCAAGGTCGGACAGTCCTTCTTCGAGCCACCGGGCACGAAGCACATGGTCTCGGCCAATGCCAGCAACACCGAGCCCGCGGAATTGATCGCGGTGTTCGTGGCCGATGAGGGCGCGCAGCTCACGACGCTGCTGAAGTAGCTTCGCGGCAACGCTCAATCCCCGTCATCCTGAGACGCGCAAGAGCGCGCACCTCAGGATGACTGGACTGGATCGACGCGCGGGGAGCGACCGTCACACCGGCTTGATCGTCACCCGCAACCCATCGCGCGGCTTCGGGATCGGCCACATCTGCCATTTCGGCTTGTAGCCGGGCTCCAGCGAGACCTCAAGATTTTGCAGGAAATGCCGGGCAAAGGTTTTCGCCTGCATATAGGCAAAGTGCAGCCCGAGGCACATATGCGCGCCGCCGCTGAACGGCACCCAGGCGAAGCGGTGGCGGGCGCGCTGCGCCTCGTCTGTGAAGCGCAGCGGATCGAATTTTTCCGGGTCAGGCCAGATCTCCGGCATGTGATGCGTGTACAGCGGATTGACGCCGAACATGGTGCCGGCCGGGATCGCGAACCCCTTGAAGGTGAAGTCGCGCATCGCGCGGCGCGGGATAGAGGGCACGGGCGGCTTCTTGCGTACGCTTCCTTGAACGCCATTTCCGACAGCGGCATCTTTTCCAGCATGTCGAAGCTGGTCGGATCGCCCGTGCCGATGCCGAGGTCCGTGACTTCCGCGCGCAGCCGCTGCTGCCACTCCGGATTTGCCGCAAGCTCGCCGATGAAATGGTCAGCGACGAGGTCAGCGTGTCGTGCGCGGCCAGCATCAGGAAGCTCATATGATCGATGATATCTGGCGTCGAGAGCAGCGCGCCGTCTTCGAGGGTTGCCGGCATAGTTGCGAGAACAGATCCTCCCCGCCGCCGCGTGCGCGGCGGATCGGAATCTGCTCGGAGAAATAGGCGACGATGCGCTTGCGCCCCCTCACGCCGCGCGCCATCTGCGTGCCCGGCAGCGGGCGTTCGGATCGGGGCGACCGCCGCCGCGACCATGTCGATAAACGCCTGGGTGATCTCGTTGACTTCCGGCCCGATGCCTGTGCCGAGAAAGGAAGTCGCGGCGAGGTCGAGCGTGAGCTGTTTCATCGCGGGATAGAACAGCATCGGGCCGGGCTGCGCCTTCCATTCCGCGACGCGGCGCGGCGATCCCTCTTTCAGCTCGGCGAGATAGGATTTCATCGGTCCGGACTTGAAGGCGACCGAAAGCGCGCGCCGGTGCAGGCGGTGCTCGTCGAAATCGAGCAGCATCAGCCCGCGCGGAAACAGCCGGCCGAGCACAATCTCCCAGCCATAGGTCGAGGAGAACAGCTTTTGCTGGTCGAACAGCACCAGTTCGTTGGCCTCGGGCCCGAGCGCGGTGATGCTGGTTTCGCCGAGCACGTGGCTGCGATAGACCGGCCCGTATTTCGCGGACATCCGCTCGACCTCGCCCTTGGGGTCGGCAAGAATGTTAAGCGTGCGGCCGATGAACGGCCAACCCTCCTCGCCCGGAATATGCCGCAGCGAACGCGCCTTCGGCGGGGTGATCACGTGGGCGGGGGAAGCCGCACTCTGCATCGACATGGCAATTGCTCCGGTTAGAGCGAGATCCGTAAAATGTTTGCCCGCACGCGATAGCGGGTCAGGTGCCGGTTTTGCGAAAAGATCATGCTCAAAAGAAGATAATCGGCCGTTAGGCCGGCCAATTAAATAACCCGTTGTTCCGTCGCTGCAAAGCCTCCCCCGACGCAATTCGTGCCACAACGGCACAGGCCGTGTTAGGTTGGCGCCACCGATCTCGCGTGGTCGCGCGCCTGACCGGCCGCCACGGAGTGGTCCGTTGGGAATGTTAGTTTAGGGATTGCATTTGCGCCACCGGTTTTGGTGCAGGCCAGACGAGTGCCTCTGGCGCCGGCGGTCGGTATCCGAGCGATGAGTGCGGGCGGACGGTGTTGTAGTGCTGCCGCCAGTTTTCGATCACGATCTGGGCCTCCTTCAAGGTGTAGAAGATCTCTCCGTTGAGCAGTTCGTCACGCAGTTTACCGTTGAAGCTTTCGCAATAGCCGTTCTCCCATGGGCTTCCAGGTTCGATGTAGGCGGTCTTGGCTCCGACCGCAGCAATCCAATCCCGGAGAGCCTCAGCGACAAACTCAGGGCCGTTGTCGGAACGTATATGCGCAGGAATGCCCCGCGAGACGAACAGCTCGCAGAGGGCTTCGATGACGTCGGTGGCCCTGAGCTTCCGTGCCACCCGGATGGCCAGGCTCTCACGGGTGAACTCGTCGATGATGCACAGCATTCGGAAGGCCTTGCCATCGTGGGTACGCTCAGCAACGAAGTCATAGGACCAGACATGGTTGGGGTGTTCCGGCCGCAGACGGATGCATGATCCCTCGTTGAGCCAGAGACGCCCGCGTTTAGGCTGTTTGGCAGGCACTTTCAGCCCCTCACATCGCCAGATCCGCTCGACACGTTTCTTGTTCACCGTCCAGCCAGCCCTGCGAAGCAGCGCCGTGATCCGCCGATATCCGTAGCGGCCATATTGGCGGGCAAGCTCGACGATGTCGGCAGTTAACGCCGCCTCGTCATCGGGTGTCGTCGGAGTTTCCTGCGCTGCGTCGATCGATGTTGGCCCAAGGCTCGGCATGCCCGTCTCTCGGAGATGCCAAGCTCGACCATCACGTGATCCACGCACGCGCGGCGGCGGGAGGGGCTTAGAAGTTTCCCTTTGCGGCCTCTGCCAGGATCAGCTTGTCCAGCGTTAGATCCGACACTGCTCGCCGCAGACGGTCATTCTCCGTCTCCAGCTCCTTGAGCCGCTTAACCTGATCGCCCTTGAGGCCGCCATACTCATTGCGCCACCGATAATACGTCACTTCCGTCACGCC